>CAVWDB010000011.1:0-177500 GCA_963753655.1 uncultured Chloroflexia bacterium
CCTGCGCTAACCACTGCGCCATGGGCCCGGTAAATTATTAGCAATTAGCCATTAGCAGCTAGTTTTTTGCTAAACGCTAATGGCTAACCACCACCCAGAGCGGGAGATGGGATTCGAACCCACGAATATCAGCTTGGAAGGCTGATGCCTTACCACTTGGCGACTCCCGCATGCGGGCAAAATTTTACCACAATCAGGCTCGCATTCTATCCGCTTTTATGGAGATTTTTTGGATCGCGTCGTTTTTTTTACAACCTTGGCAGGTGATTTCTTTGCAGTGGGGGTTACTTTTCGAATCGTGGTTTTTGTTACAGATTTCTTTTTAACAGTGGATTTCGTCTTGGCGGTAGATGATTTTGTTAGAGAGGGAGATGGGTTTTCATCCACCACAATTTCCTCAACCTCACCCTGCGGCGCTTCTTCCTGCCCTGAAATCTGATACTCATCCTCCCAATTTTCAGCGAGTTCAAGATTGACCGCCTTATAGCGCGCCAGCAACATGACAGCTCCAATAATCGCCATTAGAGCCGAGACAATAGCGGAATAGCTGATTCCCAATCCGGGAATTTTTGGCTGGTCGGGACGAAAAAATTCAATCCAGGTACGTCCAAAGCCTGCCGCGATCAGCCAGCCCGCAAAGATGGTTCCGGGTTTCAATTGTTTTTCATAACGGCGTGAGAGCCAAAGTAAGAGACTGGCTGTCGAAATATTCCATATCATTTCGTAGGCAAAGGTTGGATGGAAACGAGTAGTGTCTGGCAAACTCACAAATTGAGAGAGCCGGTGTTCAGCAGAAATGGGAATGCCCCACGGAAGGGTAGTAGGCGGACCATACAATTCCTGATTGATAAAGTTCGCGATACGCCCAATCGCCTGCCCGATCAACATCGCAGGTCCCGCCGAATCGAGAAACAACCACGGGTCGAGTTTGTTCTTACGAAGATAAGTGATCAGAACAATGGAGCCAAATAGAAAGCCGCCAAAAATATGCAAACCGCCCTGGGGGATATTGATGATCTGGAAGGGGTTTTCAACATAATACCGATTCCCGCCAATGGTGGCATTCACTACATACCATAAGCGCGCACCCACAATACCGATCGGCAGTACCCAAACCAACACATCCCAGATTCTGTCGCCGTTCTCGCCGCGGCGCTTTAGCTCGCGCTCGATGATTAAAGAAGCAACAATTACACCAATCATGACAATCACGCCATACCAGCGCAGCGAGAATTCAAAACCGAATATATGGAACGTAAAAATTACAGGGTTAATCATATATACCTCGATGTAAAATTTTGTTCGTCATTATACTGCCTCTTGAAAGGAAGGCATAAGCGCGAAAATAAATCCGTTGAATTGTGTGCTTTCTTATTTGACCAATGTATTCAAAACTTCACTCAACACCTGAACGGATTTCACATACTCATCGAGCGAGATATATTCATTCGGGGTGTGATCCAAACTCGAATCGCCGGGACCATATACAACCGCCGGACATTTCCACACGGGAGCGACGATGTTCAAATCGGCTGTTCCCGTCTTATAGACAAAACGCGGCTCTCCACGCTGTGACCTGATTCCACTTAAGAAAGCTCTTACCAGCGAAGTGTTTTTCTCACATCCCCAGGCTGGCAAGGCAAAACCCATCGGCTCGATTAAGACCCTAAAGGTCTCTGAGACCTTTAGGGTCTCATTAAGTATAAGATACCAATCTTTTGGCGAAACTTCCACTGGCAAACGACATCCGATTTTCAAACGTGCCCATTGCTCGAAATCATTGGAATCAAATTCCATGCCTCGTAATGTAAGTAGTAACTTATCAAAAGCTTTTGACTTATCGGCGTTATATAAATCGACATGTGACTTGATCTTCAACCAAACTTCAACGGCTGCTTCCGCTGCGGTCTCTTCGCCGCTGGCCGTATGGACCTGTCTGCGTTTGACGGTCACATTTGCCCATGCGCTGCCCTTATAACCCAGCGCAACACGATCCCAGTGATTGGGTTCACCGATGATTGCAAAATCTGGTTTGTATTGATCTACAACAAAGCGCGCCCCATCCGAATCACGCTCCTCTTCCACCGCGCCGATCACAACGAATTGCCAGCTATCTTTGACTCCCACCTTTGCCACTGCATCTGTAAAACAAGCTAATGGACCTTTTGCATCTACAGAGCCGCGACCATATAAAATTCTTCCCTCTCCCTGTGGGAGAGGGACTGAGGGTGAGGGTTCGACCCGAACAGGAATTTCACCAGGCACTGTATCAATATGACCTAGCAACACAACCTGCTTCGATCCCTGCCCCATCACACCGACAGCGTTCCCACCATTATCCACAAAGGCATCGTCATACCCCAGCGACTTCATGCGCGCCACCAACCATTCGACCGCTCCACGCTCTTGCCCCGATGGGCTGTATTGAGAGACCAAACCAACTAACGTTTCAAAATCTGCGTCAGTCATCCGCTTAAAGTCCGTTTCTGTCCGTGACAGAGTCCGTTTATTCAGCTACCAACTCCATTGTCAGTACCTCAGCCAGCGCATCAACCACCTGATCCAGTTGGTCATAGGTAATGACCAATGGCGGCAACAAACGGATCGTCGTCAGCCCTGCGTTCAATGCGATAATGTTTCGCTCTTGCAGAGCCTTGATATATGGAGCGACTTTCTTCTTCAGTTCGATGCCGATCATCAACCCCAAACCGCGCACCTCACGGATGATGGGTATATTTAATTCACGCATCCGATCTCGAAAATACGCACCTTTAACAAGTGACTGGCGCGGGAGATCTTCTTCCGCAATTACATCCAATGCGGCATTTGCCGCCGCGCACGAAAGCGGGTTGCCTCCAAATGTGGAACCGTGCAATCCCGGTGCGAGATTTTGCACAGACTTACCGAACAACACCGCGCCCATCGGGACGCCGCCCGCCAAGGGACTTGGCAACGCACAGCATATCCGGCGTGATGCCATAATGTTGATAAGCGAACATCATACCGGTGCGACCAAAACCAGTCTGTACTTCGTCCATGATGAGCAATGCACCGGTCCGGTCGCATAGCTCACGCACAGATTCCATGTAGGAAGGGTCAGCGGGATAAACTCCGCCTTCGCCTTGAACGGGTTCAAGTAACACAGCCGCGGTTTGGTCGTTCACTTCTTTTTCAAGCGCTTCGATATTGTTATAAGGGACGTGACTGTAATCCGGGACAAGCGGCTCAAAAGGTTTACGGTATTTCTTGTTCCAAGTGGCAGAGAGCGCGCCCATGGTGCGACCGTGAAAACCGCGCATCGCCGCGACGATCCCCCTGCGACCTGTGGACAAGCGCGCAAACTTGACCGCCGCCTCCACGGATTCAGTGCCTGAGTTGCAGAAGAAGACTCTGTCCAAGCCGGGAGTGAGCGCGGTGAGTTTTTCCATCAGGATGGCGCGCTGGTCGTTGGGGAAGGTCTCGAAAAGCGTTATCAGCGTAGACGCCTGCTTATAGACCGCCTCAGCAACTTTGGGGTTGGCGTGACCGAGATTGGCGACGCCGTGTCCAGAAGAACAGTCGATGTATTCGTTTCCGTCCGCATCCCACAGCGACGCGCCTTGTCCGCGTACGATGACAAAATTCTGCTTGGTGTAGAGTCCCGATGTGTGTTCATTTTCAATATCAATAATGTTTTGCATAACGTCCTCGATTATATGAAGAATAAAAACAGCCCGCCGAGAAGGCAGGCTGTTTGTGTAGATTTGTATATGGTTGCGTGTGTTTGTTATTCCATCATCCAACAAAAAGACTGACCTTCTCAAAAAATGTTGGCTTTGGACGACGAGTGGGTGGTAAGGCAAGCGCCAAGTACATATTGGGCGCAATTCTACTACCGATATGAAATCAGTCAATGGTATTGGAGACCCGCCCTGGGATATTCACCCATTTGGGTCTGGAACTGTGAGGCTGAGAGAGGTTCGACGCGCTCATCGTTCAATACCACGATCTGTGTGCTGGAAGCTCTGCTTGAATACGAACTCGCGGGCGGGACTAACAATAATGTGAAAAAGGCTCGCCTCCGTGGACAGGAATATCTCCTCGAGCGCCGCCTCTTTCATCGACTTTCAACCGGCGAGGTGATCGAGCGCAATCGCGAAGGCAGCATCACATTTACCCGATTCGCCTTCCCAACCTGGTGGCACTACGATATTTTACGCGGACTCGACTATCTGCGCCGCGCCAGCGTCACACCCGATGAGCGTGTGGCGGATGCAATTGATTTGGTTGAATCAAAGCGTGGCGGCGATGGCAGGTGGCTGCTCGAAGTTCAGTATCCTGGAAAAATGCCTATCGAGATGGATCAGGATGAGGGAAGTCCGAGCCGCTGGAACACACTGCACGCCTTACGAGTGTTGGACTGGTATTCAGAGCGAGGCTAACAAAGTATATATAATTGGAACCATAGCTCTGAGTATGTTTAATGATTGGAGGCTGAGATGGCAAAGAATGAACTCAAAACCAAGGTGAACGATGCAAATGTGGAGAAATTCCTCAACAGCGTCGACGACGAGGCGAAACGGAACGACGCCTTCGAGATCCTCAAGTTGATGAAGCAGGTCACCAAAGAGGAGCCAAAGATGTGGGGCGCGAGCATCGTCGGTTTTGGCAGTTATCACTACAAGGGTGCTGGCGGACGCGAAGGCGATTGGATGTTGACTGGCTTTTCCCCTCGCAAGCAAGCCCTGACGGTGTACCTGATGCATGGTTTTGATGAACACGCCGACCTGCTAAAAAAACTGGGGAAATATAAGACTGGCAAGGGATGTCTGTATATCAAGAAGCTGGACGATGTGGACAGGAAGGTTTTGAAAGAGTTGGTACAGGCGTCTGTCAAGAGAATGAAACAGCTTGGCAAATGATATGGCAAAATACAGGAGAGGCGAAATGCTACATGTACGTCCATATGTTCCAAATGATCGCAGTTTCGTTCTCAGTCTTGCACCACGACTTGCAATTGGCAAGCAGCCGTATCGCGATTTGACACTCTGGCTTAAAACGGTTGAAGAATGGCTCACGGAAAGCATTGAGCAACACAACCAAAAGACAATGGTTCTGATCGCGGAGGATGAACAGGGTGAGCGACTGGGCTTTGCTACCGTCTCACACAATGCACATTTTACAGGTCAGCCTCAGGCTTATATCGGTGAACTCGCCGCGAGTGAAAACGTCGAAGGTCAGGGAGTCGGTTCGGCTTTGGTCAAGGCTTGTGAGCAATGGGCACGCGAGCAAGGTTATACAATCATCACGCTTACGACGGGGGCAGGGAATACACGGGCGCTTAAGTTCTATGATCATCTGGGATTTCACAACGAAGATATAACTTTGACCAAGCTTTTATGATACTCCATCGCCCAACCCAGCTCGGACCCATCCCCGCACGGACAATCCATAACCAGCGATTGTTGTCTTTTTGTTGAGCTGGTTCTATAATGCTGTATAAATAGTTAGGCTGCTGAAAATCCACCCTTTCACCCCATTCACGAATAGGAGACAAATTATGAAACGAGTCACTGGTATTGGCGGCATCTTCTTCAAAGCAAAAGATGCTCCGGCGCTACAAGCCTGGTACAAACAACACCTCGGAATCGATGTCCAAGTTTGGGGCGGAGCTTCCTTCGATTGGACCGACGCCGAGGGCAAGCCGGTTGCAGGCACAACTGCCTGGTTGATCGATCCGCAAGAAAGTGATCACTTTGCGCCAAGTACCGCATCGTTCATGGTCAACTATCGAGTTGCAGATCTTCACGCGCTGGTCAAGGTCTTGAAGGAAGAAGGCTGTAATGTGCTCGACAAGATCGATGAGTCAGAGTACGGGAAGTTCGCCTGGGTAATCGATCCGGAGGGAAACAAGGTGGAACTCTGGGAACCACCAGTTGGTCAATAATATCCCTACATTGACAATCCATAACCACCGATTGTTGTATTTCCAAGGATTAAAATAATGTCAGAAGAACAACCAATGAGAAAAGTTATTTTTGCGATCAACATCACGATAGACGGCTACTGTGGTCATGAAACAGGGATCGCCGATGATGAATTGCACGAGTACTTCACTGGGCTCTTGCAGGATTCAGGCGTTGACATTTTCGGACGGAACACGTATCACTTGATGTATCCGTACTGGCACGATGTCGCAGTGAATGAATCGGAAACGAAAACGATCAACGAATTCGCACGCACATTCGATGCCATGCCCAAGATCGTCTTTTCAACGACGTTGAAGAGCGTAGAGTGGAACAACACGACGCTCCTCCACTCCAATCTGCGAGAAGAGATTATGAAGTTAAAAGGACAACCAGGAAAAAATATTTTCATCGGTGGACTGAACATCGCATCGCAAGTTGCAGAATGGGATCTCATCGACGAGTATCACTTTGTCGTTCACCCGATCATTGCGGGAGCAGGTCCCCGCTTGTTCGAATCGGTCAAGAACCTTACATTAAATCTTGTCGGGCAAAAAACGTTTCGTTCGGGAGTTGTTGCGTTACATTATAAGAAATGAAAGATTTTATATAACCACCGATTGTCAACAAACCTCACCCAGATGATGGTGATTGATCGGCATGTCGGTTTGCCCCTCTCCCTAAAGGAGATGGCATGGAGTTGAATTCTTTTCTGCACTGATGGCGTGTTTGGTTTCCAAGGATCGATTTTGTTCGAGAAGGGTCTGGGCTTCTCCCCCCTCCCTAGGGGGGAGACGGGAGAGGGGTCAACCCACTTCCCTCGTTGTCTTTTTCTTCAGCTGGTTCTATAATGCTGTACATAAAACTTACAATTTTGAATTTTTCACCTGAGCGATTATAGGAATTGAATGAATGCCTAAATCCATAATACATACTGAAAACCTTTGCCGCTCGTTTGGAACGATTAAGGCGGTCGATGACTTGTCAATGGACGTACCCGCCGGAATTATTTTTGGGTTTCTTGGGCCAAACGGTGCAGGGAAAACTACCACTATCCATCTTCTCCTGGGTCTATTGGAACCAACCCAGGGCACAGGCCAGGGTGATGGGTTTTGATACGCGTTCACAGGCGGATGAAATTCGTAATAGAAGCGGGGCGCTGCTCGAGTTTTCAGGTCTATATGAACGCATGAGTGCAGAAGATAATCTCGATCTGTACGGGCGCATCTACCGCATGCCCGGACCCGAACGGAAAGCACGCGCCAAAGAACTGCTTACCCACCTGGACTTTGGGACCGTCACAAGGAAAAGGTGGGCAACTGGAGTCGGGGGATGAAACAAAAACTTGCCATCGCCCGAGCACTCTTTCATCGCCCACCCTTGGTTTTCCTGGATGAGCCGACCGCCGGTCTCGACCCGGTAGCGGCCGCGGCACTGCATGCAGACCTGACCAGCCTGGTCGCTAACGAAGGCGTCACCGTTTTCCTCAATACGCATAACCTCGCAGAAGCCGAAAAACTATGCGCCAAAGTTGGCGTCATCCGCAATGGAAAACTTATTACGATTGGCAATCCGGACGAATTACGTTTAAGAAATGGTGGACACAAAGTTGAGATCATTGGACAAGGTTTCAATGAAAAGACCCTAACCTTACTTCAGGCCCGTCCAGAAGTAAAACAGGCTGAAATTCAAAATGGTCGCCTGATGATTGAGCTTAATGGTGAGAACAAAATAGGGCCCCTCGTAACCCTGATTGTCCAGTCTGGGGCAGAAATAGAGGATATCTCCAGGGGAGGAGAGAGTCTGGAGGATCTATTTTTGACGTTGATGCAGGAGGAAAATCAATGACCGATTTGTGGACGATGATTTGGAAAGAATGGAAGGATTTTCTCTTTTCGGGTGGGCGCTCTGATTTACTACGGCCTCTGCTGAATATCGCTGTATTGGGGATTATCTTGCCCTTATCCTTCAGCCAACGCTGGATCAACCTTAACTCGGCGCCCGTGCTAATTGTGCTTTTTACCCCATTTATGTTTGTCATCCTGATCATTAGCGACGCCATCGCCGGGGAGCGCGAGCGTCATACCCTGGAAACCCTGCTCGCCAGCCGCATCTCTGATCGAGCGATTCTGTTGAGCAAGGTGCTGGTGACAGTTGGATATAACTGGGTGATAACGCTATTTTGCCTGCTGCTTGGAGACGTGGTAGTCAACTTGTCCTCAAAGGCCGGGGCAATGGGAATTTTATAAACCCATCAGCCTCTTTGCAGTAGTGCTTGTTTTGTGCTTCCTGACTACTCTCCTTGCCGCCAGCGGTGGAGTACTGATCTCGCTGAAATCGGCCACCGTGCGCCAGGCATCGCAAACCATGCTCCTGGGACTGATCATACTTGGCTTGGCAATCTCCATGATCGTCCGGCTTTTTCCGCCCGAGTTGACTGCCTCGTTGACCACATCCCAAATGGTGGGGATCATCATGCTCGTTCTGGTTGTACTTGACACGATTTTATTGGTTGCCTCGCTGCTTAGTTTTCAACGTTCGCGCCTGATCCTGAGTTAACCCAGTGCGGCATCAAGTTCGGGCATATTTTCACGTGAGCCTGAACAATACGGACAATCCATAACAACCGATTGTCGTGTTTCCAAGGCAAACCTCACCCAGATGATGGTAATTGATCGGCATGTCGGTTTGCCCCTTCGCGAAGCACCCCTGTGGAAACTCCTAAAGGAGATGGCACGGAGTTGACATCTTTTCTGCACTGATGGCATGTTTAGTTTTCAAGGATGATTTTGTTCGAGAAGGGTCTGGGCTTCTCCCCCCTAGGGGGAGACGGGAGAGGGGTCAAACCCACTTCCCTCGTTGTCTTTTTCTTCACCTCGTTCTATAATGGTGGATGCAGGAACGTAAATTAGCATATGCCATATAAACTATCGTCAAGTATTAGCACAAAATTCTAAAGTGTTGCTAGAGGGCTACATAATTCTGAAAAGCAAATCTCTCGAAAAGCTTCGATTATTAATTAATGAAGAAACACAATATCGTTCAGGTCCTCAGTTAGTTCAATTCTTTAATGAACTAGGTTTTAGTGACATATATGGACAAGGGTTTCCATCAAGGTGGGCATACACTGACGAAAAATTAGCAAAAATAAATGGTACGCCGGAATTAGATAACTGCATCAAGAATGTATTTGCTCCTGTAAACTTTATTGGTCGTGCTGGAGAACTAGATAAATTTATAAATGACTTCAATCAGTATCTTGCGTTCGACAAATGGAAGGTTGTTAGAAACGGGGTAGAGTTACGCTTTGCTCGCCTTGACGAAATAGAATTTGACGAGAGTAAGCCTGCGCCCAACGAAGACGAGTTTCTAAAAAGAGATTTTCAAGAGATTTCCCTTGAAAGTATCGGGTTAGATGGAACTGTTACAGAGGTCTTGAAGCTCAGGATAGATGAAATTGAAAAATGTCTTTCCGCAAGAGCGCCGCTTTCTGTGATTTTTCTTGCAGGCAGCACACTTGAGGGTGTTTTACTTGGAGTTGCACTGAAATATCCGAAAGAATTCAATCAATCAAAATCATCACCAAAAGATAAAGATGGGAAAGTAAAGCAATACCCAGATTGGACGTTAAGCAATTTCATTGATGTGACATATGAAGTAGGTCTCCTTGCAGAAGATGTAAAGAAGTATAGTCACTCGTTAAGAGATTTTAGAAATTACATCCATCCCTATCAACAAATGAGTTCTGGCTTTAATCCTGATAAGCACACTGCCAAAATTTCATGGCAAGTATTAAAGGCAGCGTTATTTCAATTATCAAAGAACAAAATAAGTTCAGGCACGATTTGAAAAATGATTGTCCTTATTACGAAGAGCCACACGCGCACTGACATCTACTCTCAAATTGCCTCCCCATACGGCCACTCTATAAACCACCGATTGTCGTGTTTCCAAGGTAAAGCATCATTCCAAGTGGTCTGAGCTTCTCCCCCTTGGGGGAGACGGGAGAGGGGTCCACCCCACTTCCCTCGTTGTCTTTTTCTTCACCTCGTTCTATAATGCTCCATCATCTATTTGAGATGTAGTAAATATTCTGGATAGTGATCTATGAAAAAACGACAACAGTTTGTTACAACAATGGCAACAACGCATGTAGATCTTCATGGTGAGCGATTCGCAAAGGAATTGCTTGAAGAGTTTGCTTCTGAAAAACAAACGATTTGGCTTAGTTGGGATCATCAAACAACCTTGCCACCATTGGGTATTGCGAAAGCAACAAGTGTCAGACTAAGAGATGATGGTGAGTATGAGCTAGTTGGAGAAGGCGAGATTTTCGATGACGAAGATTATGAAGAGCTAGTAAATAGCAATATAGTATTACCTGATCCACAAGTGATAAATTCAGCTGAATATATTCCTATTTCTTTTCTTGAAGTTGCATACGACCAAGTAAATTTTTCTCCAAATGAAATTCGTCCATTAATCGAATGGCTCAATGAGATTATACTCGACCAACAAAAAATTGTCGTTCGTAAATAGGAGAATACCTGTTGCAGTAATCTGGGTGCTTATTGGAGGAATCTCTGGTGGTTTTATTCACGCGATTTGGTGAAGTATTAGCGGATAAAACAATAAGTGCTGGACATACACTGCTCAAGGCAATAAGAGAAAAGTTCAAGCTACTACTTAAAACAACGAAATGGTCAAAAAATCGATGTGATATTTGGAAATTCCGCTTCCAAATTCATCTCTTATTGTAGAAGCTGCTGTTGAAGAAGCCGACAGAGAACGATTGCCAGAGGTTTGGGAAAGCTTACCAAAACTTTATGCCTTGGTTACAAGAGAATCATAAACTGTAGTTTCGCCAAAAGTTAGCGTTGAACCTTAAAAAACTAATCAAAATACGACATATCCTGAGTTGTTCAGGGAAGCAAAAAGACAGGAAGACAAACTGATGTCTTCCCAATCACCGGGAACAGGAGTGCTTCGGTTCCTGTCAGGTGCTCGCAGCCTGCATGGGCAGGAAGGCTTGCAGGATCGCCTTCACCCGCTGCGGTTGTTTCTTGATCTCGGTCACCAAGCGACGTAACAAATTATTGAGATGCGCCTGTTGATGGAGGCGTTTGCATTCCGCCAGAGAAGGAAGTGGTTGCTTTGGGCGATAGGTGAGCATGGCGGTATATTGCAGGTAATTGATTGCCAAGGTCACCACAGCGAACCACTTCTGAATGGCTTCGAAGGATTGCAAACGGAAGTCACCCAGACCCAGGACTTCTTTGAGATTCAAGTTATCGACTTCCACCGGCCAACGCTTCTGGTAGAGTTTCAAGGCTTCCTCAGCCGTAAGGCGGGTGTCTGTACAGAGGAAGTACTTGGGGCGGGGATCCCCGGGGCGTTTTTTTGAGAGGATAACGTAGACTTCCTGCGACACCTTTTCGAGGTGTCCGCTTACCGTGCGGACATGGTAGGTGGGTGCATGGCGGTCGCCTACAGCCTCCAGCGTGATCTTCTGGTAAGGCTTGTGCTTGAGCGTTTGGTTGTAGCGGTCGATGCGTTGCTTCTCGATTTTGCGATTGGATTTGAGGGCACAGATCACCTGCCACTGCTTGCGCAGGCAGAGATTGATCAGTTTGGCAGAGGCATACCAGGAGTCGAACAACACATACACCTGGCTGCCTTCAGGCAGCAGAGCGTCCAATTCCAGCAGCATTTCACGCGCCAGGTTGTACTTACTGCGATAGGACAGTCGCTTTTCTTTGCCACGCGAACGGTTGAGTTTGCGGACCTTCTTCTCCCGCAGATACAAGCGTGTGTCAAACAGAAAGCCGAAGGGACCGATTTGTACATGCAGTTCCACATACACGTAGCCATTGCTCCACGCTTGTCGCTTGCGGGTACTTTCGGTGTGGTTATGGTGGTGATCGACGGCGTCCAGATGTTTTGTGGCTTTGCCCTTCTTGCCCAGACTGTCATCCAGGCTGACCATGATCTTGAGAACAATCCCAGCCGCTTGTGCCAGTTCCAGGACTTTGGCAAGCATGAATTTCTTCCGCGGCTGGCTGATCTGGTCTATGCTCCAGGGACTTTCTCGAAAGAAGTCTGCCAATGCTTTAGGATCGACGGAATGATGGAGCAGGCGCGATAGCCCACTGAGCGTCTTGCGTTGATTGCAGACGATCAGGGTATCCACAATTTCCAGCAGATGTCGTATTTGAGGTTGGTAAAGTGCAAGTTGCAGTGCAAGAACAAAATTCGTCAGTCCTTCGGAGTGTTGTACAATCAAGGGGAGCATTGGTGACCTCTGGTTGTAGGTTTTGTTGTGGTTAACGAATCCTACCAGATTTACCAGTGCTCATCTCGTTATTTTGGCGAAACTACAGTCATTAAGTCAAATCATAAAGACTTTTTTCAGGAAGCGAAATTCTTATATAATCCAATCACTAAATCATGGGAAATAAATTACCTCGCGATAAAGAAGACAAAACGTATCATACTTGGTCCTAGATATAGTGATCAAAATCATCCCTTGCATCATCGTTGGGCAGAAAACAAAGGGAAGGCAAAAGGCAAATCCTATGTCAGTCTTTCTATCACAACGTTTCCAGAAAAATGAAAAATGTATGCTTAGTTAGCCTACTTGATTTGGCTCTTAATAGTGTTCTAAATATTAGCTATTAATTAGTTTTCCAAAATGACTCTGTAAACTTCGATACTTCAATTCCTTCTTCCCCAGCGCCTGAATCGCAGAGACCGCCGCCATCGCCGCGGAAAGAGTCGTGAGCAACGGCACGTTCATCGCGATTGCCGCCTTGCGGATTTCAACTCCGTCCGTGTGCGCATGCGGACCCAGCGGCGTATTCAACACGAATTAAATCTTTCCACCGCGGATCAGGTCAACGATCTGGGTCGAACCATCCATCGCCTTCTCGACAACTTCCACAGGCAAGCCCGCCTTCATGCACATGTCCGCCGTGCCTGGGGTGGCATACAGACTAAATCCCATGCGATGCATATCGCGCGCGAACTTCAAGCCCGCGCTTTTATCCATGTCATTGACCGTGATCAGCGCCGCGCCGCTTTGTGGCAATCCCACACCCGCCGCGATCTGCGATTTGGCAAACGCATGACCGAAGCGTGAGGCGTGTCCCATCACTTCGCCTGTCGAGTGCATTTCAGGTCCGAGCAGAGCGCTCGAGCCTGGCAACTTCTTGAACGGCAGAACCACTTCCTTGACGAAGAATCCATCCACGCGCGGTTCCTCGGTCACGCCCAATTCCAGCAACGTCTTCCCCGCCATCACCTGCGCGGCGACATACGCCAAATTCAAATTCGTCGCCTTGCTGGCATACGGCACGGTCCGCGAGGCGCGCGGGTTCACCTCCAACACGCACACCACTTCATCCCTCTGAACGCAAACTGCACGTTCATCAATCCGCGCACGCCCAACGCCAGCCCCAACTGCTCGGTGTATTCCTGCATGATGCCCTGATGATACGCGCTGACTTTATACGGAGGCAGGACGCACGCCGCATCTCCCGAATGGACGCCTGCTTCTTCGATATGTTGCATCACCGCCCCGACAACGACTCGCCCTAGTCCATCCGCCAATGCATCGACATCGATCTCGAACGCGTCTTCCATGAAGAGGTTGATGCCTACATTCCCAATATGGGAAACAGTGAACAACACACCTTGTCCCTTATAGGACGGGTCAGTGAGAATTTCCTGATAACCAGTCATACTGGTGTTGAACACTAACTCGAACACAGCGTCAGTCTCTGCGCCGAAGGCTTGACCTTCGATTGTGGTTCCATCTTCTAAAACTAAAGTTGCAAGTTTTATCATTAAAATATATTTCCAGGTGGAGACCCTAAAGGTTTTCTTTACAAACCATAACGAAATTCTTGTTCAGCATTTATGCAAAACATATACGTGATTTGCCGTAGAAACCTTTAGGGTCTAATAATTCTTTTACGGTAAAACCGTTTCGCCCATCAGGAAGCGGTCACATTCACGCGCCGCGCCGCGACCTTCGTTGATCGCCCAAACGACGAGGCTTTGTCCACGGCGCATATCACCGGCGGAGAAGACGCCCGGCAGGTTGGTGGCGAACTTTCCATACTCGGCTTTGATATTACTGCGAGCATCACGTTCCACGCCGATGGCTTCAGCCAGCGTGTCTTCGGGACCGAGAAAGCCCATCGCAAGCAGGACCAACTGCGCGGGTCGAATCTGATTCGTGCCCGGGATTTCGCGAGGGCTGAAGCGTCCGTTCTCATCCTTGACCCATTCCACCTGCACGGTTTCGATCTCCTTCACGTTGCCATCCTCATCGCCGATGAAACGCTTGGCAGTGAAAAGATATTGACGCGGGTCCTGTCCATGCACGGCTTTGTATTCCTCCTGCCCGTAATCGAGGTTATAGACCTTGGGCCACTCGGGCCAGGGATTGTTCGGCTGACGTGTTTCAGGAGGACGGTCAAGGATCTCGAGCTGCATGAGACTCTTGCATCCCTGTCGCATGGATGTGCCCACGCAGTCGGTGCCGGTATCACCGCCGCCAATAACGACCACGTCCTTGCCCTCGGCAGAGACATACGGATAACTGAAAGAGTTGTAACTTTGCGTATCACCATGCTTGCGGTCAAGCAGGCTTTTGGTATTGGCATGCAAGAACTCGACGGCAAAATGAATGCCCTTGAGATCGCGTCCTTCGATGGGGAGGTTGCGAGGCTTGGTCGCGCCACAGCACAACACGACGGCATCGAATTCCTGCAAGCAGTTTATCGGCGGGATAATTCTTGCCGATCTCGATATTCGTGACGAACTTGATTCCCTCGGCGGTCATCAAGTCCACACGGCGGCGGACGATCTTTTTATCCAGCTTCATGTTGGGGATGCCATACTCGAGCAGACCACCGATGCGGTCGGCGCGCTCGAAAACCGTCACCCAATGACCAGCCTTGTTGAGTTGGTCAGCACATGCAAGTCCCGCGGGACCCGAGCCTACGACCGCAACTCGTTTTCCCGTGCGGAGTTCAGGCGGAGTCGGGACGATCCAGCCTTCTTCAAATCCCTTTTCGATGATGGATTGCTCAACGGTCTTGATCGTGACGGCGGGCTGATTGATACCCAACGTACATGACCCTTCACACGGAGCCGGGCACACACGCCCGGTAAACTCAGGGAAGTTGTTGGTCTTGAGCAGACTATCCAACGCCTGCTTCCACAAGCCGCGATAGACGAGATCATTCCATTCGGGGATCAGATTGTTGATCGGGCAACCCGAAGCCATGCCGCTGATCAGCCCGCCGGTGTGACAGAACGGAATGCCGCAGTTCATACAGCGCGCCGCCTGCACCTGTAATTTGGTATCTTCAAAGTGAAGGTGGAATTCCTTCCAGTCCTTGATGCGTTCCTGCGGCGGACGGTCGGCGGGAAGCTCGCGGGGGTATTCCATAAATCCAGTTGGTTTCGCCATTGTTATTCTCCAATTGAAACGTACCGCGACACTTATGTCGCCTGGCAAAAGCGAGATAAACTCCTCGCGGTACAAGAATCTTTAATTACCAGTCACGCGGGTAACATCTTTCATGTTCAAATCGAACGCCGCCATCATTGCTTCATCACCGCTCAATCCCGGATGATTCCACGTCCTTCACCATCTGCATCATACGGGCATAGTCGTTGGGCAACACACACACGAACTTGGGCAGGCTTTCCTCCCAGTGATTCGAGAATGTGTTTTGCAAAATCGCTTTGTGTGGCTTCGACATGTTTTTGAAGCATGCACTTCACCACTTCGATCTCAGCGGCGTCGGTCAATTTTTGCAGGCTGACCATCTCCTTGTTGCAGCGCTTCGGCAGTTCATCTTCCTCATCGAACACATACGCAATGCCGCCAGACATACCCGCCGCAAAGTTGCGTCCTGTGCCGCCGAGCACCACCACACGCCCGCCGGTCATATATTCACAACCGTGATCGCCCACACCCTCGACCACCGCCTCCATACCGCTGTTGCGCACGCAGAAACGCTCACCCGCCCGCCCTCGGATATATGCCTCGCCGCCGGTTGCGCCGTAGAATGCCACGTTGCCGATGATGATGTTATCTTCCGCCACGAACGTCGAACCCACGGGCGGATACACAACGATCTTTCCGCCAGACAATCCCTTGCCGACGTAATCGTTCGTATCGCCTTCCAGGATGAGACTGATTCCCTTGGGGACGAATGCTCCGAAGCTCTGACCTGCCGACCCCTTAAAGGACAAGCGGATCGTATCTTCGGGTAAGCCTGCCGCGCCGTAACGACGCGTCACCTCACTCCCAAGCCTGACTCCGACCGAGCGATTGATGTTGCGGATCGGCAACTCCGCACGGACTTGCTTCTCCCTTTTCAAGCGCAGGTTTGCACAGGTCGAGCAGGATCTTTCACATCCAGCGTTCGATCAAGTCCGTGATCCTGTTTCACCTTGCAGGTCTGGGATGCGTTCTCGGGGATATCGGGCTGGTACAACAGGCTGGAGAAATCAAGTCCCTTGGACTTCCAATGTGTAAGCGCATTGTTCATCTGCAAGACATCGGAGTGACCGACCATTTCGTCCACAGTGCGGAAACCAAGTTGCGCCATGATCTCACGCATCTCTGTTGCAATGAAGCGCATGAAGTTGACCACGTGATCCGGGTCGCCTGCAAAGTTCTTGCGGAGTTCAGGGTTCTGCGTAGCGACGCCCGCAGGACAGGTGTCCAGGTGACAGACGCGCATCATGATACATCCGAGCGCAACCAATGGAGCCGTTGCAAATCCAAATTCTTCCGCGCCCAACAACGCGGCAATGACCACATCACGACCGGTCTTCAATTGACCATCCGTTTCCACAACAATGCGGTCGCGTAGATTATTCATCAACAAAGTCTGATGCGTTTCCGCCAGACCCAACTCCCACGGCAGACCAGCGTGCTTGATACTGCTATACGGCGAAGCGCCCGTGCCGCCATCGTGACCACTGACGAGGACAACATCCGCATGAGCCTTCGCCACACCCGCGGCAATGGTTCCGATGCCCACTTCTGAAACCAGCTTGACGCTGATGCGTGCTTCGTGATTGGCATTCTTCAAGTCATGGATCAACTCAGCCAGATCTTCGATGGAATAAATATCGTGATGAGGCGGCGGCGAGATAAGTCCCACACCGGGCGTGGAGTGACGTACCTTTGCGATCCACGGATACACCTTGCGTCCGGGCAGTTGACCGCCTTCACCGGGCTTGGCTCCCTGCGCCATCTTGATCTGCAACTCTTTGGCTTTGACCAGATATTCACTGGTCACACCAAAGCGAGCCGAAGCCACCTGCTTGATGGCGCTGTTCTTCGAGTCGCCGTTGGGCAATGGGGATATAACGTTCCGGGTCTTCACCGCCTTCACCGGTGTTGCTCTTGCCGCCAATGCGGTTCATGGCAATGGCAAGGGATTCGTGCGCTTCCTTGCTGATCGAGCCATAACTCATCGCCCCGGTCTTGAAGCGGAGCATGATATCTTCGATGGGTTCCACTTCTTCGATGGGAATCGGCTCGGTTGTTTTGAATTCGAACAAACCGCGCAACGTTCCCTTTTGTGCGATCTCAGCGTTGAGCAATGCCGAGTATTCCTTGAAGTCGGCATAACTATTGTTGCGAACTGCCTTTTGCAATTTGTGGATCGTCAACGGATTGAAGAGGTGATACTCACCATCCTGCCGCCATTGATACTCGCCGCCAGTCGGCAAAACGTTCGTCATCAATTGGCGTTTGGGATAACCCTGCTTGTGGCGCATCTCCGCTTCCTGCGCGATGATGTCAATGTCAATGCCGCCGATACGGGAGGGCGTCCATGTGAAGTACCGGTCAATCACGCTCTGATGAATACCGATCGCTTCGAAGATCTGCGCGCCGCAATAACTTTGAATGGATGAGATACCCATCTTCGAGAGCGTTTTGACAATGCCCTTGGTGGAGGCTTTCATATAATTCTTTACAGCCTTCTTCGGTTCTGCGCCATTGAGCACACCCTGCATGACAAGGTCTTCCACCGCTTCATACGCCAGATACGGATTGATCGCCGTCGCGCCATAACCGATCAGCGCCGCGAAGTGATGGATCTCACGCGGCTCGCCGCTTTCCAGAATTAAACCCACCTGCGTGCGCTTGCCCTGGCGGATCAAATGATGATGCATCCCCGCCACCGCCAGCAATGCCGGGATGGGGACATTGTCCTTGTCCATGCCGCGGTCGGAGAGGACGATCAGGTTGAAACCGCGGGCAATGGCGGCATCCACAGCTTTGAACGTGTTCTTCCATCGCCTGTCTCCAATCCCGCGCCGCCTGAACCCACAGGGAACAGGATCGGCAAGGTGATGGATGCAAAACCGGGTATCTTGCCGTGCTTGATCTTCGCCATATCCTCATTGGTAAGCAACGGGATTTCCAGCCGTATCTGGTGACAACTCTGTGGCGTTGGCTCAAGCATATTGCTTTCCGCGCCGACCATCACTTCGGTGGAGATGACCAGTTCTTCACGAATGGCATCGATCGGTGGGTTGGTCACCTGCGCAAAGAGTTGTTTGAAATAGTTATAGAGAAGTTTGGGCTTTTCAGAGAGGACAGCCAGCGCCGAGTCATTGCCCATCGAACCCAATGGCTCGACCCCATCCTTCGCCATCGGTGTCAGGAGCATGCTCAGGTCTTCATCGGTATATCCAAAGGCTTTCATGCGTTGCATCACCGAAGCATGGTCGGTCTGTGGAATGAATTCCGCTTTGGGTTTGGGCAGGTCTTCGAGAGATACCTGATACTTGTTCAACCAGTCGCGGTAGGGATGTTCAGCCGCCAGTTTTTCCTTGATCTCTTCGTCCCGGATGATGCGACCCTCTTTGGTGTCGATCAACAACAGGCGTCCGGGTTTGAGGCGTCCTTTGTAGGCAACATTCTCCACCGGAACATCGATCACGCCCACTTCCGAAGCCATGATGACCTGACCATCCTTGGTCACATAATAACGTGCCGGGCGCAGACCGTTGCGGTCAAGCGACGCGCCCACCACAATGCCATCCGTATAACACATCGCCGCGGGACCGTCCCACGGCTCCATCAAGTTGGCGTGATATTCATAGAAGGCGCGCTTTTCATCGGGCATGCTTTCATGGCGTGACCACGGCTCAGGGATCATCATCATCATGGCATGAGGCAACGAACGACCAGCCAGAGTCAACAACTCAAGACAATTATCGAACATGCCGGTATCACTGCCATCGGGTTGCATGATGGGCAGAGCCTTCTTCAGTTCACTGCCGAACAACGATGACTCAAGATATTCTTCCTGCGCCCGCAACCAGTTGACGTTGCCGCGCACGGTGTTGATCTCGCCGTTATGGGAAACATAACGATAAGGATGGGCACGCTCCCAACTGGGGAAGGTGTTCGTGCTGAAACGGGAATGGACAACTGCCAGTCCGCTTTCCATATCGGGGTCGGAAAGATCGGGGAAGTATCCGGGCAGTTGGTCAGAGACAAGCATCCCTTTGTAAACGAGCGTTTTGTACGAAAGGCTTGCCACGTAGAAATATTTTCCGCCCTCGAATTGCGCTCCATATCGAATTTCTTTTTCAGCGCGTCGTGCGGATGATATACAGTTTGCGCTCGAAATCCATATCATCAATGATGGTTGGATTGCGACCGATAAAGACCATCCGCATTTTGGGTTCGGCCGCGTTTGGCAAATTCGCCCAACTCAGCATTATCTGTTTTCACCGTTCGCCAGCCCAGCACACGCTGTCCCTCTGCCGCAATGATCTTTTCAAAATGCACTTCGATGGCGCGGCGTTGATTCGAATCGGGCGGCAGGAAGACCATGCCCACACCATATTGACCCAACTCAGGGAATGGTGAAGTTATGGCGTTCGGCTTTCTTCTTCAGGAATTTGTGCGGCGTCTGTATCACAATTCCTGCGCCATCGCCCGTATTGGGTTCCGTGCCACGCGCCCCGCGATGCGTCAGGTTCACCAATACGGTCAACGCCTGCTCGAGAATCCGATGCGACTTCTCGCCGTTGATATTGACCACAATGCCCAGACCGCAGGCATCATGTTCAAACTGCGGGTCATACAATCCCTGTTTGGGCGGCAGACCCAATTGCTGGTTATCTCTCTTCATGGCATCCATCCTTTACTATTGGATTATCGTCCCGTTTCCATCCAAGGCGTATGTAATCGGGTTTTCAATTCTTCCATCGGATATAACGACACGACCAACTCCACCCTTGAGCGCTTCCTCCGCGCCCAAAACTTTTTTCTTCATGCGACCCTGCGCCGCTTCCAACGCCGCCGGTAGTTGACTCTGCGGCAGTTGCCGAATGAGCGTTGACTCATCCGGGAAATTCTTCATCAGTCCCGGCACCGCCGTCAACAGGATCAACGACTCCGCCTTGAGCGCAGAAGCGACCATCGCCGCGGCTCGATCCGCATCCACATTCAACGCTTCCCCTTTTTCACTCACAGCCACAGGAGCGATCACAGGCAGGTATCCGGCGTTCAATAACATAAGTAATAATTCACTGTTGATCGTTTCGATCTTGCCTGTATAGTCGTCGCGGATGATCTTGCGCTTACCATTCTCCACGCTCTGAATGGATTCTTTCCGCGTGGCTTGCATCAACTTTCCATCGAGTCCGCACAAACCGAACGCATTGACTCCCAACATCTGCAATTGCTCCGTCAACAACGAATTGACCTTGCCATTCACCGCCATCAAAAAGATCTCCAGCGTCTTCCGATCCGTATAGCGAGACGTATACCCCGAAGGCGACGTGATCATCTTCGGCGGCGTGCCAAGTCCTTCGCCCAGCGCGTTCGCTTCCGCAGAACCGCCATGCACAAGCACAAGCCGTTTGCCCTGTTTCAACAACTCGACGGCATCTTTACAGATCGCAGAAAAATCCACGCCATCCGTGCCGCCAAGTTTGATTACTGTGATTGATTCGGTCATAAACTCAAATATATTCAATTTCATAGTGGTGGTCGAGTAGTTCCGAGCGATAGCGAGGAACGTATCGAGACCACATCATAAAATCACATTCATAATTGTTATTGCTGGTTTCGATACGCCCTTCGCAACGAACGCTCACCTGTGACTGCGGCAGGTGCAGCAGGGCTACTCGACCATCGGATTGCTCTTTATATTGGGTGCAACCCTGCAAACTCCAAACCAGTTGTCTCATCCCAGCCCATCATCAAATTCATACACTGCACCGCCGTGCCCGATGCGCCCTTCATTAAATTATCAATGGCAGCACATCGCCACAACATGACCCGTGCTTTCATCCAACTCAAAACCCAAGTCCGCATAATTCGAGCCAGCCAAAATCTTCGGCTCAGGGACTCGGTAAATGCCGCGCTGTTCCTTCACCACACGCACGAACGGATTCTCGTTTGCAACCGCTCGATACGCCTTCCATAAATCCTTGTTGGCAACGCCCGGCTTCACTTTCGCATGAGCCGTTGCCAACACACCACGCACCAAATCAACAGCCGTCATCGTCAACGAGACGTTCTTCACGCCCAACTCTTGAATCACTTCCGCTGTGTGACGATGACCAAACGCAGAAAAAGTCCGGATCACATTGGCACGTTCTGCATGATGTGAGCCGGCAGTTCCCCTCTGCCCCGACCTTCAGAAGAGCCAACTTTCACTTCAATAAATACAGGTGCTGATAAATCGATCAAATCTGCTTTGACGAGCGGCAACAAAGCCAGATTACTCGCCGTCGCATTACACCCCACTCCACTGACATAATTTGCTGTTTTCAATTCTTCCCGATGCAATTCAGGAAGTCCATACACAAACTTGCTCAACCACTCCGGCGCGGCATGGTCTTCGCCATACCATTCCTTGTAGAACGCCGCATCCCGCAAACGGAAGTCCGCCGCCAGGTCAATGATCTTCGTGCCCAACTTTGCATACTCCTCAATGTTATTTTGTGCCTGTCCATGCGGCTGGGCAAGGAACAACACATCCACAGGCTCCAGCGTGGCGGGATCAGTGAACTTCAAGCTGCGTCCGCTTACGCAAATTGGGATGTACCTGATAGACGATACTCACCCAAGTGCGACCGCGAAGTCGCCTGCTTCACTTCCACCTGCGGATGGTTCAACAGCAGCGCAATAACTCCCCCCCACCATAACCCGATCCGCCAATAATAGAAACTGTAGTCATCAATAATTGCTCCTTTATAAGATCATAAGTAAACAAGTAGACAGGTACACAAGTCCGTTTCTATCCGTGCATCCGTTCATCCGTTCAGCATCCGTTACCGTTCACATCCGCTTACACCGCATCCGCTTTCACTCTCGCCACGCTCATCACAAACTCCACGATCTCGCCTGCGATATCCACGCCGCTGACAGGTTGCATGGTATGGAACTCCATCGTATGGTTGATCTCATTGACCAGATACCCGCGTTCGGGATGTTCGATCAAATCCACCGCCAGCACACCGCCGCCCACGGATTTCGCCGCCCGCAGACACAAATCTTCGATCTCAGGTGTGATGGGACACAGCTCGCCTTCGCCACCGCGTGCCGTGTTCGTGATCCAATGCTCCGACTTGCGATACATAGCCGTCAACACACGCTCACCGATCACAATGGCGCGGATGTCACGTCCCGGGTTTGGCAATATATTCCTGAATGTAGAACACGGAATGTTGCGCCGATCCCAGCGTAGCCTTGTGCTCCAGCACCGCCTCCGCCGCATCGCGGTCATTGACCTTCGCCAGCAGGCGTCCCCACGAACCGACCACGGGCTTCAACACCACCGGATATCCAAACTCTTCAATGGCTTCCAACGCGGCTTCGGGTGTGAATGCCGTCATGTTGTGCGGTTGCGGCACACCATCACGCGTGAACGAACGCGCTCGTCATCAACTTATCGCCGCAGATCTCCGCCACCGACGCGGTATTGACCGTCGGCACGCCGAAGGCGTTCAACAACCGCAATGCATATAAGCCGCTATTGTAACTGATACTTCGCTCCAGCACCGCGTCATATTGCTGCCAGGGCTGTCGGATCGCTCAAATCGAAATGGATGGCACGGTCATCGAGCCGGTCATAATCAATGCCGCGTTTTTCCATCGCGGCAAAGATCCACTTCTCCTCCACACGCACACGGGAATAAAGGACACCGATCTTCAATCGTGGTTGCATAAATGATCTCCGTAGTTCGGACACGAAGCGTAATCAAAGCCGTCGTAACACTACAAGAATTTATTCTCCCCAATCTTCCTGTTCCATGGGCGCAAGTTCCACCGTGGCAGGATCAAGCGCAGTCACTTCAAGATCCACGCCGCAATCAGAACACACTAGAATTTCACCAACTTCGGTACCAGCGCCCAACTCGATCTGGGCTTCACATTCGGGGCATACAACTGTAGACATGATTAAACTCCTTTGATTTTCTTTATTTGATTTTTTACCGATTGGAGACTTGTGCCGCCAATCGCATTTCGATGATTGATGGACTGCATCGGGTCAAAGACCTGATACACATCCGCTTCGAACATTGGACTGAGTGCCTGATACGCTTCGAGCGGCATCTCATCCAACCCAACCTTTTTCTCGCCCGCGGCTCTGACAGCTTTCCCTGCAAACCCATGTGCCTCTCGAAACGGCATCCCCTTGCGCACAAGATAATCTGCCAAATCAGTCGCCAGCATGGAGCATCTATCGCGGCAGACATTCTTTCTTTATTCACAGTCATCGTCTTCAACGCGCCAGCCAATACAGGAAGAATTGCTAACAATGTATCCGTCGCCTGAAAGACGGGGACTTTATCTTCCTGTAAATCTTTATCGTACGTGGATGGCAATCCCTTCAACGTGGACATGAATCCTGTCAACAAGCCGATCATTGTCCCAGCTTTGCCGCGTGCCAACTCGAACATATCGGGATTCTTCTTCTGTGGCATTAGGCTTGATCCCGTGGAGAACGCATCGCTCAATTCGATGAAACCAAACTCAGCCGTCGTGAACAACACCATATTCTCCGAGAGTTTGCTCAAGTGGATTCCACACAGACTGCAACAGAATAAATATTCCGCCACGAAATCTCTATCGGAGACACCATCAATGCTATTCTGGCTTGGTGAATCAAAGCCAAGAATATTTGCTAATTCATCACGATCAATATCAAAAGCGGTTCCGGCTAATGCTCCACTTCCTAATGGCAAGATGGATACTCGGTCACGTAAATCCTGTCAGGCGTTCAATATCTCTCTGCAAAGCCCAATAATGACTGAGAAGCCAATGAGCAAGGGTCACAGGCTGGGCACGTTGCAAATGGGTGTACCCGGGCATGAGCGTGGATTGATGTGCTTCTGCAATTTCAACAAGGGCAGATTGCAATCCCTTGATGGCATCATCCAAAAGTGGAAGCGTATCCAGCATCCACAAGCGGAAGTCGGTTGCGACCTGATCGTTGCGGCTTCGTCCGGTGTGCAGTTTGCCAGCCGCGGCGCCGATGAGTTCGCCAAGTCTGCGCTCGACGGCGGTGTGAATATCTTCGTCAGACTCGGCAAAGGAAAACTTTCCCGAAGAAAATTCTTCTTTGACCAAATCAAGCCCACGGGAGATCGAAGCGTGCTCTTCATCCGAAAGAATGTTTGCCTTGTGCAAAGCAGACGCCCATGCGATGCTTCCGTTCACATCCTAAATCGCCAAACGCTGATCGAACGGCAGGGAGGTGTTGAGATCCCATGCTCGATCGTTGAGTTTGGATGAAAAGCGTCCGCTCCAAAGTGTCATCGGTTAGTCTCTCTTGAACCTTGAATAATCGGGCTTGGGCATGTTCATGCCAGAGACAGGCAAGCCGTTGAGGGCGCGCACTTTGAGGCTGAGACCATAGAGGCGAATGAAACCTTCGGCGTCGCTCTGATCGTAGACATCTTCCTGACCGAACGTGGCAAAGTCTTCGCGATAGAGACTGAACTTGGATTTGCGTCCGGCAGAGATGATATTGCCTTTATAAAGTTTGAGGCGCACAGTGCCAGTGACGGGTCCCTGTGTGGAATCGACGAAGGCATCAATGGCTTCCCGTAAAGGCGTGAACCATAAACCGTTATAAGTGAGTTCGGCATATTTCAATGCGACCATTTCCTTGAAGCGCATGGTCTCATGGTCGATGAACCAATGACTCAAGTTCACGATGAGCATAGAGCAGGATGGTGCCGCCAGGAGTTTCGTAAACGCCATGTGATTTCATACCCACAAGGCGATTTTCTACAAGATCAACGCGACCGATGCCATGCGTGCCGCCGATGGCATTAAGGCGTTCGATCAGTTTTGCAGGTGAAAGTTTTTCGCCGTTGACCGCGACCGGGATACCGGTTTCAAATTCGATCTCCACATATGCAGCTTGTTCGGGAGCGTTCTCAGGTGAAGTGCTGATCTGGTACATGCTTTCTTCAGGTTCATTCCAGGGATCTTCGAGCAAGCCGCCTTCGTGCGAGAGATGCCAAAGATTCGAGTCGCGGCTGTAAATGGATTTGACCGTGGCAGTGACAGGGACATTATGCTTTGCGGCATATGCAATCGCATCTTCGCGTGAGCGGATATCCCATTCACGCCAGGGAGCGATGACTGTCAGGCGAGGGTCGAGCGCCATGACGGTGAGTTCAAAACGGACCTGGTCATTGCCTTTCCCGGTGGCGCCGTGCGCAATGGCATCGGCGCCAAACTCGTGGGCAACATCCACGAGATGTTTGGCGATCAAAGGACGGGCAACCGATGTGCCCAATAAATACTTATGTTCATAGACAGCGCCCACCTTGAGCATGGGAAATAAATAATCCGATGCAAATTCTTCACGCATATCATGCAAAACAAACTGGCTGGCGCCGCTCTTGATGGCTTTCTCTTCGAGAGCCGCCAGGTTTTCATCCCCCTGCCCCACATCTGCACAGAAACAGATCACTTCACAGCCATAGTTTTCTTTCAACCACGGCACAATGACGGACGTGTCCAAGCCGCCTGAATAGGCGAGGACGACTTTGTTGACTTGCGGTTTCGGTTTGGAACTCATGTCCTTACTCCTGTTTTTATATGGAATCAGCCAGCTTGCTAGCGAATTTACGGGAGCAAGCTCCCTGATTCCATATTGAAATAAAAAAACAGCCATCCGTGAAGGATGGCTGTTTCTGGTTGACACTACGCCATGTTTCAGCGCAGGTTTGCGTGCGAGCCGCCGTCAATCAAAACGATCCCAACCTTCTTTGGGAAGTGGGTATCGGACGACGCGGACGGGCAACTGCAATTGGTTGAAACATATTGGGCGGTATTCTACCACCCACATGAAATATGTCAATAGTGAGTTTTACTTTTTCCTTGTCAATGTGTCCGAAAAATTCTTATTAGTCAGTGTCATTCTAGGGCGAATCCCGAAGCAATATCAGCTACTCTGTAAGTTGTGATTGCCCACGAAGTGTCTTCGGCGTACTCCATGCGTGGCAAATTTTATTAAACACCTACTCGCACTTGCGACAGAATATATTCGATCATCAAGGCTGGGATGTTAACACCGGTGGTTGTGATGCTGTTACGAAACTCCATCGTGTGATTCACTTCGTTCACAGTCAAACCGTTATCCGTTTCAAATACATCGATTGCCAACAAACCGCCGCCCATTGCGTGCGCTGTTCGTTGACAAATCTCCGTTAATTCGGGCGTGAGCGGACAATTTGTTGCAACACCACCGCGTGCTGTATTCGTGATCCAATTTTCGGAGGCGCGATAGATGGCACAGATCGGTTCTTCACCAACCACAAATGCTCGGATATCACGTCCCGGTTTGTTGATGTATTCCTGAAGATAGAAGACTTGATGATTTACGCCCAGCGTCGCTTTGTGTTCGATGATCGTTTCGGCTGTGGAACGATCATCCACTTTGGCGAGCAGACGTCCCCACGAACCGACAACGGGCTTCATCACAAATGGATAGCCCATCGCATCTGCCGCCGCCAAAGCTGACTCTTCGTCAAAAGCCATCAGCACTCTGGGAGTTGGGATTCCCTCCCGCACAAGAATTTGGCTCGTGACATATTTATCGCCGCAGCGTTCCGCCACTTGTGATGTGTTGACCACCTTCACGCCATTGGCTTCATAGATCTTCGAGATATACAAGCCGCGTGAATACGAGATCGAACGCTCGAACATGACATCCACAGGTTCGGGGATGCGGGATATGTCGAAGAACAGGTCGCCGTCGTTGATGCGGACGAGTTCAAGCCTTCGTGTTTTTCCAATGCTTCGAGGAGGTATTTTTCCTCTGCTCGCAATCGTGTGTATAAAAAACCAACTCGGATCATAGGTGCTCCTTATTTATCCATACTCGGTGGTTGAGTAGCCTGAGGCGACAGCCGAAGACGTATCGAAACCACCACTAACTAAAATTATTTTGCTTACGTGGTGGTCTCGATACGGGCTTCGCCCTACTCGACCACCGAGATATTTATGAAATTACAAATATTCAATTACTTTCTCAGTCACTTGACTCGTAGTCAACGTACCGCCCAGATCAGGCGTGACTTGACCATTCGCTATACAAGTTTCAACTGCATTTCGCAATGATGTTGCATATCCATTCTCACCAAGATGATCCAACATCATCGCCGCGGCAAGGAAAGTGGCAATAGGATTGGCTTTGCCTGTGCCAACAATGGTCGGTGCGCTTCCATGAACTGGTTCGAAGACGGATGCTTCCGTTCCGATATTGCCGGAGGATGCAACGCCCAGTCCGCCAACGAACATACAGGCTTCGTCGCTCAAAATGTCGCCGAAGAGATTGGTTGTGACGATGACATCGAATTGCTCCGGCGCACGGACAAGTTCCATCGCGCAACCATGAGCAGGTCAATGTTTGGGCGTGAGGATTCATGTGGAATCGATTTGCAGGGTCGCAGGTTCGCATACAATTCCAGCGATTGACGCATCTGCACGACGGGAGAAAAATAATTTGGGATATTTGGCGGCGTTGTCACTGCGCCAGGACACGCAGCATGGCAATATACCGTAACGTTTTTATAAAGGAGAAAGAAATGAAAAAGTTTTTACTTTAGTTCCACCAAGTGGCTGCGCTGGGTCATCGTCCCGGCAGTCGCAGCTACGTTTGCACTATTTGGAATGAACAAAGCGGCTGGGAATGGAATATCCCCGCCGCTTTGTTTTTACGTGTGGAGTCGGAGCTTGCTCTCGTATTTCTTATTTATCAACAGCAAGCTGTTGATTCCAAATTGATTACCCTAAAAGCCTCGTATTGATCTCCTGCACATCGGCATTGTAGCGGGTCAGATCATTGCGGAGATGTTCCACATCTTGTTCATAGCGCAGACGGCGGGCGAGGAAGATGAACTCTTCACTGCCAAATGGCGGGACGGTCACATCCCTGGCATTGCCGCGTACTACCCGCAGTGAGTTGATCAACCAGCGCAGAAAAGTATGCGCCTTTCGCAGACGCGTGTAATCCTCATCTGAAAGAATTCCGGCATTGTGCAGCGCTGTCATTGCCTCGCGTAAATTGGTCAGACGTAGTGATTTGTCTTGCGCGCCGTGATTGATCTGTAAGCCCTGAATGAGATATTCGATATCCACCAACCCACCGGGGCTGAACTTGGCGTTGAATGTGCCGCCCGTGACGAGATGACGGACTTGCCGCTCACGCATGGCGCGCATGGCAGTTACATCGAAGGGACCACTTTCGTAGGCGTAGATGTCACGTAGTCTGCATAACTCTGCACCGAGTTCGGCATCGCCTGTCATCGGTCGCATCTTGACCAAGGCCTGTCTCTCGTATGCCCAAGCTGCTCCATCTGGTGCATAGTATGCACGGAATGAGCCAAGTGGGACAGCCATGCTCCCCGCTTTACCATAAGGACGCAGTTGCAGGTCTATTTGGAAGATGCCTTCCTGACGGGTCTGCATGGTGTTGATCACGGAGCGTACAAGTTTCTCAAAATAAGTTCGCCGTATCAATAGCTTCAGCGCCGTTTGTTTTTCCATCGCCCGCATACACGAACATCAATTCAATATCGGAGGCGAAACCCAGTTCACGTCCGCCACACTTGCCCAAGGCAAGGAGTGACATGCCGCATAGCTCGCCATCCTCCAAAAACGGATCGCCGTGGATAGCGCGCAGTTCAGAGTCACAACGAGCAAGGGTGGCGCATAATGTTGTTTCAGCGAGATCAGTCAATTCAGTGGAGAAGTCTTCAAATTCCTTGGTCAGCCCGAGGATATGGCGCATATCGATGCGGAAAAGTTCACGGTCTTTGAAAGCATTCAACGCCGCGCGCCAATCGTCATATTCGATGTCGCCCACTTTGTCGCTTTCGAGCGCATCTGCCAATTCGGTTTCGAGTTGTGGTTTGGGCTTGGAAGTGGAAAGGGCATCCATATCTTTGACCACGTGGGAAGAGGTTGGCGTATTGCATGCGCAGAAAATCCTCCCAGAGGAAGTTGCTGACGCCCAATAAACGTGCAAGCGCATTCAATACATCAGGGCTTTCAATGGAGATGATCTCGTCCGTCCAGTTGGGACGTTTGAAGAGTTCGGCGAGGAATTCCCGGAAGTGCAGCAACGCTGATGATGGATTGGGCGAATGCGGGAGCAGGTGCGTGAAGTGTTTGATCAATACAATGGCAGTACGCAGTTCACGTTGCTTTTCAGGGGATGTGATCTTATTACCGTTATCGTCGGTAACATGCAGAATATCCTGCGCGCGCGTGCTGATGGATTGCACGATCATGCGCGTGACGTAGGTATGGGTTAAGGCGAGGGCGTTCGTAAATTCGTAGAGGAAGCCAAAGGTATCCGGTGAGTCAATGCGGAGGATGGTATAACGCTCGTCGGTTTCATTATCGATTTCGATATTGATCGGCGGCAGAAAAGTCAACTTACTCGAAATATTTTTGTACGTCTGCCCCACACGGACAGCCAGCTCACCGCGCGCTTCACGCCGTTGACCTGTTCGCATCATTCGCAAGAGATGATGAAGGTCGTTAGTGTAGGTATCCCAAACGGAAGCATCGTGGTGGATGAACGGGTTTGCCTCTACGGTGAAAACGTCCACGATCTTGCGGCGGGTATCGGGCTCGGAGGTGGATAAGGCTTTTCGGCGCGGAGACAGACGCCGGGTGGAATCGTCGAAGCGATTGAATTTCGGACGGGATGAGGCTGGTGTATCGGGCAAGGGTTCGTAAGTGAAGGCATTCCCATCCACGATATTAAATCCAAAAACAAAAAAGAGACCGCAGATGATGGAGAGTTCACCGAGATAATCGTAGCCAACAAGGGTGACGCGCCACATATCTTTGCTGACAGATTGAGCTTCGACAATGGCGGGTGTTTGTTCGTTGACGCCGCGTGCAAGATCAGCATGGTGTTGGATCTCTTCGTTGGAGAACGAATCAACATAATCGGCGCCGAGGCGGGCGATGTGTTGCACAACTTGAGGCTGGGTCTCTTTGATGGGTTCGTTGCCAACACGACGGAGATAAATAGTGCGGATGGCTTTGCGATGTTCCTCGTAACGATGCGTGAGGGCTTGCGTATTGGGAAAGCCAAGGCGACCCGCGAGGAGAGCAAGCGCTTCAGGATCGGACGGCATGGTGTAGGTTTGCTGGTAGTGCAGGACCTGAATGTAATGCTCGATGGTGCGGAGAAAAGTGTAGCCATCGGCGAGGATGCGAGCCTCTTCATCGGTAAGTAAGTTGTGTTGTACAAGAAGCGGAAGGACTTGAAGCGTGGCTCGCCCGCGCAGATCGGGATGGTGGTTGCCATAGGCAAGTTGAAGATATTGAACGACGAATTCCACATCGCGTATCGAGCCTTCGCCCAACTTCACTTCTCCCCAGTCGCGCCCCTTTTGTTGGAGGACTTGTTCGGTACGTTGCTTCATTGAAAAGACACTGGCTCGCACTTCTTCAGGCTCATGGCTAAAGATATATGGCTCAGTCTGTGCCAGGAGTTTTTCACCGAGGGTTGTATCGCCCGCAATGGGACGGGCTTTGAGGAGCGCCTGTTTTTCCCACAAGCGCGCGTTCTGTTGAATGTATTGAAGATAACCATCGAGCGTGGTAACCAGGAAGCCGTCCCTGCCCCACGGACGGAGGCGCATATCCACACGGTAGAGAAAACCTTCGGACGTGACTTCGCCGATGTTCTCGATCAGGCGTTCGCCAAGTTTTAGTTTCTCAATCGGATCATTTGCGGCAACGAACAACAGGTCAATATCGGAACTGTAGTTGAGTTCCTCGGCTCCGTGTTTGCCCATCGCAATGACAACGAAATCGTTGGCGCTGATCCCGCTTTGCTGGCTGGCGAGATCGAGGCAGGCACGGACAAGTCCATCGGCGAGATTGGAGAGCTGTCCTGTTACTGTGCGCAGGTCGTAGAGGTCAAGCAGGTCGCTGGCGCCGATGCGCAGGATCTCTCCGCGTTGATAGCGGCGTATGGCATCCAGTTTTTGTTCATCCGGCATTTCATTGATGATCTTCGCCGCTTCCACGTGGATCATCTCCGCGCTTTTACGCTGGGTCAATGAATTGCGCTGATAAAGCAGATGAACATTTTTGGGATTGCGGAGGATGATCTCGGTCAGGAATTGACTGCCAGAAAAGATCGTAACAAGACTTTCGATGACGCGTGGGTTTTGAATAAGGGCGGGAAGTAAAGATTCGTCTGCACTTTCCAGAAGACGTTCCAAATAAATGAGAGTGTGATCCGGGTCAGCGGCGGAGGCGAGCGCAGTTTTCAAGTGCGGCTCGATCACATCGAAGGATGTCCCGAATCGTTTTGCGATATTTTGGAAGTGATTGCTCATTTATAGTAATTATACCGTTGCTGTAGAATCCATCTTCCACAAGCGGGTCATGAAATTAAAAATCATTTCACTCATCAACGCACAAAAAGGGCCAAATATACTCCGTTTGGGTAATGGACGAGTACTCCCCGCTCCCCTTACAATGACCCACGTAATTATCGAACAAATTAATATCAAAGAACAAGGAGATAAGAAAAATGGCAAAAACTGTTGCTGATGTAATCAAGATGGGGAAAGAGGTCAAGATGGTGGATATCCGCTTCATTGACCTGCCCGGTACCTGGCAGCACTTCACAATTCCCGTACGCCGCCTCGATGAAGACCTCTTTAAAGAAGGCGTGCCGTTTGATGGTTCTTCCATCCGCGGCTTTCAGGAAATCCACGAATCGGACATGCTCCTGATGCCCGATCCCGAATCCGCCTTCATTGATCCTGTTGCCGAAATCCCGACCCTTGTCCTCACCTGTGATGTGCTACGACCCGATCACCCTCCAGCCCTACGAGCGTGACCCGCGTTACGTTGCCCGGAAAGCCGAAGCCTACGTCAAACAGACCGGCATCGCCGATACGGTCTTCTTTGGACCCGAGGCTGAGTTCTTCATCTTCGACAACGTCCGCTATGGAAGCGGTACAAACGAATCCTACTATCACGTGGATAGTGATGAAGGCTGGTGGAACAGCGGTCGCTCTGATCGCCAAAACTTCGGTGGACAGATCTCACCCAAGCGCGGTTACTTCCCCGTCCCGCCTACTGATACACTTTCAGGTGTCCGCGGTCAGATCGTGATGGCGCTCGAAGAAGCGGGCATCCCGATGGAAGTCCATCACCACGAAGTCGCCACCGCTGGTCAATCGGAATTGGGTATGAAATTCACTACACTGACCCGCATGGCTGACCAGCTTCTGGTCTACAAATATATCGCCAAGAATGTTGCCCGCAAGAACGGTAAGACCGTCAACCTTCATGCCCAAGCCCTTGTTCCGGTGATAACGGCTCCGGTATGCACTGTCACTCCTCCTTATGGAAGGGCGATACGAATGTCTTCTATGATGCGGCTGGTTACGCGGGTCTCTCACAGACCGCCAAGTATTATATTGGTGGTTTGCTCAAACATGCTCCCGCTCTCCTCGCTTTGACCTCACCTACCACCAATTCCTTCCGCCGCCTGGTGCCGGGCTTTGAAGCGCCTGTTAATCTCGCTTACTCACAGCGCAACCGCTCTGCCATCTGCCGTATCCCGGTGACCAAGAGCACCAAAGCCAAGCGTGTTGAATTCCGTGCGCCGGATGCATCCAGCAATCCATACCTGTGCTTCTCTGCCATCTTGATGGCTGGTCTCGATGGTATCCTGAACCGCATTGATCCCGGTGATCCCACTGACAAGGACCTGTACGAACTCCCTGCCGAGGAAGCCAAGCTCATCAAGCAGGTGCCGGCCTCTCTCAGCGCGGTGCTCGATGCCCTCGAAGCCGATCACGACTTCCTGCTTCAAGGCGATGTATTCACTACCGATCTGCTTGAAGCCTACATCAGTTACAAGCGCCAGGTTGAAGTCGATCCGGTCCGCATTCGCCCGACACCATACGAGTTCACTTTGTACTTCGACTGTTAACTGACAACGAAACTCTACAGATCGAACTCGGGGTCTGCCTCCTTATGATGACCGCCGACCACTGGAGTGGTTGGCGGTCAAGTTATAATACTGAATATGATGTCACTTGCCGTTTCCTCTTTTATTCTTGGGATCGCCTTTTGTGCCCCGCCCGGTATTATCACCGCCGAGACGATACGCCGCGGCTTTGCGCGCGGCTTCCGCCCTGCCTTGTTCGTACAGTTTGGCTCGCTGGTTGGTGACACGACCTGGTCATTGATCGCATTGACTGGATTGGCATTCCTTGTCCAAAACAACACGGCAAGGATCATCTTGAGTCTGATCGGTATTATGCTTTTGATAAAGCTCGCATGGGATGCTTTCAACGCTGCTCGTATAGAATATGAACTAACCAGTGTATCTGCCTCCGAACGCGGGGATTTTGCCACTGGAGCGTTGCTATCACTTGGCAATCCGTTCAATATCGTTTTTTGGACAGGCATCGGCGCAACTGCATTTGCGGGCATTCCGGGCGGGCCTCATATTCCTCACTTCATTACTTTTTTCATTGCATTTATGACCGGCTCTTTTCTTTGGTGTTTCTTCATGGCTGGACTGGTCGCATGGGGACGTCAATTTATCACACCTCGCTTTTTCCGCTTCGTTAATGCGACCTGTGGATTGATCCTGCTTTACTTCGGCTTTCAACTCGCCTGTCGCTTGATAGGGATTGGAAATTGACCATGCAACCACAAATTCCATCCCCCGAAACAGATACTCGTCTACTCGAAGCGCTCGAGATTTTGAATCAGATCAGTGGGGCGATCAACCACATCGGTTCGAATGATGCGGGCGATCTGGGCATCAGCCTCCAGTTGATCGCGGAAAGTTCCATCCGTGTCATCCCCGGCTCGTCTGCGGTTATCTACACCTATAACCAGTCAACAGGCGTATTCGAAAACGAATCACGCGTCTATGCAGAGCCGGATGGACACAAGACCCAGCCCCAAGGTCCGCACTCTTACGATGCGCCACGTCCAAGTGGCATAGGTATGAGGACCATCCAACGCAGGCGCAGGACATTGCTCAATGAAGAACCTGATCTGGATGTACATCCGTATCAAGCTGCGCGCGGCGTAAAAGCTGTGGCATGTTTTCCATTGATCGTGGCAGAGCAGGCGGTAGGCGTTCTCTACATCTATTTGCATGAAGACCGAGAATTTACCCGCCTTGAACAACTCATGCTGGATAACTTTGTAAATCAAGCTGCCATGGCAATTTATCATGCCGGGCGTCTTGCAGACATTCAACGCGACCTTGCCCGAAAAGAGGAAGACCTAAGTCGTCTGCGCCGCGCGGGATTGCTCATCTCTTCACGGCTTCGATTGGAGGAAACACTCGAGGCGATTTTGCAACTGGCTCTCGAAGTGACAAACGCCCAATACGGCATCTTCCGGTTGTTGGATAAAAGCGGCGAATATTTGATCACGCGCGCGGTTGGCGGCGAATACCTGCAACACCCACAGATCGAAAAACTGCCGCTGAATGGAAAAAGCATCATGGCACATGTGGCGCGTACACGCGAACCGTTGCTCATCCCGGATCTACGACAGGAACCCTGGTCGAACATTTACTACACCTTCGACTCCGGCTTGCAAATGCTTTCTGAACTGGCGATACCTCTCATCAACGCCAGCGGAAGACTCGAAGGCGTGCTCAATTTGGAAAGTCCACAGACAGGCGGGTTCTCTGAAGATGACAGCCATACACTTCAATCTCTGGCGACCTATGCCATCACCGCCATTCAGGAAGCGCGCCTGCTGGACGCATTGCAGGAAGTAGCCCAACGATTAATCTCACAGCCTTATCAGGAAGTACTCGACCATATGAGCATTGTCGCAAACGATATTCTCAATGCTTCATCTAACGCCATTTGGCTGTTGAGTGAAAATGATGAGCTCACACTGGCGGCATCGAATGGCGGTTATCAGCCCGGTGACAAGATCCCTCTTCACCGAAGCTTGACCGGACAGGCGGTTCTGTTAAAACAAACCATCAAAATCAATGACGTTAAATCGGATACACGATATCAGCATGAGGATATGGTCGACTCACAAAACTGGTCGCGTGCATTGATCGTTCCACTTCTCACCGGGGAAGATGGGAACTGTTCTGGGAGCCTTTAGCATTTTCAATACGGATGCCGACCTTGGGCGCTTCGCAGAATCAGATTGGGATGAAAAGGTGCTCACTTTTCTGGCACATTATGCCGTGCTCGCCATACAAAACGAATCCCGTCAACAGGCTTTACGTTCCTCACAGGAACAACGCTGGATGGCAGAAACTTTTGCTGCCGTTGGCGATATTTCGTCAAATTTATTACACAACATGAATAACAAAGTTGGGACAATCCCCGTCCGTGTCCAAACCATACAGGACAAGTATCAACACATACTGGAAACTGATCCTTATCTGGCAAAGAACCTGGCAGAGATCGAACGTTGCGCCACCGAAGCCATGCAGATCGTACAGGAAAATCTTTCTCATCTGCGCCCCATCCACATGGAACAAGTCTACGTGGCGCCGCGTGTAGAAAGTGCAATTCAATCCGCACAAATTCCGCCCGAAGTTAACGTCCAAACAAGTCGGGTTGGATGATCTGCCCATGGTGATCGCAGGCGGGCAAAGTCTCAGTTTCATGTTCAAGAACCTGATCGAAAATGCAGTCGAAGCTATGGAAGGCAAAGGCTTGATCGAAATCACTGGGCAAAAACAGCCCGGATATGTTGAGATTCTTGTCACAGACAGTGGACCCGGCATATCGCACGAGTTTCACGACAAAATTTTTGATTTGGATTTTTCGGGACAATCTGGCATGGCACGTCCCGGTAAACTTGGCTTTGGACTCTGGTGGGTAAAAGCTTTGATGACCCGCCTTGGCGGTTCGGTTTCACTTGAAAGCGATGGCCAACATGGAACCACCTTCCGCCTACATCTTCCGTCAGCAGAGGACAAAAAATGAACAATCCCATCTTTCGCGCATTGGTTGTTGAAGACAATCCATCCTGGCAGCAGATCCTCAGTGAGATACTTTCAGATTCAGGTTTGAAGGTTGATATTGCAGACAATGTAGATGATGCGTACACCGCCCTCAAAGCCAACCCTCACAGGCTGGCAGTGGTAGATCTTTCTTTGTCGCCCAAAGACCACAACAATTATGATGGCTTGCGTGTACTGGACGGCGTCAAACTCCTCGACCCCAACTGCCGCACCATTCTATTGACCGGATTTGCTACTGTTGAACTGGCTGTCACCGCCCTGACAGATTATGGAGCCTATACTTTCCTGCGCAAGGAAAGTTTCCACCGCGGCACCTTTCGCGACATCATCCAGCGGATACTGGTCAGCGCTCCCTCTCAGCCAGTTTCTGCTTCTGCATCTACAGCCGAATCTTCATCCCAGCCTTTGAGAGGCAAACCTCTTCCGAAAAAGATACCTTCCGAAAAAGCGCTGGTCGTGGAGGATGACGCTGGCTGGCGAAGCATTCTCGAAGAGCATCTCGTGGACGCAGGCTTTAACGTCCATGCCTGTGCCAGCTTCGGCGATGCACTCGGCTTTCTTCGCCGTGAAAAATATACAGTAGCAGTTATAGACATGTCGCTAAAGGGTCCAACTGCTTTCGCCAACAACCAATCCAATCAAAACCTGGAAGGTCATCAACTTCTTGCCACGACACGCTCCGAAGGTATTCCCACCATCGTTGTTAGTGGCATGGACGAACCCGAGGAGATCCAAAAGATCTACTCCGAACATGCCATCTCTGCCTACATCGAAAAACGGACATTCGACCGCAACGCCTTCCGCCGCGTGGTGGAAGATGCACAGGGCGGCCTACAAATCCATGAGCGAACTCAGCGCCCTCACTGACCGTGAACGGGAAGTATTGGGTCTGCTCGCAGATAGGCTTGACCAACAAACAGATTGCCGAAAAACTTGTCATCACAACCAACACGGTCAAGCGACATCTGAAATCCATCTTCGAAAAGCTGGATGTGCATACTCGTTCCGCCGCCACTGCTAAAGCCAAAGGCGGGAAGTAATAACAACTATTTCTTGTGTCCGCTTTTTCCAATTCAGCTCAACACATCAGCAGGAGATAATCCACGCGCCGACAACAAGACAAGCGTGTGATAAGTAAGGTCAGCAACTTCCTCGATCAATCGCTGGTCATCCTGTGCCAGCGCAGCGACCACTACCTCAGTTCCTTCCTCGCCAACCTTTTGCGCCATCTTCGGCAATCCTTCTGAAAACAAACTCGTTGTATACGACTTTTCAGAAGGATTTTTCTTTCGTTCTTCAATTACATCAAACAGCCATTGAACGCTCATATTTTATTGTCCTTTTGTATGCCGTCATTGCGAGGAGGGCGGTAGCCCGACGAAGCAATCCCCGACACAAGGTTGGAGATTGCTTCGCCCTATCGGGCTCGCAATGACGAAGGTTATATTTTTCGATAAAAACAACTGTACTCCCCTGTATGACACGCCGCGCCTGCGGGATTAACGAAAACCAACAACGTATCCGCATCACAATCCACACGCACTTCAACCACCTTCTGAATATTTCCCGAAGTCGCTCCCTTATGCCACAACTCACTCCGGCTGCGTGACCAGAAACAGGTCTCGCCTTTATCCAACGTCAACCGCAACGACTCAGCGTTCATATACGCCATCATCAATACATGCTTTGTCTCTGCATCCTGCACAATCGCAGGGACAAGTCCATTCGCATCAAACTTTATTTGATCCATCAAAACCGTTTCCATTTCACCATCCGTTTCTAAATCCGTATATCCGTTTCAACATCCGTTCATACAACCGAACCGCCACACCCTTCTCTTGCAAATCCTTCTTCAAATCACGGATCAACAACTTCCCATCATGGAACAGCGACGCGGCAAGCGCGGCATCTGCTTTGCCGTCCGTCAGCACCTCCGCAAAATGGGACATCGTCCCCGCTCCGCCCGAAGCAATGACGGGAACAGATACTGCCTCTGCAATCGTGCGTGTCAACTCAATATCGTAGCCAGCCAATGTGCCATCCGCATCCATACTGGTCAACAGGATTTCGCCCGCGCCCAACTCCACGCCACGGACTGCCCATTCGATGGCATCAATCCTAGTTGGCACACGTCCGCCATTGACAAACACTTCCCAACTTGAACCATTCCTACGAGCATCAATTGCCAGCACAATACACTGCGCTCCAAAACGGGAAGCGCCCTCCGATAACAACTCAGGTCGCTTCACTGCCGCCGAATTGACACTGACCTTATCCGCCCCAGCCAGCAATAGATTCCGCATATCGCTCACTTCACGGATGCCGCCGCCAACTGCCAGTGGCATGAACACTGTCTCTGCCACGCGGCTGACCAACTCCAGCGTGGTCTTGCGTCCTTCGTGTGTAGCAGAAATATCAAGGAAGACCAATTCGTCCGCGCCTTGCTCATCATACATACGCGCCTGTTCCACGGGGTCGCCCGCGTCACGCAAATTGACGAAGTTCACGCCTTTCACCACCCGCCCATCTTTGATATCAAGACAGGGAATAATCCGTTTTGCTAACATAGTTCTCCATTCCAATCCACTCTGGTGGTTGAGTAGGCGACATGTTCGTTGTCGCCGTATCGAAACCAGCAAGTAACAAGAATACTTTGCTTATCGGTGGTTTCGATACGTCCGCTTCGCTCGAGCTACTCAACCACCGAATTGTCTAATGCTTCCTTTAAATCAACCGTCCCCTCATACAAAGCACGCCCAATGATCGACTCCTGACAAGATTAGCATTTACGCAGCCATCACATCTTCCATCATATGCACACCACCAGAAGCAATGACATCCAATCCACTCACCTCAGCTAATTGCGCGGGTTGCGGCGATATTCAACCCACTGCCCAAACCGTCCCTGCGGATATCTGTAAAGATAACGGTACGCAGACCCAAGGTCCGCATTTGAAGCGCAAGATCAGTAGCAGAGATTCCGCTGTCATCTTTCCAGCCGCGTGTGCGGACAAGTCCATCACGCGCATCGATCCCAACAGCGATTCGCTCCGCACCAAATTTATTTATCGCCTCCGCAACTACATCCGGTTGCTCGATGGCAATCGTCCCTAAAATGGCGCGGGTCACGCCCAACTGCAACACATCGTCAATCGCATCCAGCAAACGCATGCCGCCGCCAAATTGCACATGCGCATCGAACTCTTTGGCAACATCCAAAATCTTTTGCAACGCATCACGATTGGCATTATCGCCTTCACCGAACGCGCCATCCAAATTTACAACATGCAACCAACCCGCGCCCGCGCTCAGCCAACGCCGCGCCGTCTCCGCTGGGTCATCGCTGTACGATGTCATGCGCGCCGGGTCGCCCTCCTTCAAGCGCACCATCTTGCCGCCGCGCAGATCGATCGCGGGATACACAACAAAACTCATGCCGCCTCCAAAAAGTTTTTCAAAATTTGCAAACCCACCTGCTGACTCTTTTCGGGGTGGAACTGCACGCCAAAAACATTTTCACGCCGCACCGCGCACGCGTAACGGATGCCGTACTCGACCTCGGCGATCACATCGGATGATTCCGCCGCCTGACAATAATACGAATGATTGAAATAGACATACGCCCCATCATCGATCTGATCGAAGAGCGACGCTTCATTTTTAACTGTGAGTTGATTCCACCCGGTGTGCGGCACCTTCACTGACAGCGACTCTGCAAAGCGCACCACCTCGCCGCGCAACAGCCCCAAACCTTTGTGCTCGCCCATCTCTTTGCCCACATCAAAGAATGCCTGCATCCCAACGCAAATACCTAGTAGTGGAACGCCGCGTTGAACGATCTCATTGATCGATTCTTCCAGTCCGCGTGCGCGCAAGCCAGCCATGTAATCACCGAACGCGCCCACCCCAGGCAGGACAACTTTCTTCGCGGTCAAAACATCCTTCGGGTCTTCCGTTCGCAATACACTCGCGCCAATACTTTCCAGCGCCTTCTGCACCGAACGGAGATTGCCCGCGCCTGCGTCTATTAAAATAATATCTTTCATTTTATATTCCTTTCACGCGAGTGCGTCGCACCTGACTTAAGAAGAAAAAATCACCGAGGGGATTTTCTTCATTAACAAGACGAATCCACCCGTATGGTGCAACGCACCCTCTCGTCTCGCGTTATAAGCTTCCCTTCGTAGATGGAATATTCCCTGCCCGCCGCGCATCAACTTGCGTCGCAACATCCAATGCCCGCGCCCAGGCTTTGAATAATGCTTCAGCTTGGTGATGGTCATCGTGACCGTACAAAACTCGTGCATGGAGATTGCATCGTGAAGTCACAGCAAAGGACTCGAAGAAATGTGGGAACAATGTCGTTGGAATATCTCCGACATATGGCGTGTGCCATTCTGCTTGCACTACCGCATACGGACGACCCGACAGATCAATGGCAACATGTGCCAACGTCTCATCCATCGGTGCAAAACAATCTCCCATGCGGATAATCCCCTTGCGGTCACCAAGAGCCTGATCAAAGGCTTGTCCCAATGCCAACGCCACATCTTCGACTGTGTGATGTGAATCAATGTGCAAATCGCCAGCGGCTTTAACAATGAGGTCGAAAAGTCCATGCACGGCGAGGTGAGTCAACATGTGATCGAGAAAGCCCACACCTGTGGAAATTTCGTTCTTGCCTGTTCCATCCAAATCCAGTTTGATCTCTATTTGTGTTTCATTTGTTTGACGTGATATTTTTGTGGTACGCATTCTTTTCTCCATAGTCCGTTGGTTGAGCGCAAGCAGTCGAAACCAACAGGTAACATAAATTTCTTTGCTTACTGGTGGTTTCGATACGCCTTCGGCTGTCGCCTCAGGCTACTCAACCACCGGATATTTCTATAACTTCTTCAACGCTTCCATCAACCGATCCGTATCCTGTGGTCGCCCCACGCTGATGCGGATGTGATCTCTCAAACCGGGCTTATTGAAATAACGTATAAAGATTCCATATTTATCTGCCAAATCTTTTTTGAGTTGCGGAGCATCCCTATCAATCACTTGACAAAGAATAAAGTTTGAGCGTGTGGGATAAGGCTTTAGATATGGAATATCGTGCAGGTCTTCATACAAGCGCTCACGTTCGGTCTTCAATAGGTCAACATAATTCTTCAATTCATCTTTATGTTCCAGTGAAACCTGTGCTGCGACGCTTGCCGCTACGTTGACGTTATAAGGCTGTTTTGATTTCCATAATGTTGGCATCAGCCACTTGGGGAAGGCTCCGTATCCAACACGCAGACCCGCCAACCCTGCCCATTTACTGAACGTGCGCAAGACGACCAGATTTTCACGTGTGGGCACTTCACGGATGCGACTCAGCTTTGCGCCCAGTTCGTTGTCGGCAAATTCGATGTAGGCTTCGTCAAGAACGACCATTGTCGGTAAGGATAACAACTCATCCATCATTTCAGGAGCGATCACGGAGCCATCGGGGTTGTTGGGTGAGGTGATAAAAAACAATTTTGGCTGATACATTTCCACTGCTTTGCGGATGGCATTTACATCCAATGAAAAATCTGGGTTGCGGGGAACTTCGATCACGCGTGCTGCGTTGAGTTCGCCATCGAATGAATACATCCCAAACGTGGGTGGACAGGAGAGAATGCAATCATCAGGGTCAAGGAAGACACGCATCAGCAAATCAATCAATTCGTCTGCGCCTTGACCAGCCAATAGATATTCTTCATCCACGCCCGTGAACTTCGCCAGCGATTTTCGCAGAGCGCGGCTTTCGGGGTCGGGATAGATGTGGGGAAAATCCAATTTGCCCAAGGCTTCACGCACAACAGGGAGAGGTCCATAGGGGTTTTCATTCGCATCCAACTTGATGATGTCGGATGGAGCGCGACCGATCCGTTCGGATAACACTTCAAACGGCTCGATGGGTGTGTAGGGAGGTAACGATTCGAGATGTTTTCTGATTTTCATAAAGACTACTAAAGTAGGTCGGATTGGCAATCCGACCTACTGGCGACTCCTCAATAACGCGGCGTTGGCGTGCGCATCCAAGCCTTCGGCTCCGGCAAGTGTTGCGGCGATGGGACTGACTTCTTGTGCAGTCTTTCCATCAAGCGCAACGAGGCTGACAATTTTTACGAAGTCCCATACGTTGAGCGGAGAGGCAAATCGAGCGGAGCCGCCTGTCGGCATGACGTGACTGGGTCCTGCCAGATAATCGCCCAGTACTTCAAAGGAATGTTCGCCAAGGAAGACGCCACCTGCGTTATTTATTTTTTCCACCCAGCGCCACGGTTCACTGACAGATAATGCCAAATGTTCAGGAGCGTATTCGTTAGCCAGTTCAACCGCTTCATCTAAATCACATGTCAATACACGCGCCACCACGATTTTCGAGAGAGGCGACAATGATCTCGGCACGACTGCGTTCTTCGATTTGTTTGGAAATTTCACCTTGAACTTTATCGATCAGAGATTTTGAGGGAGTAAGCAAAATGGCAGAGGCGAGAAAATCATGTTCGGCTTGCGCCAATAAATCTGCAGCGACCCAGGCGGGATTGGCAAATTCATCGGCAATGACAACCGTTTCAGTGGGACCGGCGAGGCCGTCAATACCTACCACGCCATAAACTTGTCGCTTTGCCAATGTGACGAACAGATTGCCGGGACCAAATATCTTATCAACAGATTTGATTGTCTCCGTGCCATACGCTAGTGCTGCAATGGCTTGTGCCCCACCGAGCGGATAGACTTCGTCTACGCCAGCGATGGCGCAGGCGGCGAGGATGATCGGGGAAATTGAGAACTTCTGCATCCGCATAAATCACGATTGGGAGGAGTAACAACAACAATTTCTTTTACACCTGCCACTCGTGCAGGGATAGCGCTCATCAAGACTGTTGAAGGTAATGGAGCTGTGCCGCCGGGGACATATAATCCCACACGTTGTATCGGGCGGATGATCTGTCCGAGGGTGCCGCCGAGTTCGTTGGTGAACCATGAGGTCAGTGGTTGTTTGCGATGAAAGGCTTCGACACGGGCGGCGGCTTTTTCGAGCGCGTCCCGTTCGGCAGGCGTAATGGAATCAAGCGCGGACTGAATCGAAGCTTTGGAAACAGGAGCAGGTTGAAGGCGTGTCCTGAGCGTGTCGAAGGGTCGATTGAATCGAGGCGTTTCGTCCAGTTTTGAAGCGCGGAGTCTCCGTTCATCCGCACGTCTTTCAAGATGCGCGTCACGGCTTCTTCGGCGGTCAATCGTTCACCGAAAAGTTTTTCGATGTTATCCATCACACGTTCGCTGACGGGGAATTCGTCGGGCGGTGTGCGTTTGAGGATAGTAGCCCTTGCGGATCGTGGGTCGTATTGTTTGAACATGATGTTCCTTTCGAGGTGCGTCGCACCGAACGGGTGGATGAGTTTGTTAATCGGTGTCAGGTTTCGGATTTCGGAAATCTGCTAGGGGGTGGTGCGACGCACTTCCTTCAGCATCGCTGTATAACGCGGCGGCTCCTCTTCAAAAATATATGTGACCGGCGTGACGATGATGCCGCTGCCGCCGACGCGTCGCAATTCGGTGACGGCTTGCGGAAGATGATCGCGTCGAACGACAACGCTCGCCGAATACCAGTTTTGATTCTTTTCACGCGTATAGATCGGGCTGATGGTGGGACCCTGCAAGCCGCCAACGGAAGTTTCTGTAAAAAGTTTTTGGGCAATGGCTTCGGGATTTTCGCCGCGCATGTTTGCGATGACCAAAAGATTTTCCTTGGCACGTGAATGCGCTTCGATGTATTCAAGCAGGCGGCGCGCCACTTCCAACACTTCGGGGCGGGTTCGCAATGCTTTTTTATTTGCGATGAGCGCGGCTTGCGAAGGTTGAATGACGCCATCGGGCAATTGACGCAGACGGTTGTCTTTGAGGGTCTGACCCGATGAAACCAGATCGGAGATGACATCGGCATAACCGATGGTGGGCGCGGTTTCGAGCGTGCCTTCGGCGGCGATCAATGTATGCGGGATATCGTATTTGCTGAGAAAGCGTTCGGTCAGGACCGGGAACTTGGTCGCCACACGAAGAGGTCGATTTCAACGCCTTGGCATATTTTTGAAGCGACGGCATATCTGTAACATCATTCCATGTTTCAGGGACAGCCAAGGCGAGGGCACAGGAACCAAAGCCAAGCGAGTCGTGCAGATAAAGGATGTCGCCGTTCGTCGCCGCGCTTTTCTTCGATCAGGTCAATGCCTGCGATGCCGAAGTCAATGGAGCCTTGCCGCACACTGACAACGATGTCGCCGGGGCGTTGAAAGATGATTCCCAACTCGGGCAGGGCAGGGACTTCCGCTTGATATTGGCGCGGGTTGGGCTTGAAGACGCGCAAACCGGCTTCGGCAAGAAATTCAAGCGAGTCGGTTTCCAGGCGTCCCTTGGAGGGGAGGGAGAGTTGAATGGTTTGTTCTGTTTGCATAAATGATTTCCTTTTTTATTTCAAAATTACTCTGGTGGTCGAGTAGGCGGTCTCGCGCTGAGCGGAGGCCTGCAGCGGTCGCTGCGAAGCGTAGTCGAAGCGTCGTTACGCCGTATCGAGACCACCAATATACCAAAATTCCTTTGCTTAGTGGTGGTTTCGATACGCTGCTTCGCAGCTACTCAACCACCGAGGCATAACAATAACAAAAATCCCCGACACGGGTCGGGGACTGATGAGGCAAAATACGCTTTTCTTTACTTTCCAGATACGCGCACGCAAACATCCCGACCGTGTTGGGGTTGAAGATGATGATGGTGATGCGCGTACACGAAGTTCATGATGGGGAGTATTTTATGGGGTAGAGGGAAATGAGTCTAAGAGGAAGTTGTGTTTTTACTAGACTTTCAATATCAACAAAAACATGAATTATCCTAAAACATTTCACTATATGCTTTATAGAATTTCTTAATCCCTGCTTTTACAGAAACCTCATCTCCCACTCGCATCATCTTCGCATTGTTTTCCGATACTGGCGTATTGGGATCATACTTCGCGCTCCATAGAATCATTTGAAGCATGACCGGATAAATATCCAAGCCTTTCTGCGTAAGCTGATAGACATCTTTGCGTTTATCAGACTCGTTTGTAGTCTTTTGGAGAATCCCTTTATCTACGAGCTGGCTTAAACGAGTAGCCAGAATGTTCGTCGCGATCTTTTCCTTGGAAGCGAGAAACTCACCATAAGTCTTTTTATCAAAAAAGAGAATATCGCGGACGATTAGCAAGGACCATATATCTCCAAACTCTTCCAAAGCGAAATTTACGGGGCACAATGAACGTTTTTTAGCGTTGACCCTTTTCATAAAATCCATTATACTCATTTCACTTGCATTTTGCAAGTGAAATACATTGGTATGAACAATAGGAGATAAAAGATATGTCCATGCAAAATGTTATCAAGAACTTCTATGAAAGTATCCGCAACAAGGATGATCAATGGAAAAAACTTTGGGCAGACGATGCTGTTTTTTCTGATGCGTCCCGGACGCTCCTGGCAGAAGGGAAAGATGCTATCATCCAATCGTTCACTCCCTTTATAAAAGGAGTTGCAGAATTAAAGATCAGTGAAAGCATCCTTGAAGACGAGAAAGCCTGTTTCATCATCAGCTATATATACGTCAACGCAAAGGGCGAACAATTACATCAAGATGTATCTGAAGTCTGGGAAGTCCGTGACAACAAATTGGCAAAGCTGACCATTTACTTCGACCTCACAGCTTATAGAAGTTTCATGAGGGGATAAATAATGGCGTACAACCAAGCTCTAGCTGAAAGAGTACGAGCTTCTTTACTTCATCTTCCGCATGTTGAAGAAAAGAGAATGTTCGGCAGTCTGGCATTCATGGTCAAAGGGAAGATGTGCATTAACGTGGGTAAAGATAGAATCATGTGCCGTATCGACCCGTCACTGCATGAGCAAGCCTTAAAAAGAAAAGGTTGCACAACCGTGCTGATGAGAGGTCGAGAATATAAAGGATTTGTATACGTGAACGAAGATGAATTGAAGCTAAAAAGAAATCTTGATTACTGGATAGAACTATCCCTTGATTTCAATCAAAGAGCAAAAGCATCAAAGCAAACAAAAAGCAAAAAATTACCCCGTCGTAAATAGGCGGGGTAATCTGCTTATAAAAGAAAAACCTGCCACCAAGTTCAGCAGACTCCAAAATTATTTTTCCTTGTTGCTTGCTATTATAGGGCTTTAAAACGCAGAATAACGCCCGTATACATACAAGGCGTTATTTTTTATAAACCTTAACTTTGGCTACAACCACAATAGATTTGACTAAGTCATCTTCTCCCTTTCCGTATAAGATTAGATCAGAAAAGGAGAACTATGAAAATTGTTGTCACAGGTTCGTTAGGTCAAATCAGCAAACCCCTAACCGAAGAGTTGGTTGAAATGGGGCATTCGGTTACAGCGATCAGTAGGAACCCGGAAGAGCAAAAAGACATTGAAGCGTTGGGCGCAAAAGCGGCTATTGGCATAATGGAAGATGCAAACTTTCTCACAACCACTTTTACAGGCGCAAATGCCGTGTATTGCATGATTTCGTCAGGCGATGCAAACACAATTGCGGACAACTACAAACAGGCGATTCAGCGGTCAGATGTAAAACGTATCGTCCATCTTAGCAGCCTTGGCGCTCACACGGATAAAAATAATGGTTTTCTTCGGGATTTCTACATTGCAGAAAACATCCTGGGAAAACTGCCAGCGGATATCGCCATTACGTATCTGCGCCCTGGCGGTTTCTATTCCAATTTATATCGCTTTATCGATGCGATAAAAACGCAGGGTGTGATCACATCAAACTACGGCGCAGATGACATCATCCCCCTGGTTGCGTCCACGGATATTGCGGCTGTGGTTGCAGAAGAACTTGTTTCTTCCTTTGATGGAAGAAACGTCCGTTATGTGGTCAGCGACGAAGTTTCCTGTAACGAAGTGGCACGCACATTGGGTGCAGCCATTGGAAAGCCTGATCTGAAATGGACCGTTATTTCCGATGAACAAATGCGAAGCAGGTTGATCGCGTCTGGAATGAACCCGGATGTTGCCGCAGGTTTTGTAGAAATGAATGCGGGTACCCATAGCGGCGAGTTATACGAAGACTATCACCGTAACCGACCCACTTTTGGAAAAGTGAAAATCGCAGATTTTGCAAAAGAGTTTGCTGTCGTGTTTAACGGATGAGGATTATCATTGTCGCATGGCAAATAAAAAACCGTACAGAATTAAAACGATCACCGAATTTCACCGCCTGAGAGGCTTGCCTGCACCCGAACACCCGTTAATCAGCGTGGTGGATTTTGCAGACTTTAAGCATCAGCATCCAACTGAAAACAATCCTATGAGTTGGGTATTTGATTTTTATTCCATCTCGCTTAAGAGAGGCTTCAGTGCCCAAATCAAATATGGTCAGCAGGGATACGATTTTGACGAAGGGGTAATGTTCTTTATGTCTCCTGGTCAGGTTTTCAAAATTGAAGCGGAGCAAAACACGACAACAAAGCTTTCGGGGTGGATGCTGCTCGTCCATCCTGATTTTTTATGGAACACTCCTTTAGCCAAAACCATAAAACGATACGAATATTTCGGCTATTCTGTCAATGAAGCCCTGTTTCTTTCGGAGAAGGAGGAAAGATCAATCACTAACATCATCCAAAATATTCAACAGGAATATCACACCAACATTGATAAGTTCAGTCAGGACATCATCATCGCGCAGATCGAATTATTGCTCACCTACTCCGAACGGTTCTATCAACGTCAATTCATCACTCGTAAAATCACCAGTCATGCCATCTTGAATCGACTGGAAGAACTTTTGGCAGATTACTTCAGCAGCGATGATCTGGTTAATAAGGGACTCCCCACCGTCCAATCCATTGCCGATGCGTTGAATGTGTCTCCTAATTACTTAAGTGGATTGCTCAAGGTGTTGACAGGACAAAGCACACAGCAACACATCCACGAAAAGTTGGTCGAGAAAGCTAAAGAGAAACTCTCCACTACGGATTTGACTGTGACAGAGATCGCTTACGAATTGGGGTTTGAACACCCACAGTCTTTCAGTAAATTATTCAAGACCAAAACGAATTTTTCGCCTTCTGAGTTTCGACAATCTTTTAATTGATGAAGTCTTTTTTGAAATAAGGTAGAAAAAACAATCACACAAGGAATCACTTAACCTTATGTCCTTAACCCCTGAACAATGGACCATCGGCATCATCGCCGCGCTGACCGTCGGCATCACCAAAACTGCCGTCCCTGGCATCGGCATCCTGATCGTCCCGTTGATGGCAGTGGTGTTTGGCGGGCGGTTGTCCGTTGGCGCGACACTTCCGTTACTAATCTTTGGTGATATCTTCGCGGTGCTTTGGTATCGTCAACACGCACGCTGGGACAATTTGCGAGGTCTGCTTCCGTGGGTGGGAATTGGCATCGCAGTTGGCGTTGGGCTTTTATGGTACACCGGCACACAAGGCAGTCGGGTGGACTGGTTGAACGTTATCATCGGCGTATTGGTGCTATTCATGTTGGCGGTCAGCGTGGCACGCCGATACTGGGGTGACAAGTTGGTGCCATCGTCACAGGTTGGACTTGTATCCACCGGCGTGCTGGCTGGATTCTCCACGACGGTATCCAATGCGGCGGGTCCCATCATGTCGATCTATCTCAGCGGCATGATGAGATTGTCGAAGAACGAGTTCATGGGAACATCCGCATGGTATTTCTTCATTTTCAACCTGACCAAACTGCCTCTTTACGTATTCCTTTCCCTGGTCCTGCCTGCAAAGCCGATGATCAATTCCACCACCCTGCTCTTTGACCTAGTCATGTTGCCCATTATCATTATCGGCGCGTTCATTGGGAAATGGCTTTTGCCGCGCATCTCAGAAAGTCTGTTCAATAATGTTGTGTTGGTTCTGGCTGGCGCTGCGGCGCTTAAGTTGATTATCGATCAGATCCGTTAGGTGTTCGGTATTTCGACTTTTTCTCTCCTATCTTTATATTAGTCATGTCGTTGCGAGCCGCCGCTTTTGCCTTTGGCGGCGAAGCAATCTCCTCTTCAATCAAACGAATTGAGGTATTAGGAGATTGCTTCGTCGGGAAGAGCGCCCTCCTCGCAACGACATCATTTATTTTCGGATAGGCTCTATGTGTTTACTGATGACCCACGATACGATGCGGCACATACGGCTCTTCCAGATATGCGACCTCTTCCTGAGTCAATTTAACGGATAGAGCGCCGATGGCATCTTCCAGATGCGATATCTTGGTTGCCCCGATGATTGGCGCGGTCACTGGTTCCTTCTGTAACAACCAGGCAAGCGCGATATGCACGCGCGGAACTCCATGCTTTTCCGCGATCTCTGCGACCCGCTCCACAATTGGGCGATCCAATTCGGTGGCGGCATCGTATTTGCTTTTTTGGATCTGATCGGTTTCGGAACGGAGCGTGTTTTCCGACGACCAGTCACGCGTCAATCTTCCAGAGGCGAGTGGGCTATAGGGGATAGAGCCAATTCCCTCTGCCCGGCAGAGCGGTAACATCTCCCGTTCCTCTTCGCGATACATAAGGTTCAGGTGATTCTGCATCGAGATAAAGCGAGTCCAGCCATGCTTTTCAGCCACGTGCAGAGCCTTCTGAAACTGCCACGTCCACATGGCGGAAGCGCCGATGTAGCGAGCCTTGCCAGCCTTCACTACATCATGCAATGCTTCCATCGTTTCCTCGATGGGAGTTTCATAATCCCAGCGATGAATTTGATATAGATCAACGTAATCTGTCTCGAGCCGCTTCAGACTGTTATCGATCTCGCTCAAGATCGCTTTGCGCGACAACCCCTCGCCATTCGGCCCCTCGTGCATTTTGCCGCGCACTTTGGTGGCGATGACGACCTCATCCCGTTTCGCGAAGTCCTTCAAAGCGCTTCCGAGTATCTCTTCGCTCACGCCAATGGAATAGACGTTGGCAGTATCGAAAAAATTGATTCCCAACTCGAGGGCTTTCTTGATGATCGGACGGCTGTTTTCTTCGTCGAGCACCCATTTGTGTGTCCAGCGTTCCGCGTCACCGAACCCCATGCAACCGAGGCAGATGCGCGAGACCTTCATCCCTGTTGATCCTAAGCGAGCGTATTCCATGGTTTTCTCCTATGAAATGATTATTCAGAATTGATTTTAAACTTATTGCGCGCGTAAGTTTGATTGTTGCGGCTCACACATCAGAACTATGAGCAGTGTAACACCTGGGGGCAACTCCAAGTCAAGGGTTATTGACTGAAAATTTGAAATAGAAAACATCAAGAAACGAATTCAATGCTCACTCAACCCACCCGTGGTATACAGTAAAATTCTCTTTACTAACAAAGGAAACCCCATGTATCTACTACAAGCCACAAACCTTGGTCATTCGTACGGAAATTTTCAGGTCTTAAACTCAATAGACCTGAGCTTAAACGCTGGTGAAATCTCTGTTATAGAAGGTCAAAACGGTTCTGGCAAAACGACCTTGTTACTTTGCTTAAGCGGACTGATGCGCCCTACATCTGGAGAAATTCGTATTGATGGCTATGATCTTTACGCCGATGAACCAGATGCCAAACGGGCTTTGACATTTCTGTCCGATGTGCCGCGTTTCTATGAAGATTTAACAGCTTGGGAACACTTACGTTTCCTGGCTCTGGCACATGGTGCCGAGGATGACTTCGAAGCCCGTGCCGAGACTCTTTTGCGCGAGTTTGGGCTTTGGAATGCACGCGATCTTCTGCCTCACTATTATTCACGTGGAATGGGCCTAAAGCTGGGGTTGTTATTTACTCTCATCCGTCCATTCAAGGTGCTCCTTTTGGACGAACCCACATCCGCGCTGGATAACGACAGCACTCAACTTTTCATTCACCACTTATCAGATGCACGCAGGCAGGGGGCGGCTATTCTTCTCTCCACTCACAACCCTGACCTAAAGAATGGGTTGGCTGACAGGGTTTATCTTATGAAGAACGGAAGTCTGAATGCCGCCTAAACACAATCCGGTTTGGCTGCTATTCCGCCGACGTACTTTTTCCCGCTTGGCATACGGGTTACAAATACTTGGTTATAACCTACGAGACCACTCGGTCTCTAATCGCTTCTATTTCGTTTATTTTTGTGCTTTCTGGCTGGTTTGGATTGTGGTTGTCTTTGCCATGCTTGGGTCCTCGTTGGCTACGTCTGTCAATTCCTTCCCCGGGATATCCCCTTCTGCTTTGGCTGTTAATATGGGTACCCTCATGCTGACAATCTGGGGATTTGTTGAACTTTGGCGTGTGACAGGACGCAGCCCATTCGTGTTCAGTGAATCAGATGCCTATTTGCTTTGCCAAACACCGGTCCGCCGCCAATCGTAGGACTGGCTTGGTTCTTGATGGATTGGTTTGGAACAGCCATCCCTATCTCAATTGTGACAGTTCTATTCTCATTTACTCTGACAGAGATTACTTTTTTAGATACAACCAGTTTACAAAGCATATCCACCTATTTCGTATCCACCCTGCGTTCATTAACAATCGTCCTGCCGCTTCAAATGGGACTACAAGCCGGTCTATACGGACTGGGGGCTTTTCGTCTGCGCCGGGACCGTCTGCCTGAAAAATCATTCTGGTTGCGACTGAGCGTTCTGCCATTTGGTGTAGCGTTATTTGCTGCCATCTTCTTCCCCAACTGGAGATTGATTTTTCTGGCTCCTTTGATCCTTCCATTGCAAGCCGCGTTTGGTAGTGTGAACTCGCCAATTGGCTTTGTTTCCACAGTTGGAATCGTTTTGCTGATTCTCTTTGTAGGAATGGCAAGTTTACTGATTTGGTCCGATCGAATGCATCTGGGTCGTGCTGCCCAGGAAACTCGACTGGTATCAGCAATTCGGTCCGCACGCAGCGTGATGAACTTTGAGTTGGCTAATAATATCCAGCGTCAGAGCAAAATGCGGGCAACCCGGACCCCCAGCCCATTACCGGTCAGAAGCGGTGTATGGATGTTGATTTGGAAGAATCTGGTACAGTCGGTACGTTCACTTGAAACGAGACAAGTGGTACGCTGGTTCTTTGTCTTTCTGCTTATGACTGGCTCTTTTCTTTCATCTGGCTGGGTAGTGCAACTAATATTGGGTGGATTTTGGGCAGTGTTACTGGGTAGCCTGAGCACAAATCAATTGCGCGGTGATCTGGCACGTTGGTGGCTGTTGCGCTCGTTACCATTTCAAAACTCTAAACTAATATTATCTCTGCTGGGTCCTTCCTGGACGTTGGGGGTTCTAATAGGTTGGCTGGCACTGGCATTGACCAACCCGCCTTTTACGTGGTTATTCATTGCACTTCTTCCGTTTTTAGCTGCCTGCGCTGCATTGGCATCTGCCCATAACATTTTGGAGAACGCCAAGACTCGAATATTTAATGACGCCGAGCCTGGCGGAGGAGAATGTCCCTCAACAAAATGTCCAGGGTGTGTTAATAATTTTGATCTCGGTTGGTCTTCCGCTAGGGTTACTGATCTGGAGTAATAGTCATTCAGGCAGCTTTATATGGGGATTACTTTCTCTGCCGTTAGCTGTCCTAATTACCTTCCTACTTTTCAAATCCGTTGTTTTGGTTTATCGCTGGATAAAATAGATAACGAATGGAATATTAAAGTGGTACTTCCAAAGCAAGTGCTTCGGAAGTTTGCACCCCTTAAACAAATTGATCTGCCTGTGATTTGGCAGACCTCATAATTATTTTGCTCTCTCTGTTGCTTACAGTATAGGATTTTAGGGAAAAATTTGCAATAGAGATTACGGGCGATGTTTTCATCAAATGAACATTGTACAATGCGGTTCATTCACCCAACCCACAAAGGAGAATAAGTATGCGGATACTGTTGTCAACGATTGGTTCCGCGGCGATGTTCAACCATTGGTGGCGCTCGGTTTGCAGTTGAAGGAACTCGGTCAGGACGTTCACATGTGCGTGCCGACCGACTTTCGCGAATGGATCGAAGGTCTCGGCATGACTGTCACACCGATTGGACCCGAACTACGCTCAACCGGAAAGTCCAATCCCATGTCAGCCCGCCCCACGCCCGAGCAGATACGCCAGATGATGGAAGGCACGGTCGCGGCGCAATTCGAGACCATCACCGCGGCGGCTCAAGGCTGTGACCTGATCCTGGGCGCGACAGCTCTTCAAATCGCGGCGCCCTCCATCGCGGAATCAATGGGCGTTCCCTATTTCTTCGCGGCGTACTGTCCCGCGGTCCTGCCGTCATCGCATCACGCGCCGCCTGTCCTCCCCGGGCTGGGAGATAAGCCTGTAACCATGACCGATTACAGCGAACTGTGGGAAAAGGATGCACAGCGATGGAATATGCAATGGAAAGACATCCTCAATCCGCATCGGGAGAGGCTCGGGTTGAAGCCTGTCAGCGATGTACGCAGCTACGTTTTGACGTGTCAGCCCTGGCTGGCGTCCGATCCGCTGCTTGGACCTTGGGATGACTCTGCGGACAAATCCGTTTTCCAAACTGGAGCGTGGTTCATGAAAGACACGCGTCCACTCGACCCGGAGTTGGAGGCGTTCCTTGAGGCTGGCGACCCGCCGATCTATTTTGGCTTCGGCAGTATCAGCGCGCCCGAAGGACTCAGCCAGGCGATGATTGAATCAGCGCGTGCACTCGGACGACGCGCCATCCTCCTGCGCGGCTGGGCGGACTTGTCGCTTGTGGACAACAAATCCGACTGCATCGCCATCGGTGAGGTCAACCATCAGGCGTTGTTCAAAAGAGTTGTTGCTATCGTCCACCACGGCGGTGCAGGGACCACGCACGCTGCCACGAGAGGCGGCGTTCCACAGGTTGTTATCCCACAGCATTATGACCAATTCTACTGGGCGGGACGAGTCCAGCAGCTTGGCATCGGAAACGCGCATACAACTGACACACCAACTGTTGACTCACTGACGAGCGTTCTCGAACACGTGCTTCAATCTAACGTAGTTTCGCATGCTCGATCCATCTCGAATGAAATTCGCACTGATGGGACGCTGGTCGCCGCCCAGCGATTGATAAGCTACACCTAAAACAAAACACGCAAAACAATCAACGCCCCGCATCCATGGAACAATGCGGGGCGTGTCTTTTATAGTTCGTCCAAGTAAATCGCTCACTTCAATCCTTAACTATGTGATCTGTCAGTTCAATCGCCAAACCAATATAGGTTTCAGGAGAAAGACTTCTTAATTTCTTACGTGTCGTATCATCTACATCAATTGAATCACACCATGCCTTGTAATCGGATTCGGCGAGGACTCGTCCGCGGGTTTGTTCTTTGAGCGATTCGTACGCGTCAGATTTTCCAGCGGCGCGCAGGATGGTTTGTGCGCCTTCGGAGACGACTTCCCAATGGGCATTCAACTCGGCTTTGAGTTTTTCCTCATCAGGAGCGATGCGCTTCAACCCACGCTGGAAGTTGGTCCAGCCAATCAGGCTGTGACCCAACGCCGAGCCGAACGTGCGCCGCACTGTTGAGTCAGATAAATCTCTTTGCAAGCGAGAGACTGTCAACTTTTGGGCGTAATGCATGAATAACGAATTCGCCACACCAAGATTCCCTTCCGCATTTTCAAAGTCAATCGGGTTGACCTTCTGCGGCATCGTGGACGAACCCACCTCCCCTGCTACAACTGCTTGCTTCAAATATCCATCGCTGATGTAGCGCCAAATATCTTGGGCAAAGTCAATCAAAATAGAATTCGTCAAACGGACAAGGTCAAAGTAATGCACCCAATTATCGTACGGGAGAATTTGAGTCGTAAGCAGATTGGGCTCAAGACCAAAACTGGAAACGAATTCTTTGACTGAACGAAATCCAGTCAATGTTTGGGACAGCGGCTTGCAAGGCATTGAAATTACCAACAGCGCCTGTCAGCTTGGCTTCAAATTTATGAGATGCAATCTCATCACGAGTCTTTTTGAGACGGGCGATATAAACCGCGAATTCTTTGCCCAATGTTGTTGGGACGGCAAATTGTCCGTGTGTGCGGGCGAGCATGGGAACGGATTTGTAACGGACGGCAAGCTCGGAGAGATTGGTAATTAGTAATTGTAGATTGGGAAGGATGACTTTGTCTCGCGACTCTTTTAGTGAAATTGCTTGACCCAAACTGTTCGTGTCTTCAGATGTTAAGCCGAAGTGAATCCAGTGAATCAAATCTTCCATACCTTTGGAGTCAGGGAGCTCGTGTGCCTGATAGGGTATGCTCCCGCTATTCGCCAGCACACCCTGCGAGTGCGATGAGCTGGCTGAGTCCATAAGTTTGCTCTGAATAAAATATTCGATCGCTTTGACATCGTGTCTCGTTTTGCGTTCGTGGTCAAGGATCAATTCTGCATCGGTATCGGAAAAGCTTGAGATGATGGATTCGATCTGGGCGGATTCAGAATCGCTCAAGGGGCGAACAAGGTCCGTTTTGGAAAGAGCAAGCAAAAAGTTAAGTTCGACGCGGACTCTATCGCGCAGGAAAGCAAACTCGGAGAAGAAATCCGTAAGAGGTGCAGTCGTATTTGCGTAGCGTCCATCCAGAGGAGAGAGGGCATGGAGAGAATCAGTCATTCTTGAGGTACCCTGAAATTATGGCATCGTAATGCGCCGTGACCTGAAAGCCTTTGACGGCAAGTTGCTTGCGAGTTTCAAATGGTATGTCGCCTTTTTGAAGAGCGGAAAGGATGTTATTGTAATCCGATGGATCACAGACCAGTGTTACACGTTCATGGTTCTTTGCCGCCGCACGGATGAGGGTTACGCCGCCGATGTCTATGTTTTCGATGGCGTCTGCATAAGTGACATCGGGCTTGGCAACCGTCTGTTCGAAGGGATAGAGATTGACGGCAACGAGGTCAATGTAGTCCCAGCCGAGGTCAAGAAGTTGCTTGTGGTCGGCATCCGTTAGGCGCGCAAGCAATCCGCCGTGGATGGCGGGGTGGAGAGTCTTGACTCGTCCGCCGAGGATTTCGGGGGACTTGGTGTAGTCCGCCACTTCGGTGACGGAGAGTCCGTTGTCACGCAACAGTTTGGCTGTGCCGCCTGAGGCGAGCAGAGTCCAACCGAGGTCGGCGAGGGATTTGGCAAATTCAACAATTCCAGTTTTGTCGTGGACTGAGAGGATGGCAGTAGGCATGAGTTAGATTCCTTATCTATGTAAATATTGTTCTACCAGTATTCTAGCCAGTAGATTACTTCAAAAGTGGTTTTGTTTATTCCGACACCATACATGGTTCCGTGATATCCAAATGAAATCTTCCTTACCAGCAGATTCTGCACTTATCAAAAAGATTGAGAAGTTTTGATCTATTTCATTGTTTTTATCACTAATTAGATATAGTATTGGTTTAGGAATATCATCGATTGTTTTGTCTTCACTAAATCGATACTTTTCAAAGCTACCATATTTGTTCCACAACTCATTGATTTGATCTTCAGGAAAAGTCATCAATAATTCAAGAAACATTGCTCCTTGCATAATTCGTGGTTGATACGCAAATCTAACATTAGTAGCTTCAGGCGGTATTTCCTTTGGAAAATGCGTAATGAGCGGTAAATCCCCATCGGTAGAATTTAAAACCTCTGAATAACGACTAATATCTGTAATGAATGGAAAGGCAAGTCTGCTATTTGTTTCTGGCGTAGCTGTCAGCGTAATTTCGGAATCATTCGTGCCACAAGCTGACAACAAAAAAGTAACCAGAAGCAAAACAATTCTCGTTTTCATTTCAATCCCATTGTTTTCTCTGCATTTGTGCATACCCTTTTTAGAGTGTTTACCAGCAATTTATGTTCTATTTGATGAACACGGATTTCTAATGTTTCAAGAGTATCGTCTTTGTTGATGGAACAATCTCTGTCGCCAACACGGGACCATTATCCACGCCTTCGTCAGGGACGAAATGAACCATGATGCCAGTATGTTTAATCTCGCCACGTTGATAGGCTTCGAAGGCTCGTTCAATGGCGTAAGTCCCTGGGAAGGTATCGGGCAATGCAGGGTGAAGATTGACCACACGATTGGGAAAGTGACCGAGAAAAGACGATGTCAATATTCTCATCCAACCTGCGAAAATCACGTAATCAGGTAAACAGGTAGACACGTAGTCGGCGAGGCGAGCATCGTATTCATTGCGAGATTCGTTTTCGAGTTTAGGAAAGTGAATGGCGTCAACTCCCGTATTCTTCGCACGAGTTAATCCATACGCATCTGCTTTATTGCTGATAACGGATACGACTTCGGCGTTGAGTTCACCTGATTTACAAGCATCAAGAATCGCTTGCAAGTTGGAACCATTACCAGAGATAGAAGATAAGACAAGATTTTGTGGTCAAGAATTTTCCTTGAATATGCGCTTCGACTTCCTCCGCTCACCATATTAGTGGTGGAAAACGCAAACCAGAGAAGACCATCATCATGCCGTATTCATCACAAGCGGTAATTACATCTTCATCACGGTTGGAGCCGCCAGGCTGCAGGACGTATTTCACTCCGCTTTTGACAGCACGGTCAATCAAGTCACGGAAGGGGAAGAAGGCATCCGAGCCAAGCGTTACATCGGTCAAACCATCGAGCCATGCGCGGCGTTCTTCCGCCGTTAACTGCTTGGGGATTTCAGTGAAGACATTCACCCAATTCTGTTTCTCTTCTTCAGTCACATCGGGTTGCAGGAACTGGTCAATGGCGTTGTCACGGTCAGGTCGGCGAATACCTTCTTTAAACGGCAACGCCAACACAGACGGATGCTGACGCAGTCGCCACAAGTCTGCTTTGGAGCCAGCGAGACGGGCACAATGCACACGAGATTGTTGTCCTGCACCGACGCCGATGGTCTGCCCATCCGTCACATAACAAACCGAATTAGACTGCGTAAACTTGAGCGTGATCCATGCGATGAACATATCACGCACAGCCGACTCAGGCAGGTCTTTCTTCTTCGTCACGATGTTGGCAAAATCATCACGCGTCACTAGGCGGTCATTGCGGCGCTGTTCCATGCTCACGCCAAACACCTGCCGCGTCTCGGTCACTTGCGGCTCGTACGCAGGGTCAATTTGCACCACGGCATATTTGCCCTGTTTCTTTTTCTTCAAAATCTCCAACGCTTCGGGCTCATATGCAGGCGCAATCACGCCATCCGATACTTCACGAGCGATCAGCTTCGCAGTCGGTACATCTACTGTATCAGATAACGCAATGAAATCACCGAACGATGACATCCTGTCCACGCCGCGGGCACGCGCATAAGCAGTGGCTAATGGAGAAAGCTCCATGTTGTCCACGAAATAGATTTTCTTGAGGACATCGGTCAACGGGACAGCGACTGCCGCTCCTGATGGGCTGACATGTTTAAACGAAGCCGCGGCAGGCTGACCGATAACCTGCTTCAACTCCCTGACCAGTTGCCACGCATTGAGCGCATCCAGCAGGTTGATGTAGCCTGGCGACCCGCCAAGCACTGCGATGGGCAGGTCACTGCCATCCTGCATATAAACATGGGATGGAGATTGATTGGGGTTTGTTCCATAACGGAGAGTGAGGTCTTTCATGTTTATTCCTTATAAAGCGGATTTGAAGCGGAGACCTGCACTTGCGTTAGGTGCAAGTGTAAGCGGATATGAAACGGATGCTTATTCCAAGATGACTTTTTGTTTTCCTTGAGTTAACAACAATGTGGTCGTCAACAAATATACCTTCCACATTCTCAGCGATCTGTGCCGTGCCAGGGTTGCCAGACAAAACAAAGACTTTATCTGCTTTTGGAGATTGCGAGACCTTCCACGTAATCGCATGTTCACGTCCGCCAGAACCGATGATCAATATATTCATAATCTATCCTTGTCCGTTCCTGTCCGTGAGTCCGTTATAAAGTCCGCTTACAAATAAACCTGTTTCACTTCGATCATCGGCTCAAGCGCCCGGAGTTCTGCAAGCACTTCTTCAGGCGCTTCCGTATCCAGATTGATAAACGAAAATGCGATACCACCCGGTTCATTGCGTCCAAGACGATACTCACCGATGTTCAACTTGGCGCGTCCCAACAAGGACGCCACCTGCCCGATCACACCCGGCACATCATGACTCTTGATGACCAACACATAGCCTGACGGCAACGCGTCCATCGGCATATCGTCCATGCGAACAATTCTCAAAGCAGCTTGAGCCAGCAACGTCCCAGCGATGAAGCGCTTCTCATTTCCCGCTGTCACGCGGCAGGCGATCACGTTGGCGTAATCTTCCACGCCAGGCAACATCCCCTGAGAAATGCTCAAGCCGCGGTCATGTGCAAACTGCGGTGCGTTGACGTAATTAACGCCGTCACCAAGAATCGGGGAGAGCAAACCTTTTAGAATGGCAACAGTAAGCGGCTTGGTCTGATCCGCTATGGCGCTTCCATAATACGTCACTTGCACCTGCACGTCCGATAACGCAAAACTACTTCCACGCAACAACTGCATCTGAAGCGAACCAATTTTTTCGGCGAGCACCATGTAGGGAGCCAGCGTGCGATAATCCACTTCACCGGCAAACGGCAGGTTGACCACATTGCGATAGCCGGAACCGCGCAGGGCATCCAATACTTGATTGACAATGCGAGTGGAGACATCATCCTGTGCCTCCAGTGTGGACGCACCTAAATGCGGCGTGGCAACCACATGCGGATGATGCACCAACGCTTCGGACGCACCCGAAACGGGTTCGCTTTCGAAAACATCCAACCCAGCCCCAGCCACATGTCCAGACTTGAGCGCATCGAGCAAAGCCGCGTCATCGATCAAACCGCCCTTCGCCGCGTTGACAATTCGTACGCCTTTCTTCATGCGTGCAAATTCTTTAGCGCCGATCAAGCCGCGTGTCTCATCGGTCAGTTGCGTATGTAAAGTGATGAAATCAGCGCGGGTAAAAATCTCATCAAGATCTTCTGTCAATTCCACCTTCAACAAATCTGCGACCTCTTCGGAAACATACGGGTCAAAGGCAAGAACCTCCATGCCAAACGCACGCGCACGCGTCGCTACCAATCTCCCAACACGACCCATGCCAATGATGCCGAGTAGTCTTGCCTGCCAAGTTGCGTTCCCCAAAAAGGCTCGCGTTCCCATTTGCCGCTCCGCAGACTGGCATTCGCCTGCGGCACATTACGGCACAACGCAAGGAGCAACGCAAAAGCATGTTCCGCCGCCGCCCGTGCATTGACCTCGGGAATGTTCATCACCATCACGCCCGCCATCGTCGCGGCTTGCAGATCGATATTCTCGATGCCCACACCTGCCCGCGCCGCGATCTGCAAATGACCGGATGCCGCCTTGAAAAACTCTGCATCCAACGCCGTACCACTGCGTGTGATCACCGCGTCATAGTTGACGATCTTTTCGTTCAACTCAAGAGCAGAAAGATCATGGACATCATCGAAATCCACATCTTCCGCCGATTTTAGAATCTCCAACCCAACGCCGTTGATCGGGTCAGTCACAAGAATACGATACTTCATACTTATTCACCAAAAACCTGTTCACTGCTTTTCACATTCGTGTGCGCTTGCAAGATCCGCTCACGATATGCATTATCTTTGAACAACACCTTTCCATTTTCAATTTCATGCAAGCCCTGCTGAAACACTTCCCAAAGCGCAGAGCCTGATATTTTTTCTGCTTTATACGAAGAAAGCACTATTGGGAGCAACCCCGCCAAACTTTTGCTATCAACAAAAACTTCCGCCCCCTCGGCAACCGCTGGTCGTCTCTCCACGCCGCCAAAACCGACAAATAATTTCACGACTTCCTTCGTCACCAGATCCGTCGAACCATCTCCCACCATCATCACGCGCTTTCCATCCGCAACGATGTTCTTCAACACTGCCGACTTGCCATTCGATTCAGCCAGCGGCGTCGGCGCAAAGGCAAAATATTTTTCATCCGGGTTGCCCGCATATTGATGATGCACATAATCCCACCACTTCCCTTGCAACGCGTCCAACTCCACTTCCACCGCATGGACACAACTCGCTGGCACTCTCAACAACTCTGCCAAATCAAGCACTGCCGCCTTCAACCCGCCACTGACAATGAACACTTCCACGCCAGCCAGTTGCAAGGCTTCCACCACTTCCGCCGCCTGCGACACCAAAGTATGACGATAAACGCGTCCCACCTGAATCAACTCGGCACGCGTCGGTTGCAACAACTCCAAACGCTTGGCATACACTTCCTCCAGCGAGATCTTTCCATCCATCGCATCGACAGTCAACTTCGCAATAAACTCCGCCTTCCCCTTCAAACGAGCCAGTTCATCGATCCCTTCCACCGTGACAAGCGTCGAATCGCAATCGAACACGACTCGCTGAAAACCCAAATGACGTGACAACATCAATCCACCAACCTCTGCACGATCTCAACCTTCTCCATCAACTCAGCCTCACTCTCCGCCACAATATTTACATGCCCGATCTTGCGGTTCGGTTTCGGAGTTTTATCATACAAATGCAAATGCACGCCTTTCATTTTCAGGATGGATTCCACGTCTGGAATTTTTCCTACTAAATTGACCATCGCACACACCCCAAGCGGACTCGTGCTCCCAAACGGCGCGTCAGTCACCGCTCGAACCTGATTCTCAAACTGAGACATGATCGCCCCGTCAATTGACCAATGTCCGCTGTTATGTACACGCGGCGTCATTTCATTCGCCAGCAAACGACCATCCTTCTCAAAGAACTCGATTGCCAGCGTCCCAACCGGAACACCCGCAGGCATCTGCACGATCGAGAGGAGCGAGTCCATGCCATTGAGCGCCTTCGATTGAACAGGCACACCCAACACAGGGAGATGTGTCTTTGCCGCAGCCATGCCCGGCAAATGCGCCGCCCCACCCGCGCCCGCGATGATGACTTCGATGCCGCGCTCGTGAGCGGACTCGGCAAATTGAAACAGCAAATCAGGCGTGCGATGGGCAGGGACAATCTTCACTTCATACGGAATGCCCAATTTATCGAGCGTATCCGTCGCATGAATCATCGTCTCCCAATCAGACTTGGAACCCATGATGATGGCAATGAGTGGATTGGTCATAGTAAGCCTTTTAGATTTTTGAGCAATCGTTCTTCAACAGGATACTCACCAGCGTCAAATGTTTTACCTGTGAGCATTTCATAGATCGTGATATAGCGGGCACTTGCCGCTGTCCAAAGTGAATCAGGCATAGATGGAATCTCGCCATCGCCGCGATAGCCTTTCTCCACATACGCCAAACGGACAAATTCCTTGTCGAAGTTTTCAGGCTCATTGCACAGCGTTGAATCTTGCTTCGTAAGTATCCGCTTTCCAGTAGCGGGACGAATCCGGCGTGTGGACTTCATCAATCAAGAGCACTTCCCCATCATCGGAAATACCAAATTCGTATTTGGTATCCACAAGAATCAAACCCACTTTGTTCGCCAATTCTTGTCCACGTTTGAAGATGGTAAGCGCCGCGGCTTGGACTTGATCCCATATTTTGGCATCCAGGATTCCCTTCTCAACGACTTCGGCACACGTCAGACGTTCATCGTGTCCCGTTTCGCCGCCTTTGGTTGTCGGTGTGATGATCGGTTCGGGCAAGGCTTGATTCTTCTTCAAGCCTTCGGGAAAGTCGTAGCCATAGATGTTCCGCTCGCCAATGGAGTAGCGATACCACAAGGCAGTTGTCGTCACGCCCGTGATATATCCACGCACAATGACTTCCACGGCAATCGGGTTGACCTTCTTGACGATCGCCGCGTTCGGGTCGGGGATGGAGATAAGATGATTCGGAATGATATCTTCCGTTTGCTTGAACCACCATGCAGACAATTGATTCAAGACCTGTCCCTTATATGGCACACGCGCCAGTATCCGGTCAAAAGCGGAGAGGCGATCTGTTGTGACGATCAGGCGTTTGCCATCGGGCAGGTCATACCAGTCACGCACTTTGCCTGATTGTTTATTGGCGAGAGGCAAATCGGTTTTGTCGAGGGCAAGAGGAAGAAGTTCGAGGAGGGTTTGTTGAGAAATCATAATAATAACTTTCATACTCGGTGGTTGAGTAGCCTTGAGCGACAGCGAAAGGCAGTATCGAAACCACCAATAAGCAAAGAAAATTTGATTACAAAATTGCTCTTAATAACTGTTGGTTTCGATACGGCGGCTAGAGCCGCCTACTCAACCAACGTATATCACTATAAAGCACTTGCATACTTTACACCGTTTTCAAACAATGACAATCCGCTGTTGCCTTTTTCACCGCGTGTGAAACGTGGATGCTGGTAATCAAAGAGCGGTTCAACAAAGTTGTTATATAACTACATCTTCGCAAAACTGGATTTCAACGCGGGATATAACTCTTGATAAATCGAATAGGCTTTTTGATACGTGTCCACTTGTGCAGGATCGGGTTGCGTGCTCCCCGTGATCTTGATACATACTTTACACGCGGAAGAAATATCACTCCACGCACCAGCGCCAACACCCGCGAGAAGCGCCGCACCGTACGCGCCGCCTTCGGTTGTGTTGACCGTGACCAATTCCGCGTTCAATACAGACGCGAGTATCTGTCGCCACAACGCACCTTTCGTGCCTCCGCCTGAACCACGGACTTGCGTGATCTCTCCAAGCCCCGCGTTTTAAATCAATGTGAAACTATCTTTCAATCCAAACGCCACACCTTCGAGCACGGCACGCGTCATGTGTGCGCGTGTGTGACGAATGGTTAGCCCAATGAACGCGCCGCGTGCCAACGGGTCAGGATGAGGCGTGCGCTCGCCGGAAAGATAAGGAAGGAATTGCAGTCCTTCGCTTCCGGCGGGAATCGTTTCTGCCTCTTTCAACAAGTCATCAAAGCTCATATCGGGCGCGAGCGTGTCACGATACCACTGCAAACTTCCCGCGGCAGAAAGCATCACGCCCATGAAGTGCCACATGCCCGGCACTGCATGACAGAAGGCATGAAGCCGTCCTTCGGGTTCGATCAACGCGGATGGCGTGGTTGCAAACACAACGCCACTCGTGCCAACGGTCAAGCCAACGATGCCTGCTTCCACCGCTCCAACGCCAACCGCGCACGCGGCTTGATCGCCGCCACCCGCGGCAACAGGCGTACCCACTTTCAATCCAGTGAGCGCCGCAGCTTCCTCAGTTACAGTTCCTGTGAATTCGGTTCCTTCAAACGTTTTCGGCATCCATGTACGTGGAATATCGAGCGCAGCCAAAATCTCATCAGACCAGTCACGTGCTTTCAGGTCAAACAGCACCGTGCCTGCGCCATCGGCTTTATCCATGGCGTATTCACCTGTCAATTTGAGGCGCACATAATCTTTCGGTAGTAACACATGCTTCGCCTTTGCAAATACCTCAGGCTCGTTCTCTTTCACCCACAAAATTTTCGGCGCGGTGAAACCTGTCAGCGCAACATTGCCCGTGATCTGAATGAATTTTTCTTTTCCAACAATTTGATGGATCTCATCGCACTGGCTTTGCGTACGTTGGTCGTTCCATAGGATGGCTGGACGAAGAACTTCTCCCGCATCATCGAGTAATACAAGCCCGTGCATTTGACCTGTCAAGCCGACGGCTCCAACTCCTTCCCCACCGATACCTGCCTGCTCCAATACAGATTTGATACTCGCTGACACAGCCACCCACCACTCACGCGGATCCTGCTCCGACCAAAGCGGCTTGGGTGTTTGCAGTGTATGCGGATTGGATGCAACCGCAATCACTTCCCCTTTTTCATCGATCAACAGTGCCTTGCTCGATGTTGTGGATGTATCTATGCCAAGAAAGTATGTCATGATGATTTACTCCGGTTTTGTTATTCACTCAAATACAAAACTCCGAAGGCGATGTGTTGAGCCTGTCGAAACAAGTGAAAAGATTATAGATTTCAACATATAGCATTATCAAACCCCGAAGGGGTGTCACGATATGATCAAGTTATGACACCCCTTCGGGGTTATTTATCTACGGCAAACCCACAATCTATAATCCTGTCATCCCTTCGGGATTTGATGTCATACACGTTTTTCTAAAGTCATTCCATCCCTCCCTTCAGGATTTTTATGCCAGCCCTAATTTGTCTGCAAGCGCTTGCACTTCGTTTTCGTTTTGCGGGCGTTCTATGTCTTTGTATAAGTTCCACGTTTCGATATGTGTAGCTGTCGCTCCGGCAGTGAGCGTTGTAATGGGAGCAATTGTTTCCAATTCGATGAACTTGTCGTTACAATAACTCTCGCTGGAACAGCCAAAATCATAATACTCCGCTTGCGCGTTATAGTCCGCGTGCTTAACAAACAGCGCCCCATTCAACCAATATGCCTGCCAGCCACGTGGATTCGGGAATCCAATTTTGAATGCAGATTTCATATTCGCTTGAACAATAATGTAGTTACTTCCCCAATGTACATTCGGGTTGGTCATATCGGTGTAGGGCCACAATGTCAGAGAGCGATTGGGCAGAACGCCGGTATTCATTTTGATTTGAGGGAAGATCGCCGTGCCGCCTGTTTTGAATTGCGTGATCGCCCAGGGAGCGCAGGTCACATCCCAGAGTCCGTGATTGGTGAGGTGATGCGTAAGAATGACCTGAGCAGAATCAGCCGTCAGCTGGATCTCAATTGATTTTTGCAGACCCGTTTTGGGTTCGGTCTGTTGCGTGGCTTTTAGTCCGTTTTCAAATATGGAAATATCAACAGGGGCATCATCCGGCAAATAAGTTCGGCTGGGTTCTTCCGGCGCATGCCAGAGGCGATGTCCGCCGTAAAAATGGAATGTCCCTGTGCCGGGACAGTCTGTTACAAAGTCTGGCAGCTCAGCAAATAAATTTTCACCACCTGCCAGTTGAAGAGAGAGGACGCGAGGTCCAACAGATTTTGTGACGAGCAATTCAAGAGATCCGTTTTGCAACGAGACACATTCCTGGCCAAGAAATTTTTCAGTTTTCATATTCCATTAATTCCTAACGAACGCCAAGTAGAATCTCCACGGTCAGTTGGTCGAGCTTCTCATACTTCAATCCACGTCCGGCAATGGCGGAACGATCAAAGGCTTGTGCCTTAAGCGCCTTCGCCTTTTCAGAAGAATATTCCCCAAAATATTGATTCATCGAACCGTCATCCGCGTTGATCTCAGCGACAAGCGATTGAATCTCTTTATCAGCATTCCATTGCATGGCTTTTTCCTTCAAAATCAAATAGGTACGCATACACCCGCGCGCAAAATCCTTCACACCTTCGTAATCTTCAGTGCGATAGGCATGGGCATCGAAGTGACGTGAACTATCGTATTTATTATCCTCCAAAAGTTTGACAAGGAAGAACGCGCTTTTCAAGTTGACCGCGCCAAAGCGGAAGTCCTGATCGTAGCGACCGAAGGCTTGATCGTTCAAGTCAATGTGGAACAACTTGCCAGATTCCAAAGCCTGCGCTACAGCGTGGACAAAGTTGAGTCCTGCCATGCTTTCGTGTGCCACTTCAGGATTTACGCCCACCATCGCAGGATGATCGAGCGTATTGATGAACGCCAGCATATGTCCCGTAGTAGAGTTATAAATATCTCCGCGCGGTTCGTTGGGTTTGGCTTCGAGCGCAAATTTCAAATCATATTTTTTGTCCTTCACATATTCGCACAGGAAGTTCATCGCCTCACGGGAGCGTTTGATGGAAGCAATCGGGTCTTTAGTGGCATCAGTCTCAGTGCCTTCACGTCCGCCCCAGAAAACATAGATCTTCGCGCCGAGTTCAATACCCAAATCAATGGCGTTCATTGTTTTTTGTAAAGCATAGGCACGCACTTTGGAATCGTTCGATGTGAATGCGCCATCTTTGAAGATTGGTTCTCTGAATAGGTCAGTGGTTGCCATGGGCACGACAACGCCCGTATCGGCAAGCGCCCGTTTGAACTCTTTTAAAATGGCGTCCCGTTCGGAAAGAGTGGCATCGATAGGAATCAGGTCATTGTCATGAAAATTGACTCCGTAGGCTCCAACTTCGCCAAGTAAGCGAACCAGTTCAGCAGGTGATTTACCTTCCCGCACGGCGTACCCAAACGGGTCTGCGCCACGATTGCCAACTGTCCATAGGCCGAAGGTGAATTTGTTTTCAGGTTTGGGTGTGTAGTCTGACATGGAATGCTCCTTTTAATTTTTCGTCACTGCGGGCAAAGCGAAGCAATCTCCCACTTCGTTGGAGGATTGCTTACCCTAAAGAGTACGATATCGTCAGGCTGGGTTTCGATACGCCCTTTGCAACGAACCATTTCGACAGGCTCAATGCGGCGGCCAAGGACTACTCATACCCCATTAGATCAAATACTATAAGCCTCTATTCAAGTGATAGTATAGGTCATTCCAACGAAGGGTGTCTTTGAAGTTATCCACAGTTGTTTTCTCATCGATCAACAGGAATTCAATGCCCGCCATCTCGGCAAAGTCGCGGAGATGTTCAGGCGTGACCGAGTAACTGAATCCCGTGTGATGTGCACCGCCCGCAAAGATCCATGTCGTGGCAGCAACTTTGAGGTTCGGGCGCGGCAACCACAACGCACGCGCGACAGGAAGTTTCGGAAGCGGCTCATCGGTCGGGACGACATCTACAACGTTGGCGACAAGGCGGTAGCGTCCACCCATGTCCATGATGGAGGCACACACACCGACGCCTGTCTGGGAGTCAAAAACCAATCGGACGGGATCAGCTTTCCCCCCGATCCCGAGCGGATGAATTTCCAGTTTAGGTTTGTTGGAGGCAATCGATTCACAGATCTCCAACATGTGAGCGCCGAGAACTTTGTCACCTGTTTTGCTGAAGTGGTAGGTGTAATCTTCCATGAAGCTGACGCCGCCCGTTAGTCCGACGTTCATCACTTTCATTGAACGCACGAGCGCAGATGTTTTCCAATCGCCCTCGGCTCCAAAGCCGTAGCCATCACGCATGAGACGCTGCACCGCAAGGCCAGGCAGTTGCGCAAGTCCATGCAAGTTTTCGAACGTATCGGTGAAAGCCTTGAAGTTGCCCGCTGTTAGGAAGTTGCGCAGACCGATCTCGATACGAGCGCCCTCACGCAGGGACTGATGCTTGGTGCCGCCGGGTTTGAGTTCGGCGACGACATCGTATTCATCCATATAAGCCTGGATGAGTTTGTCCACTTCGGCATCGCTGGCTTCGTTGACCAGTTTGACAAGATCGCCCATGCCATAGCCATAGACATCATAGCCAAGTTGGATCTGCGCTGAGACTTTGTTGCCTTCGGTCACCGCGACATCGCGCATGTTATCGCCGAAGCGCGCGACCTTCATGCCCTGCGCATCTGCCCAGGCACATGCGGCACGCACCCATACGCCGATCTCACGCTGCGTTTCATCGTCGCCCCAGTGACCGACAACCACCTTGCGGTTGAGGCGCATGCGGCTGCCGATGAAACCGAACTCACGGTCACCATGCGCGGACTGGTTGAGGTTCATGAAATCCATGTCAATGGTCGCCCAGGGAATCTCACGTCCGTATTGCGTGTGCAAATGCAGGAATGGTTTCTTGAGCAGGCTCAAGCCCGCGATCCACATTTTGGCAGGTGAGAAGGTGTGCATCCATGTGATAAGTCCCACACAACTCTTGGCTGAGTTCGCTTCCAGGCACAGGTCACGGATGGCATCGGGTGTGGTCAAGACAGGCTTGAATACCACTTTGACAGGCACATGCACCGAAGCATCCAACGAAGCCGTCATCTCCTTTGAATGTACAGCGACCTCCTCCAATGTCTTGGGACCATACAAATGTTGGCTCCCCGTCACAAACCAGACTTCATATCCATTTAGATCGATCACGATTGTTCTCCTTGTTTTGTATCTGACCGTGGACAATGGACGATTGACCATTGTCCACGGTCCATTGTCTATTGTCCATAATAGGCGTTTGTGCCGTGTTTTCTCAGATAGTGCTTATCCAATAATTCCTGCTGCATGGATGGAATGTTCGACTCAAGCATGAGGGTGTGGAAGTTCATGAACGCGACCTCCTCCAACACTACGGCATTGTGAACGGCATCCATGGCATCGGTGCCCCATGTAAATGGACCGTGGCTGTGGACAAGAACAGCAGGCAGGGCATTCGGATCTTTTCCTTTGAAAGTTTCTATGATCACCATGCCTGTTTCCTTTTCGTATTCGCCTTCGATCTCGGCTTTTGTCATTTTTCGGGTGCAGGGAATCTCGCCATGGAAGTAATCGCCGTGCGTTGTGCCAAGCGCCATGATGCCGCGACCCGCCTGGGCAAAAGTTGTTGCCCAACGACTGTGAGTATGTACAACGCCGCCAATATTAGGAAATGCTTTATAGAGTTCCACATGTGTTGGCGTATCGGAAGAAGGTTTTAAACTTCCCTCCACAGTCTTTCCCGTCTCGACTTCCACGACCACCATATCATCTGCCTTCATCACATCATAAGAAACGCCTGATGGTTTGATAACCACAAGTCCCTCCTTCCTGTCGATACCCGACACGTTCCCCCACGTGAAGGTGATAAGACCATGCTTGGGGAGTAATAGATTTGCCTGAAATACCTGTTCTTTTAATTGTTCCAACATATTATTCTCCACCCGTCATTGCGAGGAGCGAACCCTTCGACAAACTCACGGTAAACGCCGTGAGCGACGACCTGTGCCCGCTAGGGTAAGCAATCTCCCATTTGACGAGGGGATTGCTTCGTGGCGCTTTAGCACCATTCGCAAGGACGGAATTTATTTACCTCAACCCTTCCACGGCAGCTCGCTCAATGACAAGTCCTTTTTTATAGCGTTCCATGAATGCTGCAAAGCCATCTACATCTTTTTGATCGGGAGCGATTGTCATTCCGTTTTCGTTGGCAAACACCTTGTTAGAAAGATAAGCTTCCAAGGGCTCATTTTCTGCTTTATTGAGCATATAGGATGCAAGCAATGCGATCCCCCACGCGCCGCCCTCGCCTGCGGTCTCCATCACAGAGACGGGGACATTCATCGCCGCCGCCATGATACGTTGACCCACTTCCTTTGTCTTGAAAAAACCGCCGTGACCAAGAAGCTGGTCGAGCTTTACTTGTTCCTGTTCAAAGAGGATGTCCATTCCGATCTTCAAAGCGCCAAGAGACGAGAACAGATGCACACGCATAAAGTTCGACAAGTGTGAAACGGCTTTCAGGTGTACGCACAAACAGCGGACGTCCCTCTTCCAATGTGCGTGATGTGTTCGCCCGAAACATAATTGTAGGCAAGCAGTCCGCCCCCATCCGCATCGCCTGTGAGCGCCTTTTGATACAGCATTTCATACAACTTGGATTCACTGATCTCCACCCCAAGCGCATTGGTGAATTCAGCAAACAGATCAACCCATGCATTAAGGTCGGATGTGCAGTTGTTGCTATGCACCATCGCCACAGGCTTGCCTGTGGGCGTCGTTACCATGTCGATCTCAGGATACAACTTCGACAAAGCCTTCTCCAAAACGATCATCGCAAAGACAGATGTCCCTGCGGAGACATTGCCCGTTCGTACCGCGACGCTGTTGGTTGCCACCATGCCCGTGCCAGCATCTCCTTCGGGTGGACAAAGTTTGGATCCAGCGAGCAACTGTCCCGTAGGATCGAGGCGTTTGGCTCCTTCTTCGGTCAGAACACCTGCGGCATCTCCCGCAACAAGAACTTTGGGCAGGATGTCCTTGAACGTCCAAGAGATGTTTTCCGCTTTGAGACGTTCGTTGAAAAGTCCAAGCTTGCGTTCGTCGTAATCGTTGGTCTTGCTATCGATAGGGAACATGCCCGAGGCTTCGCCAACGCCCAGCACTTTTTGCCCCGTCAGCTTCCAATGGACATAACCTGCCAGTGTGGTGAGATGGTTAATGTTCTTGACATGAGGCTCTTTATTCAATATCGCCTGATAAAGATGCGCAATTGTCCAACGTTGGGGGATGTTGAATTGGAACAACTCCGTGAGTTGCTCGGATGCCTGTCCCGTAAACGTGTTTCGCCATGTGCGGAACGGGACGAGTTGATTTCCATCCTTATCGAATGCCATGTAACCGTGCATCATGGCGCTGAAGCCGATGGCGCCAATGGTCTTGAGCGCAACGCCGTATTTTTCAAGAACCTCATCGCTGAGTTTCCGGTAGCTGTCCTGCAAGCCTGCCCAAACATCATCGAGGCTGTACGTCCAGACACCGTTCTCGTATTGGTTTTCCCACTCATGGCTTCCCGATGCAATCGGCATATGATCCTCGCCGATCAGCACAGCCTTAATACGGGTGGAGCCAAGCTCAATGCCAAGTGCGGTCCTGCCACTTTCAATTGCTTTTTGAAGATCGTTTCGATCCATATTTGTCTCCCTTAATAGAAGTTGTCATTTTCATCCTGGATACCAAACCTTACGCGAGTCATTTTCCGCACGGACATAATCGAACGCGGCATCGATCATTCGTTTCAAATCATATTCAGAACGCCAACCGAGCAAAAATTTTGCTTTGGAATTATCGAGCCATGTAGAGTGATATTCCGTTTTGATCTCTACCAAAGGTAAGCCGCGAGTTTCATTCAAATATTTTCCAACTTCGCCATAATCAACAGGTTCGTCCATGCAGATGTTGAAGAGTTGTTGTCGCGCTTTGGGATGATCAATCGTCAGCAGGATGGCGCTGACCAGATCGTCAACGTGGACAAAGTTTCGTTTGACAGGAACAGACTGCGGGTCGAGCATGACCGGAACTGCTCCCGTCCGAATCAACTCATCTGCCCTTTGAGCGCCGACCAGATCCCGCCAGCGCGGTCCGCCAAAAACATCCTCACCGAAAGAAAGTTGATACTTGAAATCGTCCTTTTCCATGATCCACGGCGCGCGCAGGCAACAGCCATTGAGATCGTATTGGATGTAATACTGATCAAGCATCACTTCTTCGAGAACTTTGGAAAGCGCGTAACAACCCTGATACGCCGAATGTTTTTGCGTTTCAGTGACGGGGATTGGATGCGGATAAACGAAATGTCCAACGCCCGCATCGCCACCAACCATGATGAACTGCTCGAAGGTTGGGCTGGTGCGACAGGCTTCGAGCAACCAGAACAATCCCTTGACCGCCACATCCATGATCTGCTCTGGCGTTTCTTTTACAGTTGCAAGATGAAGGACGTGCGTAACGCCATCCATCGCTTTTTCAACAACATCACGATGTTCGATGGAACCATGAATGTTTTGAATACGTGCGTGGGGTTCGAGTTCACGGTTATGACATAATGCCCGCACAATGAACGAATCGAATTTTGGATCCCCCAACAAACGATCAACAAATACCCTGCCCACCTTGCCTGTTGCGCCTGTGACTAAAATTGTTTTAGACATGACTGCATGCTTTCACGTTTTGACGATTGACCATCAACCATAGACCATTGTCCACTGTCCATCGTCCATGGTCGATCCGCGGGATCATCAACACTTCGTCCACTTACCATCCGCTTTGCTGGATTCAATGGCACTAAAGACAAACTTCAAGGTCATCAAGCCATCGAATGAATTCGGGAAATACATTGCCAATGGGTTTGGTGTGTTGCCCGATCTTCTGGCGGCAATCGCTTCTGCGGCATCAGAATAAATATTTGCAAAGCCTTCGTGGAATCCTTCGGGGTGCCCTGCAACAATGCGTGATGAATGTTTGGATAATGGAAGCGTACCTGGTCCATTGGGCGTTCTGTTTTGTGATGGCGCTCCCAGCGGCTTGAACGTCAACACCTGCGGAAATTCCTGCATCCATTCGAGACTGCCTTTGGTCCCACTGACGCGAATGCGTAAACAATTCTCCACGCCCGCAGCGGCTTGCGTCACCCAATAACTCCCGCGTGCGCCGTTATCAAAACGCAACAACGCTCCGCCATAATCATGCACTGCCCTGCCAGGGACGATGTTTCCAATCTCGGACAACACCTCATTAACTTCAAGTCCGGTAATGAAGCGGACAAGATTATGCGCGTGCGAACCGATATCTCCCATCACCAAAGATGGACCGCCGCGAACGGGATCGAATCTCCACGACTCAGACGGATCAGGTCTGCTTTCGTCTGCTTTGCCTCCCTGAACATATTCCACCTGAACGAGTTCGGATCGTGCCAAGCTGTCCATCCTCAACCATTGCCTTCGCCTGGCGAACCATCGGATAGCCTGTGTAATTATGTGTAAGGCAAAACACCAAGCCAGTATCCTGCACTTTTTTATGCAAGGCTTCGGCTTCTTCGAGCGTGTTGGTCATGGGCTTATCACAGATGACATCGAAGCCACGTTCTAGTGCATACAGGGCATATTCATAATGACTATCGTTCGGGGTCATGATGGCAACCACATCCGCGCCATCTTCACGGCTTGGATTCAGCATCGAGCATTTCATGAACACTTGCATACAAACGGTCGGGAGAGAGACCAATTTCAATTGCAGCTTTTTTCGATTTTTCAATATCGGATGAAAGGATACCTGTGACGATCTCATAGCGATCATCGAGCCGCGCCGCCTGCCGGTGCATGGCTCCGATAAAGGAACCAGGTCCGCCACCGATGACAGCGAGTCGAAGTCTACGCCCAAGCATTGCTATAACAGGATTTAATTCCATATCATTTCTCCACTGCCAGATAATTTCGAATTGTTTGGATGACCAGTTTATGATCATCTTCCTGGGTGAGACCAGAGACCGTGATCGTACCAATCATGCCCGTATCTTTAACAATAATGGGAAAACAACCACCATGAGGAGCATATTCACTTTCAGGTAATAGGTATGCTTCTTCGATGCTTTTGCCTTTGCTCTTCAATTGTTGTCCCATATAAAAGGAACTGTGCCCAAACCGATACACAAGACGGGCCTTGCGTTTGATCCATTCATCGTGATCAGATGATGTACCTTTTAAACTAGCATGGAAGAGTTGATGATTTCCCCGTGTTATATCTATCGTTACAGGAAGCCCCTCGCTTGCCGACCGTTCAACAAGCTGGCTGCCAATTTGCCACGCGGTTTCTTCATTGAAGTTTTCGAACTGAAGTTCCTGTTCCTCTTGAAGCAATTGCCCTAAAATGTCAGTCATATAAACATCCTATGATGATAAAAGGTGACAGCCACAGCGAGTGACTGTCACCTTGGTTTTGATTAATTCCGGTGCCTGCTACGCGCTCTTGTTCTTATTGTAGACATCAAATAAAACTGCCAGCAATAACACAAAACCTTTAACAACCTTCTGCCAATCGATCCCGACTCCCATAATGGACATGCCATTGTTCAAAACACCGATGAGAAAAGCGCCCACTACTGCACCAATGACTTTACCAACGCCGCCAGTAGGCGATGCACCGCCGATGAAACAGGCGGCAATAACGTCCAACTCCATACCGTCACCAGCATTGGGTGTGGCGCTATTTAAACGAGCCGCAACGATCAAACCTGCCACGGAAGCCAGGACACCCATGTTGACGAATGTATAAAATAACAAGCGTGTTGTATTGACACCCGAGAGCATGGCAGCTTTTACATTGCCGCCCATTGCATAAATGCGGCGACCGATTACCGTCTGGCTGGTCATAAAAGCATAAGCTGCGATCAGCGCAAAAACGAGGACGAGTACATCTGGAAGTCCTTTGTAGGAAGCCATCAAATAGCACAATCCCATGATCGCCGCAGTTATCGCAATATTTTTGATGACAAAAAGATAGAATGGTGTTACTTCAAATCCATATTTTTGCTGGTTTTTCCTGGTACGTATATCCAGCCATATTAATATAACTGAAAGTATCACCCCGATCAGGATGGTAGTAATATGGAGCCCATCGCCCTTAAAAATATCTGGAATAAACCCGGAACTTATATTTTGAAATCCCCTTGGAAAAGGTCCCACCGACTCTCCCTGAAGCAAAGCGATAGTCAAACCTCGAAATATCAAAAAGCCTGCCAAAGTAACAATGAAGGAGGGGATTTTCAAATACGCAACCCAATAGCCTTGAAAGGCCCCAATCACCGCGCCGACCAGCAGGGAAATCGCAACGACCACAACCCAATTGACGTTATACCTGACCATCAATACACCCGCAAGTGCGCCAACGACAGCGACAACCGAACCCACGGATAAGTCAATCCAGCCAGAGACAATAATTAACAACATACCCAGCGCCATGGTGATAATATAACTGTTCTGTAAAACAAGATTAGTTATGTTTACCGGCTTAAATAGTACGCCCTTGGTCTGAATCTGGAAGAACACCATGACCGCGATAAGCGCGATCAACATGCCGTATTCGCGGATATTGTTCTTGAAAAGGGTTGTCAAAGTTTTCATTGTTCCATTGCCTCTTGTTCTGTCATAATGAATTTCATAATTATTTCCTGGGATGCTTCGCTTGCCTGCACTTCGCCAACGATCTTGCCATCACGCATCACGTAAATACGATCGCAAACCCCCAAAATCTCCGGCAATTCTGATGAGATCAGGATGATCCCCTTCCCTTCACTCGCCAGGCGATTAATAATGGTGTAAATCTCGTATTTCGCTCCAACATCAATGCCACGCGTGGGTTCGTCCAGGATCAGAATTTCCGGACCTGCGAATAACCATTTGCTAAGTACCACTTTTTGTTGATTCCCACCGGAAAGATTAACAGCCAGTTGCCGAATACTGGAACTCTTAATATTAAGCTTGTCGCGATATTCGCTGGTGACTGTCATTTCTTTGGGTTCATTAACAACCCCGTAGTCTGAAATTTCTTCCAGATTCGCGAGAGTGATATTATCTTTGATTTCCTGAATCAAGACCAGACCATAGGCTTTACGATCTTCAGTTGCATAGGCAATTCCATTAGAAATAGCTTTATCAATGCTACTGACATCTATTTCCCTTCCATGTTTATAAACTGTACCACTAATATTTTTTCCGTAAGCGCGGCCAAAAATACTCATCGCCAGTTCAGTTCTTCCAGCCCCCATTAACCCCGAAAGCCCAACAACCTCGCCTCTGCGAACGTGGATATTTACATTATTACTGACCTTGCGGTCTTCGTGAAGCGGATGATATACATTCCAATCACGCACTTCAAAAATTGTTTCTCCAATTTTCGAATCACGGGGTGGGAAGCGGTGTGTCAGGTCACGCCCCACCATGCCGCGAATAATCCGGTCTTCTGTAATTTTGTCTTTATGGCAATCCAAAGTTTCGATGGTGGCGCCATCACGAAGAATTGTGATGGAATCAGCCACTTTGGAGACATCGCTTAATTTATGGGAAATCAAAATCGAAGAAACTCCATGATCTTTCAATTGGAGCAGTAACTCGAGCAGTTTTTCACTGTCACTTTCATTTAATGAGGCTGTGGGTTCATCCAAAATAAGAAGTTTAACTTCTTTTGCCAATGCTTTGGCAATTTCAACCAACTGCTGTTTGCCCACGCCCATATTTGTGATCAACGTATCAGGCAACTCGTACAACCCTATTTTTTCCGTCAATTCTTTGGTTTTGGATATCGTTTCATTCCAATCGATTACACCGTTTTTGGCGCGCTCGTTACCGAGAAACAGGTTTTCAGCGATGGAAAGAAAAGGAATAAGCGCAAGTTCCTGATGGATAATGACAAGCCCGACTGCTTCAGATTCAGTAATATCCCGAAACTGACATTCCTTGCCTTTAAAATAGATTTCCCCACTATATGAACCGTACGGATATACCCCGCTCAACACATTCATCAAGGTCGATTTTCCTGCCCCGTTTTCTCCTACCAGAGCATGGATCTCTCCCTGAGTCACACTAAAACTCACATTATTTAGCGCTTTTACTCCGGGGAAAGTCTTTGTAATATTGCGCATTTCCAAAATGACATCAGACATGGTTTTCTCGTCCTTGATCTATATAATGTGGAATTTTCTTACTTTGAGCGTAATTTTAATGCAATACACCAAATTTTCAAGGAAACAGTATCTCTTGAAATCAGGCTATTAACCTATCAGGACTTTCGCTCAATCAGCATTAGAGAGTGCTGGCTCTCCAAATAACTATTTTGATTGCTATAAATACTCTCTTGCATTCAGTTTATGGAACTTGGGAATAAAAAATCGTTTTGATAGAGAAAAAGGAAATGTGTGAGGGCATTTCTGCCCTCACACACAAGTGTAAAACGATCTACTTCAGATCTTCAGCTTTAATATAGCCGCTATCAACCAATTCTTTCTGATAATTGTTGATATCAATGCTGATCGGAGTCAGCAAATAGGAAGGCACAACCTTGACACCGTTGTCGTAGGTTTTTGTGTCATTGATATCAACTGTCTCGCCCTTCAGAGCCTGATCCACCATCTTGGCGGTCTGCGCGGCCAATTGGCGGGTATCCTTGAACACGGTGTAGGTCTGCTCACCCGCGATGATCGATTTGACGGAAGCAACTTCTGCATCCTGACCGGTCACAACCGGGCAGGGCAGGTCAGCAGTACAGTACCCAACACCCTTCAGGGAGGAGAGAATACCAATGCTCAAACCATCGTACGGGGAGAGCACACCATCGACACGCTTGTCGGTATAAAAAGCGCTCAAAAGGTTGTCCATGCGAGCCTGAGCAGTTGCGGCAAGCCAGCGCAAGGTGCCGACTTTGTCCATGCCCATTTGTCCACTTTGGATGACGATGTCGCCGCTATCAATGTAAGGCTGGATAACAGACATGGCGCCATCATAGAAATAGAAGGCATTGGTGTCATCGGGAGAGCCGCCGAACAGTTCGACATTGAAGGGACCTTTCTTGCCGCTTGTCAGGCCGAGACCGTCCACAAGCTGGGTTCCCTGAATAACGCCAACGCCAAAGTTATCGAAGGTGGCGTAGTAATCAACATTGGGGGTCTTGGTGATCAGGCGGTCATAGGATATCACGAGAGCGCCCGCATCATGTGCCTTCTGCAGAACATCGGAGAGGGTTGTGCCATCGATGGCTGCAATAACGAGCACCTTGGCGCCCTTGGTGACCATGTTTTCGATCTGGGACAGTTGGTTCTGGATGTCATTATCGGCAAATTGCAGATCGGTATCATAACCAAGCGCTTCAAACGACTTGACCATGCTTTCGCCATCGGAAATCCAACGGGTTGAGCTCTTGGTGGGCATTGAGATGCCAACTAATTTGACATCACTGGGGGCGGCAGCTCCGCCACCACAAGCTGTGAGAATGAGACTGGCAAAAATCAAAACAGCCAGCAGATTGTAAAGCAACTTCTTGGACATTTTCTTCTCCTTATTTAATAAAACAGGTAGTATGTTGGCGTACCAATTGGCAAGAACAAAACAGTACTAGCATGATCTGGCCGGGAGCGGGCACATCAGACGCCAATCAACCGATGTGCATTTTTTCTTACACCAAACTTTTATTACCTTTTCACATCACCTCCTTCCACATCAATTTTCATCATTTCAGAATCCGCATAGAAAAAATGAAGTGAAATATATTCAAACCTATTTTGAACTTTCACGGACAATAAGGGTGGGCTGAATAAATCTTGATTGGGCCATGATAGGCCTGTTTTCCTGCCGGGCCTGGATCATTTCCACGATATTTTGAACAGCCTGTTCACCCAGTAACTGGAGGTCTTGAGAGACTGTTGTTAAAGAGGGGTAAAAGTAGGCCGACTCAGCAATGTTGTCAAAACCAACGACCGATAGTTGTTCGGGAACACGAATACCTCGGCGAAGGGCCTCCCGCAAAACGCTCAATGCCATCTGATCATTACCAACAAAAACTGCATCCATATCTGGGAATGTGTCAAGAAGTTGAATAAATGCCTGCTCACCGCTGGCAGATGACCAGTTTCCCTCTGCACAGTGTTTTTCTGAAACTTCAATCCCTACTATTTTCAATGTCTCACGCCATCCGCGTTTACGCTCGTTAGCTTCCCACCAACCCAGCGGTCCTGAAATATGCCCTATCTTTTTTCGTCCACAATCCAACAAATGCTGCATCGCCATGAGTGCGCCTTGATAGTTATCTGTTGAAACACTTGTAATACCCTTACGTGGCTGCATTGCAAGAAATAAAATGGGAACCGAAAAGTTCTGGAGGCGCTCTTCCACCCAGGCATGGTTATCTCCTATCTCAGGCGCTACCCATAATATTCCATCCACCTGCCGGGCAAGTAATGAATCAATGACATTGTCAAGTCGATTGGTATTGAAATCCCCAAGTTCCTTCATCAAAAGCATGTAGGCAAGCTCTTCTGCTTTGTCAGCAATGCCGTTAAGGGTACGAGAGGGCCAATATGTTTTAATCCAAACGTGACAACACCCAATGTATAACTCCGCTGCTGGATTAGGCTGCGTGCAAGTGTGCTGGGGCGGTAGCCCAATTGTTCAACCACTTCTTCCACACGTTGACGAGTTTCCTCGGAAACATAAGAGAACTTATTCATTACACGCGAAACCGTTTGTGTAGATACCCCGGCGGCTTGGGCTACATCTTTGATCGTGACGCGTTTTCTTCTTTCAGAAGAAATTATTGTATTATCCATATGGGTTATGTTATCGATAACATGTTATCGATAACATAATATCAAAAATGACAAACAGAGTCAAGGGGTTGATTTTCTAAAATTTGAGCAATAATCTTGAACCATGTCAAAATATGAAAAACTCTGATGCTGTAGTACCCAAACAGGGAAGCAAACTGATGAAAATAGCCTATCTGGATTATCCAAAGAAAATGTACTCGATGTATAGACTCACGCTTCAGGGCTACAAGGACATCGGCCCCTACACCCCCAATTTTTGAGGGACACCCCAAGTGGACACCCCTGAATTCCTGACACGCGAACTCGATTTTCCACAAGGCGTCTTTTTGATGACCGGAACTTGTCTTGTGCCGGGCAACACGGTAATTGTGCAGGTTGGCATGTCGAAAATCGAAAACCCGGTATTGAGCTAATCGTCTGGTTTTAGATGCCTTTCTGAAATTCCCCAACAAAAAGACCCCGACTTTCATCGGGGCAAATTATTTAAATAACAGCAGCTTGACCATATAGCTGTTGTTTCACGCTAACCACTCGCTTACGCAAATCGGTCTTGGTCTCGATTTCATTGGAAATTTTGTCGATGGCATACATCACTGTTGTGTGATCGCGTCCGCCCAGCACTTCACCGATCTGAGGCAGGGAGGAGTCGGTCTCTTTGCGAAGAAGATACATGGCAACCTGCCGAGGTTGGGCGATCTTATGGGAGCGATCCCTGCCAAGCAAGGCTTCCACGGTGATCTGCCATTCCTTCGCCACCAACTCAATGATCTTTGCAGGTTCAACATCGCTGCGCTGAGGTAAAAGGTCAGCCAGCGCTACTTCCACAAGATTCGGCGTCAAGGATGTACCGCTTAGATCAGCAAATGCAAGGATGCGATTTAAGGCGCCTTCCAATTCGCGTATATTGGATTGCACACGCTGGGCAACGCTTTCCAATATTTCATCGGATATTTGACGGCCTGTCCGTTCTGCCTTCGAGCGCAAAATGGCAAGGCGTGTTTCAAGATCAGGCGGCTGGATATCGGCGGTCAACCCCCATTCAAAGCGCGAGCGCAGACGTTCATCCAGTGTGTTCAGAGATTTGGGCGGACGATCAGAAGAAACGATGATCTGTTTGTCCTGTCCATGCAATGTATTGAAGGTATGGAAGAACTCTTCCTGCGTAGATTCTTTTCCAGCGATAAATTGAATATCATCCACAAGTAATACATCTGCAGAGCGATATTTCTCACGAAAGGCCTGATTCGTGTGCGTACGAATGGCGCTGATCATATCATTGGTGAATTCTTCGGATGAAACATAAAGCACATTGAGACCGCGTGCATGGCAGGAGTTGCCGATGGCATGGAGTAGATGGGTTTTTCCCAGCCCCACACCTCCGTAAAGGAAAAGCGGATTATACGCACGGGCAGGTTTCTCTGCCACTGCGAGACAGGCGGCATGTGCGAGACGGTTGCCGGAACCAACAACATACGTTTCGAAGGTGTAACGGGGATTCATGCTCAAGTGGCGGGCAGGCGGTTCGTAAGCCTCAACAGGTTCCGGCTGGGACTGAGGCGGTTCGTCCGGTATTATTTCTATATCATTACCATTAACGACAAAACTAACATCCACTGTTGAGTTCATGATCCCCACAAGCAGGCGGCTGACAGTACTGGCAAGACGGTTTTCCAACCAATCACGGGCATACGCATTACGAACGCCAACCGTGAGTGTGCCATCCTGGTATGAAACTGGTTTGGTATCCCGCACCCAGGTATCATAAGAAGCTCGGGGCATTTCCATTTGAAGTTGACCGAGTACCGATTGCCATGCTTGATCTGCATTCATAAATTGCTCCGTTGCACGAAAATTGCGAATATCGAACTAACCCGCATTGTTAGTGGTTTATTTAGAACTCGATTTGTTATTTATAAAAGACTTACAGGGATTACATGATGCGCCCGTCTTGCCACATCCGAATATCAGCGTGTATCTATTCTAGCAGATATATAGGGCAAATAACAACACGCAAAGCCTACGCTAGGCTAAAAACTTTCGTTTTTTTAAGGTCAGTCAATGTTAAAGATTTATTACGCAACCACTGAGAAGGTTTTTCTTTTGTAGAACACTCGTTTCAGCCAAGTACACTCTGCAAGGTTATCCACACCCCCATATATGGGGTTAATCGAGCTTTTCATAAGCATGAAAGGAGATATGGATGTTCGTTCTTAAAAAAGCGTCCGTTGAACTTGTTTTAATAAATTGTTAATGAGACTCGTGATTCTGTGATTCAATGTTAAAGAAATTATGATTGGCTATGATTATCAGCAGACAGCCATGGAACCCATGCAAGGATGGTCGTTCCCTCATCCATCACAGAGGTGATATCAACATCACCGCCGATGGAATGGGCGCGCGTTTGCATGTTTGCCAGGCCATGTCCAATCGACGCGCTTATCTTTTCGGTATCAAAGCCTTTGCCATCATCGTTGATTTCCATCAAGACGCGTTCATTCGCAGACCAAAGCGAAACCTGCACATTTTTTGCTTTCGCGTGCTTGGCAATATTTGCCAAAGCCTCCTGGCAGATGTGAAATAAAGCCAGTGAATGCGATTGTGGCAGGTCAAAGACTTCTTTTTCTGGGCCTGTCAGGGTTATATGGGCAAAAGTGTTGGCACGGAACTCCGAAATAAGGCTTTTCAAACCACTGAGCAGGTCCTTCGACCCCAATTGACGCGGTCGTAAGTCCATAATGTAGGATCGCAGGTCACGAATTGATTGATTCAGACTATCAATTGAATGTTGAAGACGCCGCTTTACATCCTCAGGGTTTTCTTCAATGGAGTGCAATGCGCTTTCCAGAGACAAGCCCACCCCAAAAATGGATTGAATGATCCCATCATGCAGATCCATGCCGATTCGTTCCCGTTCCTCAAGCACAGCCAGGCGATGGGTATTCTCATGCAAGCGGGCGTTCTGAATGGCCGCTGTTGCATAGGCGGCTAACATCTGGATGATCTTCTCATCATCTTCGGTAAATTCCGCGGCGTTTTCCTTCTTTGTCAGGTAAATCTGTCCCAGCTGGCTATCGCCTGTTCGGATCGGAACCCCTAAAAAGGGAATCATGACCGGATGATTGTCTGGAAAGCCCACCGATTTGGGATGATCCTGAATCACGGGTACACGCAGCGGATATTCAGCATCCATCAATTCACCCAGCAGACCACGCCCCACAGGCGGGTGTGCAATATATTTGATCTCATCTTCCGTCATCCCAACAGTGATGAATTGTTTGAGACCGCCCTCTTCGTCCAAAACACCGACCGCGGCATAATCTGCCGACGACTGCTCACAAGCCACCTCTGCAATCCGTTGCAATAGGTGATCCAGTGAAACATCTTTTACCAGTTCGAGGCTGGCTTGATGTAAAGCGATCAATCTTTCTTGAAGCTGCTCACGCGTTAATAACATAACGAAGACACCTCTAACAAAGTATTATATCCATTTTGAATAAATCTGATAGATTTTGGCAGGAGAGTACAATAGAATGTATTCCACAACAAAGGTGACTATATGACAACTTCCCGCATCGCTGGCTTTTACAATATGACACTCGAAGAACGACATGCCAAACTAATGGAAGCAACGCATCAGACTCCCGAAAGCCTGCTCCCGTTTACTACAGGCGGACTCTCCCCTGAATCCGCCGACCACATGATCGAAAACGTTATCGGTTTATACAGTCTGCCACTCGGAATAGCGCTCAACTTCCAGGTCAATGGACGCGATGTACTCGTCCCGATGACTCTCGAAGAGCCATCTGTTGTGGCAGGTGCTTCCTTTATGGCGAAACTCGCCCGTGCTGGTGGCGGATACACCGCCACAACCACCGATCCGCTCATGATCGGACAGATGCAAGTCATCAATGTCACCAACTTATATGAAGCGAAGCTCAAACTATACGAGAAAAAAGCCGAACTCTTCGCCGAAGCGGACTCGATAGACCCCATCCTCAAAAAATTCGGCGGCGGCGCACGAGACTTGGAAGTCCGCATCATCGAGGACTCCCCCATTGGCGGCTTTCTCGTCCTTCATCTTATCTATGATGTCCGTGATGCGATGGGCGCGAATGCCGTGAACACAGCTTGTGAACGCTTAGCCCCCAAAGTGGAAGCCATCACGGGCGGAAAAGTCCATCTGCGCATCCTCTCCAACCTTGCAGACAGACGTATTGCCCGCGCAAGATGCACGATTCCCGTGAAAGAATTGGAATTCGTAGGGGCGGATGGCATCCGCCCTTATTCTGGCGAAGAAGTCCGTGATGGCATCATCGCCGCCTACGCCTTCGCCGCCGTGGACCCATATCGTGCAGCAACTCACAACAAAGGCATCATGAACGGCGTGGACTCAGTCGTCATCGCCACAGGCAACGACTGGCGCGCCATCGAAGCGGGCGCACATGCCTATGCCGCTCGTTCAGGCAAGTACACTTCATTATCCACTTGGGGCAAAGACAAGGACGGAAACCTCGTCGGCACACTCGAAATGCCCATGGCGGTCGGAATTGTCGGTGGTGCGACCAAGGTTCACCCTGCCGCACAAGCCGCAGTGAAATTCATGGGTGTCAAAACCGCTTCCGAACTCGCTGAGATCATCGTCTCGGTGGGACTCGCCCAAAACATGGCGGCGCTCCGTGCATTAGCCACCGAAGGCATCCAACGCGGACATATGTCGCTACACGCACGTCAGGTTGCCATTGCCGCAGGCGCCAGCGGAGAATTGATCGAAAAGGTCGCCGCGCAGATGGTGACGGAGAAGGTTGTACGAATTGATCGGGCAGAAGAGATTTTGAAGGGAATGCAAAAGGGTTAACCACGAAGTACACAAAGGAAAATCAAAATCGGCGCGCCACAAGTCCCCTCTCCTGCGGGACGTGTGCCTTTCAGGGTAGAGGGCTAGGGTGAGGGCGAGATTTTCAAGCAGGCAGGTTTGACGTCAAAGTTTTGGTACGTGTAATTTTCTCAAGGGTATAATTCCTGAAAAGGAGTAAATATGACACTTCATACTTCACCCAACACTGTATTAACCAAAGTCGCACGCTCGTTGGTGGCATCCGAACGTTTTGCCACTGTGGAAGACGCGCTTTGGGATATGGCGCTTTCTACTGTGCGCGGCAGGGTGAACTATTACCGCCGCCGCATTCGAAAAATGGAAAACAAATATGGGACGGATTTTGACAAATTTACCGCACGACTGAAAGGTAAAGCCACACCTCAGCAAGAAGATGACTGGCTGGCATGGAAGTCTGCTCGCTCCATGCTGACGGATTGGCAAAAGGCCTATCAGGATTTACAACATAAAGCCAGTGAGGAAGCATAATGGCTCATACCGCCAAATCTGTAAACGGCGTAACAATAAGACTTCCTGATGAACGCTGGGTTCATATCACGGAAGAACACACGGAAATGGCAGGCTTTCTTTATGATGTCCTTGAAACTGTCCAAGAACCATTGGCAGTATTTGAGGGTAATGAAGGTGAATTGCTCGCTGCTCGTGAGATCGAATCTGGCAAATATATCATCGCCGTTTATCGGGAAGTAAGCCAGGAAGATGGCTTTATCATCACAGCGTTTTTGACGAAGCGTTGGAAATCGCTTGAAAGGAGAAAGAAAATATGGCAACGGTAAATCTCGACCACGTATTGACTGTTGTACCTCAGGTATTACAACTCCATCAGAAGAATATCTGGTTTTCTTACGATGAAGAAGCCGATGTTTTGTATTTGAATTTCAAAAAGCCAAATCGCGCGGACAATTCCGAGTTGCTGGATAACGACGTGCTTGTCCGCTACGAGGGCGAGGAAGTTGTCGGCATGACGATTATGAATGCCAGCAAGAAAGTTGCTAAGAAGTGAGCAAAGACTTCCGAAGTCTCCGCGAAGACTCGGAAGTCTGAATATCGCACGCCACGCGTCCCCTCTCCCACTGGGACGTGTGCCCTTCAGGGTAGAGCGCTAGGCGCCGCGCTGAGCCTGTCGAAGTGGTGAGGGCGCAGGCAGGATTGATATCAAAGTTCTGGTATATTCAAAAACAGATATGAAAAAACAAACCCTTACATCCGAAGATATTTCCAAAATCGTGGACAAATTCGACCCTATTGACAAAGTTCAAATGGAGTTGCTCGCAAAGTTACCACCTGGCAAAAGGATTTATCCCAGCCTGCAAGCAAGCTCTATGGTACGCGCAGGTTTGCGTACTGCGTTTAAGAGAAATTTTCCAAAACTTCCCCTACCCGAAATCAATATGAAAATTCTGGATTATTTACTTTTCATGGACAAGAAATATGAGCATGCTTGATTTCTACATTCGGGTTACAAAAGCGCTCGACGATATCGGCGCACCCTATATGATCGTGGGCGCTTTTGGTGGCACAATTTTTGGCATCACCCGCGCCACCAATGATGTTGACATCATCGTGGATTTGCATGACAAAGACTTTGAAGCGCTTTCCCAAAGATTTCCCCTCCCGAGATATTATGCCGACCCAGAAATGATCAGAAATTCGGTTGAAATGGGGATCATGTTTAACATCATTGATTCAACCGAAGGCTATAAAGCGGACCTCGTTCCTTTGAAGCGCGAACCTGATTACCAACTCGCCTTTGAACGCCGAATACGCGAGACATTTACTGACGAAAATGACCAACCATTTGAAGCATGGGTCGCTCAGCCAACAGACATCATCATCGGAAAACTTCGCGCATGGGACGAAGGCAGATCAGATAAACATCCCAAGGATATTTTTTCCATTCTCTATTTTTGCTTACGCGGTTACAGCAACCATGATGTAAATCTAGACGAAGTAACAAAAGAAGCCGCAAAGATCGGACGGGAAACTCTTGAAGTGTGGAATAAAACTCTTGCAAAAGCGAAGGAAGAAGTTGAAAAAGGCGATACACCCCGCAAGTGGTAAAAGTCCGTTTCCGTCCGCGAGTCCGTGACAAAGTCCGTTGACCAACCATCCGTGCATCCGTTCAACATCCGTTGGAAACCGCAGGCAGGATTGACGTCAAAGTTTTGGTATATACAAAACAAGAATTGAACATGAAAGAATCTATGACAAAAGAAGAAAGCCGCGACCCAGCTGGTAAACAAAGACTTCTTGGTCTGATACACCCTATAGTAGGAGCAATAATTGGCGTTCTATTTTTCTCGATACTTTTTTATCTAATAGACTCGGTTTTAAAATCAAAATACCTTTTTGCGGCATTATTATTTCCAGGTTTTCTGGCAACACTCCTACTGGCATTTTCCAATGATTTTGGATTAAACATATCCTCGTTTGGATATACAATCATTCTCTTCTCACTATCAGGTCTTCCATATGCGATTATTGGTTCGCTAATTGTTTCTAAAAAGAAGAAAAGCCGAACAAATGGAATCACTCTTTTGGGAATATATTTATTAACATCAATTGCTTTAGGATTTCTCGTGCTCATTTTTGCGTCTCTATTCAATTAGCAACTACAATGCAAACATAATAACTTTTGAAAACCAGTATCAGGAAATGATTAAATGACAACCCCTCACACACACTCCCCCACCCTCCTCAAACCCGACAAGCCGGTCGGCATCGTTGGCTACGGCGCGTACGTGCCGCGTTATCGTCTGCCCGCCAAGGAAGTCGCACGCGTATGGACAGGCGGCAAAGGCGGACTTCCCATCAAGGAGAAAGCCGTCCCTGGGCTGGATGAAGACGTCATCACCATGTCCATTGAAGCCGCGCGCAACGCCATGCTCCGCGCACAAATCGACCCGACCGAATTGCGGGCGGTCTGGGTCGGGTCTGAGTCCCACCCTTATGCGGTGAAACCAACTTCCACCTTGGTCGCTGAAGCGATTGGCGCCGTCCCCAACACACAAGCCGCCGATTGGGAATTCGCCTGTAAAGCGGGCACCGAAGCGTTAGTCGCCGCGATGGGATTGGTCGGCTCGGGCATGGGCAATTACGCCATGGCGATCGGCATGGACACCGCGCAAGGCAAGCCAGGCGACGCGCTCGAGTACACCGCAGGCGCGGGCGGCGGCGCGTATATCGTCGGTCCCGCCGAAGAATCGCTGGCGGTCATCAACGCCTCGTATTCCTACGTCACCGACACGCCCGATTTCTGGCGACGCTCCGACGCGAAGTATCCCGAACACGGCATGCGCTTCACGGGCGAACCCGCCTACTTCAAACACGTCAGCGAAGCCGCCACGCATTTGATGGAAGCCTCAGGCACCACCGCCAAAGATTACAAGTGGGCGATCTTCCACCAGCCCAACACAAAGTTCCCGCAACGCGTCGCATCGCAACTCGGATTTTCAATGGAACAGATCGAGCCTGGGCTTTTAGTTCACACGATCGGGAATACGTACGCGGGCGCGGCGATGATCGGACTCACTGCGACTCTCGACATCGCCCAACCTGGCGACCGGATTCTCTGCGTCTCTTTCGGAAGTCGGGGCTGGTTCCGATGCCTTCGACATCACCGTCACTGACGCCGCTCCGCTCCGCGCAGGTCTCGCGATGAAGACACAGGATTACATCGCCCGCCGTTCAGAAATTGATTACGCCACGTATGTGCGCTTCCGTGGCAAGTTGCAAATGAAATGAAACGTAGGGGCGGGAATCCCCTCCACCCTTGCGCCATCACTCCAACTACGGGGCGAGAAGACCTCGCCCCTACATTACATAACACCATCAAGGACAACCCTCATGGCATTCTTCGACCTCCCTCTCGACGAACTCAAGACCTACCTCCCCGCCCGCACCGAACCCGCGGACTTCGACGCCTTCTGGAAATCCACACTGGATGAAGCGCGTTACATTCCCTCTCAACGCGACCTTCGAAAAAGTGGACTACGGACTCGCCGCACAAGAAACCTTCGATGTCACCTTCAACGGCTTCGGCGGACAACCCATCAAAGGCTGGTTGATCCTCCCTGTAGGGGCGACACGGCCGATCGTCCCTACCATGTGTCGTCGAATTCATCGGCTACGGCGGCGGACGCAACTTCCCGATTGACTGGCTCCTCTGGTCAAGCGTAGGCTACGCTCACTTCATCATGGATACCCGCGGACAAGGCGGCACCTGGTCAACAGGCGATACACCCGATCTCTATGCGGAAGGCGGCAGTCCACAATTCCCTGGCAGTATGACCAAAGGCATCCTCGACCCCAAGCATTACTTCTATCGCCGCGTCTTCACCGATGCTGTCCGCGCCATCGAAACGGCACGCTCTCACGAAGCCGTGGATGCGACTCAGATCGCCGTCACTGGCGGCTCACAAGGCGGAGGCATCACCATCGCCGCCGCAGGACTCGTCCCTGATGTGGTTGTTGCCATGCCCGATGTGCCATTCCTTTGTCACTATCGCCGCGCCACCGAAATCTCGGATGGTTATCCCTATAAAGAGATCGCTGAGTTCTGTCACGCCCAACGCGACAAAATAGATGTAGTCTTCAACACACTGTCCTATTTCGATGGAGTCAACTTCGCTACACGTGCAAAAGCAAAAGGCTTTATTCTCCACCGCTTTGATGGATCAAATCTGCCCGCCCTCCACAGTCTTTGCCGCGTACAATCATTGGGACAGCACCGAAAAGCATATCAAAGTCTATCCCTACAACGGTCACGAAGGCGGCGGCACGTATCAAACAATGGAGAAGGTCAAGTTCTTGAAGAGAATTTGGAAGTAATAAGAATCTCCGCTGGTTGAGTAGGCGGCGGGACTGAATGAGTCTTTGCAATCCAATATTCCTCCGCCGCCGTATCGAAACCAGCAGCTAAGCAGAAGACTTATTGTTATAGAAAGAATTCATGTAACTGGTGGTTTCGATACGGGCTTCGCAACGAACGCTCAGCCCTACTCAACCACCGAGGTATGATAAAAAATGACAGATGTAGTAATCGCAGGTATTGGACAAACAGAAGTCGGCGAGCATTGGGACATTGGTCTGCGTGAGCTTGCCTTCGCCGCCATTCAAAGATGCAATCAAAGATGCAGGCGGACTCAAGCCACAGGCGTTATTCGTCGGCAACATGCTCGCGCCGAATCTATCCAATCAGGCACATCTCGGTGTTTTGCTCGCGGATTATGCGGGCTTGCTCGGAATCGAAGCCGCTACCATTGAAGCCGCGGGCGCGTCGGGCGGCGCGGCATTGCGGCAGGGTTATCTCGCCATCGCCAGCGGCATGGTGGATGTGGCGCTTGTCGTCGGCGTGGAAAAGTTTACCGACAAGATCGGCTCGGATGTTGAAGAAGCGTTATCAACAGCAAGCGATTCAGATTTTGAATCTGTGCAAGGCATGACAACCACTGCTCAAGCCGCGCTCCTTATGAAACGCTACATGCACGAGAATGATGTTCCCAAAGATGGCTTTGCAGGTTTTGCCCTCACCGCCCACGCCAACGGAGTTGCCAACAAACATGCCATGTTCCGCAAAGCCATTAAGCCTGAGACCTACGCCAAAGCAGAGATGGTCAGCGATCCGCTCAACATGTTCGACATGGCTCCCAACGCGGATGGCGCTGCCGCGCTCGTTCTGACTCGCCGCGAGTTGCTTCCGTCCGAGTTTCAAGATCCACTCGTGAAGATCGCTGGCTCAGCGTCATCGTCGGATACGATGGCACTGCATGACCGCAAGGATATGCTGTACTTTAGTACCGCGCAAATCTCCGCAGGCAAAGCGATGAAACAGGCAAACATTATTCTCGAAGATATTAACTTGTTTGAATATCACGATGTCTTCAGCATCTATGCCGCGCTGCAACTCGAAGCGGTTGGGTTTGCAGTTAAAGGAAAAGGATGGAAACTCGCCGAGGACGGTGAGATAAGCTTAGCTGGGAAAATCCCCTGCGCTACAATGGGAGGCATGAAAGCCCGTGGCTTTGCAGGCGGAGCCGCGGGCGTGTATCAGGCTGTCGAAGGGACGATCCAGCTTCGGGGTCAGGCTGAAGCGAACCAAATCGCGGATGCAAAGACTGCCTTGATACAGTCTCTTGGCGGACCTGCATCCACGGCTGTAAGTCATATTTTGCAAAGTTTATAAAATATCCACGCTACTTTGGGATTTCTCCCTGATGTATTGCCAAATAAATTTGCGTTGTCTGGTTGATATCACCTTCAATAAAAAGAAAGTAGGTATCATCCACCAATACGGCATTATCAAACCAAAATTGCTGAGACTTTGATATTTCAGTAGGCAGGAATATCGGATTGAGCGCTGATTTTTCCCAGTGAATACCATCGTCACTGGTGGCAAGACCCAGCGCCATGGCGCTGCCGTTTATGTTTTTTGTGCCCCGAAAGAACATCACCCAACCATCTTGAGTTTCAATCACACGCGGCTGATGTACCCAGCCCATATCCCATGCTCCCGATTTGCCGGGTTGTAAGATGGGATCGCTTTCAATATAAGGCAATTCAGTTGTGGATGGGTCATTATATTTTGTCCATTGAATACCATCGCTTGAAGTAGCCATGCCGATCTGTTGCCTGCCTGTTCTATTCGCTCCACTGAAATACATCACATACCCATTATCCGTTTTGATCACATGCGGCGCAAGGACTTGCTTTTCATCCCAATCATTAGAGCACCGGGAAGAAGAACGGGTCCGCATCTGGGACCCAGGGACCGGTTGGTGACGGAGCCGTTGCGCGTCCAATCACGCTGGAGGCTGGGAAGCCTGCCAAATCCCATGTGTAGAAATACATCACCCATGTGCCATCATCTTCCACCAGCACGCTGGAAGCATACATGGCGATCTTTGCATACGAAACATCGCTCGTTTCAAAAACAGGATCATCACCTTGCTTTGTCCATGAATAGCCATCAGGCGAAGTAACATATCCCACTTGAGATGTTGCAGGGAATCCGCGAAAGCCGTTACGGAACATATGGAACATGCCATCGTAATATAGCACAGCACCGGGGTCGGTAAAACGATCGTCCCATGTACCCGTGTTCCCCTTGGGCACGATAGGACTATCTCCAAATACAGTAAAGAAAGATTGCGGTTCAAGCGCAGCAGGAATCGCTGAAGGTGTTACAGGCGGAATGGTAGCTTCTGCCGTTGGTGTGGTTTGCGTAACTGGCGCGGCACAAGCGACCAAAATAAAGGCGAGACATAATATGAATGTCTTTCTCATCGATTCATTCCTTTGGGATGATATTATTTTGTTCGAGCCACTCGGTCAGTTTGGAAAAATAAAGTACGCGCGGTGAATAGGGGATTTCTGCAAAGAGTCCGTGTGGAGATTCATTGAGGTTATGGTCACCGCCAGGCAACAGTGCATAGGAAAAATTATCTTTCCCCGAATCAATCAAAACTTGCAGGTTCTCAGCGCTGACAGTTACGGGTACGCTTTTATCTACCTCGCCCCACAACCAAAGACCGGGCTGTGAAAAGCTCAGCAAGCACAGGTATCGGATTAACACCCGCTGGCTTCATTTCACGTAGAGCTTGATCGAGTTTATCAGCGTCATAAGTAATGGCTGATTCACCGTCGTTTGTGACAGCGCTATATCTATTCTCCTGTGCGAATGAAATAACCGGACCTGAATTGATAACAAAGAAAGCCACTTTGTCTGATTCAGCAACCGCGATGGGAATCACCCAACCCGCCTGACTCCCCACCGATCAAACCGATCTGTGCCGAATCCACTTCTGGTCGCGCAGATAAATAACCCACACCTGCAACAGCGTCCGATGCGATCAGTTTTATATTGGATTCATCTGCGCTCTCGCGATAGATACCACCCGATCCGCCCACGCCGCGTTTGTCATACGTTAACAAGGCGATGCCTTTGCTAATCATGTAATGCGCTAATATTTGCTGACCAAAACCATCCTTTACCCCAGGCTCGGAACCATGCAACATCATAAATGCCGGGTGTATTCCGGATGTTTCAGGAGAAGTGAGAAGGCCTACCATGACTTTACCATCCGCGCTGGTGAATTTAACATCCTCCACCGAATATCCTACCCGCGATGCAATCCCGGTCCTTTCTGGATCACTGTCGTCAACCGATTGCAAGCCTGTCACTTCACCAGAATCATCGAGTATAAATTTGATCTGGTTTTCCTCCAATGGATAGGCTAGGACACGCGCCGAACCGATACCAAAAGTGGAATCTTCCAGAGGATATAATCCGCGCGAATCACCGGTGGTAAAGTCGGTGAACATCAATCCGGGTGGGAAGAATTCCAAGCCACCCGAATCGTAACTCGGGCTGAGTAAAACACTAACAGCACGTCCAGATTCAAAGCGATAAACTCCCACATATTTTTGAAGTGATGCAGAATCAACCTCGGTGAGAGAAGTAAATGTGGTTTGATAGGTTTTGCCGTCCCAATTCAGTTCGCCTGTGACCCTATTATCGGAAAGCTCACCTTCAAAATGGATTTGCTCAAAAGGATCAAATGATGTACCTACACTGCTAAAAGTAATTTTAGGATCCGCATGAACAAAATCAGTCAAGTTCCATTCTTTAGAATATGGCTGGATATTTAAAGTTCCCCCGGTATCGGTAAACTTAAATATAAGAGAGAGAACCGTTCCGTCCGATTGAACAAAACCGCCCAGCCATTCCCCAGAAAGCGATACAGGCTCAAGAGTTGGTAGCGGTGTGGGAGTTGGTTGAGGGACGGCACAAGCGGATAAAAGAAATGCCAAAATCAAGATGAAGGAAGTGGTTCTCATGGTTCGGGAGTATATTCCGCCTCAACAAAAAGGTACCCCTCCTATGGAGGGGTATTCAGGTGCCAGAGTATCTGAATTCAATTTTGGCGACTTTGTTTTCAAATCCTCTTAATTTAAGGACGGCGCAATCTGATCATTTGAATCAAGGAGGGAATGGTCAACAGGGAAAGCAACGAGGCGAGTCCAAAGAACAAAGAGGGAATAAGCCAGCGGGAATTCACCAGAAAATCCTGATATAACAAAATGCCTTGAATGCGAATTTTTGCAAGCATAATAGGAGGAAGGTTTTGGATAGTAAAGAACACTGCACCAATAGAAAGTGCAAGTACAAGGCTCAACACGAAATCACTCCATGTGACGAGTTTGGGTCGTCTATCTTTTTGAATACGCGCCATCACATCGACGGTAACACTACGCGGCATTTCAGCCAGCGTCTGGGAGTTGAGCGCGTCTTCGATCAACGCATCCTGTTTTAAGCGGTTATCCATGAGTCCTCCAATTGAGCGAGCGTTTTGCGGAGCTGTTCCTTCGCACGGAAAATGCCCGTTTTGACGGTGCCAAGCGGCAGGTTAAGAGTTCGAAGCGATCTCGTCGTAGGAAAGTTCGTTTTGATAGCGAAGGGTAATCAGTAATTGGTAATTGGCGTCCAGGTTTTGAATCGCTTCACTGAGATGCTGTCTGGTTTCATTTGATTCAAACTCGGATGCAGGTGAATTGAAATGCGGTTCGGGAATATCTTCCATCACATCGTCGCCGAGGTCATTAAGGGAACGCCGCAGGTTGGGAAGGCGGTTATAGCAAAGATTGGTCACAATGCGATACAACCACGTGCGCAACTGCGACTGCCCCCTGAAATTCGGCAGTGCCGTCCAAGCGCGCACAAAGGTCTCCTGCGTCAGGTCGAGTGCCTCGTTCTCATCTTTCACAAGGCGGAAGGCAAGGTTATAGACGTAGCGTTGATGCGCATCCACTAGCGAAGCAAAGGCGTCTTGATCGCCTTTCTGTGCCTTGTGGATAAGGGTGGTTTCGGTGTCTGCCATACGGTCTCTATGGGGTTAGACAGGGGAAATCGGAAAAAGTTTCACGCCCTCATCCCCAGCCCTTCCCCCAATAGGGAGAAGGGAGCCAACTCCCCTCTCCCTTTGGGGGAGGGCTAGGGTGAGGGAGTGAAACTTTTTTCTAAAACGCCTGTCAAACGAAGTGAGAACATCATACATCTCCAAGGAGAACAAAAATGAAAAGACCTATTGTAATAACACTTTTAGTTGCGGCGCTCGTACTGGTTTGTATTGGAATTGGCTCGGTAATCTACTTTTCCAACGGTTTCCAAACCAATAACCCGTTCGACCATATGAATATCTCTTCCACACTGGAGGAAAGCAAGACCCTCAAAGTGGATGCAGAAAAACCACTCACTCTGAAAGTGAATAGTGCCGCGGGCGATGTCACCGTCACAGGCGGAGATGTAGAAACAGTGGAAATCAAAGCGGTCAAGACCGCCTACGACTCCACCCAGGCTCGTGCAGATGAGGAAGTGAAAACCATCAAATACACCGTGGAGCAGAGTGGCAATAACATCACCATCAAATATGAAATACCCAAGTCCATGAACTTCAGCAATAAGATCAACACTGTGGACTTCGTTATCACCGTCCCGACCGAAACCACAGTCACAGTTGATACTGGTTTCGGTGAAGTGAACGTCTCGGATACCGTGGGTGATGCAGATCTCAAAAACGATTTCGGCGATATCAGCGCACAAAACATCGAAGGCGGTTTGTCTGTGCAGACCAACAGTGGAACCGTGGAAGCTACATCCATCAAGGCGGGTAGCAAAAACATCGAACTGAGGTCAGACTTTGGCAACATCGTCCTTGAAAAAGCCAGCGCATCGGATATTACATTCAAATCCAACAGCGGCAAAGTCACATTGAAAGATGTCAATGCTACAGGTGACTTCTACAGCAAATCCGATTTCGGCGACACAAAATTCGAGAACGGTTCCGCCGCATCCATCAACATTGAATCCAACAGCGGCAAGGTCGAGTTGGCCAAGTTGAAGGTCAGTAAATTGATCAAAGTGGATGATGACTTCGGCGACATCAAACTGACCCAGGCAACTGCCACGTCCTACGACCTGCACACCAACAGCGGCACGGTAACAGTGGATGGCGCAAAGGGCGCACTCAAAGCTTATACAGATTTCGGAAACATCGAGGTTGCCAACGCCCAATCGGTGACGCTCGATCTAAAAACCAACAGTGGTAGTGTGGAATTCAACGGCTCACTCGGCGAAGGACCGCACAAGGTCAAATCTGATTTCGGCAACATCACCCTTACCCTGCCCGCCGACTCGAAACTGGATGTGGATCTCAAAACCGACTTTGGCAAGATCAAATCAGACCTGCCGATCACTGTCACGGTAACAGAAAATTCCAGTGGGGACAGCGATAATATCGTTGGAGCCATCAACGGTGGCGGAGCACAACTCACGGTCGAGACGAACAGCGGCAATGTCGATGTCAAGTCCATGAAGTAAAATAACAGGGTGTGGAGAAAATCCACACCCTGATTTTTTTCAAAAGGACTTTCCATGAATGACCTCATCCCCTGCCTCGGCGTTATCGGCATACTCATCATCATCTTTGGTTTCCTCGCCTTCCTACGTTACATGAACTACAAGGAAACCCTCGCCCTCGCCGAGAAGGGACTTACCAAACCCGAAGGCAAATCTGGCAAAAGACTATTAAGCTGGGGAATTGTCATCACCTCATTGGGATTCGCCCTCTCACTCGGACTCTACTTCATCGGCTTTAATTCCCCCAACGATTACCCGCTTCACCTCGGACCCTGGATGCTGGGAGGCTTCGTCCCGCTTTTTCTCGGCATCGGCTTGATCCTCATCCATTATTTGACGGCAAAGGAATAGAGCGGGAAGCTTGCTTCCCTACTTTCGGCGGCAAGCCACCAACTCCAAAAGTTAATCCAGCCACAAGGTTTGATATGGTTTCAACGTAAGCGTCAATTCCCGCAGGCGGCTCGTGAGCAAACCACGAGTCGCTTTTTTTATTGGGTTTTTAATTTCCAATTTTTTTGAAGTGACATTTTGCAGGCACAGAGTTTGTCTTGATTTGTCAGGGGATGTTCGTAATACAGCGAAGATTCCCTTTCCCACATCCAAAACCTTCTGGCTTCCATGCGGGTCAAACGCAGACGATGAGGAACGCGCCAGAAGCAACTTGGAATACTGTGTGAACACCTTCGACCGAAGAGAATCCAAATGAGCCAATTGCTTTTCAAGTTCATCGCGCTCCAGCTTTTGACGGTTGATCGTGCGATTATGATTTGTGAGCTTCACGCCCTCCGTCCAATTGCGGGAGCCGAACAAACTATGGAAGTAAATTCCCGGAACACCGATGATCGAAAGCATGATTGCCTGCGCCGCCATGAAACGGTCAACTTTTATGTCGAGCAATTCACGGCTTGACGGGTTGGAGAGCGCATCGAAGTAATTGATGTTCATCTCGTAGGGACTCTTCGTCCCATCACTGTTTTGTTTGTAAGAGATCAAGCCGCCGTGAGCAAGGGTCTGTTCGATGAGCGCGTCGATGTCAGTGGCGGATAAAATGTCTCGAGCAGGATTCAGCCCCACCCCGTCGTGTGAGGCGAGGAAGTTGAAAAAGGTTGTTCGGTCAGAGGGAAGTTTCAAACTCGAAGCCCATCCAGATAAAGCACTTGCGTCTCCCGTGCGGAAGGTGTGAAGGACGAGCGGCGGCAGCGCAAAGTTATAGACGAGTTGCGCTTCATTCTTCCCATCGCCGAAATAAGAAATGTTCTCTTTGTGCGGCACATTGGTTTCGGTGATGAGATGGACATGCGGGGCAACGTCATCAAGCACGGCACGCAGGAGCTGAACGATGGCGTGCGTTTGCGGAAGGTGAATGCAGGTGGTGCCGACCTCCTTCCAAAGATATGCGATGGCATCAAGACGAATGAACTGCGCGCCGTGTTGTGCGTACATAAGGATGATATCGAAGATTTCGAGCAGGACACCGGGGTTTTGGAAGTTGAGGTCAACTTGATCCGCGCTGAAAGTCGTCCACACTTTGCATTTGCCTGAGGCACTTTCAAACTCAGTCAGCAAAGGCAATGCACGCGGACGAACTACCTGCGAGAGGTCGGGGTCACCCTCCACAGTGACGAAGAAATTTCGATACTGTCTTTTGTCTTGTAAAAACTGTTGAAACCACTCACTCTGCGCCGACATGTGATTGATGACGCCATCGAACATCAGGCGAAAAGTTTCGCCCAATTTTTCAATATCGTTCCAAGTGCCAAGCGCGGGGTCAACAGCCCGGTAATCTTTCACCGAGAAACCATCGTCTGAAGACCACGGGAAAAAGGGAAGGAGATGCACTCCACTGACAACTCCCCGTAAATAGGATTCGCAAAATTCCGTGAGCGTTTGCAAATGCGCTTTCCCTTTTTCCTGCACCTGATCGCCATATGTGATCAATAACGAGTCACGTTCGCTCAAAGAGGCATTGTAGGGCTTTGCGATACGGCCGCGAAAACGTTCGACCAGACCGATCAGACGCGGTGCAACCCGTTCGGCAAGTTCAGCTCCATAAATTTGCGTAAGGAGTGTGGTATAAAAAGTTGGCATACTGGCATCCATTTTACTGCAACATTCCCAAGGATTTTTATTATTAAGGAGATCACGAAGATATGACACCCTCACGCCGTATTGGTTTTATTTCCACTCGCTTTGCAGGCACAGATGGTGTTTCACTTGAAACAGCCAAGTGGGCGACCGTTCTCGAAAGGATGGATCACGAATGTTATTACTTCTGCGGCGAATGTGATCGCCCCGCCAACAGAAGTTACGTGGTCCCTGAAGCCTACTATCGCCACCCGGAAATTGCAGCCATAAATGAGATTGCATATCAGGGGGTATGGGGCTCGCTGCATGAGGGGCGAAAGAAACATCCCGAGCTTGAAGAATTGCATAAGGATTTCTTTTCGGTATATATCCGCCCTGCACAGGTGACACAACGCATCCACGAATTAAGGTTTTATATCAAGGAGGAACTTTATAAATTCGCGCACCAGTTCAAACTGGAAGCGCTGATCGTGGAGAACGCCAGTACCATCCCGTTGAATATTCCGCTGGGTCTTGCCATTAGTGAATTTATCGCTGAAACAGGCTACCCCGTCATCGCGCATCATCACGACTTTCATTGGGAACGTCAGCGGTTTATGAACAACAGCGTCCGCGACTACCTCGCCTCTGCCTTCCCACCCAACCTGCCTTCCATTCACCATGTGGTCATCAACTCCATACAGGAACATCAACTGGCGTCCCGGATCGGAGTTGCGGCGATGCTCGTCCCGAATGTGATGGACTTTGACTCTCCCCCACTTCCCCTGGATGAATACGCAAGCACGGTTCGCTCCGACCTTGGGCTTGCCCCTGAACAATATCTAATTCTTCAACCGACGCGCATCATCCAGCGCAAGGGCATTGAACACGCCATTGAGCTAACCCGCCGACTGGGCTTACCCGCTGAGCTCGTCATTTCTCATGCTTCGGGCGATGAGGGAACCGATTACGAAAAGCGTGTCCATGAGTTTGCGATGTTGTTGAATGTCACTGTCAATTTTGAAGCAGCCATTGTCGGTGACGCACGCGGCGTTACTCCCGAGGGTAGAAAAATTTACACGCTGGGAGATGTCTATCCTTATGCGGATTTGGTCACGTATCCATCCACGATTGAAGGATTTGGAAATGCTTTTCTCGAAGCAGTTTATTACAAGAAACCCATCGTAGTGAACAACTACTCCATTTTCGAAGCAGATATTAAACCCAAGGGATTTAAAGTGGTTGAGTTCGATGGATACATCAGCGAAAGAACATTGGCAGAGACGCGTTACGTTCTGCAACATCCTGAAGAGACGGCCGAGGAAGCCGAACACAATTTTGAACTGGCAAAACGATATTATTCGTTCACCATGCTTGAGAAACGCCTCAGCCTTTTGTTGGCGAACTGTTTTGGTGAAGCTGCATGAAGATCTCATTGTTGCACTATTCATCTCCGCCCATTGTGGGAGGCGTGGAGAGCGTGCTGGCACATCACGCGCGCTTGCTGGCAACCGCAGGCCATGAGGTGACCATTCTTGCAGGGCGCGGAGAAAACTTTGACGAGAGAATCAAAGCCCACATTTTGCCGCGCTTGGATTCAAGGCAGGAAGAAGTAATGGAGGTAAAAGACTTGTTGGATGTTGGCAAGTACACATCCGCATTCGACACATTGCGAGATGCAATCAAAAGAGAGCTATTGGAAGAACTCAAGGGATGCGATGTGTTGATCGCGCATAATGTGGCTTCCCTGCACAAGAATTTACCGCTGACCGCCGCATTGCATGAAACATATAAGATGCCAGGCTTTCCACATCTGATCTTATGGCACCATGATCTGGCGTGGACAACACCGCGTTACCGCGATGAATTGCATGAGGGCTATCCTTGGGACCTACTGCAAAAGGAATGGGAAGGCGTTACACAAGTGGTCGTTTCAAAATTACGACAGGATGAGCTTGCCGAGCTGTACGGGATCGCAAAAGAATCGATCCATGTCATCCCCAACGGTGTGGACATCAATGCTTTCTTTAAATTTGAGCCGCAAACGGTCGAGTTGATCGAAAAGTTAGATCTTCTAGAAGCCGACCCGCTGTTTTTATTACCTGTCCGTCTGACGCCGCGCAAAAATGTAGAACTTGCCTTGCATGTATTGGCAGAGTTCCGAAATGAATATCCCCAAGCCATGCTTCTCGTTACAGGTCCCGAAGGTCCACATAACCCAAACAATTCGGCGTATAAACAAAAACTGCTGGCTTTGCGTGATGAGTTGAAACTACAGGGATACGCTCATTTCCTTGCAGAAACGAGCCATGACTTCATACCCGATGCCGTGATCTCAGATTTCTATCGTATTGCGGATGCTTTACTCTTTCCCAGCCGCGAGGAGGGATTTGGGATTCCGATCATTGAAGCCGCTTTCAGCAAGTTACCTGTCTTCTGCGCGGATATTCCCGTCCTGCGCGAGTTGGCGGGAGGGGATGTCACGTATTTTGATCCAGACGCCGCGCCGCTGGAAGTGGCAAAGCAGGTCAAGGTCCGGTTGGAGGCGGAAGTCACGTCACGCTGGGGGCGGCGGGCAAAACACGGCTATACATGGGATCAGATTTACGTGCAATATATTGTCCCTTTGTTGGAGGAGGTCACGAAATGACAAAAGAGATTCGCTCCATCAGATCTGCGCTTGTACCCATGGGACTTCACGTGGAGGGTTTGCAGGCGCTTGCCCTGGCGCATATCATTGCCGAGGAAGTGCTTCTGGTTGGCATTGTGCCGATCGCGGAGGGGGAATCGATCAGCGCAGGCTCCAAGACTGTAAGAGAACTGCGGCAGCATCTGCTTTCCTTGGGAAGGTCAAACAAGCGCGATAAATCAAAGGTATTCATCTCCCATTCGCCCTGGGAGGAATTGAAAAATGTGATCCATGATGAAGAACCCGATATTCTGATCGTCGAGTGGAAGGATGGCACCACCACTTGGGGCGCGTCGATTTCGGAGGTTCTCGCCAGCCCGGTGTGCAATGTCGCCATTGTACGCGGCACCTTATCTGCACCACCAGAGCAGACCCTGATCGCCGTGCGCGGCGGACCGTACGCAGAACTGGCATTACAACTCGGCATGAGCCTCAACTCAAAGCAACTCGATGTATTACATATCAATATCACCGGCGCGAAAACAGATGCGCCTTTTAAAGGGATGAAATATATCCTCAAGCAGTTGCCCAAGGTGAACTTCCGTTCGATAACCACGAGCGATGCCGTGCCTACAATCCTGGAAGAATCCAGCCGATATGATGCCGTCGTGTTAGGGACTACTGCCCATCAAACGACAAACGGAGGTTCGGTGATGGGACCTGTTGCAGAAAAGTTGCTACGCGACTCATCTTCCACAATCATTATTGTGAGGACGCGCCGCCCGATGTCTGAAGCCATGCTCGATGAGCGTGCCGGGGTCAACGCAATCTCGATATTGGTGGACAAATGGTTCGCGGAAAACACGTTTCGGTCGGATGAATTTTCCATCTTGGAAGACCTGATGGCGCTCAAAGAAAAGCAAGGCACTACCATCAGCCTGGCACTGCCCGCATTGAACGAAGAGCAAACGGTTGGCAAGGTGATCACCACAGTCAAGAAAGCGTTAATGGAAGAGTATCCGCTGCTGGACGAAATCGTCTTGATGGACTCCAACTCCACAGATCGGACGCGTGAGATCGCGAAAGATCTGGGGGTGCCCGTTTACATTCACCAGCATCTGCTCCCGGATATGGAACCACGCGCCGGTAAGGGAGAAGCGCTGTGGAAAAGTCTGCTCGTCACCAAGGGCGACATCATTGCATGGATCGACACAGACATCGTGAACATCCATCCGCGCTTTGTCTATGGGATCATCGGTCCGTTATTATTGAACCGGGGTGTCCAATTCGTAAAGGGTTTCTATCGTCGTCCGCTCAGAGTAGGCAACAAAATACAGGCCGGCGGCGGCGGACGCGTTACCGAATTGACCGCACGCCCATTACTTAAATCTTTTTTATCCCGAACTTTCGGGGATCATTCAGCCCCTTTCAGGAGAATATGCGGGTCGCCGCGAAGCCCTGGAGCAGGCAACCTTCTTCTCCGGCTATGGCGTGGAAACAGGGCTGCTCATTGATGTTCTGGAACGCTTTGGATTGCAATCCATCGCCCAGGTCAATCTTTTGGAGCGCATCCATCACAACCAAAACCTTGAAGCATTGGGCAAGATGTCTTTTGCCATCATCCAGACCGTGCTCCGCAAACTGGAGCCGCGCTACGAACGCTCCATCATTGAGGATGTCAACAAGTCCATGAAATTGATCCGATACGCTAAGGGTGAATATTCTTTAGATGTGGAAGATGTTGTCGAACACGAACGCCCACCCATCATCACCCTTCCTGAATACCAGGAACGCCATCACAGATGACACAACTTTGCCTCGTTCGACATGGACAAACTGACTGGAATCTGGAGGGAAGGTATCAGGGACAAAGCGACGTATCTCTCAATGAAAAAGGAATTGCACAGGCAAAATCACTTATAGAAAAATTGAAGGAATACACCTTCGCCGCCATCTTCACAAGCGACCTCATGCGTGCGCGCCAAACCGCGGAATATATGGCCAAGTCATCTTGGGCTAACCATGCAAATCGAGCCGCGCCTGCGTGAGATCAATCAGGGCAAATGGGAAGGTGTATTGGTGGATGAAATTAGAGCGCGCTACGCGGAGATATGGTCACAGCGAACGATTGACCCAGCAAATGTCCGCCCACCGGGAGGCGAAACTGTCCGCGAAGTGGCAAGCCGCGTGTATGCCGCGTTGGATAATATTGCCCACCTCTTCCCCATCGAAAATGTGCTCGTTGTATCGCATGGTTTATCCATTGCGACAGCCATCTGCCGCGATAAGCGGATTCCTGTTGGACAGGCATATACCGTCATCCCTGAAAATGTGCAGCCTGTGTGGATGGAGTGGAAACATGGTGGTTGAGTAGCTGCGAAGCAGCCTATCGAAACCACAAATAAGCAAAGGGGTCTTTGTTACTTGGGTGAGATGACCCCGCCCCTACAATTGAAACGTCTTTGAATTTACTTTCAATTTATTCCCCACACTTTCAACAACATCATTTTCCAAACCAAAGAAACTCCAAAACGTGACTTGAGGCTGATCCGCTTCAAGCATGACCGAGATGGCTGGTTCTTTGTGACCATAGTAGCGTGAACGCCATCCGCGCGTGGAGTTGGGGTCAGCGCGGACGATGGAGAAATCCCCATTGCCTTCAAGCAATCCCATTTGAATCTGTTAATTTTGGAGTCGGACAGCTTGCTGTCCGTTTTTGAGGGCAAGTAATAATCCATATCCAGAAGCAAGCTTCTGCATTCCAAAATCATTCAACAACCAATGAAGTGCATAATGATGCGATTCATTTGCCGTGAGATTATCAATCACTAACCAACGATCCCCTTCAAGTGACATGACCGTTCGTTTGTGAGATACAGGTTTATATCCATCATGTTCGCCTTGCCAAATATCTTTATCGTGTTTGAGAACTTTTCCCTTTGACCAGTTCGTCCACGTGAAGCGACTGAGCATGGTCATTTGGTCTTTGTTATCCACAGTGACGGTGTTATGCACGGACGTGTGTGCCAGTCCATTGCGCCAGTGACTTTCGTCCGCTGTAGAGGTAGGTGCCTGCATCAACGGCGATGTTGTGACCGTGAATCCACAAGTCCACGTGGAGTTGGTCGGCGTGGGAGGGACGGGAGGTGAAGTCCGTGCAGCGGATGAGGGCGTGGGAGTTGGTGAGCGGAGGAGGTAGATGCCGCCGTTGGGGAAGGAGGTTTCTCCCTCACCCCTAACCCCTCTCCCAGCGGGAGAGGGGAACTCTGGCTCCCTTCTCCCTTCGGAGACGTGTGCCCTTAGGGTAAGGGCTGGGGATGAGGGCAAATTCACCACACAACCAAAACAAATCCTCGTCCCATTCTCCAGCCTCAAATAAGCTTTCGCCTTTGGTGATGTACCAGCCTAGTTGCAACAGCGGACGGTAATCGGTGAAGTCGCAGTTGTTGAGGGGCAGAACGAGGGCGCCGTCGTTGGAGCCGTAGACGGGCATTTCGCCTGTTTCGGGGTTGATGAGGTGGGAGAGATATTCGATGGATTTGGATGATACAGAAGATGTATAGAGATTGATTGGAGAATGGAGAATTATTTATTTCACCGAGACGTATTGCATACAAATAAATATGAAGGATGAAGCGATGGTAGTTGAGGGAGTACATGGAGTAACTGCCATCGGGGAAGATTTGATTGGCAGCTTCTTGTTCAAGAAGTTGTTTTCCGAGTGAGAGATATTTTTCGGCGTGTTTGAGTTCGGGGAAGAGCAGACCGACCATCCATAAGCCGAAGGCTTCGCTGATGGTGTGGTTGCTTCTGGTGGAGATGGCGTAGCCGATGTTCTTGTAGATGCGTTCGGCTTGGGCGGCGACGTAGAGGATGAAGTTTTCTTTTCGTTCAGGAGTTGAGGATGGAGAATTGGAGAATGGCATGATAGCCGAACGTCCATGCCATGAGGCGCAGGGCGATCTCTTGTCCGTCCATCCAGTTGGGACCTGTGTTGGGAGGGTTGTGTTTTGCCCAGTCTTCGATGAGAGTCCAGAAGGCTTCGGGGTATTTTTCATTGTGAGAGGCGGCGTAGGCACGGACGAGGGTGTAGACGAAGGCGAAGCGGTTGGGTTCCCAGATGAATTTGATGTCGGTGAGGAGTCGTCGGGGATTTGAGACCAGTGTTTCATCATGCTCAAGCCGCCGTCCTCGAGCGAAGCGTGTTGGGTGGTGACGATCCGTCGCTGAGGACGGCTCAGGAGCGTGGAGGTGAAATAATCCTTATGCCAATTGGGAGGAAAGTTTGTTTGAATGAATTGGTGGGAGAAGTATTTGAGTTCGCCGATAAGATGCGATTTGCTTCGTCGATAGCGGTTTGAGAATTCCAGGGAGCGTTGGTTAGGTGTGGTCTCGATACGCCCGCGAAAAACATGCGGGCTACTCGACCAGCGGGGTGCTCAGGTGACGGCGCTTCGTCTGCGCTAGCGCTCTGCTCAGCGCGATAGCTTTCCCACTCACCCATTGGCATTTGCAAGCGGATGATGCCTGTGCGGAGGCGGAGGGCGTAGGCGAGGCGAAAGAGTGTCCAACGCGGACCAAGTTCTCGGTAGAGGGAGGCGAATGCTCGGAGTTTAGATAACATAATTTGTTCAGCCACAAAGGATTCCACAGAGTATCACAAAGGGTCATTGAGAGATCGTAGAAGTCAAAGAATCCTTAGTGCCCTTAGTGTCCTTCGTGTTTAATAACATATTTGCGTGGCGATTCAGCACGTAATAGATGAGTGGAAGTCCGAAGAGGATGAGGATGGAGGCGAGATGGCTGCCGTCGCCCCAGGCAGAGGCGAGACGCAAGGCAACGAAAGTCAGGACGATATACATGATGCTGACTTGCGAATGGGTGTATCCGCCGATGACGAGACGTTGATAGAGGTGCGTGCGATGCGCGGCGAAGACATTCTCACGTTTGAGGGCGCGGCGAATGAACGTGACGCCCGCGTCCATGAATGAACGTCCACATGAGGAGCGTGCCGAGCATGAGCGCGTCGCCTTCCTTGTTCGCCGCCATCAACGGCAGAACCGCAAAGGTGTAACCGAGGAAGGTGGAGGCAACGTCGCCCATGAAAATTTTTGCGGGGTGCCAGTTGTGCGCGAGAAAACCGAGCGAGCCCGCGGCGATGGCGAGCGCGATCCAAAACACGAACGAGTTCGCCAGATACGGGATGTTCGACGTGAGCAGAACCCAGCCCAGCCCCGCCGCAAACGCCACGCCGCCCGCCATGCCGTCAATGCCGTCCATGAAGTTGTAGGCGTTCGTGAGTCCGATGATCCATAAGAACGTGATGACGATGCCCACCACGCCCAACTGCAATTTGCCGAACAACGGAATGGTGACCGAACTGAAATATCCCAACCCCCAAATGGACGCGGCGGCGACCAGCCCCTGCACCGCAAAACGGACACGCGGCGAGAGCGAATGTGTATCGTCGCGCCAGCCCAGAAATGCGATGACGACCGCGCAGACGATGTACACAAGATTGCGACTCAAACTCGCTTCTCTGACGAACCACACGGCTGTTCCCGTTACGAGAAGCACGATCGCCAACCCTCCGCCACGCGGCGTGGGCATGGAGTGTGAACTGCGTTCGTTGGGATGGTCGAGCAGTTGACGTCTTTCGGCATAGCGTCGGATGATCCATACGCCGAGGTAGGAGAGGAGGGTGAGTGCGATGAAGAGGAGGATGGGGGTCATTGGGGATGATTATATGTGAGAATTATGCTTCTCATTTAACTTGACAGGCGTAATCTGTAGACCTAAAATCACTTGAACCCCAGACGGTTCACTGGGGAGAGTAAATATGCCAGAAAATGATTTGCGAATATTAATCAATGTAGAACCTGAAAGAATAATGGAGGAAAAATGACGACCGACACCGAATTAGAAGCAATTGCTCAATATTTACGGCAGTTAGTCTCAATTGAAGCAATTAAGCTGTTGCAATCGGAAGATATTAAGTCAAAAAGCAACGCCGATAAAATTGTGTTACTGGATAAGATCGGCTTAAGCGCTGACGATATTGCAACTTTTGTGGGAACTACTCCTGGCACAGTCAGAAAAGAACTATCAGTCAACAAATCAAAACGAAAGTAGTGGCAATAAATAATGAAGCAAGGCATTCAGGTAAACTCCGAATTACACAAAAAACTCGAAAACAGACTGGAACTTAAATATCGTCGTGTCCACGAATTAATACAGGATTATGCTGCAAGATACCATCTTCGTATGGACCATGCCGCAATGAAGCTGGCTGCGGACAACAAAATAAGCATTTCCAAATACGCTGGTGAGGATTACTACAATGCTGTAGCAGGAAAGGGGAATACACCAACTCCTGTATCCGCTGTTAGTCAAAACCCCATTTTCAATTCATCAAGACGAAGCAAATTTCCATTAGTCAAAATCGATTTGTCAAAAGTCAAGAACAAATCATTACGACATATGCTAGAAAGAGATGTCAAGGAACTTAATTGCGCAATAGAAGCTGGAACAGACAAGACGAGTAAAACATGTATGATACTTTCTGGCTCGATTGCTGAAGCATTGCTCCTAGAAAGACTAACGCAGAATGCTTCTGTTAAGTCCCAGTCTATTACTGCTGCAACAATCTTTAACCACTTACAGACCTAGCAATATAAATGATATCGAGTTTTGGAATCTAAGTAATCTCGTTGCTGTAGCTGGACAATTGGGCATTGTACCTGGAGATATAGATTCTCAAATTGGGCAATTAAGAAAATGGCGAAATCTCATTCATCCAGGGCGTGAAATTAAGGACTCTGCCCAACAAAGGATCAAACCGTCGCCCCGACGTGCAGAAAACGCAATTGGGTTCCTTAGCTTGCTTGCGGACGAAATAAAATGAATTGTAATTAAGACATGCTTAGCAGGAGAGTGAAATGCCAAACGATTCAGACGACCTGATAAATGAGTTAAGAAATCTGAACAATACTCTTTCCCGAATTGCAGATTTAGTCGAATTCTCCCTTGATGACGAAATAGGAAAGGCGTTAACAGATATATTTTCAATTCCGAGAGATAGAAGAATTTACGAATTAAGCGATGGCACTCGGTCTACACGGGACATAGGAAAAATCATTAGCATAGATCAAAAAGTAATTTCAAGACTTTGGAAAGCATGGGCAGATATGGGGATTGTTGAATCTACGGGGCATCTAAAACCTTACAAAGCAAAACATGCCCTAATTAAGCTTGCCATATTAAACAAAAAGAAAACAAAGAGCGAATAAAGTCTAACTGCTTAATGGGAATTTAATTAGCAAGTCTAGCTTAACTCTGTCCCTATCCCCTCCTCAAACGACAGCGGACTAAACCCAAAATCCCTGCCCGCTTCGGCATCGTCCGAAAGTAAACATCGGCTATTCACCAAAGCCTGCTGAAGCGGGCTAAGGTGTAGAACGAACACAACGAAAACCAACCAGTGGGCTGGTCCAACTAGCTATGTTATAAGCTCGATACGTAGTCATAACATTCACCGCTTCAATTTTAAGCTCCGAAGCCCATGAGCCTCCTCTGAAAAGATGTCCTGGACCTGATGAGGCCCCGTTTGGGTTTATTGTTTCGCTTTGAATATATTTATCAGCATACCAATCATTAACCCATTCCCAAACATTTCCAGCCATATCGTAAACACCATATTTGCTGACGCCAGCAGGATAACTCATTACAGCAACTGGACCATTGTTTTGGAAGTCAAAATTTAAGTATGTGTTATTAGGTGTAGTATTTCCCCAAGGAAAAAATCTGCCATCTTCCCATCTTGCTGCTTTTTCCCACTGTGCTTCCGTAGGCAAATAACCACCTCTCCAATTGCAATACGCTCGCGCATCATTCCAATTCACATGGGTGACTGGATAATTTCCATATTGATCTAAATCAATAAACTTACCGTTGGGCTTCCTCCAATTTACACCCTGCGTAGTTGTAAATTTTTTGGTTGTTCGATTTAAGAGAAGCGAAGACCCTTTTCTTTCGGCTGCCGTCAGGTAATTCTCTTGTTCAACAAATTCACGAAATTGAGCAATCGTGACTTCAGTCTTATCTATCCAAAAGTCATCAAGATAAATTGAACGTTGTGGAGATTGGTCTGTCACAGAATCTGGGTCGCAATTTTGGCAAAGCGCTAACATTTCTCTTTGCATTTCTGGCGAAGACCCCATTACAAATTCTCCTGCAGGTATAAGTACAACCTCAACACCTTCCTTGTCGACAACCTTAGTTGGTGACGACGTAGTAACAGGAGTAAAGGTCTCGGTCAACACTTGGCTCGGCATAATTGTCCTTGAAGCAGTAATAGGTTGAGGTGTCAAACTAAGCAATGCCGATATTGTTTCTGTTGCAACAGGCGCACTCGCTGTTACAAATGGAGGCTGTCGAGTTAGCCGCCCATAAATATTATTTCCAAAAAGAAATATTAGAAGAGCAATCAAGATAGCTAATAGACTAAAAACAGTTTGTCTTCTTTCTCCTAGGAAAAGAAACAAGCTCTCAAACATTGATTTTTTATATGCAACGGGCTCCAACTCAAGTGCTTTTGCTCTTCTTTGCAAAGATGCTAGCAAAAGCTCATAACCTTTTGCCAAATACAAATCCACCCATTGCCAGCGTTGCAAACGTTCTGGCGGATCACATTCCTCTAATCGAATAGGGACAATATAAATTGTTCCTTCTGGTTTCTCATCTGCAATATCAAGGGCAATTTTTATTTCCCTTTGAACATATCCCTCTTTAGTTATAGAACGCCTTGAAATACATACAGCAATAACATCCGCATCTCGCACAGCTTTACGAATTTCATAATCCCAATCCTGCCCAGGTAAGATTTTTTCTTTATCAAGCCAAGGGTCAATCCAACCTTCTGCACTGAGACGATTGTATAGTCTACGGATAGCAGGTTTATCTGCTGATGTATGGCAAAGGAAAACTTTTAGAGGATGCTTTGATGTAATCATATATAACCCATTACAGAGCGGCAAAGAAATTATAAGTCAATTTCTTTTTTCATCCCACTTTTTCAATTGCAATTTCCTCCTCACATACTAAATTTCCAACCCAATCCCCTCCTCAAACGAAAGCGGGCTAAACCCAAAGTCCCTGCCCACTTCGGCGTAGCTGAAGTACTTGTTTTCGCGCGAAGCGTGGCGTAAGACCTGCTCCATTTACAAGAACTCGGAGATTTTGGAAATCTCCGAGTTCTGCATTTACACACGCAACAATGTTGTGACCGCAATGTCTTCGTCAATTTCCTCCCAGTGAATGCCAATTCCACGCGCAATGAAACGCCATTTACTACGCTGTTCGGGAGTCGCATTTCGTAAACGGGTAAACCATTCCAATGGAACGGAAATCTCCCGTCCATCTGAAAGACTGACTTGCAGGGCGTCGTCTGTAAAGCGAACGTCCGTTGCCAAAACTGATGTGGGACTATGTGTTTCTAGGCTGTTCATACCATTTCTCCAGGAAGAAATCCACGTTTTCTTCCACTAACTCACGAACCTGACGAAGTTCTTTTGAATTATATCCAACTGCCCAAACCAGTTCAATCGGTGAGAGCCAAAACTTGGCGGCATCTTCGGCGCTTTCCACGTGAATGTGAGGAGGCTCGTTATTTTCTCTGCTGAAAAAGTAGAAGCGATGGCGTCCGATGATTTTGACGGTTGGCATAAGGTAATTATACTCGCTCACTTTGAGTTGACAGATGCGGGGTGGTCTCGATATGCCCCGCCACGCTTCGACTTCGCTATCGCTCCGCTCAGCGCGACAGGGCTACTCGACCACCGAGTTTAGTTCCAACCCAATCCCCTCTTCAAACGAAAGCGGACTAAACCCAAAATCCCTATCCGCTTCGGCGTAGCTGCGCAGTCCTTGTTTTCGTGCGAAGCAAGGCGTAAGACCTGCTCCACTTTGATGGGGAATGGGATATGGCAATTTTGCCTACGACCACGTGGTTGCACAGTGCAACCATTCGTGCTATACTGCCAACGAACAGAAGGAGTCTCCCATGCCTACTTTACACGTTCGCAGTATACCCGAAGATTTATACCTCCAAATTCAACGGCTCGCAGAAACAAAGAATCGCTCGTTGAGCCGCGCAGGTGGTCAACATGCTGACTCAGGCATTGGAAGAAGAAAAACGTCGCAAGGTGCAAATCAAAGCGTTGACATCGATTCGGCGCCGCAGGTTCACGGCTCCCAAGAAAGCGCCTTCCAGTCTCACATTATTGCATGAAGACCGAAGTCGATGAGTGATCTCCCCCTCCGCTATGTGGTGGATGCAAGCGTTGGAATAAAACTGTTCATCGAAGAAGAATTTTCCGAACAGGTAAACGCCTTATTTTCGTACCTAACTGCAGAGCCGCCCGCCGAGTTTTATATCCCTGACCTGTTTTATATTGAGTGTACCAACATTCTTTTGAAGTACACGCGTTGCTTTGGACGGTCATTGGAAAATTCGCAAGCTGATGTTACAGACTTGAAACTCCTGTCCCTAAGACCAACTTCAACAGCGGACTTAATGGAGGACGCATTGCTTCTCGCGTCAGAAAAGAATCTCACTGCTTATGATTCCTGTTATGCGGTTCTTGCTCAGAAGTTAGATGTTCCGTTAATAACAGCCGATCAACAACTTGCACAAGCGATGGATTCTGCTATTTTCATTGGGGACTTCGATATACAACCGTTTGAAGAAGAATAACTCACTTTAAAGACTTCAACTCCAACCCGATCCCCTCCTCAAACGAGAGCGGACTAAACCCAAAATCCCTGTTTGCTTCAGCGTAGCTGAAATCCTTGTTTTCGTTTAGGCGTAAGACCTGCTCCTATTATAAGGAGCTCGGAGATCTTCTTCGCAAAAATCTCCGAGTTCTATGAAAGTCATTGATAAGCGATTTATATTTCCTCATGCGGGCGCATAAGAACGAACGTGCAGAATATCGAGCGCGTTGCATAGGACGAATATCGCTCTTGGGGAGTGTGGTCACAGCAACAGTTTCACCTTCACCAGTGACAAACTCCACTTCATAGGCTTTTCCACCTTCATACACATGCACCACCGCCCCCACATCGCCACGTGTAAGCTTATATTCTTCTAAATCTTTGGCAAGTACCACGGTATCCAATTCTCTAATCATAATTTTGTTCCTTACTTGGCTGGATAAGCCGTCACAAAACGAGGGACATCATCTTCGTTTTCGATAATCCAGATCGTCCTGACCTGAATCATATCACCATTTGGTGTCTCCAGTTCGCCATCTACAACGTACTTTGTACCATATGGTGATCTCTCGGAACTTTCCACTGGAGTATTCTTGGCAATCTCAAGCAATCCCTGCGCCAGGCACTCGCGGTCGCATCAGTGAATCCATATGAGCGAAAATATTTAGCTTTTGATTTTCCCACCGCATGCGTTTCGGAAAGCAGATAGTCCATCACCTTTTCCAATGGGACTTGCGCTTTGGATTTGTTTGGAAGTTCCATATACTGAATTATAGCATTGCAAAGATGGTCTCGATACGGGCTATCGCTCTACTCAACCACCGAGCTTAATTCCAACCCAATCCCCTCCTCAAACGAAAGCGGACTAAACCCAAAATCCCTGCTTGCTTCGGCGTAACTGAAATCCTTGTTTTCGTTCAGGCGTAAGACCTGCTCCGCTTTGATGGGGAATGGAATATGCATTTTTTCAAAGAGTTTTAGCAGGGACCCACAACGGGCTTCGACGGGACGTGAAGTTTCCATACGCGCTTGTTCATCGCTTTGGCAATCGTGTCAATGACTTCGTTGTAGGTCAGCGCATGTTTCCCTGCGATGTTGTAACTCTTACCGATGGTGATGTCCGCTTTGAGGCAGCCGAGAACCGCCGCCGCGACATCGTCCACGTAAATGGGCTGTTGTAAATATTTGCCATCTCCAAAAATCGGGACAATCGGAGACAGGCGCATAAACTTGATCAATCTCCACATATTGCGGTCACGTGGACTGCCATAGATCATCGTCGGGCGCAGGATGGTGTATTTCAGTCCGCTTGTTTCGATGGCAAGTTCCGCCGCCACACGGATTTTCTTGCTCGGTGCATTCAATTGCGTGAAGATGGCGGTCGTGCTGATGAAGACCGCACGCTTGATGCCCGCGTCTTTTGCGGCGCGGATGATCGAGTCCGCGTGACCGAAGCCGAGCGAGGCAATGTTGACGAGTGCGTCCGTGCCGTGCATGGCGGAGGTCAATGATTGAGGGTCGGAGACATCGCCCAACGCCCAGTCAATGTCCAAACCAGCCAGCGGAGAACGGTCACTGGAGGCGCGATAGAGACAGCGGACTTCGAATCCGTTTTTGAGGAGGAGTGGGACGACGCGCGAGCCTGTGAAGCCTGTTGCGCCTGTAACGAAGATTTTCATAGATTCCTTTATTCGCCATTGCAGAGCCACACGGTCAAACGCCGAGTGGACGAAGCAATCCCCACCTTTTGTTGGAGATTGCTTCGGGCTGTGGTTTCGATACGCCCGTCGCAATGACGGATATTTATTTAACCAACCTTTTCAACAACTCAAGTGTTTCATTCAACTTATCGCGCCGATCAAGATGCTTGACCAGATACTCGCGGGCATTCAGTCCCATTTGTTTGACGATATCTACATTCTTTGAAAGATCAAGGATGGTTTCGGCAAGCTGCTTATCATCACCTGGTTGAACATACGCCCCGCCATATGAATCCTCGATCAATTTTCGTCGAGACACCGTCAATGACCAGCACGGTCGCACGTCCCGCCGCCATGTAGTCAAAGACCTTGTTCGGGTACGTGGTGCGGAACATGGGAATATCCTGCAAGATGGCAAGGCACACATCCGCGGAGGCGACAACTTGCGGCATATCCTTTTTGGGACGCACACCAGCGAAGATGACATTCGAGAGATTCATCCGCTCCGCTTCGGATTGCAAACGAGTCCGTTCTTTGCCATCACCAAACAATACAAAACAAATCTTATCTTCATTCTTCAATCGTTCCGCCGCACGCAGGATTGTGTCAATGTCATTCGCCTGTCCCAACGCACCTGCATACAACACGACGAATTTATCGTCCACGCCCAATTCTGCGCGAATGGATGAGCCATCCACGCTTCGGGTTGAACATGTCCACGTCCGTGCCGTAAGCAATATACGTCACTTTGTTTTCGGGCACGCCTTTGCCAATCATATACTCTTTATACGCGGGCGAGTTCACCAGAATATGAGTTGCACGCGCATACAAGAACATCTCCAGCCAGCGCGCCAACGCGATCACCACAGGGTTCTTCAACACGCCCATGCTCACGCCGAACTCGGGCCACAGGTCACGCACTTCGAGCAAAAACGGCTTACGCCGAATCCACGCCACGAACCACGCCGAGACCGCCTGAAAGATCGGCGGCGTCGTGCCCATCACCAAGTCCACATCGCGCACCTGCAACGCGGTCCACACTGAGCTGAACATAAAACTAAAGAACGAAATGATACGCCAAAAATAACTGCGATGCAGCGCAGGGTAAATATACGAACGCAACACACGCACGCCGTCAAAATTCTGCTCGGCGAAGATACCCTTCGTGCACGACCGTCCGCTGACCCGTTTGATAATTCAAGTCACTGGCGACGATGACCAGTTCATGTCCGCGTGCTCCCAAAAATTTCGCCATCTCAAAATGGCGCGTATGTCCCGGCTCATCGGGCGAAACGAATGCTTGATTGATTAACAAGATTCTCATTGGGATGAGATTATAGCATTGGGATGTGAATCCGCTTCGGGCTTGGTTTCGATACGGACTATCGTCCTACTCAACCACCGTCGAAGGCGGATTCACATCAAAAAGCATTTTCTCCCCTTAAGTTTTTTCTCATCAATCCTACCCACTTGGATAACATTTTCGCAAGGATGCCAGCCTGAGAGTTTTTGATAGTCCCGCGGCATAGAATTAGGCTTGTAATTCGTAAGCAATTATTGACTTGAAAGGAAACTCAAACATGGAAATCCCACGACACTGGAGACTCAAAAAACAACGCTACGGACTGGTCGGCGAAGTCTGCCCCCACTGCGATTACAAGATTTTCCCCCCACGCGACGTCTGCCCGAACTGCGGCGACGAAGCCAAGGAACAATATGCATTCAGCGGCAAAGGCGAGGTGTACTCGTACACCACCGTCTACGAAGCGCCTGCTGGCTACGATGCCAACGCCCCCTACACCGTGGCATTGGTCAAACTCGAAGAGGGTCCCATGATCACCGCCCAACTCACTGATGTGGACAACTCCGCCGTTGAAATTGGTATGACCGTTGAAATGGTCACCCGCAAGATGCGTAATGATGGTGATGAGAGAGGGCTTATCGTTTATGGGTATAAATTCAGGCCTCAAAACTTTGTAGCCACCAAATAGAGAACAAAAATCTAAAAACGGCAGTACCGCAAAACTTACTCTAAGAAGTATCAGCGGGTAAGGCAAGCCAACGTTGTTCCAAGTGCAGGAGTTGAAGTTGAGATTGCTTGGCAGACCGGGTATGGAATTTGAAACGGTTACGATGCAATCGCAGTCGCAACCGCTCGCGATGGAAATCATGCGGTGTCACTTGCGAAACGGCTTGAATAGTGGCTTGTAGAGAAACGAGGCGAGGGATCAGTTCCCAAGCGCCAATGGCGTTGGATGATGCGACGCGAGAGACCCTTTTGGCCGGTCGTGCGAAGTAGGCGGCGATGGAGATCGCGAAATTCGCTTTCCCGATCGTTATTGGTGCGCGGCAAATCAGGGATGTCGTAACAGTGAAATAAGCCTGAGGCGTACCTGAGAGTGGTTTTTAGGATGGTGTTAGCAGTGCGACGCAGAAAGGGATCGGGGGTATGTGTGACTTGGATTTCCTGCAGAAAAGCGAACAATTCCTGGCGGACCTGATCGCCCGAACGAGGCGGTTTTCCATCAGGTTCAAGCAAATCGGCAATCTGTTTCAACCATGCAGCTGCCTCGCTGAGCAGAGTGTATGAGGCCTGAACCGAATGAAGGATTGGCTGAAGCCGATGATAGAGGATTAACAAGGGCGGTGTGGCCTGATATGCGATCAGGTGCTCCAGGCAGTGCTCGACCTCGGTTAAACGTGCCACCATTTCCAGACCGGCTAAACGAAAAGGCGGGCGTGCTTTCAAAGTCAACAAATAGCGTATCCGTCGGCAAAGATCCTGAATGATCGCATCGCGTACTGTTGTGAAGTTTTCTTCCGTTGCAGATTGGAGGGCCGCGGGATGTTCCTCCATCAACGAAGGCAACATCCCGGTAACCGTCAAAACACCGGGCTGTTCTTCTTTTTCCTGACGGATCCATTCTCCCAAGCTTTCCCGAATTTCCTGCCGCACCCGCACTTTCAAGGCTTCATCGGCTTCTGCCAACGGAAGAGCTACATTTTGCAGATAATGCATCTGGCAAAAGGCATGCGGCGTTTGGGGAAAAACTTCTGCCACGGCTGGCAAGAGCGCAGACTGTTTGTCGCTTAGTACCGCTCGCACCCGCAAGCCCAGATCGGCGATCGGCCGCAGAAAGTTCACAAAGGCGTTTTGATCCTGTTGACTCATCCAACCACTGCGGAGCGTAATCCCACTCAAAAGTTCTCGTACTACCCACAACTGCGGTTCGCCGCCTTCGGGGGCCAATCCGTCCAACGTCAGCAACAATCCCACCTGCTCAGCTACCCTTTCCAACTCCCCTACGTGCTGCCGTTCATGACAGGCTACTAAGGGCAGGTAGCGCTCGTGATACAAAACTCGCACTTGTGCTTCACTGACTTCCACTTGTGGTTGCAACGTCTGGTGGATAACCGCAAAAGGTTGTTGCAGGGTTTGTCGTTGCCATCCAATCTGGGCGATGACATCATACCCATACGTGCATCCAAGCGGGGCAATCTGCCTCCATTGCACGGAACCCCAGATCTCAGCGCACACTCCACATTCTGGATTATTACAGCGTTTCGTCCGTTGTCCGATCCGCATCACTTCATTCATCGTTTGCACTGTTTTGTATTTACTGATGTAGGCGGTTTGCAAATCCCCAGTACAACCTGGACAGCGTTCCAATTCACAGGGGTAGATCACACCTTTTCCAGTGTAAAATATCCGCGAGGTTCTCATGGCTTACTCCTTTCTCAGCAAGAGGTAAGTTTGCCATGAGAACCCTTTTACTTCAAGTCAATAGTAAGTTTTGCGGTACTGCAATCTAAAAACGAATGAACACTCCCACGTATAGGGATGTTTTCGTTTAAAACATTCCCGTAAACAATCAATCCACTTTTTGCTGTCTATCGACAGCTTATCCAATCCTAGGCTCTGCCTGCTTTATACTGGTCCTGTCAACTCATCACTACAGGCAGGTTCCTATGCAGAATTATTCAACCGTTCTAGCTCAAACCACATGGGGAATACATCTCAACTTCGAGAGACATCTCGCTTCCCCACCGAACTATCCTTCATAGCTTGCACAGCTTCAGCACCAAAATTGGCAACGGCGAGGAATGATGGCGTGGGATGTAGATCTTTGCATCGTTGCCCACCCTTATGCAGGGTAGACACTTGAAATTCTTGAACAGATACGGGCAGTGTAAGAACATAATTATGTACTTCACGAAATTAAGGGAACCAATTCGCCATTTGTCCACGAGATTGCTACATTTGTCTTAAATTTTCGCCAAATGTCTTGACAAACCGTCCCCATATCAGTAGAATGAGAACATGCGTTCTAAAATCTCGACGACAGGTCGCATCACCATTTTGCTCGGCAAATACCAGGCGACGATGGGCGAACGCATGTCGCCGCGCAAACTGGCGGAAAAAGCGGGTGTGCCAAAAGATTTTGTCTACCGCCTTGAATTCGGGCACCGCGCGTCATGTGGACCTCGAAGCCCTCGCCCGCCTGTGTGCCACGCTCAACTGTGACTTGAACGACATCCTCGTTTGGGAGACGCAGCATGGCGAACCCATTTGATATCCTCCCGCCCCAACTCTTCAACCTTTTCACCACGCAGGGCTTTGCCACCCTTCAGCGGCACTACATGGCGATCCTCATCCGCCTCTACAGCCTCGCCGAGTTCAACCGCTTCGGACTGGCGCGGGAAACGGTCATCGCCGAGATTATGGATTATCTGCGGGAGGCGGGCGCGAATGCCGAAGATGAGATAAAGGTGGAAATGGCGAATCAGACATCCCCTGAGCCTGATTCGGTCCTCATTAGCCGGATCCAAGCCCGAGCATACCTACGCGTCCTACCTCATCCGCCGTCTCGCTGAATCAGGCTGGATCGAACGTGAGCAACATGCCGATTATTCCGAGACCATCATCCTGCCCGATTATGCCTTTACCCTGCTCGAAGCCCTGCGCTCCATCCAGGAACAAAAGCCGCGCGAATTCAAGGGGCAACTCTACGCCGCGCACCAACTCATAACGTCTGCCAAAACGCACAAGGATTTTTCGCCAACTCTCGCTGTTTCACAGACCTACGAGAACATCCGCCAGGTTGTGCGCGGACTGAACGAACTCAACCAAAATATCCGCCGCTATGTGGAACGTGCCACAAAGCAGATGGAGGTTGCCGATCTTCTGCGCCTGCAATTCAATGATTACACCCAAACACTCGGACCCGCCTACCATGCCTTGAAGACCTCCGACCATGTTTCGCGTTACCGTCGTGACATCGTTAACCAAATTCGGGAATGGCTCGTGGATGACGACTGGCTCTCCCAGACTGCCGAAGAGCTTGCAGCACAAAGCCGCCTCTCGCCCGCACAAGCCGAGCATGAAATCACACAATCCCTGTTATTCATCGTTCACCAACTTGAAGGGCTTGACCCGCTCCTCGCCGACATCGACGCGCGACACGCACAGTACCTGCGTACTTCCTTCCGCCAAATCCGTTACAAATTGGGCAACGCAGACGGCAGTTTCAAAGACAAACTTGTTTCGCTGGCACAGCAACTCTCCGCCCTCCGTGAAGAAGGATTCGACGAGCTACCCGAAACGGAACACGGAACATATCATCCCGAAGCAGAGCGGAGTGGACGCAACACGTTCCTTCCATCCCCCATCCGCGTCCCCGACCTCAAAAGTTTCTACACCCCGCCCCAGCGCCGCGCGCCATTCACTCCCGATTCCATCATTGTGCCTGTCCTTCACCCCGATGACTTTGCCGCGCTCCACGCCCTGACCATGCAGGATGTGATCCAAGCCTTCTCGCCAGAAAAAGTCAACCGCAAAGTCCTCGGCTTCTTCAACGGACACAAACGCATGTCCATCACCGAAATCCCTGTCCGTGACGACTTACATTGGCTCACTACCATCATCGCCTATGCCCATCACCCCGAAGTCAGTTATGGACTTGAAGTTGTGGAAGGAGAGGCGGTGCAAGTCGGGCAGTATAAGGTTGTTCCTTTCGATCTTGTCAAACTTTAATCCATGGTGCGTGGTGCGTTTTTTTCACTTCACCCAACGGAACACGCAACATTCAACACGTTTTTCACCCACCACAATTATGGAAACTACCATGACCCTCCCTCAAGAAACCCTCCTCCACGACATCCCCGAAAAATCCCGCCGCGACTTTCCGCGCATCGTCAATCGCCTGCTCGGACAAACCTTCCTCTACCAGGATGTAGATGGAGACAAAGACGACTATTACTTTGTCCACCGTCATCGTGCCATCTTTGAATCCGTTCTGGCGTTGACAGGTTTCAACCTCCTGCACGACGATTATCACCGCATCTTTCAAGTCGTCTCCGAATACAGTTACAGCCGCGCCCGCTATAAATTGGATGAATCGTTAATGATCGTCGTCCTGCGCAAACTGTATGAAGACAAGACCGAACATCTCAGCCTTGCCAGCGATCCCGTTGTTACCATCGGTGAAGTCCGCGAAGAATATCGCACCATCACAGGCAAGGAACGCGACCTTGGCATCGGACAATATGAAACCCTCTTGCGCCGCTTGCGCGCCATCGGACTCATTGATACCATTGACGGACGCAGTATAGATGTGCGCGACGCCGAAGCCCGCCTGCGGCTGCGTGGTTCCGTCCGGCTCATTCTCCCTGTCCAATCTGCCACCGAACTGGAAGCGTGGCTGAGGAAGTATCGGGCGGGGGATGTTGAATCTGAAAATGAAGAAGAGTAAAACCTCATGAAACTCCTAACCCGCATCCGCCTCATCAACTGGCATCTCTTTGAAAACACCACCATTGACTGCCAGGGCACCACCTACTTCATCGGTATCAACGGCGCGGGCAAATCCACAGTCCTCGATGCCGTGCAGTTTGCCCTGGTTGGCGGACAACGCGACGTGCGTTTCAATCAAGCGGCCCTCAGTGGCGGCAAACGGACTCTCGCCAGCTATGTGCGCGGCGAACTCGGCACCGAAGGGCAGCGCTACTTGCGCGGCGACGCGACCGGTGTGGTCGCCCTCGAATTCAAAAACCCCGATGGGACGTTCTTTGCGCACGGCGCAGTGATCGACGCCTACGAAGACGGTCGCAATCCCGACGTGATGTATTTCATCGTTCACAACGCCGCGCTTAACGACAACTGGTTCTTCAAAGACCCTGGTCAACTTTTTGACACGCGCGCCTTCAAACGCCATCTTGAAAATTTCGCCTTGCCACCCACAGCCAGCGCCCGCGTCTTCACCCGCCTTGAAGATTACCGCGTTCACCTGCTCAACCGCCTCGGTCAACTCAAAGATACTTTCCCCGCCAAGATCGTCAAGGGACTTGCGTTCAGCCCGCTGACCGATATCCGTTCCTTCGTCCATAACTATTTGCTGGACGAAAACCTGCTGGATGTCAAAACCCTGCAAGCCCAACTCGAAACTCTGCGCCATTTCGAATCCCTTGCCGCAGATGTCCGTGAGCGCATTGACTCCCTCACCGGCATCGAAGACCTCGATAAGGAGCGCCTCGCCAATCGCCGCCGCCGCATCACCAACACATACGTTGCCCGCCGTGTCCAAGCGGATGTTTTTCTGGACGAACTGAAATCGCGCCGCCTTGAATTGGATTCTGCCAAACTGGAATTTCAACGCGACGAGATACAGCGCGACGAACTCAGCCGAAGCCTGCGCTTTGCCCAATCGACATTGACCGACGCTGAGATCGCCCTCCGCACCGACCAAACCGCCCAGCGCGAAAAAGAACTGCGCGACAAAATCACCCTCCTCACTGCCGAACTGACCCTCCTCACCCAACGCCAAACTGAGTTCGACCGCTCCCTCGCCGCCGAACTGACTGACGCCAAAAAACTAAAGAAGTTTCTCCAATCTGACAAACTCGAAATCCCTTCAGCCCTCACATCTTTTCTAACAGAAAACGAAACACGCAACACGGAACAAACCCTACGCAACACCCAACAATCCCTCACCACCCTCGGCGAAGGATTTTCCCGCGAACAAACCCTCCTCAACGAACAGGCAACTCAACTAAAAACAGAAACCGCCAAGACTCGAAGATGAAATCCGCAAACTCCGCACAGGCGACCGCGAGACCAGTTACGAAGCCGAATCCCCCAATGCCGCCCGCCTGCGCCGCATCCTGCGCACAGAACTTGGACTCGGAGCAAATGAAGTCATCTACCTTTGCGATATACTCCAAATCCCCAACCCCGAATGGCAAAACGCGGTAGAAGGTCTGCTCGGATTCAACCGCTTTACCTTGCTCGTCCCACCCGCTCACTATGACGCCGCCATGCAACTCTACCGCAAACACAAAGACACCATTCACGGCGCAACATTGCTGGATACCGAAAGTATATTGCAGAGCAAAACAGAGAACGGAACACGCAACACGAATTCCCTTGCAAAGGAAGTCCTCACTGAAAACCCCGCCGCCCGCCACTACGTCGATCTGCTCCTCGGCAACTACACCAAATGTGAAAACATCGAACAACTCCGCAACCATCGTACCGCCATCACCCAGGAATGTTTCGTCCGCCGCAACTTCACCGACAGCCACCTCAACCCGCAGATGTACAAACGCTGGTTCATCGGCGAACGCGCGGCACCGCGGCAAATCGAACAACGCGAGAGCCGTATTGACGAAATTGCGAACGAACTAAAGAATCTCACCAAACGCGAGACCGCCCTGCGCGAACGTCTCGCCCTCACCCGCGACAAAATCCGTCCGCTCATCGAACTCGAACACGCTCTCGTAGCCATCGCCATCCTCCCCGAACGCAACACGCAACTTGCCACACTCACCAAGGAACTTGCTGCGCTTGACACCCGCACCGTCGAAACCCTCAAAGCCGACATGGAAAAGCATCTACACGAGCGTGACCAATTGCAAAGTGAAGTCGCAACCCTTGAGCGAAGACTGGGAAGTCTCGAAGAGAAGATCAAGCAAATTGAAACGGAATCAATTCCAGGCTTGGAAAGAAGCGCAGACGAATCCATCCAAAGCGCAGAGTCTTTCATCCTCCAGGAAAATGCAGACGACGAAACAAAATCCGATGTCCAAAAAGAATACGAACGCCGCCGCGAACGTCAGCCTTTGGAAGTGATCCTGCAAAACGCCGCTCGCTACGAAAACGATTATCAGACCGCCGAGGGGCGTTCGCGTGATCGCCTGCGCGAAGCCAAACAAGCCTACTCTCTGCGCTACGACTTCGGCACCGACGACACGGATCACGCAACACGCTACCTCTCCGAGCGCGAAAAACTTGTCAACTCCGAACTCCCCAACTACGAAAACCAAATCGCCTTCCAGCGCGGACTTGCCGAGCAGGAACTCGTCGAAAACTTCATCCATCGCCTGCGCGAACAAATTGAAGATGCCCGCCAGCAGCTCGCTTTTCTGAATGGCACGCTTGCCAACCTGCGCTTCGGCGGCGAACGCTTTGAATTTATCAACCAGCCCGCGCCTGCCCTGCGCCAGGTCTTTGACATGGTCATGGACAGCCAGCAGATCATGGGCGATTCACTTTTCGATTCGGACTTTCGTCAGAAACATCAACAGGGCTGGGATTTGCTCTTCGAGCGTCTCACCAGCGCGCACGATGATGGGAACGCCGAACTGCGCGAATTGCAGGATTATCGCAACTACCTGCAATACGACATCCGCATTCACTACCCCAACGGCGACCGCGCCCTTTTGAGCCAGATCAACGCCAAGAAAAGCGGCGGCGAAACCACCACACCCTTTTATGTGGCAATGGCGGCTTCGTTCGCCCAGGCTTATCGCCTGAATCAAGCGCGCCCATCCGATACCATCCGACTGGCTCTTTTCGATGAAGCCTTTGGCAAAATGGATACTGCCCGCACTGCCTCAGCCCTGCACTTCATGCGCGAAGCGGGTTTGCAGGTCCTGCTCGCCACCCCGCCCGACAAATCAGGCTCGCTCCTTCCTTACGTGGATAGCGTCTGCACCGTTGTCCGTAAAAACAACTCATCCTTCGTCATCGAAATTGACAAGAGTGAGATGATGGAAAAGTTGGAGAGCCAGTGATTCGTGTTGCGTGTTCCGTTATTTGAGTAGAAGATGGAAATTACTTTTGTCCCTTCACCTGATGTGAGCATTGTATTGAATGCCCTGCTCGACATCCTCGAACGCCGTCCATCGGGCAACCCGGAAACAAGTAAACCCGCACAGACAGATAACGGAAAAAGCGTCGCGCAACATCGCAGTATCAAAATCGCCCTCACCAATTTGGCTCTACCAACCTACTTTTCCCAGACAGATCCCACCCCCCGTATTGTCGCCAATGAACAATTAATCCTTCTTGAGAAAAACGGGTATATCAAACTCACCTGGCTTCCAAACGAAACCAATCACATCCTTCAAACCATTATCCTAACGGAGTACGCAACACGAAACAACGAGATATTCCACTTCCTCTCGCGCACCCCCATCGCCGACAACCGCTCCCGTCTCGAAAGCCTTCTCCTCGCCGATAAATTCCGCTTCCAGGATGACTGGCGTGCCCGCGCGATTTCTCACATCCTCAGTCAACTCAAAGCCGAAAAATCGCCCGCCCCATTCAGCCTCACCGATTCAAACTTGACCCTTGACCTGCTCGCTGTTCTACAAGTTTTGCCTACGTTGACAGCGGAAACCCCCTTCCGTGTCTTTAGCGTGCGTGTTTTTAATGACAGCAAGCGATTTGAAATTATCAAAAATCAATTCGTCTCACTTGCCCGTATAGGCAACGCTGAGTGGAAACGGATTCCCGCCGAAGAAGTTCTGCGTGAATTGAACCTCGTTGCCAACCCAAGCTATATCCATCTCTCAGGTAATTGGCAATTCACCACCGATAACGGCGAGATTCTACACCTGATTAGATTCACCCCATCCATGGGCTTCCCTGCCGCGCAAACATCCACTCTGCAATCTGTCCGCGCTGAATTCCGTCCTCTGTATCGAAAATCTCACTACCTTCCATCAATACACTCAAGCGGGGCACACAACACGAACCACGAAACACGCCCTTCTCTGCACTTACGGCAACCCCTCCCCTGCTATTCGACGCGTCTTGCGCCTGCTTTCCGAAACAACATCGATTTTTCTCTGGTCCGATTTGGACTACGGCGGATTCAACATCCTGAGTCAACTACGCAGAACTGTTAATGAACAGATCCAACCTTTTTTGATGGATATTGAAACCCTCGAATCCAACATCCCACGCGCCCGGCCCGCTCACTGCATCTGATCGCACAAACCTCAAGCGCTTGCTTCTGCGTCCGAACTTGCGTGACGTTCGCCTCACCATCGAACATCTGCTCAAACGGGGCTTGAAACTGGAACAGGAAGGCGTGGAGAACTTCTAAATCGACTTGGCAAGGAAACACTCTTTTTCAATAGAAATGCCTGAAATCGATAAACAGCAAAGTCTACAGCTCGATCAGAACCTGCCCCGTGTGGCATATATCATGGATACGGGTATAAATTCAGGCCTCAAAACTTTGTACCCACCAAATAGAGAACAAAAATCTAAAAACGGCAATACCGCATAACTTACTATTGCCGTGATCCATGTGAGCGTTTTTGCCATATTGAATGCCAAAAACTGCCCAAAAACATGTGAAAACTGGTTTCGATGCTATCAAAGAGACCTTCAAGATACTGAACCAGTGATTTGGCCTTCGCCCGTAGTAAGTTTTGCGGTACTGCTAAAAACGAATGAACACTCCCACGTATAGGGATGTTTTCGTTTAAAACATTTCCGTAAACAATCAATCCACTTTTTTGCTATCTACCGACAGCTTGTCCGATCCCAAAGCGTGCCTGTTTTATACTGACCCTGCCAATTCATCACTACAGGCAGGTTCCTATGCAAAATCCTTCAACCGTTCTCGATCAAACCACATGGGGAATCCATTTCAATTTTGAGGGGTACTTCACCTACCCACCGACCCATCCCTCCTGGCTTACACAACTTTAGCAGCAAGATTGGCATCAGCGAGGAGTCGTCCTATGGGATGCAGATCATCGCATCGTTACTCATCTATATGCAGGTTATGCACTTGAACTTCTTGAGTATCTGCAAGGGAATGATACATGGAAGACGGAAGGTTTGGTGGTTGGCTCACCAGCTTTCCAACTTTCAAGCAATAGTGAAATCACTCCATCAACAAAGGTGGGAGGAGAGTTGGTACTGAAAAACCAAATAGAACTTGCCCCAGATCAAGCACAGACCCTTTTTGAATTTCTCTCAGCACAGGAGGGCTTGTTGAAGCGAATTTCAGTGTACGACAAAGAAGATGCGAAACAAGCCCTTAACAAGGTTTATCGACTAATTGCTGACTACGGCAGAAAAGTACGAGAAAGAAAAGAATCTCGAGAATTAATCGAAACTAGGAAACCGAAGGTCATACCCACCTCAATCCCACGCGGAAATTATTTTACGGTTTATCAAGCTGCACAGGTTTGCCATGCTACTTCAAAACAGGTCAGAGCATGGATCCCCAAAGGCCAACTTGAAGCTTTTAATCTACCAGGATTAGGGATCATCATTGAGGCTGGCAAGCTAAATGATTTCTTATACAAGATCAGGTCTATTCAGGATTTTCCAATGCCTGAAAAATCTCATAAGCCATAAAGACCCGGTTGCGCGCATATCCAGTAGTCTCCCGTAACACACCTGCTTCCACCAGCTTATCTACATATCGTTTGGCCGCCATGTAGGGTATATCCAAAGCAGACTCCAATTGTCTCAAGGTCAGAATGGGACGCGAAAACATAAAATCGACCACAGCTGTCATACGTTGGGGATTGCGATCTGCCAGCACCAACTCTTCATAGCGAGTACGGATACCCTGAAGCCGGGTCATGCGGAAGACGCCATCCTGCGCCTGAGCAGTGATACCACGCAAAAAGAAACGCAGCCAGTCATCCCATTTACCGCGCTGGGAAACTGCCAGCAGATGATCGTAATACTCCTGATGATAGCGTTCGAAATAGGCACTCAGATTCAAGAGAGGTTGGGATAGAACACCCCATTCGCGCAACAACAGTATTACTAATAATCGCCCCACCCGTCCATTCCCATCCAGGAAGGGATGGATCACCTCAAACTGGCAATGGATCATGCCGGCACGAATCAATGCCGGAAGGTCTGTATTGGCATGAATAAATTTTTCCATTGCGTTTAGGGTGTCGTGCATTTCATCAATAGAAGGTGGAACATACGTGGCAGTCTCGATGGTACTGCCCGCTGGACCGATCCAGTTTTGCGTTCTGCGGAATTTCCCTGGAGTGAGTTGTCCACCCCGCATTCCTTCCAATAATTTGGCATGAAGTTCACGGATCAGACGCAGGCTGACCGGCAGGGTTTCCAATCGTTCCAATCCGTAATCCAATGCCAGCACATAATTGTGAACTTCTCGCACATCATTATCTGGTTCCAGAAAGGGCAATTGAGCGGATTCGTAATTGTACAAATCCGTCAGAGAAGCGCGTGTCCCTTCGATACGAGAGGATAATACCGCTTCACGTCGGATGAAGGGTTGGACGAGCAGGCGTGGAAATGGGAAGTTGCCCGCCAAGGTAGTTAATTTGGCAAGTTCACGTTCCGCATCAGAGAACGCAGAGATCAGAGTTGATGTCCAATCCAGATCTGGTGGCAGTGGCGCAGGGATGAACGCCCAATAGCCATTCTGGGTTCGAATGGCTTGACCAGCCTTACTACTGTAAAAATCTTTTGGCTCCATAAAAATACCTGTAGCTGAGTGGTGTGAATATAGTTTACCATAACACCACTTTTTGGGTAAAAGTGTTAATAAGGATGTTTGTATAATTACTGTCTGTGCATGCTTGTTTTCCACATTGCTGATATCTGCCCCCCTACACAACCTGTAAGTGTTTATTCATGACCTCATCCATTTGCCAGATTTAACGGAAGGGCGGTTTTTATTTTCTGCAAACGAAGTTGTATAATGTCGGCATCCCAATCATTGGAACGTACCATGTCCTCCATTCCCCGCATTAAGATATCAGATGTTATCAACTGGACAAACGACGCCTATTTCAAACGCGGACAGGAATATTATGCAAGCGGAGCCATTTACGAACAACGCAGCGAGGGGATGAAAATAAAATCCAAGTGTTCAGGATCACAGGCGCCATTTTATCGCCAGGAAGTGATATTCAACAGTAAAGGCATCGAATCTGCTGAATGTTCCTGTCCCGTTGGCGATGGCGGGCACTGCAAGCACACCATCGCGTTATTGCTCACCTGGGTCAACGACCCTGATTCATTTCAGGAAACCGAAGCGCTGGATGCAATTCTTGATAAACGCTCCAAACCTGAATTGATTGCTATTATCAAGGAAATGCTTGAGCAGGAATCAGATTTGGAATCGTTACTGGAATTGCCAATCATTGGAGAAGAAAACAAACCAATTAACATCAAAGCGATTCGACAACAGGCGCAGAGGGCGTTTCGCGGCGTGGATTACGAATGGGGATACACGGAAGAGATCAAACGGGATTTGAATCCGCTCCTGAAACTCGCGGCAGGCTATTTGTCACGCGGCGATGCGGAAAATTCGGCTTTGATCTATATGATGGTCATTGAAGCCATCTTGGATAATGAAAACGCGGCTATGGGCGATGAAGAGGGCAGGTTGTTGGGAGTTTCCTATGATTGCGCTGAGGCTCTTGGAACTTGTTTGTCATCAATCAATGATAGAAAAAAACGTCTTGAGATCCTGCAAGTCCTTTTCAGTGTATATCGATGGGATACGATTAAACTGGGCGGCGTCGGCGCGGCGGACTGCGTGCCAGAAATTCTCGTGGAGAAAACAACCCCCGACGAACGTATCGAAATTGCAAAGTGGACGCGTGAGATCATGCCAAAGGGAAACGAATGGAGCGCTGGTTATCATCGCGAAGTTCTAGGAAGATTGTTACTTGACCTTGAAGCAGATACCCTCGACGATGAAGCCTACCTAAAAATCTGCCGTGAGACAGGGCGCTTAAATGATCTGATTGAACGCTTGCTTCAACTCAGGAGAATGGATGAAGTTGCAAATTCTGCACGCGCCGCAGAAGATTATCCATTATTTCTAGCCTTGAACGTGTTCGTAAATCACAAGCAGACCGAACTTGCGGAAAAGCTGGTCACTGAACGATTGCCCAACATCAAAGACGACCGCCTGATGGATTGGCTTGCAAACAGGCTCAAAGAGCGCGGCGATTTGGCTGGTTCACTCACGTTGGAAGAGCGACTATTTTGGAAACATCCAAACATCGAGAAATACAAAACGCTTCGGGAGTTAGCGAAACAACTTAACCGCTGGAATGATTTGCGTGTTCAAATCATAAATGAACTTGAAAAGAAAAACAGATTCGATTTCCTCATCACCCTCTATCTGGAAGAAAAGGAGGCAGGCAATGCGCTTGCAGCGCTTGAGCAACTGCCAGAACGCTGGGGAAACCACGAATTGCATATCGAAGTAGCGCAGGCGGCAAAAAAACAATATCCCCAGGACACGCTTCGAATATTTACAAAAGAGGCGGAGCGGTTTATTAATTATCGTGATAGAGGCAATTACGCGCAAGCCGCGTTATGTCTCCGCGAGGTACGTGACATCTATCGCCAGATCAACGATATTCCATCAGGGAGTAAAACCATCGCCGACATACGCGAACGCTATAAAAGACTTCCCGCCTTGCAGGATGAACTGAACCAACTCAAGCTATGACAAACTTTTCATCCTCCCTCCACACACTTTGGCTTCAACTCCTTTCGCCTCCTAACTTCCTTGACTTACTCCTGCTCTGCTCGCAACTTGGATTGGAGGACAACTCCGTCAAACCATTGACTCTACACGAATGGAATCCTATCGTGCGGAAGATGCAAACCGCCTCGCTCCGACCCTCCGACCTGCTTCAACAACCCGAACATGAGCTCCGCCTCAAATTTGACCTCGACACGCAATCCGCAACACGCGTTAACCAACTGACCTCACGCGACATCGAACGTGAATTAACTCGTCTCGCCTCCATCGGCATCTCTCCCCTCACCCACGCGAGACTCAGACTATCCCGAAAAATATCGTGCGCGTCTGAAAAACTCTGCTCCTGCTGTTTTATTTTACGCAGGAGAAAAAGCATTATTGGGTCAACCTGGGATCGCTGTGGTTGGGTCACGTCATCTTGATGAAGCAAGACAGGAATGCACAAAATTTGTCGGCAATGCATGTGGGCTGTCGGGACAGGTGTTGTACTCAGGCAGCGCGAGAGGTGTGGACACGCTTAGCATGGAATCCGCTCTCGAAGCGCGGGAAACCGCTGTCAGTGTGCTGGCGGATAGTTTGGATAATCGGGTCAAGACCAGAAGGAGGCGTTGGGTGAAATCGTCTGACCTACTAATTCATTACATTAATTTGCCATTTATGGCATAATAATTGCATGAAATTTGAGGATGTCATTTCTTTAGTGGGGGACCAGCCGCTTTTTGAAACGGGGTTATTGCTTGTGGGGAATGTGGATCCCAACGATGTACGCCGCCAACTTTCACGCTGGACGCGTGCAGGGAAGATCCGTCAACTGCGTCGTGGTCTTTATACCCTTGCACCTCCCCACAACAAAGTCACGCCGCATCCATTTTTAGTTGCCAACGCACTGGTTACTGGCTCATATGTCAGCGGGACATCAGCCCTGGCACATTATGGTTTGATCCCTGAATATGTACCCCGTACCTTCAGTGTGACATTATCGCGTCCTTCGCAATGGGACGGTGGGTTCGTCTTTCAGCATCTTGCTCCTCACTTATTCTTTGGTTATCAATCGATTGAAGTAATTAAAGGGCAATTTGCTTTCATCGCCCAGCCTGAAAAAGCGATTCTCGATCTTGCACACCTGACGTCTGGCTCAGATACAGAAGCCTATCTCACACAACTTCGACTGCAAAACCTGGAACGGTTGGATTTAAAACGGTTACAGGAATTTGCAGAGCGTGCAGATAAACCAAAGTGGAAACGAGTTGCCAGTCAAGTTGCATCACTGGCATTACAGGAAGAAAGTGAATATAAGGAGTTACGGTGAAGGAATATCTAGCAGCATTGATTCGTCCCATCTCCAACCCAGTTGAGGCGCGCAATCTGGCGCGAGAATATTTACAGGCGTTAATCCTGCAAAGTCTACAGCGAGCAGGCGCTATGACCGCGCTTGCCTTTCATGGAGGTACTGCACTGCGATTTCTTTTTTCACTCCCACGATTTTCCGAAGATCTGGATTTTGCGCTTGAAGGAAACCCATCTACTTACGATTTCCGTACATACCTGCAATCCATTCGGAAAGATTTGGAGGCGCAAGGATACACCATCACGATCAAAGTGAATGATGAAAAAACTGTTCACAACGCCTTCGTACGTTTTCCCAATCTTTTGTTTGAATTGAGCCTGTCTCCACATCGGGATGAAATTCTGGCTGTAAAAATTGAAGTTGATACCAACCCGCCTGCTGGAGCCAGACTGGCAACTTCGCTCGTCCGTCGCCATGTATTACTTAATGTACAGCATCACGATCAAGCATCCCTGCTGGCCGGCAAACTCCATGCTATTTTGCAGAGACCCTATTTTAAAGGACGAGATCTGTATGACCTGATGTGGTATTTGAGTGACAGGGAATGGCCTGCTCCCAATTTAGACCTCCTCAACAATGCCTTGAAGCAAACAGGCTGGTCTGGAGAAACTTTATCGTTACAAAACTGGCGCAAAGTGGTGCGCAAGAAAATCGAAATCCACACCTTGGGAACAGGCAGTGGATGATGTCCGCCCGTTTATCGCCTCATCAGACGATCTTGAACTACTAACAAGAGAGAATTTGCTTAATCTTCTCAAATAGCTTGTCACAAAGTCAAAAAGATACTTCCAGCGTGGCAGATATCATGGATACGGGTATAAATTCCGACCTACTTCATTACATACCACAGCATAGCATCCGGGATGAAACTTCAAAAACAAGGTTAATTTTTCCTATATTGTGGAATACTCGTTTATGGGTATTCAACTTCTCTCTTATAAACGATCATGTCCCTACTCCCCTGCTTTGAAAGCAGGGGGGTGTGTATTAAACAGCGGATTATTGATGCGCGGCATAAGGCACACCAAGTTCTCTGCACATTGGGATATAAGATTGTCTCCATCTCCGAAGACGCCATCCGTTTCATTCCGCGCTTCCCACAAATGGCAATGATGCGCGCCTTACTGAATTCCAAATTGGGAGAAGCGGGTTGGTCTACTATGTTTCACGAGTACCTGATGAGATGGTACAGATTGTGAATGAATTTGGCCCCTTGGTGGACCAAGCCGGTATTTCTGTCCCTGCTATCAAGAAAATACTTATCAGGAACTGATCTGATTGACGCGTATTCCGGAGCAAGGTATTCACTGAATCCGGGACAACGCAAATGTCAGACTAAACGAATATGTATGCATCTATCAATCCGTATGCGATTGCTGGTTATTATGCTGGACACCTCGACATGCGGGGTATGTCCATTGCCATGAAACGCATATGCGAAACGCTTATCATGCATGGGCAACGACCTGTTGGAATGTCCGTATATATGACAACATATTCTTGATGACCTTTTCGACTCAATATGGCAAAAGATAAATTGTTCATCTTCGAGGAATTGACAAACAGACAACTTATTTCGTTATTTCTCAATCAACTTCAAAATCGTGGAAAGCTTTACTCCATTTAGTGAATTGAGGATCACATCTCCGCCTCCAACCCGTTCGCGCGGACCCAAGCCCACCGTATGGAAGCCACCCACACGCGCAGCTTCGATCCCAGCCGCAGCATCTTCCACCACTACACATTCAGCGGGATTCAAATTCAACTGCATCGCAGCATGGAGAAAAAGATCAGGCGCAGGCTTCTGTCGTTCCACACTGCTACCATCGGAGATCGCATCCAGCAGATCCGCAATACCTAAACGATGGACAACATCACGCGCGTTTTTACTGGCAGAGCCCAGCGCGGACTTCAACCCGGCGTGTCTAATCTCTTCGAGCAATTCGCGTGCACCGGGCAGTAGATCCTTTGGACTGACCTCACGAATGAACCCAAGATAGTAATTATTCTTACGTTCCATCATCTCCTGAATTTTTTCTTCAGGGTAGGTCCGTCCTTTCAGGATCAGCATCAACGACTCGCGGCGTGGAATGCCGCGTAGATGTTCATTATCCTCTCGTGTGAATGGAATCCCTTCTTCATCTGCTAAATGTTTCCAACCGCGATAATGATATTCCGCAGTATCGGTCAGGACTCCATCCAGGTCAAAAATAAATCCACGAATAGGCATCACGCTTCTCTCTTCACATCGAAGCTACGTTCTTCACCTTGATCGACAATCTTGAACGCCACGCGCTTCCAGCCTTCCGGCAAATGTGGATTGGTCTTCCAGCCATCGGCGGTCCTCTCAAGACCGGCAAAACCAAAAATCACCGCCTGCCACAATCCACCTGCTGACGCGCCGTGGATTCCGTCTCCCGCGTTGTTGCGCACATCGAATAGGTCCGCCCGTGCTGCACGCATGAAATGCTCATACGCATCGGGGTCATCCACTCTGCATGCCATGATCGCCTGAATGGACGGTCCCAATGATGAGCCAAACGTATGATCAGTACGCGCCGTGTAATAGGCATAATTGGCTTTGATCGTTTCAGAATCATAAAGATCAGGCAGGAGGTACATCAGCATCAACACATCCGGCTGTTTGATCACCTGCGTATCATTCACACCCTCGATCCCCAGGATCGCCTGCATCGATTCAGTGCGCGGTTCCTGCTCCCCCAGGTTTATGTTTACGCGTTGGAAATATCCCTCGAACTGCTCGACCAGTTTTGTCTGCGAGTTGAACGGCAAATAAATATGGTCGATCACAAACTGCCATAGTTTCAATTCCCTCGAGGTCAAATGCACGCGGCGGTTGATCTTTCTCCACCCCGCCGGATGATCTTTCTCAAGCCAATTCTTCAACTCCAACGCTGTCTGTAGATTCCAGCGCGCGAACGCGTTGGTGTATACGTTATTATCCACGTGGTCATGGTACTCATCTGGACCAACAACATCATTGATCTCATATCTCTGCAATTCTTCATTCCATTCGACGCGACTGCTCCAGAAACGGGCGGTCTCCAAAATCACATCTGCACCGCGCTCCAGTAAAAACGATTCGTCGCCAGTTGCCTGCCAATATTGCCAGATGGCATACGCCACATCTGCCGAGATATGGATCTCAATATCGCCCGTCCAAATGCGGATGAGTTTCGTTCGATTATTGGGGTCCGGCACCCAGGTCGGCGTGACTTCTTCGCCCGTCCCCGCGCTTTCCCAGGGATACTGGGCACCACTGAATTTGTTGGCAGCTGCTTTGGCTTTGGCGCCGTCCAAATTATGCCAACGATACGAGAGCAGCAAACGCGCAATCTCCGGGCGTGTATAGGTAAAGAATGGAAGCATGAAAATTTCGGTATCCCAAAACGAATGTCCACGATAACCATAGCCGCTTAAAGTCTTTGCACCTAAATTGACGCGTTCATCATGGCGCGGCGCGGCGATCAACAACTGGAACAAATTGAAACGCACTGCCAGCTGCGCTTCTTCATCGCCTTCGATCACCATATCGCAACGATCCCACTCCGATTTCCACGCCTGGCAATGTTCATCCCAGACCTGTGTCCATTCCCGACACGCGACATTCTTCAAAGTGGTCCGTGCGCTTTTCACGGGATTTTTCACATCGCGACTTGTATACTGCGTGATCCACTTGACAGCGGTTGCCGTCTCACCAGACTTCATCTCCGTGAACGCGACCAACATGGGATGATTATGGACATCCCAGCGCATCACTCTGGATTTTTGGTCTGCCACCGTCATGGAAAGATTTATCGCCACCGCAAGTTCGATCTTCGTCGTGCGGGTCTCGCAACGCAGCCAGGCTTCCTGTCCGCGCAGACCTTGATCGAGCCAATCCCAATGTTTGAAGCTGAGATTATCCATCTCACCGTTAATCCCTGCACGGACTTCGACTCGACCTGAATAATTTTCCGGCGTGATCTTCACCTCGACCGCGCAAAGATGTTCGTTTGCCAAACTCGCAAACCGTTCAAGGATAAGATGTGTGATCCGACCGCCGGGGCTGCGCCAGCGGAGGTCGCGTTTCAACGTAGCGTTTTTCAAATTTAGGGTACGATTAAAGGCAAGCACTTCTCCCTGATCGAGTGTGAAACGTTCGCCGGCGAGAATGATCTCCATTTCAAGCCAGTCGGGAGCATTGGCTAACTCGGTAAATACAACAGGCACATCATCAAAAACGCCATGTAAAAAAGTGGCGCGCATCTCGCCAGGGAACTTCTCCTCGAACGCTCCCCGAGTGCCCAAATAGCCATTACCCAACGTAAAAATAGTCTCACTATGATGCAATTTCTTCAGAGGGAATGCATCCTCAACTACCAACCAATTCTCACTCATCACCAATCCATCCTTCCAAAATGTAATAACATATTTCCAAGTTTATCCCTCAGGCTTCCGGCAAACTGGTTTTGTTGGTCCGATCCACCACATCTTTCACACACAAACATGCCGTCAACGCCGGAAGACTTGCTCCAAACACCAGCCATGGCAAATGCAACTAAAGGCTCCCCGTGTGGAAATCTAACCATTACCGATGTGAAGATAGTTTCTTTATGACGTGGAAAGAGTACAAGGTCTTTGTTGTCTTCTCCTCGCACGATTTGGCTGAGCGGCCCCCACGTGATAAGGTTGTCACTGACAGCGATCATCGGCATCACACCTCCACCTTCATGGGTTAACTCACCTTTGCCGATAAACTCGTTCCCGTAAGCCGTGTGGCACATGTAAAAATGTCCTTCGAGCATGGTCACGCGCGGATCCTCGACGACGCAAGCAATTCCAGTGGATCCCATTCAAACTCGCCGCATATCCGATACGGCTTATCCAAGCCAATCCCTGCGCACCATAGTGCATATGAAAGAGTCCGTTATAATAAACGACCGAAGGATTGAAAACATTGTACAACTCCCAATCCGAACTGGGGTCGGGAAGCAAAATAGGGCTGGCAGGACGACGTTGTAGTTTCATGAGACGAATACACCTATTGGATTAATTCGATGACGATCGTGTCATTTTCATCGTGAGGATGTAGCTCTTCCTTCACGGCCAGTACGCCAATCAACGCCAGCCAGGCCATCAATACCGCTGCGAGGGGCAAGGTGGTGAGCACACTTATGACGATGAGGAGAGCACTGATCAACATGAGGGTAAGAGCCAAACCGGGTTGCTTGAGCAGGAACAAAAAGCTGTTGCGAAAAGTAAGTTTCATCGAGTGTTGATCTTGGGCCAGCCAGAACGGCCAGTAAAATAAATTTACAGCGAACCAGCCTAACGCAATTACGCCCCAAACCAGCCGAAGTACCATCCAGAGCCAGCCCGTGGCTGATTGATAGAGCCAGAAGTTGCCAGTCAGTACACCGGCGATCAATAGATTGATGCCTCCCCAGACCCAAGCTTGGGGGAACATGCGGCGCAGGGCTTTCAAGCCGTGGCGCAGTTCGATGACTTCGCCATCGGCTAACTGCCGCGCAATGACGTACATCGCGGCAGTGGCAGCTGGGCCGGGCACGATTAACACCTGGCAGGATAGCCAAACCAAATTGTAAAAGATAAGCAGGTAAATCTCCTGCCACCATAGGCGGAACGCGTGGGCGGTCACTGAGAGTGCTTTCACCATTGCAGACTCTCACCTGCAGCCACTGCCGCTGATAGCTCGCTGCCATTCGAGGTTTGGTAGGTGACAGTCAGTGGGGTCGGACCGGAAAGGTGAGCCGCAAACAAAGCGTTCGGCATCAACCAGCGGCCAACTGATGCCGCCACTCTCGATGACAAAAGTGTATCCATTCAGCGCCTTCACAGCCTGTGCCCACACACCCTGCAGACGGTTCGCGAGCGGATCGCCTTCCTGTGGCTTGCCAAAGGTGTGCAGGTCATAAGGATTGCTGCGTGGGCAAAAGCGGCCATCGATATCGCCGATAACATATAACTTTTGCCCAGTGGTCGTGAACATCGTGTCGGGCGCGGATGGGCGTTCCTGCCGAATCTCGCCGCAGCGGAGTTGCTGGATTACATCTCGCGGCTGGGCAAGCCCCGGGTTACGCATCACATGCTCATGTTCAGGGGTGCTGGTGGGTGCATGGTAATCCATTGACTGTTACTAGCCCTTGATACCCTCATAGCTGACGCCTTGGATGTAGTACCGGCTGAAGAAGAAGAACATGGTCAGCGGCACCACAGCGTTGATCATCGCACCGACGAGAGTGAGATTCCACTGCGCTTTATATTGTTGTTGGAAGACGCTCAGAGCCACATTCATCACCCACATATCGGGCGTGTTCAGGTACAAGAGGGGCGGAAGGAAATCGTTCCACATTCCCTGAAATTGCAGGATGAACAGCGTGAGCAAAGCCGGTCGGGCCAATGGCAATACCACATCTTTGTAAATCTGAAAATAGGATGCGCCGTCAATGAAGGCGGCCTCCTCTAATTCGCGGGGTACGGACTTAAGAAACTGCGTGAGCATGAAGATTCCGAAGGCGTTGGTTATACTTGGGAAGATAAGTGCATAGGCTGTATTCACCCATCCCAACTTAGCAATCAACACGTACGTTGGGATGAGCGTTACTGCGCCGGGGATCATCATGGAGGCCAGCATGAAGTTGAAGATCAGGCTTTTGCCAGGGAAGCGCATGCGCGCAAAGGCATAAGCCGCCATTGAACAGAAGATGACCATGACGAAAGCACGGATGACCGAGAGCAGGGCCGTGTTGAACAGCCAGCGCACAAAGCGCCCGCCGCCAGCCAAAACGGCAAGTTGTTCGAATGTCAAGGTCGCCACCAAGCCGAGCACCAGGGCACCGGCCATTGCCAGTACCACGCGCTTCCAATCAGGCTTCGACATCGAGAGGATGCCAACGCCAATCAAAGCGAAGATCGTCACGGCGATACTAACGGTCCACAGCAGTATCGGGTCGGCATTTTCGCCCAAACGCATACGCAGGTACACTGAGCTGCCCAGTCCGGCCACCAGTGCCAGTGCCAACGAGAGAGGCAGCCCGATTGCGCGTGGAAAGCCCTTCTTCTTCACTTCCTCACTGCTCAGGCCGAAAAGCAGGAACACGACGAAGAAGACAAACAAGCCCGCCGATAGACCGAGCGAGGATGTACCAGCGGGACGCGGCAGACCGCCAACATCCGTGTTCCAAAGGCGGGGCCAGTTCTCCACCCGCCAGATGGTCGGGAAGAACGTGGGCGGCCAGGCGATGATTTCAAAGTCGGTCTTGAACGTGCCCAGGAATGCCAGAATGAAGGGCGTGAATAAGACCAGTCCAATAGTGACGAGCAGGGCATAGATAAAGACCCGGCCAAGTCGTTGAGTAAATGGCCTAGACGATGGGTAGATGGTGCGCTGGGCGGGTCGAGCCAGAGTTGCCATGCATCCTCCGATCAGTAGGACTCAGTCCCGCTCTCGATAAAGCGGCGCTGAATGAAGGTAAAGACGAAGATGATGAGAGCCAGCAGGAAAGCCATCGCGCTGGCGTAGCCTACGGTTGGCGGTCCGTTCGTCCCCAGGGCTTCGGTGTAAATCAGATATACCGGCACGAGGGTAGTGTCGAGAGGGCCACCGGAGGTGAGGATTTTTACCGTATCGAACACCTGCCACGTTCCAATCGTGCCCAGCACTACGATCAGCAGGATGATGGGGCGCAACATGGGTACAGTGATCTTCCGAAACTGTTGCCATTTGTTCGCGCCGTCAATTTCGGCAGCCTCGTACAACGCGGGCGGAATTTCCTGTAAGGCGGCCAGGAACATGATCATGAAGGTGGGTGCGGTGGTAAAGATGCTCTGAAACATGATGGCCATCCAGGTGACGCTCGGCCCGCGCAAATACCACAGCGACGCAGGAATGTTGCCACCCAACGCAGTCGCGATCATTTGAAACAGTCCTGCCGGGTTGTTCAACCATTCGATGGTTTGCCACTCCGCGCCAAATACAGCCCACAGCTTGGTCAGGCCAAAATTGATGTAGCCAGTCTTGAGGTACATCCACCAGAAGATCATGCTGATGACCACTGAAGAGGTGACGCTGGGCGCGTAAAACAATGTGCGAAAAACCTGACTGCCGCTCACCTTGACGTTGATCAGGGTGGCCAGTGCAAGGGCCAGCGCCGTTTGCGTCGGAACAACAATGATCACATACCAGATCACGTTGACCAGCGAGCGAACGAAATCCCCTTTGAGTGAAAGAGCCCTGACGTAATTGTCAAGCCCGACCCATTCTGGCGGCCAGGTATAAAGATTGAACTGGTGGAAACTGATGTAGACTGCAAACAGGATTACGCCTACGGTGAAGATCAGCGTCACCAGCAAATAGGGCGATATGAAGAGATAGGCTGTTAAAGCTTCATCGCGGACGCGGGCATTGTTGAAAAAGCCGCGGCGGGGCGGTGTACTCGTTGTCATAAAATGCCTCCTCCATCATTTGGCACAGACAGCAACCGATTATTTCCATCCCCTTCGAACAGGTCCGAAGGGGATGGAATAAGGAGTGAATCACGAAATTTTATTGGCCGTCCAGCGCCGCCTGAATTTCCTCTTGCGCTTGGGCAAAGGCTTCGTCCACGGTCTGATCACCGAGGAAGATGCGTTCGAACGCCTTGCTCACCGCATCATTGACCTTGCCGGTGTTAGGCCCCCAATAGGCTACCCGTGTTAGGTCGAATGTGCCGCCCTGCGCGATGGCCGCGTCGTTCGGGTCGACAACAAGATCGATCTGGTCGGGGTGTGTACTGTAGGCGAAGCCCGTTTTAACGATCTCACCCTGGTTCTCCCGGCCTGTCAGGAAAATGGCGAGAGCGGCAGCCGCCTTGGGGAACTTTGTCGCGGCGTTAACACCGATGCCATTGGTGAAGATGACGTCAGCCTTGCCTTGGGAGCCAGTGGGCAGTGGCACAGCTTTCCACTCCACGTCGGCATAGTTCTGGCGCATGAAGTTGACCATCCAGCCTCCCTCGTAGGTCATGCCCGCGAGTTTCTTGCCGATGGCTTCACCGCACCAGCCTGCACCCATATCGGCAGCGGTTTGCAACGCTCCGCTTTCATGCAGGTCGGCAACGAAAGTGGCAGCATCTTTCACTTCAGGCGTATCGACTGTAGCAGTCTTGAAATCATCACTGGTGAAAGAACCACCGTTACCGAATGCGAATGGGGCAAAGCGCGCCCAGTCGGCACCCTGGCAAAAGCCTGCATAGGTGCCCTTGGCGTCAATAGCTTCTGCGGCTGCTTTCAGGTCGTCCCATGTCCAATCGGCAGTTGGTTCGTCAATCCCTGCATCTGTGAAGGCTTCAGGCAGATATACCAGGCCCAGCGTGCCCCAGTCCTTAGGCAGGGCATAGGTTTTACCGTCGAGCGTGAAGATCGACAGCAACGCAGGGATGAAGTCATTGCGGCTGACACCAGCCTCCTGCATGGAGTCATCCAAGGGCAGTAGCTGGCCGGTCGAACCAAAGGCTGTCATCAATTGATCATCGACGTAGAACACATCGGGGGCGGTGCCACCGGCCATGGCCGCCTTTAGTTTCGTCTGGAAGTCAGCCGGGATCGGCTGGTAATCCACAATCACGTCTGGATAGAGCGCGTTGAAGCGGACTATCGAGTCGCGGTAGATCTGCTGTTCAGTCTCATCACCCCAGCCGGAAAACACAATGGTGGCACCTTCTTCGGGCGCTTCAGTAACCACTGGCGCTTCAGTAGCCACTGGTGTTGCAGTTGCCTGTGGCCCGCATGCTGCCAGCACCATCCCGGCAACTAACAGCACTGAAAGAACTAGGTAAATCTTTTTCATTTTCTCCTCCAGATAGGTTGAAAATTCGCCGAATTCTGGAATATCGGCAGTGTTATACTTATACGGAGAGGCAGATATAGAATGCCTCGCACTTGGAGCCGCTGCTGTTTTCCAGGACGCTGGCGGTTCCTTTTCATTTCTTGCAAATGATGGTGTTGCTCCAATTCTTAATTCGTTGATCTTTTGACATCACCTCCAATCTGGCTATTCACGCAAAGAGAAATCATTGCTATCCGATCCTTTTTGGGATATTTTCATTTGGGTCAACCATCAAAGTTGAACCACGGATAATCAATTGCGGTGCAATCAGTTCAGATTTTGAAACAAGCGAATCTTCATCATTAATGCGCTCCAACAACATGGAAATGATCCGTTGACCGATCTCAGCAATGGGCTGGCGTACAGTAGTCAATGGTGGAAAGGTATATTGCACCATCGGGGCGTCATCGAACCCCGATACTGCAAACTCTTTCCCTACTTGTAACCCCCTATCCCTGGCAGCCTGCAGGGCGCCGATTGCCATCATATCGTTCAAGGCAATCATGGCAGTTGGACGCCTTGCCACTGGAAGGTCAAGAATTTCCAATGTCGCTCTATAACCAAAATCAAAGACACCCTCACCGCGTTTGACCCAAGCTTCTTCCAGCAAAATACCCGATTCTTGCAAGACGGAAAAATAACCTTCCATACGGTTGTTTCCCACACGGGAATCAAGGGGCCATGCCAACGCTCCAATCTTGCGGTGCCCCTGTTCCACAATATGCAACATCGCTTGGCGGATTCCCATACCACCATCTACATCAATCCACGGAAAAACCAGTTCCGGGTTGGATCGTCCAAACGTGACAAAGGGAAATTTTTTTTCAAGCAGGAAGAGCACGCGGGGATCGTTATATTCAATATTCGATAGGATAAATCCATCCACGCGGCGCGATTCGATTAACTCGCTATAGGTGGCAAGATGCTTTTCTACATCAGCATGATATGGGAAGCACAGTAGGTAATATCCCCGATCTTCCGCAGCTGCAAACATATTCTGTAGGAACTGATCCAGAATGAGATTTTCCTGTTCAGGTAGAGACGGAGGCCAGGAATACCCGATTGTAAAAGACCGTTGTGTGCGCAAGCTGCGCGCCGTATAGTTTGGGTGATAACCAAGTGAACGAACCGCCTCCCAAATGCGATCTTCAGTCTCGCCAGAAACCTGCATTTGTTGGTTCAGCACTTTTGAAACAGTCTGATAACTCACTCCAGCTGCCTGAGCAACTTGTTTTAGAGTAACGCGCCTGTTGTTGTTCATGGTCTCCGATTTAGGCGAACGTTCGGGCGAACGTTCGCCTACTTTTACATTATAATGATGTTCACAAGAAAGTCAAGTTGAGTTTTGTCACCTTCGTAGAAGAAAATCGACTCGAACTTCGCGGGGAAGTTGGATCAGGTTTGATCTGACAGAGTAGTTGGCAGGTTCAGCCTGAAGTGGGGATTCGGAATAGAAGAGACAATCTGGAGAATACAACCAACTCCCCCATCGAGATACTGCGCGTTCTGGCGCACATTCCTTTTGCGCCGGGACGATATGAGATCTATACTCAATCGAGCATTTGAGTTTGCGTTCATACTCTGGACGCACCACACTGCATGGTGAATATAGTGAAAACTGCCATTGACCTGGGAATTCTCATGATGGCAGCCTCCCTTTCGCTGGCTCATTTCGACGCGTATCGGTCAGAGCGATTACCCGCGAATCTTATCCAGGCACAATGTGATTTTTTTGGCGCACACATCTATCGCCGCGTGGATTAAAGAGGGAGTCTTTCACACAAAGTGGGAGTAAGTATCTTTCACAATCGACGTTGGAAAACTCCACCTGAGATGGTGTTAATCACCCAAATAACAATGTTGTCCTGATACACCCTGTCAGGACAACATTGTTTTATTTCATATCCGTGATGGACATACCAGCTCCCCTACATCCCGTCCTTAGCTTCCATTATTTACATCATATTTTTTCTTGTTTCAATAAAGGATTATGCCAGCTAGTATCCGCCGCGATGAGTGCATCAGCCTGCTTCGGTCCCCAACTGCCGCGCTTATAAGGAAGCGCACGGGGATGCTTCTTCAGAACAGGGTCAACTACTTCCCAGGCAGCTTCAACTGCATCCTCACGGGTGAAGAGCGCTCCGTCGCCAGCCATGGCATCTCCCAAAAGCCGTTCGTAAGGCGCTTCCTCTCCAGGCTCCTCCTCAAGCAGATAGAGTTCCCGTTGTTCACCGATAAACTCTTTCCCTTTGCTCTTGACGCGAGCGGCCAGGGCAACAGCAGAACTTGGGGAGAGGCGAAAACGCAGATAGTTAGCCCGACCATCCACGGGCGCTGAGTCGGCGAAAAGGGACTGTGGAGGCGGCTTCAACTCAACCAGAACTTCCGCCATCGTCTCCGCCAGGCATTTGCCGGAACGGATATACCAGGGCACACCCTCCCAACGCCATGAGTCAATAAAAAGTCGCAGGGCGCAGAATGTCTCAACATCAGAGTTCTTCGCCACATCTGCCTCTTTTCGATAACCAGCATATTGACCTCGCACCAGATCCTCAGACTGCAAATGACGCATCGCCTGGAATACCTTGGCTTTCTCGCTATGCACTGCTCCAAAATCCCGATAAGCCGGTGGCTCCATGGCAAGAAGCGCGACCACCTGGAAGAGATGATTTTGTATAACATCGCGTAAACAGCCCGCCGTCTCATAAAACGAGCCGCGCTTCCCCACACCAAATTTTTCAGATAGCGTTATTTGCACGTTGGCTATGTAGTTTCGATTCCAGATCGGTTCGAGAAAAGAATTGGCGAAGCGGAAATAAAGGATATTCATGATCGCTTCTTTCCCAAGGAAGTGGTCGATGCGGAAGATAGAATCTTCGGGGAATACCGAGTGCGCAATACGGTTAAGTTTCCGTGCAGAAGCCAGGTCACGTCCGAAAGGTTTTTCAACAATAACGCGTGCACGCTCAGCCAAACCAGCAGAGCCAAGCCCTTGAATGACTGTTGCAAAGAGCGAAGGCGGGATCGCAAGATAGTGTGCTGGACGACTGGCATCAGCCAGCGCTTTTTTTATAGCAGCAAACGTATCCGCATTATTATAGTCACCGCTCACATATTTAAGCAATGAAAGAAGATGGTTGAAGGCTTTCTTGTCATCGATCCCGCCAGATTGCTGGAGGCTGTCCTTGACGCGCGCATGTAATTGTTTCAAACTCCACTTTGGAAAGGCAACCCCAATCACCGGAACATTCAACGCATTCCGTTTTGTCATTGCATATAGTGCAGGGAAGATCATCTTGTGCGCAAGGTCACCGGTTACACCGAAAAGCACCAGCGCATCGGACTGTGTTCCCCTGCCAATAGCCTTTGCCATCTTAGTTTCCTCCTTTTATCTTCTTTTCGTCATGCCCGCCAAACTGCTTTCTCATTGCCGAGAGAAGCCGGTCGGCGTAATCAGATTCACCGCGTGACGCAAAACGTCCGTAGAGTGCCGCGCTGATAACCGGTACTGGCACTGTCTCATCAATTGCGGCCGCGATGGTCCAGCGCCCCTCTCCAGAATCCGAAACACGACCTTCAAAGTCTTTCAGGTTAGGATCCTCAAGGAGCGCGATGGCAGTGAGGTCCAACAACCACGAGCCAATTACGCTTCCCCGCCTCCAGACCTCTGCAATTTCGGGCAAGTTCAGCTCATACTGGTAATACTCCGGGTTCTGCATGGGTGTTGTTTCGGCATCTGTGGCACGTGGTTGTTTGCCGGCGTTGGCGTTGTACAGGATGTTTAACCCTTCAGAATAAGCTGCCATAATGCCATATTCGATACCGTTATGAACCATCTTGACGAAATGACCGGCTCCCTGTGGTCCACAATGTAGGAAGCCTTGTTCGGCCGTTCCATCGTTCTTATCCCGGCCGGGCGTGCGGGGTGCAGCTTCAATGCCAGGAGCAAGGCTGGAAAAGATCGGATGAAGATGACTCACGACATCTGGTTCGCCGCCGATCATCAAGCAGTAACCACGCTCGCGTCCAGCTACCCCGCCGCTTGTTCCAACATCTATGTAGTGGATTCCTCGCTGCTTCAATTCGGCACCGCGCCGAATATCGTCACGATAAAAGGAGTTTCCTCCATCGATAATAATATCTCCTGCTTCGACCAATGGAGCAAGCGTCGCCAATTCCTGATCCACTACGGCGGCAGGCACCATGAGCCAGACCGCGCGCGGCTTGGACAGCCGTGAGACAAAGTCTCCGAGCGAATCTGCACCGATTGCGCCTTGTGCCGTGAGTTTTGCAATCGTGTCTGCATTCATGTCAAAGACTACACATTCGTGACCATCCTTCATCAGGCGCTGCACCATGTTAGCCCCCATACGACCTAATCCAATCATACCAATTTGCATTTTAGATCTCCTTTCGTAAAGCAATGTCCTAAAATCATTTGATCATACATCTCATTGGGCTAAAGCGATGCCCAATTCTTCCAGTGACTTCCGCGTCGCATTGTAGCTGGTATGGGTAATGCCAGTGATCCCCAGTCCCCGTGCCACCTCAACAAACATTTCTCGATCATCAATATACACCACCTGTTCCGGTTGCACCTGAGAGATATCCAGGGCAATTCTGTAAATATCTTCATCTGGCTTGCGGTAATGAACAAAACAGGATGAAACAAAGAAATCCATAAAGGTTCCCAATCCAAATTGTTGAACGCGAAATTCAGTAAGTTCACGGCCTTCATTGCTGACAGCCACGACTTGAAGATTGTATTGAGTCTTGAGTCCGCGTACCAGTTCGATCATATCTGGATACGGGCTGGATTGGGCATACATGAACTTCTCGAATTCTTCCTGCGAGAACGAGCGTGCCTGATAAAAAACCACCCGGTCGAGATACCTGTCCAGGCTAAGCTTGCCCTCCTCGTACGTGTCAAAAGTCAGATGGTGGCGCTCATTCATCTCTTCATAATCGAGACCAAATTTTTCGGCGGCGTGCATTCGTACGTTGTGATCCCAGCCATTTGTAAGCAAGACCCCTCCTATATCCAAAAACAAAGTTGTGATTTTAGAATTCATATTTCAACTCCTTTAATTCTGATAAAGTCCTCATGTTTTAACGCCAGTAATGCTGGCGTTATTATCTTCTGCACACGCCGAATCTGGAACTGCTTCAACTTGATTTATCGTCCATTGAATTCAAATGATATTTCAAAGTCTGGCGATTGGTCAGCTTGTCTTAAGTTTCGAAACCCATGAACAATTACTCTCAGGATGTTGCCATGCTGGGCATCTTCTTGTCCGCACTATGACCAATCCCTGAGTTTATCCCGTGCCAGAGTCACTTTATTGCCAACAATATCATTCTATGATAGACTTTTAGTATAAGTAAAAGATGAGATACAATAATTTGCGGGTAAGATATACAACAATTCGAAACAAATTCCTTACCTCACAGTGAGCCACTTAATCGCCTCGATAAAATTCATCAGGGCGATTCTGTTTTGTTATACTATCGCTCATGTCTTCCCACGCATCCATCCTCAAAGAGACCTTCGGCTACGATACCTTTCGCCCTCTTCAACAAGAAGTGATCGAAAACGTTTTAGCGCGCCAGTGATACACTGGCTGTCATGCCCACAGGCGGAGGCAAGTCGCTGTGCTACCAAATCCCATCGCTTCTATTTGAAGGACTTACCGTTGTCGTTTCTCCGCTCATTGCGTTGATGAAGGATCAAGTCGAGCAACTGCGTGCATATGGCGTGCCATCGCTTTTTCTCAACAGCACACTCTCGCCGCAGGAATACCAGGAGAACATGGAATACGTTCGCAACGGCGAAGTGAAACTGCTTTACGTTGCACCCGAAACACTTCTCACAGGACGCATCCTCTCGCTTCTCGATTCTGTTCAGGTGGATTGCATCACCATAGATGAAGCGCACTGCATCTCCGAATGGGGACACGACTTCCGCCCTGAATACCGTCAGATCGTGGAAGTGCGCAAACGATTTCCCAACGCGGTTTGTCTCGCGCTGACTGCCACCGCCACATCCCGCGTGCGGCAGGACATTCGCACCACGCTCAAGTTTTCCACCACGAACGAATTCATCGCCAGTTTCAATCGCGAAAATCTTTATATCGAAGTCGTCCGTAAAGGCGATGCCTATCAACAAACCATCGACATGCTCGAACGCCACAAGGATCAATCGGGCATCATCTATTGTTTCTCGCGCCGTCAGGTGGATGAACTTGCCGCGTATCTCAAAATGCGGGGGTATTCCGTCCGCCCGTATCATGCAGGGCTTGAAGATTCAGAACGCCGCAAAAATCAGGAAGCCTTCATCCGCGACGATGCGCAGATCATCGTTGCCACCATCGCCTTTGGTATGGGCATCAACAAGCCCAACGTGCGCTTCGTCATTCACTTCGATCTCCCCAAAAGTATCGAGGGCTATTATCAGGAGATCGGACGTGCGGGACGCGACGGTCTGCCTGCGCATTGCACACTGTTTTATAGTTACGCGGATGTCGGCAAATTGAACTACTTCATCGACCAAAAGAACGGCAACGAAAAACGTGTTGCGATACAACATTTGGATGCAATTGTCCGCTACGCTGAGGATGAACGGACCTGCCGCCGTAAGCCTCTGCTCAACTATTTTGGCGAATCATACCAAGCCGATAACTGCTCCAACTGCGACAACTGTACCTCCGCCCCCACCCCCCTCGCGGACATCACTCTCTACGCCCAAAAATTCCTCTCCTGTGTCAAACGCGCGGATGAGAAATTCGGCGCAGGTCACATTGTAGATATTTTGCTCGGCTCCAAAAATGAAAAGGTCTTGCGCTGGGAGCACAATAAACTTTCAACATATGGCATCGGCAAGGAGTTGACAAAGAAACAGTGGATGCATATCGCACGTCAGCTTTTGAGCATGGGATACCTCAAGCAGGAAGGCGAGTACCATACTTTGAGTCTCACGGCTAAGGCGTTGGAGTCGCTCAAGAAAAGAGAAACAATTTTCGGCGTCATGCAGGAAGCGGAGCGTGTCCGCACAAAAGGCAGGAAAACAGAGATCAGATACAACCGCGCGTTGTTTGCCATCCTTCGTCAAAAAAGAAAAGAGCTGGCGGATGAGGCAGGCGTGCCTCCGTATGTGATCTTTTCGGATAGAACTTTGACAGAGATGGCAGCGTATTATCCGCAGTCGAGCAAGAGCCTATTGAACATCGCTGGCGTGGGGCAGGCGAAGTTGGAAAAATATGGCGAACCGTTTTTGGAAGTGTTGAAGTCATACTGTGAGAAACATGGTCTCAAAGAAAGCTCTCGCCCGTCTGCATCCTCCTCTTCCAGCGGGAAAGGGGCTAGGGGTGAGAGAGAAATCGGCGGGCGCACACGCATCATAGCCGAAGAATTCAATAACGGCACATCCATTCAGGAACTAATGGAAAGACATGGCGTCAAAGCAAACACAATTCTCGACCACTTAAACAGATATCTACTTGCAGGCAACACCTTACGCAGTAATAACGATCTGCAATCGCTCACATCCGCAACACCCGAGCAGCAAGGAGCCGCCTTTGCCGCATTCGACGAACTCAGCCCAACCTACCTCAAACCCGTATTCGATAAGTTGAACGGCGAATTGAATTATGACGAGTTGAAGATTCTGCGGATGTTATATTTAATCTCTCATCAGGGCGACAATCACAATGAAGACTGAATGGGATGTCATCATTGCAGGCGGCGGACCCGCTGGATTCTTTGCAGCGATCCGTTGCGCAGAGTTGAATCCGAAGCTGAATGTGTTGATCATCGAGAAGGCAAGCCAGACACTTGGCAAGGTGATCATCTCTGGCGGCGGGCGGTGTAATGTGACACATGCTTGTTTTGATCCTGCACAACTCATCACCTATTATCCACGCGGAGGGAATGAGTTGCGCGGGGCATTCAGTCGCTTTCAGCCAAAGGATACGGTGGAGTGGTTTGAGTCACGTGGGGTGAAGTTGAAGATCGAGAGCGATGGACGCATGTTCCCTGTGACGGATGATTCGAATACAATTGCAGAGTGCTTGCGGGAATCCGCGCGGAAGGCTGCGGTGAAGATTGAAATGAGGACGAGTCTGCTCAGGGTTGAAAAAGTTTCAAGAGGCGGATTCAGGCTGGAGCTAGGAAAAGAGGCGAAGGTTTTTCATCTCCAAACGAATAAACTGTTGATCGCCACTGGCAGTGACCGTAAAACTCTCGATATGGTCAAATCGCTTGGACATTCGATTGAAGAGCCTGTCCCTTCGTTATTTACGTTCAACATCAAAGATAAACGGATCGATGGTTTATCGGGCGTATCGGTTGAGAATGTATCGCTGAAAATAGATTCGATCACAACACGCGGCGCGTTACTCATCACCCATTGGGGCTTGAGTGGACCCGCTGTGTTGCGCCTTTCCGCGTGGGGTGCGCGTGCATTGCACGAGAAAAAGTATCATGCAAAGTTGATCGTGAACTGGCTGGATGATTATTCGTTCGATAAGGCGCTGGATGTTTTACAACGCAACAAGGATTGGAAAGAGAATGTGCGCAAGAAGGTTGCGTCTGCGCCCGCGTTCTCGCAGATCCCTGTGAGGTTGTGGAAGCAGTTGGCTTATTTTATTGGCGATAAAAATTGGGGCGATGTTTCCAAAGCGGAATTGCGAACGCTTGCAACGGAATTAACGGCGGGTGAATTTACAATTCAAGGCAAGGGACAGTTCAAAGAAGAGTTCGTTACGTGCGGCGGTGTGAACTTGAAAGAAGTGGATTTCAAGACAATGCAAAGCCGCTTGGTGGATGGTCTGTTCTTTGCGGGTGAAGTATTGGATATAGATGGCATCACGGGTGGATTCAATTTCCAGTCATCGTGGACAACAGGGTGGCTGGCAGGGAACGGATTGAGTAACGGATTGGGAAACGGATAAACGGACTTTGTAACGGACACGCGGACTAAAACGGACGGGGGAATGAACGGACATATCCATTTACAAAATATGATGTTTGTCAATTGTATGTCTTCCCGTTCCCATCTATACTGGAATGTGTAACATTCTTCCCTTTTGCCTGCGCTCAAAGAGGATTATCAATAATCTACCCATTATTCAGGCAGACGGCTTTAACCACGCAATATGGATGTCATCCATATTGAAAAAGACTATATCCGACACACAAAACAAAATAAGGAGCAAAACATGAAAGGCAACGAAAAACTTTTGAACGTATTGAACGAACTTCTGGCAGACGAACTGACCGCTATCAGCCAGTTAATGGTGCATTCTGAGATGTGCGATAGCTGGGGCTATGAAAAACTCCACAAACACATCGAGAAACAGGCAATTGACGAGATGCATCATGCCGAGTGGTTGATCCAACGCATCCTGTTTCTGGAAGGTCTGCCGATGGTCTCCAAACTCAACGAAATGAAGATCGGCAAAAATATCCGTGAGATGCTTACAAATGACCAGGACGCCGAACTGGGAGCGATCAAAGCCTATAACGCGGGCATCCAACTGGCTGGCGAAGTCAGTGACCAATCCACTGCTGACCTGTTGACTACCATCCTCAAAATGGAGGAAGGGCATCACGACTGGGCAAAGAAACAACGCACGCAGATCGAGCAAATGGGCTTGGAAAACTACCTGAGCAATCAGGCAGGAGAGGATGAGTAATTAATATCAATCACAGCGGAACATTCCATTTGAGGATATTCCGCTGTGATCGCATAAAGGCTAAACAGAAACTTGTTCGCAATCTCATGACTATCGAGACTCCGACCTGATATTGATGACTCCACATATCAGTAACAAAGTCAGCCGATTTTTGGCATCACGCCGAGTTGCGTCAATAAACTCACAGCATCTTCTTCACCCCAATGCTCTACGATCTTTCCATTTGCGATATGGGCAATGTAAATACCGGTGAATTCAACACGTTTCCCCGTCGCGGGGATTCCGAAAAAGTCTCCAGTATGAGTGCCTGTCATATTGACGCGCGCCGCAACCTTGTCACCTTCAGCGATCATATCAATGATCTCTGTGTGCCAATCGGGCATGCCTGCCAGCGTCTGTACGTGGATTTGTTTTGCTCCCGCCAATCCAGGTTCCACGCCAGACATGATCTTCGGGGTGAGTAAATTCTCAGAGACAACCTCAAGTAAATCATCCAGATTGTTGCTATTGTAAATTTCCTGATAACGACGTACGATGGATTTGTTCTCTTCGATGGACATTTTCATTCTCCTTTGGATTTTGGACTCAGCCAGCTTGCTGGCGTATTTCGGGAGCAAGCTCCCTGACTCCAAAGTTAACGCATCGTTTTCTTAACTTGAGGTTGATTCAAAAACGATTCAGCAAGTCCCACCCCGCGCAGGGATTCGGCGATCTGTTCAATGAGAGTACGCGCTTCTTCGAGATTCGATTCAGCCTCTTTGTGATTTCCAAGTTTCGCATTGACATCCGCCAGGCTCGCTAGGATAGACCAAAGCTGAGGCTTGGCATCCATTCCTTTTGCCAGCGAGCAGGCTTCGGTTAAAGTTTGAAGCGCTTCCTCATTACGATCCAATCCCATCAGTGCGAAACCCTTCCAGCGCAGAACATCGGGAATATCCACTCGCGTGAGAGGCGTAGTTGTATCCAATAATTCGTCAGCGAGATAAATCGCCTTGTCATAATTCTTTTGTGTAGCAGCCAATTCGATATTCGCAAGGCAAACAAAGATGGTGTAACGCGCATAGGGAATGGACGTGGGCTGAATGATCTCATCCCCCGCTGTGAGTTCGGCTGAATGAAGCTCGCCTTCAAGCAAATGGATTCGCACCTTGCCCGCCTGCGGAAATGTTCTCCATGCGGGTTGTTTTTGTTCGGCAACCTGCAATGCCTGTTCAATTAACGGATGGGCTTGTTCGGGCGCGCCGCAGTAAGCGTACACCAGCGCCAGCTCCGCGCGCAGACAGATACTGCTGGCGATCAAACCCGCCTCGTCTGCAAGTTGAACGCTTTGCTGAGCGAGTTGAATGCCGCGCCCCAGTTCTCCGTTTTCAAAATAAACGAACGCTATGAGCATACTATCATAAGCCCGCCCCCACTGATTATTGATCTCTTCGCTGATCTTCAAGGCTTGTTGACTGCATTCCAATGATTGTGGATATTCTCCCGCATTGAAATAAGCCTCTGCCTCTGAGCCAAGACTATCCGCCAGCATGACTTGATTATCGAGAGATTTCCAAAGTTCACGCGCTTCACGAATGGAGTTGTGTGCTTTTTCAAATTCACCTCTGCAAGTGTAGAGACGGCAAAGGTCGTTCAATACAAAAGCAAGATACTCGGAATTATCCGACTTTCGCGCCAAAGCCAGCGCGGCTTCGCCATATTGCAGGGACTTGTCGAGGCGCTTGGAGAACAAATACGTCAACATGAGATTCCAGTTCAGGCGCGCCTGCGCGGAGACATCGCCCATCTCCCGCGAAACCTCAAGCGCCTGGATCAGGGTCTTCTCGCTGAGTTCAGGATTATGCGCCTCGGTAAACGTGGAATACACCGTCGCTTTTGCCATCAGCGCGGATAACTCCATCGCGCCGTCATGGCGCTCGGTCGCGAGAGTCAGCATTTCCTCATAGTTCTTCAGGGCTTGTTCATATTTTCCGCTCAATTCGAGGACCGATCCCAATTGCATATGCAGGTTCGAGATCTGATCCACTTCGGCGTTTACCCGTTTTGCAACTTCCAAGGCGCGGCTGAAATGGACTGCGGCTTCGGCATTGGCATACAACCGTGCGGATTTTTCGCCCGCAATAATGTCATATTTCAATGAGCGCTCATCGCCCGCGCTATAAAAATGATAAGCAAGCAGAGGCGCAAACTCTTCGATTCGGTCTTTATGAATCTCTTCGAGCGTCTCCCCGATCTGACGATGGAGTTCCGTGCGCTTCTTGATAAGAATGGATTCGTAGGTAGCTTCTTGAATGAGCACATGGCGGAATGCGTATTCTCCAAGGAGAGCCTCGATCAAACTCACTTCCTGCAAATATTGGATGTGAGGGTCAAGCCCGCCGTTCAAGCCCGTCAACCTTTTGAGAATACGCAAATCAAACAGGCGACCGATCACAGCCGCATTTTGCAATACATGTTTAGGCGTTTCCGCCAGACGGTCAATGCGCGCGCTGAGCACACCGCGCAATGTGTTCGGTAATGAGATCTTCGCCTCGTCACCCACTGCTTTCCAATGGCTGTTTTCGTGGACAATTTGTTTTGTCTCGATCAACGAGCGGATGATCTCTTCAATGAAGAAGGGATTGCCTTCTCCCTTGCTCGACGATCAAATCCCTGATGGATTTGGGTAACTCATTCGCATCCAGCAGATTATTCAACAAGGTTTCCATTTGATCCACATGCAACGGCGCAAGGTCAATCGAGTGAAAACCATTCCCCAATTTCTCGCTCATCTTTTGGATCGAATCCCAACTCGCGGCAGTCTTATCGGGGCGGGACATGCAAATGAAAAGAATCGGTTGCTCTGTATTCAAATCCACGACGTTGAGCAACAAATTCAAGGAAGCTTCGTCTGCCCAATGCAGGTCATCGAACACGATCACCAATGGACTCTCCACCGACAACCCGCACATAAATCCACGCGTCGCATCCACCATGCGTTGTTTGAGCGCGTCGCCTTGAAATCCCATCACAACCTTTGCGCTCTCTTCACTTTCCACCGCCAGCATCGCCTCCAAAAATGGGATGTCGCCGCCAGGCAACGTGCAACACTCGCAAACATATCCCAACTTATGGCGCACTTCGGCAGGCGAATCATCTTCATGCGCTTCGACGGACTGCCGAATGATCTGCCGCCACGGATAGTAACTGATCGAACTCGTATAGGATAACGAATCGCCTCTCAACCAGACAAATCTGCAATTCGGACTTCTTCAATTCAGCAATCAACGTGGACTTTCCCAACCCCGCCTCGCCCACCACAGCGACAACTGATCCTGTCCCAATTCTCAAATCCTCCAATCTCGCATTCAGCATAGTCAACTGCGATTCCCTCCCGACCAGAGGAGAAGATAATCCTTCGAGTCCCCGCAAATTTCCGCGCGTAGATTTCACTCCCAACACGCGATACGTCTTTATCAGCGCAGACTTCCCTTTGACTTCCACTTCACCCAACGATTCGACATCAAAAAAAGGCGCAACCAACTTATACGTTTCATCAGAAATTTGAATCGTTCCAACCTGCGCGGTCTGCTCCATGCGCGCCGCGAGATTGATCGCATCACCGATTGCGGTATATTCCATCCGCAAGTCCGAGCCGATCTCGCCGACAACGACCAAGCCAGTATTAATTCCAACACGCAGACCAAACTCAAGTCCATGTTTGAGACGGATCTCTTCTACATAGGGTTTAATACCCTCTTGAATTTCCAATCCCGCCAAGACCGCCCGTTGCGGGTCGTCTTCATGTGTGATCGGCGCGCCGAAAAATGCAAGGATGGCATCGCCCATCAACCGCGGCACCGTCCCTTCATATTCATAGATCGGGCGGATCATATATTCGAATACGCCATTCATAATGTCCGTCCATATTTCGGGATCCACTTTTTCAGCCGCGGCAGTGGAGCCTTTCACATCACAGAACAACATCGTGATGACGCGCCGCTCACCTGCCATCGAGTTATGGGCACGCGCCGCTTCGAGTTTCGTGACCAATTCGTGTGGAAGATAACGATCCAGATTGAATGAAGACTTCTCCCCCGCACTTTCGACAGTCAAAGACCTCCCACAGTTCATACAAAATTTTGCTTGTTCAGGGTTGGCTGTTTGGCAACTTGGACAATTCATAATAATAAAAATTCTCTGTTGGTTGAGTAGAACGAGTTTGTTCTCGCTCGTATCGAAACCAACGATTATCAAGAGTTGTATTGCTTATTGGTGGTTTCGATATGCAATCGGCTATCGCCTCGGGCTACGTCAACCACCGAGTTTATTTGATTCTAGCATATTGCCCGTTCAACATCCTATTGACCTTCCTCCCATCCTCCCGTACAATCGTCAAAAATTATATATAATTTGATCCGTCGGTCGCAATAACGATACGAAAGGTGATTATGGCAAAATATCGCATCATGTATTGGAAGCACATCCCGCAATCATTTACTGTTGAAGGCGATGGTCGCACGATCAAAAAACAACTTTCGGAAAAAATTCAAAATAAGATCGACGCCTACGCAATGGCAGAGGGATTAACTTCCACTTCGGATTATGCTGCGCAATTCAAACGCGGAGATTGGATCGAACGCGACGGCGCGCCCGAAGAGGTTGCATCTGCGCTTCTTTCGGAACTGGAAACTGATGCCGCCAAAATAGAGGTTCCGCGTCGGGATAGAGAATCAGCGCGCTGAATTCACCCTCACCCCCTGCCCTCTCCCTCAGGGAGAGGGGGAAACTGAGCATGAAAAAACACAACATCATCCTGCAACCCTCTGGCCGCCGCGGACAAATAGATGAAGGCACATCTGTACGCACTGCGGCGCGGGAGTTGGGCGTGGAGATCGAATCCATTTGCGCGGAGAATGCCACATGCGGCAAGTGCATGGTTTTGATCGAAGAAGGTCGCTTTGAAAAATACAACATCGACTCGAAGCGCGAGAACCTCTCCCCTGTTTCTATAGAAGAAGCTGATTATTTTTCCCGCAGACCCAAGTTGTTGAAGGATAAAGGTTGGGAAGTTGGACAAGTCCGTTTATCATGTCAATGCAAAGTTCTTGGCGATATACTGATCAATGTTCCAGAAGAGAGCCGCGGCAACAAACAGATCGTCCGCAAGAGCGCGAGTAACCGCGAGATCGAAGTCAAGCCTGCGATACGGAAATATCTTGTTTCAATGAGTCCACCTACGCTGGAACGTCCGATTGCAGATTGGGAACGGCTGGCAAAGGGAATGGAAACTTCAATGGCTTTGGTGCATGGCACAGAAGCGAACCTGCCGCGTTGGTACGAGATGTCCATTGATTATCAATGTTTGCGAACATTATCAAAAACTTTACGCGACTCGAAAGTGGAGTGTGACAGTTTCCGTGTGGAATAACAAAGAAGTCATCGCTGTTCAGCCCGGATATCACGAAGACAGTTACGGCGCGGCGGTGGATATTGGTTCGACAACAGTTGCGTTGTATCTTATGTAATTTGAGAACTGGGGAATTGCTTGCGGCGGAATCCGAAATAAATCCGCAGATCGTGTATGGCGAGGATGTGATGTCCCGTATTCAGTACACGATCGAACATGAAGATGGGTTGGAGAAATTGCACAAGGCAATCATTGCCACGTTGAATAAGTTGTTGAAACAGGCGGTGAAGTCTGCCAATATGTCATTGCGAGCGCAAGTTGCGAAGCAATCCCCTGACGAAAAGGATGAGATTGCTTCGGGCGATCCTTCGACTTCGCTCCGCTCCGCTCAGGATGAACGCCCTCGCAATGACATAAAAACGGATGATATTCTCGAAATGGTTTTGGTTGGCAATTCGACCATGCACCATATTCTATTAAATCTTCCCCCAAAGGATTTAGGGCTGGCTCCGTTCGTGCCTGCAATTCATAAGTCAGTGGATATCAAAGCACGGGAGTTGGGATTACACATTAATCCATCCGGGAACATCCATGTGCTTCCAACTATTGCTTCGTTTGTGGGTGCAGATACCAGTGCAATGATCGTTGCAGAAGAACCGCACAAACAGGATGAGAATTGGTTGTTGATCGATGTTGGCACAAATGCGGAGCTTGTGCTCGGCAATCGAAAGCGGCTGGTTTGTACCTCCACGCCGACGGGTCCCGCATTGGAAGGCGCACACGTAGAATATGGGATGCGCGCCGCGCCGGGTGCGATGGAACGAGTCCATATTGACGAGAAGACTTTTGAGCCGAGATACAAGGTCATTGGTGGTGGATGAATGGAACACAGGCAAGGTCAAAGGGATTTGCGGTTCCGCCATCATCGACGCGGTGGCAGAATTGTTTCGGGCTGAGATCATAGATTCTCGGGGCAAGTTCAGAAAAGACTTAGAAGTCGAAGCGTGTCCGGGAAGGGGAAAAGGGTTGGGAGTATGTCATTGCCTGGGCGGAGGAAACGTCCATTGGACGGGACATCCCGATTACACAACAGGATGTGAGGCAAATCCAATTGGCAAAGGCGGCATTGTTCACGGCGGCGCGCACGTTGTTGAAGCGCAGTGGCTTGCAGAACCCCGATAAGGTGATTTTGGCTGGCGGGTTTGGAAGCTACATTGACAAAGAGAAGGCGATGCTGATCGGGTTGATCCCCGATTGTGCGCTGGAGAATGTGTACGCGGTTGGGAACGCGGCAGGCGATGGTGCGCGTATCGCGTTGTTAAATGTGGAGAAGCGTAACGAGGTCGATGCGGTCACACGCAAAGTGGAACGATTTGAATTGCCGACCGACCCTGATTTTCAGAATCAGTTCATGCTTGCGACGAGTTTCCCGCATATGAGCGAGCCATTCCCCCACATCGCGCATTTGATTCCCAATCGTAAAGCGGACCCGATGGCGAAGAATTTTACGAAATAAATCTCGGTGGTTGAGTAGGGCGGATGATTGTGCCGCCCGTATCGAAACCACAGGTACGCATACGAAATCTTGTAACAAAATTTCTTTGGTTAGTGGTGGTTTCGATACGCCGCTTCGCGGCTACTCAACCACCAAGAGGAAATAAGATGAACAAATTTCTTGAACGATTGAACTCAGATGAAATCCCTGTTGCCGATGGGGCAACGGGATCCAATTTGCAAAAGATGGGTCTCAAGCCTGGCAAACCGCCTGAGGATCTCATCATTGATGATCCCGATGCTTTGTTGAAACTTGCATCATCGTTTGCCGAAGCGGGTTCGGATATTATTCTCACCTGTACCTTTGGCGGAACGCGCATGCGGATGAAGGATTCAAAGTATCAGGCTCGGACTCCCGAAGTGAACATGCGCGCGGCAGAGATCGCACGGAAAGCCGCTTCTCTCAACAATGGACTAGTCGCTGGCTCAATGGGACCTGTCGGCGCGCTGCTCAAGCCGTATGGTCCGCTTGAGGAGGAGGAAGTGAGGGCAACGTTCGCAGAGCAGGCGAAGGCTCTCGCCGAAGGCGGCGTGGACTTGTTGCTGATCGAGACGATGTTCTCGTTCGAAGAGACAACTGCCGCATTCGAGGGAGCCAAGTCCGTGACTGACCTGCCCATTGTGGTGTCATTTAGTTATGACAGAGGCACGCGCACAATGATGGGCGTCAAGCCGAAGGATGTGATGAAGAAATATTCCAAGATGGGTGCAACACTTGTCGGTGCAAATTGTGGAACGACACTTGAGAATATGGAAGCGGTTGTGAAAGAGTACGCAGAGACCGTTCCAAACTTTCCACTGTGGGTGAAGCCAAATGCAGGCATCCCGCACATGGATCTGGAAACGGAACAAGGCATCTACGATATGACACCTGAAGATACGGCGAATTATGCAAAGAAGTATGTCGCGTTGGGAGCGAAGGTGGTGGGCGGTTGTTGCGGGAATACGCCGGAGCATATCGCGGCGATCGTGAAAGCAGTGAAGGCGTAATTGGTAAGTGGTAATTGGAGACTGGAGAATTAGAGATTTTCAAGCGATGAGTCAGCGTGGAGAGATTCTTGATTTGTTGTCGGGGAAAAAGATTGATGGGCGACCGTCTTTCAGCGGATTGATTCATATTACATCTGAGGGACTTGAGAGCAAGGAGTTGTCGCTGCATGAAGTCCATCATGATGCAAACAAGATGGCGAGGGCGGCGGCGAGTACGTTTAAGTTGACGGGGATGCCGTCCGTGACTTTGCCATTGGACTTGTGCGCGCCTGCGGAAGCGTTGGGGGCGGAGTTGAATTTTTATGAGAGCGGGGAATTGCAGTTTCCACAAGTCAAAAAATATTTATTTCCTTCAACCCAATATTTGAGTGATGCATATTTCCAGAACGCGGATTTCCTCAACAGAGGGCGATTGTCCCTTATTGGTGATGCAATTCGTCTTTTGAAAGAAGATATTGGAAATAAGGTTGTAGTCAGCGGGATGATTCCCGGTCCGTATACGTTGCTTTTGTATTTGGTCGAACCCGGGGGATTATTCGCTGAGATGAAACGCGAACCAAATACAGTTCTTAACGCACTTTTTCATCTTTCTTCTTTCCTCTCCAAAATCGGATATGCCTATCGCGACGCGGGCGCGGACTTTATCACGATCCACGATATGGGCGGGTCGGCGGGGTTCATCGGACCGTCGAATTATGAGCAGTTAGTGTTTCCAACGGAAAAGGATTTGATCGCGCAGTTGCCAAAGCCGTGTGTATTATCGGTGTGCGGAAATATGGACAAATCATTACATTTATTGACGCAAACAGGCGCGGACGCGGTGTCTGTCGATCAAATGACAGATCTTGTCGCGGCGCGGGAGGGGTTGAAGGATACGATGCTGTTTGGGAATATCGATCCCGTTGCGACGCTGTATCGGGGAAATGAGGCTGATATAACGAAAGCAGTTCAAAGGTCGAAAGAGGCGGGCGTGGATGCTGTCTGGCCCGGGTGCGATCTTGTTCCCTCTACACCCATCCAGAATATAAAAAGATTAATGTCACCCTGAGCATGGCGAGGGGTTTCCGCCGCTTTGCGGTGGGATTCTGCTTCGCTTTGCTCTCTAAGAATGAGATTCGTTTCACGGGGAAATTTTGTGTCGCTTTTGCGACGTTTCTAAAATTTCAATCCAGCATAATTTAAATGTTATACATCCTGGCATGGTGCGTAACAAACCAGAGGATTGAGGAGCAACGGATATGGCAAAAAAGTCATCAACCGTAAGCAAGGCTGTTAAGAAATCAGCGGGAAAACAGAAGCCAAAGATTGCGAAGAAGCAAGTCATTCCCCAAGAAGTGACGAAAAGCGGATCTGTAAAACGCGGCATAAGGCGAACATCCAACCAAACAGATATTAAACGCCAGTTGAAGATACCAGAAGGCATGGTATGAAATCGCGGACGCCGCCAGCGCTGTGAAGGATATGAGGGCGTCCTACAGGAAACTTCACAGGATCATAGGGAATTGGAGCGACTTCCTTGCCAAAATGAGGGAACGCCTCAACCGTTCCAGCATCAATGAACTGCCGCGCTTTGCAGGTACGATCAGCAAGTGATGCGTGATCTGCGTACCGCCCCTGTTGAGCGTAATTTTATTTCCCACACAATACAGTAAAAAGCCGCCTCATTATAGAAGGCGGCTTTTCTCTTATAATTACGCAAATGAAATCATTCCGCTTCTCTGAAAAAAGTATTCCCCTCGTATTTGCTCTTATCACTGTTCTTGCCTATGGTTTGCTTCTCCCATTCACAGGCTTCTATTGGGATGATTGGCCCTTTGCATGGATCGCGAAATTTTTAGGTCCCAAAGAGTTCTTTCCCGCCTTTGCCCAGTTTCGTCCATTTCTTGCGCCCATATTTTTTGTTACAACAAGCATCGTTCCCATCAACCCGCTCGCGTGGCAGGTCTTTGCGCTGGTCATCCGCTTTTTGATCGGCATCACCGCATGGTGGACTTTCAAACAGATTTGGCGCGACAAACCAGGCACAGCGCTTACACTTGCACTTTTCATCCTTATCTTTCCTGGTTATAGCCAACACTGGGTCGCGCTTACCCACATCAACCAGGAACTCATCCCGTTTCTCTTTTATCTAATCTCCTTCGGTTTCACCTTCAAGGCTCTACAAACGGACAGACCCGTCCGCTATTTGATATTCGCCTTGTTATTCCAAATCCTCGGCATATTCCCCACCGAATATTTCTTTGGCATCGAGGGGCTGCGCTTTCTCTTTTTGTTCATCTTCTTTCAGGGCACTTTCAATGAACGCGTTACCCAAACGTTAAAGCAATGGTGGCCATATCTCATCATTTGGATCCTCAATGCGGCTTGGCTGGTTTACTACTATAAGTTCGGCGGCTACAACTCGTACGAAGTAAAAACAACAGGATCGCTATCCCTTGCAAGTCTTTTATCCGACTTTATGGACGCGATCTGGAAAGCGGGATTCTACACTTGGGGACAAATCCTGATATTGACATCAAAATCCATTACCGCGCCCGCTTCATTATTGACCATTGGTTTGATCGTCATCTCATTTATTCTTCTCAGCCTTTACTTTTCCCGCCTTTACCAACCAACCAACGGCGACAATAAGGCTCTCGGAATCTCATTTGTTGTCATCGGCACATTTGGCTTATTGCTTGGGCGTCTTCCATCACTTGCCGCGGGCTTGCCGCTTACTCTGCAATCATCCTATGACCGTTTCATGATCTCAATGATGATCGGGGGAAGTTTATTTATGTTAGGCTTGATCGAATTACTCTTCGGTAAAAGCCGTTTCAAAGTACATATCATTGCGCTGATCATTGCCTTGGGGATTGGACAACAATTCTTTAACGCCAATATCTTCCGACGTGACTGGTCCAAGCAAGGCGAAATCTACTGGCAACTTGCATGGCGCATTCCAGCCATGCAGCCAAACACAGTCCTATTGACCAACCAGATGCCCATTGACTACGAAACAGATAACTCCTTTACCGCTCCCATCAACTGGATGTACGCACCAGATTATCAAAGAAGCAACTTACCATACGCCATGCTTTATACCGAAAAGAGAGTGGGCGGAGGCATTCTCCCCGTTTTGAAACCAAATCAAACAATTCAAATTAATTATCGTACGGTGATATTCAATGGCAACACGTCGCAAGCGATTGTTATTTTCATGCCGCCCAGTGGCTGTTTACGCGTCCTTGACCCATTACTGGGTGATGCTGAAACCTATGATAGAGAATCACATTTTCTGACTGATGCAATCCATCTTTCCAACCCATCGCTTATTCTTACAAAAGGAAAAAATTCAATTCCCGCTTTCTTTCCTGAACCCAAGCATGATCGGTGTTATTACTATACAAAAGCGGAAATTGCTCAACAAACAAGAGATTGGGAAAGTATTATTGCCATTGAAAAAGAGGTGAATATGAAAGGTTACTCGCCCCATGATCCTTTTGAATGGCTGCCGTTCATTGAAGCGAATGCCATGCTTGGGAATATGGATCACGCAGAGAAATTATCCGATCAGGCTTTCGCAGTCGATAAGCGAATCCGTAAAGGGGTATGTAATGTTTGGGAACGAGTGCACGCCCAAGTTTCGGAGGGAGGCGAATATGATGCACAAATTTCGCAACTGTTATTCCAATTTCAATGCTTTCCATAATCCCTCCAATATCCCATTCCATAACTTGACGCGCTCAGCGCGGTTATGCTACCATCCTTAAAACCTTTGTTCGATATTCAGGAGAAGACATCTATGGCAAGCATGAAACGAGGCGTGATAATCGCCTCAACATTGTTGCTGGTTGCAATTACAACTTCCGCATGCAAAACAGCATATTCCCAACCACCCGCGGTTACCAATACGCCGATCGATCCGAAAACAGTCTATTTGCAACTGCGTTGGGCCAACCCACAGGCATGAGCGAGGTGGAGGTTTTTGCGTCTCAAACCGCATTCGCGGCAGGTACGATAGGTCCAGCAACAGCGACAGCAACGCCCGCGGGTCTCACACCGCAAGGCAATCTGACCGTCACGTCCACACCGCTTGTTTCATTGAACCCAACAGCCACTCCAACAGCAACATTGGCTGTTAGTGGACCGACCGCCACGCTTATCCCGGCAGGTTCAAAACCGGCAACTTACACATTGCAAACCGGGGAATTCCCTTATTGCATTGCCCGACGCTTTAATGTGGATCCTGATGAACTGCTGGCGATAAACGGACTCGTTGACAGCCAAACGTTGTACGCCGGTAAAGTGTTGACAATTCCACAAACTGGAAATCCTTTCCCGGGAAGTCGTGTGTGGCATAATCACCCGGATACTTATACGGTGGACTCGTCCTCTGAAATCGATCTATGGTGTGGCATGTTATTATGGCGATATTGACCCGTCGTTGATCGCCCAAGCCAACGGCATCTCGGTGAATTCATCGTTATCGGCGGGGCAACAATTGAGCATCCCGTAAGTGATCCTTGGATAAAAAAAGAACAAAGCCCAGGCGTGCGCTTGGGCTTTTATCATATAATCCATGAATACAACTTTCATAAAGGAAAAATCATGCCCTTTGAATTGATCAAATCTGAAACCATTCTGCAGGGACGCGCCTTCAAGATTCGGCGCGATCTCCTCAAGACCCCTGATGGACGAGAGACAAAGCTTGAGATTGTTGAACACGGCGGTTCGGTGATTCTCATCCCCATTGATAATGATGGCGACATACTCTTTGTCCGTCAATATCGTCATGCAGCGGGTGAAGATTTATTGGAACTCCCCGCAGGAACACGAGACAACAATGAACCTTATGAAGATTGTGCAGCCCGCGAGATCCGTGAAGAGACTGGCATGGAAGCGGGTACGCTGCAAAAAGTCGGCGAATTTTATCTTGCTCCCGGATATTCCACTGAGCTTATGAAGGTATTTATCGCTACCGATCTGAAGCATAATCCATTGGAGGCAGATGCCGATGAATTTCTATCCGTTGAAAAAATGCCGGTAAAGGAAGCCTTTGAAATGGCACGGCGTGGAGAAATGCCGGATGCAAAGTCTTTGGCGGCATTGTTACTGGCAAAACCTTATCTGGATAAATATTTTGGTTAAGCCAATGATGATCCTCATCGCCGGCCCCTATCGTTCAGGGACGGGAGACGATCCGGAAAAAATAAAGGCAAACGTCGATGCGATGGAAGCGTATGCACTTCCGATTTTTCGGTTGGAGACATATCCCTGTATTGGGGGAATGGTTTGCTCTCCCTTGGTCCATTTGGCAGGGTCGAAACAAATGGGCGATGAAGCCTTCAATGAAATTTTCCATCCCATCGCGGAAAAACTTCTGAAAAAATGCGATGCGGTTTTACGAGTTAACGGCGCATCTCAGGGCGCAGACCTTATGGTCAAAGTTGCGCAAAGAAACGGTTTGCAGGTTTTCATGAAATTTGAAGAAATACCATTTGCATAAAAACGACAACAAGATCGAAAACAGGAGCATTCAAGCTCCTGTTTCTTTATTTCCACCATTTTTGTCCAATATGTGACAACAGGCAGGGAGATTTAAGTCATTCATAACTAACAGGTTTCACCTGCGGGGGATACACTTGCGCATTGAGGGTGCGTCGCACTTACACGACATAGACAAAAGCCCTTATCGGAAAAACCTCAAGTGGAAGCACATCCCATTTTGTAAGGTGCGACGCACTTGCAGAACTCCAAAGGAGCAAGTTATGAAAAAACCTGTAATCATGATCGACGGCAATGAAGCCACAGCATCTGTTGCTCACAGGGTCAGCGAGGTGGTTGCGATCTACCCGATCACACCCTCCTCCGCCATGGGCGAATACGCAGATGAATGGTCAGCCAAAGGCAAGAAGAATCTCTGGGGCACGATCCCCTTCGTCATCGAGATGCAATCCGAAGGCGGCGCGGCAGGCGCAGTGCATGGCGCGCTGCAAACAGGCGCGCTTACAACCACCTTCACAGCTTCACAAGGTCTGCTCTTGATGATCCCCAACATGTACAAGATCGCGGGCGAACTTACCAGTACGGTCTTCCATGTTGCGGCGCGTTCCATCGCGGCGCAGGCGCTCTCCATCTTCGGCGACCACCAGGATGTGATGGCTGTCCGCCAGACGGGTTGGGCGTTGCTTTCAAGCGGATCGGTGCAGGAAGCACATGATTTTGCCGCGATCGCTCAAGTGGCAACTCTCAAGTCCCGCATCCCCTTCCTCCATTTCTTTGATGGGTTCCGCACTTCGCATGAAGTTGCCAAGATCTATCAAATTACGGATGAAGAGCTACGGTCGCTCGTGGACGATGACTTGGTCCGTGCCCATCGTGCGCGTGGACTTACCCCGAACAAACCCGTCCTACGCGGCACCGCGCAGAATCCGGATGTCTACTTCCAGGCGCGCGAGACGGTAAATCCGTTCTATGTAGCTGTCCCAGGCATCGTGCAGGAAGCCATGGACAAGTTCGCAAAAGTCGCAGGTCGTCACTACAACCTGTTCGACTACTACGGTCACCCCGAAGCCGAACGAGTTGTTATCATCATGGGCTCGGGTGGCGATACCGCTGAAGCAACCGTGAAATATCTTGCGGAAAAGGGCGAGAAAGTTGGCGCAATACGCGTACGCTTATATCGTCCGTTCTCGATGGAACACTTCATCAAGGCGCTTCCCAAGACCGTAAAAAGCATCGCCGTACTAGACCGCACAAAGGAACCTGGCTCACTCGGCGAACCGCTGTATCAGGATGTTCTCAATGCGCTGGTTGAAACCAAGCATGAAAATATCAAAGTCATCGGTGGACGCTATGGACTTTCCTCCAAAGAATTCACTCCTGCCATGGTCAAAGCTGCGTTGGATGAACTTACCAAAACCGATCCCAAGAATCATTTCACGGTTGGCATCCATGACGATGTAAGCCACACCAGTCTTGAATATGACCCTGGCTTTGCAATCGAGGATCCCAACACAGTCAGTTGTGTGTTCTTCGGTCTTGGTTCGGACGGCACAGTGGGCGCCAATAAGAACTCGATCAAGATCATCGGTGAAGAGACGGATAATTTTGCACAAGGCTATTTCGTGTACGACTCGAAGAAATCTGGCACGATGACCATATCGCACCTGCGGTTTGGTCCAAAACCAATTCTTGCGCCGTATGTGATCGAGCCGAACCAGGCAAATTTTGTGGCATGTCACCAATTCAATTTCCTGGAGCGGTACGATATGCTGAAATATGCCAGGGAAGGCGCGGTCTTCCTGCTCAACAGTCTCTATGGTCCTGATGAAGTGTGGGAAAATTTACCCGTTGAAGTTCAAACGGATATTGTTAAGAAGAAACTCAAGTTCTACGTGATCAACGGGTACGATGTCGCTGAAAAGACAGGCATGGGCGGACGCATGAACACCATCATGCAGACGGCTTTCTTTGCCATTAGCGGCATCCTTCCGCGTGAAGCTGCCATTGCTGAGATCAAACATGCCATTGAAAAGTCATATGGCAAGCGCGGTGAAGCGGTCGTGAAGAAAAACTTCGAGGCGGTGGATAGCACTCTCGAGAATCTTCATGAGGTCAAGGTCCCAGCGGAGATCACGTCGAAGAGCACGCGACGGGCTCCGGTCCCGAAAGAAGCGCCTGATTTCGTCCGCAATGTATTGGGCGAAATGATCGGCTTCAATGGGGATAACATCCCCGTATCCGCACTTCCAGTGGATGGGACATTCCCGACCGCGACCACGCAATGGGAGAAGCGCAACATTGCTTTGGAGATCCCTGTGTGGGATGAAAGCATATGTATCCAATGCGGCAAATGTGTGATCGTTTGTCCACATGCGGTCATCCGACATAAAGTGTATGACGAAAAACTGCTTGCCGATGCACCTGAGACGTTCAAACATATGCCATCGAAGTTCAAGGAATTTTCACAAGGCTATGCTTACACGTTGCAGGTCGCGCCTGAGGATTGTACAGGATGTACGTTGTGCATTGAAGCTTGTCCAGTAAAAGATAAAACGCAAGTTGGTCGCAAAGCCATCAACATGGCTCCGCAGCCACCCCTCCGCGAAGCCGAAGCAAAGAACTGGGATTTCTTTATGAATATTCCAGATCTTGATCGCAAGTTGTTTAATCCATCAACAATCAAGAATTCGCAATTGCTCCGCCCATTGTTCGAGTTCAGCGGCGCATGTGCAGGATGCGGTGAAACACCGTATGTGAAACTGGTTTCGCAGTTGTTTGGAGACCGTGCGGTTATCGCAAATGCAACAGGTTGTTCCTCGATCTACGGCGGTAACCTTCCCACCACACCCTGGGCTGTAGACTCCAAGGGACGCGGTCCCGCCTGGTCAAATTCGTTGTTTGAAGACAATGCAGAGTTTGGTTTGGGTATGCGTTTGACGATTGACAAACAAACCGAATATGCTCGTGAGTTGCTGGCTTCGTTCGAGAAGGAACTCGGCAAGGAATTGGTGGAAGCCATTCTGAATGCCGATCAATCCGATGAAGCAGGTATTGGCGCACAACGTGAACGCATTGTCGAACTCAAAAACAAGCTCGGTAAGTCAAGCGATACACGTACAAAGGATCTTGTCAGCCTGGCTGATAACCTCGTCAAGAAATCTGTTTGGATCATCGGTGGTGATGGCTGGGCATATGACATCGGTTATGGGGGTCTCGACCATGTAATGGCAAGCGGACGCAATGTCAATATCCTTGTGCTCGATACTGAAGTGTATTCGAACACGGGCGGTCAGGCGAGCAAGGCTACGCCGCGTGCGGCAGTTGCCAAGTTCGCGATGAGCGGCAAGGGATTGCCGAAGAAAGACCTTGGGTTGATCGCGATGTCCTACGGCTATGTTTTTGTGGCACGCGTCGCAATGGGCGCAAACGACCAGCAAACATTGCGTGCGTTGATCGAAGCCAAATCCTATGAGGGTCCTTCGCTCGTCATTGCCTACAGTCCGTGTATCGCGCACGGTTACGATATGGCAAAGGGTCTCGAACAAACAAAACTCGCGGTACAGTCGGGTCATTGGCCCATGTATCGTTATGACCCACGCCTTGCCGAACAGGGACAAAATCCACTTGTTATTGAATCGAAGGAACCGAGCATTCCAGTCTCGCAATATGCATATAATGAAACACGGTACAAGATGCTCATTCAAATGGATGAAGCCCGTGCCGAGGAATTGATGCGTGAAGCGCAACAGGATGCCAAATCCCGCTGGACACTGTACCAACAGATGGCGGCGATGCACTATAACGGTGAGAAAAAGGAGTAGGTTTCGATACGGCGGTGATGGTCGATTAATGTAATTCACATCAAGACCTCGCCGCCTACTCAACCACTGCTCAACTTTTGGAGAATAATATGACGGATCTTTCTACAACTTATCTTGGTTTGAACCTAAAAAACCCTCTCGTGGCTTCAGCCTCCCCTCTCTCAAAGAAGGTGGAGCGGGCAAAGAAACTCGAAGAGGCGGGTATCTCAGCAATCGTTATGTACTCCCTCTTCGAGGAACAGATCATCCACGAAAGCCTTGAACTCGACCACTTTCTGAACCGTGGAAGCGAATCATTCGCCGAGGCATTGTCCTATTTGCCCGATGGCGGCTTGTATGGCATCAGCCCCGAGAAATATTTGAATCAGGTGGCTGGACTCAAAAAGGCGCTTTCCATTCCCGTGATCGGGAGTTTGAACGGCGTCTCAAAAGGCGGCTGGACAAATTATGCCCGCAAGATCGAGGAAGCGGGCGCAGATGCCCTCGAACTCAACATGTACTACATCGCTACTGATGCAGATATGACCTCCGGTGACATTGAAGAGACACAGGTGGAACTGGTAGCAGAGGTGAAATCAGCGATCAATATCCCACTGGCAGTGAAGATCAGCCCCTTTGTGACTTCCATTCCGAATTTTGTAAAACGGCTTGTGGATGCGGGTGCAGATGGACTGGTATTGTTCAACCGATTCTATCAACCCGACTTCGACCTTGATGAACTTGAGATCATCCACAGTCTCGATTTGAGCACCTCATCCGATCTGCGGTTACCTTTGCGGTGGATCTCGATCCTGCACGGAAAGGTCAATGCCGATTTTGCCCTGACCAGCGGTGTGCATACCCACAAGGATGTGTTAAAGGCTATGATGGCAGGGGCGAAGGTGGCGATGACAGCCTCGACTCTGCTGCATAGCGGCGAGCAGGCTGTCAGTCCGATTTTGAGCGATCTTGAAGCGTGGATGAAGGAACGGGAGTATGAGTCCATTCGACAGATGCAGGGGAGTATGAGTCAGAAATCCGTAAAGGAACCTGCGGCTTTTGAAAGGGCAAATTATATGAAGGTGCTTGGCTCTTTCAGAGATCTACCATAACAATAAATCAGCAAGAATAGAAAAAGGCTCTCGATTTTTCGAGAGCCTTTTTAATTTCAATAACAGTGTAGATGGCAAAGTTATTCGGTCGGAGCGGGCGCGTTCTTGCGTTGACGAAAAGTAATACGGGCGCGGGTCAGATCATAGGGGGACATTTCCATTGCCACACGATCACCGAGCAGAATACGAATGTAATGCTTGCGCATTTTGCCTGAGAGATAAGCCAAAACTTCATGGCCATTATCCAGTTTTACACGGAACTGGGTTCCGGGCAAAGCCTCAATAACCAATCCTTCAGCGCGAATTTTATCGTCTTCTTTTGCCATAATACCTCTTTCTATTCACCATCCCGGGTGAATGTACGTCGCTTGATACGACGGATTGCCTTCTTTTTTTCCATGCGGCGCTGTTCGCTCTTGGAGACGAACCAGCGTTTGCGGCGAACAGTGCTTAGGACACCACTTTTAACAACCTTTTTGCGAAAGCGTTTGAGAAGCGAATCCTGGGATTCGCCGTTACGTAAATTTACAGATGCCAAAACAAGTCACCTCCTTTCCGCATGGGATTAGCCGAGAAAATAGAAAATCGACCGATATACAAACTCGGTCGAGGATATACTACAAAAAGAAACGACAAAATGATCACTGGATCAGACCGTACGCTTCACACTCCTCATTTTATATAAGAGTGGGACAAATCACGTCCCTCAACCGAACCTACGTTTATGATTATACACGATTCATGCACAGAAGAAAAGATGTGCATGGAATGTTAAAGAAAAAATCTCTTGGCAAGGACTTGACAGAAACTCGCCAAGTAAACCTACCAATGTTGAATATTATACACTACAAATTGGTATTTCCTCGCAGAGAGAGTGTGACAATTGAAAGACATTTTGCCTATCCTGTTCCAATCCTGACAATACCAACATTCATCAAGTTGAGCCATAAATATAATCTGACCGCACATTTTTTGATATTTGATTACACACAGTTATAGTTTTTGCTTGATGTGCCAGACATGATTGCAGATCTTATCGAGAATCTGCTTGATTTGAGAAATCATTGTCCTCTTGGATTTTTCCCAATCAGGATTGAGCGTCAAACTGTTTAACTCATCTGTCGATCTCACCCATAAATCATCGTGTCTTCCATGAGCGGATCGCCGATCTCTCATCCACAATTGTCAGTTGGAGAGAGTTATTCAAAGTCGGGAAAATACACGTTCATATACGGCTTGTTGCAAGTCTGGACATCTCCTGATCGCAGGCTTGTGACAGTAAAAATCCACGATAAAGTCTGTGTAGGGTTGGATTTTCACGTATAATCAAAGTATGCAAGCAACACGACACCCTCCATACGTATGGGATTACGATCTCGACCAGAATCAATTCCGCGAGATTCTCAAATGGCCACCTCACGAAAGGAAGGCTGGATCAGGATTGGGCAACGTGCCGCCTGCTCGAGTATGCTCCTTATGAAGAAATCATCCAATTGATCGGTTATAAAAAGCTGGTAGAAAACTGGTCTCACTGGCGTGGGCGGATTCGCTCAAAAAGTCGCGTGCGTGGGTTTGACTTTCTTGTAAAGTGGCTTCCAGAAAAACACCCCGAGCTACTCCGTGGCTAACAATTCCGCTTTTTACTTTGATGTTTTATATCCCTTTCAAGACCGTGTGGTTCAAATCATCAATCAAGCGGATACAGGTTTTTATCTCACAGGCGGGACCGCTGCATCAAGGGGTTATCTTCAACATAGATTCTCGGACGATCTGGATTACTTTGTCAATGACGATGACCATTTTGGTTTGTGGGTGGAACGAATCATTCATGTGCTCAATAAAGAATGGGAATGTGAAGTCTTGATGAAGGAGGAGCGGTTTGCACGTCTTAATCTCGTTCAATCGGATTTCTCTCTGAAGATCGAGATGATCAACGATGTTCCCGCGCATGTGGGGGACATTCAAAATCATTCCGTTCTGGGGCGGCTGGACAGCCCCGAAAACATTCTCGCCAACAAAGTGACCGCCCTGCTCGACCGCGAAGAGCCAAAGGACCTAGCGGATATTTGGGGATTTTGTTTCCGGAAAAACCTTTCCCTTCAGGCTGCCATCACGGACGCCCAAAGCAAAGCTGCTGGCGTTTTCCCTGCTGACCTGGGACGGGTCTTGTGTTCCGTTCAAAAAGAAGACTGGGAATCCATTCGTTGGATTCAAGCACCACCGGCAGCGACTTTCATTTCGCAGTTGAACAAACTGGGGGAAAGTTTGTTATTGATCAAATAGAAATTTCCTGAAATGGCACAAAACAAACCGACTCTAAAGCAGGTTGTCGAGCAGGTTCTTTCCGAATTGAATGAGCCAATCACGGTCAAGGACTTGGCAGATCGCGTATACGCCATCTATCCGACCAGATCAAAGACTGCAATGTCGAGTCTTCGAAATTGCCTGCATTATGATGAGCAAGGAGTAAATCTAGTCTATCTGGATAGATTTACAGTCTTGCCAATGCAGATTGCCATGCAGGGTGTCCGTTTTCGTGTTCCAATTGATCGTCATGCAGAAAAAGAGCATGAGATACCCATCCTGTTCTTCAATTACTTTATTGATAGACATGGAGAATCGAAAGATATTCGTTTTGTAGATAATAGTGGAAGACCAATAGCCTTCAAAGTTAGATCGGTCAAAAACATGTGGGAACCAAATTCCCTATGGGAAAGGGATTTCGTTGATGCTTTTGAATTTGACGTATGGTTCAGCAGGATAAAACCACAACGCGGGGATAGTTTACTTTTAACTGTGAAGAACTGGGAAAATCGTGAATTCCTCATTGAACATGAGCCAAAGAAGAAGAGACGCACAGAAGAGGTTCAACATTACAACACGGAATTCAGCCACATCTTATTCAATATGCTCGAAGAATCACGGGATGGAACTATATTTCTTCATCAGGTCATTCCTGATGTGTTTGTCAGGTTGTCAAGTCCGCAGGGGTATCCAGGTGACAATTGGCGTGAGATTGTCGAGAATGACAAACGTGTCAAGCATGATGGAGCAACTCTTACATATCCAGAAGAAATATCACCTTTTGAGCGAATGATGTTGACCGATGCCAAACAGTTACCGTGGGTTGGAGACAGCTATTCCAAGCAACATAGCAATGATCTTTATCGTTTCAAGGTTTCACTTGGATTTGATTCTCCCATCTGGCGCGTGATCGAAATCAAGGCGGGGCAAACCTTCGCGGACCTTGATGCTTCAATCCGTGATGCCTTTGGGCATGACAGATACGATCACTTGGGCGGATTCTGGAAACTGATCCCTCGCGGCAAGAGCAAAAAGAAATTCCGTGAAATAGAGATTGGCACTATCAATCCGTTTGAACAGAGTGCTGCCTCAAATTTGCACATTGGCGGAATGGACTTGAAATCTGGCGACTTGATGAAGTATGTCTACGATTTTGGCGATTGGATTGAACACGAGGTCAAGCTTGAAGAAATAATAATGGCTGATGTGGAGAAATCTTATCCCATACTCGTGGCGAAAAACAAACCGAAATATGAGTATTGCGTAGTCTGCGAGGCAAAGGGCAAAGAAACGATTGCCACTTTGGTTTGTTTACAATGCTCTACGCAGAAGAGAGTAATCTTTTTGTGTGAAGACTGTGCGGGCAAAAAACACGAAGATCATTATGTGGAAGAGATCATTTACTGATTGGAATCGGCTCTGTGATTCCTCTCCACCCGTAGACAGATTCTTCATTACCTCATCACTCCCAAAGCGTGTCACCCTATGTCCCCCCGTATGTGAACTTTGTTCCGCCGGGCATCTTCGTTTTGTCGCAGATTAAGGTTTTGACGATGCTCGTCTTGATACTTTGTTTCTAACACTACCAATTTCCTGGCGAGGAACACTTATACAATATGCAGGCCGCTTACATCGGCTCAATGAAGCAAAGAAGAAGGTTATTATCTACGATTATGTGGATTTTGAAGTGCCTGTTGTTGCGAGGATGTATGCAAAGCGGCGAAGTGGATACAAGTCTATTGGTTATGAAATTATCTTAACTCAATCTCAAGAAGGAGCAACACAACTCACTCTAGATGATTTTTGAAAGTGATTGCGAAAATTATGTTACATGTGTATAATGTGTCTTTATAAGAAACTATTTGCACACAAAACATAATTTATGTATACAAAGAACCTCGGCGCTGAAAGCGCTCTCCTGATCACAACCCTGGCCAGCCAAGGACAAAGTGTCTTTTCAATCGCAGACGCCCAAAAGGCGAGCGGTAAAGACTATGCGGTTGTCGTGCAGGAATTACGCCGCTTGGTTAAGACTGGATGGGTGGTTAAACTGAGTCCGGGCATGTATGCTTTGGTCCCGCTTTCGGCAGGGGCGGAAGCCATCCCCGAAGCAAATCGATTTGTGATCGCCCGCGCACTTATGGGAAATGCATCTTACTATTTTTCCCATGACAGTGCATTTGAAATACATAATATGCTAACACGTCCAGTAACTACGGTAACGATTACATCACCGCGCCGGCTGCGCAATCGCGTTATCATAAAAGTTCCATATCGCTTTATCTATGCCAGTCAAGACGATTTATGGGGAGTTATCTCAACCTGGGTAATGCCCAATGAGCAGGTACAGGTTAGTGATATGGAACGAACAATTTTGGATGGATTATCCCGCCCCGAACTTTGCTCTGGAATAAGCGAAGTTGCAACCGGGTTATGGCTGCGGAAAGATGATCTGGATTGGGAAAAACTAACTCTTTATTGCAAAAAAATGGGGAATCAAGCCGTGGCAAAAAGGTTGGGGTACCTGCTTGAACTCTACGATCTAGGACTTTCACAAGTAAATCAATTGCAAGAAATGGTGGGGCCAAGCTACGCTCTTCTCGACCCAACACTGGTGTCGGAAGGCACCTATGTGGCGCGTTGGAGGCTTAGGATAAACATTGACCCGGAAATTCTGAAAGGGATTGGGACTACCTGATATGATCCATTCAAGTGAAATCTCAAAACTGGCGCACAAACTTGGCTTGGGCGATAAAACCATAGAGAAAGATTACGTTTTAACCTGGGTACTGCATGCTATTGCGGCTTCGCCTTTGCAAGACAAGTTGGCATTCAAAGGTGGAACCGCAATCAAAAAGATGTATGTTCCTGAATATCGCTTCTCTGAAGATCTTGATTTCACAGTTCTGGCTTCGGAAACAACGAATGAAACATTGGAGTCAGAAACAGAGTCTCTGTTTCCCTGGTTAAAGCAAAAAGCTAATCTGGTACTGGCAATTCGCAGAGTGGATGTGCATTCCAGTGGCAATCCTTCTTTTTACTTGAATTATGTTGGACCATTTCAAGGTGATATCACCAGTCGTTTTCTAAAAGTTGACTTTACAAGAGACGAGGCTATGGCGTATCCACTTCATAACCTGCCTATAAGGTCAACCTATAGTGACCTCTCAAACAAAGAAAGTGTACTGCAGGTCTACTCGCTCGAGGAAATCCTTGCAGAAAAACTGCGCTGACTACTTACCCGCACAGAGCCTCGCGACTTGTATGATGTCCATTATATGCTTACCAATCAAATGGTGGATGTGGAAACAATGGTTTTTAGTATGGCTCCAAAGTTCACATCAAAAGGTTTTAAAATCGATGATTTGAAAACCATTCTCGCAAAACGAGAGGCAACTTTTAATCAACTGTGGAATGGGCGTCTCAGCGGACAAGTGCCAGAAATTCCATCCTTGGACACTGTGATCCGTGAAACGAACCAATTCTTCCAACAACATTTTTAATTTTCTTGAATTGACAACTCATTGCTTGCGAGCACACAAAATATTTCCACCTTTCCAACAAAAATAAGCCTGCGAAAACAGGCTTATTTTTGTTGGAAATTCAAACTGGACAATTCCGATATAAAAAAGAAAGTCTCTTGGCAATGACCTACTCTCCCAGGAGGTCGCCCTCCAAGTACCATCGGCGCTGACGGGCTTAACTGCCGGGTTCGGGATGTTACCGGGTGTGACCCCGCCGCTCCAATCACCAAGAGACTTATTCATAAGTTAGTTCTGAACAGTAACTGATAATATTTTCAATTGCGAAGAGTAATAAGTTCTCCACATCACGGGATTCAGCACTCGACCATTAGTACAACTTAGCTCAACACATTACTGCGCTTACACATGTTGCCTATATAACAGGTAGTCTACCTGTGGTCTTACTCCATTAACTGGACTATAGGGATCTAATCTTGAGGCGAGTTTCCCACTTAGATGCTTTCAGCGGTTATCTCTGCCTGACGTAGCTACCCAGCAATGCCGTTGGCACGACAACTGGCACACCAGAGGTCAGTCCACTCCGGTCCTCTCGTACTAGGAGCAGCTCCTCTCAAATCCCTTACGCCCACAGCGGATAGAGACCGACCTGTCTCACGACGGTCTGAACCCAGCTCGCGTACCGCTTTAACGGGCGAACAGCCCGACCCTTGGGACCTTGTCCAGCCCCAGGATGCGATGAGCCGACATCGAGGTGCCGAGCGAGATCGTCGATGTGAACTCTTGGATCTCACCAGCCTGTTATCCCCGGGGTAGCTTTTATCCGGTAAGCCACGGCCCTTCCACTCGGTACCGTGGGATCACTAAGCCCTACTTTCGTATCTGCTCGACGCGTTGGTCTTGCAGTCAAGCTCCCTTATGCCTTTACACTCTGTGGCAGGTTTCCATTCTGCCTGAGGGAACCTTTGGGCGCCTCCGTTACCTTTTAGGAGGCGACCGCCCCAGTCAAACTGCCCACCTGGCACGGTTCCCCACCCGGATTACGGTGTGGGGTTAGGGTCTAAGTATAATCAGGGTGGTATTTCACTGGCGGCTCCACCGAGGCTAACGCCCCAGCTTCAAAGCCTCCCACCTATTCTACACAAATCATACCCAAACACAATGCCAAGTTACAGTAAAGCTCCACGGGGTCTTTTTGTCCTGCTGCGGGTAGGCCGCATCTTCACAGCCAATTCAACTTCACCGGGTCCCTCGTTGAGACAGTGCTCTGATCGTTACGCGGTTCGTGCGGGTCGGAACTTACCCGACAAGGAATTTCGCTCGGATTTCTCTCACTCTGTTTCCAGAGAAGCCGGACTTTATCTTTCTCTACCTCTATTCATTTCAGAAGCAATTTGGCGGATCTTTTCGATCCCTTCAAGGGTTAGATGCTCATCTCTTTGCATCATCATCAGTATTTTTCTAAACTTCAGAAAATCAAGATGTTTTTTCGACTTCAAAGAATGTTTCTCAAAGAACGGAATAATTCGTTCTTGAAGGTGCTTGATGCCTCGCACACGGTAAGCCATTCGGTCACCATGATTCTGGCGGACAACACCACAACCAAAAAACTGTTTCAGGGCATAAAGCAGTTGCACATCACGTTCATGCTGAACAACTGTGAACTCAGGTAGTACCTGAAACCCTGTCTTCATTTCAGATTGGGTATTTACACCGATATAAAAACATCCTTCTCCATCTACAAACCCTACAACCCATTGCGCTTCCAATCTCGAAGAAGTCGAGATCGAACGTAAAGTCTCTGAGGGTTCTTCCAACATTTCATTATCATTCATGGAAGCCTTCCCTGCGGATTGTCCCCATGTCCAGTGGATTTTTACTGCCGTATTTTGTTACGACGAGTACCATCTGGCTGTTGAGGAGTTTCCCGCATATAGTTCGATTTTACTAAGGCTAGCGAATTGATAACCTTAGGACCGTTATAGTTACGGCCGCCGTTCACCGGGGCTTCAGTTCAAAGCTTCGCTTGCGCTAACCTCTCCCTTTAACCTTCCGGCACTGGGCACGCGTCAGCCCCTATACATCGCCTTACGGCTTAGCAGAGACCTGTGTTTTTGTTAAACAGTCGCCAGAGCCATTTCACTGCGACCCTCCAGCGCTTTGGTTACCCGAACGCTAGGGGGTACCCCTTCTCCCGAAGTTACGGGGTTATGTTGCCTAGTTCCTTAACGAGGGTTCTCCCGTTCGCCTTGGTATACTCTACCCATCTACCAGTGTCGGTTTGCGGTACGGGCGCTCAGGAATTCAACGTTTAGAGGCTTTTCTTGGCAGCAAGGCTCAACCACTTATGCCTTAAGGCTCGCTCTCGCCTCAGCTCAACCGGCGGATTTACCTGCCAGTCTCAACGCCTAGACGGATCGCACCACCACAACCAATCGGTGGCTGGCCTACCTCGCTGCGTCCCCCCATCACTCATCCTGAGTGGTTCCGGAATATTGACCGGATGTCCATCACCTACGCCTTTCGGCCTCGGCTAAGGACCCGACTAACCCGACGCGGAATGACCTGGCGTCGGAAACCTTAGATTTACGGCGAACATGGTTCTCACATGTTTATACGCTACTCATGCCTGCATTCTCACTTCCATCCGCTCCAGTCGCCCTTATCGATCGACCTTCACCGCTGATGGAACGCTCCCCTACTGCCCCAGCAAATGCTGAGACCCATAGCTTCGGTACTACGCTTAGCCCCGTTAAGTTTTCCGCGCAAGATCACTAGACCAGTAAGCTGTTACGCACTTTTTAAAGGGTGGCTGCTTCTAAGCCAACCTCCTGGTTGTTCAAGTAATCTCACCTCGTTTCCCACTTAGCGTAGATTTAAGGACCTTAGCTGATGGTCTGGGCTGTTTCCCTTTCGACCACGAAACTCATCTCCCGTAGTCCGACTGCCATGCTATGGAATACTGGCATTCCGAGTTTGATTGGGTTCAGTAAGCGGTAAGCCCCTTAGCCCATTCAGTGCTGTACCTCCAGTATTAAACGCATGACGCTAGCCCT
>CAVWDB010000011.1:182500-220690 GCA_963753655.1 uncultured Chloroflexia bacterium
TATTTATTCTTTATCTTTTAACAATTAAGTAAACAACAGTCCCAACAACGGTAAGTATTGATGAGCCCCAGCAAACTAAAATTGTAATTTCTGATAAGCCGAGCCTCATTCAATCTCCTTTGTTAGAAAGGCAGCCCACCCGCCAGCGGACCCATCAACTTCTCTTGAAGTTCACGCGACTGGTCAAGCGCCATATTCACTGCGGACAAGACCAAGTCCTGCAACATTTCGGCATCCGCGTCTTTGATGAAATCGGGGGAAATTTCAACGGACTGACATTTCTGGTCGCCAGTCATCACGACTTTGATCGCGCCGCCGCCCGCCGTTGCAGTGACCGTTTCCACGGCAAGTTTCTCTTGCGCTTCAGCCATTTGCTGTTGCATCTTTTGCAACTGTTGCATCATGCCAGCTTGCCCGCCGCCCCTTTGTGGTCCTTTGTTAAATCCTTTTGCCATAATTAGTCTCCTCAAGATAATTTCTAAATATTGGAGTAACTATACCAGCCTCTTAAGTTTAACGTTTACGTGCTTCATTCACATTTATAGCAATCTTAACAGTTTCTACATTCATAGATAATCTGACAACAATTTCTAATATTATCCCAGTTCAAATCTCTACTTTCGTTGCACAAATCTGGCATTAAAGTATCGTACTGTACTATTACATTTTATGAAGCATCGCACTGCATAAATTCGCAGATGTTACTGATAGCTCCAATATAATCAGATGAATATGCGATCGCATCGATATTTTCCAATCTATCAATGACTTGCATAGATATTTCCTTTCAAATCAATTGTCTTTACCATTTGCATTGTCATCAAGAATAATAGGTATTTGCAAACCTAGTTCTTCAACAATCAATGTTAACAGAAACCTTATGCGCCTAAGCGAAACACCATGAACATGACTACGTTTAGATATCAGAAGCGATTTTATCCTAGAACTCACTAAGAGCAATTGGCGACTGAGTTGAGCCAAATAGTCATACAGCAATAGCACATAATTATTATTTACATCAATCATTAGATTACTGCCAATGAAAAGTTTCAACTGATTGCTCATTTCAATTGATATAAATTCATTTTCACAACACATGGTCAATTATAACATAAATAGCCAAGAATAATTAATATCTATGACCAATAACAAATATTCTGCTCTTTATTATCATGACATTCTACATAGGCTAATTCATCGTATCTATTTCATTAGTATGATACTCCTCAGTTTAATCCTGCGTATCCACGATCTCGCCGCCGTGTTGGATGGCGGTTGCCACCATGCCGTCCTGCGCCACGTTCGCGGGGATCTTGCCTTTCGCATTCGTCACCACACAACGCACGCTCACGTCCGCGCCAAACTCGTCCTTGATCAACTTTTGGATCGCTTCGATCTGGTCGGGCTTGTCGATCTTTGAAACCAGCACGTCACTCGCCAAACCCAAAATCAACGTCTTGCCCTGCACATCGATCATCTTGACCGAGTTCATCAACGCCGAAAGATTCGCCTGCGCTTTTGGCAAAGCGGACGACATATGCTTCCACGCCTTGAGGACATCTCCCGCGCTGACAGCGGATTTTTCTTGTGGATGTGGAGCCGCTTCGGACTCAGCTTGAGGCTGAGTCTCCGTTCTGGGAGCTGATACAGGCTTCGGCTTGGATTGAATCGGCGCGGCGATTTGCGGAGATTCAGTTGGAGAGTCGAGCACTTCTGCTAAAGCAAGTTCCAAACTCAAAGATGGCTGCCAGCCGCCGCGCAAATCCACAGCGGCATTATTGAAAGCTTTCATCATGCGCAAGACATCGCTCGTCGAAAAGGACTTGGCGTGCGCCCCCATCTGCTTCTTGACATCCGCCGTGGCTTCGACTTGATTGGCGTTGCCCATTTGAATGAGCATGAGACCGCGCAGATACTCAACGATCTGACGCGCCAGCGAACGCGGATCAGCGCCCGCATCGAGCGCCTTGTGAATGGTCTCAAGCCCATGCGCGGGATCGTGATCCATGATGGACGTGAGGGTATCGAGCACAGTTTGACTCGTGGCAGTGCCGAGCACAGTTTGCGCGAGGGCGAGCGTGATCTTATCGCCCGTGGACGAAAGTTGATCGAGCAAAGATTGCGCATCGCGCATCCCACCCGCAGACTGACGAGCGATCTGAATGAGCGCATCATCATCGGCTTGAAGGTTCTCGGCTTTGACGATGATCTTGAGGTTGGTGACGATCTCCCCCACTGGCACACGTCGGAACTCATGACGCTGACAACGCGAGAGAACCGTTGCAGGGATTTTGTGAATTTCAGTGGTAGCTAAAACAAAGATGGCATGTGGAGGCGGCTCTTCGAGCGTTTTGAGCAACGCATTGAACGCCGCCGTCGAAAGCATGTGGACTTCGTCAATGATGTAGATCTTGTACTTGCCCTGCGATGGCGAGAAGTTGATCTTGTCGCGCAAGTCACGGACATCGTCAACGGATGTGTTGGATGCCGCATCGATCTCGATCAGATCCATAAAACGATTCTCGTTGACCGCTTTGCAGAGATCACATTCGTTACAAGGTCGTTTGGCAGGGTCGGGATTTGTACAATTGACCGCCTTCGCCAAAAGACGCGCCAGCGTGGTCTTCCCCGTCCCGCGCGGACCCGCGAACAGGTACGCATGACCGACACGATCAGCCTTGATCGCATTCGTCAACGTGGTCACGATGTGACTTTGCCCCATCACCTCGTCCCATTCTTTCGGTCGGTATTTTCGGTAGAGTGCTTGAGTCATATTGTTTTCATATATTCGGTGGTCGAGTAGTCCCGTACGCGCTGACGGAGCGTATCGAAGACCACACATTTCAGGAGTATCAAACTACTGTAATTTCATATGTTACAGATTGTTATTGGTGGTCTCGATACGGCTCGCAAGAACGCCGGGCTACTCAACCACCAGAATATTCTTATTACGGCACCGTATACACCGCACGTACATTTCCACTTGGGTCGAGCAACTGCGCTTCCTCGCCCGATTCCCAAACGGGATCACTCAAGCCCCAGTATAAATCAATCACTGTGTTCGTCCCTGCAATAGTATGGATCTGCACTGCGCCGCCCGTGTTGAGAGTCAAGTTCGGGAAAGTAAACACGTTACGATCTGAATCTTTCAACTGCCACCCGCAAGACTCAACGACTCACTCCCTGCATTGCGGACGATGACCCACTCAGCATTGACCGTCCCTGCGCCCACGATGCTGACGATCTCAACGGGAATATCCACATTCGGGTCGAAGACGACACAGCAGGTGCGCCGCTTTGTGCATTGGCAGGAACTACAGGCTGAATAGCAGAAACACTCGCCGAACGATAGTTACGGTCATACCAAAACAGGATGCCGCCCGTCACACAAGCTGAGACGAATACATTCAGGAGCAGGTAAAGGATGAGTTTGCGGCGGTCCATCTTGGTCGAATCATAGCACAGAAACTCTCGCATTGAAATTAAAAAATCCTGCATTCACATGGAATGCAGGATTCGATAACCATATCGTCCCGAAGGTTGGAGGCAGCACAATTTCATCCTTCGGGACGTTTTTATTACGGCAGTTCCGTCATCAGAAAATCATCAAAAGAAACATTGGTGTTGGTTGCATCTTCACCACTCCATGTAAGCACAGCCACCTGCCCGCTTGAAAAGGAAGAGTCTGTTACAGAATCGATCTGCTGTCCATCCACGTATAAGGTCAACCTGCCGTTACCGCAATCTGCACCTACCCGATAGGAGGAAGCATTCGCAGCGATCAATTCAGAGTCTGCCCACGCATCATTATTCGTGAGGAACAGATCGGTCTGTCCTTCAACAGCCTTGGCAATCGCATATTGTCCCGCAGGCGTGATCGCGAAATAATAGAAATCACTGCCGGATGCCTTATTGCACATCAATCCAAATGCAGTAGTTGTATCCGTATCGTTATTCAACACCGTCACTTCCATGTGGACATTTTCATAATCCTGAGCGCTCGGGGTGCTCCATACAAACCAGTTCTTGGTGAAAACGATGAACTGCAGGCTTCCAGTAGCATACTCGACAGCGCTATCTGCATCTGTGCCCGTTCCCCAACTTGGCGAGGAAAAATCATCGCTAAGAATAACCTTTGCACTCGGAGCAGCGGGTGTATTCCCTCCCCCGGTCACTGTCTGGCATGCCAACACCGCTAACGCAAGACTCGTAATCGCCGCAAGAACTTTAAAATTACTTTTCATTTGCATTCTCCTTTTTTGAAAGTAGGACAAAATTTTACCTGCCTTATTCAATGGGACAATAAGCCATACGGGGGATTTGTTTGGGCTCACCTGCTCATCGTCAACGCGACCCAGTCTCCCATCTGCCTGCGCTCGTTCATTCCCAGACCTTTCGCCTGCCCCGCCTTAATGACATTTTCCTCCTGCTCTTGCAGGATCCCGCTCAATACGATCGCGCCATTCTCTTCGATCAAATCTGCCAGACCCGCATCGAACAAACGGATGATCACCGGCGCAAGGATATTTGCAACAACAAACGGCGCCTCCTTAAAAGGAAATTTACCTTCAAGTATCTCACTGACAGAACCAACGCCAAGGATCAATTCCTCTCCCACTTCATTCGTATCTGCATTCTCGCGTGAGTTCTTCACCGACTCTTCATCAATATCCACACCCAATGCTTGACTTGCTCCAAGTTTGATCGCGGCGATGGAGAGAATCCCCGAACCGCAACCAACATCAATTACCGTGAATCGGGAATTGCCATTCGAAATTTGTATTCCCACGCCCCAATTCCCAGCCCCGATTCCCAAATATCGGATATCGCCTTTTCCATCAACTCCAAACACAACTGCGTCGTGGGATGTGTCCCCGTACCAAACGCCATACCGGGATCGATCTTGATGGCTACGCGAGTTGGGTCTGGCGAATCCATCCATGCAGGGAGGATGAGGAGTCGCTGTCCAATAAGGATCGGCTTGTAGTGTTGTTTCCAGGCTTCCATCCAGTTTTGATCGGCGATCTGTTTGTAGGAGGGTGCAGGCAAAGGACGGATCATCCCCAAATAGAAAAGCGACTCTTCGAGTTTCTGCCGCGTCTCTTCGAGCTGATCGTTCACCTCCAAATACGCACGGACGGTGATCGGTCCCGTGGGTGTGCCTGCGTCTTCTTCATCGTTATATTTCACGCCCTGCTCGGTCATCACACCGTTCGGAGCAAATCGTGCAAATACATCCGCAACCGATTCGGCCAGTTCGCCATCTACGGTCATTGAAACTTCAAGCCAGTTCATAAACAACCTCTTCATAAATTCGTTTTATCAACTCAACATCCTGCGAACGGATATCGGGTAAGTTGTCGGAAGAAAAATATCCAAACTCAGAAACCTCATCACTTGGTTGAAATTCACCATCCTTGATTCCGCACAAATAATATATACCGACTCGGTCAGGCTTCCATGTTTTAACAAAGAGAAAGCGTTCAATCTCGATATGCAGGCTTGTCTCCTCGCGTAACTCACGGACGATGGCTTCCTCCGCCGTTTCACCATATTCCAAACTGCCGCCCGGCAATCCCCAGGGATGGTGACGTTGATAGGTGGATTTCACAAGCAGAATCTTTTTCTCTGCGTTGAAGATCACTGCAACGGCGAATACCTGAAACAACGGGCGTATGATACGGGATAATAAGACCTGAATCCATATCGGGAATACCCGCCATATTTTTAGTAATATGATTTTTACCATGAGGGAAAATTATGACTTAGATTTGTAGATTTTGACCCAGGCTTTTTCAATGGTCACCAGACCCGCCTTGATATGGGGTCCGATCAATTCCAGAAATTTCTCCAGATTTTCCTGAGTATCCACGATCTCAACTACAATGGGCATATCTTCTGATAATGTGTCAAAACGGAAGGTGTGGATTTGGCGTGTGTTGGCGCCAAATCCCATCATGCCGCGCAAGACCGTTGCGCCAGCCAATTCGTGTTCGCGCGCTTTGAGGACGATCCATTCATAGAGCGGTTTGCTTTCGTACTTGTCCGCTTCTCCGATGAAGATGCGGAGCAGTGAGCCTTCTTGTGGGAGCTGCATGATGACTCTCCTTTGGAGTCGTCAGCTTGCTGACGATACGGAAATGGGAGCAAGCTCCCCGACTCCATACTATTTCCAAATCCAATAAGCAACCGACCGTCCCAGCCAGACGAGGAACAACCCCACTATAACATTCGCGCCAATATTTGCCAAAGCATTGAACGTCTCACCGTCACGCAATAGGTTGATGGTGTCATTGCCAAAGGAGGAAAAGGTTGTGAAGCCGCCAAGGACCCCAATAAATACAAGCGCTCTTGATTCAGGGGTAAATGCGCCGCGTGCTTCGGCAAGTTGTGAGAGGAAGCCAATAAAGAAACAACCAATGAGATTGACGGTCAATGTGCCGTAGGGGAAGTCGATACTCTGGCTGATGGATTGAGTCCACGTGCCGAGAAGGTATCGGGTAACGGAACCAATGGCTCCACCGAGGGCGGTATAAATAATGAATACAAGTGATGGCATGGAAAATATTCAACTCTCAATACAGTATGTGAAATCCCGATGGGATGGAACGATTATAGTTTCAAAACCAGCCATGAACAAAATCCCAAAGGGATGACATATTTTACGTTAAACCAATGACATCTCTTCGGGATTGATAAAGCCATTCCAATATCTAGAATCATTTCATTCCTTTGGAGTTTTTTGGGATAAGGCAAAAGCATGGATAAGTTTTCTTAAGCAGAATCAGTTATCGGCTTGGATTGAGGCGGAATGCTGAGCGGCAGTCGAAGCGTCGTCCACATGAAAATGACCGTTTAGATCACAATACAATGAATCGGGGAAGCAATCCACACATTCGAGTTGCAGGGTTGCATGAGCAATATTATAGCGATGATATACGACCTCGTTGATCTTCTGCTGGATATTTGCCCCATCACTGATGGTTAGATCATCTGTAAGCACGTGCGCAGACATGGTGCGGAGGTTTTGCGTAAGGCTCCACACATGCAGGTCGTGAACGCCGAGCACACCTTCGACCTGCATCACATCATGGACGAGTTTGCTTGTGTCCACATCGCGCGGCGTGGCTTCGAGCAGAATGTTGACCGCATCGCGCAGGATGCCCCAGGCATTGTAGAGGATGAGGAAGCCGATCAGCACACTGACGAACGGGTCGAGCCAATTGGCGTTCGTAAAATAAATGATGATACCTGCTATGACCGCGCCGATAGTGGATAAGACATCGCCCATGAGATGAAGGAACGCCGAACGGATGTTGAGATCGTGCTCGCTTCCCTTTTTGACAAGTAAAGCTGTCACCACGTTAATGACCACTGCGATCAACCCGACAACGATCAATATCCCCGACTCCACTTTTGGCGGATTTAAAAACCGATGATATGCCTCATAAAAAATTCCCAGGGAGATAATAACAAGCGTTGTCGAATTGATGAGCGCAACAAGAATCCCTGCGCGGTGATAACCATAGGTCTTGCCTGAATTGGCAGGCTGGGATGTAAGCCGTATGGCGTACCAGCTTAAACCCAATGCAATGACATCTGTAAAGTTATGCGCTGCGTCGGTCAGAAGCGCAAGGCTGTTGCCGATGATCCCGGCGATGGCTTCGACGAATACGAAGACAAGCGTGAGAATGAGCGATAGAGCAAGGCGTGACGTGGTCTGTTTGGCAACATCGCCGAAGTGTGTGTGAGTTTGTGAGTGTGTCATAAATTATCCGTGTTCCACGTGGTCAAGACCCATTAAATAGAGTTTTGATACATGGTCATCATCCAAAGCATAGAAGACTTGCCGCCCATTCTTTCGTGCTCTCACAAGTTTCATCTGACGCAATCCGCGTAGCTGATGCGATACCGCGGACTCGGTCATGGCAAGTTGAGCGGCGATCTCGCCTACATTCAACTCGTCATCAAGCAAAACGGAGATGATGCGCAGGCGCGTCGGGTCGCTGAGAGCAGAGAACAGGTCAGCAAGGTGTGTGGAGGTTGATTCTTTGAGTATCATAATTGATATATGAATAGTTGTTCATATATTCAGTATTCTAAGATAAAAAGAGAGAATTGTCAAGGGACGATTCTCTCTCGCTCACTGTTCACTCTTCACTGTTCACTGTTCACTGATTACTGTTCACTGATTACTGCTCTATCCCCCCAACGCTTCATTCAACCAATCAATAAATCCCTTCTCCTGCGGCTTGACTGTGGTTCCCAAAGACTCTGCCAGCTTCTCGAACAATTGACGTTGTTCCTTATTAAGTTTCGTTGGAACCGCTACATTGACGATCACCAACTGGTCGCCGCGTCCGCTACGACGCAAGTGCGGAACGCCTTTGCCTCTCATGTGAAAGACTTTACCGGGTTGCGTACCTGAAGGAATCTTAAACTTCTCATCGCCATCCAGAGTTGGCACTTCAACTTCCGCGCCAAGCACTGCCTGTGCAATGTTGATATCGAGATTCAGGATAATGTCATTATCACGCCGCTTGAAAAATTTATGCGGCTTGACATCCAAAACGATGAATAAACTTCCCTGCGGACCCCCAAGACTTCCCGGTCCTCCCTCGCCCGCCAAACGGATCTGCGTTCCGCTATCCACACCTGCGGGAATTTGCACCTTCTTATTGACGGTCTTGCGTTCCAACCCGCCGCCGCGGCAGGTCTTACAGGGCGACGAGATCGTCTCGCCGCGCCCATTACAAGTTGGGCACATAGCAGTCTGCACCATCTGACCCAAAAAGGTCTGGCGTACCTGACGCACTTCGCCTTGTCCGTTACAAGTGGAGCAACGTATCGGCGTTGTACCCGGTTCAGCGCCAGTTCCACTGCAACGTGAACAAGTCTCTTCACGCTGGAACTCGATCTCTTTGTCAACGCCAAAAGCGGCTTCTTCAAACGTCAACGTGACCTGCATCTGCAAGTCGCGTCCGCGGCGCGGTGAGCGGCGTGAGGAACCGCGCCCGGTTGAAAAACCGAACTGTCCAAAAAGCTCTTCAAAGATATCGCCAAAGTCGGCGGTGTAATCGTGGAACCCGCCGCCCATGTTACCCAGCCCCTCTTTACCAAAGCGGTCATAACGGGCGCGCTTATCTCGATCAGAAAGTACGCCGTAGGCTTCGTTAACTTCCTTGAACTTTTCCTCAGCGCCGTCCTCTTTACTCACATCAGGATGGTACTGACGCGCATATTTACGGAACGCGGCTTTGATCTCATCATCGCTGGCATTCCTTCCCAAACCAAGAACTTCGTAGTAATCGCGGCTGCTCATAATTTACCTCGTCATTGCAAACCCGAAGGGCGAAGCAATGACGCTACTCTTTTACTTCTCCCTCCACCACATCAGGATTCTCATTGGATGAAGGACCCGCTTCACCCTCCCCCGCGGCTGGATTCTGCTCATAGACGCTGGCGCCAATCTTTTGAATTGATTCGCCCAAAGATTCCGTCGCGGCTGTAATCGCAGAGACATCTTCGCCTTCGGCGGCCTTCTTCACTTCAGCAACTTTTGTCTCAATTTCAGATTTGGTTTCCTCTGGCACTTTATCGCCAAATTCCTTCAAAGCTTTTTCGGCGGCATAAGCAGTATTATCTGCATGGTTGCGCGCTTCGATCAAGTCTTTGCGTTTTTTATCTTCATCCGCGTGCGCTTCTGCATCCTTGCGCATCTTCTCCACTTCCGCGTCTGAAAGACCAGAGGAAGCTGTGATCGTAATATGTTGTGAGCGTCCCGTCGCTTTATCCTGCGCGCTGACTTTCAAAATACCGTTCGCATCCACATCGAATGTCACTTCAATTTGAGGCACACCGCGCGGCGCAGCTGGGATGCCATCCAGAATAAATTTACCCAACGATTTGTTATCCACTGCCATCGGACGTTCACCCTGCAAGACATGAATTTCAACCTGAGTCTGACTATCCGATGCCGTGGAGAATATCTGACTCTTGCGGGTCGGGATGGTTGTATTCCGTTCGATCTGCGGCGTGGCTACCCCGCCCAATGTTTCGATAGACAATGAAAGAGGTGTCACATCGAGGAGGAGAATATCTTTTACTTCACCACCAAGCACACCTGCCTGGATCGCTGCACCGATGGCGACCACCTCATCAGGATTCACACCCTTGTGAGGTTCCTTGCCAAAGAACGCACGCACCCGATCCTGCACGGCGGGCATACGCGTCATACCGCCCACCATCACCACTTCGTTGATGTCGCCTGCGTTTACTCCAGCGTCGGTCAAGGCTTGTTTGAGAGGAGCAATCGACCGGTCGACAAGATCCGCCGTAATTTGTTCGAGCTTGGAGCGGGTGAGAGTCATCACCAAATGTTTCGGTCCCGTGGCATCCGCCGTCAAATACGGTAGATTGATCTCGGTCTGCATTGTCGTCGAGAGTTCGATCTTGGCTTTTTCAGAAGCCTCCTTCAAACGTTGCAACGCCTGGCGGTCTTCATGCAGGTCGATGCCGTTATCTTTTTTGAACTGCTCGATAAGATGATCCATGATGCGGATATCGAAGTCATCGCCGCCGAGGAAGGTATCACCACTCGTGGCGCGCACCTGAAAAACGCCGTCGCCTACATCAAGAATGGAAATATCGAAAGTACCGCCGCCCAGATCGTAGACCGCGATCACTTCATTTTTCTTTTTATCAAGTCCATACGCCAGCGAGGAAGCCGTCGGCTCGTTGATGATACGCAACACCTCAAGACCGGCGATCTTGCCTGCATCCTTTGTGGCGTTCCGTTGCGCGTCATTGAAATATGCGGGGACGGTGATGACCGCCTGTGTGACCGGCTCACCAAGATAAGCTTCAGCATCCCGCTTGATCTTCGCGAGGATCATCGCCGAAACTTCCGGCGGGGAATAATCCTTCTCATCGAGTTGAACACGCACATCGCCATTATCCGCTTGCTTGACAGCATAAGGGACGCGCTTCTTCGTGCGCTCCACTTCCGGGTCATCTGCCTTGCGCCCCATGAAACGCTTGACTGAAAAGATCGTGTTCTGCGGATTGGTGATGGCCTGGTTGCGCGCCACGCGTCCCACCAAACGCTCATGATTTTTATTTACTGCAACCACCGATGGAACAAGACGTTCACCTTCTGCTGAGGGGATCACTACCGGTTCACCGCCCTGCATCACCGCCGCAACGGAGTTTGTCGTGCCGAGATCAATACCAATGATTTTTGCCATGAAATAAATTCTCCTTTAATTCATATGTCATTGCGAGGAGGCGGGTAGCCCGACGCCGTGTGTCCGCTAGGGTAAGCAATCTCCACCTCGAACCGGAGATTGCTTCGGGCAGAAGAGCATTGCCCTCGCAATGACATGAAGTTATTTATTGCGCCACTCTCACTAGGGCAGGTCGTATTACGCGCTCACCCAGCATGTATCCATTTTGGACGATTGCGATCACATGTCCGCTTTCAACTTCGTCGCTCGGTTCATGCGAAATCGCTTCGTGGAAGTTGGGGTTGAATTCGGCGCCTTCAGCTTCGATCTTTTTCACACCTTCTGAATCAAGCATATTTTGCAGTTTGCGCGCGATCAATTCAACGCCATTTGCCCACGCATCATTTGCCGGGCGGTTTTGTAAAGCCCGTTCAAGATCATCCAGGGCGGGGAGAACTTTTTTGACGATATCGCCCTTCATCGAGGCGTACATCATCTCGTTATCGCGTTCAATGCGTTTTTTATAATTTTGGAAATCGGCAACCGACCTGCGCCAGTTTTCGACGCTTTCAGCAAGTTTGACCTCTGCCTCTTCAAGTTGACGTTTCAACGCCTCGACCTCATCCGCCAGCTGCTCCTCATTTTCGGGTGCCTCCAGCGCTTCGGCTTGAGTTCGATTAATTTCCTCATTCTGTTCTTTTTCTTTGTGGTATTTTTTCTCGGTCATATGTTTTCTCACTTATTTGTTTTATTCACCAACAATGGTGTCATTGACTAAATCACTTAATAAACCCGCCATAAACCGTACCGTTGGGATCGTCCTTGCATAAGACATGCGCATGGGTCCCAAAACTCCCAGGGTGCCTGTTGCCATGCCAGGAACTCCGTAACGCGCAATCACCATCGAACACTGCCGCAGCTCCTCCCAACCGCCCTCGCCACCAATCAGTACTTGTAGACCCCCAATATTGCTGTTCGTTGTTGTGCGGTCGATCAAATCCTTTAATGTGGAACGTTCACCAAAAATTTTCAGGGCGCGGCGTGTTTCGTCCGATTCTGCGAACTCAGGTTCAGCCAGAACATTATTCAAGCCATCCGTGTAAATCTCACCAGAGCCTTTGTCGCTCGTGCGGCGCATATCCTGCACAATCAGAGTGAGAATATCCTGATCGAGCGCATCGGAACGGGCCGGGAGTGCCGCGATGGCATCCACGGCAAGCCCGGCCGCAAGTCCATTAAGACGCGCGGCGGTCTGACTCAGCCGTTCCTGCGACACAGGATCAGCCAACGTCAGGATCTGTTGACTTACCTCTCCACCCACCATGACAAGCACCATCAGGATTTGGCGTCCCTGGGTGGAGATCAGTTCAACATGTTTGTATCTTGCCTGGTCTGCATGGGGCGCGGTGATAACCGATACACCCTGCGAATGATTCGCAAGGATGGATGCCGCCAGGGTCATCCATTGCTCCACATCCGAACCTGATTGATGAAACTGGTGTGAGATCGTGCGCTGAACTGATTCTGGCAGTTCTGCTTGAGACATCATTTGACTGACAAAGTAACGATAGCCTTCCTCAGTGGGAACGCGCCCTGCCGAGGTGTGAGGCTGGCGCAGGTACCCCATTTCTGTCAATGCCGCCATCTCATTGCGGATGGTGGCAGACGAGATATGGATGTGATAATGTTCTGCCAGCCGCTTCGAGCCAACAGGCTGAGCAGATTCGATATAGTCTCGTATGATAAGTAGAAGAAGGGTCTTCTGACGTTCAGTTAATTCTGGCATAGGGTCACATAGTTAGCACTCTCATTTCGAGAGTGCTACTCAATTGAGGAACAATAATAACATGTGCAAAAGAGGGAAGTCAATAAGAGGAGTGTAAGAAAATGCCCATCACTGTTATAAGCGATGGGCATTGGAGATTAATTTGCTAAGGGCTGGGGCGCCAGGTGGGGTCAAAATCATTGGCGGGGTCATCCGTGAGGCGTGTACGGCTGCCGCCCGTTATGGTCATAAAGTAAATATCCCGGTTTGCGCCTCCAGGGTCTAATCCTTCAGAAACAAGCCACAGACCATCAGGTGAGTATTCCACATCTTCCGTGGGTATCGGGAAGTTCAATCGCGTGACACTATCGCTGGAATCGAATTGAATACCCATTACCCAGGGCGGAGAGAATCCGCTGTTGCGCCTTTGGTTGAAAAGAATTACTTTTCCATCGCGCGACCAGGTTGGCGAAAAGTCCCATAAAGTCTGGCCGCTTCTGATCAACTGGGCATTGTTCAGCCCCGTATCGGTCATGGTCCAAACTTGATAAGTCTCGACCCGCTTTACGAGATAAGCAATTTTGTCCCCCTGCGGAGACCAGACGGGTTGGCTGTTCTCAACATTTACATCCGGCTTCGTCAGGCGGGATTCCACCAGGGAATCAACATCCAAAACATAGATCTGTTTGTTACCGTCACGCAGGGATGTAAAGGCAATATGTTTTCCATCTGGAGACCAGGCCGGGTCAAAATCAGAGCCGGGAAATTTTGTTAATCGTTTTATACTGAACCCATCCATGTTCATTACATAGAGGCTTGAATCAGTATAGGGCTTTTCAAAAAAGTCGCTCCGCTGCCTGCAAGGGGAGATAAAAACGAATTGTGAACCATCCGGCGACCAGGCAGGCTGGCAGGCGCCTTCATCGACATTGGTGAGCTGAATAAGCCCTGTTCCATCCATATTGACAAGATAAATCTGCGGGGTGCCGGAACGCTTCGAGGCAAATGCGATCTGGCCCAAACCACCCCCCAACTGTGTCGGAGCAGATAACGGCGTAACTTGCGGCGTTACAGTAACCTCGGCAACGGGAGGTAATGTCTGTGTCGGTTTCACGGTTGTGGCGGGTGTGGCGCTCGCAGGTAAATTCGTCTCAACTGTTTCAGGGGTTTCGGCAAACACAGGAAGTTCGGTCTCTGTGGGCAGCGGAAGTGATGCGGGCGTATGCGTAGGGGCAAGCAATACAACCGGCACATACGTCATCATACCGGGCGGCACAAGGTCGGGTCTGAACCTAACAATACCTGCACTGGTCACGACAAGCAACAGGAGCAGCCAAAAAAGCACAGGCAATAAACGATTCTTTTTGCGTTTCTTTCGAGGCTTGAAGACCGGCAATTCCTCCTCGACAGGCGCGCTATTTTTTCCTGGAGGGATCGAGTCCACTTCTCTTTGGATTCCGTTTTCCTTTTGTGAATCTCCCTCTTCCGGCGGCGGAGGTTGGATAACGTAATCGCCAGGCAGGCGCTGGGTCTTGGATTTGGAACCCAGCAGGGCGCGTTTAAACTCCTCTGCGTTTTGGAATCTATCAGCAGGATCAACCCCCATCGCTTTTTCGATGGCCGCGGCAAGGCGGCGCGAAATTTTGCTATTGCGTTTACGTAATGGAGTCAGTTGCGTATTATCCATTGCGCGTGCCAGGCCGTCTTCAGGAATAATCCCGGTCAGCGAAGCGTAGACTGTAGCGCCCAATGAATAAATATCCGTACGCGGGTCTGTACGGGCGGTGCCATATTGCTCCGGAGGCGAATATCCGGGTGTCATGGCACGTGCTCCGGTGGTGGTTGCCTGGCTTCCATGTAACACTTTTGCGAGACCAAAATCCACTAAAAAGATATGGCCCTCAGGGGTGATCTTCACATTTCCGGGTTTGATATCGCGATGGAGAATGGGCGGCTTGCGGGTATGAAGATACATAAGAGCATCACACATCGCCGCGCCCAGCAGGATGGCATCATCCTCCGAGATATTGCCTGTGCGTTCCATGCGCTGACGCAGGTCTTCTCCTTCTATATAATCCATAACCAAATACTGTCCCTGGTCGCCGATCACAAAATGGTCGGTGACACGCGGCAGGTTTGGATGCCGAAGATTTGCCAGGATGACTGCTTCCAGCCGGAACTGGCGGGCATATTCGTCAGTGGTGAAGAGGTTTTCCTTGACAGCCACATCCACACCCAAATTTTCGTCCACTGCACGATAAACAGACCCCATACCGCCCTGGCCCAGGATTTCAACAATACGATACCGCTTATGCAATAATGCGCCGCGTTCAAGTGTCATTTGTTTAATGAGGCTCCCGTGAAAATTACGCTAGATTTGGGATTATATCAGAGCCAATGCCCATATCTTGGATTTGCGTCCCAATTTGAAACGGAATGACAACCTTGATAGGTTCGCCTCTCTCTCACTTCAAATTGCTCCTTTCTCGAATTGCCCGACGAGGCGCACAAGTTGGAATCCAGCTGGTTAAGCGGGATCAAATTCAGGTCCGGTATGAAGCGTTTTTTCTTTCCCATTAATAAAAACCCCTCCGAAGTATCTGATAGGACGGTCATATTTGATGTACACTTCCCCCATGCAAAAATCGCCAGATTCACCCCGCTGGTGGGATTGGCCCGCCATTGCATTCCTTTTTGTCATTTTACAGATCACAGCCTCCCGCCTGATCGCCACTGAATGGACACCCTTTCTATATCTTAATAAGGACGATTACATTCATGGGGTGCATGCTCGGTATCGCGATGGGATACAGCCGATTCCACCGGGGAACTGTGCGTTGGCTGACTTTGTTCTATATGCTTCTTCTGCTGCCCCTGCAATGGACCTGGGTGATCGATCAGCAGGCTTCCCTTGAGGAGCAACTCGCCAGCGTAAACGGACGACTGCTTTTTTCTCTTGGAAATTTCTTCATGCGCCGCTCGATTGAAGACCCGTTTTTCTTTGTAGCGCTCATGTCAGTTGCATTCTGGGTGCTCAGTTCATGGGCCGGATTTACACTTGCACGCAATCAGAATTATCTTGGCGCCGTTCTGCCTTCCACCCTCGGGTTGCTCATCATTCAAAATTACGACAATGCAGTCACCGGACGATTATGGTTTATCGCTCTCTTCGCCTTCGTGGCTTTGCTTTTACTGGGCAGGTTAAATTACCTGCAACGTATGAGATCATGGCAGGCGCGCCGCGTATTCCTTTCACCCGATAGCCAGGTGGATTTGACCAGCAGTATGGCAATTGCCGCGGGTGTGATCATTCTCGTTTCATGGAGCGTTCCCGCATCGATCTCCAGCCTGAACTCTGCCGTTGAAAGATGGGATCGAATGACCAAGCCCTGGAGGGAATTCACACAGGAACTGGACACCGCCTTCGACGCGCTCGAAGTCAACGGGCGGCGGGAGGTCGGTTGACTTCTTCGGCTCGGAACTCTCACTTGGCACAGGTTTTTCATTATCAGATACGGTCATGTTCAATGTGCAGGTACCTGAGATTCCTGACGAAGATAATCCACCGCGCTTCTATTGGCAGGGTCGCACTTATGATTTCTATCAAAACGGACAATGGTATACAACCAAAACAACCCTGAGAGAATTCACCCCCGCATCTGATACATTAGTTGTATCAGACACGGGCGGACAACCACGTTTCCGCTTTAACTTCATCACGGATAACAGCCCGCTCTCGTTACTATATGCCCCGGCGCAGCCTGTATGGGTCAGCCGTACGAGTTCTGTCAGGCTGACAACTACGGAAGGAGGCGATGATCTTGCCGCATGGGTTGCATCACCCCGGCTCGAAGCTGGTGAAAGTTATCAGGTGGAAGCCGCGCTCAACAATCCCGGTGTGAATGAATTAAGCACCGCAGGCATAAACTATCCCACTTGGGTTCTTGATAAATATCTACAGATGCCCGAAAATTTTTCTCCCCGCGTTCGTGAACTGGCGCTGCAAATTACAGATGGAGCGCAAAACCCCTACGAACAGGCAACACTGATCACACAATACCTGCGGCGGGAAATAGAATATAGTGACACAGTTCAAAAAGCTCCCAAAAATACAGATCCGCTTGAATGGATTCTTTTTGAGTACAAAAAGGGTTATTGTGTTTACTATGCAACCACTGAAGTCCTCATGCTCCGTTCGCTGGAGATTCCAGCCCGGATGGCAGTTGGGTTTGCACAAGGCGAATTCTCAACTGAAACAAATCGCTATGTCGTCCGCAATTTGGATGCTCATGCCTGGCCCGAAGTTTACTTCCCTGGCATTGGCTGGGTGGAATTCGAACCTACCGGGAATCAACCCGCCCTCAGCAGACCCGTGCCTGAAGATGAGAATAATTCCATTCCTCCGCCATTTCAAAATCTGACGGAATTGGAGAACAACCAGCCTCTGCCTCAGGAACCAGCAGATGGACAAAACACCATACCCGAAACGAAAACGGATGCCCCGATCAACCCTGCCTTCTATTTGATCCCGTTGTTGATCCTCTTTACCACCCTGACAATTTACTTCAGCCGCCGCTACGCAATCCCTGCTCGTATCCCTATATTCCTCAGGACCACCATCGAGCGGAACGGCTCACCCGCGCCGGACTGGGTCATTCATTGGGAACACTGGGTCAGCCTATCCCCCATAGAACGATCATTCGAAAGTATAAACTTTGGTCTGCGCTTTCTGAAAAAACCCGCGCCCATGCACGCCACACCCATTGAACGCGCCCGGGCATTATCGGACCTGCTCCCAAAAATCGAGAATCAAGTGAAAAAACTTCTGGACGAACATCAAACATCCCTTTATACTTCCAGAGAAGCAGATGCCACATTGGCGCGCCGCGCAGCTTTCCACATACGCATACAAATCCTGATCGAAAAAGTTCGTTATCTTGTGGAAGGTACCCGTACCCCATAGACCGACCTTTCCATGCTGTGCCATGAAAAGGCAGAGGACAAGCAATGGCGACAGCAAAACAAAAATCCATTACCATCAATGATCAGCTTTTATCCATCACGCAACAAGCCGCTGCTTTACGAGGCTCGCTGGATGCCCAACGATCCCCGGAGGCAATCGAGGGCTTAAAGAATCTCGAAAATTCCCTTACTCGTGTCAGCGAAGTCGTGATCCCATTTGAACAACGTTATAGTCACCTGCAGGCGCTGGGCGGCATCGGACAGGTGATCAACTCCACGCTGGAAGTGGACGAAGTGTTACAGATCGTGATGGACACCATTGTACGGCTCACAGAGGCAGAGCGGGGCTTTCTCATGCTGCGCGATGAACAGGGAGAAATGGTCACCCGCATCGCACGGAATTGGGAACAGGAATCCATCAACAAAAGTGAATTTGCCATCAGCCGCACCATCGTACAACGTGTCATCAGCGGCGGCGAAGCTGTGCTTACTACCAATGCACGCGAAGACCAGCGCTTCAGCGGACAGGAAAGTATCATCGCCTTCAACCTGCGTTCGATTCTGTGTGTGCCTTTGATGGTCAAGACCGATTTGATCGGCGTGATCTACACCGATAACCGCATCCGCTCGGGTATCTTTTCTGAATCAGACCGCGACCTGATGAACGCCTTCGCGAACCAGGCCGCAGTTGCCATCGAGAATGCGCGCTTGTTTTCATCCCTCAAACGCACGCTCGAAGAAGTGACCGAACTCAAGAACCTCATGGACGATGTATTCGCCTCCATCGTGTCGGGGGTGATCACGGCTGATGTGGCAGGATCAGATCACCCTTTGTAATCGAGCCGCCGCGTCCATTTTGGGGCAGGCCTCTGCAGAGATCGTCGGACGCAAACTCGAAGAAATTATTCCCACCTTTGTTAGTGAAATCCAGCCGCACATGAATTCAGTGCGCGAAAACGATCAACCCATTGTGGGACTCGAACTCAGCCAGATCCTGCCCATCCGCGGCAACGTGGATTGGCGCTTGAATCTATCTCCATTAAAAGACGCCGGGCAAAAGACGCAAGGGGTGGCGATCGTGTTGGATGACCTCACTGAGCGAAAAAAACTCGAAGCGCAACGCAAACTCTTTGAGCGCATGGTCTCGCCCGCAGTGATCAACCAACTCGACCCAAATAGTTTACAACTGGGCGGCAAACGGACTGACATCACTGTGTTGTTTGCAGATGTGCGCGGCTTTACCTCCTTTAGCGAATCTCAGGAACCGGAACAACTTGTTTCAATTTTGAATCGTTATCTGGGTGCGATGGCAGAAGTCCGTGCTTTCGGAGGAAGGCACCATCGACAAGTTCATGGGCGATGCGATCATGTCCTGGTTCAACGCTCCCGTGCCGCAAAAGGATCACACCTTGCGCGCTGTGAAAGCCGCGCTGGCAATTCGAGAAGCATTCGAAGGATTATATAAAGTACTGCCGCCGGAAGCGCATCTCGCTTTTGGCGCGGGCATTCATTACGGCGATGCAATTTTGGGTTTGATCGGTACCGACCGCAGAGTGGAATACACCGCCATCAGTGACAGCGTCAATACAGCGAAACGGTTGCAGGAAAATTCAGCCAAAAATCAGATCATCATCAGCCGTGAAGCATATGCGCGTGTAAAAAAGGAAGTTGAAGTGAAACCCATTGCCCCCCTCTCTGCAAAAGGGAAAACAGCTCCGTTGGAGGTATATGAGGTGTTGGGGTTGAAGTGAGTGAAGAGAGCAGTTATCAGTGAGTAGTGAATACCGTCTCCACAAACTTCGCCAACTGCTCCAGCCCTCTCTCCACTGGCTCGACTTCCATAAACTCATTCTTCGTGTGTGCGCCGCCGCCCCTCGTCACTCCCAACACCAGCGCGGGGAAACCTTTACTTAGCGGGATATTTGCATCTGTCGAACCCGATGTGAGATGCGGCTCTAAACCTTGTTCACGCAGACATTCCTCCGCCAATTTGACAAGTGGATGATGCGCGGGCATCTCTCCCGCAGGACGTTCACCGATCACCTCCGCCTCAAAGACCACCCCCTGCCTGCCCATTGCTTCGATAAGTTGATCCACACCGGAAACTAATTCGACCAACTCATCAACGCCTTCCGAGCGCAGATCCAATTCCAGCCATGCCTCGGCGGGAATGACATTGATCGAGGTGCCGCCATGTATCTTGCCTACATTCATCGTCGTGCGCGGATTTGTTGGGAGTTTCAGCGAAGATAACGCCACAACCAGTTTCGATAATTCCAACACCGCCGAAGGCTCACCATAATCTGACCATGAATGTCCACCTCGAGTCCTCGCAGTCACACGATAACGTTTAACGCCCACTGCACGATGATAGATGTGTCCCAACGCCAGACCCTCGAGCACAAGATAGCCAAGCACATCCGAGCCAAAACGATCCACTATGGCCTTCATCCCGCACAGGTTGCCCAATCCCTCCTCACCCACGTTCGCCACAAACCAAATATCACCACTCGCGCTGAGCGGAGCGATAGCGGAGACGAAGCGCTGCTCCTTCAACATCCATATCAAACCAACCAACGCGGCAACACCTATTGAATTATCCCCAATGCCGATGCCGTACACTTTGCCGCTTTCACGCTTTATCTCCAAATCCATATCGAAGGGAAAGACCGTATCCAAATGAGCAGAAATGATTAGCGGTTTGACATTTATAGTATGTCCACCGTCTATTGCCCATCGTCCATACACATTCCCAACCTCATCAATTGAAACATCCTTCAACCCTTCCTTTTCGAATAACTCGCGCACAAACTCTGCCCGCTGTGTTTCATGAAAAGTGGGCGCTGGAATCTGCTGTATCTCAACGGCAAGTTCAATGACGCGCTGCAAAGTGTTGGTCATTATGTTATTGTACCAATTTCACGTCGCGCTCAGAGCGAGTAAATTCACCTTTCCGTCATTCTCCCTTGTACTTACACTTCTCTCACCATATTTTTCAAAGCATTCAAGCGCGCCTCTGCCAGCCCAGGCATTACATCCAATGGATAGAATGCGCCCGCGCCTTCCAATTTCAATGAAGCAGATACATTCCCGTACAACACACCTTCCAATGGATCATAATTTTTACAAAATCCAGCAGTAAACCCGCCGCCAAAGGCATCGCCTGCACCCATCGGATCCTCCATGCGCGTGAGATAGGCTGGAATCTCCCACCTGCGTTTTGTATCTACATCATATAGCAACTGTCCACGCGCGCCGCATTTGATGACAACAATCTCACATCCATACAAGGAGACAGCCTGAGCCATTTCCCACAAGTCATGCGTTTCGCTCTGGAACAAATTCCGCATCTCCTCTTCAGAGGGGATGAAAGCGGTGACACCGTTGAGCAAAGCAGGCAATTCGCGGCGAGCGGTTGGGGTCATGGTAGCAGGCAAAGGGTCCAGAATGAACGAGTGGACGTGTCCGCGTTTAAGCCCTGCGATCAGTTGCGTCTGTGAGACCAGATCCATCGGGCACAGATACGCAGCGCGGGCGTCCAGATAATCGTTGGGGATATCCGTTACGATCAGTCTGCGCCTTTCATCCTCTTTTTTATCGGCCTGATAACCCAACAAGGATTTTGGAAACGTCATCTCGCGCCGCGAAAAATGCGCCACAGGGTTGATCCGATTCGCCTCGAACGACTCAGTGTACGCAACAAACTCACGCACATCCAATGTTTGTGAAAGGACATGGATACCGCTTGTATCGAATCCACGCGACTTGCATTCATTCAACCATGCGCGAGGATAATCATTCCCTACGCGTCCCACCAAGCCGATGCCTGCTTCCCAAACCCCAAGCCCCGCAGCCGCATAAAGCAGATTTCCTCCGGCTACATCCAGCCGCGGTTGATCCAGAGCAGGTAAAAGATATTCACGCGTAAGGTGGCCGAAAACCAGAAAACGAATATCCACGTTGATTATGCCAACCTTCAATTCATCTTCTCTTTCAGGGATGGTAAAACGATGGATGGTTGTGTAATCTACAAGCCAGTTGAGGTTTCTATTCATCCAGACCGTGAACGACCAGGCCCACGGAAGGATCCACATCGGGCGCGGACGGTCAACCAATTGCACAACGGCGCTCCCAACTTGATCTGCGGTCAATAAGAGAGACTTGGGAGTTGCCGCGCCCGTTTTGCGTTGGATGCCCGCATGTTGCTGGAACTCGGTGATCACGCCACCTGGATAGATCATCGAGACATCAATACCCCACGGCTTGACTTCACGCCGTAATGCTTCTGAAAATCCATGCACGGCATGTTTACAGGCGGCGTAGATCGTATATGTCGGTGTAGCAACCAGACCAGCCATCGAACACATGTTGATGATATGACCCGACCTTTGCTGCATCATGATAGGCAGTGCCTGACGGGTGGTTTGTATGACACCCATCACATTGACATCGAATTGCGCTTGAATATCTCTCACGGGGTCGAGCTTCTCCAACCAATTAAGACGCCCGAAACCGGCATTGTTGACGAGTACATCAATGCGACCAAACTTTTCAATGGTCTTTTCTATCAGGGATTGGATGTCTTCCAACTTGGAGAGGTCGGCTTGCACAACAAGTGTCTCGGCGCCTGCGCCCATTGAGGCGATCTCTTGTGCAAGAGTTTCAAGCTTGTCCACACGGCGGGCGGCAAGTACAACTCTTGCTCCCTGCCTGCCAAATTGACGCGCAGTCGCTTCGCCAATACCCGATGAAGCTCCTGTAACAATGACAACTTTATTCTTTGTGTCCATGAGATTCTCCTGACTGTGTAACGCGACATTCATGTCGCTATTTCATAAAAGGCGACATGAATGTCGTGCCACCTTACCTGGTTTTTACAATCCCCACCTTGGCTGGTAATCACAGTAATCATTATTCGTTAAACGCCGCAAGTCTGTACCATCCACGCGGATGATGTAAATCTCGCATCCATGATCGTCTCCATAATGATCGAAATAAGCGGTAAAAGCCACCCATTTCCCATCCGGCGAAAAAGAAGGTCCCTGGCTGTTGCCTCCGGTCGGTGTGAGTTGTCGTGCATTGGAGCCATCTGCATTCATGATATAGAGTTCCCGATTCCATGCTGGACCTGAATATGTGACAATGGATTGTCCATCCGCCGACCAATCGCTTCTGCCGCGAATGGCTGGGAGGTTCGTGATCCTTTGAAAATTCTTGCCGTCTGTCCTGATCGTATAGAGCTGAACGGGGTTGCTTCTATCAGATGCAAACAGGATCTGCTTACCATCCGGCGACCAGGTTGGGTCCCAGCCGAAGACGCCGGGGATGTTGCCCATATTCTTGCCGTTGCGATCCATAAGCATGATCTGATATTGGTCTTTATTAGGCGGTACGCGGGTAAATGTGATTCTCGATCCATCCGGTGAAATTTCAGGGGCGGTCTCAACGCCGAGTGTATTCGTGAGTTTATCGACACTGCCATCGTTGAGATCCAGTTCATAGATCTCGTAGTTGTTTGTCGCTAAAAAAGCGGAGTACACCACACTTTGTCCATCGGGTGCGAGAGATGGATAAAAGTGCTGGCGCGAATCATCAGTTGTTAATCTTCTAAAACCGCTGCCGTCCGCGTTCATGATACAGATCTGATTGCTGGCTTGCACTTTGAATATCTGACAGGTGAAGACGATATGACCTGTGAGTTGGTCTGCTGGCGATGGTGAGGGAACAGAGACCTGCCCGGATGCTGTCACAACAATGGGTGTGGAGGTGGGGGTAATAAAACTGAAGTCTGGGTGTGGCTGTCGCTTCGAGGGGAGTGGAGGTTGAAACCATCTGCGGGGTAGAGGCTTGTAGTGTGGCGAACAGGTCGGGGGTCGGAGTGGAGGCGGCTGGCAGGTTGCATCCAGCCATCAAGGAAAGAATCATGAAGATCGTTGGGAAAAGTCTGAGTTTATTCAAAGTCCATTTCGATGGATTCAACATGGAATTCCTCACCGGTTAAAATTTTGGCGCCATAACTTCCGCAGTTGGCGCAATGGATGACTCCGTTTTCGGGATGATATTTTTTGAAGCAGGACATGCACTGCACTTCGGCGGGGATCATGTGAAAGTATAGTACCGCATTCTCTGCAACGGTATCTTTCCCCAGTTCGTTCCAATGTTTTTGGATGGAGGTTTGATCGAGTTCAGAAATTTCGCCAAAAGCAAGATGAACTTTTTTTACCCGCGTTGCTTTCGATAATCCCGCCTGTTGAAGCACCGCATTGAAAAGGGTTCGTGTGGAATGTAGTTCACGCATAGAAAAATAAATACCTCAGGCCGGTCTATAAGCCGCATTCTGTCCAGCGGATTACTCCGCCTGTGCGATCATCTCTCTGGGCGGCGCGTCACCGTACCGCTCGATGCAACCTACCCGGGACTGGCTCTCTCATCGCATGAGAAAGCACGTATGAAGACGAGCAGTCTCCCGCCATCCGCAGATGGCTTCGTCCCTACTTGGTCTTGCTCCCAGCGGGGGTTACCTGGCCATCCGTATTACTACAGATGCCGGTGGTCTTTTACACCACCTTTTCACTCTTACTGCCCTCACCCCGACGCCCCTCTCCCAGGGGAGAGGGGCTGGGGATGAGGGAGCGACTTGTTTCTGTGGCCCTCGTCCGGCAGGTTGACTCCTCACGGAGGGGTCCCCGCCCCGGGTGCTATCCGACGCTGTGCTCTATGGAGTGCGGACTTTCCTCGATCCCGACAACGCAGAACCGCGATCGCCCAACTGACCTGAGGTAACTTCATCATACACGCAAGGGAAAAGAGCGTCAACAGCAATTGACAGTTTTGAAAATATGCGAATTGCATTGGAGAATTCAGGAAAAGACATTAAAATAGAAAGGATCTTTATCTTGAAAGCATGGAGTCTTTGTGAGTAAATTTCCCGGGAAAACTATCATCGGACTGACCGGAAACATTGCAACAGGCAAGAGCGTTGTGCGCCGCATGTTGGAACATCTCGGCGCCTATACCATTGATGCCGATGCGCTCTCCCATCGTGTCATCTCGAAAGGTGCGCCGGGCTATCAGCCTGTGTTGGATAAATTCGGTTCATGGCTGCTGGATAAGGAAGGACAAATAGACCGCAAGAGACTTGGACGTCTCGTCTTTTCGGACGGAGAGGCGCTTGCACAACTTGAAGATATTATCCACCCTTATGTCGATCAGGCTGTGGAGCTGCTTACCAGACGCGCCAGTCAACAGGTTGTGGTAATCGAAGCGATCAAACTGCTCGAGTCGAATCTCCGCAGTCAGTGTGATTCCATTTGGGTCACGGACGCCCCGCGGGAAATGCAGGTTGAACGTCTCGTTCGTAAACGCGGTATGAGTCAGGAGGAGGCTTTACAGCGCGTTCAGTCGCAATCGGCACAAAAAGAAAAACTTGCCGCGGCAGGGGTCATTATCCTGAACAAGGGTTCCTACGAGGACTTGTGGCAGCAGGTCAGTGAGGCGTGGAAAAGCGTCTCCCCCTCCAAGGAGGCTGGCCCAACCCTATCGATTTCATCCAAACCTGAGGCGGGATCATTCTCCCTGCAACGCGGCAAACCGCGTGATTCACAAAAGATCGCTGAACTGGTCACAAAATTGAGCAAGGGCAAAAACACCATGAACAAGGATGAAGTGATGGAGGCTTTTGGAGAAAAAGCTTTCATGTTGCTTCAACTGGATGATGATCTGGTCGGCGTGGCAGGCTGGCAGGTGGAAAACCTCGTCGCGCGCACCAGTGACCTTTACCTCGATCCCAAAGTAACCGCCGACAGGGCCCTGCCTCTTATCATGCACGAGGTGGAGCGCGCCTCCAATGACTTGCAATGCGAAGCCTCACTTGTTTTTCCGCCCATGGATCTTGTTGGCTTTGACTCGGTATGGAAACAGATCGGCTATGAACGCCGCGCCCCTGAAACCCTGGGTGTGCAGGCATGGACAGATGCCGCCATGGAATCCATGCCGAAGGGTTCTGCCTTATTTTTTAAACAACTTCGCACTGACCGCGTCCTGAGACCGATATAGCCTGTAACGGCTGTAACGCGACCTGCATCTCGCGCTGCGCTCGAAAGAGAGCCGGAAATCAAAACAGGGTGGGAAGCGAAGCTCATCCAACAGCAGAACTCGTGTTGAGCTTTGATAACTAATCTTATATTTACCAAACTAAACTATACTGACCCTCGCATCCACTCATGGCAAATTTCCTCGATAACGTCCTCTTTATTTTTGAACGACTCAATTGGCTGAGCATTCTCGATATTTTGCTCGTCACATTGATCTTCTTCATGGTGCTATATACGCTTCGGGATACACAGGCCATGGTGCTGTTGCGCGGCGTGATCTTTCTCACGGTTGCACTCGTATTGCTGACCACACTCGTGGAACTCCCTGCCTTTTCGTGGCTCGTTCAAAATGCGTTGCCCGCCCTGCTCCTTTCGATCCCGGTGATCTTTGCGCCTGAACTGCGCCGTGCGCTCGAACGGCTCGGACGCGCAGGCACAATGCAAATCATTAACACGGTGACAAAACAGCCGGATGTGGATTTGAAAATAGCCATTCGCGCCATCGTGGAAGCCGCCGCACGTCTTTCAGCCAGACAACATGGCGCATTGATCGTCATCCAAAGACGGGATACGCTCGAACAATATATAGAGACCGGCGTACAAATGCGTGCGGATGTTACGCCTGAATTATTATTGCAGATCTTTTATCCTGATACGCCCTTGCATGACGGCGCAGTCATCATCGCGCAGGGACGCGTGGTCGCCGCGGCTTGTGTAATGCCGTTATCGGCGAGCGGCGTCCTCAACCGCACACCAGAACGTCAGATGGGGCTTCGGCACCGCGCCGCGTTGGGGGTATCGGAGGTCAGTGACGCGGTATCCGTTGTCGTATCCGAACAGAGCGGTTCCATATCCATTTCACATGCCGGGCGCATGATCCGCCGCATCGACCCCGAAAGGCTTGAGAATATTTTGACCGCATTCTTCCGTCCCGATGCCACCACGCCGCAACGCATCTGGCTTCAACGTTTTTTTCCTTATCTTTTCAAAAGCAAGGACGTATAACCCATGCGCTGGCTTGCCAAAAATATACGCACCTTCCTCCTTGCACTCGTCCTGGCTGTTGCCGTTTGGATATCAGCCGTGACCTCTGCCGACCCTGATGAAGTGCGTATTTACCCCGGCACCATCCCGCTGGAGGTTGTCGGGCAGGATTCGTCGCTCATCATCACAAGCGATATACCCAAAACTGTCGAAGTGACCCTGCGTGCGCCCAGTTCAGTGTGGGAACAGTTGACCGCGCTTGAACGCTCGGTGCAGGCAACATTGGATTTATCGGGACTCAGTGCGGGCGAGCATACTGTGGATGTTCAAATCCGACTCCTCGTCCGCCCTGCGCAAATCGTTCTTGCCAACCCCGCGTCTGTTACCGTTACACTGGAACAAAGCGCCACACGGACGCTGACCCTTGACCCTTCGCTCAACGGGCAGCCTGCCGTTGGCTATCAAGCCGGGGATGTGACGCTTGACCCGCATGAGGTTGTGATCTCCGGACCCAAGTCAATCGTCGACCGGGCTGCACGGGCACGCGTGCTCGTCAACCTGGAGGGCGTCCGCGAAAGTGTAGACCAGGCAACCGCCATCCAAATTTTAGATGAGAAGAACGCCATCATTCGAGGTTTGACGATCACACCTGACTCAGTTCACGTTGGCGTGCCGATCAGCCAGCAAGGCGGATTCCGTGATGTGGCTGTCAAAGTTGTCGTGCAGGGGCAGGTCGCGGCTGGCTATCGTCTTGAGAATATCTCTGTCTTCCCACCCGTTGTTACGGTCTTTGCATCAGACCCTGAATTGGTAAACGCTTTACCCGGAGTGGTGGAAACTCAACCGCTTGACTTGCAAGACGCGCAGGAGGATATTTCCACACGGCTTGCATTGAATCTTCCGGAAAATATAACCATCGTAAATTCGCAAACCGTGCAAGTAACGGTGGGCATCTCTCCCATTCAAACCAGTCTGACACTTTTGAACCAGAAGATCAATGTGATCGGTCTGCCTGATGGGTTGGCGGCGCAGGTGCTGCCGCAGAGTGTGGACGTGATCATCTCAGGTCCTTTACCTGTGCTGGATGCGTTGACTCCTCAGGATATCAGCGTTACGGTGGATGTGACCGGACTTGAACTGGGCACACACCAACTTACACCCAAGGTGGATGTTCTCGTGAATAACGTATTAGTGGAATCCATTTTGCCTGGGACGATAGAAGTGGTATTATCACCCCCCGTCACACCGACCATTACACCGTTCCCGACGAAGACACCGTAAATTCCCTCACCCCTGCCCTCTCCCATAGGGAGAGGGGGAAAAGAAGAAATGACCAAACCAATCGTAGCGCTCGTTGGCAGACCCAACGTTGGAAAAAGCACTTTATTTAACCGCCTTGTGGGCGAACGCATGGCAATCGTGGACGAGACGCCCGGCACCACGCGTGACCGTCTCTTTGGGGAGGCCGAATGGAACGGACGCACGTTCCATGTTGTGGATACCGGCGGCATCGATCCTTCACACGGCGGCAAGACACCCCTTTCGATTGGCTCGGCGGATTTTATTGAGGAGATCAAGGCTCAGGCGCAGGTGGCGATCAATGAGGCGGATGCAGTCCTCTTCGTCAATGATGGCGAAGCGGGGGTCACATCCCCAGACCTGGAAGTGGCAGACATTCTCCGCAAGTCGCAGAAAAAACTACCGGACGGAACTTTCTATCCTCCGATCTTTGTCGTGGTCAATAAATGTGAGAATGAAGAGAGGCGGAACAATGCGCCTCAATTCTACGAGTTGGGGCTGGGTGACCCGATCGCGATCTCTGCCGTGCATGGAACCAGCACCGGCGACCTGCTCGATCTATTGGTGGCATCTTTCCCTGAAGAGGAAAGCAGAGGAGGAAGATGAAAGCATCAAGATCGCGCTGGTGGGCAAGCCGAACGCGGGCAAGTCCAGTTTGTTGAATAAGTTGGTCGGAGGGAACGCGCAATTGTAAGTCCGATCCCCGGTACGACGCGTGACGCCACCGACACGAAGATCGATGTAAATGGATTGGAAGTGACATTGATCGATACTGCTGGCATTCGTCGGCGCGGCAAGATCGATCATGGCGTGGAGCAATATAGTGTTCTGCGCTCGTTCAAAGCGATCGAGCGGGCAGACGTTGCCTTGTTGATGATCGACGCGACGACGGGCATCACCTCACAGGACGCACACATCGCAGGCTTCATTCTCGACCAATGGAAATCGTGTGTGGTGATCGTCAACAAATGGGATGCCATCGAAAAAGATTCCTACTCGATGGAAGATTACACAAAAAAGATACGAGCCGATTTGAACTTTATGGATTATGTTCCGCTGTTGTTCATCTCTGCCAAGACCGGTCAACGCGTGGACACCGTCATGCCGATGGCATTGCAAGTTCAAGAGGAACGTCTCGCACGCTTGACCACATCCAAGATCAACGCGGTCATCCACAATGCACAGGACAGACATCCGCATCCATCCCACGGGGGACGACAGTTGAAGATGTTCTACGGCACACAAGTGCGAAGCGACCCGCCGACGTTCATGATCTATGTCAATGAACCGAAGTTGATGCACTTCACTTATTTGCGTTATCTGGAGAATCAGATCCGTGAGGAGTATGGGTTTTTAGGAACACCGATTCGGATCGTGACAAAGGGGCGGAGGGAGTAAGCAGGGGCAAAGTTATCTCGCCCAGTAATCAGTGAACAGTCACGAAAGAAAAGCTTATGAAAACAACTAAGACGAAAAAGAAAAAAAGCGATAAGATGCGCGCAGAATATGATTTCAGCAAAGCTGAACGCGGAAAATTTTACCGTCCGATGGATAAAGGCTACACTGTTCACGTAACACAAAGCGATGGCACAGAAACGGTCAAAAACTATACACTTGCGGAAGGAGCCGTTTTATTGGAACCTGATGTGCGTGAGTATTTTCCTGACTCCGAATCCGTGAATGAAGCTCTGAGGTCATTGATCCAGTTGGTGGAGCAGGTACCAATCCATAAATACGAACCGTCGAAATCAAGCGCGCGGCAAGTGGCAGAAAAATAGCGATCCACCCTCAATAAGACCTGATGGAATTAACCCATTGGGTCTTTTACTCCGAACTCTTGTAATTCAGGAGGAAATCCATGAAACAAATCGTAATGGGACTGCTCAGATGAATAGCGCTTCTCGCCGCACCACCATTGACGGTAAAATAGAAAATTGAGAATTAAAAAATGAACGCCTACAAGCGTTCATTTTTTGTTTCGTTTTGTTCAGTACATCCAACAGGACTTGAACCAGGAACCTAGCGGTTAACGGTTCAAGTCCTGTTGAGGTATATTTTTATCAGCTGAATTAGAGGAGAATGAGGCTTACTATGAAATAATACTTGTCTCATCCCATAAGTGGCAATACTCGTTTATAGATTTACCAAGACCATCAATTCCAGGAAATAGTGTTTTGGCAGTGATATTCATCTGATGTAAATCTTTCATTGTGTCCTGTTTTAATTCTTTTGGGATATTGATTTTGATCAGACCATTACATTGATTTAATGCTGTTTCGTGATTACTTAGTGGGTTTGTACTAATATCTAAAAACGACCTTGCTGAGCTTCTAATCTTTCGTTTGCAATATATGCCATAGCAAAGCCACTATTTCTGGCGAATCTGGTTGTATCATAAGAGATGCGAAATTACTCCCGTTAAGCGTATTCATTCCGTATTCTGTAACTTTTTTGAAATCTGCTACCCAGATCACAGCATCACAATCTTCCCTTTTCCCCGCAACACGCAAAGTATAGTGCGACCCAAGGAGACGTAGTCCAGTCTAATTGCCTTGTAGGTGCCGAATAATGTTGCATAAGCGAACACCATCCCATAAAATCGATACCCGCACCATCTGGCGATTTAAATCTTGCAAGTGTCAAATCAATCGTCTTATCTAGTGGAAGTATCTTACTTGCACTAATTGAAAACTTATTGACACATTCTCGCGTTAATTGTAATGCTTTATTACGATCGAGATTTTTCTTCTTTGCTAGGCGAGTGAGAGGTAATATAGGTTCCATGAACTATCAGCTTGTCCACGGAACATGAAATCAGGATGCGACTTAACGTATTCGGATATTGAGCTATAGTATTTTTTATTTCAGCTAAACTTATGCTTCCTCCATTTTCTAGGATTTCTTGTGTTTCTCTTTTCTATCATGAATACATTTGCATTGAACATCCTTGAAACCTTGGGGCATTCGCTTCCTATTAAATTACATTTTCGATAATAGCCACAGTATAAACCATACAATATAAAAAAACAGCTTCGCAAATTGAGGGATTGCTCGCTTCCTTCGCATCCACCAATTCAACTTTGCTGGGAAGCAATTATCACGGGGCGCAAAGTCATACTTACGTGCCTGCGGATGTGTGTCCGTTTATGGTATCCTATAGTGGTATAATCGTCATACGTTATTTTAGATCGATAGGAGATTCGTATGGACGCAGTAACCGTTTCCCCCAAATATCAAGTCGTTATTCCCCTCAAGATACGCGAGCAAATGCGCGTAAAACCTGGGCAGAAGATGCACGTCATCGCGTACGATAATATGGTCGTGTTCATTCCCGTCCGATCCATCAAAGAAGCGCGGGGTTCTCTGAAAGGAATCGATACCAACGTAGAGCGTGAGGAAGAGGATCGCGTATGAACGTGGTCGAACTCGTCGGGCTGGCTCGAATATTTCGCAGACGCGAACAATGCAGATTTCTTTGCTCCCGCCATTGAAGACACGAGGAACCTGCTCGTTCCCGTCATCTGTATCTACGAGGTATTCAAACGCATCCTGCAACAGAGCGAGATCAATGAGGCGCAACAGCATATCGGTGATATGAAACTTGGAAAAATTGTCGAGTTGAACGAGTCGCTGTCGTTGAGCGCGGCAAAACTATCCGCCGACCTCAAACTTCCGATGGCAGATAGCATCATCCTTGCCACAACCCGCGCCAATAACGCCACCCTTTGGACACAGGATGAACATTTCAAAGATTTGGACGGCGTGAAATATGTTGAAAAGAAATATTAGCGATTGAATTTAGTATTACAGCGCAAGGTTGCGAGTGAAAAGCTCTAATTGAGCCAACTTTTTCTTGCGGTGTGAAAGATAGGATGCGAAATTAGTTTTTTGGTAATAGCGCACTCGCTCCAAAGCGGATTGAATGTCAGAAATAAATGAAGGCAAAACGCTGCACAGCAAAATGCGAACTTGATAAATCGTAAGTGCCGGAGCCTGTTCTTGAAATTGAATTCTCAAACGCACCAGGAAATGATGAGCCAGAGCAACTAAGAGCATATGATGATGCCATCCCAACCAACTTCTCATCTCGTACTGATCCATCCCGACTTCACCTTTGCTTTCTTCGAAGATCGTTTCGATCGGCCACCTCATTCCGCTGATCCTGACAAAATCTTCCAGTGCAGTATTGACCGGAGCGTTGGAGAAAAAGTATTTGATTTCGGAAAGATCATCCAAATTACGGCGGATGATCAACCAGAGTCAGGGGCGGGCAAGCCGCCGCGCGCTTCGGTCACCCGCAGAAATGCGAAATCACAAACGATCGGACCTTTGCTGCCTTCCTTGATCACCGCTCGAGTCCAATCCTGCTTTTGAATCTTCTGCACCAGGTCCTTGACTGGAATGGGTTGCTTTCTTTTATCACTCAGTCGCAAACGAGTGGGAGGACGTCCATGACCTCTCCATTTTGGAATATGAACCTTGGGCGGGCTACACCAGATCAGCGTGTTGTCCTTGATGGCCGTGAAGTAAAACTTTCCGGTCGCCGCCACGCCATCCCGAAATGCGGGGCTGTCTCCATACAAGGCATCGGCTGCTACCCAGAAAAACGGCAATTTGCCTCGTTGGAGGGCGCTTTTCAACATTTCCAGCCCGATTTCCGGCTTCGTTTTGAATTCCAAATCTTCCGGGACTCCACAGGCTTCCCGTTGCTCTGCGTGTTCTTCTGCAAGCCATTTTTCAGGCATGAACAATCTGCCTTCGATCAAACTATAGCCTTTGCGACTGGCGTAGCCCAAATACACGCCAACTTGCCCGTTCGCAATCTTGCCCACCGAGCCGCAATACTGCGCCGCCACCCCGACCAATTCCGTGCCTTGTTTGACCGCACTCAATTCATCGATCAACACCACCCCATCCGCTTCCCCCAAACTCTCTCCGATCAAGCCTTGATGGATCGCGATCACTGGCTCCGTTTCCCACTGGCTTTGCCCGACAAAGTATTGCAGACTGCGTACTTTCTCTTTCTGCCCAAGCGCCATCTGTTCTACGTTCTTACGTATGGTATTACCCAGCAAGCCGTGCAGATAGGTCAGGCTTTTCTGGATTTGCTCCACTCGCTTATAGGCAGGCTTGAACAGTTTCATATATTTCTTCATTTCTTGCAAAAACAGTTTGACATCTTTCGTCGACAAGTTGCATTCGAGTGCCGGGCAAGTTTCAACTTGAATTCGATTCGTTTGCGACCCGGCTTGCGTTCTAAACTGATCAGCTCGCTTCGGAGCCTTAGCTTTTCTGCTTTCGGTTACAATTTCTCTAGGCATGGTGTTCTTCCTCTCCTTCTCACCTGGTCGTGATTGGAGAAAGATACCATGCTTTTTTCTCGGTTTTTAGCTCTCAACCTTGCGTTGTAATAATATAAAACTCATTTTTTCTAATGGAGGAATTCCATGCCAAGAAAACGTCGTCGAACATCTAACGAGTTAATTGACATAATTACCAGAGCCATCATCTTTTTAGGGCTATTAGCCTATGTGCCAATCGTTACTTGGGGGAACAGTATTCCGCCTACGGGCAGGGTTTTCCTAATTGTTACAATAACTATCGCTATACTTGCTGGAATTGGCGCTGTCATTATGTTCTCCATTTATAGAAAAAGGGAAAGATCTAACACTTGGAAGCACGCTATGGGGGGCTGGCAAAATCGTGAACAGGTTACTACAGTTGTACAAAAACAATCAGCAATATATATGAGTGACTTAGAACTCGAAAAATTTGCTACACAAGTTTACAAAAAAATGGGATACAAAGTCCAACATGTCGGAACAATGGGTGACCACGGTGTGGATGTCATGCTAATCAATCCTAAAAACCAAAAAGAGATTGTTCAATGCAAACAATGGAATAAACCTGTTGGCGAACCAGTTATTAGAGACTTATACGGAGCGATGATACATGAAAAAGCTGTGCGAGCCTGGCTGTGGGCGCCTCGTGGATTTAGCGTCCTCCAAAATCATGGGCAAAAGGCAAAGTTATTGAATTAGTTGATGACAAGAAAATAAGCCAATTAATCGGGATTGCTTTTCATAACAAATGAATCAAACCTACGACTACATCATCATCGGCTCTGGCTTCGGGGGAAGTGTCTCTGCCATGCGCCTCACTGAAAAAGGATATTCTGTTCTCGTTCTTGAAAAAGGGAAGCGATTCGAGGATAAAGATTTCGCCAAATCCAATTGGCAGTATTGGAAATATCTCTGGCTGCCCCCTTGCGCGCGCATGGCATTTTGCAGATCAGCATTCTCAAAGGTGTGATGGTCCTGCATGGAGCAGGAGTCGGTGGGGGGAGTTTGGGATACGCCAACGTGCTTGAAGTCCCAACCGATGAAACATTTGCCACGCCTGCGTGGAATCAAAATATCAAATGGGGTGAGGTGTTGCGTCCGCATTATGAGACCGCGAAGCGAATGCTTGGCGTTGCGCGCAACCCAAAATTATGGCAGGGCGACCTTGTCCTCAAGCAAATGGCGGAAGAGCGCGGCATGGGACACACCTTCCGCGCGACGGATGTCGGTTCATTCTTCGGGGAGGCTGGTGTCACCGTCCCAGACCCTTACTTTGGCGGACAGGGACCTGCGCGTGCAGGCTGTCGTCACTGCGGCGGATGTATGGTCGGCTGTCGTTATAACGCCAAGAACACACTTCCCAAAAATTATTTGTATTTTGCGGAGAAGAACGGCGCGGAGGTGCGCGCAGAGATGGAAGTGACGGATGTCAGACCCTTGACAATGGACGATGGACAACGAATGGTCAATGGTCAATCGTCTAGGTCGAAGATGTTCGTTACGAAATCACTTATCAAACATCCACTTCCCCATTCAAACGAAAACAAACTGTCTACGCACGCAACGTCATCTTTTCCGCTGGCGTGATGGGGACCATGAAACTGCTGTTGAACCTGCGCGACGTGAAGAAGTCCTTGCCCAAGTTGTCGGGGAGACTCGGCACAATGGTCAGGACCAACTCGGAGGGTCTGTTGGGAAGCGTGGCACGTAAGTCCGATATCAATTATTCGGAGGGTGTGGCGATTTCATCCATCTACAATCACGATGCAATGACGCGCATCGAGCCAGTCCGCTATCCCGATGGTTCATCGCTGATGCGATTCCTTGCCGCGCCGTTGATCGCAAAAGATGTACCTGTGCCGATTCGCATTTTACAATTCTTGGGTTGGGCGATTACACATCCGATTGATTTTGCAAAAGCCTTGTTCCTGCCGGGCTGGGCGCACAATGTGACAATCTTGCTCATCATGCAGCATACGGACAATCGTATGCGCTTCCGCATTGGACGCAGCTTGTTCACGCTCTTCCGCACAGGCATGGTCGCGGAGGAAGAACCCGGATACACGATCAATGCACAAGTAGAAGGCTCGCACGAGATCACGCGCGATTTCGCCAAACGGACAAATGGCGTGCCATTAGGTTCGATTGGCGAAAACTTGTTGGGCTTGCCAACCACTGCACACATCCTCGGCGGCGCACCGATCGGCAAAGATGCGGACGAAGGCGTTGTGAACGAAAACTTCCAAGTTCATAATTACGAGGGGATGTACATCGTTGATGGCTCCATCATGCCCGCCAACCCCGGCGTCAACCCGTCGCTGACGATCACCGCGCTGGCGGAATATGCGATGAGTAAGATACCAAGAAACTCCGCTGGTTGAGTAGGCGGCGTCGCGCTGAGCGGAGCCGAACGTTTGTTGTGAGGCGAAGACGAAGCGTCACCGCTGCCGTATCGAAACCAGAATAACAAGTAAACAAGAAATTAAATGTAGAATTGAAATTTGTGGTTTCGATACGCTCCTCGCAAACTTCGCTCAGAGCTACTCAACCACCAATTCACCCTTCAAACCTTAGTGTTCTTTGTGTCCTTTGTGGTAAAAAAAACTATGACAACCTTCTCCCCCTCCCTCGACTTCGCCCAACGACTCGACTCTCAAGACCCCCTCGCCTCCTACCGCGACCAATTCCTGATCCACGACCCAAGCCTCGTCTACCTCGATGGCAACTCTCTGGGCATGATGCCAAAAGTTGCACAACAAAAAGCGAAACAAATCGTGGACGAACAATGGGGTATCGACCTCATCCGCGGCTGGAATAAAGGCTGGTGGGACGCGCCAGCACGAGTTGGCGACAAGATCGGTCAACTCATCGGCGCGGCTGAGGGACAAACACTTGTCAACGATACGGTCTCACTCAACTTGTACAAACTCGTCATGGCGGCGTTGACCTATCAACCCGAAAAGAAGCGCATCATCACCGATACGCTCAATTTCCCATCTGATTTATATATCCTGCAAGGATGTGTAAACACACTCGCGCAGAGCGGAGCGATAGCGAAGACGAACGAGTCCCCCCTCCCCGCGGGAGAGGGCTAGAGGTGAGGGAGACCACGAAATCATCCGAATTGGTTCCCTCGACAACGACATCACCCCCAACCTCGACGCACTCGAAGCCGCCATCAATGAAAACACAGCCCTCGTCACCCTCTCCCACGTTACCTTCAAAAGCGGCTACATCTACGACATGCGCCGCATCACCGAACTCGCCCATGTTAAAGGCGCGCTCGTCCTCTGGGATCTCAGCCACTCGGTCGGCTCCGTCCCCGTCCACCTCGACGACTGTAACGCAGACTTCGCCATCGGCTGCACCTACAAATACCTCAACGGCGGTCCCGGCGCGCCCGCCTTCCTGTACGTCAACAAAAAAATTCAAGAGGTACTCACCTCGCCCATCTGGGGTTGGTGGGGGCAAAAGAATCCCTTCGACTTCGGACTCGACTACGAACCCGCCCCAGGCGTGGGACGTTTCCTCGTCGGCACACAACCCATGATCTCCCTCCTCACAATGGAAGCCGCCCTCGAACCAACTCTCAGCGCAGGCATGGACGCCATCCGCGCCAAATCCATTTTGATGACGGACTACGCCTCCTACTTAACGGAAAGTTGGCTCACCCCTCTCGGCTTTTCCATCGGCTCCCCGCGGGATTCTGCCCAACGCGGCTCCCACATCTCCATCCGCCACACGGACGGCTACCGCATCAACCGCGCCCTCATCGAAGAGATGAACGTTATCCCTGATTTCCGCACTCCCGATAACATCCGCCTTGGGCTTTGCCCCGCTCTACACATCCTTCACTGAAATATGGGAAGGATTTGATAGAATCAAACGCGTAATGGAAGAGAAGCGATACGAGAAATATCCGAAACAAAAGTTAGCTGTGACATAAACCAAATCGTCATTGCGAGGGCGGTGCTTCGTCTTCGTTACTCCGCTCAACGCGAAAGGTTCGCAATGACAAGAAAGAGAAACCATGGAATCCAAACCCGATACGATAAAAATATCAGCATCACATAAAGAGGAAATTTCCGCCTCACATGCAGACTTGCACGTGACCGTCAAAGGTTCATCTGTGGTCAGCGGCGATCAGGCGATGAAAAAAGCCAAAGAGGTGAGTCAACTTGTCGAAGCGCTGACCAGCCCTGCCCTGAGCGGAGGCGAAGGGTTTGGGCTGAGTCCTGAAGCGATCCACTTGCAGGGAGTCCATATTGAGACGGCGAGCGGCGCGTTGCTCAAATCATCCAGCGCGACGTATCGTCTGAAAGTTCAATGTGAGAAGCTGGATCAACTGGCTGAACTATTGGACATTATTGCAACGCAAAAGAACGCCGCGCTTGAACGAATCGAATGGAAATATAACGAAGACGAAGCACGCGAACGCGGATTGATGATAACGATGGAAAAGGCGAAGAGTAAGGCGGAAAAAGTAGCGGCATCGCTCAGTGTGAAACTGCTAGGTGTGT
>CAVWDB010000012.1:0-246642 GCA_963753655.1 uncultured Chloroflexia bacterium
TCTGCCAATTGGTCATAAGCGGCAATCGTATCTTCGCTTAATAATTGTCCGCGATAGCGCACAAGCCACTGTCGGGGATCGCCCGCAGTGACATCTTCCACGCGAAAAATACGGGACACGTGACCGGTAAGAACTTCAATTTCGGGATAAGACATGAGTCACCTTGTTTATATTAGCGTAGGGGCGACCCGCCATTTACGAATAATGAGGCAAGCCGTCATATGATCCTTGCTAAGGCTCGAGTTAGAGGGTCTCGAAGGGTCGCCCCTACTATAACAAAAAATAGGCGAGAGTGGATGGGAGTCGAACCCACCGCGGCCCGCAACGCGACCCGCCACAGGTGTTGAAGACCAGGAAGCCCACCGGGACCTAACCACTCCCACAAACAAGGATAATCGAAGGAAGGAGGGAACGCAAGAAGGATTATCAGAATGGATTAAGGTGTACGTTGAGAATGCGATGCCTTCATTGCAAAGCTTGTGATACCCATTCATAGATGCGCGGCAGGAAGATGATTCCTGCTATTATCATACATAGCATGGCAAGGATTGTGAAACCCCCTAGGTATGTGGCGATCAATGCAAGCGTTCTTCCACTTTCACCGCTCACTCGAATCTGCGCTGCGCTTTCGATCCCAATACAAGAGAAACTATACCGAATAACAACCCAGGTGGATAACAGATTAACGCGGTCAATGGAATGGGCAAAATCCCCGTGCATAATGCAAGCAGGGCAAGGATCGCGGCGATAAATCCGATGACTGTATTGCGGTTGAGTGGTGGAGGGGGAGTGGGTACAGTCATATCACAAGTTATCTCAAAGGTATATTTTAAGCCCGTCATTGCGAGGAGGGCGTAGCCCGACGACAACGTACTCTTTAGAGTAAGCAATCTCCACCACATCTAACCAAACCTGACTTTCATGGGGATTGCTACGCTTCGCTCGCAATGACGAGCCTTATGTATTTTTTGAAATAAATTCCATTCAAAAAAGACCCTAAAGGTTTTGAAAACCTTTAGGGTCTACTGTATCAGTCGGGGCGAGAGGATTTGAACCTCCGACCTCTTGCACCCCATGCAAGCGCGCTAGCCGGGCTGCGCCACGCCCCGATTGAGAGACCCGCATTATAGTCTCATTTGAATAATCCTGCAACTCGGTGACATTCACCCTTGAATATGCTAAAATACATTCATCTCTATTTGGAGCACCCATGCCTGAAATGATCGAAGTACAAATTGACAGCGTACGCGTGCATTTAATGACGCCGCAACGTCTGGTGGTTTTGAAACAAAAGCAATCCGACCGCTATCTCCCCATTTGGGTGGGACCCTATGAAGCCGAAGCGATCACGGTGGCATTACAGGAAGTGGAAATGAGCCGTCCGCTTACGCATGACCTGCTCAAGAACGTCTTCAACGCATTCAGCGCCCGCATCATCCGCATCGAGATCGTTAAACTACAGAATGACATTTTTTACGGCAACATCGTCGCGGAAGTGAACGGCAAGGAAGTGCACGTGGATTCTCGACCCTCAGACGCCATCGCATTATCGGTGCGTGCGCACGTTCCGATCCTTGTCCACCCGAGCGTGATGGAAGAGGCGGGCATTTTGCCTGAAGAGGACATGCCGGAGGATAACGAACTATCCGAGAAAAGCGAACCCGCTCCCCTGTCTCAGGAGGGAGTCGAGCGGCTATCCGTTTTTGAAGATTTCCTCGGCAAGCTCAACCTCGATAAACTCGATGATAAAGACAAGCCGGACGATAAAGACAAACCCAAAGATGACGAACCGCCGCCCGATAAACCCAAAAAGCCAAAGAAAAAATGACCGACGCCTACAGCAGTCTGCCACCTGAACAGACCACCGCCCCCGCAACATCAACGGCAGTTCCTCATAGCCGGGAAGCCGAAGAAGCCGTCGTAGGGGCGGTATTCATTAATCCCGAAGTGTATTATGACGTCGCGCAATTTCTAACTGCGGACGATTTTTACATCCATCGGCATAAGTGGATTTGGGAAGCCTTTACCAGCCTGCACGAAGCACGCGTCCCTTTTGACCTGTTGACTGTTTCCGACGAATTGGAACGGCGCGGTCAATTGGGCGAGATCGGCGGACCGGCATTTCTCACAACGCTTGTCAACCAGGTACCCTCGTCGCTCAATGCGGAATCCTACGGGCGCATCGTTGAGGGATATTCCGTCCGCCGCAAGATGATCAACGCCGCCAACCAGATCGCATCCATTGCCTACAACGAAAAGACCAGCGTTGACGATGTGATGAACGAGGCAGAGAAGGCGGTCTTCAACGTCAGCGAACGCCGCCTCAAACATGACCTTCAGCCGATCTCGACCGTATTAAGCGACTACTACGACCGGATCGATGATCTCGCCAAACGCCCCGATGATGTTGTGGGTGTGCCAACCGGCTTTATTGATCTCGATAAAATGTTGACGGGCTTGCAGCCTTCAGATCTTCTTATCATCGCGGGTCGTCCGGGTCAGGGTAAATCCGGTTTCCTGCTTTCGATTGCCAAGAACGCAGGGTTAACACACAAAAAGCATGTCGCGATCTTTTCATTGGAAATGTCCAATGAACAGGTTGTACAGCGCCTGATCGCACAGGAAACTGGCATCGACTCACAACGTCTGCGGACGGGTAAACTACAAGAGAGTGAATGGCCTCTTTTTACGCACGCCATTGAAGTCTTCGGTGATACACATCTTTACCTGGATGACACACCGGCCATCACGCCTTTACAACTCAGAACGAAATGCCGCCGTCTGCACATGGAATTTGGTCTCGATCTTGTTATCGTAGATTACCTCCAATTGATGAGCGGCGATACCCGTAACGATAACCGCGTGCAGGAAGTTTCGCACATCTCTCGCAGTTTGAAGATCCTGGCGCGGGAGTTGAACGTGCCAGTCCTTGCCGCAGCGCAGTTATCGCGTGCCGTTGAACAACGCTCGGACAAAAAGCCTGTTCTTTCGGATTTACGTGAATCTGGCTCATTGGAACAGGATGCCGACATCGTAATGTTCATCTATCGTCCCGATCAATATGAGAAGGATACAGTAAAACAAAATGTTGCGGAAATTATCATCGCGAAACATCGCAATGGTCCCGTGGGGAGTGTTGAGTTGGTCTTCCGCAGCGCGCTGGCAAAGTTCGAGAACGCCGCGACGAGGGTTTTCAAACCGAATGAGTAGCGATACGTCATTGCGAGCCCATCGCGCTAAGCGGAGCGTTAACGCAGTCGAAGCGTAGGGAGAAGCAATCCCCAACACCGTGGTGGAGATTGCTTACTCTAAAGAGTACGATGTCGTCGGGCTACGCCCTGCTCGCAATGACGGGAATGTATATGGCAAAATTCAAAGGCTTTACCGACTCAGAAACCTTCACCCAACTCCCCGATTCGTTCTTTCAATTGCTGAAAGAGATCGACGATGCAGCGGAGTTGAAAGTGACATTGCATCTGCTGTGGCGCGTGGAGCATATGGATAGTCCCTTTCGGGCGTTGAGCAAAATGGACTTTGATGTAAAGGAGTTGGGGCTGGCGGCGGCGGAGATCAAGTCTGGGCTGGAAAAAGCTGTCAAACGCGGGAGCCTTATAAAGGCTGAGAAAGATTCGTTGGTATATTTTCTTTTGAATTCCCCTCGCGGACGGGCTGGAGCCCAAGCAATAAAAAGTGGAAAGTGGGACCCCAAAAATATAAACTCCATCCCGCTTGTGGAGCATCCAAATATTTTCAAGTTGTATGAGGAAAACATCGGGCCGCTTACACCCTTAATTGCAGATATGTTGAAAGAAGCCGAAGGATTATATCGGGAAGAATGGTTGGAAGAGGCATTTACGATTGCAGTTAAAAATAATAAGCGCAACTGGAAATATATAGAAGCCATTTTAAAGCGTTGGAAAGAAGAAGGAAAGAATGGAAAAAAAGATAAGCAGGACGCTGTCAAAAGTTCAGAGAGATATACAAAAAGTGAGTTCGAAGAGTATCTCAACCGAGATTAATATTTCTGCCACTATGCTCGGCAAGCCCGATTGCCCGCATTGCGGAGGTGTGGGATTCTTACGGTTGGATGTGCCACTGGGTCACGAAAAATTTGGGCGGCTCGAGCCCTGTGTTTGCCGCGCAAGCGAGATCGCCCAGAATGCGCGGGAACGTTTGTATAAAATGAGCAACCTTGAACGCTTGAGCCATCTGACATTTGCGAATTTCAACGCCTCGGGGAACCCAAAAGCGGAGTTTGTTTCACCGCAGGAAGTTGCCAGTCTGCGCGATGCCCTGGACGCTTCGGAACATTTTGCCGGGAGCTTAACTGGCTGGTTGTTGTTGGAAGGTTCGTATGGCTGTGGCAAGACACATTTGGCGGCGGCGATTGCCAACCATGCCGTTCAAAACGGCGTGCCAACGTTGTTCATTACGGTTCCCGACCTATTGGATTCACTGCGGTTTGCCTATCACGATCCCGAAACGACCTTTGAAGCGCGCTTCGAGGATATCCGCAATGCAGACCTGTTGGTGATGGATGATTTCGGCACGCAGAACGCCACACCCTGGGCACAGGAAAAACTTTTTCAGATCATCAACACCCGTTATATCAATAAACTCCCGACAGTTATCACAACGAATTTGATCCTGGATGAAATCGAAAGCCGTATCCGCTCAAGATTGCAGGATACAGAGTTCGTTAAATACATCCGTATCACTGCGCCTGATTATCGCCGTCCCACAGAGACGAGCAACCCGGGCATCTCCATGCTGTCCCTTTCGCACATCAAGGAAATGTCGTTCGGGAATTTTGAAACCCGCGATGACGAAGTCGGCAGAGAGATCGTGACCACCGTTGTGAAAGAAAGACAGGATAAATACGGCAGGGGATATAAGGACAAGGAAATCATCCGCGAAAAAGTAACCGCCCAGCACACCAAAAGACTGCACGAAGCGCTGGATGTGGCAGTGCAATTTGCCGAAAACCCGAACGGCTGGCTGATCCTTCTCGGTCAGTCGTATTGCGGAAAAACCCATCTCGCCGCGGCAATTGGAAATTACCGCCAATTATCAGGCGGACAAGCCATCCTCACTGAAGTATCCACGTTGCTCGATTATTTAAAAGCCACCTTCCGCCCCAACTCGGATGTGACGTTTGACCGACGCTCCTATGAGATTCGCACCACCCCCCTGCTCATGCTCGATGACCTTCGGGAGAGCGGGATCAGCTCAGTATGGGCGGAGGATAAATTACATCAGATCCTCAACCATCGTTATTACGCCGATCTGCCGACCGTGATTACATCCACTTTGGATCCGGATAGTTTCTCGAAGAGTTATCCCAGCCTCTGGAACAAGATACTGGATACGAGCAAATGCCAGGTCCGCGTGATTGATATGCCGCCCTACCGCCGCGCAACCAAGACGAGGAAAACTGTGGCAAAGAAAAGTTCAAAAGGATAGAAATCGATGAATACCCGCATCCGTTCCCGTTTGCTGGATGGAAAGTTGTGCACGATCCACGCGGTCAATGCACCAAGTTATCATGGGGCAAGGGGAAGAAGACGAAGAAATAGGAAGTAGAGTTTCTCGCTCAATACCATTTATTTTTGTTAATCTGGGGCAATGAAAAGAATTTTTACAATCTCCGTTATTTTATTCACAACCCTCGCCCTAATATCATGCGGCGCTAGTATTCAACAAGTGTCCGATGATATGCCAAACATGGGTGTGAAAGCAGAAAACTGGAATACATCTATAAAACTCGTAGATGATCCTGCTCTCTTAAACTCATATAAAAATGGGGATACCTTATTTCTACGAGTTGAAAACTTATCAAATACTTCGATTGTCTTTCCTGATGATTTTGGTATAAAGATTGTAACCAAGGAGGGACAAAGTTGGACAAGTATCCCCAACAATTTTTACTATACTGGTCAAGAAATTTTGCCTACCAAAGCATCTTATCCATTAGGACTTATAGTAAATGCCTTACCCTATGTGTCAAATCTGACTATGTCACTTAATATTCGAATAATTATCATTGGTTATCCAGAAGACAACCACAAAGAGTTGTTGGGAGCCTATCTTGACACTACGTTAAATCCTTAGGGTTTCTAAAACAGATCATCAAACATAAAAACAGCCTCCGCACATGGGGCTGTTTCATTTTTTACTACAATCGGTGGTTGAGTAGCCTGAGGCAATAGCCGAAGGCGTATCGAAACCACCAATAAGCAAGAGTATTTCTGTCACAAAATTTCTTATAACAATTTGCTGGTTTCGATACGCCCCGCAAAAAACATGCGGGACTACTCAACCAACGGTATCAATCAAGCCTTCTTCGGCGGAAGTTTATTCCCCTCTCCCAACTTCGTGACCTCCACCCATAACGAACCTGCCAATTCATAACCGATCAAATGATCCTGTGGTTTCATTTGCAAGCGGAGCGGTCCCTTGAACGGCGCACAACTGAACAAATGGAACGGGACGCCCGGCAAGAGTCCCAGCTCGGCGATATATCTCAGCTTATCTCCGTCATGAGTCCGCACACGGCTGATGATACAATCAGAACCGGAGGGGACATCCAGCAAACACACATCCTTTACGGCAGGCATGACCCCATCTTTACTGGGAATCGGTTCACCATGCGGGCAGCGCGTTGGATGATTCGTAATATCGTCAATGCGGTCTTCAAGAAGTTCATTCATGCCCAATTCAAAAGTATCAGAAAGCTCGTGCGCCTCGTCCCAACCGTATCTCATGACCTTGACCAAAAATACTTCCACCAGCCTGTGGCGCCGCAAAGCAGGCATGGCGATCTGCTCGCCTTTGGGTGTCAGGCGGACGCCGCGATACAATTCATGTTCGAGATAATTTCAATTTTTTCATGCGTCCCACCATGCGGGCGGTTGCCTGCTGGGATGAATTTGCACTTTCCGATAACTCAGCGAGACCTACATAAGGGGCATCCTGTTGGAGCCGAAAGATCTCAGCCGCGTATCGTCTCATTGCAGCTGTTGCCATTCCACTTTCTCCACATATAAAATAACAAAAGTTTCACCCTGGGTGAAACATAATATCATATACGTACCTAGATTCTTCCGATTTTCTCGATTATAACATTCGCAATCAGATAACTTATACCCGATTAGGAGATTTAGAAAGAATGTTACCTACCTACCTATTATCTCTGCGCGAAGGTCTCGAAGCCGCACTCATCATCGGCATTGTGCTTGGCGCAGTCAACAAGATCCGCCGCAATGATTTGACTCCCACCGTTTGGCTGGGTATCCTCAGCGCCATCGCGGTCAGCATCCTCACTGCCATTGTGCTCACCATTTTCGGCATGTCACTGAAAGACCCCTACGAAGCGATCTTTGAAGGCATCACCATGCTCATCGCCGCCGGCATCCTGACATGGATGATCTTTTGGATGGGCAAACAAGCCCGCTTTCTCAAAAGCGAACTGGAGGAAGGCATCAACAAAGCCGCCGCATCCACGGGGAAACGCGCCGTATTCTGGCTGGCTTTTGTTGCCGTCGTTCGTGAGGGCATCGAATTGGCGCTCTTCATCACCGCTGCCTTCTTCGCCGGGAATCAGGCGCAGATCGCCAGCGCCAGCAACATCGTTCAAACGCTTGCTGGAACCATCCTTGGCGTTGGCACAGCCGCCTTGCTTAGTTGGACGCTCTTCGCAACCACCGTCCGCCTCGACCTGCGTAAATTCTTCCAGGTGACCGGATTTCTGCTCATCCTATTTGCCGCAGGGTTGGTTGCGCATGGCGTGCATGAGTTCAATGAAGTCGGTTGGATTCCCGTTATCGTGGAACACGTTTGGGATGTGAACCCATTCCTCAATGAGGACTCGCTCCTGGGTCAATTGTTCCAAACGTTATTTGGATACAACGGCAATCCATCCCTCACGGAAATGATCGCCTACTTCGCCTATATTGCGACCGTGGTCGTTTTCTGGAGACGGGAAAACACGCTCCCCGCCAAAGCGACAGCTGAATCAGCGGCATAAAGTCTTATCTTAAACGGAAACAGGCTTCGGGTCCAAAAAAGACGCGAAGCCTGTTTTGTTATCCCGGCTTAGATCGGGCGGAATATCCCCATATCGCTGGCAGGTGTGTATCCGGGGAAGACGGTGCCAATATTGTTATCCCCCAAACGCCGCGTGAGAAGTTCACTCATGACCTGACGGTAATCAGTTGTGACAGCAAGGTCGGCATGATCGTATAACTGATCGTTATGCAGACCGGGCCACGCGCCGTAGACCTGTCCCCCATTGACGCCGCCACCGAGCGTGAACATGACACTGCCATGACCATGGTCCGTACCATAATCTTCGTTTTGCACAAGTCTGCGTCCAAACTCGCTAATGACTACAACCGATAGACGATCCGTGTATCCCGAATCAAGATCAAGATAAAAGTTCGAGAGACCCGATGCAAGGTTGCCAAGCAGGTCAGCGATGTAGCCACCGTTGCCGTCAGTCTCGTATTCGTGCGTGTCCCAGCCTCCATAATCGACAGTCGCCACGCGCAAACCCGCGTCAAGCTTGATCATGCGTGCAACTGTTTTAAGCTGTTGATTCAGTTCATCATCGTTGTAAGACGCGCCGTTGGATGGCTGGTATTTCTGTTCCACCAACGGGCTGACGATACCCAGCGAATCCAGCGTGCGTAACCCGGCGCGGTGCAAGAGCGTATCGCCGCTATACATTTGACGCAAGGCTGTTTGCTGTGATGCAACAAGTCCATTATCCCATTGAGAAAAATCGGCTGGGTCGTTCAAGTTTACCGTTGGAACAAAGTTGAGTAATGAGGATGGTGCACCTGATGTGGAAAGCGCCGGCAAAATGGAGGAGACGCTATGGCTTTGCAAGTGACGCGTGATCCAGCCAGAGGTTGTGCTCTTCAAGCCTGGTGTTCCCAGTTCGATAAATTCCTGCGCGTCGAAGTGGCTGCGCGTATCGTAGTTCAATCCCACCGCGTGGACGACAGCCATCTTGCCCTGTTGATACAGACCATGCAGTGGCGCAAGTGCCGGGTGCATTCCGAACTGGTCGTTCAGCGGCAGCAAGTCGGATATTTTGATGTTGGGACGGGCAGTTTCATAAAAACCGCGGTCATCCCCATCAATCGGCGGGACCACATTGAGCGCATCCCAGCCGCCGCGCAAAAAGATGACGACCAATGTATCAGTTGGACTATCCGGTTGAGAAAACGTGATATTGGTCAGCCGTGCACCAGCCATTGCGGCGATGGCGGAAGAACATCCCTGTAAGAAGTTGCGGCGTGTAAGTTTGGTTGTGGGCATAAATTATGATCCTTCATGTATCGTTGGTTGAGTGGGCGGTCTCGCGCTGAGCGGAGGGCTGAGCGGCATCTTTGCGAAGCCCGTAGTCGAAGCGCCGTCCGCCGTGTCGAAACCAACAGTTTCCAAAATTTATTTACTTACTTGTGGTTTCGATACGTGACGCCAACGAACGGCGTCACTACTCAACCACCGAGTAACCTATTTCCATTGAAAATCGGGGCTCATCAGAATCACCTCGACCATCGCAGGCAAGACCCATTCCACATGATCTTCAGGGAGTTGCTCCTGTGTGCCATACTCCTGCGCCATGACAGAGATCACCGCCTGACGATCTGCATCAGCCATGGTGCAATTCAAAATGCGTGGAATCCAAAAGTCTGCAAGGGATTTGGCGGTGCGGATCTCATTTGGCGTTTGAGCAAGAATGTCAGTGCGGATGGTGCGCTTCTGTTCATCATCATCCATCCAGTTTTCGGAGACGCCCACGGCAAAGTTCCAACGATACAAAAGCGACATGGAGTTTGCCCACGCTTCTTTCACATCCGGGTAGCCGTCAGGTGGACGCCGCTCGAACATGGGCTGTCCCATCATCGAGCACATCCACGGGATGCCGCCGGGGACCTTTGTAAAATCCGCGTTCAAGGCGCGCATCATCGAGATGGCGGCTTCCGTGGGCCGCTTGATCTTCTGCCCCCAGGCTTGTTTGAATTCCGGCGAAAGCAAAATCGTCTCAACTACGCGTTTGAGCTGGTCGGGCGCGTCGCGGAACTGCATAAAGACTGACGCAGCGGCCTGGACAACCGAATCAGGCGGATCGTCCGAAATGAAGCGGCGGGCGAGTTTGCGAGAAATAAATCTTGCCGTGCCGGGATGATTTGCCAGCAAGTCCAGCACATCGCGTCCATCCTGCATATCGGGCTGGTCGGCGGGAATATATTTCCCGAGGATGATTTTGTTGAAACGATCATGCCAGGGCTTGTAATAAATAAAGCGACCCGTTTTTTCGATGCCGTCTTCATATTCATAAATATCATCATCGACGCGCCAACCCGTAAACGCCCGCGCAAACTCGTAAACGTCGTTATCCACATAACCGATGGCGATGCCATTTGCATCTTTCTGTATAGTGTTCGGGTCATGCACTCCCAGATAATTCTCCGCCCCAAGCGTATGCAATTCAAAGAGTTCGCGTGCAAAATTTTCGTTGGGTCCCGCATCAGAAGAATTATTCTGATTCAAGTAATACAACATGGAGGGGTGCGTCGCAACCGCTTCGAGCATCTGACGGAAATTGCCGAGCATGTGCTTCCGCAAAACATCGCGGTTATACGAGACCAACAACGGCACGCCATCGTCCTGCCAGAAATAAATGTTGAAGTGGTTATGCCAAAAATCAGCAAGCACCTCAACAAGCTGTTTTGTGCTGTAGGCAGCACGCAGGAAGGTTGCATCCACGAGTTCATAGGCAGGCTTGCTATACCATTGCCAATAGGCATCGTCATTTGAATCATACGGATTGTTGGCAATGTGATCCGCATAAAGTTCATCCTGCGTCTTATGCAGGGTTTCAAAACCCGCCGTTGTGTAGCGCGCTTCAAACTCACTATCGTCAATCGCATCAGGGTTAAGTTGCTGTGCGACATAGGCGCCCAGGCGTTCATCATCTGTCGAGCCCAACGCGTTGAATGCTTCAAAATCACCCGGACGTGGCCCATATCCCATGCGGTTCAAAGCGATGATGCCCAACGGCACCGGCGGCAGGATGGGTTGAGGCGGAACTCCCGTTGGATTGACGACAACAGGAGAAACCCGCGTCGGGTCTGGACCTGGAACTGATTCAGGCGCACAAGCCGTTGCCACAACTGAAGTTGCCGCGAACGTGCCCATCAGCTTTAGAAAATCCCTGCGATCAATTTTGGGTCGAAGTTGGGTCATACAATCTCCTTGTCGGATAATGGATGTAATTTACCAAACAGTTCTTTCCCCTCTCAATCACCCATCGGTTCAATACCCTCGCGCTGAAAGTAGTCGAAGCCGTAGTCGAAGCGCATGTCGGATTCAAACAATAAATATTTCAGGAACATGCGCTTCGTCTGCGCTCGACGATCACTCACTCCGCTCAGCGCGGGAAATCTCCAAACACCTCCCCAAACGCCTTAACCACTTCCTGCTTCACGCGCTCCATCGAAGGCGGTTCAACAAACAAATCCGCCAGCGAAACGACTGGCTCATCCTGCAATCCACAGGCGATGATGCCGTCCCAATATTCCATATCCGGATTCACATTCAGAGCAAAGCCATGGCGCGATACGCCGCGCGCGTCCACTTTGACGCCGATCGCGGCGATCTTGGCAGGTTTCTTCCGATCTTCCGGCTTACAGTGCAGGCAGCGTGAATGTACATCCGCTTGGATCCACACGCCAGTGAGTCCCTGTCTTTGTCCCGTGACCAACCCCAGGCGCGCCAAGGCGGTGATAAGAACCCTCTCCAATTTGCGAACATAGCCAACGTAATCAGCTTGTGGGATATGAGATTTCCCATCACCCCTACCCCTCTCCCGCGGGGAGAGGGGAATCAGCGGCAGCAGTGGATATCCCACCAACTGCCCGGGTCCGTGATACGTAACGTCCCCACCCCGATCTACCCAATGAATGGCAATCCCTTTTTCTTTGAGCTGCGATTCGCCCCATAACAAATTCTTCTGCTTCCCACTCCGCCCAAACGTGTATACGTGAGGATGCTCAAGCAACAATAATGTCGGAGGGCGTTGCCCTGCCGCGATTTCTGCCGCGTATTGGTCTTGTAATTTCCACGCGGCTTCGTATTCGATCAGACCTAAATCTTCGACAGTAATGTTCATGTTAATTCCGCAGGGAGACGGCGTTGCCGTCTCCCTACACGTTATTTGAATATCCTCCGATATAAATCGGATTCCAGCAACCCGTTCGGGTCACAACGTTTCTTGAGTTTCTTGAACTTTGCAATCGTTTCATCGCCCAGAAATCTGCGCGTGCTCTCTGCGGAGGTCTCGCTATTTTTGGCAAAATAGAATCGTCCGTCTGCTTCCAGAACGATTTGGTCAAACTCTTGTAACATTGCGCTTAACTTGGCGCGGTTTTTATCGGTCACTTTGAAATCCATCGCAAGTGAGAAACCATCCACGGCGTGTGTCAATAAAAATTTGTCGGGGCGATGTCGTTTGGTTACGCCCAAATAAGAGGGGATGCCGCGGCGGAGTGATAACTCGATCATCTCACGCCAGGCGGCTTCGGCGGTTTCCTTTGGTAAAAATGACTGATACTGGATCAACCCGCCGCGTCCGGCGGCACGCTCCCAATCAGGGACGTAGTCCAAAAGGAAATGAAATTCCGCATGTGACTGCCTGAAGGTATGCTCTCGCAAACTCGCAATATATTTCGCAGTGTTGACCCCCCGCCAGCCAATATTGTTCACGAACGGGCTCATAAAGTAATGCAACAATGATTTCGGCATCACACCAAATAAGCGGTCAGGCAAATGCTGATACGTGAGTTTCATTGTCTCTTGCGCGTGAGGGTCTTCGCCTTCCTTCAAATTGTGAGCAGCGTGGATCTGTCCACGCCCGAGATTTTTTCCGCCCACAAGCGTATCAAGCCAGCCAACGATGTACTCGTAAGCGGGCGCGTTCTCGAGCAGGTCGCTCAGGTGTCGGCTGAGAGTCGGCGTGGGACGCGCGTCTACAGATATAAGTCCAGAATAGATGCGTTTCATCTTCAGCGTAATGGATGTAAACACACCGAGCATCCCAAGCCCGCTGATCATTGAGTAGAACAGATCCGCATTTTTATCGGGTGTGCAAGTAACCAGCGCGCCGGTCGAGGTCATTGCTGTAAACTCAATCACATGTTCGCCGATTGGACCCTCCCGAAAATTATTTTTGCCATGAATGTTCGCGGAGAGACAGCCGCCAAGCGTGGTCTTCATCGTACCTGAGACGACAGGAGGCCACCAGCCGTCACGGCTCGACTCTCTGCCACAGTTGTTGCAGCGTGACGCCCGGCTCGCATCGGACATGGCCGGTGGCCGGCTCCCATTCGACGATTTGATTCATCCCGGACATATCCAGCACGATACCCCCGCCGTTGAGGGAGGCGTCGTTATAACTAATACCCGTTCCGCGTGCGGTAACGGTCAGTCCGAGTTTCTTCGCAAGTTGAAAGGCTTCATAAATATCCTCCGCCTGTTTGATCTGAATGCGATAGGAGGAGGCTTTGAGAGAATGTCCGAAGTTTTCGAGTTGTGTGAATGTGTTGAGAGGCAGTGACATGGTTTGCATAAGGTGACCATCACCTTCCTTATTTAAAATGATAATCGTCTGAAAATAAACGATGGCACATGCTGTATGATCAGCATGATCCAGCGCCAAATGGATGCCGTGTAAATAACCTGTTTGCGCTTCTGTCATGGCTTTCAAAATATCGTCCGCCGCTTTTTCGGGTTCAATGGCAAAGGGAGTCGCACCCTGTGCGGCTTTGAGCATTTCGGTTTTCAAGAATCCCGGTTTGACAGTCAGCACATTTACATTGTCCCGTGTAAGCCGATTCCGCAAAGCTTCAAGATAGGTTGACAATCCGGCCTTTGAGGTGTTGTAACCTGGGTTGCCCACACGCCCCCGGTCGCCAGCTACGGATGAAATGCCTACGATTTGTCCCGCCTTTGCAGACTGGAACATCTCGGCAATGGGACTTAACCAAGCCATTGCGCCTATGAGATTGACTTCGATCATCTTGCGATCGTTCTCAAAGTTATATTTGTCAATACCGCCGGGAGGATAGTTCACCCCTGCCACAAAGACCACCAGATCCAATCCGCCAAGGTCAGCAACGATCTTGCGCAGCAGGTCGGGCACGCTGTCATATTCGCTTACATCATGGACATAGGCACGGGCAGGTTGTCCGCGTGCATTGATCTCATTGCACAGCGCTTCCAGTTTATCTTTACTGCGCGCCAACAGCGCCAGCGAATATCCTTCGCGCGCAAGTTTGCGCGCAACGCGGCGCCAAGCCCATCGGACGCGCCAATGACAATACCGCGTCGACGTGGATTCAGCGGAGTTGCAGGGGCAGGGATGGCTGAGTCCTCGATGGGAATGGGTTGTGACACGTGTTACTCTCCATATTTGGGATGCATCCATTTTAGCATATCCTTTATGGTGGCTTGTAACGTGCATGTAATAAATCTTCTTTTTGCAAATGGGTATAATGATCGGGACGTAATTCATGGGTTAGGACAAAGGTTCCCTTCGATATACGTCAAAGTTATGTTTAAATACAACGATGGTAAAGATAAATGACAGAAAATAGAATAAAAAATATTGGCAGAGGCGCACAAGGCGCTTGAAAAAACGGCGGTACTCCCGCTGAAAATGAGGTACCTGCTCAAACTGCTTGATATTCTGACAGCCGTATTGGAAAGGCACTCTCCAGACCTCCACGGAAAGTATGGAGATCTTATCAAAGATCATGATAGACAACGCGCACTGCTTTCCATGCTCAAGCAGCAGACCGATGAACTCGATGCGCTCAAGAAACTAAGCATCCATCTCACATCCAGCCTTGACCTGCCGGATGTATTGGATGCGGTGGTTTCCGAGGCAATGCGATTGATAGAGAACGCCCGCGACGTAAACATCTTCCTCTATAAGAATTATAAGCTTTCCTTTGGCGCGGCTCTGGATGCAGGACGGAACCCGCAACAAGGCATGGTCAACCCCCAGATCCAATGGGATCACCTATACAGTTGCGCGCCAGGGTGAAACGATCATCGTGGAGGACATGCAGAACCATCCCGATCTTTACCAATGCGCCCCAAGGCATGGACAGGCTCCATTATCAGCATACCGCTCAAAGTGGGCGACACGGTGGTGGGCGTGATCAACCTTGCGCGTTCCAGTGTCGGCGGCTTTTCAGATTCCGAGCTTAGGCTGCTCGGCCTGCTTATCAGATCAGGCGGCGGTTGCCATATCCAATGCAAACCTGCACCAGATGATCAGCTACCAGGCATACAGCGATACGCTCACCGGTTTACCCAATCGCCGCGCCCTCGATGAGCGGCTGGAGGAGGAAGTTCAACTGGCGCGTCGAAATAATTATTCCTTCGCGGTGGTGATGATGGACCTGGACGGATTCAAAGCCGTGAACGATACCTATGGTCACACCATTGGCGATGAAGTGTTGAAATTGGTCTTCAGCCAGATGGCGCGCGGCGTTCGCAATACAGACTTTCTGGCGCGTTATGGCGGCGACGAGTTGACTTTGATCTTAACCCAATCAGATATGATCATCGGCCATGGTTGTCACCGAAAAAGTCGTGGAAGGAATGAAAAAGCTCAAATACACCTTTCCAGACAAGAAGAGGCTCAAGCTGGGCATATCCGGAGGTATTGCGCTTTACCCCGTCCACGCGCGAAATGCTTCCGACCTTTTGCGAGCGGCAGATGCGGCTCTCTATCAAGCCAAAAAACATAAACGCGGGACATTCCAAATTGCGCGCGGCATTACCAGTCCCATTGCAACACGCAGTGTCGAAGACGAATAGCATCCTGATACGTTATACGGGGGTTATAATCTGTGAACACCTGTCACTCTGAGGGAGCGTTCGTTGCGACCGACACTTGCGGCGCAGTGCAGGTGAGAGTCTCCCGCTACTTATGCAAGAGACCCTTCGCCGTAGAGCGGCTCAGGGTGACATTATTATTTACGAAGGAATCCTCATGCACCGAAAGATCAAGATCATCCTCAATCCCATGGCAGATATGGGCAACGCCTGGCGCGTGGCACGCGACCTGCGTTCCATCACCGAACAACACGGCGGCATCGACTGGAGCGGAACGGTCTACCCGGGTCACGCCATTGATCTTGCAAAACATCCGAAGGTTACGACATGGTCATCGCCATGGGTGGAGATGGAACCGTCCATGAGGTGGTGAATGGGTTGATGCAAATCCCGGAAAACAAACGTCCTGTCCTGGGCGTTGTGCCTGTGGGTTCGGGAAATGATTTTGGACATGGCATCAACGCCTCGACAATTCCAAACCGAAGCGCTCACGCGTGCCATCAACGGCGAGCCCTCCACAGTCGATCTTGGCTTGATGACCGATAGCGAAGGACGCCGGGAATATTTCGATAACACACTCGGCATTGGCTTCGGCGCCACCGTCACGATCCGTTCACACCAACTTCCCATCCTGCGCGGCTTTCTCATGTATTTGACCGCGGTCATTCAAACGATTATTCTTGATCACAACCCCATCAAAATGCAGATCGAAACCGATGGCGAAAAATGGGAGCAAAGCGTCATCTACCTTATCATTTGCAACGGTCCACGTGAAGGCGGTGGTTTCCTCATCGCCCCTGATGCAAAAATTGACGATGGCATTTTCCACTATGCCATGATCACCAACGTCAGCCGCGCCATGATGTTCCGCATCGTGCCCGAAGTGATGAAAGGCACACATGGACGATTCAAACAGGTCAAGATGGGAACGTGCAAAAAATTCTCGCTCACCGCGGATCGTCCGCTGTATATCCATGCTGATGGCGAAATTTATTCAGGTCCCGGCACAGACCTTCGTAAAGTCGGTTTTGAAATTCTCCCCAACGCGCTTAAAGTCGTTCGCGGTTAGATTACGGATTACTCATTACGTTTATAATTCGTAATGAGTAATCCGTAACATGCCTGACCTACTTCACTCCCTGCTCAAACAAGATATCGGACACCTGCACATCATTGCCGAATTCTGGGGACTCGAACTGGAGTCCAACACAGTGGATGAAGCGCGCGAGGAACTAACCGCTTCTCTCCTCGACTTTGAATTGCTCACCGAATTCATGGACTCTCTTTCCCCGCAAGCGGACCTCGCCATTACCGACCTCGTCAACTCTGAGGGACAAATCGCATGGTCAACCTTCGCCCGAAAATATGGCGACATCCGTGAAATGGGCGCAGGCAAACGCGACCGTGAACGTCCGCACCTAAATCCTTCGTCAACCTCCGAAGTTCTTTTTTATCGTGGTTTGCTCTCCAAAGCCTTCTTTGAAACCGACAAAGGCGCACAGGAATTTGCCTATATTCCCGATGATTTATTAATGCTCATTGAAAGCCGTAAAGATAATGAACCACCTGTCGAGACCAAAGCGCTCGGTCGCCCTGCAACGCCAGGTGAAAAAGGACGGGAAATTCTCGCAGATGATTCCATCCTCGACGATGCAACCACAGTGCTTGCAATGTTTCGTACTGGCAGGTCCACTCCAAAACCCGACCCTAAACTTATCGAATTACTTATCGCTGGAAAGCTCATCAAGAAAAATACCCTCCAGGCAGAAGCTGTTAAACAATTCCTCCAATCGTCCCGTGTCAGACGCCCTGAAAATGTTGCAGGACGCATGGATCGAAAGCAACTCATGCAACGAATTGAAACTCATGCCCAGCATCATCTGCGAAGGCGAATGGACAAATCAACCGCTTGAAACGCGTGAATTTTTATTGAATTTATTGAATGCCATTCCAGAAGACAAATGGTGGAGTCTCAACGCATTCATCCGTGACATAAAACAAAAGTATGCCGATTTCCAACGCCCTGCCGGTGACTACGACTCCTGGTTCATCAAACGCGCCTCCGATGGACAATACCTGAGAGGCTTTGCCTATTGGGACCAGGTGGACGGCGCACTCATAAAATACTTCATCACGAATATCTTGCACTGGCTTGGACAAGTGGATTTATCCATTGCAGAAGGAGCGGCAGAACCCACTGCCTTTCGTCTTTCTTCTTTTGAGAACACAGAAGAAGAAAAGGGAAAGATTACAGTTGCATCTAACGGAAAGATTTCCATTCCACGCGATGCGCCGCGCGTTGTCCGTTATCAGGTGTCAAGGTTTTGTGAGTGGGATGAAGAAAAGACCGGTGAGTATCAATATCACGTTACAACCAACTCCTTGACCCAAGCCAAAGAACAGGGACTCAAAGCCGAGCAGTTACTGGCGTTGCTGGTGAAATATACAGATAACAAAGTCCCGCCTGCATTGGTGAAGGCGCTCAAACGCTGGGAAGTTAACGGAACAGAGGCGCGGGTGGAGACTCAAATCATTTTAAGGCTGAGCAAGCCCGAGATTTTGGAAGAGATGCGTAAGTCAAAAGCGGCAAAATATCTGGGCGAAGTGTTAAGCCCAACAGCAGTAACAGTCAAAAGCGGAGCCATCCAAAAAGTGATGGAGGCATTGGCAGAATTGGGTCTGCTTGCGGAGGTTGAAGATCAAAAAGAATGAACGGTTGTCATCCGCGAATCGTGACAACCGTTTTTTGGTAAGTCAATATAATGAAATATACCCGCTGGTTGAGTGCCGCGAAGCGGCGTACACCTGCACCCACCGCAGGTGCGGTGTCGAAACCAGCAATAACATATAAACCTGAAATTTGTGGTTTCGATACGGGCTGAGAAAAGCGCTCAGCCCTACTCAACCACCGTGAAAAAATATAAGGAGAACCCATGTCCACAAAACTCGATTGGCTCACACAGGAAATTGACGGCTTGAAGGAACAAGGCTTATACAACCACATCCGCACGATCGGCTCCCCGCAGGGCGCATGGCTGACCGTGGACGGTAAGAACGTGCTCAACTTTTGCTCGAACAATTATCTCGGACTGGCGAATCATCCGAAACTCGTCGAAGCCGCGCAGGAAGCGACGAAGAAATATGGCGTGGGTCCAGCTGCGGTGCGCACGATCGCAGGCACAATGGATTTGCACGTCCAACTTGAAGAGCGTCTCGCCAAATTCAAGGGCGCGGAGGATGTCATCACGTTTCAATCGGGCTTCACCGCCAATCTTGGGACCATCCCCGCGTTGGTTGGCAAGGAGGATGTAATTTTTTCTGATCGGCTCAATCACGCTTCGATCATTGACGGATGCCGACTCTCGGGCGCGAAGATCGTCCCCTATGAACATAACGACGCGGGCGCGTTGGAGGACGCGATCAAGGAACACGCCTCTCACTTCCGCCGAGCATTGATCGTCACGGACGGCGTCTTCAGCATGGACGGCGACATCGCCCCCCTTCCAGCCCTGTATGAGGTCGCCAAAAAATATGACATCATGCTCATGGTGGATGACGCACACGGCGAAGGCGTGCTCGGCAAAGGCGGACGCGGCATCGTGGACCACTTCAATCTGCACGGAAAAATTGACGTGGAAGTCGGCACGATGTCGAAAGCCTTTGGCGTGATGGGCGGCATGGTCGCAGGAAAGAAAGAGATCGTTGAATGGTTGCGTCAACGCGGACGACCGTTCCTGTTCTCGTCCGCAGTTACTCCGCCTGATGCCGCGGCATGTCTGGCGGCAGTTGACTTGCTTGAAGAATCCACCGAACTAGTAGACAAACTCTGGGCGAACGCCAAATACTTCAAAGAAGAGATGAACAAACTCGGCTTCGATACAGGTGCAAGCGAAACGCCCATCACGCCCGTCATGCTCGGCGAAGCGAAGCTGGCACAGCAATTCAGCCGTGAGTTATTCGAAGAAGGTGTCTTCGGCATGGCAATCGGATTCCCCACTGTGCCGCAAGGGAAAGCGCGCATCCGCGTCGATGATCTCCGCCGCGCATGATAACGATGATCTCGGCAAAGGCCTGGATGCGTTCGCAAAGGTTGGGAAGAAGTTGGGTGTGATTCAATAAGAATTCTGGTTGTATATTCCTTGGAGGACTGGATGGATGAAAATGCTGTAGTGAAACAAACCTGTAAGCTCCTTGAAGAACAAGGCTTAGTTATTAAACAGCGTCTCTCCACTATCGAACGCGGAGTCGATATAGTCGCGGAAAATCCCCGCAATGGCAATACGACTTACGTCGAGGCAAAAGGAGGCACAAGTTCGCGAGTTGGTAGTGCACGTTATGGCAAACCTTATTCAAGATCTCAGGTTTTCGACCGAGTAGCTAAGGGAGTCTTTACGTGCATCCAATTGCGGGCACAATATCCTAGTCTTGAGAGTTCGAGAATCTTGTTATCTGTACCTGACGAGCGTCTGTTCAGATCATATCTTGAGCCAGTTTTCATGGAACTAAAAGCAGCTGGCATAGAAATTATGTTTGTCAGCAACCTCAATATCTAAACTTGTTAGAGAATATTTTGTATCGGCAATGGCGGCTACCACGACATGCAGATGTTAGTCGATTTTTCTTTTTCTCCTCTTCCTCCCTTTCATAATCAACGCCTCGATCCACGCCGCGAGCGGTTCGGGCGGCGGATATGTTTGCAATTCAAACGTTTCCTTGCCATACAATGCCAACACACGGTTTGCTGCTTCGATACCCGTCACGCAGGCGCGCTCCAAAAAGAAGGATGGATTTTGGAGCCAGACCCAATCGCCCGCGCAAAAGAAATTCTCCCACGGCGTATCCACGCCCAAATGCGTGCCGCGTGAACCCAACGCAGGCAATGTATGTGTCGCGGCGTTGCGCTGCAGATGCGGCTTGATGAGATGTCCTTTCAATTCGGGGAAGGCGCGGTAAAAATCTGTCAGCACGTTCGTGATCAACAACGCGTCCGATTGCGCCAGCACATCGTCGGGTCCATACACGTGCACTTCGATGCACGAGCCGCCCGTCTCGTCGTGCCATTTGCGATAGGGCTCATAAATTTTATGCAGCCAAAAAAAGTTGTGCATGATAAAGTCGCCGCTGAAAATTCCAGATTCGGGCGTCTTGCGCGGGGATTTGTCGAACCACAAACGGATCACGGCGTGGGCCAGTCCGTGGGGGAAGAACAAACTGTCAGCCGGGAAACTGTTCTTAATGATCGATTCAGCCGCGGGTGAGTCTGAAGCGAGAATGATATACGTTGCCTTGATCTCCTCGTGAGATTTATCCGACCCAACATGCGCGACCCAATCCCCATCCATTGTCATTCGCTTCACGCGTGACTTATACTGAATCTCGCCACCCAATTCTTTTATCTTCGCTGATAGCTTGTCAATGACCTCACCGCTCCCGTTGGGAAGATAACCAAACGCCCAGGCATCGCGCCGCATGACCGTATAAAAACGGAGGAACGCAAGGAAGCCCGCCAATGGCACTTGTTCAGGGTCGGTCGAAAGCCCGTTGCGCGTGAGACCAAAAAAGAGCGCGCGCATCGCGGGTCCCCAACGCTTGAGCGACTCGCCAAAAGTGAGACCTTCCAGCGGCTGATCTTCCACGAAGGGATCGATGCCAATCGCCATGAGAAGCGTTGACCACACGCTGAAAAGTCCAGCCCAATCGCGTGGATCGAGCATCAACCAAAATTGAGGCAGGAGGAAAAGTTGGATGTAATGGAGCGGCGCAGGAAGCCTGCTGTGACGAATGATCGAACCAATCGGCGCACGGCGGACGAGATTATTCGTGCGATAGATCCATTGCTCTTCGTTGGCAGGAATGAGTTGCGGAAGAATCTCATGCCGCTTGAGCATGTGGTTGAGATTCACATACGATGACCAAATGCCATGCACGCCATGCTCATTGGAAAAACAATGACCGTTAATAACGATATCTTCTTTTCCAGATAACCTGCCCCCCGCGCGTTCATCGGCTTCGAGGATGAGAAGTTTGAGTCCGCGTTCGGCGAGGTGGAGGGCAGCTGTCAATCCTGCAACCCCGCCGCCGATGATGATGGCATCGTAGTGTTTGTCCATTGATGGTGAATTATATGTCATTAGCATCCTCGGTGGGTGGGCGCAAGCAGTCGCAACCACAAGTTATTAGCATACTTCATGTAACAGAATTGCTTTGCTTAGTGGTGATTTCGATACGGGCTTCGCCCTACTCAACCACCAGATTTTTCCTCTTGACAGAAATAACTATACACTGTATATTTACACTGTATAGTTAACAAGGAGTCGACATGGTCAGACCTACCAAAAGAAAACAGATCGCCAACCTGCAAGAAGCCATCAAGGAAACTGCCTGGAAGCAGATCGCAGAATTCGGCGCCCCCGCCCTTTCGTTGCGAGCCATTGCACGAGAGTTGAAGATCACCGCTCCCGCCATCTATAATTACTTCCCCGACCGCGATGCACTCGTCACCGCGCTTATCATCGATGCCTACAAATCCTTCGGCGATTCCCAACTCGAAGCACGTGATGCAGTACCGATGAATGATATTTTAGGACGAATGATGGCAATCGGTTTGGCTTATCGGACATGGGCACATACATATCCCCAGCGATACCAACTCATTTTTGGAACACCCATTCCAGGCTATGAAGCACCGTTCATGGAAATATTGCCTTTCGGTGCGCGCTCATTGAGCGGACTCGTCAGCGTTGTGGAACAATTACGCGTGGCTGGAAAATTGAACGTCAAATCTTTCCCCCAAGTCAAGGAAGAATACAAAGCCAGCTTTGAAATATGGAAGACTTATGGCGGCGACGTGGATATTTTGTCGCTTTCGGTTGCCATGATCATCTGGGCACGCGTACATGGCATCGTTTCCCTTGAAATCGCAGGCAACCTTCCACCTTTTGGCGCGAGCGGCGACGAACTATATTTGTACGAAATGAATTCCATTGCAAAGCAATTTATCAAGGAGTAAAAATGAAAACTCTTATTCTCGATGGCTCATCGAAAAATGACCCGCAAGCAATTAACATCCTCAACGCTCTACACAAACATCTTCCAGATGCAGAAACGATAACTTTACGCGAACAAAAGATCGGCAACTGCGCAGGCGACTTCTTCTGCTGGGTGCGCAGTCCCGGCATGTGCAACACAGATGACGACAACCGCCTCATCGCCGCAAAGATCGTGCGAAGCGATCTGGTCATATATCTAACTCCCGTCACATTCGGCGGCTATTCTTCCGAACTCAAACGCATGGTCGATCACCAAATCCAAAACATCTCGCCGTTTTTTGCGAAAGTCGACGGTGAAGTCCATCACCAAAAACGCTATAACCAATATCCAAGCGTGCTCACCATCGGTTGGATGGATAAAACCGACGCACAAGCCGAAGCCATCTTTCGTCATCTCATTCATCGTAATGCCATCAACATGTATGCAAAAACTTCGGTCTGTGGATTGGTAACCCATCAACAACTCGAAACGGACTTGGACTCCCAAATCGAATCCTGGCTCGAAGCGATTGCCAGCGGATCAGACTCCCCAGTGCCTGCTCTGCCTTCGACAAACGTTTCCTCCACTGACGCCACACCTGTCAACCATGCCGTCCTGCTCGTGGGAAGTCCACGCACAAAGAAAAGCACATCCGCATCACTGGGCGGTTATCTCTTGGAGCAGTTACAAGCTCGCGGCGTCGAAACACAAACGATCCAAATCTACACTTCCATCAACTCACCAGAGCGCATGAAGGCAATGCTTGAGTCAATTGACAACGCTGATTTAGTCGTGCTCGCCTGCCCGCTCTATGTGGACAGTCTCCCCGCGCCGGTCATTGCCACACTGGAACAAATCGCCGCGCATCGCAAAGACAATCACTCACCTATTCGCTTTTCTGCAATCCTTAACTGCGGCTTCCCCGAAGCGGATCACAACAACACCGCGCTGGCGATCTGCTCCGAGTTCGCCCATCAAAACGGACTGACCTGGGCAGGTGGTTTATCTCTCGGCGGCGGCGAAGGTCTGGTGCACGGAGTCCCGCTCAACGAAATGGATGGACGCGCCATTCCGCTCAAGAAATCGCTTGACCTTGCTGCCGAAGCATTGGCAAACGGAGGATCCATTCCTCAATCCGCACAGGATTTGCTTTCCAAACCTTTTATTCCCAACTGGCTGTACTTGTTCATGGGCGGCTTTGGTTGGAAACAACAGGCAAAACAGTATGGAAAGCAAAAAGAAATGAAGAAACAACCTTATCTTTAGGAGAAAAGCATGTCAAAAATATTTAACGGTCGTTACACAGCCAAAACAGATCAACCTTTCGTGGTCTTTCTGATCGGAATGCGCGTCAACCAATGGTGGCGCTTCGATAAATGGATTCCTGTTGCCTCTGCAATGGGACCGATGCTGACAACTTTATTCACGCACCCGGAAAAAGGATTCCTGCACGCCGAATTCTTTTGGAACCTCAGTGGTCCCTGCCTTATTCAATACTGGCGTTCCTTTGAAGATTTAGAGCGCTTCGCCCGTCAACCTTCTGATCCGCATATCCCGGCATGGAAGAAATTTAATCAAGCCGTTGGTTCAGATGGTATTGTTGGCATCTGGCACGAAACATACACAGTGAACCCAGATCAATTTGAAAGTGTGTACGGCAACATGCCGCGCTTTGGTCTCGGCGCAGCGATGGAACATGTTGAAGCGATCGGTCGCCGCGAAACTGCACGCAAGAGACTGGATGCAAATAAAATCAATGATCTTGTAACAGAAACGAATTGAAAGGAAAATCTTATGACATCTGCTTTCATGGCATTTCTACATCACCTCTTCGCCTTCACATTGGTGGCATGTCTTGTTTATGAATTTATCGCCTTTCATAAGAACATGTCTGTTGATGAGATGCGGCGCATTCAACGCGTGGACCTGGCGTACGGTATATCGGCAGGTTTGCTATTGGTCGTCGGCTTATTGCGCGTGTTCTTCTTTGAGAAGGGCATAAGTTTCTATGTGCAAAGTCCGTTCTTCTGGGTGAAGATGGCGACGTTCCTGATCGTTGGACTGCTGTCCATTGACCCGACGATGCGCTTTGTCCGCTGGAATAAATCTTTTAGTCAGGATCAGACGCCAGTGTTGACAGAAGCGGAATTTGATCGGACACGTCTCATCCTTCGGCTGGAGATGCTTGGTCTGGCGATCATCCTCTTGTCGGCAGCGTTCATGGCACGCGGGATCGGGATGTAACAGCGTACCGCACTGTTGAAAAAAAACAGGACAGTCTGGAACTGTCCTGTTTTTTTCATTAACTGATGACATTTATCCATTCCCAATAATTCCACACGCATGTATCATATTTTCATGCCTCACAAACAAGCCGCACACAATGACTTGATGCAAAGCCGCGCTTCTCTTACCAAATTTGCCTGGCTGTCCATCAGCGCGGCAGTTGCGACCATCGCATTGAAAACAGGCGCGTACTTTCTAACAAGTTCCGTGGGGCTGCTTTCCGACGCCATTGAATCGCTTGTCAATCTGGCAGGCGCGATCATGGCATTGATTATGCTGACCATCGCGGCGCGCCCCGCAGACGACAGTCACGTGTACGGGCATAGCAAGGCGGAATATTTTGCCAGCGTTACGGAAGGAATCCTTATCCTGGGCGCGGCAATAGGCATTATGGTCACCGCGCTGCAAAGGCTGGTGAACCCGCGTCCATTGGAGCAATTGGGAATCGGCTTGGCGGTTTCCATGGCCGCATCCACGATCAACTTCATCGTAGCGCGTGTGTTGTTGTACCAAGGGAGAAAACGAAGCTCTATCACGCTCGAGGCAGATGCCCATCACTTGATGACCGATGTCTGGACCTCCATTGGGGTGATTAGTGGTGTTGCAATTGCAGGTTTCACAGGCTGGAATATTCTTGACCCGATCGTCGCAATACTGGTTGCCCTCAATATCATTTGGACAGGCTTTCAACTCGTAAGGCGCTCAGTCTCAGGTCTGATGGATGAAGCGTTACCTATAACTGACCAGAAAAAAATACAGGATGTAATGACAAAGTTCCGTGAAAAGGGCGTGGACTTCCATGCCCTGCGCACACGGCAAGCGGCGGCGCGCAGATTCATGTCGGTGCATATCCTGGTCCCAGGCGATTGGACGGTGCACGACGCGCATCATATCGCTGAAGATTTTGAAAGTGACATACGTGCGACTTTGGACGGTGTGGTCACGGTCTTTACGCACCTGGAACCCGCGGAAGATGAGCTTTCGATGGAAGATATGCACTTGGATAGATAAGGTGAAAAGAAGTGAATACAATGACAACTATACATAAGCAGCAAAATACCAGCGCGCTGGTCGAACAAGTGTGGCTGCACGATCACCAGGACCCGCATCATGGCGAGTTTCGCCTTGCGGACGTTATCCTCGGCGGACAGGATGGACTGGTCAATGTGCTGGGTGTCATCCTGGGTGTCGCCGCGGCAACTCAGGATGTACGCATCGTCATCGCGGCCGGTCTGGCGGCGACTTTTGCCGAATCCATTTCAATGGGCGCGGTCGCGTACACCTCCACGCTGGCGGAGAATGATCTCTACCACAGCGAACGCGAGCGCGAGTATCGTCACATTCATCTCGCGCCTGACGTGGAGGTCGAAGAGATACGCGGCATCTATCAGAAAAAAGGATTCGAAGGCGAGACGCTGGATAAGATCGTGGAGGTCATCACCTCCAACCCGGATGTGTGGGTGGATGTGATGATGGCGGAGGAATTCCAATTGATACCGCCGGAAAAATCGAAGGCGTTTCGTTCCGCCCTTTTGGTTGGATTCTCCGCACTGATCGGTTCCTTTATCCCCCTCTTCCCGTTCTTTTTCTGGACCGTAAACCTGAGCATCGGGCTCTCGATCCTCATCGCCGCTCTGACCTTGTTCACATTCGGTGTGTACAAAGCCCGCGTCACGGTCGGCAAACCCTTCCGCAGCGGTATGGAGATGGCGATCATCGGCACATTGAGCGCGCTGGCCGGTTATGTGGTGGGATTGATATTCAAAGTACCATAGTAGCACTCACCATTTACACACAAGTTTGGTCTATAATCCAGATATGACTTTATGATGTCGTATCTGGATTATTTTTATTTACAACCTTACATGACACGACTTTTCAAATGGTGACCCAATGAAAACCTATATTGCACTTTTTAGAGGTATCAATGTTGGCGGCAAGAATTCCCTGCCAATGAAGGAACTTGTATCCATTCTTGAGGCTCTCGGCTGTGAGAATATCAAGACGTATATTCAAAGCGGGAATGTAGTGCTTCAACATGAGGGAAAAGATATAGAGCATCTCGCAAGGAGAATCAGTAACGAGGTCAAAAAGAAGCGGGGCTTTGAGCCTCACATCCTATTGTTGACGGCAAATGAAATCCAAAAGGCGATAAAAGCAAATCCGTTCCCAGAAGCGAAAGATGAACCGAACACTTTGCATCTTGGTTTTCTGGCATCAAAACCCGCAAACCCTAACCTAAAAAAACTCGAAAGCATCAAAACGGACACTGAAAGTTTCGTTCTAAAAGATACCGTTTTCTACTTGCATGCTCCCGATGGGATCGGCAGGTCAAAACTCGCCGCAAGTTCCGAAAAATTACTCGGCGTCCCCATGACCGACCGTAACTGGCGGACTGTTTGCAAGATCAGGGATATAGTGAAGAAATTGAACGGTTCAGGCATATAATGCAGGATATAAGGTGTCATACAGCATACATGCTGTATGACACCTAGTGAGCCGCTTCTTTCAACAAATTATATAAGCAAGAGAAACATGGAAATCGTCAACAAAGCAAAAATCCCGCTATTTCTGGTCGCAGTCATATTGACAGCTTGTAATCGTTTTCCTTCATCACCTACTCTAAGTTCAACAAGCCTGACGGAGACAGCTGTGTCCTTTGTCAAGACAAATATGGTTGGAACACAGATGGCAATACCTACAGCCACGCCAATGCCCTCATCTGTTCCAACTTCCACTCCAACTTTTTTCATCGTCCAAACAACAACATTGCCGACAGCAACGCCAACGGCCACCTCTCCTTACGAAGCAGATCATGAAGAAATAAGGAAAGTGATTGCCGCATATTTAGACAAAGTCTACTCCATGCGCAATAGCTTTCAAGTAGATGGTTTTGGTAACACTGTCTCAACTAGTGACGAGGCAAAGGGGTTTCTAAAAACGGAATTGAGAAAGCAGGCTGTTGGGATAGTATCGGCAAGGAGAAATCTTCTGAGATATGCTTCATACTTTTACACACTTGATTATAGCGAAATCGTTGTTTTCGATGGGGGTCAAAGGGCTCGGGCAAATTTTACCGAAGGGAATGGAATAGTTTACGAACTTTCGATCCCTTCCGGGATAGAGTCGCATATGTCTGGCGTAAAACACATTATGATCCTGAAGAAAGAACAAGACGGATGGAAAATCATTTACGATGTTCACGATGATCAAACCCATCGTTCATTGTATGCGCCAACTCCATTTCCCAAGGATGTATTGGACGGACTCGACCAGCAACTGATTCGTTTGAATGAAGGGCAAGGTGGTCCTGCATTGCCTGGAGAAGGAAAATCGTTTATTCCATCCGATCCCGCTCAATTGGATAAATGGGAGGAATACAAATCTGCCCTGGCAGAAAAACTCATGCCGCAATACCCACGTGATAAAGTTTTATGCGAGTGGGAATTAATGGAAAAATCTGAACAAAAGATAAACGTTTGGGCGATTTGTTTGACGATCGTTACTTCGCCCGAGATCGGAAATTATTATTTCCCAGCTGCAAGTGTACCTGCAGTTATCGATCTCGATGCAGGTGGCAGGATACAAAGTGTAGAAATTCCAGAATATGGAGAGAATTATATTGCTGATTTTTGGAAACTGGTGCCAAACACCATTTGGAACCAGTTTCCAAATATTTCTGCAATGGAGAAGCATCTTCATTGGCGGCGAACACATCCCGCAGAACCGCCGCTGGTTGTACTCAATGCGACCGCAATCCTAAATGCATCACCGGTAGCAACTCCCACACCGACTGCAACCGCGATGGAAGCTACGCCTATCATCGAATCCAATATTTGGATCAGTCACGGACTCGAAGGTGAAACCATTTATTCCCTCGCTATTGACCCCGTAACGCCTACCACCCTCTATGCGGGGGTATACGGAGGCGGCGTGTTCAAAACTACGGATGGCGGTTGGAACTGGAACACCACCAACAACGGATTGACATCCGTCGTTATTCAGGCCATAGCCATTGATCCAAAGACACCGACCACTCTCTATGCAGGGACAGGGAACAGAGGAGTATTCAAAAGCACAGATGGCGGCGCAAACTGGAATATTACCAATATTGGCCTAAAAAATTCCACGGTTGAAGCCTTGGCAATAGATCCGACCACGCCAACCATCATCTATGCAGGGACATCTGGAGGCGGAGTATTCAAAAGCACAGATGGCGGCGCGAGCTGGAGCGCGGCCAATACTGGCCTGACCAAACCTTATGTTTCCACTCTGGCGATCGACCCAACCAGGCCAACCACCATCTACGCGGGAACATTGGACGGTGTGTTCAAAAGTACGGATGGCGGCGCAAACTGGAGTGCAGCCAACACAGGTCTGACTGGTATCCATATTGTCGCACTGGCAATTGATCCGGCCATGCCAGATACCATTTATGCAGGCACATATTCCCACGGCGTGTTCAAAACTACGGATGGCGGCGCAAACTGGAGTGCGGCTAATGGCGGCCTGACCATTACAGATGTTCTCACCGTGGCAATTGATCCAGAAACACCAGCTACTCTCTATGCAGGAACATTTCAACTTGGTGTGTTTATAAGCACGAATGGTGGCGGGAGTTGGAGTATATTAAGAAATGGTATGCCTGCAAACGTTGTTAATGCCTTAGTGATTGACCCAAAGACGCCGACCACCCTTTATGCGGGCACATGGTACCATGGTGCATTCGTTACCCACTTGGTGAAATAGGGTGTCTTTGGTACAACCACAGTTGCTTTAGGTATTGGTCAAGAAAAGGAAATATCCATTTTGGAATCGATGGATTCCTTAAAAATATTAGAACGCTTCCAAGCCTTGCCGCAGCTATCAATGTGTGCAACGTGGACTGGTGGGAGCCTACGCGTTTTCAAGCGTTTTTTGTGGCTTGGAACTGGTTCCGCCGAAGCAGCGCTACCTCTCCCTCCACACCGTAAAATTCTTCAAAATCGAACCGCCCAAAAACTCACGTAAGAGCGAATTATCGGGCACGAGATCAATATCCAGCGGCAGGAACCATTCGAGGAACGCCAGCAGTCGTTTGGCTTCGATGTATTCCGGCGTGCCGTGCTGTACCTGCCGCAGTAACGGTTCGGCGAAGGGTTTCAACGCCGCCATCTCGTATACCAGCGCCGAGTTGAACATCACATCCGCATTCTCCTGATACGGGAAGATATGCCGCTTTTCGCCGCGCCGCACCCCTTCCCAATTGGCGATCGTATGGGAGGCGTTATAGCCGCGTTCACGCGCATCCCGCACGATACGCCGGATGAGGCGCGTGTCAGTGGTGGAGACGCGGTTGTGGCGGTCCAGGTTCAACTGAGTCAGAGCCGAGACGTAGATCCTGAATGCCTCGCCGCTCAAACTTTCAGGGATGAGATGCGGGTCCATGCCATGGATTCCCTCCAGGATGATCGGCTGTCCCTGTTTTAATTGGATGATTTTCCCCGGCTCGCTCATCCCTGTCAGGAAGTTGTAGCGCGGCAATTGAACTTCTTCTCCCCGAATCAGGCGCAGCAGGTGATCGGCAAGCAATGGCAGATCCAGCGCGTCGATCGACTTCAAAGTCAGGTTTGCCATCTTCGCCGAGAGGCGTTTTATCGCGGTCGAGAAAATAGTTATCCAGTTCAAGCGGGAACGGCGAAATACCCAGCGCAAGCAACTGAACCGTAAGACGCCGCGAAAAAGTCGTCTTGCCAGAGGAGGATGGACCCGCGATCAGGATCAAATGACTTTTATCGAGTTGCTCTGCAACCGTACGCGCCACATACGATAAATTCAGTTCATGGAAGGCTTCAGAGACCAGCACGATCTCATCGGCGCGCCCGCTTTCGATGGCTTCGTTCAACGAGCCGACATTTTCAATCCCCAGGCGCGCCAGCCAACTCCCATATTGCCGAAATGCAGAAAGTAGTTTGGGATACTCCGGTACCGGCAGTAACTCATCAGCTTGATGCCTGCGCGGATACATCAACGTAAAGCCGCCATCCGTCAATGCCAGATCGAACACGCGCAAATATCCTGTTGAAGGCACCATGTATCCATGGTGATAATCCATGCGTTCGCCCAGTTGGTATAACGTCAGATAATTCTTCCTGCGATACTTGAACAATTGGGCTTTGTCTTCATAGCCGCGCAGACGGAAATATTCAATGGCTTCCTGCAACGGGACTTCCTTGCGCTCGAATGGCAGATCCGCTTCGATCAATTCCTGCATATGGATTTTAAGCGCTTCGATCTCAGACTCGGATAACGGGCTGCGTCCTGTTACCTGACAGTAATACCCGCCCGAGGCGACAGAATGATCTACAAATAAAGATCCCATCTGGATATAGATCAGTGAACGCCATCTCCAGCAGGAAGGTCAACGAGCGGCGATAAATGCGCGTGCCATCGGCAGATTCCACCCACACCGGTTCAACCCGCGCTTCCATGTTTATGGCGTAGGTTAATTCACGCAGTTCACCATTGACAATTGCTCCGACGATCTGCGAATCAAATTCGAGCGCGGCAAGGAACTCCTTCACTGTTGCTCCGCGTGGACCCGATAATACGCGTCCATCGGGCAGATGGATCTCAACTTCGGTACGAGGCAGGATTTCTTTTATTTTGTTTTTCATAATCATTTATAAACTGGTGGTCGAGTAGACGGCATCGCTTTGAGCGGAGCGATAGCGAAGTCGAAGCGCCGCCGTCGTATCGAGATCACAAATAACCAAAAATTACTTTGCTTACTTGGTGGGCTCGATACGCGCCTTCAGCGCACTCGACCACCAAGATATTTATGATAACTTGCTAACAAGCTTCTCCGGCTTATGAGCAAACTCTTCCAATGGGATTTCCTTGTTCGTCAAAGCCATCAGCGTTTCGGTTAACACTTTGTTGACGGGTGTCGGCACGTTGAACTTCTCACCCGCGCGTACAACCGCGCCGTGAAGATATTCCACTTCGCTTTTGCCGCGCCCGGAGTGCAGGTCAATGTGAAAGGACGGCATCTTGGCGCCGCGTCCCGCGCCTGCCGCACGTCCCAGCAAAGGCTTGGATAACCACAACGGCAACGTTGTGGCAAACGCCAACGCACGGACGGGTGTGCCGGGCAGGTCAACAACTTCGAAGCCTTGTGCCTTCATCACTGCGAGACATTCCTTCAACATATCGATTTCGATCTTGTACAAATCCTTATTTGCGAAAACTTCGGCGGCTGTCATATCCAAAATCGCTGAGGTCGGATTGGCAATGAGATTGGTCAGCATCTTCGACCATTTCATGCTCTCGGCGTTATCAAATAAGCGGGAGTTGAGGAAAGCCTTGTCCAATGCGGAGTTTAGCTTCTCTGAAAGTGGATGTCCCTTTGCAACCCCCACGCCGCGCAATTTCTCAAGAACAATATCGCCTGCGCCGCGTCGACCGATGGCGCTGGTCACCGTGCCATAAATAACCTTGTCCGTGCCCAAGGCTTCGGCAATGGCGGGTTCGTTCGAGACTCCGTTCGACAGGCATAGGATCGGCGGCATTTTGTCCGCGAAGGGTTTGATGCCCTCCAAGGCGGCTTGGGTGTCGAAAGATTTCAGGGCAAACAGAGCCACGTCAAAAGGTCCGTAACGAAGCGCTTCTTCCAGCGAAGGAACGATCACAAAGGTGGACGAATCCAATCGGGAGGCGTCCTTCGTTTTGCGTCGTTCATCCAAAGTGAGGTCGAGGCGCATTCCCTTTTCACGCAACTCATCCACCACTTTACCCTGTTCCACAAAAACGACCTGGTGACCCGCCAGCGCCAGACTGCCGCCAATATATGTTCCAATGGCGCCCGCGCCAAAAGTGAGAACTTTCATCTTGTTATTGATCTTACCGGAGGATTCAGATAATGCCATGTCCTACTCGTTTTTCAAGGATTTGATATGGGCGCGGTCATTCAACGCATCGATCGCCCATCGATGCTGGTGCGGAAAATAGGTTACGCGGGCAAAGGCTGTATTCCCAAAGCGAAAGCGTACACCTGATGGATCAACATGCGGGGCAATGCCGACAATGGTATGCATCAGTTGATTGAGTAAACCGCCATGCGAAACGATCAGGTAACTTCCAGCGGGTCTGCGCAACAACTCGTGCAATGCCTGCCCTGCTCGCAGAAACAAAGCCCAATCCCCCTCTCCATTACCGCCTACAGAATCATAGGGAGTTACATAAGGAGGTTGAGGTCTTTTATGAAATTCCTCCGATGTCAATCCTTCGATCTCTCCTATATCGCGTTCCAGCCAGATCGGATCGAATTCAACATTTACGTTCAACGCGGAGGCAACGATCTCTGCCGTCTCTTTCGCACGTGTGAGCGGGCTGGCTATGGCAAGATCGAACTTTACGTTTTCTGATTTCCACCGCTCTGCCAGAGAACGTGCCTGTGCGCGTCCCTTTTCAGTCAATGGATAATCGGATTGTCCCTGCCAGCGCGATTCCGCGTTGCCCACAGATTCTCCGTGACGCAAAAAAACAAATTGATATACAGGTTTATCCGGCGAACTCATTCATCCCCCTTTTTCAAAAAATATACCGGTCGTTTTTTCACTTCCTGAAAAATATAACCCACGTATACCCCTATGAAACCAAGCACGATCATGATCATGCCGCTGGCAATCAGGATAACGAACATCAACGAACTCCAACCGGGCGCCAGGCTGGATGTATCACCCTTGACCCAAAACGAGAGCACATAAACCATCTCGAGCGCGGCCAGACAAAAGAAGATACCACCCGCGCTCAAGCCGATATAAAGAGGCACGAGCGAAAACGAAAAGATCGCGTCCATTGCAAGTCGGAACATTTTTCCAAACGAATACTTTGACCTGCCCGCCATACGGCGCGTCTCATGATATGGCAGTACGACAGTTTTATATCCAACCCATGAGATCATGCCTCGTAAAAAGCGATGGAACTCCGGCATCGCCTTCAACGCCTCCACTGCCTGCCTGCTCATGCCGCGAAAATCCGCCGCGCCCGGTTGAATGCGCGTCCCGCTAATGCGGTTGATCAGAGTATAAAACCCGGAGGAAGTAATCCGCTTGAAGGAAAAGCCCTGTTCCTCGATCCGCTGCGCCTGCACAATGTCATAACCTTGTTCAAACAGTTCGACCATTTGTACGAGCATGGCAGGCGGATGCTGTCCATCCCCATCCATCGAAATGACAAAATCACCCTGCGAGGCATCCAGTCCCGCGGTCAACGCGGCTTGATGACCAAAGTTGCGCGAAAGCTCCAGAACCACGATGCGCCTGTCCTTTTTTGCAAGCGCACGCAGGGATGCAACCGTATCATCCCTCGAGCCATCATCCACATAATAGAACTTGAACTTATGCGGGAGCGCATCAACGACCTTGCAAATATCTGCGTAGGTTTGCTCCACCACACCGTTCTCGTTAAAGACCGGGATGACAAGATCGATGTCTGATTTGGATTTTCTGGGAGACATAGGACGCCTATTTTACCACCCGCCTCACAATCCTTTGTCTTCGCTTAAGACGACACCGTGCCTGTCTGCCAGTATGGACAGTGTACGCGCCACTTCAGCTTTTTTCTGCTCTGTTGTCCAATCAAGGGATTGACCGATCACTTCTGCCAATTCATCCAAAGCTTCGCGCGTGAGGTGACCCAGCATGGCAAGCAGGGAACGCCGCAGGATGAAATCGTCCAGGTGCAGGATCTTTTCATATTGCACAAGAAAAGCGACCTCGCGGCGTGAGTAATCAGGCAGGGTTGAGAGTGAATGATCTATGCCGCCGTTAATGAACGTGGCGACCACCTCTGCGCGGGTACCGTATCGTTCGAACAATATACTCGAGCCGCTCGCGTGTTACACCCGTCCATGCGGAGAGTCCTCCAATTTGGCGTTGGACATCCTCCGCCCCGGTGAAATAGCCGCGTCCGCCGCCGATGGCAAGTGAACGCGTATCATTTGTACGCTTGAGTCCGAGATAAGCCAGCGCCTTATCAGTCACCTGTTCGGCAAGGGCGCGGAAGGAGGTCCATTTGCCGCCAACGAGTGAATACACCGGGAAGCTCAGATTTGTCCAATCTCCGCTGAGCACCTCGATGCTGTGATCGCGTGAGATTTGTCCGGTCATCTTAGCGGAGGAGTGGGGTAACGGACGAACACCCGAGAATTGAAAAACTATATCTTCACGAGACAGGCTGAGGCTGGGAAAGACGCGTTTCACCATGTCCAGAAAATAATCAATTTCCTGATCCGTACAACGCACGTCATCCGGGTTTTCCACAGGGATATCGGAAGTGCCGATCAACACCCGGTCAAACAACGGGAAGATCAGCACGATGCGCCCATCCGCATTTTCAAAAAAGAATTCGTTATCGCCGATGGCTTCACGGAGCGCATCATGCTTGAGGACGAGGTGCGATCCTTTTGTGCCGCCGATATAGCGGGACGATAATCCCAGTTTGCGGTTGGACGAGTCGATCCAGGGACCAGAGGCATTGATGACGAGTTTGGGCTTGACATCGAAATTTTCATCGGTGAGTTCATCGCGCAGGATGATCGTGTCTTCGCTACCGCCAACCATGCTCATATAATTGAGCGCGTAGGTGTTGGGGTTTTCCAATTCCGCATCAAGCATTAATTCAACCGCTAAGCGTTCAGGCTGCAGGATGGCGCCGTCATAATACGTGGCGGTATTAACGATTTCGGGATTTAGCGTAGCTCCACTTTGCCAGCGATCTTTTTCTTGAAAGAAATGTATGCTTCGGAACAACGCGTTCCTTCCCCGTATAAGCATCGTACAGCATCAGCCCAAGTTTGACCACAAGTGAACCGCGTTCGGAGGGTTTATTCAACAACCCCAAAAATTTAAGCGGCGCATTGAGGAGACCAGACAATTGCTTAAAAATGGGAATGGTCGTGGGAAGAGGCTTGACCAAATGCGGAGCATTCTGCAACAAGCGGTTGCGTTCCTGCACGGCTTCGCGCACAAGTCGGAACTCTCCATTCTCCAAATAGCGGATGCCCCCGTGCGCCATGTGAGACGAGGCGCTGCTCGCACCCGAACAAAAATCTCCTCGTTCCACGAGTAACACGTCCACACCGTTCAACGCCAGGTCGCGAAAAACGCCAATACCGTTGATCCCACCGCCAATGATCAGCACGGAAACTTCGGTGTTATTTTTTAGATGAGAGAGGACTTCTTGTCGATTCATGTATAAGGATCAGGCGTCAAGTTTCAAGTGTCAGGGTTTGATGTTTACCCAAAACATGACACCTGGCACATGACACCTCTTTCATTCAACCCAGTCAAACGTACGTGTAACCGCCTTCTTCCAACCCGAGTATAACTTCTTTCGCATTTCCGTGTCCATTGCTGGATGCCATTCTTTATCTTTTGCCCAGTTGGCACGCAGTTCATCATAGTTCTTCCAGAAACCAACAGCCAGCCCCGCCGCGTATGCCGCGCCAAGCGCGGTCGTTTCAGCGACTTTCGGACGGATCACCGGCACATCCAAAATATCGGATTGGAACTGCATGAGCAATTCATTGAACACCATGCCCCCATCCACTTTGAGGGCGGTCAGCTTCACGCCCGAGTTTGCTTCCATCGCATCGAGCACTTCTCGTGTTTGGTACGCAGTCGCTTCGAGCGCGGCGCGGGCAATATGTCCCTTGTTGACATAACGAGTCATCCCCACAATCGCGCCGCGCGCATCGGACTTCCAATACGGCGCGTACAGTCCGCTAAAGGCAGGGACAAAATATATGCCGCCATTATCCTCCACCGATTTCGCCAACGTCTCCACCTCCGCCGACGATTGGATCAGTCCCAAGTTATCTCTCAGCCACTGGATCAGCGCGCCCGTGATCGCAATGGAACCTTCCAAGGCATACACGGCTGGCGCATCACCGATCTTGTATCCCATCGTCGTGAGCAATCCCGATTTTGACGAGACGGGTTTCTCGCCCGTGTTCAATAACATAAAACATCCCGTGCCATACGTGTTCTTCGCTTCGCCCGCGTTGAAACAGGTCTGCCCGAACAATGCGGCGTGTTGGTCGCCAAGGTCACCGGAGACAGGCGTTTCGTCTGCGCCTTCGGCTCCGCTCAACGCGAAATAACCATAAATTTCAGAAGACGATTTGATCTTCGGCAACACCGCACGCGGAATATCAAGGACACCTAGAATCTCATCATCCCAATCCAATGTGTTGATATTCATCAACATCGTGCGCGAGGCATTCGTCACATCCGTGATGTGCTCACCAGTTAGATTCCAGATCAGCCATGTGTCGACAGTGCCAAATAACAAGTCCCCGTTTTCGGCTTTTGCTCGCGCACCATCCACGTTATCGAGAATCCATTTCAGCTTGGGACCAGAGAAATAGGTTGCGAGAGGCAAACCAGTCTTGAGTTTGAAGCGATCCTGTCCACTCCCGCTTCGACTTCGCTCCTGATCGTCGCTCCGCTCAGCGCGAGCAAGTTCATTGATGATGACATCTGTCCGCGTATCCTGCCAAACGATGGCGTTATAAACTGGCTTGCCCGTAGATTTCTCCCAAACAACCGCTGTCTCGCGTTGATTCGTGATCCCAATTGCGACGATATCTTTTGGAGATATTCCACTCTTCTCCAATGCGCCGCTCATCACTTCCTGAGTCCGCTCCCAGATCTCAAGCGGATCATGCTCCACCCAACCAGGCTTGGGATAAATTTGCTTGTGTTCCTTCTGATCTACAGCAATCACATTTCCCTCGTGATCGAAGATCATAAAACGAGTGCTGGTTGTACCTTGATCGATCGCGGCAACATATTTCGGCATATCGCACCTTCCACGGTTTTCCTTATTTTATAACAAAACTCGGCGGGGATTTCGGGAGATTAAGCGACTTACAAGGTGACATTTGTTATATTCATAAACTTGAATGTGTCGTACAATACATTCAGGTTTATGAATATGAAAAAACAATCCCTCCCACAAATTTCCGAACAGATCGCCGCACCGCTGACCGCCATCGCGTCGCCCCAACGCATCGCCATTCTGCTCCAGATCGGCAAAGGCGAAGCCTGCGTTTGTCACCTTGAAGCCTCGCTTGGATGGCGGCAGGCTTACATCTCTCAACACCTGATGGCATTACGCAAAGCGGACATCCTACAGGACAGGCGCGAAGGCAGATATGTTTTCTATCGACTAAAAGACGCCTCCATACTGGACCTCGTAACTGCCTCTGCCCTCCTCAGCGGACTCTCCACTGAAACCGTTTCCACGCTCATCAATACACAGATCCATCCTTCGTGTGAATGCCCACAATGCGTTCCTGCCCTAATTCCAGCCAATAGTCTATAAGGACATAATGACAACTCTTTCTACACCTTCTCCTGCTCAATCCAATAAACAACTCCCTGTTTATGTTTTTCTCGCCATCGTGATATGGCTGATCGCATACAACATCATCCAACCCCTCGCTAATTGGATCGCCTATGAACTGTTCGCCCTGCCTCAAGGCTCACACTTGGGTGAGTCACTGGCTTTCTTCTTCTACGATGTGCCGAAAATTCTCCTGCTCCTGAGCGGCATGATCTTCCTGATCTCGCTGGTGCAGACCTTCATTAATACTCAAAAGGTGCGCGTGATGGTCGAGAAACGCGGCGAAGGGATCGGCAACCTTATGGCGTCACTTTTTGGAGCCATCACTCCGTTTTGCTCCTGCTCATCGGTTCCGCTATTTATTGGGTTTGTACAGGCGGGCATTCCACTGGGCATTACCTTCTCATTTCTCATTACCTCACCCTTGATGAACGAAGTGGCGTTCGTTCTGTTGATAGGGTTATTCGGTTGGAAGGTCGCTTTGCTATATCTCATTTCGGGAATTACCATCGGCATTATCAGCGGGCTGATCCTGGGGCGGATGAAACTGGAACGCTATGTAGAAGGCTTTGTGTACGATATCAAGCCACAAAGCAACAACGCGCAAGTGCTGGAAGAAAAACTCACCTGGGAAGAGCGTATCAAGCGTGCGGCAGAAAGCGCTCGCGAGATCGTTGGGAAGGTCTGGTTGTTTGTCATTGTGGGGATCGGCATCGGCGCGTTCATTCACGGTTTTGTTCCGCAAGACGCGCTGACGGGTATCATGGGCAAAGGCGCCTGGTGGTCCGTACCTGTATCGGTCATTTTGGGAATTCCCCTCTACTCCAATGCCGCCGGAATTATCCCGATTATCAGCGCAATGTTATCGAAAGGCGCTTCACTTGGAACTGCACTGGCGTTCATGATGTCAGTCGTTGGCTTAAGTTTGCCTGAAGCCGTAATTCTAAAGCGTGTGCTCAAGACACCTTTACTCATCACGTTTTTTGTTGTGATCGCAATATCGATCATTCTCACAGGCTACATGTTCAATTTCGTTTTATAAAAAAATTAAAGGAGAAAAATGTTAACCATCAAAGTTTTAGGTTCAGGTTGTGCCAATTGCAAACGGTTGGAACAGATCGCTCACAAGGTTGTCTCTGAGATGGGAGTTGAGGCTGAGGTCATCAAAGTGACCGATTATCCCGACATCATGGCATACAACATCATGTCCACGCCTGGATTGGTTGTCAACGAAAAGGTTGTTTCAACGGGACGCATCCCCTCACCCGCTGAGGTCACTACCTGGCTGGCAAACGCTCTGGAAACTGTATAAGCGTTAACAAGACGATAACACATCATTCGCCCACTCCAAATAAAATTGACCCACACAATACAGAGTTTGGAGATTAACGTGAAAAAAGTTTTATTTCTATGCACGGGGAATTCCTGCCGTTCACAAATGTCGGAAGCGATCATCAACGCGCGGCTTGGGGATTCGTGGCAAGCCTGTCAGTGCCGGGACAAAACCTGCGGGCTACGTCCACCCAAAGGCGTTGGAAGCGCTGTCAGAAATCGGGATCCAGCACACGGGTAGTTCGAAGCGGGTAGACGACTTCCGAAACGTGGATTTCGATCTCGTTGTCACGGTCTGCGATTTAGCGGCGGAGGAATGTCCCGTCTGGCTTGGAAAGGGAAAGCGCACACATCACAGCTTTCCCGACCCTGCCAAGGCTGAAGGAACAGAGGATGAGATCATGAATGTCTTTCGTACTGTGCGGGATGACATCGAAAAAGAAATGACCCAGCTACTTAATAAGCACTCGTAATATGGAGGCTTCGATGATGGAAAAGACCAGCGCCACAAAAAAGCTATCAACGCTCGACCGTTATCTGACTTTGTGGATTTTCCTAGCCATGGCGGTGGGAGTGGTCATTGGTTACTTCTTCACTTATCAGGTTGCCAGATTCAATACTCTTGTCTCGGTAGGCACAACCAACATTCCGATCGCAATCGGCTTGATCTTGATGATGTACCCGCCACTGGCAAAGGTGCATTACGATGAATTGGGCGACGTTTTCCGTAACTGGAAAATTCTCGGACTCTCTCTCGTTCAGAACTGGGTGATCGGTCCTGTTTTGATGTTTGTGTTGGCGATCATATTTCTGCGCGGCTACCCAGAATATATGACGGGACTTATCCTCATCGGTCTCGCGCGTTGTATTGCAATGGTCATTGTCTGGAATGAATTGGCAAAGGGCGATAGCGAATACGCGGCGGGGCTGGTGGCGTTCAACAGCATATTTCAGGTCTTGTTCTACAGCGTCTATGCCTATGTGTTCATCACTGTCCTGCCTACATGGTTTGGCATGACAGGCAACATCGTGGACATCACCATCGGTGAGATCGCAAAGAGCGTATTCATCTATTTGGGAGTTCCGTTTATCGCGGGTTTCCTGACACGCTTCTTTCTTGTCCGTGCAAAGGGCAAGGATTGGTATCACAAGGTCTTTGTTCCAAGAATCAGCCCGATGACCTTGATCGCCCTGCTCTTCACCATCGTGGTCATGTTCTCGCTCAAAGGCGATGTGATCGTGCAACTTCCGCTCGATGTGGTGCGGATCGCCATTCCACTTTTGATTTACTTCGTAGTCATGTTCCTGGTATCGTTCTTCATGGGACGTGCCATCGGAGCAGATTATTCAAAAACTACCACGCTTTCATTTACGGCAGCTAGCAACAACTTCGAACTGGCAATCGCTGTAGCAGTGGCTGTCTTTGGCATCAATAGCGGAGCAGCTTTTGCGGCGGTCATCGGTCCATTGATCGAAGTCCCTGTGATGATCGGACTGGTGAATGTAGCGTTTTTCTTTCAGAAAAGATATTTCAAGGAAGTTGGCTCTGCCCCAGAAATGCTTGCTTCGGCACAGGAAATTTGTCCGCCTGATGAAGCACTGATCAAGTAACAAGAGTCCCCGTCAAATTGACGGGGACTTCTAATCTTTATCTTTCTTTTCTATTTCTTTGTTGTCTTGCGGGGTGTGGATTTCCGTGCCGCAGGCTTGCGAGCAGGCTTTTTCACCGGTTCTTCAATAACAACCTCTTCCACAAACTCCACCACTTCCACATCTTCAATTTCTTCTACAAGTGTTGGTCCCGACTTAAAGAACTTATACAAAAGTACAGCCACGATCGAACCAACGAGGGGTCCCACAAAATAGATCAAATACAGCATGGGGTTTTGAATATCAGGCTTGCTCGCATCCAGCGCTGAAGTAAAGACCGCGGGACCGAAAGAACGCGCCGGGTTCATGGATGCACCTATCATAGGTCCGCCAGCCAGAATGACAAGCGCATATGTTATACCAATTGCCCAACCCGCAAATGAACCTGATCTGCCTTCGATAGCTGTGTGTAAAACAGAATTGACCAAAAAGAACGTCAGCAAAGCCTCAAGTCCCATTGCATAATAAAAAGGATATTGTGTTAAGTCCGTGAGGACACCCGCTGTTGCTGCTCCTGCAAAAGCAGTCGGACTAAAGACTGCCAGGAAAGTGCGAAGCAAAAATGCAGCAGCAACTGCACCTGCAAATTGGGCAACCCAATACACAAGCGCTTCGACCCACTTGATCGTGCCGTTCAATGCAAGGCCGAAAGTAACAGCGGGGTTAATATGTGAGCCTGAAATATCTCCATAGATATAAACAAATGCCACCACAGTAAGTCCATGAGCAAGTGCAGCTCCCAGCAATCCCACTCCCAATGAACTAACGCCACCGTAGATTCCAGCTGCCGCGCCTACAAATACCAGTGCAAACGTCCCAATAAACTCTGCCACAAACACTTTCGAATTAAACATATCGCCTCCTACTGAATTTTGAATACAGTCCTTAAACACCAACCTTGCTAAATCGCTACGCCTACTTGCATACGCCTTCCAAAAAGGGATTCCTGTTCGTGGGTTTATTCCCTATGGTTAAAGAATCAGGGCTGTATCGATATACACAGCCCTGATCAGGTATCAATTTTATTAAACGCTCATATTCTATTCAGCCGCTTTTTCGGCTAACTCTTTCATTGCTTCCTAATCATCCAAAAGGCAATTCATAAGACGCTTCAGAAGGCCTTTGAGACGCTGTGCCAAGACTAGGCGAGATCAAAACGATCCAGATTCATCACCTTGTTCCAGGCTGCTACAAAGTCATGGACAAACTTCTTCTGCGAATCGTCTTGAGCATAAACTTCAGCCAGGGCACGCAGTTGTGAGTTCGAACCAAAGATCAGGTCAACACGGGTGCCGGTCCACTTCACATTACCCGTTTTGCGATTGCTGCCTTCAAACAGGTCTTCGCTTTCAGAAACTGCCTTCCAGGTAGTACCCATATCGAGCAGGTTCACAAAGAAGTCATTGGTCAGCGCTTCTGGACGGTCAGTAAAGACACCGTACTTGGTCCCTCCGAAGTTGGCATTCAAGACGCGCATACCGCCAACAAGAACTGTCATCTCAGGAGCAGTCAGCGTCAGCAGTTGCGCCTGATCAACCAGCAGTTCCTCGGGTGATACAGCATATTTTTCCTTTTGGTAGTTACGGAAGCCATCCGCCAAAGGCTCGAGCACAGAGAAGGACTCTACATCGGTTTGCTCCTGTGAGGCGTCCATGCGACCCGGTGTGAAAGGAACCGTCACATTGTGCCCAGCATTCTTCGCGGCTTTCTCAATACCAGCGCAACCTGCCAATACAATCAGGTCTGCAAGAGATACTTTCTTGCCGCCAGACTTTGCGCTGTTAAACTCGTTCTGAATACCTTCGAGAGTCTGTAGAACTTTCGCCAGTTGATCTGGCTGGTTGACTTTCCAATCCTTCTGAGGTTCCAAACGGATGCGGGCACCGTTCGCGCCGCCGCGCATGTCGGAGCCGCGGAAGCTGGAGGCAGACGCCCAGGCAGTTGAAACCAGCTCGGAGATAGAAAGACCGGATTCCAAAATCTTGCCCTTCAAGGCGGAGACATCCTTTTCATCAATCAGTTTATGACTAACCGTAGGGATGGGGTCCTGCCAAATTAGCTCTTCCTTCGGAACTTCCGGTCCGAGATAGCGCGCGCGGGGTCCCATATCACGATGGGTCAGCTTGAACCAGGCGCGGGCAAAAGCATCTGCAAACTCCTCAGGGTTCTCAAGGTAACGACGTGCGATCGGCTCGTAGATAGGATCCATTCTCAGCGAGAGGTCTGCTGTGGTCATCATCGGCCGATGTTTCTTCGATCGGGTCGTGCGCGTCAATCACCATATCCTCTTCATCCACATCCTTAGCCCGCCACTGATTTGCGCCAGCCGGACTTTTGACCAGTTCCCATTCGTATTTGAACAGCACCTTCAGATAGCCCATGTCCCATTTGATCGGGTTCGGTTTCCAGGCACCCTCAATGCCGCTGCCAATTGCATCGCCGCCCACCCCGCTGCCGAAGCTGCTCCTCCAGCCAAGACCCATCCCTTCGAGTCCGACGGCTTCCGGTTCAGGACCAACAAGCGCGGCATCACCAGCGCCGTGGGCTTTGCCGAAGGTGTGACCACCAGCGACGAGCGCGACAGTCTCTTCGTCGTTCATTGCCATGCGGGCAAAGGTCTCTCGAACATCATGACCAGAGGCGACCGGATCCGGGTCGCCGTTCGGGCCTTCCGGGTTCACATAGATCAAACCCATCTGTACAGCGGCAAGAGGATTTTCGAGTTCCCGATCACCGGAGTAGCGCTTGTCGCCAAGCCACTCGCTCTCGGTTCCCCAGTAAATATCCTCTTCCGGCTCCCAAATGTCCTCACGTCCGCCGCCGAAACCAAAGGTCTTGAATCCCATTGATTCCAAGGCTACGTTGCCAGCGAGAATCATCAGGTCTGCCCAGGAGATCTTGTTGCCGTATTTCTGCTTGATCGGCCAGAGTAACCGGCGCGCCTTGTCAAGGTTGATGTTGTCGGGCCAACTGTTGAGGGGAGCAAAGCGTTGGCTGCCGGTCCCGCCGCCGCCGCGCCCGTCGCCCATGCGGTACGTACCAGCGCTGTGCCACGCCAGGCGGATGAAGAGTCCCCCGTAGTGACCGTAGTCCGCCGGCCACCAGTCTTGCGAGTCGGTCATCAGCGCAGAGAGGTCCCTCTTCACAGCCTCCAAGTCAAGTTTCTTGAACTCTTCAGCGTAATTGAAATCCTCATCCATCGGATTCGATTTGGAGGAATGCTGGTGAAGAATATTGAGATTCAACTGATTCGGCCACCAGTCTCGGTTCGACGTGCCGCCATCGGCAATGTGCGTGTGAACAGGACACTTGCCTTCTTCGTTCATGTTATTTACTCCTTTCAAAACTTGTGTTTATTTCCATGAGGGATAACTTCATCAGAAAGAGAGTATCAACTCTCTTTCTTGCAATCCGGACATAGTCCATAAAGGGTAACTTGAGGGCGCAGGATCGTATATCCCAATTCTTTCTCCAGCTTTTTAATCGCTTCCTGATCGAAAGATACTTCCCCATCGACAATCTTGCCACATTTCATGCAGATCAAATGCGGATGGGGCTGGGGACGATTGCCGTCATAATGATTGTCATCACGCAAACCAATTTCAAGCACTTCACCCAAGTCCTTCAAAAGATCGAGCGTCTTATAAACGGTCGCCAGGCTCATGGTGGGAAATTGGATTTTGATCTGGTTATAAAGATCGGACGCACTTGGATGCCCCTCACTCACGGCAATTAAACGAATCAACTCCACCCGTTGGGGGGTTAAGCGATATTCACCCTTTCGCAGTTTTGCGATCAATTCCTCGAACCTGACTTGTGGATCAGTCATATTTGCCCATTATGGATAATAATTCTCTATAAATCATTGTTATTGTTTATTATAGCTCTAGTACATAACAAAGTCAAATTCAGCACATAAAAAGATGTGCCTTGTCATCGTGATGATAAGGCACATTCGACAGTGATTAAACAACAAAACTCAGGATTCCCAATTCCGCGCGCCCGCCAAAAAGGACTTCCCACTCATGGATTTTTTCCCGGCAGGCTGCACTTCATCGAGGACAAGGACTCCGCCTCGTGCGCCTACCGCGGGTTGATTCTGCACGATCAACCTCTGCCCTGCTGACGCCGCCCTCACCCCTAACCCCTCTCCCGCTGGGAGAGGGAGACATGCGCACGATGGACTTTGAGCATCGTCCCGTCAAAATCCATGAACGCGCCGGGCCAGGGATTGAAAGCGCGCACGCGTCGCTCTAATTCATTTACATCATTTGAAAAATCAAGTTTGCCCTCTTCCTTTTTCAACATGGGCGCATAGGTCGCGCCTTCTTCGGGTTGAGGCTGACAGGTTGAAGTTTCCCAGATAAATAATCGGGCAGGGTTTCGAGGAGGAGGTCCGCTCCCAGTTGAGATAAGGCTTGGAAAACCGAACCAGCCGTATCGTCCGGCGTGAGGCGGATGGATCGTTTCGCCAGCATGGGACCGGTATCGAGTCCCACATCCATTTTCATGATGGTGACGCCGGTCTCTTCATCCCCAGCGAGGAGGGCGGCATTGATGGGCGCCGCGCCGCGCCAACGCGGAAGCAACGAAGCATGAACGTTGATGCAACCGAAGCGCAGGCAAATCCAATACATCTTTTTTGAGAATTTGCCCAAACGCCGCAACGACAATGAGATCGGGAGCCCAGGCTTGCAATTGTTCCATGGCTTCAGGCGCTTTTAGTTTTTCGGGTTGCATGATGGGAAGGTTGAGTTCCTGTGCAAGCCTCTTGACAGGCGGCGATTTCAACTCACGCCCACGCCCAGATGCGCGGTCAGGTTGTGTGACAACACCAACGATATCGTACGCCTGTGCCAAGGCACGTAATGTGGTCAATGCAAAATCAGGTGAGCCCATGAAAACGATTTTTTTCATATGTTTATTTTACCAGTGAGAGCAGGAACGCCCTTACCTTTGGGTTTTAAGTTATTTGGTTGCACTTTGCCTTATTTGGTTGTACAATTGCAAAAATCCAAACTCAGATTATTCGGAGGAATTAAAACCATGGAAGTTACAAGCGACGACAAACTTTGGGCGGCATTAGCTTACGTTTTTTCACCCGTTGTTCCGATCATCATTTTGCTGATGGCGGACAAAAAGGATCGTCCTTTTATCAAAGCACATAATGCACAAGCATTGGTACTCGGGATTATCACTGTAATTACTTCCACCTTTTGCGTGGGCATCCTGGTCTGGTTCTATCAGTTATATTGTGGTTACCAGGCATATCAAGGTCAGTTGATAGAAATCCCATTGATTACAAATCTGGTCAAAGGTCAGCAAGGCTAGGCACAAGAATTTATTAAGGGCTACCTAAAAGTAGCCCTTAATTATTTATCATCGAGGAAGGAGGAATATATGGACATTGGCAAATCATTTTCCTTCCCATTTGAAGACAAACAATGGATCAGTAAACTCGGCTTGGGCGCCGTGATCGCCATGGTGCCAATACTAAATTTCGCCTGGTCGGGATACATGGTGGGAATAATTCGCAATGTAATGAACAATGAACCGGAACCCCTCCCCAACTGGGATGACATAGGCAAGAAATTCAGCGAGGGTCTCATCCTGACGCTGGCGGGTCTGGTTTATTCCCTGCCCATGTTGATCGTTATCTGCCTGCCTTTAAGCATCATGGTGATTCCTGCCATTCTTTCTGGCAATGGAGATATGCAGGATGTAGCGCAGACAATCGCCGGGGCTGGAAGCATTCTCTTCCTGTGTCTGCTTTGCGTATTTTTTGTATACGCTTTATTTCTTTCTGTTATTTATCCCGCCATTCTCGTCATCTTCGCCCGCGAAGGGACTTTTGCATCCTGCTTCAAATTCCGTGAAGTATTCGATCTCATAGGGAAAGAACACAGGTCCCTTTTTCACAGCGTGGGGTGTAAGTGTAGGAGCCGGTTTGGCGGTGGGTTTCGTGGTCGGTATTGTACAGGTGGTTCTTAACTTTATCCCCTGCATCGGACAGATTCTCTCGTTCATATTGACCCTGGGTATCGTAGTTTATACTTCAACCCTATATTCACATTTATTCGGTCAATTCGGACGTTCAGCGTTTGGACAAAACCAGGCAATGACGCCCATCGAACCTGCGTAAAGTAAAGTTCGGGTTTCTAACCAAGCCTGCGGTTTCTCGCAGGCTTTTTCTTGCAATATCCAATATCGAATTTCTTATTTTATGCCTGAGGCTGACTGTCCCGCCTGTTCCACCGGCAACAGAAAAGTAAACGTACTTCCTTTTCCTTCCTCGCTTTCCACCCAGATACGTCCGCCGTGCAATTCGATCATGGACTTGGCAACGGCGAGCCCCAGTCCCATGCCGTTATAACGCCGTGTGAGATGTGCCTTCCACCTGAAAGAATCGATCAAACACATTCGCAAGATCTCTCGCAGGGATGCCAATTCCGTTATCTGTAACACTCACCTTATAATAACCTGAGTCTTCATCGATCTTGACCGTTACCTTTCCTTCAGAATCGGTGAACTGGAGCGCATTCTTTACCAGGTTACTAAGGGCAATACTGATCTTCATCCCATCTGCTTCCACATGGAAGGGAGAGGCGGGTTTTACATCCAGGCTTAAGGTAATGCTTCTTGTCTTCGCCTCATCCTGAAACGAGAGAATGGTATCCTCCGCGATCCGCGTCAGCGACACTTTGTGACTGCGAACCCGCGCCGCGCCGGTCTGAACGTTATCCACATCCGAAAGGTTCTCAACGATCTCTTTGAGGCGGGTGGCGTTTTTAACGATCGTATCAAGTTGTTCAGCATACTCATCGCCCGCAAGTTCCTTCAGGAAAGTGGCGTGTCCGAGAATCAGCCCAAGGGGAGTCCGAAGCTCGTGTGAAGTGATCGCAATAAAGTCCGTTTTGAGGCGTTCAAGTTTGGCAAGTTCGATGCGTACCGATCTTGACCTTTCTTTCCAAATGGATATTTCGCATGGCTTGAGCGGCAACTGTACCCAGCGTTGCCAGAATAGTCAGGTCTTCTTCGGTATAATGGACATCAGTCCTTTTTATTGAGCGCTTCAAGAACACCGATCACTTCGCCCCGCACGATCAATGGAACAGCCGCAAGCGATTGGGTTTCATGTTTGGTCACGCGGTCCACTAATTTGAAATGCCGCTGGTCGGCTTTGGCATCTTGAATGATCAAAGGCTGGCCAGAACGAAAAACCCAGCCTGCCGCGCTTGCATCCAGCGGCACACCGATGGGACGAAGGGCTTCACGGTCGAACCATTGCGTGGCTAGAAAGCGTAACTCTTCTGCATCGCCATCATATTCAAGAACGGACGCGAGCTCACTATCCGTCATCTCGCCTGCTTCGGCGATGATTGTTTGCAAAAAGGATTCAATATCGGGCGCTGTTGTAAGACCCCGAACCACTTCGAGCAGACGTTCCAGATGATCAATACGCTCGTTGGTTGCCATTGCCTGCACATTATACAACATTGGCAACCCAAAACAATAGAGAAAAGTGAGCATGGGTCAGTGCGTGAATAAAAGATTCAGAGATTCAGTTTACACATTCAAATTATTTCATACTCAAATCAATCCGGCTGGTAACAGCCAAATATCAAGGAGATAAATCACACATGGCAAACAAAAAAGTACGCGTCGCGATTATCGGCGTAGGGAATTGCGCCTCCTCTCTTGTGCAGGGAGTTCAATTCTATAAGAAGGCAAAAAAGGATGAGCGCATTCCGGGCGTTATGCACACTCAACTCGCCGACTATCATGTAGCGGGATATTGAATTCACCATGGGGATTGACGTGAATGTTACCAAAGTCGGCAAAGACCTCTCCGAAGCCATCTTTGCTGAACCGAATAACACCTATAAATTTATGGATGTCCCGCAACTCAACGTCCCTGTTGTACGCGGCATGACTCACGATGGGCTGGGCAAATACCTCAGCGAGGTCATCGAAAAAGCGCCGGGGTCCACCGCTGATATTGTCAAACTCCTGCGCGACACAAAGACCGATGTGGTCATCAACTTCCTGCCAGTCGGCTCGGAAATGGCAACCAAATGGTACGTGGAACAAATTCTTGAAGCAGGTTGTGCCTTTGTGAACGGCATTCCGGTCTTCATTGCATCCTCTGAATATTGGGGCAAACGTTTTGCCGATGCAGGCTTGCCCATCCTTGGCGACGACGTTAAAAGCCAGGTTGGCGCCACCATATTGCATCGTCAACTCGCCACGCTTTTTGTAGATCGCGGCGTAAAGATCGAGCGCACCTATCAACTCAACTTTGGCGGCAATACCGACTTCCTCAATATGCTCGAACGCGAACGTCTCGAGAGCAAGAAGATATCCAAGACCAACTCCGTCACTCAGCATGATTCCCTATGAGATGGATCCAACCAACATCCACGTTGGTCCCAGCGACCACGTGCCCTGGCTCACCGACCGCAAATGGGCATACATCCGCATGGAGGGCACAACCTTCGGCAACGTTCCGCTCAACGTGGAAGTCAAACTCGAAGTGTGGGATAGCCCCAACTCAGCGGGTGTAATGATCGACGCCATTCGTTGCGCCAAACTCGCACTTGACCGCGAACTCGCTGGACCCATCATCGGACCCTCCTCCTACTTCTTCAAAACGCCTCCCAAACAATTCCGCGACGACATCTGCCGCGAAAAAGTGGAAGACTTCATTTCTGGTAAAAGCGAAGAATAACGAAAAACAAACTTAATGCGTAATCCGTATTACGTAATTACGGATTACGCATTATCATTTAAAACAATGACAAAACGCCTCTTTCTCACCCTCAGCCCTTCGATCATACTCAGGACAAGCCTGCTCGTCATTCTATTAACCTGCGTGCGCCCCTTCAACTCCCATCGTGCCCACACAAAACCTGGATGCCGTCTATACACAAGCCTTCGCCACAGCGTTAGCCGCATATCAACCCACGTCCACGCCCGTCCCCACCGAAACACCGATCCGCTACAGCCACGGCAATCCGCACACCGCCTGCGCTTCCATCAACATTTACTGCAAGCCAGCTCAACCCGTTGGATACACCGCACACCTACATACAGGATACCTGTCAGTATCTCCACGATAAGTGGAGTTCCAACAACTCAGTGCCCGGAACAGTGGTGATGGTGGTGATGTTCCACGGTATCATCAAGGGACAGGCTGAAACTGCCAACCAGATCAGTGATGCGGATTTCAAAAAAGTGATGAATGATTTGCACGATATGGGATTTCAAGCAATCACGACCCAACAACTGGCAGACTTTCTCTACAAAAACGCAAAAATCCCACAACGCTCAGTTTTGCTTGTCGTGGATGACCGCCATACTGCGCAAAATTTCAACGACCATTTTCGTGAATATTGGCAGAAATGGGGATGGCCCGTAGTAAATGGTTGGATCAGCGCATTTGGCGGCGATGACCAATTCCTTCAGGAAAATGTCGCTCTTTCCAACGAAGGCTGGGTGGACTACCAGGCTCATGGATATATTCATAATATCAACATGAACGACAACTCCACTGACGAATTCCTCACAGGGGAGTTGGAAGGCTCAATAACGAACTTCCAAAAATATTTCAACAAAACACCCATTGCCATCATCTGGCCCGGCGGCGACTTTGGCGTTCGTCCCGTGCAATTCGCGCGCAAGTACGGTTATCAATTGGGCTTCACCATCAACCCGCGTGGTCCCATCATGTATAACTGGGTTCCACAAGCCGACCAAATCGATCCTGCGCGTCCCTCTTTCCTTGCCGAGGGATATGTTGGCGATCCGCTGATGACCCTGCCGCGTTATTGGGATACTGACGCCCGCGCTCATCTTGATACCGTCCGCAACATCGGTAAGGATGCCGCGGCATTCGCCGAGCAAAACAAAGCCACAGAGTTGGAATACTACGACATCATGTGCGCGCCCACATTGGGAGCCATTCCATAGTTTGGAATCAGGGAGCTTGCTCCCATAATACGCCAGCAAGCTGGCTGACTCCAAATTTTTAGGGGGATGTATACTTAACCCAAGATGGAACTCCAACCTTATATTCCGGGACTAAGCCCTGCGGACCCGGGTCCGCTCTCGCGATTTACGCCTCCTCTTGGAAGAGGGAGTCATCTGCCGCGTGGCTGCCGCCTCATGCCCTACCGCCGGTAGCTGGATACTGGACCCATTCGGATTCTCCCCGCGGCTGGTTCTCGAAGCCGCACGTTCAGGCTATCGCGTACTCGTGACGGTCAATAATCCCATCACGCGCTTCCTGTTGGAAATGTCTGCTAATCCCCCTACTGAATCGGATTTCAAAGCCGCACTGGCAGATCTGGCTGTCGTCAAAAAGGGAGAGGAACGACTTGCCGCACATTTGCAATCACTGTATTTCACCACCTGCGAAAAATGTGAACAGGAAATTTATGCCGAATCGTTTTTGTGGCGCAAAGGCGAGGATATACCCTACGCCCGTATTTACAAATGTCCACATTGCGAAGACTCAGGCGAACGCATGGCAACACAGGGTGACATTGACCGCGCAAAGAAGATCGCCGCGACGGATGGTTTGCATCGCTCACGTGCATTCGAGAGAGTTGTTGCGTTGAACGATGAAGACCGTATCTACGCAGAAGAGGCGATAGAACATTACCTGCCGCGTCCATTATATTTTCTGACAACGGTTACCAATCGCTTGGACAGTTTGAATTTAACACCTGAGCGCAAGCGTGCCTTAAGTGCGATGATATTACTCGCCTGCGATGCGGGCAACACGTTATGGGGGTATCCATCTGAGAGATTGCGACCCAAACAACTCAATATCCCGAATCAATTCCGTGAACACAATCTGTGGATGATGCTCGAGCGTGGATTAAGTCTATGGACAGAAACAGGTTCCGGCGTAGTCGTTGAGGCGTGGCCCAAGAAAATTCCAGAAAGCGGTGGGATCTGTATCTATGAAGGTCGCCTCAAGGATCTGGCGCACGAAGTCAAAAAGGAGATTCCCATCACGGCGGTGGTCGGTTCGGTGCCGCGTCCAAATCAGGCATTTTGGACTCTTTCCGCTTTGTGGGCGGGATGGCTGTGGGGACCCGAAGCGGTGGAACCCTATAAGCTCGCATTACGTCGTAGACGGTATGACTGGGCGTGGAACGCCACCGCCTTGAACGCAGCATTTGCGCATTTATTTGAGTTATTGCCGCTCGGCACGCCGTTTTTCGGTTTGTTGCCGGAAGCTGAGCCATCCTTTCTGACTTCCGCATTGACAGCCGCAAGCACGGCCGGCTTTGACTTGCAATCCCTGGCGATGCGAACGGAGCACGATCCGCTGCAACTTTTATGGACGCGTGGCGAACATTTGAAACGTGAAGCAGGCAAGCAAAACATGGATGATATACGGGAAGCCATTCAATCGCATTTGGTCGAACGCGGCGAGCCTGCGAGTTATTTGCACGTTCATGCGGCGGGGCTGATCGAGTTGACAAAGGCGCACGCCCTCAAGCAGATGAACCAGGAATTTGATGAGGCTCTACGGACGACACAATTGTTGATACAGAAAACATTGTTAGAAGATGAACAATTTATTCATTATTCAACAGGCGAGAATGTGGATACAGGGATGTGGGGACATATCCCAACAACAAGGGCGGGAGAACCCCGCCCCTACAGAAATCGAATTCACTCTCCGACCGAATTGAAGTTGCTATCGTTACCTTCCTGCAGAAGAACCCGGACAGTATTTATCTTGAAATAGAAGATGACCTGTATCCGCGTTTTCCGGGTTTAATGACGCCGTCGAAAGGGATGATCTATGCAGTGCTTACGTCCTATGCGGAAAAGGATAAATCCACATGGAAGCTGCGCCCCGAGGATGTTGCCAATGCAAGGCGAAATGAACTCAACACCATCACCGCCATGATCGAAGCGCTGGGTACACGGCTAACGTACACCACGCGGAAAGAGGATAAGAATTATCTTTGGGAAGCCAGCGCCGAGGACGGCGCTGGAAGCAGACAGTAGATGACGCGTATTTTACGTGCTTGCCTCGGCCTTGATCGGACGCGCGCTCGCGGAAACGCCGTATCCACCTGAGCAGACAATCATTGTTATCCCCGGTGGTCGCGCCGGACTGGTGGCATATAAGGCGCAGCGCGATCCCTCGTTGGCGGCGCGGGTGAAAAGGGTATCAGCTTGTAAAATATCGTTTACTGCGAACCCTGTTTGAGGTTCCGGTATTGACGCGTGAGACGTTCGAGGAGCAGATCGCCAGCGATCCCCTTGAAAAGTCAAAGTCACAGATGATGATGTTTTGAGGGAGTAAAATGAACCATGGTAAAAAATGGATGGAACCCATTGAATAATCAAAGGAGGTAAAAGATGAACAAGAAACTGTTCATTGTCATTTCTCTGGCGGCATTGATCCTTTCCAATTGCGGAGCGCAGGCTCCCACGGAAACCGCCGCGCCAACCGAAACCCAGGTGAGTGCGCCTACCGCAACCGATGCACCAGCAACGGACACCCCCGCAGCTACAGAAGTAGTTGATGTTGCGCCAACCGACACGTCCACGCCTGAAGCCAGGCCCACGAACGCGCCCGATTGCACCAACAAAGCCTCGTTCGTCGCGGATGTCACCATCCCTGATAACACATCGGTGAATGCCGGCTCTGCCTTTACAAAAACATGGCGCATCAGCAACACAGGCACCTGCATTTGGGCATCGGATTACACACTCAGTTACTACTCTGATGAACGCATGGGCGCGCCCGATGGTGTACCGCTGGCTCTTACCTATCCAGGAGAAACCCTTGATCTTTCCATTGACCTGACCGCGCCCAACAGCGTGGGAACACACCGGGGAAATTTTGTCATCAAAAACCCCGAAGGTTTGATCATCAGCGTCGACGATGATTCCCGATTGTGGCTCATCATCGATGTGGTAGGCAGTGCAGCCGTTCCCAGCCGCGACTTCAGCCGCGGTCACAGCGGTTCCCACAAACACAAGCGCAGGTTCCAGCGGAAGTGCGGTCTGCGCCTTCACCACCGACCCCGCCAAAATAACGGAGGCGATCAACGCCATCAACACGTATCGCACCACGAATGGCTTGCCCAAATACAACGTCAAGGAAGCGCTTACGAAAGCCGCACAATCACATGCCACCGATATGGCCTGTAATAACCTCACAGGTCACACTGGCTCGGATGGTTCCACGTCCGGATCGCGCATCGCTAAAAATGGTTATGTGGCGGCGTTCTCTGCTGAAAATGTATACTTCAGCAATCCCCCACTGAGCGGCCAGGGAGCTGTGGATTGGTGGAGAACGGATACGGGAGATATACGTCACAACCTTAACATGGTCAGTGACACCTTTATCGATGTCGGCTTGGGATACGCGTTCTTCAACAGCAATGGATATTATGTGGTCGTCTTTGCAACACCCTAGACAAAAAATCGTCCCGAAGGCTGGGCACAAATTACCAGATTTTCTTTATCAAACCTTCGGGACGTTGCTCCTCATCGCGAGCCTGGTTCTCAGCTCATGCGTAAAAATTTCGCAGGAAGCAACGACTGACACACCGCCTCTTTTCGTGACCTCGACCCTGCCGCCCACAAAGGCAGGCTTATCGCTACCGACACAGAGTCCCTCCCGCCGGGACGCTTGACGCGTCCACCACATCCACGCCCGGCGGGACCGTTTCCACTGATGGCGCATCCTGCAAAGACGCCGCAGTGCTCATCCAGGATGTAACCATACCCGATAACACGCTTATGTCACGTGGAGAGAAGTTTACCAAAACGTGGCGTTTCATGAACACAGGGAAATGCAACTGGAGCGGATATACCATCGCCTTTTTTGCGGGTGACCGCATGGAGTCACCCGATTCGACACCCATCCCGCAAACGGAGTGCAGGCAAGACTGTGGATGTTTCGGTCGAGTTGAATGCGCCTTCTTTGGATGGAAGCTACACAGGCTTCTTTGAATTGCGAAATGCCGATGGAGAAGTGCTCCCTATTGGAACGGAGAATACATTCTGGGTGAAAATCCTGATCGGCATTACCAGTCCGCCCACGGCAGTGGTTGTGGTTCCAACTTCGATGAGCGGAACACCAGTTGCAAAACCGACGGGTCCTGCAAGTTGCAACTACAGTTCGAGTTCCTCCTATCAAAATGAGATCGCAGCGCTCATCAACAATGCCCGCACACAAAACGGACTACCTGCATTGGCGATCAACCCTCAGCTATCGAACGCTGCGCAAGGACACAGCCTGGATATGGCTTGCCACGGTTTTCTCGGTCACAACGGTTCGGATGGATCGTCCGTTCACGAGCGGGTAGCGGCGGCGGGCTACGCGGCATCCTATTCGGAAGAGATCATCTACGGCAGCGGCTATCCCCAAACTGCGTTCGACTGGTGGATGAACGATCCGACCCATCGGAACGCGATCCTGAATCCCAATGTCAGTGAAATGGGAATCGGATATGCTTACGTTGCAGATACAGCCTATGGCGGTTATTACACCGTAGATTTTGGAAGTCCATAAAAAGAACCTGATGAAAAAAGTAACACTCACCCTCATTTTCGTTTTACTATTGACATCCTGCGTAAAAGTCCCCGGGGAGACGGCGACAAACGTGCCGCCTCTTTTCGTGACCTCGACCCTGCCGCCAACCAAACAAGCCTTAACCCTCCCGACGCCCCTTCCTCCCACCGCCTCGCCGACAGCTGATCCGTTAACTCCCTCGCCTGCCCCATGCAGAGACAGCGCCCTCTTCGTCGAAGATGTGACCTACCCCGATAACGCGCATCTGGAATCCGGAGAGAAATTCACCAAGACCTGGAAGTTCCAAAACGTGGGCGCCTGCACATGGACCAATTACACCGTGGCGTTCGTCTCCGGCGACAAAATGGATTCAGCCGAGTCTGTGCCCGTGCCTGAGACCGAAGCCCACTCCACGGTGGAAGTTTCGATCGACCTTGTTGCCCCGTCAACAGATGGTGCATACGTGGGTAATTTTGAATTGCACAACGCGGACGGAGAAAATGTTCCCATGGGGTCGGAACCAACCTTCTGGGTAAAGGTCATCGTAGGTGAAGGTGGAGGAACATCTGCTGAACAAAGTATCGGCAACTGCACATACAATGAAAATCCTGAATTTGTGCAAACCCTAATAGACCTTATCAACAAGGCACGCGCAGATGTGGGTCGTGTGCAGTTGACAGTCAACACACAATTAACCGACGCGGCGCGGGCACACAGCTTGGATATGGCTTGCAACGACTTCGTCAAACACAGCGGCTCAGACGGTACATGGACTGGCGACCGCCTGCTCACTGCAGGTTATCCGAACTCCTATTATTTGGAACTTCTCGCCATCGGGCTTCCACAAGATGCAATGAATCAATGGCGCATTGAACCCAAAGACTGGGACAGGCTAATCAACTCACGCGTCACCGAGATCGGCGTGGGATATGTATTTTCCAAATTCAGTTCGTACGGCGGCTATTGGACGGTGAATATGGGAGGAAAGTAGGCTGTCTGTATCTCCTTGGATTCCAATCCGAACCGGGAACCGTCATCCGGCTATTTTCCAGATGGTTTTGGCTTGGGCTTGGGTTTAGGGTCCGATACAGGGCTCTGATTCGGGGGGACTTCCAAACTGGTCTCAGATTTTGATTTAATTTTGTCTTCAAGATATTCAAAGGGAATCCACAAGGCGTCTGGTCTTTTGGTCCCTCCAAAATCCCAATCCAGCAGGCTGTAAAACGGGCTGTACACTATTCCCCTGGATGTATCCGCAAATACATTACCGTCATTGGCAACAAAGCAGCGGTGCACCAGCCCTTCTGCCAGCAATTCATCCAACGGTCGCGACCAGTCGGATTTTCTGAAACCAGCCAGCCGCGCCATCCAGTGTCGGGAAATTTTTTTCTCGCCCGGGATTTTCACATCCATTTCCTTCCTTTCCACCACCTGCACCAAATTTCCGCCCAAGGCAATCGTTCCCCATCGAATTTGCAGCGATCTTTGCCATGAATCCCTGCCGCTGTCAAACATATAGATCCGACCGCGCAGCTGGCAAAGCCAATTCATCTTATCCTCCACGGTCATTTTCCTACCATCCACGATCTCATCAAACTGCATGTCGATCAGCTGATCAATATCGCCGCGCTCGATACGGATATAGTTTGTCACCGCCCCAAAGCCCGTCTCTCCATTATACAGTCCAACCGCCTGAAAATTTCCCGTTGCTATTTCGTTCGTATTGAATCCATAGCGGGTCATCTTAGGGTCTCCCCATCTCCTCACTCGATAGATATTCGACCCGGGTACATCAATGGTTTTCTCCCATTCCACATATTCGGCTAGGTTTTTGTAAGCCAGAACAGTTGGAGGAATCTTTGTGATCTGTTCAACAGTCTGATCCATAAAGGCGCTGGCGACCTTGTGTGCCAACTGAGAAGCGGGGACAGAGTCGACAAAACGTTTTGTGAGGCTGGCTTGAAGTATATCGGAGAGACTTCTGTCGGCAGATGAGTTCAAGTCCTTGAGGGTAACCATCCTGCCTCTCTTATCATCAATGGAGACCTGTGGGTCATCTGGTTTAATGATTTTGCCATTCTTTTTATTCTCAATGACCAAAATTCCAAACTCGCGCAACATGAATGCCAGTTCCACCGCAAAAGATGAATTTTCGCCGGATGTATTGCGAATCCACCTGCTGATTTCACACGCGAGGGAGCCAATTTCCAGGTTCGTGCACAATAGTCTTTCCACCTCCGCCAGCGATACACGGGTACTCTCCGCTTCAGGATTTTTCAATAGCTTGAGGATTTCTGTCCTGCTCCAACCGAAACCCAGTTTGGGATTGGCCAGCATATTCGCAATAGAATTCAGTGATGTGGTGCCAGTATCTTTTTTCTTTTGAATTTCCCTGCGCAAATTGGCTTCCGGTATCTTATTCACCACAACCTTGGAATTCCCCTTGGGTTTCTTGCTTTTATCCTTCGCGGAAACACGAGCCTGCCAGGTAAACGTTGGATGGACATCTTTCGTTACCCACAAGCCCGCCCCGGAAAAGGATTCCAAAAATTCCTTATAGGAATATTCCTCCATAACATTGGTAAACGGGTTATAGAGTTGCACCCAGCCCCCATTTCCGCCAACCAGAGAGCCATTAGGCGTGATCTCGTTGACGACAACCCAATGGTCAACCCCGTCACCAAGCTTATTCTTAAGTCGGCCATTTTTCTTGGTATCGATCTTTACCCCCGCAATCAAGAAATATGATTTCAGCATTTCTGCACTTGCACCCGGTGATAAGGCCAACCCTCCAAACTTGTAATCATCCTTATTGGTATACCCATAGGCTTTTAGTATCGTGATCAAGTCCAGTGGACCTGTCGTTTCGTTGTTACTACTGCCCAATATACTGCCATAAAGATCCGGCTGGATTGCCTTCCAATACTTGAGGATTCTATCGATTGAATAGGATTGAGCGCCAGCCTTTGTAGTATTCAATCCAAAGGCCTGCAAGACGGTGGCAAGTTCCCAAATTCCGGCGCCCCCTTTTGCATTCATTTTCAACGCTACCTGATTATCGAACCAGTGCTTCAAAGCCTTGTCCAATGAACTTTTCAATATATAGGCAACGGAAAATTCTCCACATAAATTGGTCTTCTTTAAGCGATCCACAAGGATATACTGTTCGGCATCTTTCTCGTCAGGCGTCGCGTTCTCGATCGCAACCTCCGGGCTTGGGGATCCAAAATCATCCTTATGGCGAAGTTGATTTCTTTCCACCCACCAACCCGAGTTCGGGTTGCTACCCACCGATGCGTAAAGCTCACGAAAGGAGTAGGATTGCCGCTTGTTCGGAGCAGGGTTATACAATTCAACACGGACACCATTATGTGAGATCCTATCCACAACCACCCAATGGTTACGCTTTTTCGGATCCATGTTGAGTATGAGTTCGCCAGTATTTGGGTCAATGGTCAAGAGAGCAATAAAATAATATTGCAATAATTTTTCTTGAAAATCTTTTGAGGCATGGCGGTCATCATAATCGCTCAGGGCAAGAGGCATCTTCTTTTCTCCAACCACAGAATAAGGCTCAACTTTTTTATTTACGTCCCCGGTATTGTACAAATCCAGTATTTCTTTCAGGTGTCTTTGCTCGAGTGACTTATCTCTACCCCTGCCCACTAAACTTGCATAGTTTGTATTGATGCCCTCCTTATTTCTTACGCCGCTCCCTTTCCACTTTTTCAAAACATCATCAATACTGACTTTAGGATCAATATCCTCTTTAACAATAAAAGTAACACAAAGTTCTCCGCACATGTTGTAGCGGGCACGGATTTCATCATAGCCTTCATCTTCGATGGTCATATCCTGTTCCAGGTCGGTGGAGTTCCTGGTTGCGTTATGGATCGAAACTTCAAAGTCTCGGAATTCCTCAACATAGTCATCGAGCAAGTCATTACTGACCCAGCCAACCACCTTCGTGGTCACCCAATCTTTTTTGCCCGTCTTCTTCGGATCGATGAAGTCATAGATCGTATTTTTAATTGCGATTCCCGACCAGCTTATAGATACATCCTGCGGCAGGACGTCTACCACCGTGTTCCTCGTTAATCGGAAAGAAGACTGCTCTTCCACAGGTATTGGATTCTTTACAATATCTTTATTCCCTTGAGTGCCATTCTCTTTTTCCACCCATTTTTCGATAACAGGCTGAAATATAAGGGTATCTTTAAAACACCACTTTTGAGCATCAAGCGGTGGGGTATCCAGGGATAATTTTTCAGTTGGAACATCAGGGGGTGGCAGGATGGGGATTGCTTTGTTCACCACGACGCCCTTGCCTGCCCTATTGCCTTTACCACCATTCTTTTGGGGCTTATTCCCTTTGTTATTGTCCTTTTGGGGTTTGTTGGGTGACATGTGAATACCTCCAGCCAGCGAATATAACGACTTGTTCAAAAGACAAACTTCGAATCAGACCTAAAAGACCAAATGCCTACTCTCACTTCATTGTACAATCTAAAACAGATAAAACGTATCCTTTTGGTTGCCTCAATTTTAAGAGTAGCAACTTATATCCAAATATCTAATTTCCCCAGCGTGGTTGCCAGTCTGAAATGGGGGTGTTCGTCAGACGCCTGACACCCGTCCCATCGGGGTGCATGATGTAGATTTCGTTATTGCCATCCCGAAAGGAGGTGAAGGCGATCCAGTTGCGATCGAGGTGACCAGCTCGGGGCGAGGTTATCACCTCCGTGCGTGAGACGGACGAACTGTCCCATCCACGTTAATCATAAAGATCGTACGTGATCTCAGAGGAGCGGGACCGCGATAAAAGGCAAGTCTCGTTCCATCAGGCGACCAGGTACTGCGTCCGCCCATATTGTCGAGATTGTAATCTGACGGATATTTGTTCCACGTTCATGACGAATAGTTGACGCATGCCCGCGAAGAAGCAAAAGAGATCATCAAACCATCTGGCGACCAGGTGGGATCGATGTCGTCACGATTTGTAAGGGCGTGCGCATTCTTTCCATCGGGGTGCATCAACCAGAGTCCGTCACCGTTTTTGGTGAAGAGTATCCATTCGCCGTTGGGAGAAAGTTCGGGCGCATACAAACTGCCGATATTTTTTGTCAAATGTTCTAATTCAGTTCCGTTCGTGTTGAGAGAATAAATGTCGAAGCCTGCGCTTTGCTTGGAGGAGAAATAAATCTTTCCCTCCTTCATCGAAAGTGACGGATAGAACGCGGTCGCATCGAAGTTTGTGAGTTGTGTACGATTTGTCCCGTCTGCGTTCATGAGGCAGATCTGATCTATCTGTTTGACATAGCAAACGAAGACGATCTTCCCTGTTGGAGGAGTATCTCCAAAGAAACCGGGAAGCGGCGATGGGATGGAAGTGACTTGTGGAATCGTTTCAAGTGTGTGGGAAAAAGTTGGGGAAGCAGGAGTGAGGGTAAAGATGAAGGCGCGGTGGAAGCAGATAAAACAGGAGCAACCTCCGGCTGAGGTTGGGGCGCAGCCGTCAGGCTTTGTCCAATATAAAAGATCCACGCAGCGATTACGCAAAGGACGATCAACGCACAACCCAATCCGCTGAGAATGAATTTGTCGAAAGTGGAAAAAACTCTATTGGATGAGTTCATGCCTCCATCATAAACTATGTTCCCGTCCCTGAATAATATTTCAACCCAAACTGCCAGAAGTTTTAGTCCTATTATTCACTCTAAGTTTATTCATAACAACGCCCCTCCTTTCCTTTGAGATTTTCAAAAGTGCAGCACAACTCAAAATGGAATTCAATGGGAATTTCCGAAGTTGAGACAGAAGTTTGGACAATGTGTTTTTAGCCACGGATTTCACGAATTTTCACGGAAAAAACAATTGCAAAAATCAGTGAAATCGGTGTCAATCCGTGGCAGAAAAGGGAATGTCCGAACCCCCTGTCCGAAGGTCAGGGATTTTATCAGCCTATCAAGGTCAACCAAACAAGTTTTGTATCTTCTGCTCATAACCGGGAAGGATTTCATTGGTTGCGGAAGCCCAAACTAAATGAGTTGCAAAGGATACAAGAACCATGCCCAAAAAGTTGCAATAAAAAAGCGCCTCCATTTGCAGAGGCGCTTTTTTGTTGGTCTAGGCAGATTACGGCAATGAACTGTTGATCTTGCTGAAGGTATTGCCAATCTTGGGTCCAAGCAGACGCATGACTGCGATCACCACAATGGCGACGAGTGCGAGGATGATCGCATACTCGACAAGACCCTGACCTTTTTCTTTGGGAGCGAAAAACATAATAAAAATCCTTTCTTGAAAAAATGGTCTGAGAACATCTCAGCCTGTCCTTATTTTATATCATAGCAAAGAGCAGGCAAATTCGTTGGTGGTTATTTTACCTTACAAGATTGTTGATTTTATAAATTTATGACAACCTCTGACCGAGTAATCATGTTGCAATGTTATGGACAAAAATGTCGCTTGTGGCACAGTGCATCGCTCACTTTATACCCATAATTTACCAACTGGATCAGTGACTTGTAATACGGCTCGATACATGGAATGTAATGCCGTTCATCCTTTGCATGTGGACCCAAGCCAGACTGCCCCCACACGACCGCCTGCCCGCCGGGAGCAAATCTTGCGCTGGTGCCGGGAAGTTTCCTGCCGATTCTGGGTTCAGCGCTTCTTCGCCACTCCGCTCGCCTGTTTTCACTGCTTCGATCAACATTTATCAATGCTGGATTATTCGGGTCACATGCCACGCCATTTTCCATAATGGTGAAACTGGCTTCCAGTCCGTTGGCTTCGCAGTATTTCAACACTTCATCTTTCAGCATGGATGTGTCATCCTGTGGGATGGGACGAATTTCCACTCCCAGAATCCCTTCTGCGGCAGTGACGTTGTAGATGCCCGGCGTTCCCACATTGATAAACGGGAACTTCGCCTGCGATTGCCAGCCATCCGGTGATTTGAGCGTGAGATGTTTAGCAAAGAGTTCATTCAAGGCAGAGCGGGCATTGATAAGTTTCTCGCTCAAATCACCCGCGCCCGCCACACCGGAATGTCCCTTTGCGCCGCGTGCAATGACATCGAAGCGCATCACGCCGCGGTTCTCCACACAGATCTCGCCGAAGAGTTCATTGCCTTTTTCGCCCGTGCGTTCGCCTGCAATAAATAACGATGGCGTCAAATTCAATTCTTTCAACACATGCGGCGTGCCCCATGCTTCAGCTTCTCCGTTTTCTTCATTGCCAACAAGGAGCAACGAAATGTTGGGACACGGCGACGCCTGCGCCCTTACAGCATATCCTTCATCCAAACGAGATACGTCGCAACGACCGTCTTCATATCCGCTGAGCCGCGACCCCAGAGGTAATCGCCTTCGATACGCGGGGTGAATTGGGAGTCGTCGGGTTCGGGTTCGACAACGTCGAAGTGACCGGTGAGTAAGATTGTCGCTCACGCTTGCGCTTCGTCTGCGCTGGCGCTCCGCTCCAGCGCTGGGGTGAGGGAACGTTGCATAAACCGCCGGATATTTGCCATCGAAGTATCTCGGTTCGAAGCCGTGACCGCGTAGGTAATCGTAGATGAATGTTCCGGCGCGATGGACTTCGTCAATGCGTTCGTTCGGGCTGGCGGTGATGGATGGGATGCGGATCAGGTGTTGTGCGAGGTCTGAGTATCTCACTGGTTTTATCAGGATAATGCGTTTCGATCAACAATTCCACTGGCAGTGCGGAAGCGAATGGGAAGTTCGGGATGTTCACGCGCTTCGGCGCGCGCATGTTGAAGTATTTCGCCAATGCGTTGCGCATCGCCGTTCAAGCTAGAATAGTTTGCGGCGATGGTTTCCACATCCGCGTTGACTTGCACTTCACGCTCATGCACCAGTTCACGCAACACTTCAACAGGTACTTCATCACTCTCGCCAATTTCCGCTTTGACGCGCGAGCGAATTTTTTCCGCAGTATTGCGTCCACCTTCAGACATTTCAACCAATGGCGCAAGATCATCCCATAAACCCAAAGCTTCGGCGAGCGGCTTGAGTTCGTTCAACGTCCATTTGAGGAAGTCGCGCATCTTGACCGGTTTGGCAGTAAAAGGATTCTCGATCTCGGCGCGCAATCCGTGCTGGGCGGCGAGTCGTTCGTTCGAGCGGGCGCGCGGGATGTCCTCACGATCATATCGAAAGCCGCGACCAAATTCCGGGTCCGCATAGAAGCGGGTGAGAAGCAGGTTCTTGAGAGTCAAATTCGCAATGTCCACATCCAGCGGGCTCCCACCATCATCGGTGCGGACTTCGACACGTCCCATCGGCAAGTTGATGCGCGCCATCAGGTTTTGCTTTTCGATCTGGCTCGCCATCTCCTCGGCGGGCGTCTCCTCGCCAATGGCATACAAGCCGCGGTTATAGAGTTGGCTCAGTTCATCGCTGGTGGTCGAGATGAGACGCTCGACCGGCTCGGCAAACGAACGGGCACGCGTGGGCGTGTAATTGTTGTTGCCAAAGCGGATGCCGCGCCGCACGAGGTCATAAGAGATTTGCAGATAATCGTTGTACGAACGATAGAGGTCGGGCAGATCCATCTCAGGCGGATTCGGGAACGTGAGGTTGCGGATCGAATCATTTTCGGTGATGACGACCACAGCGCGTCCATCGCGGACCTGAGCCTGCATCGGCGTCGAGGCGGAGGTCGCGATGAAGAGGCTTGAGAACGCGCGCAACAAGCGCGCCGATGTGATGTAGAACTCGGACTTGAAATCATCGAGGTGTTGTGCACGGCGCCGCCGTCTCGCGTCAGGCGGGCAGATGCATGAAGTCCCATGCAAAGAGCGGATCGGGCAAAGAGAGGTTGCTGTGAATGCCAGCGACTGCCAGCCCGCCGCCATACAGGTCAACACATTTTTCGAGATAACGTCGTTTGGCGATGCCCCACTTGCCGGGAATGGAATGGTGACTGATGTCGGTGAGGAACAAGAGATTGCCATGCCAGTAATGAAGTCGTTCGCCGAAGTTGCCACCCGCGCGATGAAGCGAGTTGATAAGCGAGGCTTCCATGAGACGCGCTTCGTAGATCGTGCCACGCGGCGTGTAATACGGACGCGTCGCCCACTCGATCATCCAGTGGAAGACTTCGAGCTGGCTGAACTGCGCCAGCCACGGCGGGACACATTCCGCACGCAGGTAATCCACGAAGGACTGCTGGCTGGGTCCTGACCCCACCGTGAGCAAGGGACGCAGTTCTTCATCGAGCAGGTTCCATTCCTGCTCGAAGCCGTTGAGTCCGCCATCCGGTTTTTCCTTGGCGGCTTGCTCGGCGGCGAGGTGAAATTTATCGGCGAATTGTTGAGGGTTGAATGACATGGATGATTCCTTTAGATCTAAAATTTGACATTAGATTTTTTAAGAGTATTATGAACGCAATTTTGAAAGGAAGAAAATGGCAGAAGATAACTCATCATTCCTCAATTCTATAAATTCGTCAGGTTTTGCTTTTCAGATGCGTATCGAAGAAGAAATTAACAAAGGTCAAAACCAATGGCGGTTTGCAGGTAGAGAACATAGATGGGAAGATGAAAATGGACAAAGTGGATACATAGATCTGCTTATTGATTCTGGTGTTCTACGTCTACTTATTGAATGTAAAAAACAAAAAGATAAAAGTTGGATCTTTCTAAAAGCTAGAAGTAGCCAACATAAAGACAGATGCTCGCTCTTGTGGGCAAAAAAATACCAGCCTATTAGCCAAATGTCATTCCCTGCCGATTTCACAGCTTGGGATGTTTTCAGTATTTCTCCAACGTCTTATGTGTCCGCATTCTGCACGATGCAAGGACAAGGTGATAATTCAAGAACTCTGCTCGAAAAAACAGCATCAGAGTTAACTCACGCAGCAGAATGCTTAGCAAAGGAAGAACTTGCCTTTAGCGCCATAAAAGAAATCTCTCAACAAAAAATCTGCATGCCGATAATTGTCACCAATGCGAAGCTGAAAGTTTGACTCATTCGCTCCAAATAATGTCAGTATTTCTACAGGTGAATTATTACTTGAAAATGCTGAATTCGAGAAAGTACTTATATTCGTTTTCAAAAAGGATTGAGACAACGAGCATCCTCAGTACTAATGTTCAGTTAGGCAGGCAACAAGAGTTAGAACTAAAAGACATTATTACCGAAAAGGAACGAACTGTATTTGTAGTTAATTCTGACAATCTGCTGGATTTTACTAAAAAGTTGTAGTCTCCTTCCAGATAGAAATCAAATGCAATTTCCTTGGGTTTCTCTTGACCAGATTTATTACTCCTTAATTATCAAATTAAAATTCGATGTCATTTCAAACTCTCCAACCCCTCCACCAACCTCTCGAACGCGCCTTGTGTTCGTTCGGGGGGCGTGGCATACGAGAAGCGGACCCAGTCATTGCCGAAGGGAGAGAAGAACGCGCCGGGGACGATGGCAACGCCATGATTCTCGGCGAGATACTGTCCGAGGGGTTCGCTGTCCGCCCAGCCTTTGGCTTGGATAAATTCACCGACATTGATGAAGGCATAATATCCCTTGCCGATGATGTGTTGGAATTCATGCTTCATCAACAAGTCTCGCAATACGACGCGGCTGGCATTGGTCGGCTCGATGATGGTCTTTGCGGCTTCGTCAAATCCCATTTCGTATGCCGCCATCGCAACAGCTAAAGAGAAGAATGATGGAATGACCGTATGCGATGAACGTGCCACGATGAACTTGATGACAGCTTCGTCCGCGATGAGATGGCAGTTGCGGACGTTGGATCCGCCCAGTGATTTGGTGATGCCATCCAGGAACATCAAACGTTTGAGTTCATCGGGTGTGAAGAATTTGAGGAAGGAATTCAAATCCATCGGGGATTCGTCGGTGACGTAGTGATACATCCAATCGAAGAGGACGAATGCCACGCCCGCTTCCAACGCGGCTTTGGCAAGCGAGACCTGCTTCTCGACAGGCGATGGTCGAGCCAGTTGGGTTATCGGGGTTGGTAATGACGAGACCGGCGATCTTGCGTCCGCTGGATTCGGCGAACTTCACGCTTTCACGAATGGCATCTTCGGAGTATGCCCATCCCTGTGCAGGGTCACCCGGCGCCCAAAGGACGTTTGCGCCCACGCCATAGGGTCCCCAGTTGTAGGAGATCCATGGCACGCGCGAGACCATGATGAGGTCGCCCTGCCGTCCATGACCGAGCGCCAGCATGGCTTGATATGCCTTGACCAGCGCATCGCGTCCGCCCGCGGTGCCGAGGACGTTGGCAGGTCCCCAACCAGAGGAGGAGTCCAATTTCCAGTATTGCTCAATGACCGCCTTGCGATAGGCTTCGGTGCCGAACGGCATATCGTAAGACGTACCATGCTCCAGTTGGAGTTGAAGCGCACGTTCGAGGATCGGCTTGGGAGTCCCTGGAAGCGAAGCGCCTCCATCTCCCTGTGAGGCGTCAAAGATGGCGGCAGTCGGATTCTTTTCCTTGTAGACTTTCAATGACTTGTTGATGAGGAACATGCGCGAAGGCGGGATGTTCATCATCTCAGTCAAATATCCGCTGACGGGAACAAGGTTCTTCTCCGGCACGGCATAGACAGGGGTAGCGTTGGAAATGGTCATGGATTTCTCCTTGTTATCAGACCCTAAAGGTTTTGGAAACCTTTAGGGTCTCTTTAGATTAAGAAAAACGCCCCGAAGGTTCGGGGCGTTTTTGTGTGGTTATCTCTCAGCTTTGTTTTGCCTGTTCCTGTTCCCAACACGGACGCCCCGTCACTATACGAGTGCGGTTTGTATTATCGGTGTTGGTATTATTCATCAAACAGAACATCGGGCGCAAGGATACCATTGTGAGGGAGAGAGTCAAGAAAATGGCGAACTACACCACAATACTGACTAACCTCTTATTCGCCACGATCACTTTCTTCGGCTTCTTTCCATCCAGATATTTTTGCACCGTCTCACTCGCCAGCGCGGCGGACTTGATCTCTTCTTCGCTCGCCTCTGCCGGGACCGTGATGCGGTCACGCACCTTGCCATTGATCTGCACTGGCAGCTCGACGAGGTCTTCTTTCGCGGCGGCTTCATCCACCTGGGGCCAGGATTGTTGATGGATCGAGTACGGCTTGCCCAGTTGATTCGTCCATAGCTCTTCGGCAATGTGCGGCGCGACAGGAGCCAGCATCTTCAAGTAGATTTCCTGTGCTTCCTTCCATTCGGGCGTACCTACCGCGCCCGCTTCACGCGCTTTGTACATTTCATTCATCAACTCCATCAAGGATGAGATGATCGTATTGAACTCAAAATTCTCGAAGTCGTGTGTTACACGCTTCAAGGTCTGGTGAACGCGTCGGCGTAGATTCTTTTTCGTCTCATCCGAAGCAGTTGTCGGGTAGGAGGAGGCGTCCTTCGTCTGCGCTCCGCTCCGCTCAGGCTGATCGGTAAATAACGCCCACACACGGCGAATCCAACGCGCCGTCCCTTCGATCCCATGCGAGTCCCAGGGCGCGCCTTGCTGCCAGCGTGCAAAGAACATCAAGTAGGCGCGCACAGTGTCGGCTCCGTATTTCTTCACCAGCACATCGGGCGCGACCACGTTGCCGCGGCTCTTGGACATTTTGCTGTTATCTTCCGCCAGCACCATGCCTTGATTACGCAGTTGCATCACCGGCTCGCCGCCTTCGGTGATACCCATGTCACGCAATGCCTTATGGAAAAAACGAAAGTACAGCAAGTGCATATTGGCATGTTCACTGCCGCCGGTGTACGTATCAACGGGCATCCAATAGTTGTACTCAGCATCATCGAACGGGGCATCATCGTTATGCGGACTTAAATAACGCAGGTGATACCACGACGAACACATGAACGTATCCATCGTGTCGGTCTCGCGTATGGCAGGCTCACCGCCAATGGGACAGGTGGTGTGCTTCCACGTTGGGTGAAATTTCAATGGGCTTTCGCCTGTTGGTTTCCATTCGACATCATCGGGCAGCAGCACGGGCAACTGATCGTCGGGCACGGGGTTCCATCCGTGCGTCTCGCAATAGACCATCGGAATCGGCGCGCCCCAATAGCGTTGCCGCGAGATCAACCAGTCGCGGTAACGATAATTGACATCGCGTTTGCCGATGCCTTTTTGTTCCAGCCATTCGATCACGGCTTTGATGGCAGGGTTCTTCATGCCTTTATCGTTCGTGGCGCGCGTGCCGTTGAACGGTCCGCTGTTGATCATCATGCCTTCATGCTCATATGCGGTTTCCATCGTTTCCTCATTCAGCTCAACACCTTCGGGCTGAATGACAGGCACGATCTTCAGTCCAAATTTGCGCGCAAATTCAAAGTCGCGCTCATCGTGCGCAGGGACTGCCATGATCGCGCCTGTGCCATACGACATCAACACATAATCAGCAACCCAGATGGGGATGCGTTCCTCATTGACTGGATTGATGGCATAACCGCCTGTGAAAACACCCGTCTTTTCCTTATCCCTCGCTTCACGCTGGATGTCGGTTTGCTTCGCCGCTTGAGCCTTATACTCGTCTACAGCCGCTTTGTTCTCCGGTGTGGTGATCTTATCCACCAGCGGATGCTCCGGTGACATCACCATGAACGTCGCGCCCCACAACGTGTCGGGACGAGTTGTAAATATCTCGATGGGGTCACCGCCCTCACCCCCAGCCCCTCTCCCGATGGGAGAGGGGGGCGCAGTCAGAAATGTAACCGACGCGCCTTCACTGCGACCGATCCAATTCGTCTGCGAGACTTTGATGAAATCGGGCCAGTCAATGCCTTCAAAGTGCAACAGTTCATCGGCATATTTGGTCGCTTTGAAGAACCACTGATCCAGTTCCTTCTTAATGACGGGCGTTCCGCAACGGTCACACAGCCTTTCCTCGCCTTTGACCTGTTCGCGCGCCAAAGTCGTGTTGTCTTTAGGACACCAATCCACCAGCGCTTTTTTGCGATATGCCAGCCCATGTTTGTATAGCTGGATGAAGAACCACTCCGTCCATCGGTAATATTCGGGATCGGCAGAGATCGCTTCGCGCTCCCAATCGAACATGGCGCCCATCGAACGCATTTGCTCGCGCATCCGCTCGATGTTGGCATACGTCCACTTCTTCGGGTGGATGTTGTTCTTGATCGCCGCGCCTTCCGCGGGGAGTCCGAACGCATCGAAGCCCATGGGGAACAATACGTTATAGCCCTGCATCCGCTTGAAACGCGCACGCGCATCGGGAGGGGTCATCGAAAACCAATGACCGATGTGCAGGTCGCCGCTGGGATACGGTAACATCGTCAGCGCGTAGTGTTTCGGCTTGCTTTCGTCAATGACGGCGCGGTATAACTTATCCTCTTCCCATTTCTTCTGCCATTTCTTTTCAATGACATTGGGATGATAGGAAATATCCTTCTCTTTGGTCTCTGCCTCTGTTCTCGTTTTCTTTTTGGTTGTCGCCATTCTTGCCTCATTTTTATTCATGTCGGGGATCAACTTCCACGTATCACGTGGTTTTTTATTTGCCAGTGAGGAGGCGCGGAAGAAGAGGTCCCTGTTTCCAGAAGATATAGTTGATTCGAATTACGTTTTTCATGCGTGCCTCCTTTTCATATTTTGGAGTTTTGGAGCTTGCTCCACGAAATTCGTCAGCAAGCTGACGGACTCCATATAACAAAAAACCCTTCATCCACAAATAGGGACGAAGGATTTCCTCCGCGGTACCACCCGAATTCGGTTGAAGGTTTGAAGGTTACAAGTTGCAGGCTTTTGCCTTCAACGTTCCAACCTTTCAACTTTCAAACGCTCTTTATTCAAGATAACGGTTGAAGCCGTCGCTGACTACTCCGTTCACCAGCGAAGTCTCTCTTGCGAGAAAACAGGCGAGTTCGGTCTCATAGTGTCCCGTTGACACTGTTGCTGGGCTTTCACCTCGCTTTCCCAACTCGCTGACGGGATGACCTACTACTCCTGCCATGACTATTTAGCTATTATCTTTTGGCGGTTAGCGGCTTGTCTGAGCTAATTGCTAAAAGCAAACCGCTAAGAGCTAGTGGACCCAGAGGGATTCGAACCCTCGACCTCCTCAATGCCATTGAGGCGCGCTCCCAACTGCGCCATGGGCCCGGTATCCAGTTATCAATTGTTAAATGACCAGTCATTAACTTGGACAGCGACAACATTGATCACTGCTTACTGATGCACTGTCCAGTGGACCTGAGGGGATTCGAACCCCTGACCTCCTCAGTGCGATTGAGGCGCGCTCCCAACTGCGCTACAGGCCCAAATTTTTATCCCGCACATTTGCGGGGCAAGGCGAATGACATTCTAATTGAGGCACAGGGGGATGTCAAGGAAGGCTGTCAAGAACAAAACCGCACGGAACTCAGGCACATACTTTGCCCACAATCTTGTCATCAGGAATTCATGAGCCGCCTCTATCATCAGGCAAGAAATAAAGTGGTCAAACACTTTGAAATTTACAAGAAATATTAAAAAGGAGATAACTAAAATGCACAAGAAAGACCTTCACTCGCTCTTTATCCTGTTTGGTGGCATCGCCGCCGGCTGGGCTGTCTGCATGGTCGTTTTATTTCAGCACCTGACTGCCTAATTCAACTGTCAGTACCATCACACAAAAACTGGCGTGTCGAAAGACTTGCCAGTTTTTGTATTCCGCCCTTGCAATAAACTCATTCTGGCTGTATAGTGATGGAAAAAAACTAAGGGAACACTCATGGATACAACTCCCCGTCCTGTTTATCGCATCATGGATTTGCACGAATCGGATCGTCCCCGAGAGAGGCTTGCTTCGTTGGGACCCCAGGCTTTGACCAACGCTGAATTGATCGCCATCCTGGTTCGGGTCGGCGTGAGAGGCGAGAATGCCGTCGAGGTTGGTCAACGCCTGCTCAACAAATTTGGCGGGCTGAGCGGCTTACATCGCGCTCCTTTTGCCGAACTGAAAAAACAACATGGTCTCGGCGATGCCAAAGCCGCACAGATCAAAGCCGCCATCGAATTGGGAAGAAGACTGACGCTTAAATCCCCGGAAGAGAAACCCACCATCAACTCGCCCGCGGACGCTGCCGCGCTGGTTTCGTATGAAATGTCCGCTTTGGAGCAGGAGCATTTACGCGTAATCCTGTTGGACAGAAGAAACCGCGTCATGGAAACCGTGGAAGTGTATAAAGGCTCGGTCAACTCATCACAGATACAGAGTCGGTGAAGTGTTCAAGGAAGCCATACGCAAAAACGCTTCGGCATTGGTTGTCATCCACAACCATCCTTCCGGCGACCCCACTCCCAGCCCGGACGATGTGGCGGTGACACGCGCCATTGTGCAGGCAGGCAAACTACTGGATGTGGAAGTACTCGATCATCTGGTGATCGGTCAGGGAAAGTGGATTTCGTTGAAGGAAAGAGGCTTGGGATTTGTATAAAACAAAATTAGAATAAATGCGCTAAAATCTGCCTCAAATATTTTGAATAAGGAGATGCCATGGCTGAGTTGAAAACAAAAAAGACAGAAGCAAGTGTGGAAGATTTCCTGAACAAGATCAAGGATGAGAACACCCGGCAGGATTGTTTCGAGATTGCCAAGATGATGAAACAAGCCACCCGCGCAGATGCAAAGATGTGGGGATCGAGCATTATCGGTTTTGGGAGCCGCCATCTCAAATATGACAGCGGACGTGAACTCGATTGGATGGTGATCGGCTTCTCACCCCGCAAAGCAAATATCACTCTTTATCTTCCGGGCGGAGTTGAAAAACAAAAGGCATGTGCTCAAGAAACTCGGCAAATACACCACCGGCAAGGGATGCTTGTACATCAAGAAATTGGAAGATGTTGACAAGAAGGTGTTGAAGGAAGTGATCAGTGAATCAGTGAAGAGTGTGAAATAATTAGGGACATATGAATGAGATAAAAATATAAGGTATCATACGACAAGTTGTATCAATCTTGGTTGGTTAATCGAACGAGTAAATTATGCCGAACATAATAAAACCGAACCATCTGTCTTTCTCATCGATTTTCATTGAACCAATGTTCGGTGAGAACTCGATTAGGTATTGCCACAGGATTTATCTGGGAGTACGAAAACGTAAATTACCTTGTAACTAATTGGCATGTTATGACAGGCTTTCACCCAGAGACAAAACAATCTATTAGCGAAAATGGTTCTACTCCCGACATCTTACGAATTTGGCTTCACACTGTTGAACGGCTAGGCAAATGGAAAACTTACGATGTGGGTTTATTTGACAATCAAGGTCGCCCTCGCTGGAAAGAACATAATATTTTTAGAGAAGGCGTCGATGTTGCCATAATCCTCCTAGATTTACCTGACAAATTCAAAGCATTTCCTGTCAACAGCATTGCCTTTCACGATGATTTCAAAGTAGAAATTTCACAGGATGTCTTTATTGTTGGTTTTCCCAGAGGCATTACTGGTGCTGGAAAATCCCAATTTGGAAAAGGGGAAGCATTGCTTCTGAACCCGATGTTGATATAGATAAGGTCCCCAAACTTTTGATAGACAGTATGACTCGTGAAGGGATGTCTGGTTCACCAGTTATTGCCCAATATGTTGGAGTTTATAAAGAGAATCCAGAAAACCCAGATCCGTTTGACTGGATAGGCAGAGGTCGAAAGTTTTTAGGCATATACTCAGGGCGATTACCCGATCAAGACGTATTTGAGGCACAGTTAGGAGTTGTTTGGAAGGCATCGCTAATAAATGAAATCATTACTTCGGGAATACGACCTGAATAGTGATATTTCGCTAATGGCAAGTCTCCAAAAATAGCAACGTCATATACTCCTCTTCACCCCAAACTCCCGAAACTCCCCTGTCACATCCTCCCACTCCACCCTCGACTCATCCACCCGTGAATGAACGCGGACCTTCCTTCATCTTTTCGATAAACAAATCCACTTTGGCGCGCTCCCCTTCTGCAATGGCTTCGACAGTATCATAGCCTACGTTACGAACCCAGCCTGTTAATTCTCCAATTTGACGCGCGTGATATTCCACGTGAGCGCGGAAGCCGACGCCTTGCACGCGTCCCTTGACCCAGACATGCGCCCGTACCTTTCGGTCATCTTCGGACATAGGTTTCGGGTTCATTCCGCTTTCCTTTACTACTTCGCATGGAATTGATGATTCCCAACAGTGGCACAAAGATAACCACAAGCAACAAAACCAGATAAGGTGTCAGGTTCTTCAGAGTGGAACCGAGCGTGTTCTGTCCAAGGACGGACGTGCGCCAATCCATTTCCAGTTTGGCGAGCGAGACGCCAAAGGCGCGTTCGACGCCGCGCTCACAGTCCACACCAGTGGCGTGGATGCGGGCGAGATTCAACAGTCCGTCCGAACCGTAGTTGCCGCGCAGGTAGGTGGTAAAGGATCGGGCTTCGGCGTAGGCGAGAAACGCCTCAGCAGAATTGGACGGGAAAGAAGCGCACAAGTCCCTGATGGGAATCAACTCATCGTGCGCGCTGGCGTCCATGAGCACGCGGTCATAATCGCTGTTCACATATAACTCCGCCTGCATCGCAATGCCTTCATTCAACCACGCCGGTAAATTGGAATATCCCGCGCCGAGAGACCGATACAACATCACGTGCGTCAGCTCATGCGGAATGCGCTGTTCCGTGATGATGTTCTGGTTGCTCCCCGGTTCGATGAGGACAACAATCACACCCTGCGCGGGGTCGGCATGTCCGGCAAGCCAGGTCTCACCGCTCAGGGATAAATTTGGGGGCAGGTCATTCTGCGAAGCGTATACATAAATATCAACGGGCTGTGAAAGTTCGGGAGGGACAATTTGATTAATGGTTTGCAAGCCCATCAGCGCCGTGTTCAAAACGTTTTGACCGAACGCCGCATCGCCCCGATACCACATCACACGCACCGCGCCCGACTCAAGTTTCTGCCATTCGAAACGGTTATCGTTATATGGAACAAAAAAGTTTTCGCTTTGGATCGTACTGCCATCGGCAAGCGTGAATTGATAATGCCAGCGCACAAAAGAGAAGGGTCGCAATATCGTCTGGCTCGCATCCAGATGATATTCTGCATACCCTTCATCATTGAGTTGGATCGGTCGTCCCTGTGAATCATCCTGAATAAAAATGAACGCCTGCTGGATGGGCGAGGGGGAGTTGACCTGCACGCCAAACACGATCTGCGCCCCAAACTGAACCGCCGCGTTGGAGGCGATTTCGATTCCTGTCTGCGCTTCAACCTGCCTCACCCCAAAAAGCATCGCCGCGGCAAGCAAGAGACAGGTCACTCTGAGCGTCAGCGAAGAGTCTCTTACACGGTGGTAGAGATTCTCCGCTCCGCTCACACCATCCCGGCGTCCTTTCGGGAGAATGACATAATAAAAGTATCTCATCCTCACCTCCCCAAAAACACAAGCAATGGAGTCAACGTCAGCGGACTCAACAACGTGCTGACGAATACCACGGCGGTGACAAGTTTTGCGTCCAATTGATATTCGGTCGCCAGGACGGTTGCGCTTACCATGCTCGGCATGGACGCCTGCGTCATGGCTCCCTGACGGGCAAAGCCCTGTATGCCATACAGCGCGGCGATCAACAATGCGGCAAGCGGAGCAATGAGCAATCGCAAAGCCACACTCAATTGCATGGCGCGCAGGTTATTCGAAAGTTCAACCCTGGTCATTTGAACCCCCAGCAGAACAAGCATTAACGGAATTGTCCCGTTGGAGGCGAGCTGCACGGCCCGGCCAACGGGCGTGGGAATTTCGATACGAAAGCTGTTGAGGATGACAGCCAGGATGACAGCATACATCGTGGGCACTTTGAACAGACCCAGCGCGGCATCCTTGAGGTCCATATGTCCCAGTGAGGCGATCAGGACGCCCAATGTATAAAATAAAAAAGTTGTCGTCACAAAGTAGATGCCTGCGTAGGGCAAAGCCTTTTCGCCAAAAGCAAACGAGACGAGCGGCAGACCATAATTCCCCGTGTTGGCGAACATGGTGGTGATAAGAATGGAGATCAAAGCGGGTCTTTCAATTTTGAACAATGATCCCAGAAAATAAGCCAGCAATCCCATGGTGAAAATGATGGTCACAGTAAACCCGATGACAACAGCCGCCTCACTCAATGCCAGGCGATTCTTGATCATCAGGTCGAAAATGAGAACAGGACTGAATATGTAGAACACCACACGTCCCAGACTACGCGGGTCAACATGCAGGAGTTTTCCAAGTATAAAACCCGCACCGCTCAACAGGACAATGGGCAGGATATTATTTGCGAAGGTGGAGACCAGCACAGAAAAGGACATAGGGTTGTTTGCCTTAATTTATTCGCGTCGAGCGGAGGCTTTCGTGTTCACCGAAAGCTGGAGACGAGACGCAATTCAATTTGGAAACTGCGCTTCGTCTGCGCTCGTTTCACTCGCTCAGCGCGATATTATCGAATTTAACAAAAAAGTCACGGAGATTATAACGTCTCCATGACCCAATTATGCTCTTTGCGCCGTCATCGGCGCAAAATTTATTCAGTAAACACCGCCGCCGGGGACGATGGCAGGAGCAATCTATTCATCTTCTTCCTCAACTACTTCATCCTCGTTAATTTCACTCAAGTCTTCAAGCTCATCCGGGTCAAAAGCCATTAACTCAAAACGATCCAGGTCTTCGGTGAAAGACAGATTATCCAACGCTTCTTCAAGGAATGCGATCTGTTCCTCCTCCTCTTCCTCGATTTGATCCAGCAATGCTTCCAGGAATGTGCGCACGTCTTCGCCGCCAATTTGTGAAAGCGACCAGATGGCCGCGGAGGTGATATCGTCATCCTCTTCACCTTCAGCAAGCATCCGCAGGAGGATCAAGCGTGCCGATTTGAGTGACAACATTCCTGCACTTTGCACAGCGGCTTTGCGGATCAATTCGTTCTCACTGATCAACATGCTGAGTATGGCATCGTCCCAACGCGTATCGGCGGAACGTCCCATCGCAACCAGCGCACTTGTTTTCCATTCAGGGTCTTCGCGCTGGAAAGCGGAATCGATCAATGTGATCACTTCGGGACGTGAGGAGTAGCCAAGCGACTCCAACGCGTGTAGACGGATACGCTTCGCATCCTCACTGGCGGCTGATGCCAGTAAAGCATCCTCTACCTCCCGATAAGCCTCTTCGGGAATCTCTTCCAATTCGCCAAGATCAACGAAGAGATTTAGCGCGCCCGCCACCTCCGCCCGCACGTTCGCATCCGCATCGTTCTTGAGCATGTCAAGATAGGTTGGGATCAATTTCACATTTTCGCACTCGTCAAGCAGACGAATGGCATGGATACGCACTAATGCTTCAGGGTCGTTGAGGATGGCGCGGGCAAAGTCATCGAAAGAGACGAGAGTATCGCTTTCAGCCAATTTTCTTAGCCCCTCAAGCAGAGACAACTTCCGGCTTGTATTGACGCGGGGCCAGACCTCCAAGAGGGTTTGGAGTTCGAGAGGCGACATATCCGAAAATTGTTGTAGATAGCGACGCGGGAAATCCTTGCCCGTGCCAAGCAGGGCATCCAATACGGTTTGAAAGGAGGTGGTTTGGGTGGTCATTTAAGGAAGTGTATTTGTAATGGGGTTGACAAAGTCCATGACATTGACATAGATCATGAGCAAAAGGAGCAGGGTCATCCCCACGCCATGGACAAGGTTCTCGAATTGATGAGGTACACGGCGGCGGAAAATGATTTCGGGGATCACAAAAATGATGCGTCCGCCATCCAGGGCAGGGAATGGAAAGAGGTTGAAGACGCCCAGACTGATGGAGAGCGAAGCGATCAAGTTGAGCGTGCGCACGGGCGCATCAAACGGATTCGTACTGGCTGTTGCCGCTGGGGCATTTTCACTGGCTTGTACATCATGCGTAACACTCTGCTGCATGATGTCGTAAATACCCTTCAAGCCAACAAGGCGGCTCTCTTCCGGCGCCAGTGTGCCACGGATCATTTGTGCAGGCAGTGAGATCAGGGCGCGCATTCCATAGAAAGTGGAATCAACTCCCAACCGAACGGACTGGATCCACGAATCGGCGTGCTTGAACGGAACGCCCAGCCCAACCCCGATCATCACCCGCTGTGATTCTTGATTAAGCAGAGGGGCAGCAGTCAACTCGACCTGTTTGCCGCCGCGGTCCACAACAAACTGAATTGGGGTATTTACACTACCATCCACGATAAGGCGAAGATCGTCATAGGTATTTATGATCTGATCGTTGCCGCTGACAAAGACATCCCCGTCCATAAATCCAGCCTGTTCAGCCGGGCTGTTCGGAACAACGTCGGTTACCAGAACACGTTGGGTATCGGGGACACCCACACGATTAAAGATGACGCTGAAAATAATCGCGGCGGTAATCAAATTCATCGTAGGACCCGCGAACAATACCGCCAAACGCTTCCATGGACTCGCGGCCGCCAAGCCGCCTTCCACGTTCGGGTCATTCTCCCCTTTCGGGCGGACAAACCCGCCCAAGGGAAGCCAGTTGAGAGTAAAGCGCGTACCGGGATGGGTTTCGGCAATCCCATCCACCAGTTCCATTTCTCCGCTTTCTTTACCGACCCTTACTACTTCACCGGCTTTACCCTGTTCCATTCTCGTGACCCATTCCATGGACCGCAAGACAAAACGTTCGCTTGCCGAATCAACTTTCATCTTTACATCGTAGCCAACCAAAGTATTCCAGGCAACCGGCAGAGGAAAATTTCGTGGAATTTCCACGCGTTTACCGCTTTTTAGAAGCAGGTAACCTTTGCTGATCCAAAATGTGATCGCTCCCGGTGTGGGGAGACCAATGCCGAATTCTTCCACTTCGATCCTGCACAGCCGTGCCACAATAAAGTGTCCAAATTCGTGTATGATGACCATGCCTCCAAAGGCAAGGATGAATATCAACCAGGTTAATATTGTTTCATTCATTGTTTTTTCCTTCGCGCGCCATTATATCGCCTTTTGCATGGACGACATATGGGCGTAAGGTATTTCTAACCTAGTTCAAATATACGATTAAAATGCGATGCCAGAGTGATTGAAGATGTTCAAAGCCTACTTAATCCACATCATCTCCCGTTTATCAAGGATAAAAGCCAATATGACAAACTCCTGTATTTTCTGCAAAATTGTTTCAAAAAAGCCAAAGCGACCATCGTATACAGCGATGAACAGGTGACAGCTTTTCGTGACATCCATCCCGTTGCGCAGACACACATCCTGATCGTGCCGAACCGGCATATCGAGTCGGTGAACACACTGGAAGTTGAAGATGAACAACTGATTGGGGCATCTCTTCACAGTTGCCAGGCCGGTTGGCAAAACAGGAAGGGATCGATAAAGCGGATACCGCATCATCACCAATACAGGCATGATGGCGGACAGACCGTTTTTCATTTACATGTGCATTTGATCGGGGGACAGAGGATGCAGTATCCGATGGGATTGACCTATCTACCACGTGCAGAACGAAGGTCGGGGAAAAGAATAATTTGTAAAACTTATCTCTTCATCAGGGGACTATCTTTCAACTTGCTTTTCGGCTGGTTAGAGCGATAGGCATAATACCCCAGCCCAACACCACCGAGCAATAGTAGAAGTCCGAAAATACCCAATACGGATGACCGATTGTTCCGCCACCCTGCTCGGGTCAATGGCTCGTTGATCGTCACAGATTTGGATTGTGCGCCAAAATCAATCGAGGCGCGGTCACCCGCTTTGACATCCAGTGTATAGCTTACCAACATGGTCGGGTTATATCCATCCGGGACCGCCATGCTGACGTTATATTGTCCCTGTGGGACGTCTTCAAAACAGGCGCGGACGGGTTCCCCGGTATCAGGGTCCGATTGCGGAGGATGTGTTTAGCGTTTGCGAATAGGAGCCATTCAAATTGGTGAGACTGACCGCACCGCCATCGATGCCAAATTCGGTCTCCTGGCGGAGGGCGTCTCCGTTCATGTCATCGAAAAGCAGAACGCAAACTTCGGTTGTCCCATTGAAGGGTGTGGCAGTGAAAGCGAAGGCGTGGCTGTGGCAGTAGGTCGCAAGCGTGGGAGCTGCATTGGCTGGAGCGAGCCCCACGACGAGTTGTTGCCCAGGCAGTAAAGCGTACAATCCGGATCCAAGCCGAGTGTTGAACTGGCGTAATTGTTGTATCGGTAATACCATGAGTTGAAAGCAATCTGCGACAACTATCACCCGACGACCACAATGTAAATGATGCGCCCATCCGGTCCCGGTGTGTTGGTGACGAAACCCTGCAGTGTTTGGAGCGGCAGCGGCGGGAAGAGCCATGCCGATAAACAACAAGGCAAGAATAAATACTCGGGACAATGAAAGCAATCTTGTTTTTTCATCGGCGGGGATTATATCAGGTACATATGAACCCGTAGGGGCGAGGTCTAAGACCCGCCCCTACGATGGGATGTTTATTTCCCATATCTCTTTCGTATCTCCGGCAAAAAGTATTCATCGAAAAATCGATCTTCATCGTAATCGGGCTTCCAATTCCATTCGGTGCGTGCAAGAGTATCGTCCACATCTTCGGGCCACGAATCGACGATTCCCTGACGGCGCGGGTTCGGCTCGAAGGTGATCTTCGCGCCGGGGAATGCCTTCACGGCGCGGTCACGGAACTCCCCGCCGTGATGGCAAACGCCGCAATGTTATAGACCTGATGATTCAGATTCTCACGCGGCACATCCACTATCATCAACAGTGACTTGATCGCATCGGGCATCGCCATGAAAGAGATCTTCGAATCTTCGCGCACGAAACAGGCATACGGCTTTCCCTGTGCGGCGGCATGGAGCATCTCGGGACCATAGTCGCTTGTGCCACTGCTGGGCAGGGTAAAGGCTGAGATCAAGCCTGGGAACCGGATCCCGCGAAAGTCCAGAAAGTGAGGCGGATTTTCATCCAAATGTTTTTGACCGTAATATTTGCTGTAATACATCCCCAGCTTTTCGCAATACAATTTATTGCATCCATACATCGTATGCGGAAAATTATATTCGGTTTCCTTCACAAGCCCTGCAGACTTTTTCGTTTCGATGTTCGGCATTCCATATGCGGCGATGGAACTCGGAAATAAAAACTTCACAGACTTGTGATACTTCTCCGAACGATACGCCGCCATCATCAACAACTGCATCGTGCCTTCCACGTTGATGCGGTGCGCGTCCTCGCTCGCCACTTCCGCCTTCGACGAAAGCGAAGCCGCCAGATGAAAGATCACATCGAAATCATAATCATAAAAAGTTTTGATCTTGTACACCAAATCTCCCTGTGCGTGCTCCGCAGACATCGCCTTGATACTTTCCGGCAACGGAGCCAGGTCTGCTGTTACGATTTTATAGCCGCCCTGTTTCGCCAATCCTTGAACAAGAGCCTGACCAATCTCACCACAAGCGCCAGTCACCAGCACGCAAGTTTTTCAGTCATAAAATCTCCTTTATGTTACGGTAGAATACCGTTACCTCAATTTTACAACACCATGCGACAAATATTTATCTTCATTTCTTTTTATGGGATTTCTTGCGCTGACAGCTTGTCTGCCCCTGGAAACGATTCCACCTACCGAGACTCCCCTGCCCACTGAAACAACGCTTCCGACTCCGACCATTGTCTGGTTTCCCCCATCAGCCACACCTACGCTGCGGCTTTTCCCACCACTACACCGCCACCCCAGAGATGAATCCCGGCATCGGCGCAAAGATCCTTACCGACGATTTCTCTGATGACTCTGTCATGGGACACTGCCGTCTCCGATCAAGCCAGCGCCGCCATCAGCAATAACCGTTTGAGTCTGGTCGGTGCAACCTAACATATCCATCGCCAGCCTGCGCCGCGGCATAACCCTGAAAGATTTCTATGCTGAGATCACCGCGCGTCCCAGCCTATGCCGCGGACGATGACAACTACGGACTCATCGTCCGCGCCACAGGGACATATTTCTATCGTTTTGTATTGGACTGCAATCGAATGATCTACGTGGAACGCATCAACTCCGGCGTGAAACTCATCATCTTCGACCCCGTCCCTAGCGGAGACGCACCTGCGGGCGCGCCGGGTGAAGTGAAGATTGGCATCTGGGCAGTGGGCAGAGAAATGAGACTTTTCCTCAACGACCGTTTTCAATTCAGCGTAATGGATAAAAGCTTCCCCAGTGGCGCGTTGGGAGTCTTCGCACGTTCCGCAGGAGATACGCCCATGAGCGTTACATTTTCCGATTTAACCGTGTATGATGTGAACTATGTCCCGCCGACGAGGACGCCAAGTCCATAATGTCATTGCGAGGGCGGTGGTTGGGTAGCCTTGAGCGTTTGTTGCGAAGGGCGTCATCGACGGTACCACCAATAAGCAAAGGAAATCCTGTTACAGAGTAGGACTGAAACTTGGTGGTTTCGATACGGGCGGGACGCTTCGACTGCATTCGTCGCAAAAAACGCTCCTCCTCCGCTCAGCGCGAACCCGCCCTACTCTCAACCACCGGACTATATTTATGCCAAAAAACAAACTCAACAACCTCACCAACAAAGAATGGCTGAAGTTCCAGAAATCGTGGTTCATCCATAACCCACCACCCCGCAAAAAGGGAGTCCTGGTACATCCCGCCAAATATCCTGAGACGATGGCACAGGAATTCATCGAGTTCTTCACCAAGGAAGGCGAGACTGTCCTCGACCCCATGGCAGGGACAGGTTCGACTCTCATCGCGGCATTACGCGCGGGACGAAACAGTTATGGCATCGAGTTAAATCCCAAATATGCAAAGATCGCAAAGGAAATTATCGAAGAAGAACGAAACTACACTCGGCGACTCAGTCGTCTAATCTCCAAGCTCAAATCATCAATGGCGATGCGTCACTTGCAATTAATTACCAATTACCAATCACAGATTACGTATTAACTTCCCCTCCCTACTGGGATATGCTCCACGCCAAAGGCGCCGAAACCCAAAAGAAACGCCGCACTCCGAAGAGTTGGATGTCCATTATTCGGATGATCCGAACGATATGGGAAATATCGCTGATTACGAAGAGTTTCTTGGGAAGTTGGTTGATATTTATAAAGGACTGAAACCCTTACTACGAGAGAAGGCGTATCTCACCATCATCGTCAAGAACGTGAAGAAGGGTGGAAAGATTTATCCGCTGGCATGGGACATTGCCCGCGAACTTGGCAAAACCTACACATTGAAAGATGAAAAGATTTGGTTTCAAGATAACCAACGCCTTGCACCTTTTGGATTAGGAAGTGCATGGGTAAGTAACACTTTCCATCATTATTGTTTACAGTTCAGAAATGAATAAGCGGTTTTATATGTACCGTTCATTAAAATAAACGTATCCAAAGGGGAAGAAAGGAAGGCAAGGTAAATCGTGAATTATCAACCTATTGAAAATTACGGCGTCATTGGAGATATGCACACCGTAGCTTTGGTTGGCATGGACGGGTCGGTGGATTACATGTGTTTCCCAAAATTCGACTCTCCCTCCATCTTTCTACGGCTTCTCGATCACGATAAGGGTGGTTATTTTTCTTTGGCGCCGGTGCTTGATGACGCTCATCAAAAACAACTGTACATCCCCGATACCAACGTACTTCTTTCACGTTTCTTGTCCAATCAAGGCGTAGCCGAAATCTCAGACTTCATGCCGGTCGAAGCCACCACCCAGGCACACAACCTGATTCGACGCGCCAAGACAGTCCGCGGCGAAATAAAATATCGCATGGTCTGTAAGCCGGCTTTCGATTATGCGCGCGCCTCACATCAGATTGAAATACAGGATAAGGAAGCCATCTTCACATCCAATGGCGAGGATGGAACGGTTCTTCGACTGCGCTCCACGGTGCCTCTGCACGAAGAAGAGGGCGCGGCGATTGCAGAGTTCACACTCAACGACGGTGAGTTCGCTTCCTTCGTTCTCGAAAACGCCAGAGAAACGGTCAAAGATTCGTCAGCTCCCGATTATGTTGCCGAGTCATTCAAAGCGACGGTTAATTTTTGGCGGGAGTGGATTGGCAAATCAAAATACAAGGGACGCTGGCGCGAAATGGTTAATCGCTCGGTGCTGGTGCTCAAATTGCTTACCTCACGGTATGACGGACCGATTTTAGCCGCGCCAACTTTCGGGTTGCCAGAACGAATCGGCGGTGTCCGTAATTGGGATTACCGTTTTACGTGGATTCGCGACGCCTCCTTCACGATCTACGCTTTTATCCGTTTGGGGTATACCGAAGAAGCCGCGGCATTTATGCAATGGATCGAAGAACGTTGTAAGGCTTTGGAGGAGGGCGGCACGCTGCAAACCATCTATGGTCTGGATGGACGACGTGATTTGACCGAAATTGAGCTGTCGCATTTGGAGGGCTATAAAGGCTCCAAACCTGTCCGCATTGGAAATGCGGCTCATCACCAGCTTCAATTGGATATTTATGGCGAACTCATGGATTCGGTTTATCTGTACGATAAGTATGGCAAACCCATTTCACATGATTTGTGGCGTAATCTCGTACGCGAGATCGACTGGCTATGTGACAATTGGGAACAACCTGATAATGGGATCTGGGAGGTGCGCGGCGGGCAATGTCCATTTTTTGTATTCGCATCTAATGAGCTGGGTGGCTGTTGACCGGGCTTTGCGGCTGGCGAGAAAACGCTCACTGCCTGCCCCATATGATCGCTGGCGTGAAGTCCGTGACAATATTTATAACGACATCTTCGATAACTTCTGGGACGATTCACTTGGGGCGTTCGTCCAATATCGCGGCTCAAAGGCGCTGGATGCCGCCAGTCTTTTGATGCCGATGGTACGCTTCATCAGCCCGACAGACAGGCGTTGGCTCTCCCATTTAAAAGCTGTAGAGAATCATCTGGTTTATGACTCATTGGTTTATCGCTACAAAATCGAAGAAACGCCGATTGACGGCTTGGAGGGCGCCGAAGGGACGTTCAACATGTGCACGTTTTGGTTTGTGGAATGTCTCTCACGTGCAGGCGAATTGCAAAAGGCACGCTTATATTTTGAAAAGATGTTAGGATATGCAAATCATTTAGGCTTATATGCCGAAGAGACCGGTCCACGCGGCGAACATCTGGGCAACTTCCCACAGGCGTTTACACATCTGGCATTGATTAGCGCGGCATATGATATTGACCGCCGACTCTCGGAGGCTGGTTGGAGCGCGTGATGCGTAGCATATAAAAAAACATGATGGCTTCATCTGACTTCATCCATCTCCCTTATACACGCGACCTCACCGAAGGCGGGATTGCCTACGCGCTGCGGTCATTGCCTTACACATACAATCGCATGGGCGGGTCACCATATGATCGCTTGCGTAGAATCGCCGCGGGCGTAGCAGTGGAGTTGGCGTTTCGACGTTATCTCTCAGAACAAGATGTTCCTTTTGATGTGAAAGGGGCGACGCCGTTCACCGAGCCAGATCGTTATGATGTCTCATTGGGTGGACGAAGATGTGATATCAAGTCATTTCTCATTACGTATCGTGACCAAATCTCCGAGATGAAACGTAATCCCGAAATTGTGTTGAAGGCTCCCGCGCTGGTTCCCTCCGACCAGAACGCGGCGGAGGGACATTCGGATAAGGATATTTATCTCTTCGCATTTCTTTCAGGGTTGATTGCCGCGTCACGGGAGGATTTGGGGAAAGTTATTTATAAAGACCAGCCGCATTATTTGGTCCATGCCATGCCAGATGCGTGGATGCGACCCGTAGACTGGAATCCGCTTGGCGCGTTGGTCTTGAAGTCTGAATCGGAGGAGACTCAAGTCATCGAAATTGGCGGGCAGGATGAAGGGCGCGAGATGCGGACGTCTGTCTTGGAGATTCCGCCGCATACGAGAGTCAAAGTTGATGATGGATTCTTTTCGTTGTCGTATGTCCATAGTAAATCATTACCGGATGCGCGCATTGGGATCCACAGCTCAAACCGCAATGAAACCTATCTTATCGGCACGCTGGATTGGGGCAACATCTGGGTCTATGGCGTGGATATTCTGCTGGCAGGCTGGCTGGCACGTGAAGAATTCAACCGCCGCGCAAGTGCAATTCCGCCCGGTACACGCGTCTTTCAATACGACAGAACACGTGCAAAGAATTTGGCAGTGCCCATATCGAACCTCAAACCGCTCACTGAATTGTTCGAACGTGTGAGGGAATGGAATAAGGAATAATCCGTCATTGCGAGCGCAGCGAAGCAATCTCATTGCGAATTAGCGGATTGCTTCGCAATGACGCTCGCAATGACATCCAAGGTAAACCATGAAAACAAAACAAATCTTATTTGGTTTTTTAGTCTTATCGTTACTCTCCTGCAAATACGTGACGCAGATGATCGCGCCGCCCACCGCCACGCCCCTGCCCACGGCGACCTCGACTGCCACTGCTTCCCCCACCCCAACACCTACTCAGCTTGCGCCCGCCTTTATCCCGCCTCAATGTTCGGCTTCGCCTCTAGCCACTATTTCACCTGAGACCGCCGCGCAAGCCAATTCTGAAACTGAGACCAATGTCGATGTCTCTCGAGCCGAACAATTGCGAATACTTGCGGAGGTTGGGAATATTGTCGAGGATGTGTATGTATACCCGGACTTTAACGGCAAGGATTGGAACGAGATGGAGTCACGATATAAAGCCAAGATCGAAGCCGGGTTGGGTACGGAATCTTTTTACCGCGAAATGCAAGCCTTAATTTCCGAACTGCAGGATGATCACTCGGTATTTATCACACCCCAGGAGGTGTTGCAGGATGAAGCGGAATTAAAGAGGCGAAATAAAATTCGTGGGCATCGGCATTTATGGCTGGCCCAATTTTGAAGAGGAACAACTTACCGTTATTTCCACTTTTCCCGGTTCGCCCGCAGAATATGCAGGCATCCAAAGTCACGATAGCATTTTGCTTGTGGATGGCTTGCCAATCACCGAGGAGGCAGGGGCCCGTATGCGCGGTCCCGAATGTTCGGCGGTGGTGCTGGAAGTGGAGTCACCAGGCGAAGTCGCCGCGTGAAGTGATGTTGATCCGCTCCAGTGTGGATGGGAACGTCCCCATTGACGCGCGTCTTGTTCCCACAACCGATGGCTCGAGGATCGGTTATATTTTCATCCCATCCTTCTTTGATGAAACGCTGCCCTCCACAGATCGAAAGCGCGCTGAACGACTTCGGTCAACTGGATGGTTTGATATTGGATGTGCGATTGAATGGTGGCGGGAGCAGCAGCGTTATCTATCCGATCCTTGGTTTTTTTACCAACGGCAGGCTCGGAGAATTTATCAGCCGGGACGCGTCCCGGCCGTTGACCATCAAGGCCAATCCCATTCAAAATTCGCAGACCGTTCCCTTGGTGGTCATGGTCAGTAAAGATACGGTCAGCTTTGGGGAGATCTTTGCCGGTATTATGAGGGATGCACGCGGCGCCAAGGTCACCGGTGAAACCAGCCTGGGCAATGTGGAAATTTTAAACGGCTATAACTTTGAAGACGGCTCTGTGCTATGGATCGCTTCTGAAAAATTTGATTCTGCATTCTCGGACATTGATTGGGAGGAAACCGGCATTATCCCGGATGTGCAAGCCTACGCGCCGTGGGATACGTTCTATTTCGATACCGACCCGTCCATCGCCGCGGGGGTGGAGTTGTTGGGACATAAGTGACTACTCACGAGATGAGATTTTATCAATTGCCCAACTGGCATGTTCGCGGATCATAGTTTCTTCGTCGTTCAATACGTTTTGTAAAACAGGCAGGGCGTACCTATCACCTGTATTGCCCAACGCCACAGCAACGTTCCGCAGGTAACCGCGTCGTTTGGCGCGCGTGATGGGAGTCCGCTTGAAGCGTTGATTGAAGGCTTGGGGGGTAAGAGTCAGTTCTTCGGTCAGAGAATGAGGCGGCTCATTATCCACAAAAGCCAAATCGCCTTCGGGGGCGAATCAATTCCACGGGCAGACCATCTGGCAAATGTCGCATCCAAACACCCAATCTCCCATCTTCTCGCGCAGCTCTGTTGGGATGTCATCTTTAAGTTCGATGGTGAGGTAAGAGATACAGCGGCGCGCATCGAGCGTTCGGTCTGGAAGAATGCAATCTGTGGGACAGGCTTCGATACAACGAGTGCATGTGCCGCAATGATCGGTGATAAATGGCGGGTCGGGTTCAAGCGCAAGATCAAGAAAAATTTCAGAGAGTAAAAAATAGGAACCCTGTTTGGGGTTGATAAGACAGGTATTTTTGCCGATCCAGCCGATGCCTGCGCGCTGTGCAAGATCGCGCTCCAGGATGGGACCTGTATCGGTGTAGCAGCGGTTCTTGATCGGACCTCCGACCTGCTCCTCGATAAATTGAACAAGTTCCTTCATCCGCGCCGGGAGAACGTTGTGATAGTCCTCACCGCGGGCGTAGGAGGCGATGCGTGTTCTATTCCTCACCCCTACCCCCTCTCCCATAGGGAGAGAGGGACTGTATGGCGTTGCAAGCACGAGAATAGATTTACATTCGGGGAGTATTTCGCGTGGGTTGGTGCGGCGTGAGCGTGAACGATCTGTCTCCAGATAGTTCATCGTGCCATGATGTCCCTGTGCCAGCCAGTTTTCAAATGTGGCGTAATGCGGAGGTGGTTCAGGAGTCGTCACGCCAGTCAGGAAGAATCCCAACTGGCGTGCTTTGTCTTTGATGATTTGTTCGAGATTGTTAGTGACCAAGCTTATTGCACAATGATCTTGACAAAAACGATCTCTGGAAACGCCACTCCCTGTGGGTTTCGCATTGTCCAGGCACTTAAATCTTCCCCACTTCATCTGGAGCCGTAAATTGAACTGACACTTCCACTTCCTCGCCAGGCTGGATAACTTCGTTGAAAGGTACGAACTCTCCTGACATCTTATCCGAATATCCTGCATATGCCAGGGCATAACCAGCTCCCCAGGGACAAGAACCATTGTTTTTGACCTTCCACGTTTTTACAAAATCCTGCCCAGGTGACATGACCGTGTTATCAGGAACAGTCACATCCACTGTATCAAGATCATAGCTGACACTATCGCATAATTCCACTGGTGTCCCTTCCGCATTGGTGATAACAGCCACTTCCCCAGTAGCTGTCTCTTGCTCCGCGGGTTGGAGAGTGGGGGCTTCTGTTTGGGAAAGTTTTGGTGTGGGCGTAAACGCGGCGGCTGTGAGAGTAAATTGGGATACCACTGTGCTGGCTGCAGAGGTGCGCACCGCGGCCACATCGGGGGTCGGTTCCTCAGGCGGCGTGGAGATTCCGCAGGCGGCGAGAAGTAGAGCAACAGATGATCGTCAGAACGAGATATTTTTGTTTCATGGATTATCCTTCTCAATCAACAGTTATTAACATTATCTTTACATCGAAGTAAACACAGAAGTGTTTCCAAAATAGTAGCCTTTAGTCATGAGCGCATACGCCAGTGTTCCTTGATAGTTGCCCTGGTTTGCACGGCGCTGTCAGTTTAATGCTAATATGGAAACTCGCCCCGCGAGCCGCAAAATCTCCGAAGTTTTTGTAAATTTTATCAAAGGGTCAAGTTCACGGTTACTGCCAGCAATAAAACAAAAGAAAATCCTTCATCCCAGGTGCAGGTTCCCGTATTCTCGATTTGCCAGGTCTTTTTGAAAATCTTCGCCGGGCTTTAATAACAGTTCCATCAGGAATGGTAACATCACCTTCATAGATGCTGTTATTACAAGCATCGCCTAAGGATGCAGTTGCACCAGCGGGTGCCGCCAGGCGATGCCACAATCTGGGTAAAACCCGGGAGTGGTGTCGATGGATCGAGAGAGAAGGTGGGGAGAGCACTTCCGTCCGCGGCAGTAGTAGGTAATTCAAAGGTGGGCAGGCTGCCCGGTGTATTAGTGGGCAGCGGCGTTGAAGTAGGGGGAACGGCCAGAGCAGTTTGAGTAAATTGCACAGAAAGCTGAGCGACCGTTGTCCCAACGACAGCGGTGTTGATCGCATTAATGTCGAGCGTAGGGGCGGGTGTTGCGCCTACATTACAGGCTGTTAGCAGCAACGCAACAGCAACCATAGTGGGAAATACCTGCCGCGTAAATTTTCGAACGAACATGTGTTACCTCCAGAAAAGAGATGGTATTTGTTTGTTTAGGAACGCATAAATTTTTATGCGTATCAATATTATTATACTGCAACGCACTATACGAGGGTCACGCCGCTTTATGGTACCAAGGTGGGGGTCTCCGTGGGCGTTTCAGTGGGTGTTTCAGTAATTGTAGGCGTAAAAGTAGGGGTGAAGGTTGGAGTGAAGGTCTTTGTCGGGGAAGGGGTCATGGTAGATGTGGCTGCAGGCGGTTTTTCACTCTGACGTGTAATGCGCGGATCGATCCATAGGGCATAATCCTCATGGGAGGAACCGTTCGTTAAAACCGACAGGATAAGTTTTATTTTTTCTCCGTTCAATACGCTTAGATCAATATTGATCGGATAATATTTTCCCTCGTAGACCTCATGCCACTGACCCAGTGATCTAACCGTACCCTGGCCGATCTGATATTCCAGTTTGAAAATCATATCGCAATCGTTTGCTTTGTATTCACAGCCAATAAGCGCCTGGAAATGATCACCTGTCTTTATGGTTACAGCGGGATATTTACCCGTTATCAAACCACTATTTGATTTCTCAGGATAAGTCAACAATCCCTTGCCCCGGGTTTTGCCATCTTCCATTTTGGGCGAATCAAGAACCATCACAAAACCGCGGTTATCCCCTTCGGACCCGGGACAGGGCAGATTCTTCCCGGTGTTTTTCCAATCTGCATCGCAGTAATGTGCAATCAGGTCATATCCAGTGACTGTATAGCCACTGACATTCACATCCACATATATGCTGGCGTTACCAGAGGCTCCTGTGCCAAACAAGGCACCGGAAGTGTTGCGAAGCATCCAGTAGCCTTTATAACGACCTTCCTTATTCGGAGTGACCAACCCGATCGGCAAGTCAACTGTCTGCCCGGGGCTTACATTCCCCGGAATTGAAATGGCGTTCTGTCCTTCAAATTTTTCACCATCAACAAATACGAGGCTATAGGAGGTTGTCCATGTACAAGTGCCGACGTTTTTTAAGCGCCAAACCTTTGTAAAGGCAGTATTGCGACCAATGACCGAACCATCGGGATAGGTCACATCTGTGATAAATGCCGCCGCATCGCAGCGAGTCACTGTTTGCAGTGGGGGCACCAATGTAAATGTTTCAAATGTGACTGGTGTGGATGTGGAGATGGATAGCGTTGAAGTAACTGAGGGCTGCCCCGTCTGCGTGGTTGCGCCCTGGGTCGACATGGATATCAACGTTTCAGCGGCGGCGGTGTAGAGGGCGTTTAGCGTTGCAGCGGGTTGAGGTGTGCTGGGCGTGAAGAGACCACAGGCAAGCGTTGAGCCAAGCGCAAGCAGGATCATAATTTTTCTGAAACATTTAAAAAACATGACAGCCTCCAATTTAATAATAACCATTTTATAGGACGTTTCAGGGGATTGTAGAGTTCCAAATAAAAAGCCAAAGTTTTGGCTTTGGCTTTTGCGATGGTGAGTGGTTATTGTGGAAAACAGTCATGGAGAATGTCGACTCTTCCGTAATCATGGGCTTGTGAGCCTGTCAGGACGAATTGTATCCAGCGCGGATTGGGACTGTCGCCCTTGTTGATGAGCCAGTCCCGCTTGAAAGTGACGCTGCCGGCTTCCTTGAACTTGTAGGTCTTTATGGAACTTTCGTTTCCATCGCTTTGATCCCAGAAGTAGCTAAACTCTATGGGCCCGTTTGAGGTGACTTTGGCATAGACGTTATACCTGACGTTTACGGGACAACCCTCGACGGGTTCACGAATCAAGGTGTACTCCACGTTTGTAACTCCATATGTTGGTTTTTCGGATACACCAATTTTTACATAAAAAGCTGAGTCTTGAGAGCCAACGCCAAAGTTTGTACCCCAGGGCGTTTGAAAACGCCAGTATCCGGTGGTTGACCCCTCTATGGCAGGAGCCTGCAAATAGATGGAGATGTTTACTGTTCCTTCCGGCGCAACTTCCTCCGGTAATGCGTAGGAGGTTAGCCCACCCATAAGGTCTCCATCCCAAAAGACCAGGCTATAGGCTGTACTCCAAATACACGTGCCTGTATTGCGAAAAGTCCAAGTCTTGTAGAAGTATTCCCCCGGTTGGAATATTGTCTCATCCGGCGGGTCTTCAGCGACCAGACTGGCAGAGGTTACACATCCCGGGTTGGAAGCCTCCGCTGCGGGGGTGTTGGTGAGAGTCAGTCCGGGGAGAGGTGTGGTTTCAAGAGGGGAAACAGGTGTACCGGTGGGAAGAGCCGGTACGTTAGTCAACGTGTTCTGTGCCTGCACCGTTTGCGCAACGGAAGTGGCGATCTCAGATCGAGCTTGTGAAGAAGCGCCACAAGCGCTGATCACAAAGATCAGGTTTATCAAAAGGATAAAGATTTTGTATTTACGCTGTCCAAACATTCAAATTCCTTTCCGGGCGATAGGATTATACCTTTTCAAAAAGCGCCCGATGATTCATCAGGCGCTTTGCGAAATCCGTCATTAAATCACAATGTGCCTACGGACAACTGAATTCTGCACGCCCGAACTGTTGATGATTTGGGGCATCAATGTAAATATCCATCCATTTATCTCCAGAGGCGGTCGTGGACCAGGTTGTACTGACCGATTGTGTACCCGCACCTGTAAAATTAAGAGGTGTATGCGTGGCAGTATCCGTTGCGTTATCACTACGCACCCAATGATATGTGACCGTGCCTGCGCTATTGGTTGTAATATTGGCTGTGATCGTGAAAGTTCCGCAGCTGCCGGAAACCTCCATGGATACGCTTGTCACGGCAAAGGGCCCTGAAACACCCACCTTAATATCCACAAAGAAGGATTTCCCCTGTGTGCCTCCCAGGACAGGAATCAATACACCCGATGTGTTACGAATACGCCAATAGCCTCGATAAGAACCATTCGATGCCGGTGCGGTGAAAGTAACGGAGAGATCAATTTCATCTCCGGGCGCAACCGTTCCCATGGCAATGGGGGATGAGCCATTCATCGCATCTCCACTATCGAACACCAGGGAGTACCCAGACCATGTGCAGGTTCCTGCATTCCTTAACCGCCAGGTCTTCGTAAATGTTTCGCCGGGATCAAAAACCGTCCCATCGGGAATGGTCACATCCTTGACGAATTGTGCCTGATCGCAAACAGCGGTTGGCGGTGCAACTGAAGTATTTGTCGATAAAACAGCGGTGGGGAAAGTAATCGCCGTATTGGTAGGTTGTGCGGGCGGCAGGGTGGGTGTGCTGAAAGGCGTCGATTGCGTCAATTCTGCTTGTACCGTCAACGCGGCTTGCGTGAATATACTGTTGGGTTCCTCGGTGGGAGTCGCTTTCGAAGGCAGGTTACATGCCCCGAGAATCAAAACAACTATCAGACTCAAGAATAAAAATTGGCGTATATATTTAGGCATCGGATTCTCCTCTATTGGATGGAACAATTTTACACCAACGATGACGGGCTTACATTCCCCTTTGTTCCTAACAAAAACTTTCTCATTGCTAGAGAGGGCAAAATGACGGATTTTTCGCTTCTCTACGCGCTTCGAGCTGGTTCGTAGACCCCAGCCATTCACAAGCCCAATTGTTCGCGCGTTAAGATATTTGGAATGGAGAGGCTCGCCTATCTCATCACCAGAATCAAAAACAGGAGTGAGGAAAACTCCTGTTTTGTTGAATCAGGCTCGGATGAAGAAAGATGCGTATCTCCCTTGGGTCTGCCGCGTGCTATGCTTAAGTGGAACTCTCTTTCTCGTAGGGTTTCCCATCCGCAGCGGGAGCATTGCTCCGTCCAACAACTCCAGCCAGCACGATGATCGTCAACAAGTAGGGCAATCCGGTGAAGAAGTTGTTGTAAATGCTTGGATAGGCATGTTGGATGCCAGCCAGGAACGTGCCCAAATCTCCTGTAGGAGGGGCAAGGCGGATTGCTACACCGATTGCCTGGGACGCCATAAAGAGGAGCGCACCGCCAAAGGCGCCCAGAGGTGTCCAGCGTCCGAAGATCATGGCAGCCAGGGCAATGAACCCTCGACCAGCGGTCATATTATTTTGAAATGAGCCGGTTGCCTCGAGGGTAAGATAGGCTCCAGCCAGTCCGGCAAACACACCGCCCAACAAAACGTTACGATAGCGAAGCTTGATCACATTGATGCCCACGGTATCCACTGCCTTCGGGTGTTCTCCAACAGCCCGCGTCCGCAAGCCCCAACGAGAACGGAAGAGCAGGACTTGAACGATAACCACTAACACAATGACGGATATGGCAATAGGACCTACCGCTGTGAACATCTCAATGAGCCAGCCTACGCCAGGCAGATTCACCAACCCGGTCGGCGGCCGGAATGAGTCAAAAGTGCCGGCGCTGTCGAAGGGCTTGATCAGGCGATTCAGGTAGCTTGTCAGTCCGAGAGCCGTGATATTGATGATCGTGCCGCTGATGATCTGGTCCGCTCGGATGGTGATCGACAACCAGGCATGGAGAAGAGAGATCAGTACCCCTGCCGCGATGGCGGCAAACACTCCCGAAACTAAAGCTGGTGTAACGCCAAAAAAAGAACTGGGTTTGGCTGGAAAAGCTTGATGAACAAGGAGCGCGGTCATGAACGCGACGTACGCGGAAAATAGCATCATCCCCTCGATACCGATATTTACAACACCACTGCGTTCGTTCATTACACCGCACAGGGCGCCCAAGGCAATGGGAGTGGCGAGTCCCAGGATGATAGGGGCAATATGTCCATTTACAATTACATTGACCAGATAGCCTAAGAACTGCAATATAAAACCAAGAACAGGAATATGGAGCAGAAAATCCATTAACCCACCACCTTTTCACCGTAGGTGCGGGTAATAGTTTGAAGTTCGCTGGAACCGGTGCCTGAGGTCCGAAGTCTGAAGATTCGACGCACGACGATTTCAGCCGCCAGGAAGATTAGAATAACTCCCTGAATCACATCAATAATCTCGACAGGTACCCGGGCTTGGATCTGCATCAGGGGAGCGCCGGCACGCATGGCGCCAAGCAGTAGCGCTGAGAACATAATGCCAATAGGATTCGCCTGGCCGAGGAGGGCAACTGTGATACCGTCGAAACCGATACTGGTACCGAAAACTGCCGGATAGTAACCCAGGCGCAGAATCTCAATCCCACCTGCCAGACCGGCAAATGCCCCACACAACGACATTGTCAGGATGATCATGCGGCGCGGGTTCATGCCTGCATACTGCGCCGCAGTTGGGTTGGCGCCAACTGCTCGAATTTCAAATCCCACAGTCGTCCGCCATAGAAGCCAATAGCTTATCGGGATGCAGACTAAGGCGAAGATCACGCCAAAATGAAGTGTGGTGCCGCCCACGCCAGTCAGCGTGGCATTCCCCACCGGGGCAGTTCGCGCAAAGCTGAAGCCTGGTGCGCGGAAGATATCGTTTACCAATCCCGACACCAGCAGTTGGATAAGGGCGTTGAGCATAATGGTTGTGACGACCTCATGAGCGCCGGTGAAAGCTTTGAGAAACCCCGGAATGAAACCGGCTAATGCACCGGCAAACATACCACTCAACAATGTGACGGGGATCGCGAGCAAGGGTGGCGTATGAGCCATCTGCGTCCCCACCAATGCGGCGGTGAAACCACCGAGAAGAACCTGGCCGGTTGCGCCGATATTGAACAGCCCGGATTTCAAACCTACACCGACTGCCAATCCTGTGAGCATCAACGGTGACGCCGCCACAACCATATTGGCAATTCCCTTGAAACTACCGAACGACCCTACGAGCAAGCTCCGATAGGCGACCAGAGGGAGAAACAGATCGATCTTTTTCTCCGGGCCGATCAGCCCTGAAACGATGATGAGAATGGATGCAACCAGCAGGGCAAGCAGGATCGAGAGCGCGGGAATGACCACAAAGCGACCATAAGACCTGAGACGTGCAATCATGATGTTGTTCCTATAACAGATGTTTCTGGATTCTTTCCAGGCCGCCCCCCAGTTGCCATCAATAGTCCAATTTCCTCTTTGTTAGCGGTGGATCCATCCACAAGCGCTACGATCCTGCCGCGATACATGACAGCGATTCGGTCTGAGAGTTCAAGGATCTCATCCAATTCAGCGGACACCAGCAGGATGCCGGTTCCAGCGTCGCGCTTGCGGATGGCCTGCTGATGGATGAACTCGATGCTGCCGACGTCAAGGCCACGTGTTGGCTGATCAAGAACGAGCGTTTTTAAGTCGCGGCTGAACTCGCGTGCCACAATGACCTTCTGTTGATTTCCCGCCCGACAAGGTACCAGCCGATACAGTAGCTGAAGGCGTCCGGATATCGAATTCTTCGATCATCTCACGGGCCCACTTTTCGATTGCCGCGTCGTTCCTTTGGATGCCTTGAGCGAAAGGATGGCTGTAATATTGTGTCAGAACAAGATTGTCTGAAACCGTGAATCCCAGCACAAGACCATATTTCTGTCGGTCGCCTGGAACATATCCCAACCCATGTTCACGGCGTTCGCGGATAGACCAGTCAGTGATATTCTGTCCGGAGAGGCGGATTGTGCCCCCGGTTGAGCGCCGAAGACCAGTGATCGCCTCCACCAATTCGTCTTGTCCGTTCCCGGCTACACCGGCAATGCCCAGGATCTCGCCAGCCCGCACGTCAAAGCTTATATCCTGGACAACCTCCTGACCACGGTCTGAACGGACACTTAGATTCTCGATCGTTAGCACAGGCTCAGAAGGATGCGATGTTCCGCGATCCACAATGAGCAGAACTTCGCGGCCGACCATAAGCTCGGCCAGGTCGTTCTCATTCGTCTGCGACGGCTGGCGCGACCCAACAACCCGGCCGTGACGGATGACAGTAATTCGGTCTGCGATCTCCAATACCTCATAGAGCTTGTGGCTGATAAAGATAATACTATGGCCTTCATCTGCCAGTTGGCGAAAGACTGCGAAGATTTCCACGGTCTCCTGCGGTGTAAGCACCGCAGTTGGCTCGTCGAGCACCAGGATCTGCGCCTGCCGATATAGCGCTTTCAGGATTTCCACCCGCTGTTGCCAACCTACCGACAGTGTTTCCACACGTGCGTCCGGATCAATTTCAAAACCGAACCGCTTGCCCAGTTCGATGATTCGGCGTCGAGCCTCCCGCCGGTCGAGGAAGATCGGGTTGGCCATCGTCTCAGCGCCAAGCAGGATGTTTTCAGCCACAGTCAGGATGGGAATTAACATGAAGTGCTGGTGAACCATTCCAATCCCACGCGAGATGGCATCGGCTGGGTCGGCGATCTGCACAGGAGTTCCATCGATCAGGATCTGCCCCTCGTCCGGGCGGGCCAGTCCGAAGAGTATATTCATGAGCGTTGTCTTGCCTGCGCCGTTTTCACCTAACAGCGCGTGAATCTCCCCGGCCTTCACTTCCAGATTGATCCCGTCGTTTGCAATAACGCCCGGAAAACGCTTTGTGATTCCGCGGATCTCAAGCCGCGGAGAAGGAGATTGTGCACTGCCCATGGTGAGTTTTTTGTGAGGGTATGCTGTTGTTTATGAAGAAAGAGGCGGCCGGTTAACTGGCCGCCTCTTCAAAAAGATGCGGATGTAATACTAACTATTGTCGCGGAGGAGAGAGCTTGCCACTCTTCATCGCGTCGAATGCTTCATCAAGCTTTGCCTGGATTTCAGGGGTGATCAGACTTTCAAATTCGTGATACGGCGAGAGTCCGATCGTGGGTGGCGTGGAAGCCGCATTGTAGCTCACCGTGCCAGCTTGGAAGTTGCTGGTCGCGGCGCTCTCAGTGACAGCCTGAACGGTGTCCTTGAGTTTCTTCTCGGCGCTGGTAACAATGCACTTCGCCAGGTTCGGCAATGTTTCCACCTGGTCAACATCAACACCGATGCCGTAAATGCCGGCATCACAAGCCGCCTCGAGAACACCTTGCCCGGTCAGTCCGGCCACTTGGAACAATACGTCCGCGCCCTGACCGATGAACTGTTGGGCAATGGCCTTGCCAGTTGCAGGATCATTGAATCCCTTGGCTGGGTCTGGGTTTGTTTCCTGATAGAGGGTCACAATATCGGGGTTGACCGACTTTGCGCCTGCTACGTACCCTGCGTTATAGGCTACAACCGCCGGAACATTAGTACCCCCCACCGCGCCGATGGTACCAGTCTTGGAGATGCTGGCCGCAAGAATACCAGCCAGGTAACCAGCCTGCTCTTCGGCGAAAACGATACCCTGATAGTTCGGGAGCAATGTAGCCGCGTCACCTGCACAGGCAAAGGTTGGATCGGGTGCACCGGCCGCGTCCACACAAATGCCCTGGTCAACGCCGATGAACTTCACATTCGGGTTTTCCTTGGCCGCGATGGTGGTGTCTGTGCCGATTAGGAAACCCACGGTGATGATTACATCGAAGCCCTGGTCTACAAAGGTTTGGATGTTTTGCTTGTAGTCCGAGATGTTCTGGGTCACGATTACATCGAATGTGGCGCCTATGCTTTCTGCCGCTGCCTTGCCGCCTTCATATGCGGCCTGGTTGAAGGATTTATCTTCAAGTTGCCCAACATCGGTCACAACACCGACCTTCAGCGACTTTGCTTCCGGCGTAGGGGTGGCACCGCAGGCGGAAAGCGCCAGCGAGGCGACGATCAGTAGTGCAATGATCGAGTACAACTTTTTCATATTCTTCTCCTATTGAAAATGTGAATTTTGAAGGCATGCTTTTTGCAATACCTTACGATGTTGCAAGTATAAACCAGTAAGGTTTTATTTTGCAAGGCTGAGTGGCTTTAACCATTGTTAACAACGCGGATCAAGGTTTTTCAGGTGGAACATTTGTCTTAACATCTCCGCTTTCAAGTTTGGTCAGGAGATCTTCCATCTCAATTACTACATCTTTTTGGACAAACGCATCGAAGGGGATATACCCGATCGGGCTTATCGACGCGTCCGCCAGATTCCCCGCTTTTACATTTCGCATCAATCCCTGGACCGTGAAACTGGCGCGCCCCAACAAAGAGGTTACAACATCCGATCCCTCTTCTCCCAAGGCCGCCCTCTGATCGTGTTCCACCCCAATGGATGTGATCTTTGTCTCAGTCGCCGCGCGCAACGCGCCCACAGCCGTGTCACCGCCCGCCGCGAAGATCACATCGGCATTACTTTCGATCAGGCTTTGTGCATTTTTGAAGCCCCACTCATTATCTATGAACAACTTGCTGCTGCTTTCATTATCTCTGTAAACGACAATGACTTTCACTGAATCGTCCAGGTGTTTTGCACCGGCGCGGAACCCTTCACAATACCGCCACATCGAATTGATCCCTGACGTTTCGCACACGCCGCCAATGGTTTTTGTTCTTGTTAACCGTACCGCCAATGCACCGGCAAAGAATCCCATTTTATCCTCAGGAAAAGTAACCGAGATGAAGTTGGGTCTCGATTTATCATCAGTTTGGTTCATGCCGATAAAAACCGAATCAGGATAAAGGTCCGCGCTGTGAAGCGTTGCATTATGCAGACCAATACCCGAAGTAATGATCACGTCATAACCGGAATCCACAAAGAAGGCAATGTTCTTTTCATAATCCTTCGGATTCACGGACTCAATATAGGCCGACTGGTCAACCACGCCATCGAGATGCGATTGTTCCAATCCCGTCCAGGTATCACGGTTAATTCCAAAATCGTTCAAGCCTCTCGTGTCTGTTACTAAAGCCGCGCAAAATATATTCTCTTGAAAACAATTCGGCGGTGGTGTGCAGGCAGTAAGGTTTGATAACACAATCACGAGAACCGAGAATAGCAATGGAATTCGCGACACTCAATTCCCTGCTTCCATTACTTGCGCTTCCCCGCGTTTAACTCCCAGCATCATCACGAAAGCCATGAGCAATGTAATGGGAGCGAACAACATCAAAATGTTGTAATTGTTGTTTGTGAGCCTGATGATCGCACCATTGGAAATGGGACCTGCGATGGCTGAAAGCGTGGAAAACAAATAATACAAACCTGTAAATGTCCCGATGCGCGCCGCGCTGGTCATATCCACCACCATGGGCAGGGAATTGATGTTGATCAACGCCCAGGCGATGCCAGCCATCATCAGAAAAAGACTGATGATGGGAATCTCTCCCAACACGGGCAGTTTGGTCAATACAGTGGTGAGTGTTTGTATGGGAGAAATGTATATTCCGAAAATGACCGCGGCAAGCAGCAGGATGCCCGATAGAATCGTCACACGCCGCCCAATCCTCCCTCCGATGAGACCGGATGGCAGCGCAAATAATACAAAGAACAGGGAAAGATGACCCAACAAACGACTACCATCCTCCACCAACATGCCCAGATGATTTTTGGCGTACAGCGTAAAGAACGCTTCGAGGGCGCTGAATCCGAGAAACCAAAAGAAGATCGCCAGAAGAATGCGGAGCAGGCTTTTATCCTCATCATTCATGACTTCAACTAGAACTCTCGACCAGGCTAGGCTGTGGCTCATTTGATTCTTCATAATCTGTAGGTTCTTTTATAAAGAGGAAGACCAAGAATGCCGCGACCATCACCAGCGCTGACCCAACCCAAAATGGCAGCGCGGGGTTGATCTTATATAACGAACTGCCTGCGAGGAAGGCAATGATGCCGCCAACTCCACCCATCAAGTTGATGATGCCATTTGCCTGTGAACGATTGGGAGATGGCGTAATATCAGGCATCAATGCAACAACGGGAGTGCGCCAAAAAGCCATGGCGAGGAAGAATGAAGTTGTGCTCGCAACAAAAAAAGGCAGAATGGATGCGATGGGGATGAAACCAAATGCCGCCGCCGAAACAGGAACTCCGATCAAGATAAAAGGCATACGCCGCCCAATACGCGTGCGGATGTGGTCTGACCAGACGCCTACCACAGGCTGAATAAACAGCGCCGCGATATTATCAAGCGCCATAAAGATGCCAATGATATCGGACGGGAGATTAAATTTACTTTGAAGAAAATCAGGGACGTAGGAATTATATAACGCGTTCAAGACGCTGACACCAAAGAAACCAAAGCCAAGCAGAAATATCCTGCCATAGTTGAATTTCATGTTGCCTCCAGGTTTTGAGTTAAAGGTCTTGGGTCAAACGTCTGCTTTCCCGACCTTTGACTTTAGACTTTCGACATATTTCAAATCCGCTTCGCTTAATTCTGCTTTTTCCAACATGTCAGGCCTTTTATTGAAGGTGCGGGTTAATGCCTGCTCACGGCGCCATTGTTCGATCCTGGCGTGATTGCCGCTGGCAAGAATTTCTGGCACTTTCCAACCGCGGAATTCAGGTGGTTTGGTGTAGTGTGGATATTCCAGCAAGCCCATGGAGTGTGAGTCGTCTTCTGCGCCGGTGGGGTCGCCGAGTACGCCGGGGAGGAGACGCGAGACCGCGTCGATGATCATCAGCGCGGGCAGCTCGCCGCCGGTAAGGACATAATCACCGATGGAGATTTCATCCGTGACGAGATGCGCGCGGATGCGTTCGTCCACGCCTTCGTAACGGCCGCAGAGCAGGGCGATTTTTTCATAACGGGATAATTCTTCAGCCACGCGCTGGCTAAAGACGCGTCCCTGAGGCGTTAACAGGATAACGGGAACAGTAACCGGCTGAGTTTGAGGCGCAGCGATTCCCAAGACAGATTCCACAGCTTCAAAAACGGGTTCCGGTTTCATCACCATACCGCCTCCCCCGCCATAGGGCGTATCGTCGGTGGTGTGGTGTTTGTCGTGTGTATGGTCGCGGATGTTGTGGACGCGCACGTCAATCAATCCCCGTTGGGCGGCGCGTTTGAGGATGCTTGATTCGAGATAGGGAGGGAAGATTTCGGGCAGAAGGGTAAATATCTCAAATTGCATGGAGGCATTTTAGCATAAGATAAGGGACAAATTACGAAGCGCGGCATCCTTAAACAAAGTTTAGCCGCTGATGAGACAAGCAGTATAACCAACTTGCATGGCATTGCTGCAAATGGTAATATGAATCCATGTATTTACCGAGAAGCAGTAAGTGGAGCATGAAACGCCGTAAAAGACGCCCAAATTATTTTGCCTGGGCAATCTTAATATTAGTGATCGGTTTTGGGTATTACTTCGATGCGATTATTGTCCCGAACGCCGAAAATCCATTTGAAGCGACACCCACGGCTACCCGTTCGGCGGAATCGTTTGTGACAGAAGCAGAGTCCCTGTTTAAAGAGGGAAAACTGCTTCAGTCGATTGATGCCTACGAACAAGCGATCAACTCCTCGCCGCAAGATTCCACTTTGTATGTTGCATTGGCGCGCACACAGGTGTTTGCCGGTCAGTATGAAGAGGCACAGGCAAACGCTGAGAATGCGTTGTTGTTGAATTCGAATAACGCCATGGCTCATGCCGTGCGCGCCTGGGCTTTGGACTTTCAGGAAGATAAGAACTCAGAGGCGTTGAGCTCGATTGAAGAGGCTCTTCGCCTTGATCCCAATAATGCGTATGCCCATGCCTATAACGTGGAGATATTGATCGATTCAGGTTTCGATAATTATCAAAAAGCGGCAGATGAGTCACGCGTTGCATTGGGGCTTGATCCCAATATCCTGGAAACCCATCGCGCGCGCGGATTGATCCTGGAGGCGACAGCCAATTATGAAGAGGCGATTGCGGAGTTTCAGGCGGCAATCAAGCTCAATCCGAATATCCCCACCCTGCATATGGAGTTGGGGCGCAATTATCGCCAGTTGCAGGTATATGATGAGGCTGTACAAGAGTTCACCATTGCAGATACACTTAATCCCGGCGACTCTCTCCCGGACCTGTATATTTCACGTACCTATGCAACGATCGGTCAGTATGAGAAAGCCATACAATATGGGGAGACGGCTGTTCGCAGACAGACCCGATGATGCCAGCCTGCACGGCAATTTGGGGGTGATGTACTATCAGAATTTCCGATGGCCCGAAGCCGTCCAGCAATTAGGATATACGATCTACGGAGGTACGACCGAAGAGGGTGTGGAGATCACAGGCATACCGCTTGTCAACGATATCCTTGTGGCGGAATATTATTACACCTATGGGCTGGCCTTGGCTCGCCTGAATCAATGTGGGGAGGCAATCACCATCGCACAAATGATACAGTCCCGTATTCCAGCGAATGAGACCGCCGTATCTGCCGCAGATGAGATCAATAACATTTGTTCGGAAAACCTTAATAGCCCGCCAGCGGATACTGCCACCCCAGATCCATCAGAAGTTATTACTGCCACCCCATCACAATGAACGTATCCCCACGCCGTCCCCTCTTTAATCGCAGACCGCAGTCGAACATCTATCGCATGTTCCTGTGGGTTGTGATGATCCTTGGCTTAGTCTGGATGCTGCAACAGATGAGTAAGGGTGAGATCAAACCTTTGTTTCAGGCAACGCCAACCCCCACACGAGCCGTGGACTCGTACGCGATGGAGGGTGATGCAAACTTTACAGCCGGAAAATTAGAGGCGGCGATCCTCGCCTACCAGGAAGCTGTGCGCGTCGACCCAAACAACGCCCAAATCTGGAGCAAGCTGGCGCGCATACAAACGTATTCGTCCGCTTTCAAGATCACCAAAGATGAAAAGAAAACGCGTTTACTGGAAGCGCTCGACTCAGCGAATAAGGCGGTGGAGCTTGCACCCGACGATAGCACGGCACACGCCATCCTTGCCTTCACGCTGGATTGGAACGCAGACTCGTCCATCTATGCAGACGACCTGCAACAAGTTCAAACCTTTTTGACTGACGCCGAAAAGGAAGCGTTACGCGCCCAGCAACTGGATAGCGCCAATACGCTTGCACTCGCTTATTATGCCGAAGTGCTTTTAGACCAACAGAAATGGAACCAGGCACAACAATACATCGACCTGGCGCTCCAACGCAGAGACGCCGATCAAATGGATGTCCATCGCGTGAATGCTTATCTCCTTGAAACGCTCGGTCAATATAACCTGGCGATCACCGAGTACGATAAAGCCATTGAACTGGCGCCAAATTTTACATTCCTTTATTTAAGGGCAGGCGCAAATTATCGTCGTCTTGCTTTTGAAATACCCAAATGTTGAATCTAGCACGTCCGGTGTATGAAAAGTCACTGGAATATTTCGACAAAGCCGCGAAGATCAACGAACAGATCGAAGTAAAGGACCCCACTCCCTATCTTTCCATCGCACGAACATACTCCCAATTGGGTGAATACTTTGCTGCGGCACGCAATGTGCAAAAGGCGTTGGAGTTCGAGCCAAACAACGCCGATATTTATGGACAATTGGGAGTCGTATATTTCCGTTCGCGAAATTATGAAGGCTCCATTTTTTCATTTGAGTGCGCGACGTATGGATGTCGATGGTGAAGATTCTTGTCTGGGGCGCGGACTTGATAAATGTTATCCCGACCTTGGATGAGAATCCCATTAATCCGTTGAAGTATCGGGACAGGCAATCAACCCGAACACGATCGTCTATTACTATACCTATGGGTCGGTGCTGGCGGCTCTGAGCCGCCCGGCTGATAACAAATGTGGACAGGCAATGCAGGTGTTAAGCGAAGTTCGGAACGAACTCAGCGCCAACCCGGATGCCTACGCGGACGGACGCCAGACCATTATAAGTATTGTTGAGGCGGGAGAGTCCATTTGTGAGTCATTGGCTAGTGATGGCGCGCCGGTTTCCTCGGTCGCGACCGAGGCGTTGGATGTGATGGAAGAAGCGACCGCCACGCCAACGTATCCGTAATTAAACGTACCGCGACATTTATGTCGCTACTGTTGTGGTATTGCGATATATTGCAGATTAATAATTAAACCGAGCAATCCCTGAAACCCGTTTCGAACTACAGAGACACGAAGACACAGATATGTGCCAGAAGGGTAGAAAGCCTTTTTAAATTTCCGTGACTGGGTGTCTCCGTGGTTAACTTTGGGCTTTTCCTCAGAATTTTATTGCTCGATTATTTTGTAAAGATGCAAAATATCGCAGTACGACTAGCGCCTGTATCAGAGCTTTGTAAGAGTTTTTAGTATCCCCTTGACTTGACCTAATGAAATAGGTAAGATTGGAATTAGCACTCGGACAGCGTGAGTGCTAATTTCGTGATTATTCAAAATCGCAAAAATTCAAACCCTATCAGGAGGCATCAAGATGGCAAGTAAGTTGAAACTCAAGCCCCTTGGCGGACGTGTGATCGTGGAACCGATCGAGCAGGAAGATATAACTGCCGGCGGCATCATCCTTCCCGAAACCGCCAAAGAGAAACCCCAGGAAGGCAAGATCCTGGCGTCAGGTCCGGGCGACCGCGATGAAGCGGGAAATCGTATTGCCATGGAAGTAAAAATTGGCGACAAGGTGCTGTATGCAAAATATTCCGGCACCGAAGTAAAAGTGGATGGCAAGAAATTGCTCATCCTGCGCGAAAGCGACATTCTAGCCGTGGTCGAAGGCTAATTCTGGAGGAATGAAAAATGGCTGCTAAACAACTTGTCTTTGCAGAAGACGCCCGCCGCAAGCTCAAGATCGGTATGAATACCGTTGCAAATGCGGTTGGTGCAACTCTCGGTCCGAAAGGACGCAACGTGGCGGTAGACCGCAAATTCGGCTCCCCCACGGTTACACACGACGGCGTTTCCGTCGCGAAGGAAATTGAACTCGAAGATCCGTTTGAGAACATGGGCGCCCAGCTTCTTAAGGAAGCCGCCCAAAAGACCAACGACATCGCCGGTGATGGTACCACCACCTCCACCGTTTTGGCGCATGCCATCGTAAACGAAGGTCTCAAGGCTCTCGAAGCCGGTTTCAACCCAATGTTCATCAAACATGGCATTGAATTGGCGACCGCCACCGTTGTGGAAGAACTCCGCAAGATGTCGGTCAAGATCGATACCAAGGAAGAGATCGCCTCTGTTGCGACCAACTCCGCGGCGGACGAAGAGATCGGCAACTTGATCGCTGACGTGATGGACAAGGTCGGTAAAGACGGCGTCATCACCGTTGAAGAATCCAAATCCATGCAGTTCGAGCAGGAATTTGTTGAAGGTATGCAGTTCGACCGAGGTTACCTCTCCGCTTACTTCATCACCAGCTCCGACAAAATGGAAGCCGTGATCTCCGACGCGTATGTTCTCATCAACGAGAAGAAGATCTCTGCCGCACAGGATATCGTTCCTTTGCTCGAGAAACTCGTTCAGATCGGCAAGCGCGAACTCGTCATCATTGCTGAAGATGTTGACGGTGAAGCCCTCGCCACCCTCGTATTGAACAAACTGCGCGGCATGTTGAACGTGCTCGCGATCAAAGCCCCCGGCTTCGGTGACCGCCGCAAGGCTATGTTGCAGGATATTGCCATCCTCACCGGTGGCACCGTGATCTCCGAAGAGACCGGTCGCAAACTTGAAACCGCCACCCTGCAAGACCTGGGTCGCGCTGAGAAGGTTGTCTCTGACAAAGAGAACACCACCATCATCGGCGGCAAGGGGAAGAAGAGCGAGATCGAAGGACGCATCAAGGAAATCCGCGCCGAGATCGACCGCTCCACCAGCGACTATGACAAGGAAAAACTTCAGGAACGCCTTGCCAAGTTGAGCGGCGGCGTTGCCATCATCCGTGTGGGCGCCGCGACCGAAACCGAGATGAAGGAAAAGAAACACCGCGTCGAAGACGCGCTCTCTGCTGCCCGCGCGGCAGTTGAAGAAGGCATCGTACCCGGCGGTGAAATCTCCCTCATCAATGCTTCCGTCAAACTTGAGAAACTCAAGGCTGATGATGAAGAAGCGCAGGTCGGCGTCAACATCGTCCGCAAGGCGCTCGAAGCCCCGATCCGCAAGCTGGCTTCCAACGCCGGTCAGGATGGCTCCGTCATCATCGATACCGTCCGCCGCACCGCGAAAGAGAAGGGCAACAAGAACATCGGTTATAACGTGCTCACCGGCAAGTATGTGGATATGATCCAGGCCGGTGTCATCGACCCGGTCAAGGTTGTGCGTGGCGCGCTCGAAAATGCCGCTTCCATCGCCGCGATGATCCTCACCACAGATGTGCTCATCACCGACTTGCCCGAGAAGGACAAGGCCCCTGCCATGCCTCCTGGCGGCATGGGCGGTATGGATTACTAGAATTACCCAGGAATTTTGTTGGGACACAGCGACGCTGTGTCCCAACGTTTTTAACGTATAATACGGGGCGATGTTTTCCCAACCCAAACCTTTCCTGCGGATACTTTTGATCCTATGCACTGTACTCGGACTCTCCGCATGCGCCTCTCTTTCCAGCCCCCAGCCTGCTCCAACACAAATCGAGCCGACGTTTACATCCGTGCCTCCCACTCCCACCTCTGAACCCATGGCTCTCACTGTAAACGGAGAGGGCATAACTTTTTCCGAATTGAATTCGGAAGTGGCGCGATACACAGCCGCACAAACCACATTAGGTAAAACTGTCTCTTCTGCCGAGGCAACAGACACAGTGATCCAGGATTTTGTCGCTCAATTACTTCTTGCGCAAGCGGCACGTACAAATGGATTCGCGCTGGATGATGCCGCCTTACAGGCACGCGTGGAGTCCCTCGCGGCAAAGATCGGTGGTGCGGATGCGCTCTCAAAGTGGCAGGCAGAGCATGGGTACAGTGAGCAGGACTTTCGGTCCGCTTTGAGGCGTGGCGCAGAATCGGCTTGGATGCGTGACAAGATTATTTCAAATGTCCCTGATAGCGTAGAGCAGGTACACGTCCAGCAAATTCTGCTCTATAATTTGGACACCGCTCAGAGTTTCCTCCTGCAATTGAATGGCGGAGCCGATTTCGATGAACTGGCGTTGAAAGCCGACCCACTCACCCGCGGCGACCTTGGTTGGGTACCGCGTGGTTATCTGCTGAACAAGCAGATCGAAGACGCAGCTTTCGGCTTGGAGGTCGGTCAATATAGCGATGTAATCACCACTGATGTGGGATTCCATATTGTACGAATTCTTGCGCGTGACCCGAACAGAATGCTTTCACCGGATGCCTATTTGACCTTACAGGAACTGGCTTTGAAGAACTGGGTCGCACAACAAAAACAACAGGCTGAGGTGATGCTTGCACCGTAACGAGGCAGCACGCTCGCACAAGACTGACGATAAGCGCAGCCAATAAATGATTTCTTTATCATTCATCAGGCAAAATCTTTCGACCAGAATTAACCGTGATGAAGGCGAAGCGCTGTATATATGGAGCAATGTAAATGAGCAATTACAATCAAAACCGATCAAGACCCCCTATGCAAATCTGGGATATGCTTTCGATCCTGGTATTGGTTATCACTGCATGTTTGGCAGGCTATTTTGCACTTGTCATTTTCAACCCTGATTCGCAATTTAATTTTTTACAGCCCGGTAGTGAACTGTTTGCCCCTCAATCCCCCACCGAGACTCCGGCTCCCATCAAACTGGAACCCACATGGACAGCCAGCCCCACACTGGTGTTGACCCCCAGCAATACACCGCGCCCCACATTTACTGCGATCTTTACCGATACGCCCTTCTCGCTTGTTCCGCCAACGAAAACACCCAAGCCCACTAATACCGCCAAACCCACCAGTACACCCAAAGCGCCATTTACGGCGATCTCCACTACCACTGTGGCAAGCACGGTCATTCATCCCGAATTGGGTTGTAATTGGGCAGGGATCGGCGGGACAGTGGTGGATACAAATGGCAGTCAAATATTCGGGACGGTGGTCGTATTGCGTGGATTTTTAAACGGAAAGTCGGTTGATCTCACAACAGTGAGCGGCGTCACCCCGGAATATGGTCAATCGGGGTTTGAATTCTACCTTGGTGATGCACCCGTATCTTCGACGAAGACCCTCTATATTCAACTTGTGGATCAGAGCAATGTTCCCCTTTCAGATAAGGTTGAACTGACGACCTATAACGATTGTGCAAAAAATCTGGTGATCGTACGCTTCAAACAAAATCGATAAATTTTCAGATGTAAAAAGAGACTGTCACTTTCGGAAAGCGGTGACAGTCTCTTTGTTTTCCTATACTTCTACATTCCAATGTTCGTATTTTTTGTTCTTTCCGCGCAATATATCTTCATACAGGGTGCGCAGTTTTGTTGTAACAGGTCCCATTACACCGGCGCCCACGGGACGGTGGTCAACCTTGGTCACTGCCGTGATCTGCGCGGCAGTGCCGGTCATGAACATCTCTTCCGAGATGAAAACCTCTGTACGGTCGATCGAGCGTTCCACAACTTCCAATCCAAGTTCGTTGCGCGCCAGTTCGATGACCGATCTGCGCGTAATGCCTTCCAGGATGTTGTCGGTGATGGGCGGTGTGACTAATACGCCGTCGCGCAACATAAAGATATTCATTGCCGAACCCTCAGAGATATGTCCGTTGTTATCCAGCACCAGCGCCTCGTCAAAGCCTGCACGGTTGGCGTCCGTTTTGATGAGCGCAGAATTTGCATATGCACCCGAAACTTTGCCGCGCGCGGGAATGACATTATCGTCAATGCGCCGCCAGGATGAAACGGTGACATGCGCGTTCGTATCATTTTTGACATATTTATCGAACGCAAGCACGAACATGCAGAACTCATCCTTCAGGTCATGCAATTTCACACCGATACCCAAATCCGCCTTGTAAAAGGAGGGACGCATGTAAATGTCCTGTTGCCAGTTATCGGTGCGGAGCAGATCAAGCGTGAGTTGTATCAGGCTCTCTTCATCGTAACTGGTTTGCATCGCCATCATTTTTGACGAATGTAAGAGTCTACGGAAATGATCATAGGGGCGAAAAACAAAAAGTTGTTTCTTTTCTTCATTCCAATATGATCTCATGCCGCCAAATACAGCTGTACCATATAAAAAGCCATGCGTAGCAATGCTGATCTTTGCATCCGATAACGGGACGATCTTCCCCTCAAAAAAAGCGTGCTTTGACTGATCCACTAAGCACCTCCAAAAAATAATGTCATGCGGACATTATACCTGATGGAGGTTCGCTTCATTCTCAACTTGAGGTTGATTCTGTCTACTTGTTCAGCCTTGACACCCATTAATTCCCAGTTAAAATCTAATTCGATATTTATCGAATTAGATGTAAGAGAGCAAAATGGAGCCACAACCTGAAGTCTTGAATTTTGTCAAAGCCATGGCGTCTGCCGAGCGGTTACGCGTCATCGGTGTGCTGGCTCGCGGGCGGGCTACACAGGCGGAGATCGCCGAGCAGTTGCACCTCCCCATTCGGGATGTGTTCAATCACCTGTCTTTTCTCGTGCATGTAGGTGTCGTCAGTGAAACGGATGGAGTCTACGACCTGAACGAGAAGGGCATCGAGTCCCTTGCGCGTGGGGAGTTTGCAGGGCAAACGTCCCGCCTATGATGCGAAGGATGAAAAGAAGGAGGATGTCCGCAAGGTGTTGAAGAACTTCCTCAATGCGGACGGCACGCTCAAGCAAATCCCGCCGATGGGAAACAAACTGCTCATCATCCTCAACTTCATCGTGGACGCGTTCGAGTTCGACGCAAACTACACCGAGAAGGAAGTCAACACCATCCTGCGCCGCTTCCACGTCGACACCGCCGCCCTCCGCCGCTACCTCGTGGATCACAATCTCATGGCGCGCGAAGGCGATGGGTCGAGGTATTGGAGAGTAAAGTAATGACATCGCGCTGAGCGGAGTGAGGAGCGCATATCCTGAGCGGAGGGGCTGAGTGCAAGCCGATGCCCCAAAGTCGAAGGATGCGACGAACGAAGTCGAAGCGTCGAAACCACCAATAAGCAAAGAGTTTCTTGTTACAAAATTGCTTTTGATAACTGGTGGTCTCGATACGGGCTTCGCCCACTCGACCACCGAGTAGTCTGGAAAATATTATGGAAAATAAAACAAAATCAAGAAAAGACATTCACAGAGAATATAAAGAACGCGTAAAACCTTCCGGTGTTTATCAGATAAAGAACATTGCAAACGGAAAGGTTTTACTGGGTAGCAGTTTAAATCTGGAAGGACCATTGAACCGCCACAAATTCATGCTCAAGATCGGCAGTCATCCCAATAAGTCGCTCCAAAAGGATTGGGACGAATTGGGTCCCGAACAGTTCGTCTTTGAAATTCTGGAGGAAGTGAAGGTTATAGATTCCCCGAACTTCAATCTCAAAGACGAATTGACACTGCTCGAAGAGATATGGCTGGAAAAACTTCAACCCTTTGGTGAGCGCGGCTACAACCTCAATGATCGAATTCGTGAAGCCTAACTCGTCATTACAATTCGGTGGTTGAGTAGCCTTGTCGCGCTGAGCGGAGCCGCCGTTCGTTGGTGGCGAAGTCGAAGCGTGGTAAGGCGTATCGAAACCACCAGTAAGCAAACGTAATAATGGTCTAGTGGTGGTCTCGATACGCTATCGCTACTCGACCACCGAGTAATAATAAAAAAATGACAGACTCAAACACAGAACTCGTCACCTTCTTCAAAGCCCTCGCGGACCCCAACCGACTCAAGATCGTCGGTCTGCTGGCGGAAAAATCCTATAGCGTGGAGGAACTTGCCGCGCTCTTGAAGCTCAAACCGCCCACGGTTTCGCATCATCTTACCAAGCTATCCCAGGCGGGATTGGTGCAATCGCGCGCCGAGAGTTATTACAGCGTCTATCAATTGGATAAAAAAGTGCTGGAGGAAAAATCACGCAGCATCTTCTCGCAGGAGGAACTTTCCTCTGTCGCTTCCAAAGTGGACGCAGGTGCCTACGATAACAAAGTGATCAAAGACTTCACCAGGCGCGACGGAAGTTTGAAGACCATCCCTGCTCAACAGAAAAAACTCGAAGCCGTGCTTCGTTATATTGTGGAAGCGTTTGAAGTGGGAAAACGATACAGCGAAAAGCGCGTCAATGAAATATTGTCAGGCTATCACGAAGATACCGCGACACTACGCCGCGAGTTGATCGGTTTCGGGTTGATGGAACGCGAAGGTGGCGGAGGGGAATATTGGAGAGTAGATTCATCGCGCTGACATCGTACCCTTTAGGGTAGCGGAGCCGCCGTTCGTTGGCGGCGAAGACGAAGCGCAGGTTTCAAAAAAACTCCGGTGGTTGAGTAGGCGGCGATAGCCGCCGTATCGAAACCACATATAAGCAAAGAAATTTAACTTTCCTGCTTACCTGCGCTTCGTCTACACTCGCCTGGCGGCTCGCTCCGTTCAGCGCGAGAGTAATTCACTTCTTCTCCATCTGCTCCCGGTTCACAAGCCCCCTCTGCCAGGCATAGACCGCCACCTGCGTGCGGTCCGCCAAATGCAGTTTACTCAGGATATTACTCACATGTCCCTTGACCGTGTTCTCGCTGATCACCAGCTTCTCCGCGATCTGACTGTTCGTCATCCCATTTGCGATCAAACGCAACACATCCAACTCACGCTCGGTCAACTCGGTAAATAACGGTTGTTCCTCGCTGTTATCACTGCGGATGTTCTGCAGGACGCGTGCCGCCACCAGCGGATGCAACGTCACTTCTTTTTGCGCCGCACGGTGTAACGCATCCACCAGCTTTTCCATCTTCATATCCTTCAAAATGTACGAGATCGCGCCCGCCTTCAACGCCGGGAAGATATGCACATCCTCGTGATACGAAGTCAGCACCACCACCTGCGTGCGCGGGCTGATCTGCTTGATGCGGCGCGTCGTCTCCACACCGTCCATGCCCGGCATGATCAAATCGAGCAAAACAATATCCGGGATCAGCTCCATCACCAACTTGACAGCCTCCTCCCCCGAAGACGCCTCGCCCACCACCGTAAAATCAGAAACCGTTTCAAGATACGAACGGATTCCATTCCGAACGACTTCATGATCGTCCACGATCAGGACGCCGACCGATTCAGTTTGACTATTTCTACGCATCTTCGCCTCTTTCTTAACCTTTGATGGGCGCCTGAACAATGATCCTTGTGCCGCTCCCCGGGGCGCTCTGGATCTGTACCGTCCCATGAATACTGCTCACACGCTCCCGAATGGAACGTAACCCCATACCCTGTGGTCTTTTCTCGGTATCAAACCCACAGCCATCGTCTGAGATGGAAAGTTGTGCAGAGTCATCATTGTACACGAGCGATATATCCACCCGATGAGCCTTGCTGTGACGCGCTACATTCGCCAGCGATTCCTGCGTCACGCGGTAGATGGCTTGCTCCACTGCCAGCGGTAGACGTCCGCCCATTACGAGTGGCAAGCTGAACCGTAATATCGTTGCGGTTTTCCCACTCAAAGATATATTCACGCAGGACGGCTTCCAATCCCTTTTCCTGAAGCGCCATGGGATAGATCTCCTGAATGAGGAAAGTCAACTCCTGGATCACATCCGAGACCAGATTCTCCGCTTCGTTGAGATGTATCGATACAGCATTCCCATTACCATTCAGAATGCCTATTGCTGTGCCAAGCTGCGCGAGCGCCGCGAATGCCTTTTGTTTGGCGCTATCATGCAGGTCGCGCGCCAGGCGGTTTCTTTCCTCCATCACTGCCAGGTCTTTCGTTTGCTCAAAAAGTTCCATATTGGCAATGGAGATCGAAGCGCGGTGAGTCAATGCAGAGAAAAGACGCATGGCGTCATCGCCCAGCAGGTCGGGTCTTGTAAAGCCCACATTGAACACGCCAGCAACTTTATGATCAACAATAATGGGCAGGTGCACAAAGGAACGGATGCCCTCCGCGATCAGCGCGGCGCGTACATCCGGGCGGAAGTCGTTGGGGTTGATATGCCTGACGATAGCAGGCTTCCCGGTTTCAAGCACTTCCCCAACAATGCCCTCGCCTTTTGCGAACTCCATAACCTTAAGCGTTTCCGCTGAAAAGCCGTGACTGACACGCGGGACAACCTTGGTTTTCTTTTCATCCCACGCAAAGACCACACTGCGGTCTGCGTTGAGCATATCCACCGCCACATCTACCAGCGTCTGGAAGACCTGATTCAAACTGACATTGCGTAGGATTCTTTCGTCCGCCTGGTAGAGCGCTTGAATTTCCTGACTGCGTTTTTCAAGCGCACTGGTGCGCTCTCGAACGAGGCGCTCCAATTCGCGGTTACGATCCTGCACCGCCTTGGTACGCAAGCGGATGCCGCCCGCAACCACAGCAACGGTAAAGAAGCCCAACAATACACGGAACCATAACGTTTGCCAGAAGGGCGGAATGACAGTGACCGTGATGCGTTCAGGCGTTCCACTCCAAACTCCATCACTGTTGGAGGCTTTTAATAGCAATGTATACGTTCCGCCTGACAGGTTGGTGTAACGTCCGTTGTGTTTTGTATTGATGTAATTCCAGCCGCTGTCAAAACCTTCGAGCATGTATGCATATTTGTTTTTGAGAGGCTGGTTATAGCTTAGTCCGGCAAATTCAAATTCAAATGAGTTTTGGGGCCATTTCAAGGTGATGTGCTGAACAGTCTCTGCTGTGGAATTGATCTCGAGCGGCTTGCCATCCTGTGAAAGCGATGTCAATGTGATCTGTGGCGCCACGGGGTTATCTGCGATCTTGAGCGGATCAAAAACAGTCATACCGTTGATGCCGCCAAAATAGAACAACCCGCTCTCACTTTTTGCATAGGAGCCCATATTGAATTCGTTGCTTTGCAAACCATCGCCTGCATCAAAATTCCGGAAGGTTTTGGTCTCAGGGTCGAAGCGAGAGAGCCCATAGTTGGTGCTCATCCACAAATAGTCCATTGGCGTCTTCAAGAATGCCGTACACCACACCGTTGGATAACCCATCCTTTTCGAGGAAGTAGGTGAAAGTATCGGTTCCGGGATGATATTGGTTCAATCCGCCGCCAGCCGTACCAATCCACAGACGATCCTCGCTGTCCTGATAGATCGAGAGAATGGAGTCATTGCTCAGGCTCTGCCTGTTTTGTGCACTGTAGCGATACTGTTTGAAGATTCCCGTCTCACGGTCAAACTGGTTGAGTCCGCTTTCGAATGTGCCCACCCATAATGTGCCTTTATTGTCTTCGTAGATCACATCCACATTACTGCCGCTCAATGCGTTGGGATCATCTGGATTGGGAAGGTAATGAATAAATTTACCGGTCTTGCGGTCGAACCGATCCAAACCAGCACTGGTTCCCACCCATAACACATTCTGGCTGTCCTGGAATACCGTGTAAATAAAGTTGGAACTCAGACTGTTGGGATCATCGGTATTGGAACGATAATGTGTAAAGACATTGTTCCGACGGGTTGAACTTATCCAGTCCATTGGTCGTTCCGATCCAAATCATGCCTTCGTAGTCAAAGGTGAGCGATAAAAGTTCGTTGGAACTGATGCTATTTGAATCCTGAGGATCATTACTATAGCGCGTGACCTCTCCGGAAAGCCAGTTAATGAGATTTAGCCCATCTCCGTATGCCCCGATCCATGCGCTTCCATATCGATTGATCAGGATGGGAAAGATCAGATTCCCGCTTAAGCTGTTGGGGTTGCCCAATTCATTTCGGAAGTAGGCGAATTTATCACGCCCCCGGTCATATTTATTAACTCCACCGCCATAGGTGCCAAACCACAACACTCCTCCCTTGTCTTCCAAAATGGAAAGAACATGATTGTTGCTTAAACTTTTTTGGAAGGATGGGTCGTTGTAATAATGGATAAAGCGGGAACCATCCCTGCTGAGCCGGTCAAGACCCGCATTCGTACCCACCCATAAATTATCGGAACGGTCAAAATAGAGGGCATTGATGTTGTCGCTGGCCGGGCTGAGAGGTTCCAACCTGCCCGAGAGGAAGCGTGTCACCAACCCGTTCGCCAGGTTGATACGGTTCAAACCTTTTTGTGTACCCACCCATAAAACACTATTGTCATCTTCCACAATGGCAGTAACGCGATTATTGCTCAGCGTGTTCTCATCGTCTGAGTTATGCTGGTAGGAGGTGAAAATCCCTTTGGTGGGGTCAAAGACATCCAACCCTCCATCAGTGGTACCGATCCAAAAGCGATCTCTGCGATCCTGATAAATTACCATGACCTTTTGCCCACTTAAACCATTGGGGTTGTTCGGGTTATATATGTAGTGAACAAAATTATCCGGTTCGCGCAGGAAATGGTCCAGCCCGCTGGGAGTGCCGATCCACAGACTACCTGCTTTATCGATGAAAAGCGTGTTGATATGATCGTCGTTCAGGCTGGCTGGATTTGCGTCATCGTGGTGGAATTGTATAAATTGTTCTGTATGCGGGTCATAGCGATTCAAGCCGCCCTGCCGGGTGCCAATCCATAAATAACCCTGCTGGTCTTCGACAATAGACGTGATCCAACGGTCACTCAAGCTATTCAGGATATCTGGGTCTGGTTTGAAAATCTTGAAGGTATAGCCGTCGTAACGATTGAGCCCATCCTCGGTGCCAAACCAGAGGAAGCCCCGGCTATCCTGAAAGAGGGTGCGTACAGAACTCTGGGATAGCCCCTGTTCAATGCTGATCTGGTCGAAACGCAGGACGCATTCACACACTTCAGGGAGGGAGATTTCCTGTTCACGGATCGGAGCGGAGGGCAGGCTGGTCGGCGCGGAATCAGCCTCAAGCGTCGCTGGACGCGGGTTTCCACTCCCACATGAAGCCAGTGTGAGGGTGAGAATGAATCCCAAAAATCGGGGCAAGACCATTGTTATCCGTCTTTTCATACGCCTAGTATAGTACATAACCCATTCATTTTATTCTGCAAGCAAACCGATTCGATACCCCTCCATCGAGGGGTTTTTGCACATCTTGCACGTTCCAGGGCGACTGGCTGTACCCTGCCTAATGATGGATGACAAAGCATCACAACAGGGGATGGGAAACACCTGTACAGACGGATGCTTGATTTGCTCTTAGTACGTATGATGTGAGCAGATCGGCATGGCTGATCTATTGCTTTCAAAATATCTCCTCAAAGAAAGCAACTCATTGGAAGGTGAGGCGGAGTTCGGGTCTACGCAGCCTGATTTCCGCCTCTCTCCATTGTCAGCAAAGGAGGTGCCGCCGTATTGATGAATCATGGATAACGCCTTTCAAAATCAAACTCATTATAAGGAGAGAAGAGACATGAAAGTTAAAAATCTATATTACGTCTTCAGTTGCGTAGTAGTATTCAGCATCATCCTGGCGGCATGCGCGCCTGCCGCCACTGCAACTGCCACGGAAGCCCCGGCGGTGATGACGGAAGAACCTGCCGCAACGGCAGAACCGGTCATGACCGAGGAACCTGCCATGCCGCATACAGAACGCCACGGCGGCTGGCTGGATGAGATCGATTTTTCAGTTGTGTCAAGCGATTCCGCTGTGTCACAAATTCAGGCTGGCACAATTGACTTCTTTTCGTTCAATCTTGCCTCCGATGCCTATCCGGCCATCAAGGATGCAGGTTTGTCGAGCACACAATCATTGGGTGGTTATTACGGGATCAGCTTGAATCCCGCCGTGTTTACAGATACGACGGTTCTGAACCCTTTCTCGAATCGCAAGATCCGCGAAGCGTTGAACTGGTTGATCGACCGTAACTATGTCAATCAGGAAATTTTTGCAGGCGGGTCATTGCCGAAGCTCCTTCCCATCACAACCCAACTGGTGGAATATACCAACTTGATCGATACTGCCCGTGCATTGGAAAGCAAATATGCCTACAATTTCGAGAAAGCGAAGGAAGTCATCGATGCTGAAATGCCCGGTATGGGTGCGGAAATGGGTGCAGATGGAAAATGGCAGTTCAACGGCAAACCGGTCTCATTGGCATTCCTGATCCGTTCCGATGGTGACGGCACGCGCAAGCCGATCGGCGATTATGTATCCAACCAGTTGGAAAGCGTTGGCTTTACGGTCGACCGCCAATATAAGACCTCCTCAGAAGTCTTCCCCATCTGGCTGGGAACTGCAGGAGCAGACGGTCAATGGAATATGTATACCGCTGGATATGGTGTTTCCGGTCTCGGCTCATTACGGGATGAATTGTCCAACCTCCAGCAGAGTTATTTGAATACCAGTATTCAGGCGGGCGAACCTTATATCTCGAACGTGTCTGATCCTGAATTCCAAAAACTTGGCGATGATCTGGCACAGGGAAAGTATGTTGAAAAAGGGGCACGCGATGCCGCAATGGCAAAAGCGCTTGAGCTTGCTTTGGAAGATTCTCTTTTTGTGTGGGTGATCGACCAGCAGACTTACGCTCCCTATGCGAATGATGTGCAGGTTACCTTTGATCTTGCCACCGGTCCCGAATCCACGAACGTGGGGGCTTATAACCTGCGCTTCAAGGATAAAGAGGGCGGGACAATGAAGGTAGGCACGAACGATCTCTTCACTCAGCCGTGGAATACGGTAGCCGGAAGCAATTGGATCTGGGATGCCAATGTGATGCGTGCAACTACCATGGGCAGCTCCAATATCAACGGCGGCGGTGGTTTGATGGCTGACCCGTATACCGGGCTGGCGTATCCGCAACGCATTGCAAGCGCCGAACTGACCTATAAGGAAGGTTTGCCGATTCACCAGAGTCTCGATTGGTTGGCTGTGAAGACAGAACCGGAAATTCAAGTTCCCGGAGATGCCTGGGTAGACTGGGATGCAACGGAACAAAGATTTATTACCGCCGCTGAAAAATTCCCTGATGGTCTGACAGCCAACGTCAAGAGTGTCGTGGTGTATCCCGACGATCTGTTCGAGACTGTGAAATGGCATGATGGCAGTCCCCTTTCGGTTGGCGATTTTGTGATGAACATGATCCAGGGTTTTGACCCGGGCAAACCGGAAAGCCCCATCTATGACGAGTCGCTTGCGTTGAGCATCAATGCTGGGTTGGAATCGTTCAAAGGATACCGCATCACATCCACCAACCCACTGACCATTGAAGCCTACAATGATCTCTATTATTCGGATGCTGAACTGAACGTACTGCCTCTATGGCCCCAATCAGCCTTCGGGCTTGCAGGCGAGAACAGTTGGCAGATCCTGGCGGTATCGAATTTAGCGGAGGCGGCAGGCGAACTTGCCTATTCCTCAGACAAATCAGATGCCAATGAGGTCGAAAATACCAGTTGGGTGGGCGGACCCAGCCTCGAGATACTCTCCAAATATCTGGACCAAGCCTCAGCGAATCCTATATTCCGTTCGAGCCCACATTGGGAGAGTACATTACCAAAGATGAGGCAGACCTGCGCTATGCCAACCTGAAGAAATGGTATCGACGCGCATGGTCACTTCTGGGTGGGAACTGGTCCCTACTATCTGGATAAGGTCTTTACCACAGAGAAGACCGCAGTTCTAAAGAACTTCACCGATTTTATTGACCTTGCCGATCGCTGGTCCCAGTTCAGTGAACCCAAACGGGCAACGACTGTCCTTGATGGACCGGGGCAGGTCAAATCAGGAACTGAAGAGGTCTTTGACGTAACCGTAACCTTCAAGGATCAACCTTATCCTGAATCGGATATTGAGCGGGTGAAATACATCCTGTATGATGCAACGGGTACGGTAGTCTCCGTGGGGGATGCCATAGCCATTGCGGATGGTCAGTATCAGGTCACATTAACGCCTGAGGAGACATCAAAACTGCCAACCGGTTCCGCACGGCTCGAAGTTGCCGTGGTGCCGATCCCCGTAGCCATTCCATCCTTTACATCACTGGATTTTGTAGCCGTTCCATGACGTAAACATTCGATTGACGATAGTCTGGAGTAGGGCATTCTGCCCTACTCCAGACTATCTTCTTCAGTTGTGAGGAAATTATGGCAGTAGTCACCCAAACACCCTCGGAAAATGTCGTCCCCAAAAAAACGACCCGCGCCAGCACCTTGACGCGTATCTCTCGTTATTTTGTCGTGCGCTTGTTAACCTTGTTTGTAACCGTTGTGATCGGCATCTACCTGACCATTATGATCGCCAATATGGGTGGATTTGTGGACACCATTATGAAAGGTGAGATTCGCGACCGGGTCACGCAAAGCATCATTGCCCGCCCATCCACCCAGCAAATGGACCCGGAAGTTCGGAAAAAACTGATACAGGATAAGATCGCGGCTGAAGAAAAACGTATGGGACTGAACGTGCCCATTGCCATACGGAATTTTCGTTATCTGTCCAACGCATTGACTTTGCAATTAGGGCGCGCCATCAACATGACGAGCGATGCCGGATCCAAACAAGTCCGCCTCATTATTCTGGAACGACTGCCTGCCACACTCTTATTAATGGGGATCTCGCAATTGTTTCTGTTCTTTTCAAGCATATTTTTTGCCCTCAATCTTTCGCGTCGCTACGGCAACTTTTGGGACAAGCTGGTCATCGCGCTTTCGCCAACCTCAGCGGTGCCTCCCTGGTTTTACGGCATTTTTTTGATACTGCTCTTTGCGGCTATCTTGAAAGTTCTCCCGTTTGGCGGCATGGTGGATTCCCCCCCGCCATCGAATCCGTTCGATTATTCACTGAACTTATTGAAACATTTGACCCTGCCAGCTTTTTCCCTGGTGATCAGTTCGTTCTTTCTCAGCATTTATAACTACCGGACGTTCTTCCTGATCTATTCGAGTGAAGATTATGTCGAGATGGCAAAGGCAAAGGGACTCCCCTCGCGGGATGTGGAACGTCGTTATATCCTGCGCCCCACGCTGCCCAACATCATCACAAATTTTGCGCTTTTGATCATCACACTGTGGACGGGCGCGACGATCACCGAAACCGTTTTTCTATGGCCCGGTCTGGGACGCACATTATATCAAGCTGTCGGCTTGTACGATATTCCCATCATTGTGGGTTCAACGATCATTTACGCCTATATGCTGGCGATGACCGTCTTTATATTGGATTTCATCTACGCTCTGGTTGACCCCCGGGTCAAAGTAGGCGGCAATTAATTATGAATACCTGGAAGAATTCCCTGCAGAAAATTCTATATTATCCCTCCGCAGTGGCAGGAATACTGGTGGTCTTTCTCCTCGTCTTCACTGCGATCTATGCCATGGTCAAGATTCCCTATAACGATGCGATCCGTCTATGGCGCGGCGGTGAAGAGGTTTGGTATCAAAATCCAAAGTTCGCCCCGCCCGCGTGGATCAATTTCTTCTCCAGTAAAAAATATGCTGAATCGTTTGCCGTCAGAACATCTGATGGAAGCATCAGCAAGGAAGTGACGCCTGGCGCTGAGGGCACCGCCACAACCATAGCTTCCTATACCTTTGATTTTTCCTATGATTACTATCCACAGGACATGATCATTTATTTCACATCCAGTTATCTGGAAAAACAACCTTTCATCTCAATCGAATGGCTGACCCCTGACGAAAGAAAGATCAGGGTCGCCAATCTGGCCATCAGCCCAAGGCTGACCTATCGCTTCTCACAGGATGACAAACTGAAGACCCGCCTCAAGACAGAGTCTGTGATCTCTGCCTTGTTCTCAGACCCTGAAACCGGCAAACTATTGAAGGGTCAATATCAACTACTGGTCACCGGCACAACGTTTGAACCCAAATCCAATATTGACGTGGAGTTCGTCTTCCACGGGCAAGTTTATGGGCTGGCAGGCACCGATCATGCGCGCCGCGACCTGATGGTCCCATTATTGTGGGGCACGCCGGTCGCTTTGGCATTTGGATTGATCGCGTCGCTTGGCACATCCATCCTCACGATGGTCATTGCCGCAATAGGCACATGGTATGGCGGCTGGCTCGATGAGTTAATACAACGCATTACCGAGATCAACCTGGTTCTGCCCTTCCTATCCATACTTATCATGGTGGGCACCTTTTACTCGCGCAGCATCTGGGTCATTCTGGGAGTGACGATCGTGCTCAGCATCTTTACCGGCGGTATCAAAGGATATCGCTCGATATTTTTGCAGGTCAAAGAGTCGATGTATATCGAGGCGGCGCGTGCCTATGGGGCCTCTGGTTCTCGCATCGTTTTCCTTTATCTCATCCCGCGTATGATCCCCCTGCTGATTCCCGGGTTGGTTTCCTCGGTTCCCGCTTTCGTTTTTCTGGAGGCCTCCCTTGCCGTGCTGGGACTCGGTGACCCGGTGCTGCCTACATGGGGCAAGATCATCGAAGACGCCAATTCCAACGGTGCGTTGTATCGCGGTTATTACTACTGGATATTGGAACCAGCAACGCTACTTATGATCACGGGCCTGGGTTTCGCCATGCTCGGCTTTGCCCTGGACCGCATCTTTAATCCCAAGTTGAGAGAGATATGAACACAACACCACAAAAACTCCTGCACATTGAAAAGCTGGTTCTACACTTCAAAACCCGTTCAGGCACTGTGCAGGCAGTCGACGGTGTCAACTTTGACCTGGACACCAACCGCGCTGTTGTGGTTTTGGGGGAATCGGGTTGCGGCAAAAGTTCGCTTGCCAAAGCCATGCTCAGGCTCCTGCCGCGCAACGTGGAAAAATACGAGGGTCATGTTTTCCTGCAAGGTACCAACGTCATGGCTTATGAAGACGAGGAGTTTCGCCAGAACGTGCGTTGGGTGGGTATATCCCTGGTCCCGCAAGCTGCGATGAATTCACTCAACCCGGTCATCAGAGTCGGTGATCAGGTTGCCGAACCCGCCATTACGCATTTGGGGTTGAGCAAATCTGAAGCGTTCGGACTCGTGCGCAAGATGTTCCAGCACGTAGGTGTGCCTTCCGATTTTGTGGATCGCTATCCGTTCGAGCTGAGCGGCGGGATGCGCCAGCGCGTGGCGCTGGCGATGGCGCTCGTGACAAGCCCAAGCCTGATCGTCCTCGATGAACCGACTTCTGCCCTCGACCTTCTCACCCAAGCCAACATCATGAACGTGCTCAAACGCATCAAGCACGAACTTGGGACGAGTTTTATCCTCATTACACACGATATTGCCACTTCCAGCGAGCTGGCGGACGAGGTTGCTGTGATGTATGCCGGTCAGATCGTGGAAACGGGACACGCAAAGGATTTCTTCCCCGCGCCGCTTCATCCATATGCCCAAATGTTGATGGCAAGCGTCCCACGCTTACGCAGTGACTCAGACCCGATGTTCATCACAGGTCAACCGCCGAGCCTTATTGATCTGCCGAAAGGTTGCAGGTTTGCGGCGCGTTGTCCATTTCGGTTTGAGAAGTGCAGTGAAGAGCCTCCGGTCTTTGCCAGGAATGGAAGCAAAGTTAAGTGCTGGTTGTATGTATAGAATGTCACTGCGAGCACAATTTGCAAAGCAATCTCATCATTGGATTGGGGATTGCTTCGTCGCAAAGAACGCTCCTCGCAATGACATTCCAACCAGGAGCGCAACATGATATCCGAATTGCGAGAGGTAATGATGAACACATCAACGATACAAGAAACTCAACCCTTGCTTGCCATCAAAGACTTGCATGTCTGGTATGAGTTGCGCCGATTCGGTTTCGGTCACGCGGGCTACGTCAAAGCGGTGGATGGTGTCAGCTTTGAACTGGCTGAAGGGGAAACAGTGGCAGTTGTCGGTGAGTCAGGATGCGGCAAGTCCAGTTTGATGAAAACGATCCTTGGGTTGAACATCCCCACCAGCGGCGATGTCATGTTCGATGGCGATAATTTATCCGGGTTAAAAAGAAACGAGTTGCAGAAGTATCGCTTCAAGATCGGTTATGTCCAGCAGGACCCATATGGCGCGTTGCCGCCTTTTATGAGCGTGCAACAGATTTTGGAGGAACCGCTCATTATCAGCGGCATGAAAGATAAAGAGACACGGTTGGCGCGCATTCACAAGGTGATGAGCGAAGTGAAGATGCACCCGGTGGAGGATTTTCTAGCGAAATTTCCGCATACATTGAGCGGAGGGCAACAACAACGCATCGTGATTGCGCGTGCCATGTTGCGTGAGCCCAAGCTGATCGTTGCCGATGAGCCAGTTTCGATGCTTGATGCATCTGTGCGCGTTGAAATCTTAAAACTCATGCGTGCCTTACAAGAGTCACATGGGCTGTCTTTTATTTACATCACACATGATCTTTCGACAGTGAAGTATTTTTCACGGCGCATCTTCGTGATGTATGCGGGCAACCTGATCGAAAAAGCGGAAACACGCCGCCTGCTCGATAACCCCATGCATCCCTATACGCTGGCGCTGCTCGCCGCAACATCCGACCCCGATGCTCGCAATGCGGATACGTTCAAGGAGGTGCCACCGGGTGAACCGCCAAGCCTCGTCAACCCACCCAAGGGATGCCGCTTCCATCCGCGTTGTGCGCGAGCCATCGCCGGTTTGTGCGATGAAAAGGAACCTCCCGATTTTGAACCCGAGCCTGAGCATTATGTGGCGTGCTGGTTGTATGAAGATTTATCGCGCTGACATCGTACCCGCAGGGTAGCGGAGTGGCGCGTTAGCGCCGCGCAGTCGAAGCGTGAGTTTCAATGTTACTTGATATTGGATTCCAATATGCGCTTCGTCTGCGGGACTGACAAGCACAGTCCCTCCGCTCAGCGCGAGCAGAGACCTTATGATGAATAATCCCCGCTTCCTTCTTAGCCTTGGTTTGATCCTGATGCTCTTGGGAATCGTCCTGCCTTTTTTAATGGTCATCCACCTCTTGGAGTCCACGTTCTTTTTGAATTTCTTCTCATGGGGGGCATCTGTAGCTGGATTGGCATTCGGCACGATCGGGTTTGCGACATGGTCGAGAAAAAACAAGGGTGATTAGTTTTCACCTAAAGCAAAAGTGACCGAGAGTGTTCTTGGTCACTTTTGTTATTAACTCTTTGCATCCTGTGCCCTGAACCGGTGAATGAAATAGATCGAGAGTATGAACAGAGCAATAGCTCCTGCTTGATGGAGGAGTGCTATCACGATGTTGACGTACGATAGTATGGTGAGAATACCCAATATGATCTGAAGCGAAACTGCCGCGACGAACCATCGCAGACCTGTAAGAAGGTCGCTTTGGTAGTTGTTTTTACGAACCACATAATAGATATATATCACTGCGGCTAACACCACGAATGCAAACCAGCGATGGATGAAGACAATGGTTTGTGGGGTCTCAAAGATATTAACGAATGAATTGAACAGATTGGGTGGAATTAGTTTACCGAACATCAGGGGCCAGGTATCGGAAACATGACCAGCCTTGAGTCCCGCTGTGAAGCCGCCATAGGAGATTTGAATTACAAGCACACCTAAAAATGTAGCTGCGAGTTTGGATGAGGTCGACCATTTGGCTTTTTTGTTGGGGAATCCATATTTGTGTCCGAATGCAGTCCAAAGGGATAAGCCCAACAATGATAGTGCGAGAAGTAGATGGATGGTTAGGTTGAAATGACTGACGGATGGACGGTCAACCAGTCCGCTGGCAACCATGACCCAGCCTGCGAGGGCTTGAGCGATGAAGAGCAGCCCCATGATGAAGTAAATGCCAAATTCCTTCCATGGGATTGCCTTTTGGAATAGAAAATAAAAAACAGGAATGGCATACACCAACCCAGCAAGACGGGCGATGAAACGGTGAATCCATTCGATATAGAAGATGTATTTATACTCTTCCAATGTCATATTTGAATTGATCTGTTTGAATTCAGGAGTTTCCTGGTATTTTGCAAATTCCTCCTGCCAGGCTTTTTCACCCAGGGGAGGAACCGATCCACTAATGGGATTCCATTCCGTGATCGAAAGTCCGGAACGGGTGAGGCGTACAAATCCCCCGAAAACAACAAGAAACGCCACGATGCTGGCAAAGGTGAAGAGCCAGTTCCCGACACGAGCATTCGGGACTATAGTCATAACGGCGCGGTTTTTAGTTTGAGGCATATGTGTTCTCCCATAAGTCAATTTGGAATCAACCAGCTTGCTGGTTACACAGCGGGAGCAAGCTCCCTGATTCCAGATGGGGATTTTAGCATCAGGGTGTGAGAGGCTGATTAAGGAAGAGCCGGCACATCCTGAGTTTGAGGCGAAAAAAATCCCGCCACTGAGTGACGGGACGAGTGTCTATTGTCCGTGTTGTAACTGCATCAGCAGTTGACGATACTGCTCCGCGTTGGGTGGGTTCATCAATAATATCTGGTTGATGATCACCAACGCCTCATCCTTTTTTCCAAGATCAAGCATGGATTCAGCAATCGAATCAAGTTGCGCGATCGCCTCTTCTGCGCGCCCGGCTTGTTGATAGGCTTGTGCCAGTGCATGGCGTAAGACAGCGTCATCCGGCCGCTCGTCCAGAAGATCTTCAACGAATGGAATGGCTTGATCGCTCTTATTACTGTTTTGCAAATACGAGAAATAACTTTCAAGCTCTGCACTCGCCTGCGCAGGCTGACCCATCTTCAAGCTGAGATCGATCAAGTTCTTGCGCGCGCTTTCATCATCAGGGCGTAAGGTGCGAATTTGTTCAAAGACGCGGATGGCTTGTTTCCAATCCAGTCTTTGCATATCGATATCCGCCATGCGTTGCAGGATATGTACATTCCACTGGCGATCTGCGTTGGCTTGCTGAACAACGCGCAGAGCGGTTGTGTACGTCTTGCGCGCCATATCAAGCTCAGCAAGACGATAGTAAATATCCGCCAGATCAATGTATTCACGCACTGCATCATCCACCTGACCGCGTGCGACGAGTTGGTCAATTAATTTTGTGCGGGCGTGCATATCCATGGGCGCGAGTTGAATGACGCGCTTTAGGATCTTCGTGGCTTGAGCAGCTTCTCCACGGACACTGTATGCCTGTGCCACTGCATTAAATTTTGCAATGGCTTCCTCTGTGTGATTCTCGCGGACAAGCAGGTCACCCATGAGCGCGTGCAGTGGCAGATAGGTCGGGGAATAGGTGAGCGCCTGAAAGGCCTCATCCATTGCGGAGCGTAATTTTCCGGCGCGCGCCATTTGATGGACGTAGTTCATCGCTTCGAGCACCTGGCTGGATTGCGCCTGCAGAATGACCTCTGCCAGCGGCATGGGCATATCGCCGTCCTGCGGTTTGGGCATCTGTTCGCGCGCTTTATGCAAATGATCGCGCCAATTCTTACGCATGAGCAGACCGTTGACGTTATCACAGATTCGCTTGAACGCGGCTTCATCAGTTTCAGCAGCTTGCGCTTCGATGAACGGTTCATACATCTGACGGATCTCGTCCGCTTGTTCGGCAGGGACAATCTCTCCATCGGCAAGTTTCAAGGCTTCGAGATATTCAATGGAGGCGGGTTGCAACCGTCCCAATTTTTGATTGATTTGTCCCATCAACAAACGAGCCGCAAGGTTGAAATCGTTATGCTTGACCGCATGGACAAGATGGCGCAGGGAGGATTCGAGTCTGTCGCCCGTTGAGCGCAAAAGTCCCAGATCGAAATATAGAGCAGGGTGGGTGAAACCAGCTTCAAGGGCATTTTCAAGTTCTTCGGCGGCTTCCAAGTCTTTGCCTTTGCTTTGCCAGTCTATGGCTTGACCCAGGTGCAGGACAACCTTTGTCTGTTCGTTCTGTTGAAGGCTTAATTGTCCTGTGCCGCGCATGAGGGCTTGCAACCCGCGGCGGGCTTGTGCGGAGCCTCCATCATCTGTGGTGTAATCGAAGAGTATCTCTGCCAGGCGAGTTAAAGCTTTTTGGCGCGCTTCCGCTATCGGGTCCAGCCCTGAATCGGTTTGTTTCTTGGGCTGGTCCAATTGCTTGACCTGCGCCATCGCAAGGGGTCCCGTCCCGCCTTTGGGTCGCAAGGGTTTGGGGAGCAACTGTCCTGAATGTAAAAGAGTCTGTGCCTGTCTGGCTTCGGAGCTTTCAGGCATAACTTGTAACGCCTTGTTAACAAGTTCATTCGTTTTTTCAAGATTGCCTGTGCGTTGGACGAGACTGGCGACGGCAAGATATTCCATTACCGCCTGTGATTTGTGACCAAGATGTTGGTGAGCGAGGGCAAGGCGCGAATGCGAAAGCACGTGTTCAGGGTCAAGGGAGGTGACGCGCACCCAGTTTTCGATGGCTTTCTCAAGATCGCGCTGGTTGAGGAAAAGATCAGCGGCTTTGAATGCCGCGCTTATGGCTTCTCTAAGATGGCCGGTTCGCTCAAGAAGTTGGGCAAGCTTTTCCATGGGAAGAGGATCTTGTGGGGAAATCTGGGCAACGCGCTTGTAGATCTGCAACGCCTCTTCAAATTCGCCGTGCTGGAATAATGCCAGCCCCAGGCTATTGAGCGCTTTGGGGTTATCAGGCATTTCCTGCAAGGCTCTGCGATAGGCAGAGGCTGCTTTCGCCCATTCCTGATCCCACGCGGCAGAATGTCCCTCATTCATTTCTTTTTGGAATATGTCTTCTCGTCCGGGCATGTTGTTCCTGCTTTGCAAATGTTTGCGCAATTATACCGTAGGGGCAGGTCTTAGACTAAGACCTGCCCCTACGGTATACAAAATCAGATGACTTTCATCTCGCCCCAGTTCTTTCCATAGCGCGCTTCGGTGGAAAGCGGGATGCTCAACGGGAAGGCATTCGCCATTGTTTCCTGTACGATTTGGGCGGTCTTCTCGAATTCATCTTCCGGACATTCCAACACGAGCTCATCATGTACTTGTAAAAGCATCTTGGCTTTTAATTTTGCCTTTGCCAGCGCAGGCGGGATTTTCAACATGGCGATCTTCATGATGTCCGCGGCGGTGCCTTGAATGGGCGCGTTGATGGCTTCGCGTTCCTCCCGGTTCTTGATCTGGACGTTTTGTTTGCTCTGCAATGCCGGGAAATATCTCCTACGCCCGAGCAGTGTTTCGACATATCCATCCCGTGCAGCTTGCTTTTTGATCCCATCCAGATATTTTTTAATGCCAGGGAATTTTTCGAAATAAGCTTTGACAAATACCTCTGCCTCAGCCAGGGTCAAATCCGTGGAGCGCGTGAGACCAAACACCGACATGCCATAAATGAGACCAAAGTTGATCGCTTTCGCGTGACGACGCATTTCCTTGGTCACCGCTTCAGAAGCGACGCCATAGATTGCTCCCGCTGTCGTAGCATGGATATCTTCATCCGCGCGAAATGCCGCCAGCATGCCTTCGTCTTGAGCCATGTGCGCCACGATACGCAATTCGATCTGCGAGTAATCGACTGACAACAGAACATTGCCTTTGCTGGCGATAAATCCATTGCGGACTTTACGCCCCGTCTCTGTGCGGATGGGGATGTTCTGCAAGTTTGGGTTATTCGAGGAGAGTCTTCCCGTTACTGCGCCGATCTGGCTGTAGGAGGTGTGTACACGTCCGGTATTTGTATCCACGGCAAGAGGCAGCGCGTCGAGATACGTCGACTTTAACTTCGAGAGTTCACGGTGTTCCAAAACCCAATCCACAACGGGATGTTTGCCGCTTAGCATATCAAGCACGCCTGCCGCCGTGGAATAGTGCCCGCTGGCGGTTTTGTTGCCTTTATCGGGTGGCTCCAAACCGAGACGGTTGAAAAGCACATCCGAGAGTTGTTGCGTGGAATTCACATTGAACGGCTTACCCACAGAATCAAAGATCTGTTTTTCGATCTCTGCCAATCGCTTCGTTAATTCTTCAGACATTTTTTTCAGGAAGGGCAGGTCAAGCAGGACACCTTCCATTTCCATTCCAGCCAGGACCGGTGTCAAAGGCAGATCGATTTCCTTCAGTAATTTTCCACCTTTTACACGTTCGATTTCTTCCTTTTGAAGCGCCATAAGCCGCAATGGGATTTCCGCATCTGCCACTGCATACGGCGCAACGGACTCAATTGCCACGTCTGCCATGCTGATCTGTTTCCTGCCTTTGCCGATCAACTCTTCGATGTGAGTCATCTCTTCGCCCAGTTTGACAAAGGCAAAATTCTTCAAACCCAAATGACGTGAACTTGGATCAAGGATGAACTCTGCCAGCATCGTGTCAAATGTGAGCGGCGAAACTGTCAACCCAAACTTTGCGAGCACGATGTAATCGTATTTTGCGTTATGCGCGAGTTTGCCGATCTTTGGATTCGTCATCGGCGCTTCGAGCGCGGATAACACTTTCTTGAGTGGAAGATTGTTCCCGGAAGAATGTCCAACCGGGATGTAATAACCTTCGCCCTCTTTGACCGCCAACGAGATGCCGACGATATCCGCTTTCATCTCTTCGGTGGAAGTTGTTTCTGTGTCGAAAGATATCACTTTCGCTTTATTCAATACTTTTACAAGGTCTGCCAGTTTATCCTCGGTATTCACAATCCTGACCTCGATGTCCAAACCTGTCATAGGCGCTGAAATGACTCGCGGTTCATTTACAAACATGGACAGTTGTCCATCCGCTTTGGGTGGGGAGGCAGCCATTTCAACAGAAGCAGACTGCCCCGTCAGTTTTTCGAGCGCTTTCAGAAGCGTACGGAATTCAAGTTCCTTGAAGAAGGATTCGATTGAGGAGATATCCAATTCATGAGCTTTGGCATGTTCCAGATCGAGTTTGATTTCCAAATCTGTTTTGATCTGAGCAAGGTCGCGGCTGAGATAAGCATTCTCTTTGTTGGCTGCCAGTTTGGTTTGCCAGCGTTTTTCGATCTCGCCAATATTTTCGTAAATGCCATCCAATGTTTCATATTTTTGAAGCAACGCAATGGCAGTTTTTTCGCCCACACCCGCCACACCAGGAATGTTATCGGATTTGTCGCCCACGATGGCTTTGTAATCCACAACTTGTTTGGGGGGAATGCCGAGTTTTCTGACCACGTCTTCATCTTTGATGTAGTTCTGGTTATCGCCCGCCAGATAAACTGTTGTGCGCTTATCCACAAGTTGTAGAAGGTCGCGGTCGCCGGTGATGATCTTGACGCCCAGTCCTTGTTCAGCGGCGATGCGCGCAACAGAGCCGAGCACATCGTCCGCTTCGAAGCCTTCCATTTCAAGGCGTGGGATGTTGAAGGCATCCACCATTTCGCGAATCCGCTCGATCTGTGGACGCAAATCATCCGGCATTTTTTCGCGCGTACCTTTATATGCAGGGAACAGTTCATCGCGAAAAGTCTTGCCCACATCAAAAGCAACCGCGAGGTATTCGGGTTTTTCCTGTTCAAGAATGCGCATCAGCTCGCGCGCGAAGCCATAAATTCCCGCGGTGGGCTCCCCTTTCGATGTCTGCCAACGTTGACTGCCTCCACCTCCGGCAGTGAGGGCGAAGTACATACGATAGGCAAGCGCGTGTCCGTCAATGAGATAAAGTGTAGGAGGCATATCAATCATCCGTTTTGTTAATGAGAATACTCGGTGGTTGAGTAGCCTTGAGCGTTCGTTGCGAAAGGCGTATCGAAACCACCACGAAGCAAGGAATTTCTTGTTATAGAAATTATTCTTGATTACTGTTGGTTTCGATACGGGCTTCGCACTACTCAACCAACGGGCGCTTCATAAAAAACAAAGTGCAGAGCTATTATACTCTGCACCGATTATTTGTTCTAATATTGATGGGATTGCTACGTCGGGCTGGGTTTCGATACGGGTTCGTCCTACTCAATCACCAGCTCTCCTCGCCATGACGAGGCTATTTTCTTGGCTGTGAATAGCCCTGGCGTGAACGGGTCTGCTTGATGTAATCCTTCACCAGTTGCGGCGGATGGGGCTGTGTGCCACCCATAATGAGGTAACCGGGCGCCCAGAAATCGCCCGATGGATTTTCCTTCTTCAAACGAACAAACTCGGTGAAAATCTTCTCAGATGTTTGCTGGCGCATAATGCGCATGAGATAACCGGGTGAGGTGGCAGGCGGGACATTCAAAACCCATTGCACATACTCAGGGCGTACCGCGAGATATTCCAAACGCCATCCAAAAGCAATGCAAATTTGCGGTACCCATTCAGAGATTCGTTCTGAAACATCACCAGTCAAATAATGCGAAGTAAAACGGGGAACTAATAAACAGGCGTAGGTTAGGTTGTACAATCCTGGTGAAATCGGTTCCATCATTACGCGCCCAGCCACCTCGGTGATCGAGTGCGGCCGGGTCTCATCCAACTCGCCAGGCGCAGGTCGGCGGACGGGTGTTTTAGGTCGCCGCTGGGATTTTGAAGGCATGGTCGCATCGAAACCTTCGATGACATGCTCAACCGTCTGTTCATTGGATCGATCGGATATCGCGACCTCATCAATATGCATGGCAGGCGAACTCTCGAGGCTATATTTTTTGGAACGCGCGTGCGACACGCTTGTTTCTGCCTGATCATCGGGGCTTAGCGGAATCATCCCTGGTATGGGAGGAGGCACATCATTCAAAATATCTGAAATGTTTGGGATATCAAGATTGTTATCATCGTCATAGGAAGTGGACGCCTCCCCCTCAGCTGCGGGCTGATTCTGTTGCACAGGAGGACGTTCCATCGCTTCAACCGTGCCTGGCGTTGATAGACGATCAACCAACTGCCCTGCCTGCATACGGATCGTGCTGAAGGGGGTCTCCGCATCAAAGACAAGCGCAAGCACTACTTCCTCTGCCAGGCGTGTTGCGTACAACATGTGCTCCGCTTTGGTAGCTTCCAAACGGACGAAGCGCAACAGGTCACTTCCCTTTTGTCCATCCCAATGACGAGTTACCGTAACCGCCAATTCCTTCGCGGCGTTTTGCGAAAGCTGACCGGCGTATGCCCACAGGGTATTATTGCGCGTGATCAATGCCGCCTGCGCTGAGGATTCAAGGGTCAGGCGTGTAAGGTGTTGTGCAGCTTTGGTCACGTCCTGCAGCCAGGTAAGTTCGTTATTGTTCACCTGAACAGCAGGTTTTGGGGAGGAGGGGTTATTGTTCATTAGCATATTCAACAGTTCTGGAAGGTAATAAGGCTTTCGTAACAGTACCCACGGACGGAGCTCATTCAACGCAGGCGGGGTATCGGCGTCTGAAAACAGGACCAGCTTGATGGTCGGATTGACCGTGCGGATCGCGCGACCAATATCTGAGACAAAGTGTCCACCGAGATCCAGGTCAAGAAGAGCGAGCGAACAATTTTCCTGGTTTACTTTTACAACCGCTTCGCCTTTTGTCTTGACGATTTGTAAGTGGTACCCCTCCTGTTCGATGCTTCGGCGTAATATATTTGCAAACCTGGCATCTGTAGTGACAAGGAGCAGGCTGGTCGTCATTTTTATGAAGTGTATCACGGCGGGTATGCCTGAGCAAGCGTGACAAGAGGGTGAGGCTTACGAAAATGAGAATATATTTGTCTATTCAACTTGATTTTCACTCATGTTTGTGCTATCAATGGCAGAAAAAATAATGAGGGCTTATATGCATCGCGAACGAGTTTCTGAAAACGTTTTTTGGTTTCAAAGTGAAGTTTATGCCCAAGTGACAGCGGGGGTGGTGGCTGGTCCGCAATGGGCAGTAGTCATCGACACACTGGCTTTGCCGGATGAAACGCTTACGATCCGCGAGTTCATTGAACATGAGTTAAATGTGCCGGTGCGATATGTGATCAACACACATTATCATGCAGATCACTCCTGGGGAAATTGCTTTTTCCCGGGCGCCACTGTAATCGCTCACGCACGTTGTCGTGAATTACTTGAGGAAAGGGGTGCACCATCATTGGAAGCTGCAAAGAAGCAAAACCCCTCGCTGCGCCAGGTGAAGATTGTTTTACCTCAAATGACCTTTGAAGATGGGGATTTAACCCTGCGCGTGGGGAAGAAAAACCTGATCCTTGCCTCTGCATTCGGTCATAGTGAGGATGGCATTTCCGTGCTTGTGGAGGAGGACCGCATTTTGTTTGCAGGCGATTCTTTTATGCCCATCCCCCACATTGTAGACGGTGATGTGGATGCCAACATTGCTTCCATCAAACATGTCGGTAAGATGGGACTTGAGAACATTGTCCAGGGGCACGGCGATATTATTTTGCGAGGCGAGATCGATGCGGCTGTGAAAGATAATTTGAATTATCTGACAGCTATTAAAAGATCGGTACGGGCTATTTCGCGCAGAAAAAATGCAGAGGAGCTTTTGGAAGATATCAAAATTGAAGATTGCGGCAAGAGCAGGGTGCTTCTTGGGGGTCTGGCGAACACCCTTCATCAAAGCAACCTGCGCGCTTTGCTTTATCACATGACACAGTAGTTTCAATTCATTATGAGATTTGTTTCAAAAACGTCCCCATTTCCGGGGACGTTTTGCATTATTTATTACCCGCTTCTTTTGCTTCCTTTCGTGCCTTGAGCCATCCGTTCAAACTGATACGCACAACCCGCTCATTGCCGGAAATCAATTTCTTTATATTGGGTCGTAAAGCCCAAAGAAGCAGAAGTTCGGCAATGACACCATACCAAATATCTATTGGATCCTGCCAGCCCTGCCATGCTCGAAATGCAAAAATGAGGGTAACGATCAGTCCAATCGCCATGGTTGTGATGGAGGCGATGCCGATTGTGAACCACACCACCAACCCAATGGAAAACACGATGGGAAAGGACCATCCCCATAACCCTACCGCACCTCCCAATGCAGGGGCGCCCCCTGCCCCACCGTGAAAGCGAAGTTTCCCATCGGCATCGCGGTTAACTAAAAAGATCGAATAGTTGTGACCCAGAATTGCTGCTACAGGAGCCAGCACGTGAAGAAGATGATTACCAGGGCTGACCCATTGCGCAATCCAAACCGCAGAAGCGCCTTTAAAGATATCCAGAATGGCTGTAAGTAAACCGGCTCCAAAGCCTGCTGCTCGCACAGCATTTGTTCCGCCTGTCCGCCCGCTTTCCACTTCACGAATATCCTTGCCCGTTTTGAGTTTTACGATCAATAGTCCAAAGGGAATGGAACCAATAATGTACCCAAGAACCACCGTTCCTACCTCAATCAGCATTTGCATTAATATCCTCCGGGATCAGTATACAGTTTGAAACACACTAGAAGCAATAACGTTTCTCTATTCAACGATCTGTAAATCTACTTCAAGCGCTCTGCCGCCTTCGATCCAAAAGCCGCGCGCTTTCCAAACACCAGTTTTTCGTGAAAGGATGACATGCACCACTTCATAAGCCGCCTCAATGATGTCGGTGGCGGAGACGGATTCGGGTCCCGCGGGATGCGAGTGGAAAATACCAAGCAGGTCGAGTCCATTGGATTCGATCCAATCGAAAGCTTCCAGTTGCTCATACGGATCCATTACGAATTGCGCGGGACTTTGGCCTGATTCTCTATCCCAATTACTTTTTCCACCCGATTTCCTCTGCCTGCCAGCAAACCACACGCTTCCAAAGGCGCGTGATAAGTCACGTGATCCACCATCTCTTGCAAAAAGATATTACTGATGATGAATTGCGAAATCATCTTATCGTATTAAGACCGCCAATCCCCAACAGAATGCTGTGATCATCGCAGGCTCGAATATGGCGCGTCCCGCGGGAATGTTTTCGCCAAGATTAATAGCAAGGTTAACAAGCCCATATAGGGGACCGATCAACATCAATCCAAATTTGATAGGCGACAAGGGCCAGTAATGTAAACCTGCCGCAATCTGAATACATACAAGCCCGATGCCCAGCGCCCATGCAAACTCCCAGTGTCCTAAAAGGCGCAGATAGAGTATGCGCAAACTTGCAAGGGACGCGGCGAGAAACAACCCCGGTATTAATAAGAAGAGCCGCGCACCGCTGGAACGCAAGGCAACACACAAAATGAAGAACAACGTATACGAAATGGCGGTCAGCCCTGCAATGGACACGGCATAGTAGGGCGCGTCGGCATCCACTACAACATATTCCGCTAAAAAGACGAAGAAAATGAAAATACTGCTGATAGCAAACCCAATCCACCAGGCTTTGCCCCCTGGAAGGATGGCAAGCGATGCGCTGATCACAAATGTGGTGAGAGTAGGGAGAAGCCACCATTGTAAGGTTGCCCGACCCTTAAGAGAGGGATGGCCGCGCAGAAGCCAGCCCATGCCGGTAGCGGTCAGCCCGGCAGTAAGCAGATTCATTAAAGTTGGGATATTAAGGGGCACACGAAGAAAAAAACCCGGCAATTGGGCTTCAAGGCTGAATTCTGAGGAGGGAATAATGTGCGAAACGGCGAATGCCAGAAGGACAGTGGATATCAATAAACTAACACGGTTCGGATCAGGCAGATATCTCTTTTGTTCGATCATATAAGCATTGTACCTGCCTCATGGACGAATGCCAAGACAGGGTCAATATGGTAGAATCAAGAGGTTATGGATAGGCAGAAACTTGAAACTTTACCACCGCCGCCAGGCGTGTTGAACTCCATTCGGGTTGGCTTTGACGTTGTTTCCCATCGTGCAATTTTGATCCTCATGCCATTGCTACTGGATGTGTTCCTTTGGCTGGGTCCGCGTTTGAGCGTTGGGAATATATATAACGCGCTTCTTAAAGATTGGCTTGATTTCAGCGGAAAAGCTGGTTTTCCTGTGCAAGACACTCAAGTTTTAACGGATACTGTGGATAAGTTTGGTCGCATTAATCTGCTGAATTGGCTGCGAACACTTCCAATCGGGATCCCAAGCCTGCTTTCAGGAAGTCTGCCTGAATCCCTGCCATTGCACACTCCGCTTGGCGTTCAAGCAGTGATTCAGGTTTCTTCGGTACTGGGTATGCTTGGCTGGTTGATCTTGTTGACCCTTGCAGGGTGGACCGGCGGAGGGTTGTACTTTCGCTGGATATCTGAAACAACCCTGGGCGAAGAAGAAGCAGGGATCAGTCTCACACGTGCAATCATCCAGACATTCATTCTTTCGTTGATGTGGTTAATCGGTTTGATGATCATTCTATTTCCGGTGGCACTTGTATTAAGTCTGCTCGCAATCATCAGCCCAATTTTGGCAAATGGCGCCATGTTTATTATTTTGATGCTGTCATTTTGGTTGATCGTTCCCTTATTTTTCATGCCGCATGGGATATTTACACGAAGACAAAATGTCATTCATTCCATATTGACCAGCTTAAAGATGGCGCGCTTTACATTGCCAACCAGTAGTATGTTTGTCTTCTCTGTATTTGTGCTTTCCACAGGTTTGAATTACTTGTGGAGCGTACCGTCCTACGATTCATGGATGATGCTCGTGGGTATCGCCGGACATGCATTCATTACCACTGCGTTACTGTCAGCCAGTTTTGTATATTATCGCGGGATGAATGACTGGCTACAAAACGTCTATGAGCGGTTTCGACAGACAGCAAATTCAAAATAGTTATTTCCCTCACCCTCTCCCGGATGGAGATGAAAATCTTTGGAGGATTTTGTGGTAACAAAAGAAAAAAGTAAATCAAATTACGATGTAGCTTCCATTCAAGCTCTTGAAGGCATTGAACATGTACGTAAACGCCCGGGCATGTACGTGGGCGGTACGGATATTAAGGCTTTGCATCACTTGGTGTATGAAGTTGTGGACAACGCCATTGATGAAGCGCTTGCCGGTTTCTGCACAAGAATTAACATTACCATTCATCCTGACAGCAGTGTGACAGTGGAAGATAACGGTCGCGGTATTCCTGTAGGTCCGCACCCAACGAAGAAGGATATCAATGGGAAACCGATGGAAACCGTGGATGTGGTAATGACGATCATTGGCGCGGGCGGTAAATTCGGTGGCGGGGGCTATAAGGTTTCCGGTGGTTTGCACGGGGTGGGTGTCAGTGCAGTAAATGCCCTCTCCGAATGGATGGTAACGGAGGTCAAACTCAATGGCAAATGGTGGCAGCAAAACTACAACGCGGTGTGCCACAGGGTGCCATTAAGCAGATCGGGAAAGTGCCCAAGGATGAAACAGGCACCAAACAAACCTTCAAGTTTGACAGGCAGATATTCACGGAAGATTTTGACTATCGTTTCGATACGCTCGTTCAACGATTTCGCGAAATGGCATTCGTGACACGCGGTGTGACGATCCAGTTTCGTGGACGAACGCAGCGACCGCAGGATGACTTTCTATTTCGAAGGCGGTCTTACCTCTTTCGTGCGTTATCTCAATCGCAATCGGGAGAACCTGCATCCGGTTGTTCACGTGGATAAAGATATCGAAGCCATCGGCGTTGAAGCCGCGATCCAATACACGGATTCTTATACTGAATCTGTATATTCATTTGCGAATACGATCAATACGATTGACGGCGGGACACATCTTACAGGTTTGCGTTCATCCCTGACACGTGTGGTCAATGATTATGCCCGCAAGAACGGATTGCTCAAGGATGCAGACCCGAACTTCTCCGGGGATGATACACGCGAAGGGTTGACAGCAATCGTCTCGGTCAAGCACCCTGAACCGCAATTCGAATCGCAGACCAAAGTCAAGTTGATGAATCCTGAAGTTCAGACCTACGTTACCCAGGCAGTTGGGGAAGCGTTCAGCACATTCCTGGATGAGAATCCGCAAGCCGCAAAGGCGATCATTGCCAAGTGTCTTACATCGGCTCGGGCGCGTGATGCGGCGCGCAAGGCGCGCGACCTGGTCATCCGCAAATCTGCGCTTGAGTCGCTGACCCTGCCCGGAAAACTGGCGGATTGCTCCGAACGTGATTCGTCGAAGACTGAACTATACATTGTGGAAGGTGACTCGGCAGGCGGCTCAGCCAAGCAGGGACGTGACCGTCACTTCCAGGCGATCCTCCCATTGCGCGGCAAGATCATGAATACCGAACGAGCTCGTTTCGATAAAATCCTTTCAAGCAACGAGATCAAGGCATTGATCTCCGCATTGGGAACAGGCATTGGCGATAACTTTGATGTTGAAGGTTTGCGCTATGGACGCGTCATCATTATGACCGATGCCGATGTGGATGGCAGTCATATCCGCACCTTGCTGTTGACCTTCTTCTTCCGCTACATGCCGCTGTTGATCGAAGATGGACATTTATATATTGCCCAGCCTCCTTTATATCGAGTAGCCTATAAGAATCAAGATCAAGTATGCTTATACAGAAAAGGAGAAGGATAAGATCGTCAAAGAGGTCGGTGAGAAGGCAAATCTTCAGCGATATAAAGGTCTCGGCGAGATGAATCCCAACTCAGATTTGGGAGACGACGATGAATCCAGAAAACCGGACCCTGCTCCTGGTCACAGTGGAAGACGCGGCCGAGTCAGACCGGACCTTCGATATGCTCATGGGCGATGCAGTGGATCCACGCCGCAAATTCATCCAGACTCATGCAAAAGCGGTCCGAAATCTGGATATCTGAATGCCAGAGGCGGAACAGGCAATATTAGCCTGTTCCGCCTTTCTTCTTTGTTATGAAAGTACCATAGTTACAAGTGGGGGATGTAGAGTAAAATTTTGAGTGCGCCGGTTTCGGGCGGCCATTCTCATTATAAAAGCAATGATTTCATCTCAACGATTCCAAACCGTTTTGAACAGGTTACTCCAGGGCATTGTTCTGGTGTATCAAGCCATTGCGGTTGTGGTGTTCATTGCCGGGTTATATTTTGCTTATGACTGGCTCAGAGACCCATTCATTGGAGGCTTTTTCGAGCATACCCTGGTGTTGAATGGTTCCGATACCAGTGAAGAGGGACAGCAGTGGGCAATGTACGAACAGGGCTTTAAACTGGGTGACCAGTTGGTCTCCGTGGATAACCGCGAGATTTTTCAGTTCGAATGATTTATTGAATATTCTTCAGTCGCACCTTGTGGGTGATACGGTTCCAGTGGAGATCCGCACGTCGGACGGGATTGTTCAAAGGCAAATATTACATTAAGAAGCTTTTCAACAGCGGATCAAATTGCTTATTTTATTTTACCCACCTTTCTGAGTTTGGTTTTTCTTATTGTAAGTTTATGGATCTTCGGATTGCGCCGTACAGAACCCGCGGGACGTGCGTTCTCTGTTTTTACTGCATCCCTGGCGATTGCGATTGGCTCGCTTTTTGATCTTTATACATCTCATCACTTTACCTATATTTGGACATTGGCGGCTGGGGTTTCCGGCGGTGCACTGATCGACCTCGTATTGGGGTTTCCACAGGAAGCGCGCTTTGTTGTTGGGTCGTCCTTATCTTCGCTGGGTGGGCTATCTGGTCGGCTGTGATCCTTGCGCTCAATGCCTATGGAACTTTATTTAATTTCAATGACCCAACCGCCTATATTGGCGCCTGGCAGTGCCATTTATATTTTTATCGGGCTTTCTGCGTTATTCTATTTTATGGCGCTGGGCTTATCATGCATTTTTTTCCCGTTCGCCGGTGGCAAAGAGCCAGGCACGGACAATTCTTATCGGCTCTCTGGTGGCGTTTGGACCTGTTGTAGTATGGCTGCTTTTTCACAGGCAAATCCTTCAACCCGTATGTACTTCCATTTTGTTCTTGATCGTATTTCCCCATCGTAAACGGATACGTGATCATGCGCTTCCGCCTCCTTCGCACCGACTACTGGGTACGCCAGGGACTGGTCTATGCCCTGCTGACAGTTCTGGTCATTGCTGTTTACGGCTTGTTTGTAAGCGGTATTGCCCTGATCATACCCATGCCTTCCGATAACCCTTATCTTATCGGTGGATTGGTTTTTTTCATTGCAATATTTCTTGATCCTTTACGGACGCGTTTGCAAATGTTGGTGGATGGCGCGTTCTTCCGCGGTCAACGTGCCTATGAAGATCGGATGCGTGCTTTTAGCCATGAACTAACCAGCGCTCTGGATTTGAATACCATCGGTCAAGTTCTGCGGCAACAGATTTCAAGCAGTCTCGTGCCAGACCGCATTCATATTTACACCTACGATTCCCTGAATGACCAATACGCCGCCATGGCAAACGTGGATGGACGCCCCACCAGCGATATTCGTTTTTCATCCAACAGCCCTCTTGTTCAATATTTCCAAAAAGAGCAAATTCCACTATATCTGGATACGATCAACCCTCCCGCCAGCCTCAAAGGCGACGAGGCGCGCCTGGCTTTGCTGGGAGCGCGTCTTTATATCGCATTGCCCGGTGAAGATAAACCTGTTGGCTGGCTGGCATTAGGATCGCCATTGTCAGGGAACGCCTACACTCCGAAGGACCTGGATTTTCTCGATAATCTTTCAGACCAGGCATCTGTTGCGATCTCACGCGTGCAGACCGTGGTAAATCTCGAACGTCGTGTACAGGAAATGAATGCCCTAACGCGTGTATCGCAAGGCGTCAATGTCACTCTTACATTTGATGATGTACTGGAACTGATTTTTACCCAAACTACGCAAATCATCCCATCCACCTATTTTCACATCGCGCTCTATAACAAAGCTGCCAATTATTTCTATTATGGTTTCCGCGTGGATGACAATGAACGCATCACCTCTTTGGAAAATCAACCCCTACCCCCTAATTTCAGTTTAGGGCAGGAGATCATTCGCAAGGGCCGCCCAATCATTACGCAGGATTACACGCGTGAATGTCAGGCTCGAAGTGTCACCCCGGCTGCCCAGGGCATTAACGCATGGATGGGCGTGCCTCTCAACTCCGGTGCAGAGACCATGGGAGCGCTCAGTGTCGGCAGTCGCGATGCAACAATTATATACACACAGGCACAACTCGATCTTTTACAGGCTGTTGCAGATCAAACAGTAGGCGCCATTGTAAAAGCCCGCCTCTTGCAGGAAACACAACAACGTGCGCATCAGCTTGCCACCCTGAACGAGATCACACGCCAACTCACATCCACTCTTGAACAGGAGCCCCTGCTCAAGAACATTCTGGAAAATGCCGTTAACATCTTGAACTGTGAAGCTGGCACATTATTTCTTATGGATGAACAATCCGACGATCTTGTCTTCCGCGTCACAGTCGGACCGGTAGCCAGCAACCTGCTTGGACAGCGCCTGCCTGCTGGAACTGGTGTTGTCGGGCGTGCCGTACAGTCACGCGCTCCGGTCATCGAAAATGATGCACAACGCAGCATGTCAACCCGCTTCGATGATACCGACAAGCAGACCGGCTTTACTTCCCGCTCCCTTCTTGCGGTACCCATGCAGATCAAGGATCGCGTTCTCGGCGTCATCGAGGTCATTAACCGCCGTGATGGACTGCCTTTTGCGGCGGATGATCAAAACATTCTTACCGCCTTTGCCGGGCAAGCCGCAGTTGCTATTGAAAACGCCCGCCTGATTGAGTTAACAGATCAGGAACTTTCTGAAAGAGTCGAAGAACTTCAGGTAATGGGTCGCATCGTTCGTGAGTTGAACGCCAGTTTGGATGTCGACCGTGCCATGCGTATCACGCTTGAATGGGCCATGCGCCAATCCGACGCGGATGCGGGTTTGATCGGCATGTTGGAAGAGGAAAAAATTCGTTTGATGGCGCAACAGGGATATGAAGATGTATTTGCGAATCAATCAGATGGATATTTATCGTTCGAGTTACCAACCATCAAAAATGCCATTACAAGCGGTCAACCTTATCAAATCTCTTTGATCAATGAAAACCAACCGGGCATCCTTCCCTCGGCACATACACAGATCATTATTCCCATTCGCCGGGAAGCACAGGTTATCGGCCTGTTATTGCTTGAAAGCAGAAGCAACTCGCAGGAAGACCTGGGATTCCTCAATCGTTTGAGCGACAATGCCGCCATCGCCATATCCAATGCACAGTTGTATGATGAAGTGCAACGTGCGAATCTCGCCAAAAGTGAATTTGTCTCCTTTGTCGCTCACGAATTAAAAAACCCCATGACCTCGATTAAGGGATATACAGAACTACTTGTCGGCTGGATCGGTGGGGCAGGTAAATGAGATGCAGGCCAACTTCCTAAGCACAATCCGTTCCAATGTGGAGCGTATGTCTGCGCTGGTATCCGACCTCAATGACAATGCAAAGATCGAAGCCGGCCGTCTGCGGCTTGATTACAAACCAGTGGCTATCCCCGAAGTTGTGGATGAAGCTGTCCGCTCTACAAAACGCCAGGTGGATGATAAGAAACAATTCATCGAACTAAATCTTAATTCTCAACTCCCTCCTGTGTGGGCAGATCATATCCGTGTTGGCCAGGTGCTGACCAACCTCGTAAGCAATGCCCACAAATATACCCCTGAGGGCGGCAGAATATTGGTCGGAGCCGAATCAACCAAAAATCAATGGGACCCCGAAGGCGCAAAACAAGTTGTGCATTTATGGGTCAAAGACAACGGGATCGGTATCAGCATGGAGGATCAGGTAAAGATCTTCCAGAAGTTCTTCCGTTCTGACGATTCGAAGGCGCGCGAAGCTCCCGGAACGGGTTTAGGCTTGAACATCACCAAGAGTCTTGTGGAAATGCAGGGAGGCCGCATCTGGTTCGAAAGCGAGTTCAGACACGGCACCACCTTCCACTTTACCATTCCCGTGGCGGAAGGATAATCAAATGACTTTACGTGTTGCCGTGGGAAAGGCACAGGAACTGGATGGTCGAGAAGCTGGCTTGCAGGCAACTCATCACGCGTTGAACTACCTGGGGTCAGCAACACCGGTATTCGGCATTGTCATATCCTCACATCAATATCAGGCTCGTGATGTCGTGAATGGTGTATCCAGCTTGTTGGGCGATACTCCCATCATCGGCTTTAGCAGCGCTACTGCAATAACATCAGACGGCATACATTCCAATGCCGTCGTCGTCGCCTTAATGGCTGGCGATTTTCAGGCAGAAGCACAATGGATATCCAGCTACGCACAAAACGCCCGCGAAACAGGCAACCAACTGATACGACAGCTTTCAGAGAAGGAGACGCGTGCCCTGCTTTTCTTTGCCGACGGTTTCAATGGCGATGCAGACCAATTATGCACGGCATTATCGAATGCAGCCATTCCGCTCGCAGGTGGACTTTCCTCAGGAGACTTGCATACGGCTCACTCCTACCAGATAGCGGGCCCACAAACTGGAACGGGCGCCCTCGCTGCGGCATTTCTACGGGGCGACATTCGGCTGGGGATTGGCTCTGCGCACGGATGGAATCCTGTGGGCAGGCAATTTCGGGTAACACGTTCACGCGGTTTCTGGTTGCGCACATTGGATGGACGTCCCGCTTCTGAGACCTATGCCCAGCTTTTTGGTTATCCCGCGCGTGAGTGGGCATTCCCTCCACTCAGTCATCTGGCGCGCTTATATCCACTCGGCATAGAACAGGGTGATCAATTGGTTGTACGCGCCCCCATACGCGTGGAGGCAGACGGCAGTTTCCGCATGAATGCTCCCGTACGCGATGGCGCGGATGCCTATTTATTGGTGGGCAGCCGGGCTTCCTGTGAACAAGCCGCCCAACAAGCGGCCCAACAGGCAGTACAACAATTGGGAGGCAGCAAACCTGCATTTGCTCTTGTGCTTGTAGACCTGGCATGGGAAATGCTGCTCAAATCACATCCCGGTATCGAAGTCTCTGCCATTCAAGACATCCTTGGAAAAGATGTCCCCATCGCCGGGGGCTATACACTCGGGCAGATCGTTCCCGCAAAAGATTCGCCAGTCCCTCAATTGCTGAACCAGCATATTATTGTGATCGCCTTTGGAGAATAAACTTGGAAGCAACCAGTCCGCTGGCGAAACTGCAAGACTATATTATAAAAGGAGACCCTTGTGAATAAACAAACAGTATTCGTTCTAACCATTGGACTGGTTCTGCTGGCAGGCTGCGCCTCTGTCAATACCGCGTCTCCTTCTTCAACCGAACCTGCTTCGGCAACTTCGACATTTATCACCACCGAGACCCCGCGTGCACCGGCTTCAACCTCTGAAGCATTTACCCCCATCCCAACGTTCACCTCTCCACCTGCAGACTCACCCAATGTATGTACCGATCCACAGGCCACCGCCTTGATCAATTCGTTAAAGACCGCCATGCTCGCATCCAATGGCGAACTCTTTGGCTCATTGGTCAGTCCCAATGGCATGGAGGTTCGTTACCTGCGTGATGGGAACGCCGTCACCTATACTCCTGAACAAGCCAAATTTCTTTTTGAAACAACCTTTGAAGTGGACTGGGGCGCGGAGCCGGGAAGCGGTCAGGATAAAGTCGGTTCCTTTCATGATGTGATCGTTCCTTCTCTGGTCGAAATATTCACTCAACCCTATGCGCTGCACTGCAACGAGATACCGCATGGCGGCGCAACTTACAACATCACATGGCCCTACGAAGGAGATTATTATTCGATCTACTTCCCCGGCACGGAAGCCAATGGCAACCTTGATTGGCACACATGGGTGGTCGGTATTGAATATGTGAATAACAAGCCTTATCTCTATGCTATGCTGCAATTCTTTTGGGAACCGTGAGTGAGAATGAAGTGCGTCGCACCTGGCAGATTAAAATTCGTCTGATTAAGAAGATTTCATCCACTCGATAAGACAAGTCTCATTAAGTCAGGTGCGATTATTATGACCGCAGGGTACGTGCCCTCACGGTTTACTTTGCCAGCAGATTTCTGCTGGTTTTATTTTTAAGGGAGTACCTAAAACGCAAAACATAACCTGTCATTGCGAGCCCCGAGGCTCAAACGCCGAGTGGGCGAAGCAATCCCCAATACGGTGAGGGAGATTGCTTACCCTAGCGGGCACACGTCGTCGGGCTGTGCCCTCCTCGCAATGACGGGATTTCTTGTTTTTGATGTTGGGCACTCTCATTTTTAAGGTAAGAATCATATAGAGCTTGTATACTGTACAATGTATGTTATTGTAAAAACTTGCAATAAGGAAGTTTATGTCTTGCGCTACTGAATATGCCCCCCAACTCCGCGAACGCGGATACAGAATGACCCCTCAACGTATGGCGATCCTGCATGTGCTTCATCATTCAGGAGAACATCTATCGCCTGCCGAAGTCTATAAACAGGCTCGCATGGAATTGCCTGGTCTCACCGAACCGACCGTCTATCGTACGCTTGAGTTTCTTGCCGATAACGCGCTCGGTGCGTCCCTCTTACTCTTCAACTGGACATTTAACTTATGAGATCGCAGGGAACGATCACCATCACGTTGTTTGTAGAAATTGCGGAGGCGAACTCGAAGTAGAGCATACGTTGCTCGAAAGTTTGTATCGTTTATTGGAAACAACCAGCGGTTATCGAAGTATTGATAGCCATGTGACATTCTTTGGCTTATGCCCGAAGTGTCAATCAACTTAAATAAGGAGGCTTTTATGTTGTATTCTCCCAAACCCATGCATATCCCGGATGGATTCTTGAGCATCATTATTTCCGTTATTTGTTGGGCGATCACTGTGATCGTGCTTGGTATTGCCATCTCACGCACCAATAAGAGTCTGGGCGAGAAACAGGTCCCGTTGATGGGGGTGATGGCGGCGTTCATCTTTGCCGCGCAGATGATCAACTTCCCGGTTGCAGGTGGAACATCCGGTCACTTGCTCGGAGGCACGCTTGCCGCGATCACACTGGGACCATGGGCAGGCATGCTCGTGATGACGGCTGTCATCGCAGTGCAGGGACTCCTGTTCCAGGATGGCGGCTTGATCGTCATGGGCGCCAATATCCTCAATATGGGACTTCTCACCGTCGCAGTCGGTTACGGATTTTATCGTTCCGTTCTTGGACAAAATCAAAGGACAAAACTAATTATCGCCGGTATCGCCGCCTGGGTCTCGGTAATGGCGGGCGCGCTCGCAACGGCACTTGAATTATGGTTGAGTGGTACCACGCAATTGAACATTGTCATACCTGCCATGCTAGGAGTCCACGCGTTGATCGGGTTGGGCGAGGCGCTCATCACGGTCGCGGCGTTATCCTTTATCTTCCGCACACGTCCAGACCTGCTCGGTGAAGGTTCCGACTCAGCAAAGGGAAGTAAAGGTTGGGTAGTGGCGGGGGTACTCATAACCTTGGTAGTCGTTTTGTTATCTCCTCTTGCATCCACCGACCCGGATGGACTTAACCGTGTGGCGATGAATTTCGGCTTTATTCAATCAGCGCAATCGAGTGCGGGACCGTTGGCTGGTTATAAAATTCCATTTCTCACTGATCTATCTGTATCAAAAATTGCAGCGGGTACAATAGGTGTAATTATTGTTCTCCTTCTTGCGATCCTTGCAGGTCGCACTATGCAGAGAAGAACGCAAATCAATGATCGCAAATCCACAATCGTAAATCGTAAACCGTAAACCTGATCTCGATACAGACTTCGAAAAAAGCGCTCAGCCTTACCCGGCTACTCCTTAAAACCATGCATTCCGATGCCTTCGACCGTTATCACGATGCCCAAAGTTTTCTTCACGACCTTGACCCGCGCGTTAAGGTCGTCGTGACGATCGCATTCATTCTTTCGAACGCGCTCCTGCCGGACGCGGCATGGATCGCATTCGTCTGTTCGTTGTTGTTTCTTTTATTCGTCACAGCGCTTTCCAACCTCGGTATCACGTTTACATTGAAACGTTCTTTCATCGCATTACCCTTTGCGCTCATCGCCATTACGGTACTCTTTTCGATACCCGGCAAACCAATTTCCAGTTTTCAATTCCTGATGTGGAATTTCACCATCACCGATGCAGGTTTGATGCGTTTTGTGAGCATCGTCATTCGTTCCTGGCTTTCAGTGCAGATGGCGATCCTGCTGGTTTCGACCACGCGCTTCCCGGACATCATTCACGCGCTCGAACATTTGCGCGTGCCGTCCATCCTCACCACGATCATCGCATTTCTCTATCGCTATCTCTTCGTACTTGCGGATGAAGTCTTCCGTCTGCTGAGGGCCAGGGAATCTCGTTCGGCGGGCGCGGCAGGTACGAGGTCCGGTGGGAGCGTTGCCTGGCGTGCAGAAGTCGCTGGCAATATGGCAGGTCAACTTTTTTTGCGGAGTTACGAACGCAGTGACCGCGTCTACAATGCGATGCTGGCGCGCGGCTACACGGGTCATCTGCATACGATAAATCCGCATGAGCTTCATCGTATGGATTACATCACGACTGCGCTGGCGCTCATCCTTATTCTTTTGCTTCAAGTGATCGGACGATTATGACAAACGTTTTATCTGTTCACGACTTGCATTTTTCATATCACGACCATCACACCGCGTTGCGCGGCGTTTCATTTGAGTTGTGCGCAGGCGACAAGGTCGCGCTGGTGGGACCAAACGGCGCGGGCAAATCCACTTTGATGCTGCACCTGAATGGGATCCTGACCGGTCAGGGCGACGTGAACGTGGGAGGCGCCCGCCTCACGCGTGACAATTTGCCTGCCACGCGTGCAATGGTTGGACTCGTCTTCCAAAACCCGGACGACCAACTCTTCTCTCCGACCGTGTTCGAGGACGTGGCATTCGGTCCGCTGCACATGGGACTGCCCAAAGATGAAGTACTTGCCCGCGTGGACTCTGCGTTGAACGCTGTGCGGATGTCTGGCTTTCGTGACCGGCTCTCGCATCACTTAAGCGTAGGAGAGAAAAAACGCATTGCCATCGCAACGGTGTTATCCATGAACCCACAAATCTTGGTATTGGACGAACCCTCCGCTGGACTCGATCCGCGTGCGAGGAGAACATTGATCAATCTGTTGCGTGAATTGCCGATCACGATGCTGGTATCCACACACGATATGAGGCTGGTCGAAGAATTATTCCCGCGTACGATCGTGATGGATGAAGGTCTGATCGTTGCTGATGGGAGGACAAAAGAGATTTTGGAAGATGAAAAGTTTTTGAATGAACATGGTTTGGAGACGCCATGAGAGAATGTAAATAAGTGACCAGTAATCAAATGAGGGTTCGTCTCGCGTAAGGCGAACTTTTTGTTTTTAGGACATTTGTCATGTAACCAAATTGTGACATTCGTTGTCTTGTCCTTTGTAAAAGATGTACGTACAATGAATATATCCAGATGGTTTAATTTGTAAGACAAATCGTAATTGTATAGGGAGGAAAACTCCCGGGGAGAAAGTTATGTTTACTAAAAAACGTAAATCGTTAGCGGTGCGTTTGGGACTTATTTTGGTTTTGCTTGGGGGAATTTTGGGTACATCGCCAGCTAAGCCTGCTTTGGCGTCTACCATCACGGTCACAAATGAAAATAGTAATGGGTCTGGTTCTCTATCTCAGACAATAATGAGCGCAGCTTCGGGAGATGCCTTCACCGTCCTTTCCGCTTCAACCAGCCTTGATATCCCATCTGGAAATACTTTTTCCCCCACACTGGCTGTTCCCAATAATTGGGCTGCACTTGGCGCAGGATTAAATAGTCAAGTCGTGGATATCGCCATTAGCAGCACAGGCGACGTGTATGCTGTTGGATCATTTATTGATGCTGGTGGATATGCGGCAGCAAATTCCATCGCCAAATGGAATGGTACATCCTGGTCCGCACTTGGTACAACTGTACTGAATGGTAGTGTCATCGCGATCGCGATCAGTGAGACAGATGAGATCTACGTGGGTGGCCTGTTTACTAATGCAGGGGGAGATCCGAATGCGGATTATATCGCTAAATGGAATGGTATATCCTGGTCCGCACTTGGCACGTCCCCGTTGACAGATTACGTTTACTCCATTGCCGTCAATGGAAATGAAGTTTATGCTGGTGGATTTTTTCTCAATGCAGGGGGAGATCCGAATGCGGATCGTATTGCTCAATGGGATGGCACGTCCTGGTCTGCACTTGGTGCACCTTTCTCCGCTAATGTCTTTTCTATTGCTCTCGATAAAGCGACAGGCGATGTATACGCGGGGGGTGGGTTTACTAATGCAGGCGGCGACCCAAATGCGGATTACATCGCCAAATGGAACGGCAACTCCTGGTCTGCGCTTGGCACGATACCTTTAAACTCCTCCGTCTCGGTCATTGCCATCACTGATGCAGGCGATGTATATGCAGGCGGGAATTTCACCAATGCGGGTGATGATCCAAATGCGGATCGCATTGCCAAATGGGATGGCACAAACTGGTCTGCTCTGGGCACAACACTAACTACCCCGTTGGGATATCCTCTGTATGGCAGAGCCATTGCTATTCGCGGAACGGAAATATATGTAGGTTTTGGAACTGGTGGAGGTGGGGAGTCCGCCATGTTTATAGCAAAGTGGGATGGTTTGGCATGGTCAGACCCGGCAACAACGCAGTTAACTTATAGTGTATTGGCTGTCGCTATCAACGGGACAAACCTATATGTAGGCGGGAGTTTCAGTAACGCGGGTGGTAATCCGAATGCCGACTACATCGCCAAACTTGAGTTACCCACTCTCTCTGATACCGTGGCCCCCACAATAAACACCTTCACTGTTCCTTCCACTTCAACAAGCCTTGATATTCCCATAACTGCCTTTACTGCTTCGGATGATGTGTCTGTGATTGGCTACCTGATTACTGAATCATCCATCGCACCTGCATCTGATGATATCGGCTGGTCTGAAACGGCTCCCACCATTTATACGGTTGGTACAGAAGGCAATTACACCATCTATCCATGGGTAAAGGATGCCGCGGGCAATGTTTCTATGGTTTTTGGTTTACCTGCTTCTGTAGTCGTTGACACCCTGATACTGTGTTATGTAGACGACACAGCCAACGGCAATGAGGATGGAACTTCATGGACGGACGCGTATACGGATCTACAGTTGGCGTTAGGAAATACAGCTTGTACCGAGATCTGGGTCGCGGCAGGAACATACACTCCCATTGCACTTAAGAATGGTGTGTCCGTTTATGGTGGGTTTACAGGCACGGAGACTCTGCGCACAGAACGAGATTTTAAAACGCACATTACCACTTTGAGCGGCGCTTATCATATTGTGGATGGTAGCAATACCGATAATAGCGCCGTGCTGGATGGATTTACTGTTTATGGTGGTTTTGCAAATGGTAGTTCTCCAAACGATAAGGGCGGTGGGATGTATATTGAGAACGGCAGTCCAACCATATCGAATGTTATTTTTAATCACAATAATGCTTCCAACATGGGTGGGGGAATGTATATCTTTGGTGGAGACCCGATCCTCACGAATGTGAGTTTTGTCGATCGTTAATGGTGGAGGTAGTGGCGCGCCTACTGGTGGTGGTATCGCCAATGTCAATGGAAACCCGATCCTGAAGAATGTGACCTTCTATAATAATGTAGCAAGTAATGGCGGCGGGATGAGTAACTTAAATGGCAATCCTCTTTTGGAGAATGTGACATTCAACCAAAATTTGGCAAGTTTCCATGGTGGGGGGTTGATGAACACAAACAGCCATCCCGTCTTAAAGAATGTAACATTCAGTCGAAATGCTGCAGAGGCAAATGTCCCCAATCCCACAGGTAATTTTGGCGGAGGAATGTCAAATGATGCCAGCGACCCTACGATCATCAACAGTATTTTTTGGGATGATATTAGTGGAGAAATTGAAAACACGAATGGGAGCGCTCCAGATGTAACCTATGGCATTGTACAAGGTGGATATGCAGGAATAGGCAATCTGGACTCAAATCCCCTGTTAGGCAAACTGGGAGATAATGGCGGTATCACTCAAACCATGGCGTTAAATTCCGAATCGCCCGCCATCAATGCGGGTGACGATCTAAATTGCCCCAACACCGACCAACGCGGGGTGACTCGTCCACAGGGGAGTCAATGTGATATTGGGGCATATGAGGATCAGTTGTTGGTCACTTATGTTAAGCAAGATGCAACCGGAGCAAACGACGGTACATCCTGGACAAACGCCTACACGGACTTACAATCTGCACTTTCAGCCGCCTCAAGCGATGACGAGGTCTGGGTTGCAGCGGGGGCGTATTATCCCACATCTGGAACAGATCGCGCAAAATCTTTTACTCTCAAAAGTGGCGTATCAGTGTATGGCGGGTTTGATGGTACAGAGACATTGCGCACACAACGCGATTTTGAAATAAACATTGCAGTTTTAAGCGGTGACATTGGTATTCCGAGCGACAATAGCGACAACTCGTATCACGTGGTGGTTGGTAGTAACACAGATAACGCCACCCTGTTGGATGGTTTTACAATTACAGGTGGCAATGCAAGTAGTAATTCCTCTGTATCGGATCAAAGCAAGGGTGGTGGGATGTACAACTATATCGGTAGTCCAACTGTGAGCAATGTAATCTTTAGCGATAACTATGCCACTTTTGGTGGCGGGATGTATACGGACGAATGGGATGGTCCTGGTCCTTATCCTTATATCCCAGTTGGGCCAGTGCTCACCAATGTAGTTTTTCGTAACAATACGGCGGTCGAAGGCGGTGGGATGCGTAATGAAAATTACAGCAATCTTATTCTGACAAATGTGATTTTCGATGACAATGTAGCAACTCGTTCAGGTGGAGGGATGGAAAATTTTAACTACAGTAGTCCTGTCCTGACCAATGTAGCGTTTATCAACAATACAGCTGGCGACCTGGGCGTTGGTGGTGGGATGTTTAACTGGGTTGGCAATAACCCAAGCCTGATAAATGTAACCTTCAGTGGAAACACTGCTAATTGGGGAGGTGGCTTGGGTAACTATCAAAGCAGTCCAAGCATGACGAATGTGACCTTTAGCGGCAATTCAGCCATCACCTACGGTGGTGGAATATCTAACGAAAGTAACAGCAATCCAACCCTAAATAATGTAACCGTCAATGGCAATTCAGCAGTCACTTACGGCGGTGGGATATATAATGACTCTTACGGTAGTAACGTGAGCGTGCATAATAGCATCCTATATGATAACTCAGGTGGAGAAGTATATAATGTTATAGGTACAGCAAATGTAACTTATAGCATTGTACAGGGTGGCTATTCGGGCACAGGCAACCTAGATGCTGATCCTCTATTGGGTCCCTTGCAGGATAACGGTGGCTTCACCCAAACTATGACACTCGATGCAGGTTCGCCCGCCATTGATGCAGGTGACGATGCAAACTGCCCTGCCACCGATCAGCGGGGAGTAACGCGTCCACAGGGCAGTCATTGCGATATTGGGGCGTATGAATATGAGTTTGTTTCTGAAGCTCAAGAGCTTTTGGTTCTTTCCACCGCCTCACAGGACGGCTGGATCCGAGAATCCTCCGAGACTAGCAACAAGGGCGGCACAATGAATAAAGGCTCCAAACTGTTCTATGTTGGTGACAATAAACAAGACAAGCAATACAAATCCTTCCTCTCCTTCAACACGGCAGGTTTGCCTGACAATGCAAAGATTACAAACATGCAGTTGAAGATCAAGATACAAGGGGTTTGCAGGTGGGAATATGTTCAACACCGGTACACTGGGTGACCTGTTGGTGGACATCCGTCAGCCGTATTTTGGGAAAAACGCCAAGCTGGTGATATCAGATTTTCAGAAGGATGCAGACCGGGATGCAGTTGGTGTCTTGAATGCTGTAACGTCAACAGGCTGGTACACAGTGACATTGAGCAGTGATGCGTATCCATTCGTCAACCTAACCGGCAAGACGCAATTCCGCTTGCGATTCCAAATGGATGATAATGATGACCATGGCAACGATTATCTCAAGATATTCAGCGGCAATGCCGGACCACAGAGCCGTCCACAGTTGATCGTCGAGTATTACGTTCCATAAAGTTGTGCGCCATAAAGAGAAAAAATTTAGAAGACCAACCTTCCATATGGAAGGTTGGTCTTCTTGGAAGTACCCCTTGAGAAGTTACAAATATAAAACCCGCTTCGCAAGAGATGATTGTGCTGTAACCAAAATGTGACATTCGTTGTCTTGTCTTCTTTCCAAGATAGGCTACAATGAATTTGTGCGACAATATTATATTTTGTAGGGAGGAAGACTTCCGGGGAGAAAGCTGATGTTCAACAAAAATCATAAGATATTGATTACCCAAGTCATTTCGATAATCATATTAGTTGCAGGGATAACAGGTGTGATATCTGCACATGCAAGCCCAGCCATTGGCTGGAATGTACCTGATATGCAAATACAACAAGCAGTAATTGAAGAAAAGACTTTCCCCTTAAAATAATAATATTCCTCATATGATTGAGGATATTTGGCAAGGATCTGAGAGTTCATATCCTGGGGGCTTTACTGTTTTCAACTCAGAACTTTATTTTTCAGCTCGTGACGATGTTTCTGGCTGGGAACTTCGAAAGTACGATGGAATATCAGTTAATCTGGTGGCAGATATTAATTCAAGTGGTGATGGGTCTCCAGGAGAATTTATTGAATATGATAATACTTTATACTTTTCTGCTGATGATGGCGTACACGGTAGAGAATTATGGAAATATGATGGCGTAACGGCAAGTCTCGTAGCAGACATTAGAAATGGCAATGAAGGCTCTCACCCTACTTTCTTTACGATCTTCGATGGATTGTTATACTTTACAGCGAACGATGGCGTTGCTGGCATTCAGATTTGGAAGTATGACGGTTCAACCCTTACTATGCTTCCCGATGACATTCATCCTTCTGGACTTCTCATGGCCCTCGGATCTTTTTGTTTACAATGGAAATTTATATTTTTCCGCTGCAGATCATTGGTCTAATATGGCGCCGGCTCAAGAATTATGGAAATATGATGGAACAACTAAAAGCCTTGCGGCGGATATAAATCCAGGCGATGGTGGCTCCGCTCCTCACGGTTTTACCATATACAATAACGAGTTATATTTTGCGGCTCTAGGTAGTTCCAAGGTTGGCAGTGAGCTTTGGAAATTTGATGGTACATCGGCTACTCTGGTGGCTGACTTGGATACAACCGATTTCACAAGTTCAGCCCCTAGCGAGCTTACAGTTTTTAATAATAAATTATATTTTAACACGCGTCACTATATCCAAAATCATCTGTGGATTTATGATGGAGTAAAAGCCAAAGTTGCAGCATGGCCATGTCCCACTGGTTATCCGCTATATGGCCCCGACCCTCATGATTTGACGGTTTATGCCGGAGCGTTATACCTTTCAGGAGAAGATTGCGCGGATGGGCGTGGGACTGAACTTTGGAAGCTAAATGACAAAGATCAAATTACCTTGGTAGGTGACATCTGGCCAGGCAGTCATTCATCCTATCCCTACGATCTTTCATCTATCGATGACGTTTTATATTTTAGGGCTAACGATGGGATACATGGATATGAATTATGGGCATATGAATATAATATTGGTAAGAAAACCATTAAATCCGTTGGCTCACAAGATGGCTGGGTCTTGGAATCGTCCGAAACCAGCAACAAAGGCGGTACGTTGAACAAGACTGCCAATCTGTTGTACGTGGGTGACAATAAACAAGACAAACAGTATAGATCCTTCCTGTCCTTCAATACATCTGGTTTGCCTGACAATGCAGTGATCACCAATGTGGAAGTGAAGGTCAAGATACAAGGTTTCGCAGGCGGGAATATGTTCAATTCCAATACACTTGGCGATCTGCTGGTGGACATCCGCAGTCCGTACTTTGGAAAAAATGCTAAATTGGTGAAATCAAACTTCCAGAAAATAGCGGACCAGGATTCGGTGGGGGTATTGAATTCTGTAACATCAACAGGCTGGTACACAGTGACATTGAGCAGTGATGCGTATCCATTCGTCAACCTAACCGGCAAGACGCAATTCCGCTTGCGATTCCAAGTGGATGATAATGATGACCATGGCAACGATTATCTCAAGATATTCAGCGGCAATGCCGGACCACAGAGCCGTCCACAGTTGATCATTGAATATTCTGTACCTTGACCTGGATGATAAACTGGCACCCGATAGATTTTTCCTGTTCTCACTAAAACCAAGTATCAATGAGAGTCCGTCTCACAAGAGGCGGACTCTCTGATTAAGAACAATCTGGCGCTATTTAACCGTAACCTGGGAGCATAACTACCGTCCTGTCTTTCATTAAATGGGTATCTCTCTTTTAGGAATTTACTTTTCATGCATAAAAACAATTTACGAATTGTCCATTTTACGTTGTTTCTGATTTTGTTGGGAATCATGCTTGTTGCTGTGTTCCCCGAACTTGCATTTGCAGCCTCAGGGGATGTAACACGTATCTCAGTTACGGATAGCGGGGCGCAATCAAATGGTTTTTCGGATTGGGCAACCCTATCTGCAGATGGCCGCTATATTGCGTTCAATTCGGATGCATCGAACCTTGTGTCCGGGGATACCAATGGAGTTTCAGAACTCTTTTGTGAGAGATACGGTGGCAGGTACAACCACACGCATCTCAGTTAACTCCAATGGTATGCAGGCGAACGGTCACTCGTATGATGCGGTCATTTCGGCAGACGGACGCTATGTAACCTTCCTATCTCTAGCCTCAAATCTTGCAGCGGGAGACGATATTGGGACATACGATGTTTTTGTGCACGATATGCAGACCGGTGCAACAGAGTGTGCCTCAATTGATTTGAATGGCATGCCGGGCGGGGGATATTCCTACCATCAGTCCATTTCAGCGGACGGGCGTTATATCGCATTTAATTCATCCATACCTGATCTCGTTTGGGGTGACACCAATTCAGTGCATGATGTTTTCATTCGAGACATGCAAACGGGTACAACAACTCGTATCTCCGTTGATGCAAACGGCGTACAGGGGAACAGCGGTTCCTACTATACCGGCATGTCAGCAGACGGACGATATGTCACCTTTCATTCCGCTGCCACAAATCTTGTGGCAAACGATACCAACGGGCAGGATGATATTTTTGTTTATGATACTCAAATGAACGCGATCACGCGCGTCTCAATCGATTCGGCTGGCGCACAGTCGCTCGGTGGCAACTCATGGTATCCATCCATCTCGGCGGATGGTCGTTTTGTTGCTTTCCGATCATCTGCCACAAACCTGGTATCTGGGGACACGAATGAGAGTTGGGATATTTTCATGTATGACAGGCAAACCAGCGTAACTACACGGGTCTCGGTCGATTCGAGTGGAGTCGAGGCAGATAATGATTCCCTAAAGTCATCAATCTCGGCAGACGGCCGCTATGTGGTGTTCGATTCTTATGCCACGAATCTTGTTCAGGGCGATACCAATTGGCAGGGCGACATCTTTCAACATGATATGCTGACAGGCACAACCACACGTATTTCAGTCGATTCGAATGGAGCACAGTCACTAGACGGCGAATCGTTTTTTCCGTCCATCTCCTCAAACGGTCAGTATGTGGCATTTACATCCTATGCCGCGAAATCTTGTAGAAGGGGATACAAATTCAAATGCGGATATCTTTGTCTACGAGCAGGATACCTCCCCAATAGCTACCCAAACCTTTACACTGACAGCTACCGACACACCCACGTTCACTCCAACCTTGATGCTGACAGCCACTGACACACCCACGTTCACTCCACCTGCGACAGTTGACAGCCACCAATACATCTACATCCACCTCAACCGTCACACGTACGGCTACGGACACATCTACATTCACTCCGTCCCCGACACTGACAGCTACCGACACACTTACACTTATATTTACTTCAACTGCGACTACCACGGCTACCGACACACCAACATTTACTTCAACTGCAACGTCTACGAGTACGAACACAGCTACACTCCCCCCAACCGCAAGCTACACATCGACTAATACAGCATCCGATTCTGCACTAAAATCCATTGACACGCATGACGGCTGGATACTCGAAGCCTCCGAAACCAGCGGCGCGGGTGGCACTTTGAATAGAGGCGCCACGGTTCTCAAGGTAGGAGATGATGCTGCCAATAAACAATACCGCTCCATCCTTTCCTTCGACACCTCCGCCTTGCCCAACGAGGCTGTTATCACCTCGGTCACGCTCATGCTCAAACACGCAGGAGTCTCCGGCACCAATCCCTTCCAAACGCATGGCAAGTTGCTGGCGGATATCTGTCAGGGTCCTTTCAATAATGATGCCACTTTGCAACTTGCTGATTTTAAAGTCACATGCAGTAAGAACAAAGCGCTGCTCTACACAAATACGAAGGTAAACAAGTGGTATTCTCAATCGTTGAGTGCGGACGATTTCCAATATGTCAACCTGGAAGGGCGTGACCCAATTCCGCTTGCGTTTCAACAAGGATGACAACCATGACTTCGGCGCAGACTTCTTGAAGATCTACAGCGGCAACGCTGGAGCAAAGAGCCAGCCACAGTTGATCGTTGAGTACAATTTGCCTTAATTAGGTCGATAAACCATCAACAGAATTTAATAGAGAAGGAAGCAAACCTACCGCAAGCAGATGGATATCGTCTGCTAAGTCAAACAATTCTTACGAGATTCTCTTTACGCCTCAAAGTGCCGAGGCAGTAGGCTAACAAAAGTATGAACAGGACAAGTTCATCTCCGGGGAGATGAACTTGTCCTGTTCATTAAATCTAAGTATTACTTGAAAATTGTCTATTCTTTAACCTAAACCCAGGGAGTCACTAACAGGTCGGTTACGCAAAGCTTGTTCATGAATGATTGCGTTGGAATATGGGTCAAGGAGAAACTGTGATCCAACGTTTGGCTTAAAAAAGCAAGATAGAGCAGGTGAGGAAAATAAAATGTTACTTTTTCCAAAGAACGACGTCATGCACTATACATAACGTTCAAACAAGCCAGAATGATTTTGGCTGGGACAATGACTCAGATAGACATAGGAGAAAGCACCATGAAAAACAGAATACATGCGTTTACATCCATATTCACCTTTTTAATTATTATTTTTACTCAATTTGCCACGCCGTTTGGGGTCCGCGCAGCTGGTACAGTCGGCACTGGTACAGCTGGCAGCTGTACCGAAGCGGCGCTTGACACTGCGCTTGCCAGTGGTGGCTCAGTTGATTTTAATTGTGGTGGTGCGCCCGTCTCCATCACGATCACAAGTTTAAAAACAATTTCAATTGATACACAAATTGATGGCGGCGGCTTGATTACCATAAACGGTGGCAATGCCGTCCGAATTTTTTCTGTACAATCGCCCGCCATTTTAAGCCTGTCTAACATAACCCTGACTGGCGGCAATTCCGGAGCGTTTCAGGGAGGCGCTATTAAAGTTTATAGTGGCGCCACGGCAAATATAACAGATTCCACTTTGTCAGGTAACACCAGTGCATTCGACAGTGTCGGCGGGGCGATTGCAGGTGGAGGGGGGGCAATAGTCAATGAAGGCACGTTGAATATAACAAGAAGTACATTTTCTGGAAACACCGCGACAGGTCCAGGGGGCGATGGAGGCGCCATTATGAGCATTGGTGCAGTGAATATCACAAACAGCACTTTCTACAGTAACAGCGCGGTCACCGATGGCTCTGGCGGTACTGGAGGAGCAATTCGTCTCGAAGGAGGAACAGGACCCAACACCATTACCCATGTTACCTTATCAAATAACGCAAACGATGCTACTTATGGCGCTTTGGATATCAATAATACAAGCGCTACGCTAAGCCTCTCCATTGTTGCTAATACGATCACTGGGGTGGATTGTACAAAACGGAACACTGGAACGATTACCAGCACGAATAACCTGATTGAGAGTGGGGCTACCTGTACACCGGCCACTACATTGGATCCGGAGCTCGGAGCACTTCAAGATAACGGCGGACCTACACAGACCATGGCAATAACAGAGACCAGTCCTGTCTATAACTATACAGCCGCCTGTACCCTAATGAGTGATCAGCGCGGAGTTGATCGTCCACAACCAGTTGGCGGCAACTGCGACTTGGGTGCCTATGAACTCGACAACACTGCTCCCACTGTGTCCATCGGTTCCCCCAGCGCCAGCCTGACTACCTCCGGTCCCGTGGACTTCTCCATTACGGTTGCTGGTGCTAATACTATCAACCTGACCTCCGGGGATGTTGCTCTTAACACAACTGGCACAGCCACTGGCAGTGTTTCCGTAACCAACGGGACGACTTCCAATCCCACCGTCACCGTTAGCAGCATCGCAGGTGATGGGACGATTGGCATCTCCATTGCCAGCAGCGTCGCCTCTGATATTGCTGGCAATTCAAGCGCCGCCGCTGGACCTTCGACCACTTTCACAGTTGACAACACTGCTCCTACCGTCTCCATCGGTTCACCCAGCGCCAGTCTGACAACCTCCGGTCCGGTAAACTTTTCCATTACGGTTGCTGGCGCCAGCTCCATCAACCTGACCTCTGGGAATGTTACCCTCAACACAACGGGCACAGCCACCGGCAGTGTTTCCGTAACCAACGGGACGACTTCCAATCCCACCGTCACGGTTAGCAGCATCACAGGCGATGGGAGCATTGGCATCTCCATTGCCAGCAGTATCGCCTCTGATACCGCTGGCAATTCAAGCGCCGCCGCTGGACCCTCCACCACTTTCACTGTTGATAATACTGCGCCGACCGTCTCCATCGGTTCACCCAGCGCCAGTCTGACCACCTCCGGTCCGGTAAACTTTTCCATCACTGTGGCTGGAGCCAGCTCCATCAACCTGACCTCTGGGAATGTTACCCTCAACACAACGGGCACAGCCACCGGCAGTGTTTCTGTAACCAACGGGACGACTTCCAATCCCACCGTCACGGTTAGCAGCATTACAGGTGATGGAACGATCGGTATCTCGATCGATGCAGGCATTGCGTCTGATACCGCTGGCAATTCAAGCGCCGCCGCTGGACCCTCCACCACTTTCACAGTTGATAATACTGCTCCTACCGTCTCCATCGGTTCACCCAGCGCCAGTCTGACAACCTCCGGTCCGGTAAACTTTTCCATTACGGTTGCTGGCGCCAGCTCCATCAACCTGACCTCTGGGAATGTTACCCTCAACACAACGGGCACAGCCACCGGCAGTGTTTCCGTAACCAACGGGACGACTTCCAATCCCACCGTCACGGTTAGCAGCATCACAGGCGATGGGAGCATTGGCATCTCCATTGCCAGCAGCGTTGCCTCTGATACCGCTGGCAATTCAAGCGCCGCCGCTGGACCCTCCACCACTTTCACTGTCGATAATACTGTTCCCACCGTATCTTCCATAACGGCCGCAGATACAAATCCTACCAATGCTGCGAGCGTGGATTTTACTGTCACTTTCTCTGAGTCTGTGACGAATGTCGACACAACTGATTTTGTCTTGACCACCACTGGGGTAACGGGCGCTTTGGTTACGAATGTGAGCGGCTCTGGGGCAACGTATACGGTCACTGTAAGCACCGGCTCCGGTGATGGCACAATTAGGTTGGATGTAGTAGACGACAATACCGTCGCAGATGGCACCGGCAACCTGCTGGGCGGAACGGAACTTAACGATGGCGATTTCACCTCTGGCGAAGTATATGATGTAATAAAAGCAGGGACATCTACATTCAAATCTTTGGACTCCCAGGATGGCTGGATACTGGAAAAGAACGAAACCAGCGGTATTGGCGGCAAACTGAACAAGAACGGCAAGAAACTCAAAATTGGCGATAATGCCGCCAACAAACAGTATCGCTCCATCCTTTCCTTCGACACCTCCTCCCTGCCCGAGGATGCCGTCATCACCTCGGTCACGCTCATGCTCAAACACGCAGGAGTCTCCGGCACCAATCCCTTCCAAACGCATGGCAAATTGTTGGCGGATATCTGCCAGGGTCCGTTCAGTGGTGATTCTGCTTTGCAACTTGCAGATTTCACGGGCACGTGCAGCAAGAATAAAGCGCTGATCTATAGAAAGACCAAGGTACACAACTGGTATTCCCAATCGTTGAGTGTGGATGATTTCCAATATATCAACCTGGGAGGCGTGACCCAATTCCGCCTGCGCTTCAACAAGGATGACAACCACGACTTCGGCGCCGACTTCCTGAAGATCTACAGCGGCAATGCGCCGGAAGCAAACCGACCACAACTGATCATTGAGTATTACACGCCGTAGCATGATCCGTTCGGAGCGCCGAGAATTTTTGAAACTGTAAACAAAAAAGTCCATCTTTTGGAAGAGATGGACTTTTTTGGCCAAGCTGTGATAGACTGACCACATGTGTAGCAGGGAACAAACCACCTGTTTTTTTCGTTTAGAATTATGCTTAAATGGGTGACGCGCCCTAAAACACCTTCTGCTTTGTCAGGTCGTGCGTATCCGTCTAATGAATAACAAAAAGAGGTATAAGGCAAAAGATAATCATCAATATTAAATCCAAAACCATGTGTAATATAGGGATATTTATTTTAGAGTTTGGACAAATCTTCCACCTGCTTTTTATAAACCATCGATGTTTGAAATTCTGATGGGAATTGGAAACGCTCAAGTACTAACTCTCCAAGGAGCTACTCATGTTTACATCATTACGAAAATTATTTCTTACAGGCACTTTAATGCTGGCTGTCTTAGTCACTGGGGCATGGCAGAAAGCCCAAGTTATGCCTGCTCAAAGCCTGGATGAAGGGCTCCCGGAAACGCCTTTGTATCCGGAATTGACCTGGGATAATCTGGGGTTATCAACGCAGGATATCAAAGTTAATATCAATGGGGATTCGATTTCCCTGTCAGGGGAAAGATACGAGGCGAGGGAGCAGTTTGCGGCAGGGATCCCACAAGATGTATTGGATTACTATTCAAATGAGCAGCTTGCAAATTCTGGCTGGGTTTCCTATGATACATTTAATAAGTCCGATGGGATAGATTATATTTTCTACCACGAAGCCGGCGGGTATCTTTCAGTTGAATTCATCCAATGCCCGGGCGCATCCTCAAGCATTTGCATCGCGGTTTGGAAGAGCGTTCAAACAGATCCCGTTGCGGGCGCATCGGTCGAAGCTTCTGAGCCGGAATTGATAGCGGCAACTGGTTCCTTTGGAAAAAAAACCCCTGCCAATGACGCCATAAACTTAAGCCCAACAAGTGTTGTTCTATCCTGGGCGGCATATACTCCCACGCCTGATAAATACAGTTATTGTATAAAGGAAGGTTCAGCCTGTGAGGTTGGGGATCCAAAATGGACAAGCACATATAATAAAAGTGTTACTTTAACGAACCTGGCATACAATAAAACCTACTATTGGCAGGTAAAGGCGATTACCTGTGTAACTTGCGTCCCGAAAACCGTCGTATATGCGGATAACGGCACGGCATGGACCTTTAAGACGAAAGCAGGCGCCCAGGTATCCATTGTTGGAAACGCCGGGCTGGCTGGGGCAGTCCTAAGTTATACAGACGGTACGCTCAAAACCGTGACTGCGGACGGTACAGGCAGTTACTCGATCTCCGTACCCTTCAACTGGAGCGGCACTGTAACGCCTGCCAAATCAGGTTATTTATTCTCACCAAGAAGCGCCAGCTTTACCCATCTTACAGCCCTCCAAACAATTCAGAATTTTACAGCCATACCAGCTTATATGATCAGTGGAAACGTAGGGGTGCCTGGGGTAACCTTGAGTTATACAGATGGTACGCCGCAGACGGTTAAATCCAACAGTAATGGCAAGTATTCAATTAGCGTGCCCCCCAACTGGTCTGGTGCAGTTTCTCCTTCAAAGACCGGTTATACCTTCTCGCCGGTCAGCAAAAACTATTCCAATGTAACGTCGAATCAAACAGCACAGAATTACGATGCTTTTGTTCACATATCCGGCAACGCCGGGGTGGCGGGAGCAACGCTAAGTTATACGGACGGCACAGCCAAGACAGTGACAGCCGATGGGAGTGGTGATTATTTGATCACTGTACCATTGGGATGGACAGGTACCGTCACTGCCAGTAAAACCGGGTTTACTTTTTCACCGGTCAGCCGTTCGTACAATAACCTGAAAAGTCCGCAAACACTTAATGATTACACTGCCATTGACGCGCCTTTTGTTTTGTCCAGCGTACGAGCAGGCGTTACCCCAACCTCTGCACCCAGTGTGGACTTTACGGTCACGTTCTCCGAATCGGTCACGGGCGTGGACGTTGGCGATTTTAGCCTGACCACCACCGGTCTCACAGGCACAGCCATTACAAATGTGAGTGGCTCGGGCGCTACCTACACAATTGCTGTTAATACTGGTTCTGGCAGTGGAACGCTCCGGCTGGATACGGTGGACGATGACAGTATCAAGGACGCAGCAAATAACCCGTTGGGTGGGACAGGTATTGGTAATGGTAGCTTCACCAGTGGGGAAGTCTACGACGTTAACCAAGCGACCTTTATGTCAACGAATACTGCCGATGGTTGGATATTGGAAAAGAATGAAACCAGCGGCGCAGGCGGCAAACTGAACAAGGGCAGCAAGAAACTCAAAATTGGCGATAATGCCGCCAACAAACAATACCGCTCCATTCTGTCCTTTGACACCTCCGTCTTGCCGGATGATGCCGTCATCACTTCTGTTACCCTCATGCTCAAACACGCAGGAGTCTCCGGCACCAATCCCTTCCAAACGCATGGCAAATTGTTGGCGGATATCTGCCAGGGTCCGTTCAGTGGTGATTCCGCTTTACAACTTGCAGATTTCAATGGCACGTGCAGCAAGAACAAAGTGCTGACCTACGCAAACACCAAAGTAAACAAGTGGTATTCCCAATCGTTGAGTATCGACGATTTCCAATATATCAACCTGGGAGGCGTGACCCAATTCCGCCTGCGCTTCAACAAGGATGACAACCATGATTTCGGCGCCGACTTCCTGAAGATCTACAGCGGCAACGCTGGAGCAGCGAGTCGTCCACAGTTGATCATTGAGTATAATGTGCCTTGATTGGGATGATAAACGGTCATTGAGAAGTTAAGAGAATAAGCAGGATAAGTTCCTGTCTGACAGACAGGAACTTGTCTTGTCTTCGTCAATACGCTTGTCTGGCATTTAACAGTGCCAAATGTCGACGTAAATTGGCAGCAGAGGTTACATCCCCCAATGTAGGGATGCGACCGGGAGAATGCCACAGTATAATTTATCGAATAAGCACGACTGCTCGGCTTTTGTTGATCCCCACTCAATTTTTGCAGCCTGTCAAAGTCGTTCTCTATCAACAACTTCTCTCAAATGTCCAACCGAGAATCGTTGTGCCATAATTTGTTTAAGCGCTATGAAGTGAAATTCCTGGAAATATGGGAAAAGATTTGGGCCATTGATTGGCGTTGGGTTCCTACTCGATGAGTTGTCAGGTGGATTTCTGAGAACACACTCATAGTAGAAGAAAGAAGGAGATTTTCAATGGTGAAAACTAAAATGGAATCGAATAAATTGAACTCATTTCCTCAAACAGGAAACTTTTTCTGGTCACGGTCATTCCTCATCATAGTGGGCCTGGTTGCAATATCATCCATAGCTTTTACACAATTTGTGCTGCCTGCAATCCGTACAACAGCCCCAAGCGCTTTGGCGTCTGATCCAATGGTGAGCAACAGTCGGGGCGAAACAACTACCGAGCCTCTCCCTGTTGCAGGATTGTCCACTGCAACAGGACCCCTGCGGGTGAATCCTGCCAATCCCAGATACTTCACCGATGGCAGTGGAAAAGCAATCATCCTGGTTGGCTCGAATTATTGGAATATCTTTCAGGATGGCGGCCGCACAAATCCACCCCCGGCTTTTGATTTCGACGCCTTCCTCAGCTTTGCTGTGGAACACGGCTACAACTATATGAAACCTCACGTATGGGAGCAAGCCTGGCATCAATCCTACAATGACGATTGGTATACCCAACCCACAATATACAAGCGCACCGGACCGGGAAACGCTTTAGACGGCGATCCGAAGTTTGATCTGGATCAGTTCAACCCTGCATACTTCAACCGCTTGCGGGCACGCGTCATCCAGGCAGGACAGGCAGGCATCTACGTTGCCATCCCGCTGTTCGACCGGTTTTCCGTGCGCAACGGCAACACCATGACCGATCAATGGCGCGGCAATCCTTTCCACAAACTCAACAATATTAACAATATCAATGGTGACCCAACCGATCAAGGCAACGGACTTGATACTGAGACGTTGATTATTCCGGCAGTCACCGCTTATCAAAAGGCGTATATCCGGCACGTGATCAACACCTTAAATGATCTTGATAATATCATTTGGGAGGTCGCTATAGAGCCAGATGGAACATATAAGAGAAATTAACCATGACGCTTACGAATGGTTCGATTCCATGCTGGCGTATGTCCACAGCTATGAAGCGACCAAACCCAAACAGCATCCAGCGCTATATTCCGTTTTTTATCCGGGAGGAGACAACGACAAATTGTTCGCCTCGGACGCTGAGATGATTGCCCCCAATGCGTCTGGTGGTTTTGATCACGATGCTCCTGTTCTGAACGGTACAAAGGTGGTGCTCATCGATACGGACCATATTCTGTGGACGGAAACGAATGGCGCAGACTGGGCTTGGCGGGTATTTACCCGAGGCGCTGGCGGCTTTGCCATCATGGATGGAGGGTATTCGGATTATGATGACCAGGGCGGCGGGGCTACCTACCCGGACGCTGAAAACTTCCGCTACAACCTGGGCTGGATTCTGGAGTACGCCAACCGCATGAACCTGTCAGCCATGAAGCCGACAAGCAATACCAGCTTATGCTCAACCGGGTACTGCTTAAGAAATGCGGTTTCCAGTGGCGCCGAATATCTGGTATACAGTCCCAACGGCAGCAGTATAACAGTGGATTTATCTGCAGTGTCTTCCTTAAAGACTTTGACTGTGGAGTGGTTTAATCCGGCTACTGGCGCGACAATTTCTGGTGGATCAACAAATGGTGGGACAACACGATCATTCAATGCGCCTTTCTCAGGCAGCGCCGTACTCTATATTCATGATGTTGTATTTTCCACCACTCTTCGAACCATTGGCGGACAAGATGGCTGGATACTGGAAAAGAATGAAACCAGTAACAAAGGCGGCACCTTGAACAAGGGCAGTAAAAAACTCAAAATTGGCGATAATGCCGCTAACAAACAGTACCTCTCCATTCTCTCTTTCGACACATCCGCTCTACCGGATGGTGCCGTCATCACCTCTGTTACCCTCATGCTCAAACTCGCAGGGGTCGCTGGCACCAATCCCTTCCAAACGCATGGCGTGTTGCTGGCGGATATCTGTCAGGGTCCTTTCAGCGGCAATCCTGCTTTGCAACTTACTGATTTCAATAGCGTGTGCAGCAAGAACAATGTACTGAGCTACACCAACACTAAAGTAGACAAGTGGTATTCCCAATCGTTGAATGAAGGCGATTTCCAGTATATCAACCTGGAGGGCGTGACCCAATTCCGCTTGCGCTTCACAAACGATGACAATCATGACTTTGGCGCTGACTTCCTGAAGATCAAAAGTGGTAATACCGGAGCAGCAAACCGACCGAAACTGATCATTGAATATAATATGCCTTGAATGAGACAATAAACTGTCATCCAGAATTTATTAGAACAGGACAAGTTTCCATCTGCAGATGGAACTTGTCCTGTTCTTGTTCTCATACTCGTCTAATATTCAACACTGCCAATGTTCGATATTCCTAAAAGTGGATGTTAAATCCCCCAATGGAGGGATGTGGCTGGAGGATATGTCCCTGTATAATCTGAACAAATAATCACGGTTGTCTGTGGATTATTTGCTCGCTCGATTTTTGCAGCCTGTCAAAGTCGCACAATCCCCTTTTCAACATTTCCACATTATTCCAAAGGTGTTGCAGTGAACACCTATTTACTATTTAAAGCCTACGGACTTTGTTGAACCGTTGCGCCTCTAATATGGCTATAAGGAGAATCTATAACTTAAATAAGAAACGTACACGTTGACGTTCTGCTCTCCGCCATCTCTTTGAGAAGGGTGGGCATCATGATCTCTTCCCTACGATTTGAGTAACCTTTTACCGTAAGACGTAGGATCATCCCCCCAAACGGCGGAGAAAAACACCACGCACCTGATGGATGTAGGCCAAGGAGCGTCACGTGGAAGATGAATGTATTAGTCACAGCTGCTCAGGGGATCATTTTCTTCGCTGCATTTTTGCAGACCGTCAAAGTTGCACAATCCCCTTCAATAGTTTTCAACGGATATCCAATTAAGAGTCGCTGTACCGTAATTTATTCAAGCGTTATGAAATCAGGCAAATGCGCTGATAAGGAAAGATAAGGAAATATGTTTATACTAAAATCAAACACCTCACGTACTGTCGTTCTGCTTCTTGTGAGCATCATGACTCTTTTATTCGCAAACGCAGTGCAGGCCACTGCACCTGATTTAACTGATATTCCTTTCAAACCTGCAATCACTGACCATTTCGCCGTTGCAGGATCGTCCACTGCAACAGGACCCCTGCGAGTGAATCCTGCCAATCCCAGATACTTCACCGATGGCAGTGGAAAAGCAATCATCCTGGTTGGCTCCAATTATTGGAATCTCTTTCAAGATGGCGGCCGCACGAATCCACCCCCGGCTTTTGATTTCGACGCCTTCCTCAGCTTTGCTGTGGAACACGGCTACAACTATATGAAACCTCACGTATGGGAGCAAGCCTGGCATCAATCCTACAATGACGATTGGTATATCCAACCCACGATATACAAACGCACTGGTCCGGGAAATGCTTTAGATGGCGATCCGAAGTTTGACCTGGATCAGTTCAACCCTGCATACTTCGACCGCTTGCGGGCACGCGTCATCCAGGCAGGACAGGCAGGCATTTATGTTGCCCTTCCCCTGTTCGACCGGTTTTCCGTGCGCAACGGCAATACCATGAGCGATCAATGGCTCGGCAATCCCTTCCACGCCAGTAATAATATCAATGGAATTAACGGTGATCCGACTAACCAAAATCATGGGCTTGATACGGAGACGCTGATTATTCCAGCAGTCACCACTTACCAGGAGGCATATATCCGGCATACGATTGATGTTTTGAATGATCTTGACAATGTCATTTGGGAGGTCGCCATAGAGCCGGATGGGACGTATTCGAGAAATGGTTATAACGCTTACGGCTGGCTGGATCATATGCTGGCGTATGTCCACAACTATGAGGCGACCAAGCCCCAGCAGCATCCGGTTCTCTATTCCGTATTTTATCCGGGAGGAGACAACGACAAATTGTTCGCCTCGGACGCTGAGATGATTGCCCCCAATGCGTCCGGTGGTTTTGATCACGATGCTCCTGCTCTGAACGGTACAAAGGTGGTGCTTATTGATACTGATCATATTCTATGGACGGAAACGGACGGCGCAGACTGGGCTTGGCGGGTATTTACCCGGGGCGCTGGCGGCTTTGCCATCATGGATGGAGGCTATTCAAACTATGATGACCAGGGCGGCGGGGCTACCTATCCGGACGCTGAAAACTTCCGCTACAACCTTGGCTGGATACGTGGGTATGCCAACCGCATGAACCTGGTGGCTATGACCCCGCGGACGAATACCAGCACATGCTCAACGGGATACTGTCTGGTTGCCGATGGATCAGAATATCTGGTGTATCGTCCCGCGAGCAGTAGCAATATCACGGTAAATCTTTCTGCTGTTTCCGGACAACTGCCCTATGAGTGGTTCAATCCTGCAACTGGAGGGGTTGTAAAAACGGGAATGGTGACAGGAGGAGCTTCTCGGTCTTTTTCCTCTCCTTTTTCCGGTAATGCTGTATTGTATATTGGTAATGGCACATTAACGACGCGAACTCCAACACCAGGCGCCAGCCCGACATTAACATCAGATCCATTACCGAGTCCAACAGTGACGCGAACCCGGACATCTATTCCCAGCCTGACAGTCACGTCAAATCCGCCACCAAGCCCAACAGCGACCAGAACCCCGACTTCTGGCACCATCCCAACCTCGACACTAACTCGATCAGCGACGCCCAATCCACAGCCAACCATTAAGATGGGTGAAACCAATATTCTTTCCGAAAACGATAGCGGCAATGGAGGCTTGATCGTTGCCTACCAGACATCCCTTAGCCAAACGGCAACACTGCAAAGCCTAAGTTTCTATGTGGCCCAGGCTTCCGGTCGTTTGCAGTTGGGAGTTTACAGTGACACAAATGGAAATCCAGGCAGCCTGATCGTTTCCACGGGTCTCTTTACACCTGCGGTGGGATGGAATACACAATCGGTTAACTCAACTTCCCTGCCCGCAGGAAACTATTGGCTGGCTTACAAGCCCGAAAATAGTTCTTTGGCATTTCGAATGGCAAGGAATGGTAACGCAAAGTGGTATACCTCTTCTTTTGGCAGTATGCCGCAAACATTTTCCTCTTCAGCCAATGGAGGCGCTTATCATTGGTCTTTCTATGCCACTTTGAACACAAACGCAAGCCCAACCTCAACGCCGTTACTAAGTCCAACAATCACCTCAACACCGGCCAACACATCCGCTCCGTCCACTCCAACCAACACGTCTGCATCGAATAATGCAAGCACCGGCTTCCTCTCGCCTTCTGCAAATACCGCGCAGACATCCAATGCAGGTGATAACAACGGTTACCAGACGAGTCCCGCAAATGCTTACGCAAACGACTCGTCGGTTGCAATCGATACAAATAGCGGCACAAACTTCAATACGTCATGTACTGATAATGGCAAGGATAAGCAAACCTACTACAACTACAATTTGAACATACCTGCCTCAGCAGTGATCCAGGGCATTCAGGTACGCCTCGACGCGCGTGTCGAGGCAACGTCTGGAGCTCCAAAAATCTGTGTGCAACTCTCTTGGGATGGGGGTGCAAGCTGGACAACAGCCAAAGCCACCACGAATTTACGCACAACGGAAGCCACTTACATCCTCGGCAGTATATGCGGACACATGGGGCCGCACATGGACATCCAGCAACTTCAGCAACACCAACTTTGTCATACGAGTTATTGATGTGGCAGGCAGTACAAGGCGCGATTTCTTTCTTGATTACGTGGCAGTTAACGTCGTATATCAACCGTAACGCAGGGAAAGACCCTTTGATTGACACATACTTCCAGTCTTAAAATATAAGTGCCTCTGAATTTCTCAGAGACACTTATACTGTTGAATACTATTACAACCCTGCCGCGCTCTTCAAGGCTTCCGCCTTATCTGTGCGCTCCCAGGGGAACTCGATATCGTCGCGGCCAAAGTGACCGTACGCGGCGGTCTTCCTGTAGATCGGCTTGCGCAGACCCAGGTCACGGATGATCGCGCCCGGGCGCAGGTCGAAGTATTCAGTGATGAGCGCGGCGATATGATCGTCTGCGATTTTGGCAGTGCCAAAGGTTTCGACATTCACTGAAAGTGGATGCGCGACACCGATGGCATAAGCCACCTGAACCTCCACACGGTCGGCGATGCCTGCGGCAACGATGTTCTTTGCCACATAGCGTGCCGCGTATGCCGCAGAGCGGTCTACTTTTGTGGGGTCTTTTCCGCTGAACGCGCCGCCGCCGTGACGCCCCATGCCGCCATAGGTATCTACAATGATCTTGCGTCCGGTCACGCCTGCATCGCCCATCGGACCACCAACCACAAAGCGACCTGTCGGATTGACGAATACCTTGATATTCTGATCCACCATCTCTTTGGGAAGGGTAGGCATAATGATCTCTTCCGTTACGATTTCGGTGATCTCGTTTTGTGAGACATCCGGCGCATGTTGTGTGGAAATAAGAACAGTATCTACGCGTTTGGGTTTGCCGTGTGAATACTCAATCGTCACCTGACTCTTCGCATCGGGACGAAGCCACGAGATGGCTCCGCTTTTACGAAGTTCGCTTTGCCGACGCGTTAACTTGTGCGCCAGATAGATCGGCAATGGCATGAGCGTGGGTGTTTCATTGCAGGCAAAGCCGAACATCATACCCTGGTCGCCTGCGCCGACATGTTCAATATCCTTATCGGTCATCTCGCCGCTTTTGTCTTCCATGGCATGGTCCACGCCCAGCGCAATATCCGGGCTTTGACTGGCAACGGCTGAGAGCACGGCGCACGTATTCCCATCAAAGCCTTTATCACTGCTATCGTAGCCAATGTCATTCACTACCTGTCGAACGAGTTCATCGAAGTTGACATAGGCTTTGGTAGTGATCTCGCCCAGCAATGCCACGAATCCGGTCTTGACGCTGTCTCGCAAGCCACACGCGACATGGGGTCCTGCTCAAGGCACGCGTCCAACACTGCGTCCGAGATCTGATCGCACATTTTGTCGGGATGTCCCTCGGAAACTGATTTCGGAAGTGAACATCAGTTTGGGGGAGTTCATAAAAGTGTTGCTCATATGTTTGTTCTCTCCTTAAGAAAAATATTGCCCATTCAGACGTACAGAAAGGGCAATCGCATATTTGGATTGAAGCCCTCTCATCTACCAGAATATCCATCTGTCGGAATTGGCACCTTTTCAGCGGTTGTCTAATGATGACAGTTGCCGATAGGTTGTCGAGGCATCAACGGGCCGTTCCCTCCGCCTCTCTGGATAAGAGCGCCTTGTGGGGCTATTGAATTGTGATGAGATATTACCACATGGAAAACGAGGAGTCAATTAAATTAATCATGTCATTGCGAGGAGCGCCCTTGGTCTTCGCGACGACGTGTGCCCCTAGGGTAAGCAATCTCCTAACGAATTGGGGATTGCTTCGGGCTAACGCCCTCGCAATGACATATACTATTCACTCACCGCACAACGAAAACCAATGCGCGGGGAAAAATCACCGAGATACTGCATTTGAACCAGGGATCGCATTTACACTCGACCCAAGCACAGAGGACCGCTTCGGCACACGGATATTGATCTCTGCATCGCCCAGACTCCCACCGCGCACCACGCGGAAGAAATTGGAACCCGTGGACAGGTCCGGATTGGATTCGAGGGTCAGATGACTCGAATAATAATTTGGAATGATAGAAATCATTCGTCCATTCAGCGACATTACCAGCCATATCCAGCACGCCAAACGGACTGGCTCCTAATGGATAACTTCCCACACGCGAAGTATCCTTGACCATAAAGTTGAAATTGGCGAACGTATCATCAGGTTTATCCTCGCCCCACGGAAACGTCCGCAGGTCATCGCCGCGCGCGGCACGTTCCCATTCCGCTTCGGTGGGCAATCTTTCGCCAGCCCATGCGCAAAAGGCATTCGCATCTCCCCATGTAACGTACACAACAGGATAATCCTTGAACTCGATATTGTTGTAATAATCGATCCGTCGCTGCGATTCAAGGCTTTGCGGCAGATCGCACGCGCCCGCGCCGACACATAATTGATACATGGCATTCGTCACTTCGAGTTGATCCATCCAGAAGGCTTCAGAGTCACCTCATGCGCAGGGAATTCATCCGGCGCGGCGCGCACATCATAGCCGCCCATATGAAAAGTGCCCGCAGGGATGTAGACCTGCGGCATTCCATCAATGGATGAAGTGCGGCTGATTTGAGGGCGTTTCTGTTGGGACGAGACCTCACGCGTCGCTTCGACCGTTGGGCTGGCTGCTGTTTCAGTTGCCTTTACCTCAGGGACGGATGTAGCTGTAGGCTCAACGTTGTTGGCAGTTGGATTCGGCAGGGATGTTGTTGCTTGTCCGCTGCTACATGCGGAAAGAATGAAGACAAGTGAAACGAGTGCAAAAGTTGTAATGTGTTTTTTCATGTGTTGCATTTCCTGTATTGCGACATTCATGTCGCTTTATGATATGCGAGACCGCAAAGCGTCTCGCGTTACGTTCGTTACGGTGATGCCCCCACAAAATCAAGCGCGTATAACGCATCCGCGTACCCCGGGTGGACGGATAGCGCCCTGCGCCAGTTTTCCACGGCTCCTTTGCCGTCGCCTTTTCGATAGAGCGCCCAGCCATGCCAGAGCCAGGTCTCTTCGGACATTTGTGTTCGTTCCAGAGCGTAGTCTGTGAGTGCAAGCAGATCATCGGTGCGGTTGGATTGGAAGCTGGCGATGAACGGACCGAACTGATAACGAAACATCCGTTGAGGCAAACCGATTTCGCGTGCTTTATCATAGGCGGCGTTAGCTTCGTCGTAGCGTTCAAAGTAGACAAGGTTACTGCCCAGGTTGAACCACGCGAACGCGTCAGACGGATTTTGCTGGGCAGCAGCTTGGGCGATGGCTAAGGCATTTTGCCGATTCAGGTCTGGGTCCCAGTTTGAGGCGAGCAGTCCCTGGATCTCCGGTGCCTGTTCGGGGAGATAGACGATCATATACAAATAGTTGAACGGCTTCCATTCAGATAAGAGTTCTTCGTAGGGAACCTTTTGATCGGGTCCGTGATAGGTATCCTGCACGGTGAAGTTCTGCGTGGCATCGTCATAGCCGGTAAGGAGCAGGTAATGCGCCGCCCAGAGATCGTCATCGGGCCAGCCGGTATCATCGGGGTTGAGGGAGGTGGTGCCTTCGATGATAACGGGATACTTGGCGGCGATGAGGCGTTTGAGGGTTTCGATATCGCCGCCGACGCGGTATTCGATGCGAAGCCAGCCCGCATAATTGCGGACCCAATACGCCAGTTCCTCAGGGTTGACATTGCGGTCGCCATTAACGGGTTTGACCACTTCTGAAATATCTTTTTGGTTACCGGTCCAACCAAACATATGGATCATCATAGACAGAGCGGCGGGACCACAATTGTTGGCAGTTTGTTTTTCGTATTCAGGGGATGTGAGAAAAGCCTGCGCCGGAGGCGGCGCGAGTGTTGGCGTAGGCGGAATGGACGTTGCAAGGACTTCTGCCGTTGAGGTAACTTGAACTGTTGGACTGGCAATGCTTGTAGGCGCGGGTGTATTGGGGATGGCAGTTGGCACATTTCCAACCGGATGCAAAACATTCCTTAGATATGTTTTTGCGACTTCATATCGCCATGAGAAGCGGTCGTTGATGGCAGGGATCTGGAAAAGGATGACGGCAAGCAAAATGATGCCTGCCCCAGCCAACACTATACTATTTCTTTTTGACATGCGGGAAAGTTTACCAGAATTGGGTAAATCTAAAATAAATCAGGTTAAGCGGAGCCAATGTAAGCGTATACTTTATCTTGTTGATATTTTTTCAGGATAGTGTATCGGGTATATCCATCCATGAGTTCAAAGCCGTTTTGATTAACCAACAGCGGTTCGATGGAAACGCCTCGGAGGATTCCCTCTTCTCGTTCGTCTGCGCGTTCTTTCAGACTGACTTGAAAATCAAGAGCGCTCATTAAGTCGGTATTTGGTTGGATGTCTTTTAACTTGATAACATCTAAAGCAAATTCCATTTTAGGCAGAATGTTCATCCATGTTACCGTCCAATGTTCTTCGGGCACTTCGCTATGATCAACCTCCCATTCACGCATAATCCATTTCATAACGTATTCTTTGATGGTCATTGGGTCACGCAAGATATGATAGGTGAAATCGCCGAGTTTGCTATATTCAAATGGATAGTTCACAGATGTCCCACTTCACCTCTTCGCGTGATGCAAGCGATCTGCGGCTTCCTCACTGAGCGGAATGTAGACTTGAATCCTTGTCCCCTTCCCCGGCGCCGAGTCGATGTTGAGCAAGCCATTCACCAGTTCCGAGCGTTCGCGCAGGTTGATCATACCCAAACTTCCGCGCTGATCGTAGGATTTGTTCACAGCTTCCACGTCAAAGCCAAGTCCATCGTCTTCGATCTCCAGCAAGGCGATGTTCGTCTCGAAGGGTCTCAATCTCACCCAGATATGCATGGCGCTGGCATGTTTGCGGGCATTGTTGGTCGCCTCTTCGATGATATAGAAGATCACGCCCTGTTTGCCCATCTCCATATTTTCAAGGACGCTTTCATCCACATTGATGCTCACACTTTGTGTGAACGTCTCGCGCATCTTTTCTGCCATGGCTTCCAGCGCGGCGGTCAGGCCCTGTGACTTCAAGAATCAGCGGACGCAGGGTGAACAACATGTGGCGTATCTCTTTCGTGGTGCGGAGCGCCAAGTTCCTCGATCTTCACCAGCTCATCCAGCGCATCGCCGGTACCTTTTGCCATCATGCGGCGGACAAGGTTGATGCGCATCGCCATCGCCGCAACGGATTGGGTCGGTCCATCGTGCAGGTCACGTGCCAGCTTCTTGCGTGTCTCTTCCTGCACTTCGACCATGCGCTCTTTTTCTTCGACCAGGTCCTGATACAAACGTGCGTTTTGGACCGCGATCACTGCCTGCCTGCCGATAATATCCAGCAAGCCGCAGCGCTCCTGTGTGAAATAACTTGGGTCGGGATGGGCGAATAGCATCGCGCCATACACGTTGAATCCGCTTCGCAGGGGAAAACAATACGCAGAGGTGCAGGCACGCAAGGCGATGATGCGTCCCAGTTCGGGGTCGTATCCCACATCCGTGGTCAACGTTGCCTCTCCATTATCGAAAATCTTTTTGAGAATACCTTCATTGCCGGGTAAATTCACCCGCATATCGGCATTCGTAAACCGCCGCGCAGAACCGATGCGCAGCTCATTGCCTCTGAAAAGGAACATGGCGCTGACCAAACGTTCGTCTCTGGGCTCGTCGGCATCAAAGGTTGGGTTCAGCGCGTCATACCCCAGGTCCAGGGCTGAATCGAGCACGCGCTTGTAACTGAGCGTGGCGGTCAGTGTGGAGGTCAGTTCATAGATGGCGCGCAGTCTTTCGCTTTCCATGCGGCTGCGGCGTTCCTCCGCATCCACCCGCGTTCGACGCGAAATGCGCATCCGCCGTATGGCGTAACGCCCCAGCGCCGCGCTCATCGCGCCAAAGAGCAGGGTCAAAATAATTTCACTGGAGGTAAGAAAGGAGGGAAAGCCGTTCGAAAACAAACCCCGTAAAACAAAAACCTGCCATAAGACGAACAACCCGGTTGATATCAATGCCCCCCACAGTTCAAAATAGATGGCGCCTGACGCAATTGGGATTATGGAAACCCATACCGAAGTCCCTCCCACGTGACCGCCCTGCGTCCAATAGAACAGCCCTGCAAGGAATATATCCACACCCAGAACAATCTGACGGTGAAAGTTCAAGCGCACACTTAACCCCGCCATGGCGCTCATAATAATGTTCCACAAAAGGACAAGCATCAGCGCCCAAAACGGGGGACTGTTCAATTGCCCGCGTAACGAAAGCGACAACATCAAACCAACCAGCACAAACCAGCGCACTGAAGCGGCAAACCAGTCTGCTACATAAGGGGATTCAAATTGGCGCATGATTTTAATCATACTCGAAAATGATGGACTGCTCTCCCCCCGTGCCTTACAGAACGATTACGAGCGACCGCGAGCTACATTTCATAATTCATTTTTGCCAAATACGCACTCATTTTATCCTTCAAGATCGCCTGCTGCTCAAGGGAATAGGCTTCGTGGAACCGTCCAATGCGACCCTTATAAAAATGCAAACCCTGCTGTCCCTCTGCCTCCTTGGGACGATAGCCCTCGATCACTTTTTGGACTTCGGGCCTGCTCCCGTCCAATTTGAGGAATCCAACCAGACGCATGACCTCACGATCATAATTCGTCAATAAGTCTTCATAGCGTGCGATCAGCACGTTCTTTTCCTTTATCCACTTCTCCCAAATATGGACGTAGTCCATCATGAAATCGAGACTCTTTTGGAAATCAGTGAGATGCGAAAAGGCGTTGGGACGTCCTTTTTGCATGGAACGTTGACCAAAGTCATAGGCGGAGAGCATGGCATCGCGCGGGTCGCGATAAATGTACGTGATGCGGAGCAAGCCCAGGCTTTGTAAGAGGCGGGAAGTGGGACTCGGCGCGGCATGTGCCTTGATAACAAACGTATTCCCCACTATCGCGGGCAATGCCACCAGCCCCAACCTTCTGGGAGAAAGAACGCCGATATTGCAATTGACTTCCGTCAAAACATGCTGCAAACGATACCTCTCACGGATGTCCCGGCAATCGGCACAGCCTGTTGTTTTCATCAAGTCGTGAATGAGGTTGTAATGCCAGCCCGAACCTGCGCGCGGCATACCCACGGAAAGAACGATCATCGAATCTCCTGATTGCCCAAGCCGCCGTCCCCGACGCTGGAAGCATGTGATAAGTTTGATTCTAACGCAAACGCGGTCATGCCGGTAAGAATACCAAAATTGATCCAGATGTTGGGAATCGCAAACGAATCCTGGGTCACGTTATAGACCGCGATGGCGATCCACGAGAACAACCCTGCGATGCCCAAAAAACGCATCAGCGATGAATCCTTTTTCAGCGCGATCAACGCATCGCCAAGCAGGGAAAACTGGAAAGCAATGAAAAGAAAGAAACCGATCAAGCCTGTCTCTGCGAGCAGACGCGCGTACATATTCTTGGGGTTCGGAATCAAACGATTCTCAGGGCTTAACTGACGTGCGATCTCCGGCACGGTGGTAAGCGCCCAATCGGGAAGATGATCGTAGATATAAAATCCGCTGGCGCCCAAACCAACACCGCTGATCGGGCTTTCCTCGTAAGCGCCCAATGCGCCAAAGGTATAGGCGGCACGCGCGCCTGCCGAATTTGCGATAATGAACTCCTCGATGCTTTGGGCATTTGAATTGAACAAGCGCGTGATGTATCCTTTTTGACTCAGGAACAAACCCGCCCCCCCAACGCCACCAATGAGTACAGCGATCACACCCAAACGCAAAAGCAGACTCCTCCCGCGCTGAAAACCGGATGTAAACCAACGCCACACGGTTTTGATCTCCACACGACCAGCAAAAAGAAAAGTAAGAACGAATGCAATTATCGCAGTGAGTAATCCGCCGCGTGAGAATGTAGCCAGCAAAAGTAATATCGCCGCGCCCAATAAAACAAGCTCCAGCCATTTGAAACGCGTTATACGGATACGCGTGATCAACGCTGCGAACAACCACGGCAAATAGACGGTCGCAATTTGCCCGGCAAGCCACGCGGGTTCATACGCCATACCCGAAACGCGATTGGTCCTCACCAATTCGCGCATCGAGAAAGCTCTCTGCCAATGTGTCACCGTGACCTTCTGCAACAGGGGCGTATAAAATGCAAGCGACTGCACGCCGCTCCACAACACATCCATCACAAAACCTGCCAGCAGCCACTTAACCGTAAAACGCAGATCGTCCTCATTATGGTTCATCCACGCAGCCGAGACAAAAAAGGAGACCCCAATCACCAGTGTCACCCAGGCGCGGATGACGCGCCCAAAGTATTCCTGTCCACGCAAAGGGAGCGGATCAAGAATCACCCCAAGGCTGGTGCCTGCCAAAGCGACCAATACAAACCCGAGGAGCGGAATCATCGTCCCTGCGCGCGGCAGGGAGGTTTTCCCTTTCATCCATTGAAATAATAAAATAGGCAAAAGCAATGCAATGGGATACAACGACAACGGTCGAACATAAGTCCCTTCCCCCAGAAATGGAAAATAGCGAAAGCTGGTGACGGGCAGCGTAAATAGAGCCGCGCCCCACAAGATGCGCGCCAATTTGGTTAAGGAATCTTCTGTACTGCCAGAGAGTTTCATTGGGGATCGTTACCCCCTCTCCCTGCGGGACATGTGCCCGTAAGGGTAGAAGGGTTGGAGTGAGGGAGAAACAAATAATACAAATAGCGAACCGACCGCAAGAAAAACAACCGCCCCTACAAGGAGATATGTACTTAGCGGTATGCTTCTATCTGCTGGAACTTCTGCAGATTGGGTGAGAGTAACTTCGATGAAGGAATTTAGATCATCCCTTGTCGCCGTTCGCCCACGGACCTGTGTCACAAATGCCTGAGTCCAAAGTGAGGCGATGGACATGGCAAGTTGCGGGTCTTTATCGTCCACATAAAAATTCCAGCCCCCCTCCGCTGGTTGGCTGATGGACAACATCCCGCCGCGTAGTTCCTGAACCGTTACGTTTCGATTGCCTTCCACAATGGATTCGATCACTGCATCCGAAAGAGCTATCTCTTCCAATTTGCGTGATTCACGTTCGAGATAATAGAATTGTTGACGATCTGTATCCTGGGGCCAGGCTTGTTCAAGGTTGAAATCCACAAGGACAACGGCATGGGCGCGATATGGAGGCGGGGCAACATAATAAATTACTGCGCCGAGTAACGCGCCAACCAGCGCGCCCAGCGACCAGAACCGCCATGCTTTGAACAAGCGGATGAGGTCATCGAGAGAAGGGGGAGAAAATAACCAGGTCATAATTTCCTTAATAACGGTGGTCGAGTAGTCCCGCATGTTTTTCTTCGGGACATATCGAGACCACCTGTTACAAAAAGTCATTCCATAAACTGTTAGTCTCGACACCTGCATGATCTGCTTGGCAAATCATGCAGGTGCAAGTGTGCGCTTCGCTACTCGACCAACCGATTTACAAATCAAACATCTTTCTTCTGCGCCAGTTCCAGATCGGCGCGATCAATTTGCGGATGTAATATTTCGCTACGATCACCGAGAAAAAACCGCCGCCATCACGATAATGGACACGCACCATCTCCGGCCAACAACGGTCATCGGCAAGGATGGTCTTGCCCGAAGTGTGCAATCGAAAATTTGCCCAGGTTTGTGGCACATATTTGATCTCGCTATGCGCGGCGATGCGCGTCCACAAATCATAATCCATTGCAAAGTAAAAGGACGGGTCAAGCGGCCCCAACTGTTTCCACAAATCTGCGCGGAAAAACATGGTCTGTTGCGGGATGTGGACATATCCCTGGCGAAGAAGGTGATAATCCGTTTGTGCAGAATTGAACCTGCCGATGACGCGTCCGCTCTCGTTGATGAAATTGCAGTCGCCATACACCATGCCTACTTCTGGATGTTCCTGTAAATAGTTCACAGCCGCAGAGACCGCGCCAGGCTCGTAGGTATCGTCCGAATTCAGCCACGCGAGGATATTCCCCGTTGCCCGCGCAAATCCCTTGTTGATGGCGTCGGTTTGACCCTTATCCTTTTCGCTCACCCACCATGCAATATGATGCTTTTGGAATCCAGAAGCTCGTGTGCCCTTCAGGGTATGCTTCTGAGTTTCGGACAGCAAGCTGTCCGATTCCATAGCATACTTTTTGATAATATCCACAGTCCCATCGGTTGAGCCGCCATCCACGACGATATACTCAACCCGTGGATAATCCTGCGACAGCACGGATTTCATCGTCGCTTCGATGTAGCGCGCATGATTGTACGACGGTGTAATGATGGAAACCAGAGGCAATTCAGCCATCACCACTCCTCATCAGAATAATACAAATGGGATACATCTTCCGTCATCTTGCGAATGCGTGTGATGTCATCCTCCGACAATCGTTTCTTCCAATTCTTGATGTTCGCAAGGCTATCCAGCTTTATGGAATGGGTTTTCCTGCGCGAGAGTTCAGTTGGGTTTTCGGAACTGCTGGCGTTCTCAATAAACTTTTGTACGCGTAGACTGAATTCAAGATCAAGTTTCGAGTACAAGTCACGATATCGGTTCACGGGATCACGCGAAAGGTCTTCGTGGCGAACGGTTATTTGATCAGGATTCAACTCACGGGTAGAGTGAACCGAGGCGTAGATCAGCTTCCATAAAAGGGATGCCTGTCCGATGATGTCATTCGCTTTGACGGATACCATTTCATCGCGGTATTTTTCCAAATGATCGCGCATGAGCAATGGCTGATCCAGCAGGTCGTTGAAGTCAAAGCTCCAGCCAAGCCGCTGAAGACTGCTGGTAAAGGCGGCAGGGTGTCGTACCGTAACAACCACCCTGCAATTCAATTTCTTCGCAAACCACCCCGCTGAAAAAACGGCAAACGGATCTTTGATCAGCGCGCGTTGTCCGCGCATGAGCGCGCGATAAAAGATCGTAAAGTCGCGTCCCATACGCAGGAAATCCTTGGGCGACCGAATGGAACGAATTTCATCGAGCAGGTGATAATCAAAATCGAGCAACTGATGAAAGGCCGGAAGATACTCGCCTTCATTCTCTTCGCAAATATATTGATACCAATGTTTCACCTTTGCGCCATACACGCCCGGACGATGTAAGACATTCAATGGCTCGCTGATATAGGCGGTCTGCAAATCAGCGGCAAGCATTTTACCCGCCCAGGTAGTTCCGCTTCGATGGGCGCCAGTTACAAGAATGGGATGGGTAGTATCTGTCATTTTTTATGGTGAAGTCTATAAATGATATATCCTTCGCCCTCCGCATAAATTGGATAGGTTGATAGTTTGGCTTCCAGTTCAGGCTGTTTATCCAGCTCAACGAAGTCGGTCACTAAAAATAAAGTCTTTTTGCGAACAATCTCACGGAATGCTTTAACAAAATTGAATTTTCCACCGCGCAGATAAGAGGCATTAATATCGCCCGTAGCGGGCCAGATGGTGGCGGTCGTCCAGCCATAGTATTGCAGGCGCGAACCGTAATCCTGCGTGAGCGCGATCGCGATAAATTGATGGTCCAGTATATTACCAATCGATTCCCACATTCCGGCTTCGGGGCGATAATCCACTTCTTTCATTTGATCGCGGATTCCCCAAACCACAGAGAACATGCCAAAGATCAGGATGACGAACACTACACTTCGCATCCATCGACTGGAGGCTGATTCCGCCAAACGGGCAAACAACGCCCCCCCAAGCGGACTCAGCGAAATCGCCACAATCGGGATCAATGGCAAGTGATAATAATCGTGTGTGGCAACATGGTAATCGAAGAAAAGGCTGTATAAAAGATAAGCGCCCCATAGCCCGAACAGGAACGTACGAAGAACTTTGTCTTTTGCGAAGAAAAACCCGAACAAGCCCAGCATGATGAAAACGCCGCCTGCCGCGGTGCTTGCTTTTGTTTCCCATTGAAGATAATTGTATGGGTTCAACAATAACGACTGGGACAAAACGTCCGCTGAACTTTTCGCCGAGAAAGCCCGCGATAAAAACGCCATAGATCAAATAACCAAGCGCCGGCAATGCGCCAATGACTGCCATCGCCCAAACCTGCGCGTTGCGAAAAAGTTCACGCATTGTATAACGACTCAACACCAATCCCAGCGCGCCGCCAATCACAAAAAAGGCGGTGGAAAATTTTATATAGATCGCAACCCCGCCCAAAAGTCCCGCGAGAATCGCTTTTGTCCAGGTGGGGAAACGCATCCAGCTTGAGAACATCCATAGGAAGGCGATGGTCATTGAGACCATCAAAGGGTCGGGCTGAAAACTGCGGCTGGCAATGACGGTATAAGGGAACAATAAAAAATATGCCGTGGAAGCCAGCGCGCCTTCGAACGATACGAGATCGCGCACCAACATGAAAAGGAAGATCCCGCCAATCAGCCAAAACAGGGAACCATAGATGCGCGCAATCCACACGTGCTCACCTGTGAAGCGATAGGTGTATGCCATGATGTATTCAAAGATGGGAGGTTCTGCATCTGTTTTGAGTTTCGCCTGTTGGATGGCGGTTTCCAACTGCCAGGTTGAGTATCCATCGGGCTGGGTCTCAAAATAAAAAGCGCGCGCCTTGATCGCAGATAATAGTTGACGTGTGGGATGAAAATCCAGGGGAAGGTCGGTCAGGTCGTACATGCGGATGGCGAACGCAACACTGAACAAAAGGATGAGTGAAACGATACGCATGGATCTTTGTGAAAATATGGAGTTGGACATAAGCCCCTGAATTTTATCAGATTCGAGTTTTTACCTTTCGTCCGAATGGTTACGCTTGCGGCGGCGTAAAATGAACTCGCGCAAAGAACTTAACCCACCAAGATTCAATAACGCCGAAGCAAAAATATTTAGGCGCGCCAATGCCGTTGGCGGATGGATGAACAACGCGCGCAACCATGCTGATAAGGCGGACGCGGGCTTTCCGCCATCGAGAAGGTAACGCGCGTCGAACTCTATGTGCGGATGCGCGTGCGCGTCTTTCCACGCTCGAAACTGCCTCCGCTCAAACCAGGCTGACTCTTCGCCCACTCCAAAATGCGGAAGGCTTCGCGCCCGAACTCGGCGGCTTTGGCACGGTTCTTTGCTTCTGCATGATAGCGCGCCGCCGCCCATGTTTGATTCACATGCAATATCTTTCCCTGTTGTGCGATGCGAATCCAATATTGATGATCGAGCAAAAAGTGGAACGTGGTATCCAGCCCGCCAATCTTTTCATACCACTTCCCGCCTGAAAAACACAGATGGCTGACCAATGATCTGAAAGCACAACAAATCTTCGAGAGTCGAGTTGTTTGTATTTCAAAGTGTTGATAGTCTGTCCGTTTTCATCCACTGCCAGCATATCGCCATAAACCATGTCCACGTCCGGGTTTTCTTCAAATACTTTCACAGCCGCAGAGACCGTGCCCGGCAAATAGTAATCATCTGAATTCAGCCAAGCGACGATTTCGCCGCTGGCACGAGCAAGTCCCTTATTGATGGCTTCGGCCTGACCTGAATCTTTTTCGGAGAGCCAATAATCAAGTAGGGGCGAGGTCTTCTCGCCCCTGTTGGTAGTTATCTTGCCATTGAGCGGGGGGATCCCGCTCCTACCATCCGCATACTTCTTGATGATCTCCACCGAGCCATCCGTTGATGCCCCATCAATCACAATATATTCAACACGCGCATAGTCCTGATCCAAAACAGAACGCAGAGTCTGTCCAAGATAAGATGCTTGATTGAAGGAGGGGGTAATGATTGAAACAAGTGTCATTTAATATATCGTAGGGGCGACCCGTCAATGCCATCTGAGTTGACCGATCGCCATGATCCATTGCAGAGAATTTTAAACCTTTACCCTGGCGGGTCGCCCCTATCCATATAATCAAAAGAGCGAGTCGTAATCCACTTTTGGGAAAATAGTCAATTTGCCGCCAACGGTTGCATCCACAACTTCACGCCCGGCTTTACGATACGCTTCACGCGCAAAGGCGTATCCGATCTCGGAGGTATCCAGATCGGGCAGTTGCCATTTGATGCCTTTACCAAAATACCGTGGATCAAAATGATTGGGGTCATCGCCTTCAGAGACAACGTCTTGTTCGCTTCGCCTTTGTCTTTGAAGTTATGATCCACGCCGATGAGGATGGCTTTTTCAATGCCCATGTGATACGCAAGTTGAAGCGCCAGATTGGTAACCGTTGCCCCTTCCCAAACGCGTCGACGTGCATCTGTTGTAAAGCGTGGACCTGTATAGGAAGTGTACACAAAGGTTGGAATATCTTTCAGGGGCATATCCGGATTGAAGTGCCTATGCGACCTCCACGCGATGAATTTGGGAATTGGAAGGGCAGCAAGATCATTCGCAAATTGCTCAACAACAAGGTCATTGATTACACAAATATATGATGATGTAAAACCCAAGTTCGGGGAAGGCAAGATAAAAACAATTCATCGCAAAGGTGACTTCGTTCTTCAACTTGCTGAGGTCGGTCTGTTTGAGGGACGGTCCATTGCCGACGATGAAGGCGCGCTTCCCTTTGTGAACATCTTTCAACTCGGCAAGCCGCCTGATGCTCTCCCGCCGCCAGGGATGAAAATAAGCATCAGGCAGTTCAGGGATGCGACGAAATGCATCATAGGTGTCGCGGGCAAAGTGCCAGAGAGGTTGAGGAATTACCTGTTTAATAGTTTGTTTCATCCAATTGTTGTACTTTCAGCCACGATTTTATTTTTTCGATTGCGCTTCTAACTCTTTTTTCATCACCAATAGAAGAATTAACCCTCTTGGACTCTAATGCTAAAAAGCGAATTACCCGAAGTACTTTAGAAAATATCATTGGCATACCTGAGACTTCAATTGACAACAACTTCGGAGCAAAATGCTCAAATTCATTACGAAAATCGTCAACAATCTTTTTAATAGCCCATTCTTCGTCTGAGGATAATACTAATGGCTCATAAAATTCATATGGTGTAGTGGGAGGCTCTTTAACAAGATCAATTGCTTTCCAAATTGAAATCAGTTCCCCATCGAGGTGTTTCTTGCTTGGTTTAGTCACTTCTTTCGGAACAAACCCAGATAAAGCACATATGGCAAATCCATAAAGAGCTTGATGAAGCGCTATGACAGCCCATTTCCATTTTATTTCAGATTGGATATTCTCCAAAAAATAATCCACCATTTCAAGATTATCAACAGCATTCTCAAGTTCGCTTAAGCGAAGCCATGTTAATTCCCTAGCCATAACTATTCCGTACTTAATCTCGCTGTAGCTCCCCCATCCACAACTAATGCCTGACCCGTCATGAACGATGACTGCTCATTATCTGCAAGGAAGTAAATGGCATGGGCGATCTCTTCGGGCTGACCCACTTTTCCATTCACGGTTTTACGCGCAAGATTATCGAGTCGCTCCTGTACATCACCGCCACCAACATGTCCTCGCCCAAGTCCTGCGCGGAGCATGGGAGTATCCACTGCGCCGGGGAGAATGGCATTGACACGGATATTATCGGGCGCAAACTCGATCGCCATGGCACGCGTCAGTGCAAGCAGTCCGCCCTTCGATGCGGCATAGGCAGCAATGTTGGCAGAGGTCTGGATGGCGTGAACAGACGAAACGTTCACGATCGAAGCACCGCCCGCGGCTTTCATCAAAGGATGCGCCAGCTTCACGAACAAAAACACCGATCGCAAATTGGATGCCATAACCGCATCCCATTCTTCGACGGTCGTTTCGACCAATGGCTTCGCAACCTGTACCGCGGCATTATTGACAAGCACATCCAGCGTAGCGCTAAATTCTCTCGTCTGCTTAAAGATCAACTCCACAGAGTTCGGGCTGGGAAATATCCGCCTTGATGAAGCGTCCATTTGTGGGAAAGCCATCTCCAAAATCCGAGCGATCCACGCCGATGACTTTCCATCCTTTTTCTGCAAAATGATAAATGCAGGCACGACCAATACCTCCACCTGCACCTGTAATGAGTACAACTTTATCTTCTGACATTTTCACCTGCCATATTATTCCATACTTCGTTGGTTGAGTAGGCGGTCTCGCGCTGAGCGGAGCGAGGAGCGCAAGTTGCGACGAACGCAGTCGAAGCGTTGTCCGCTGTACACTTGCACCTGACGCAAGTGCAGGTGTCGAAACCAACAAATTTCAAAAATATTTTTGTAACAAATACATCTTTACTTACAGGTGATTTCGATACGCCTTCGGCTATCGCCTCAGGCTACTCAACCACCGAATTACTCACAAGTATTGGGTATCAACTTGAAAGTGAATGGATCGGTATACGCCGAGTATCGGCTCACATCGTCCAACAAGGGCAGGTTCTGCCCAAAATAGGAATTAAATACAACACGAAATGAGTTTACCGGGGTAATCGTTGGATACAACTTCGCATCCACACCGGGCAGATAATACACGCTCAGATTCTTCATCCGCGATTGTGGACTGCTCGCTACTGTCGGACCATGGTCTCCTTGTATGATGATGATGGGGGGTCTGGCAGAGTTCGCAATAATTTTCGGCACAATCTCCTGCATACGGCTGCTGATGTAAATGGCTTGGTCTCTGTAATGGTTGGCTTCATTATTGGATTTGGTAGTACCTTCTTCACTCGCCGCTACAGGTCCGCCTGTCGGTCCGAAAACATACGGCGGATGAGGGATCACCAAATGAACAAAGACGAATTTCGGCTCCTTGATATAGGACAGCTTGTCAAGTTTATCCAAAGCGAATAAAGTGCGCTCACGATACAAGTTCGAACCTGAATCCTGTTTCCCAAGTAGTGAATAATCCTGAATCAGCCTCGCGAAGGTGGTCTCCATCAGAAGACCTTCAAACTCATTCAATTGTCCGAATTTGGATTGAGGCGCCAGATAATAATTGGCGTTATCCCATTGAGTCCAGTTGAAGCCGGTCGCAAAGGCGACGGTTTTATATCCAGCCGCCTCCAGACTCCTGCGCACAACGCTTTGCTTGACCAGAGCTAGCAACCGACCGCGGTCATCCGATCCCGGAATAAAGGTCCCCAATTTATCGAGATAATTGAAGTTGAGTGATGAACTCAACGAAATCTGTGTTTGGGCATAATTACTCTGACTGCAATCTGCAACGTAAAAGCCCAAGCCTCTCAGCGTATCGAGAAATTCAGAGTTGTCATATCCATACTCGTTTTTCAGCACATCCGACCTGCCATACCCATCGAGGATAATGTAATAAATATCTGGCGGTGTCTCATCAACCTTCAAAGGCAATGCACCCTCTTCCACATTCCCCTTTGCCATGTTGCTTTGAATCGGATAAGAGATCAATTGATACACAGGCAATATTAACAGGAACAATCCCGCCGTGTTCAAAACTGATGTCACAGTGGAGAGATTTAATGATCTACGTGATGCCCACCACAGCAAAGCAAATCCGATCACGCCCCATAGTAGGATCAATGTGCGGTGACGAAAAAGATACACTCCACCCCAGGTAATTCCCTTGAGCGCGATATATACTTGACCATAGGTATAAAACAGAATTAACAGGAGGGTCGCAACCAGCGCCGCCCGTCTCCAATCGCGATAAATGAAACGAAAAACAACCATCAACAACAGAGCCGCGCTCAACGAAATGAGCAAGGCTCGAAATCCCAGACGACACATTTATTTGCTGAGATATTGAATGCCAGCAAAGCCAAAATCGGATAAAGCGCAAAAAGTACCAGATGCAATGGGTATTTCGTTGCATCCATGAAGATTTGACTATTAGTTTTCAGGTTCATACTTCATTCCCAAACCTTCCACCAAATTCTTGATCGTATTCCAATGGACACGTTCCCATGCGACAGGGCTGGAATTGGAATTATGCGGAGCCAGCATGACGTTATCCATCTTCATCAGCGGACTCTCCAACGGAAGCGGCTCATGCTCGAAGACGTCCAATGCGGCTCCTGCCAGACGTTTAGCCTGCAACGCTTCGATCAAGCTTTTCTCATCGATAAGAGGTCCGCGTGCGGTGTTGATGATCACAGCGTTTGGTTTCATCAATGCAAAAGTGTCCGCATTCATAATGTGATGGCTGGTTGGGTTTAAGTCGCAGTTAATGGAGACAAAATCGGAATTAGAGAGTAGACGGTCAAGGCTGGTCATTTCAATCCCAGTCTCTGAAACGAAGACATGATCAATATCAACAATATCGTTGCCATACACTTTCATGCCAAAGGCGCGTGCGCGGCGAGTCACTGCCTTGCCGATATTGCCAACACCAACAATGCCAAGCGTACACTCACTGAGACTCTTGCCTGGGATCTTCTCCCAATTACCTGTCTTCATTTCTCTATCCATCCACGGCTGACGGCGGACGAAGGCGAGCATGTAGGCGAGGACCGAATCCGCTACCGCGGTGGTGAACGCGTTCAGGGTGCGTCCAATTCTGATTGAATAACGGGAGCAGGCTTCGGCGTCGATGGAATCGATGCCCAGTCCCCCACTTGGAGATAATTTTCAGGCGCGGCGCGCAGGCTTCGATGACGCGCAAGCTATAGCGGTCATCCCCGCAAATCGTTCCATCAAATTGGCCCGCATATTTGAGCAGGTCAGCTTCTTCCATGCGTTCCTGCACATCGGGGATGATGAGTTCGATGCCATATTGATCGAAGACGGGTTTAAAGCGATCTACAAAGGGAATCATGTAAGGGGCGGTGAAAAGGACGGTGGGCATATTATTTACAGGGATAAGAGACTTTGCTGAAATTATACAACTCAGGCACGGGAGAATAATACGTTTCGTCGTTCAGCATATCATAATTTCCACCGAAATAATCGTTGAATACAAGCCGAAAGGTGTTGACGGGGGAAATAGTGGGGTACAGTTCGTCGTTATGCCCGGGAAGATGATAAGCGTTCAAGATGAAAAAATGCTGCGGGTTGGGTTGCGCCCACGGACCGTGGTCGCCCTGCAAGATGATGATGGGCGGCGTTTTCGATTCAGAGAGGATCGTATCCAGGATTTTGATCATTTTTTGGTTGAGAAACTTGATCTGATTCACATATCCTACTTTAAATTTGGCAGTTGGATAGCTTTTTTTCTCATTCCAAAAATCTGCAGGGTTTGTGTGTTCGCCGTTCGGTCCAAACACAAACGGCGGGTGCGGTATGATCAGATGGACGTATACAAATTTAGGACCCGCAATTTTTGCGACATCCGCCATGCTGTTGAAGACCAGCATATGCCGGTCTCGATAATTTTGTCCGGAGATCTGGTCGGCATCAAACCAGCCCAGTGTCTGTGCTTCACGAACCAACGTTGTTTGCAGGAACAGCGTCTCGAACTCGGTCATCCCTGAGGTAAACGGCGGCGGCGTCAGGAAAACATCCGCATCGTCCAATTCGCTCCACGCGTAACCCGTTGCATAGGAAATAGTCTTATATCCCATTTTCTCTAGGTTGTCTCGCACGGCGCTATGCTTGAGCGCATCCCATAAGAGCGAGCGGCTGGTGCCATCGGGCACGAACTTTTCATCCAATCCCTGAAGGTAGGACATATTCAACGACGAAGTTACCGACAGCTCCGTGCGTGTGTAATTACTCTGGCTGCATTGCGCCACATAAAAGCCGCGTGCTTCCAATTCACTTATAAAATCGCTGTTGTCATACTTGAAATAATTCTTCAACAGGTCTTCACGGGTATACATATCCAATATGAAATAATAAACGTCGGGTGGATTTTGCGGGAGTGCGAGATCCTGTACCGGGGCACTCTCAAGCGCCAGGTGAGGTACGCTTCGAGGCGGGATGCGTGAACTGATCTGCGCGAAAGAAGTGATTACCAACCCAAGCGTGATCACGTTTAAAGTCCAGGCGGATGGTATTTTCCGTTTTGCCCAAAAGACTGCAAGAATGAAAAACAGCAGCCCTACCAATATCAACCAGTTTTTGAAATCGAAATCCTCCCACTTATCCATGAGCAGGTTATAGATGTGTCCGTAGGAAAAGAAAAGAGCCATCCAAAGCGTTGACAATAATGCGGCGCGGTTCCAGTCATGCAAAAACAATTCACATAAAATAAAAAGAAAAACAGCCATCCCCATACAAACCAACAAGGGACGCCACACCGCATCCAACTTTACCTGCCCAATATTGGAGGCCAGCAGCGCCAGGACTGGATACATACTGAACACGATAGGGTACCAGGGGGCAGAGAACCACTTCGACAGCGCCCGCCAAATACTGGAAATGCTTTTCAATTATTATCGCCTCAACAGGAAATCACAAATTGCAAAATCAAGTTCCTCATCGATATCCCACGCTTCGTCTGCATCGATCTCGAACATTGAAGGATGATCGCTAATGCGATGCCGCCTGGCAACCAGGTTCTCGTGATTGAAAATATACAGGCAGGAATTCTCTTCATACACCGGCGGCAGGTCCTGTGTTTGGATGAGTTCCTTTGGGTTGTGATTGAGGGCTGCGCCCTGCTGATCATAAAGTCGTGTTTGCCAGCGCGTGACCGAAAAGAGCGAATCCTTTTCAGGATAATTTTCATTAAATATTTGAATCGCGCGTGAAATTGTTTCGGCTTTGAGTAAAGGATTCGTGCTATGTGTCTGTAAATAAAAATCAGTAGGGTACTGTTCAGTATCGTAAATCAGGATCTCATTCATGGGAATGTTATCCGCGCGTAAGTGTTCGGGACGATTGATGACTTTCACCTGCGGAAAGTTATCACCCAACCCGTTCATAATGGGATCAGAATCTGTATCCACGACAATCTTATGAATCTCAGGGACGGCGAGAAGGGTCTCGATGATGTGTTGATACAGGGGCTTGCCAGCCAGCAAGCGGTAATTTTTTCCTTGCACACGCTGGGAGTTGTGACGCATGGGGACAAGGGCGATAAAATTGGAATTCTTTAATATCATAAAAGACCTTCTAATTTCCGTCGGATAAGATCGATTCTATCCGATAGATGCTTTGATTTTTTGTCCGTATTTCGGTGGCACAACCTGAGATCAGGCTGGGCGACGAATCCATTTGTAGTCTTTCTGCAGGTACATAAAAATAATGGAATTTCTTTTCGATCAAATCAACGGCGGGAATTATTCTCACATCCGTGTTTGTTTCAACGGTCATCGAATACACCTTTTGATAAAAATCATCAACACTCTTCTCAACACCGTTTCTATCAAAGTCTTCAAAACATATCTCCGACATTAAACCACAACGGCTTTTATCGAACACCAAATCAACGTAAGATTCAGGGTGGGGATTGATTACAAAGGGTCTCCAGCTCGCTGAACATTCCGGATTTGTGAAGACAGGCACTGAGCTTATGTTCGTTATTACAAGTGGCACGAATACTGCCAATGCGGATAAAACAATTGCTCCAATACGCAGAAAAGACCTTTCAGCCGAATCATTTTGTACCATAGACTGATCGTTATCCATTAAAAACTTTCCCACAGCAAAAGTAGGAATCGAAAAAAAGAAAGGGGCTGTACTTGCATAGAACCTGGAACCACCGTCGACCGGGGGCAGGAAGGGTATGGAGAAAAGAAAACCGACAAAACCAGCCATCAGTAAAGTTGTCTTTAGATCCCACTTTTTTACGAGGCGGATCAACCCCATTATCAGTAAAGCCACGGCACTACCCCACGCGATATAATTCGGCCAGCCAAATTGATTACTTAAACCGAAGACGAAAATACCATTTTCACCAGGCAGAAAAAAATCCCGGTAGGATTTAACCACTCCTATAACCAGGCTAAAGGGATGCTGGAGGAAAAACTGAAAGGCCATATCATAAATCACAGATGGATCCCTCGTCCCCAATTCTTCGATTGCGCTATGCCAGCCTGTCCCACCGTGAACCTGTCCGTAAAGTGAATATGCAAAGTTCCCAAAAAGTTTTCCTTCCGGTACACCTATTAATCGGGCATACACGGTATTGGCGAGCAAATAACTCAACATGATTACCGTCATGGCCAAGGCAGATAGCCTAACGGAAAATCTTTTACTTCCTCGGAATGCCCAGCCTCCCCATACTGCCAATAATGGCAACATAAAAAATGTTCCAGCGCGAACACTAAGCGCCACAACCAAAACTGCCAATCCCAAAACAAAATCCAACCACCTGGGCTTATCAGATGTACGCCAAAGCAGACAAAATGCAAAACAACCCATTGTATAACCTAGCAATTCGGTCATTGTAAGACCCACCATGGGTTGAATATAAAAATAAAGAAATGTAATATACAGACTCGCAGAGACAGCCCCAAACGACTTAAGTATTTGACGGGAGGAAATATATGTTCCAATCCCTGTGATTAATACCAGAACAGCCAATACGGTTTTCAAGTTTCCACCCAGTAAAAAAAACAATGACGACATAAAGCCGGGAAACAAGGGACGCCACCCCGATTGAACAACATCCCCCAAAGGCAAGCCATTCAGAATTAGGCTGGCGCCAAGATAGTAACCTGCTCCATCCTTATAAGGCAGGATGCCAGCAATAATCTTATTATCTGAATATCCCGATGTCCATTTAAAAGAAAGCGTCAGGGCAAACAAAATCAGGGTCAAGCCAAAACATGCCAAAACACCCCACTGATCGGGCAACCGAAACGAAAAATAGTACAGGCAAAATACGATAAGAAAAACGCCAAGCGAATAAGAGCTAAAGTACCTGCTGAAAGTGTAAGGGATTTCAAGATGCAAAATTACCCAAAATAAAATTAAAGGAATCAAGAGAGCCGCCCCTGCCAAGCCTGCCTCCTTTACGTCAAATTTCATCTTCATGAACCCGGCTCCGGTTATTGGATCAATCAGCAGTTAACACAAAATCAACCCAGGAGAAAATATTCAGAACCGGGGATGAGATTCGTCGACTTCAATTATACCGAATTGGCTTCACGTCTCTTTGAGCTTCCGATAAGGTTTTTCTCTCACGCGGATAATAAAATGTCTCGCGCAATTGTGGTGTGACGAGGCTGGTCTCGCGGTGTCCCACGCGCGTCCCGTGAAATTGCATGAAACGAAACCAAAAGATCGAAGCGATATTCTTCAGTAAAACACCTTCACGCGCTGCATGCCAAAGATCGCTGAAAATATTTGTTATTGTCAAACGCAGGAAATCATAAAAGTTAAAATTTGCTTCGGGGTAGATTTTCCGCAGTGCCATCGCTTCACGGCGATAACGGTTGTAAACTCCGCGCGGCGTTTCGTTGTGGATGTGGACGATCTCCGCTTCGGCAACGTAAGAAATCCTGTATCCCTGCTCCTTTGCCCATTTCGCCCAGGCGAGGTCTTCGAGGCCCGTCAATGTTTCGTCGTATGGATTCTTCTCCCACAAACTTTTGCGAATGGCGGCATTGGCGTTATTGCAAAAGGCAGTCTCTTGCTCCGGTTTGCTGACATCGGGATACCATCGATGATAAATCTGTTGTTCAGAATATTTGGCAAAATCGGGTCCGCGTTGTTTGCCATAGGTCAACGCGACTTGTTCATCTTCAAACGGACGAAGCAGACACTCGATCCAATCAGGATAGACAGGATAGACATGCGCGCTGGCGATAACAACAAATTCACGCGTCGCTGCGCGGACCCCGAAATTGAGCGACCGCCCAAACGTAAACTCCGCTGACGGGATGTGAATGACTTCTAGCGCCATATCTTTCCGCAATCTGGACAGTTGAATCCGTGGAACCTGAATCTACCAATATTACTTCAGCACCTTTTATCGTCTGATGCGCAAGTCCTTCCAACAAGCGCGGGAGGCGTTGCGATTCGTTGTACGCACGGATAACGACAGAACAGTTCACGAGTTTCACGAGTATCTTTTTAACTTTTCCCACAACTCATCCCACTGTAAACGCGGATCACTACACACGAAAATATTCGGTGGATCACTCAAATCGTTCTTCACGCCATACTGATTAGTGACCGTCCCGGCAACAGAGCATTGCTCGAACAACAAGTCTACATTCTCTTGAGTAAACCCAACAACGATCAAAGTTTCAGGTGGTGGATTTCCATACCCGCGCAAAAAGAATGTATCTGAACCGCTGATGGCTTTGGGCAAACCGTATTCGTCGCCGTACAAGTTCAGTGCAGATGCTTCATCGTTTTCACCCGCGAGAATACCCGCACGTGCTTTTTCATCTTCGGGCAGGGTATCATAGACACCTGCAACAGTTTGCACCATTTCATGCCAGCCAATTTGCTCAGTGAATATGTCATGCACTTCGCTGGTGATATTCCAAAGTGGAGAGTTGATTGGCGCAATCGGAAGGGACAGCCCGCCGCCGACCACCGCACCAATGATAATGAATATCCATGTCGCTCCGAAAACAATCTTTGCCTTCTGCTCTGATAATTTTTCCAACCATCCCTGCCAGGCGACCGCGCCCGCCGCAAACAGCATGGGATAAGCAGATGCCAGATAATAGGAACGTCCCTGTGTGAAGAGATAGATCAAAAACGGAATGACGTACATCCAGCCAATCATGCGATATCGTTTGGCATTTTGATTTCTAAACAAATAAACCAGCCCAGCAATCCATAACGGAACAGTGAATGGATTCGACGACAAGAGAAATTGTTCTATCACATATCCCTGAGTGCGACCAATTGCCACGTCACGCGCATGGATGCTCGATAGAAATTCCAGGGAAATGAAATTATGTTGGATTTGCCAGATCAAATTTGGCAGGAAAATCAAAACGGATAATGCAACCCCACCCCACAGCCACGGATTTTTCAAGTAACGGCGCGCATCGGTCAATAACACGCCTCCGACCACGCCCGCGGCGAAGAAGACCATTGTGTATTTGGTCATCATCCCCAAGCCAATGACTGCGCCAACCGCCAGCCACCAGCGCGGGTTTTCCGACTTCAATAGGCGGATTACAAAGTAGGCGATCAACACACTCCACAAGAAATCAAATGTAACGTATTGGATCTGCGAACCCAGAATCAGAGCGAAAGGTGCAATCGCCGCGCTCATCGCCGCGGCGATTTGTGTGCGCCTGTTTCCGCCAAGTTCGCGCGCCATCAAACCAGTCAGAACAAGGATAATTCCCTGTGACAACGCGGAAAACGTCCGCGCGCTGACCAGCGACAAGCCAAATAAAGTTAATTGGATGCGTGCGAGGAATGGTGCCATAGGCGGGTATTCGACGAAGCCCCAGGCGAGGTTGTTGGCGTTATCCAAAACGACCATCTCATCCTGATGGAATCCGTATTGGTGGTTGGTGAACATGTGCAGGAGAAATAAAGCCAGTCCCAATATGAGCAAAATGTTGGTGTCGGTGAAGAATGAATTTGACCTGGGTTTATCCATAGCGTCCCTACCAATCGTTATCTTTTTCGTAACCCAATCTTATCAACAAATCCCCCGTGGACTCTTTGAAGATTTTTTTATGTTCGTCCGTGAAATGCTTCTTCCATTCACCAGTCTTCCCCGAGCGGAAGGTCGGGGACTTGGTCGGGTTGATGGATGATTTCAGAGAATCAACAATCAACTGTCGGGGAGCCCCCTGCGGGGATGATAATTGAAGCGGGACGCGGGCGAGGAAATGGTCCATGATGCGCGTCAGAGTCTGGACCCGGTCATTAATCAAATCTTCGAAATGAATTGTCAGCACTTCGGGGTGATTCAGCCAATCCAAATAGGGAGCGAAACGTTCGGCGATGTTAGGGAATTCAACGCCCGCGTCTGGTCTCCCAAGAATGCTGACTGTCAGACGGGAATTGAAATCGGGTAGGGACTGATAATAGGCGTGATGGACATGGCGCGACTCCATCTCGGTGACGTAGAAGACGTGCGAGACAACCACATCGCGCGGATCGCGGAAGATGAAATAAGGGATGAAGTTGGACGATGTTACGCGGGCAAGGGCATCGGGTCGGGCAAAGAGATGCGCGGACGCCACGTCACGCGGGTGAAGCGAATCGAGCCAGTGAAGCGCCGCTCCGGCGAACGCTTGACCCCGCTTTCGCCTTCGTATTCGGCGTAAAAAGAATGCAGGCGTTTGGCATACGGAGCGACATCTGCAAAGCCGAGCAAGATCTGGTCAAGCAGATGCGTGCCGCTTTTGGGAAACGAGATGCCTAGCAGAATGGGCAGGTCTTGAGGCTGGGATGAAAAGCGGACGTGTTGTATCCATTTTTCAGTTTGATATAGAATGGAACGAATTGATGACTTCAATGACATGCAGGTATTTAACCACAGATTACGAGGATGCGTCGCACCTTATTCGACGAGACGAATCTACCCGCGTAGATTATGCCAATCAAGAGGAAAAATCCGCCCGTCTGGTGCGACGCATTCATAGTTAATGGTTATATAATTACACACAATGAAAACCACAATCTTCAACACTCCCATTCTCAGCTACATCTTTCACATCCTTTCACGGATCATCATGCGCCTGATTGGCTGGCGCGTGGACGGGTCTCTGCCCGACCTGCCGAAATTCGTTATCATCGGTGCACCGCATACCTCCAACTGGGACTTTGTTCTTTTTCTCGGCGTGATGTTCTATCTGCAGGCAAACGTGCGCTATATGGCAAAGGCGGAGATTTTCCGCTCCCCGATTGGCTGGTTCTTTCGCTATTGCGGAGGCTATCCCGTTGACCGCAAAAAGTCCACTGGGCTGGTGGAGCAAATGGTGAATGCCATTAACAGGTCGGAGGATTTCATCCTAACCATCGCCCCCGAAGGGACGCGTCATCACGTGACCGAATGGAAGCGCGGCTTTTATCACATCGCCAAAGGCGCAGGGGTTCCTATCGTCATGGCACAGGTGGACGGCAAGAACAAGACCGTTCACATTCTCAAGGAGCCGTTCTACCCCAGCGACAACATCGAAGCGGACATGAAAGTGATCAAGGGAAAGTTTGAAGGCGTTGTGGGAATAAACCCGCGCAGGAAGTATATTACGCTGGAGAGTTGATGAATGAAAACCAGAGTAAAATATATGCAGGAGATTGAACGATGAAAAACCTGACCCGAATTACTTTTGACCCAAACGTGATGGGCGGCAAGCCCTGTATTCGCGGGATGCGAGTTACAGTAGGTACGATTATTGGTTTGATCGCGTCGGGTCATTCCTTTACTGAAATTCTGAAGGCATATCCATATCTCGAAGAGATGGACATACACGAGTCATTAACTTATGCTGCCTGGCGGGTGGAAGAAATCGAGTTGCCGCTGGTTGCCTCATGAAAATCCTGCTTGATATGAACTTGTCCCCTGATTGGGCAGAAGTTCTCAAGCAAGGCGGATTTGAAGCAATCCATTGGTCGGAAGTTGGCGACATCCGTGCCACAGACGGGGAAATCATGAATTGGGCGCAAACAAATGGTTATATTGTATTTACACACGATCTTGATTTTGGTATCTTGCTTGCAGTGACCCAGGCAAAGGGACCCAGTGTGATTCAAGTCCGTACACAGGATATATTCCCGCAAACGCTTGGCGAGAGAATGGTTCAGGTTTTGCGACAACATGAAGAGATATTGGAGAAAGGCGCGCTTATCACTGTGGACGAAGCAAAATCAAGAGCAAGAATATTGCCCTTCCCATAACATCTAACACTGCCCCCTCTCCCTGCGGGACGTGTGCCCGATAGGGTAGAGGGACGGGGCGGTTGGTGAGCCTGTCGAACCATGAGGGCGAAACCGATCAAAGGAAATTTTGAGAGTGTTGTGGGAATTAATCCGAGAAGGAAGTATATTACACTTGAAAGTTGAAATCCTTTTGTTTCATCCCAACAACTCCCATCTCCTTTAGGACGTGTGCCCGACAGGGTAGAGGGGTTGGGGGTGAGGTCAATGGGGATTAATCCAAGAAGGAAGTATATAACGCTGGAGAATTGACACTTAACCTTCTCGGAAGTATGATACTCGTAAGAGGTAGAAATGTTCGATCTTTCTGTAGGAATTACCGTTGACCCATCTGTCCGCTTTGGCAAGCCCGTTATCAAAGGGACACGCGTGCCAGCCGACACTGTTGTTGCACGCGTCGCCTCAGGAATGGACATCAAAGAGATTGCAGAGGAGTATGGCATCACTGAAAAAGATGTGTATAACGCCCTGCACTATGCCGCTATTCGCCTTTCTGAGGAACAGGTATGGACGACAGCGTAGCTCTGCGCTTTCTGATTGATGAAGATGTGCCCCGTTCAACAACCCGCGTTCTCCGTGACGCGGGTTTTGACGCTATAAACGTGCATGAAGCAGGGTTGCAGGGAAAAAGTGATGATCTCGTATTCAACTTTGCCCAAAACGAAAATCGACTATTAATCACCTGCGATATGGGATTCTCGAATATCCTGAAATTTCCACCCGCGGAAAATTACGGCATTCTTGTCGTAAGAGTTCCTGACAGCGAACCCATTGATGTATTCAATCGGGAAGCCCTGAATGCTGTTCGAGAAGTAGGCGAAAACCTTTTGCATCATCTTGCCATCGTTGAGATCGGAAAAGTACGCTTGCGTGGTTAATTCAACTTTTCATCCCAAGAATTCCCTTCGCCTTTAGGACGTGTGCCCGACAGGGTAGAGGGGCTGGGGGTGAGGTCAATGGGGATTAACCCGCGCAGGAAGTATATAACACTGGAAAGTTGAAGTTTTGTAACTGCAAGAAGCTTCTATCAATACTGGAAAATTATGGAAAACGAAATAATAAAACTAGGTCCAATCACACTAGAAATTTTCCCAATGATTAAGTCCCAAATGACTTTTTCTGATTTTTGTTCTCCCATCAGCACAATTGATTTAAAAGTAGGAAACGGTTTTCTAAAAAACTCATTAAAATTATTTTCATTCACATATGGCGATTTTATTTTTGAAGCTAAAGTTGAGGATGGAATGGTTTTTATAATGCGAAATGGTCATTACCAACATAGTGAACAATACCTCGGTAATGGCACCTGCCAAGTGGCTCTTCAATGGACGATCAATTCTATTGGATGTGGCATTGTTCCACCAGATTCTTCAACTGATATAAATCATCATCTTAGAGCAGTTCATACACCTATAACTACACCTCCCATTGAAATCGTAAATATCCTCAGAAAAGAACATCTTCTTAATAACGCAAGATATGAAAATATGGGTACTTTCTTTTCGTCGGTTATTGATTCTATTTATTGTTGCCAAGAAGATATAAGACGTCATGGGGGAGAAAAGCTTTTTTGGAAGACAGTAGATAAAAATGTATGGCATCCAATTAACGAGCCAGATATTTCAAAAGGTGTGGCAACCGTTCTAAGTATTTACGGCGCTTTAAAAAATTTCGACGTAACTTGTGAATCTGTTGCTGGAACTGGAAACATTGATTTTTACGTTGTTGCACCAGTAGCAGATGGAATAGGAAAAATAGCAATTGAGGCAAAGAAAGCTGAGTCGAATGATTTAGAAAAAGGGTTTAGTGCTCAATTACCATCCTATATGCAACGTATTGGAACAGAATATGGGATTTATCTGGTCTACTGGCTAAAATCACCAGATTATGCTTTCCCTGAGAATTACACCTCATATGGTGAATTAGAACTAAATAAACTACATCCAATACGTCGACCTTCAACTGTAAGAACTCTAGGAATAAATCTTGCCAAAGAAAAGTCGCCAAGCGCACAATAATTCTCAAAGGATTCTCCCCGCATGTCCTCCTCCCTCGCCCTCACCCCTCCCATGGGTTGGAACTCATGGAACACCTTCGGACACGACATCAACGAGACCGTCATCCGCGAGACCGCAGATGCGCTCGTCTCAATGGGGCTCAAAGACCACGGTTACAACTATATCGTCATTGACGATTGCTGGTCGGTCAAAGACCATCGTGACAGCCACGGCGACCTGATCCCCGACCCTGAAAAATTCCCCAACGGAATCAAAGCGCTGGCAGATTATGTCCACGAGAAAGGCTTCAAGCTCGGCATCTATTCCGACGCGGCAGAGAAGACCTGCGCGGGCTACCCTGGCAGTCTCGGCTTCGAAGATCAGGATGCAAAACTCTGGGCATCCTGGGGCATCGACTTTCTCAAATACGATTACTGCCACGCGCCGCTCTTCGATCAAGCCATCGCCATCGAACGCTACACACGCATGGGCGAAGCGCTCCGTAACTCGGGGCGCGAATTCCTCTACTCGTTGTGCGAATGGGGCAATCAGGCTCCGCATCTTTGGGGCAAACAAGTCGGTGGTCACATGTGGCGCGTCTCTGGCGACGTGTTCAACTCGTGGGTCAACGTCCACATGCCCAACTGGCACGCCATCGGCATCGACGTCTCCATCGACATCGCGCAGGATGTCCACGCGCACGGCGGCATCGGCGGCTGGAACGACCTCGACATGCTCGTCGTCGGTCTCAAAGGCAAGGGGCAGATCGGCGGCACGGGCATGTCGTTCCTCGAATACCAAACGCACATGTCCGTGTGGGTCATGGCTTGCTCCCCGCTCATGATCGGCTGTGACATCCGCAAATTGGATACCGACTCCGCCTCCCTTTTGATGAACCGTGAAGTGCTGGATATCAACCAGGATGCACTTGGGATTCCCGCCAGACAAGTCAAGCAGATTGGCACATGCGACATCTGGATCAAACGCCTCTCTGACTCAGGGACAGCTGTTTCAGTCACGAACCGCGGCTCCTCCGCCCAAGACCTCTCCCTCCGCGCCCGCGACATCGGTCTGCTCGACGCGCCCAAACTCGCGCGGGACTTATGGACTCAAGAAGATATCGCCGATTTCAAAACCGAACTTCCGCTCACGGTCAAACCACATGAGACGATTCTTCTGAAAATTACATCATAATCATGTCACCCTGAGCGATAGCGAAGGGTCTCTACGATAATCTCAGAGATTCTCACCTGCATGATTTGCCAAGCAAATCACGTGCGGTGCAAGTGTCGCTCCACTCAGAATGACAAGCAGGAAACTAATCCCGAAGGGATGACATAATCCACTCACACAATATCACCCCCCTCGGGGTTTTTGTTATGCCTTTCTCAACTATAACCATTCCACTCCTTCGGAGATTTTATAACTCAGCCACCGCAGGGATGATCTCTTTGCCAAAAATTTCAAGCGGCTTGATCTCATGCACATTCGGCATATTGAAGATCGCATGTTGAATACCAATGCTCGCCAGTGCCTTGCATTCTTTGATCACATCATTGGCATTCATCATATCCGGCGCAAGATGAACAGTATCCAAAGTTGTCTTCTCGATCTCGGAATAATCCCGTCCCACTTTTTCACAGTGCTGTTTCAAAATATCCAGCTTGCCGCGCACAGTATCCATGCCCATACGTGCAAAGAGATTACAGGCATCGGCATACTTCGCCACGAGTTGCAGAGTCTTCTTCTCCCCTCCGCCGCCGATCATGATGGGCGGATGTGGCTTCGATAAAGGTTGTGGATTACACAATGTCTCTGCAAGTTGATAATGGTTACCATTGAATGCGCCGTTGTTATCCGACCACATTTGCTCCGCGATTTGCAGAGTCTCCTCCAGCCGTTCCATACGCTCCTTCACTGGAGGAAATGGCACGCCCAACGCACGTGATTCACGTTCATTCCATGCCGCACCGATACCAAAATACGCGCGCCCGCCAGATAGCACATCCAGGGTTGTGACTGTCTTGATGAGGAGTCCAGGATAGCGGTAAATCACTCCCGTGACCAATGTTCCCAGAGTCACATTTTTAGTGATCCCTGCCAGATAAGAAAGTGTGCTATAGCCCTCCAACATTTCATCCTCTGGCGGACCAAGCCCCGATGAACGCGCACGATCACCGATCTGAAAGAAATGATCCATCACCCAGATGCTGGAGAATCCAACCTCATCTGCCGTGCAAGCAATGTCTGCCAGATTTTTGCCGAGTTTACTCGGTCCGTCAGGATACGTAAAATTTGGGATTTGTAAACCGATTTTCATAATGTCTCCTATTTTTATTGATTTGATGAAGACCTGTTATATATACTGTACATTTTCACCTCTTTATATCTTACCAGCCCGATTTTTGTTTATGCTCTGCTCGGTGGTTGAGTAGCCGCGAAGCGGCGTATCGAAACCACAGGTAAGCAAAGAAAACTTGTTACAAGAGAATTTTCGCAACGTGGTGGTTTCGATACGGCGGACGAGCGCCGCCTACTCAACCACCGGGTTATCCTTTTATTTTTCTTCCGCCATTCCCTTTTTGAATTCATCCATCGTATGTGTCGGCGCGGGGTCAACGCCATATGCCATGGCGAGATAATATGCCATGTAATCACCGAAAAGGATCGTTGTCCATATTTGGGCGAGCGGGGTGTTGCCACGCGCATCCACGTGATCGGTGTTCATACCTTCGAGCATGAAGGCTTGACGGGTCATATCGGAGCGCAGTCTGTTGCGCGGATGGTCGGAGTCCGCGCGCAGGAAAAGTGTGATCGTGTGCGCGTTGAGCGTCTCTTGATGGTTCATCGTGCCAGCCAGCGTATTGTGATCCGCTTCGGGCAGAAACTCGAAGTTCGCGCCCGCTTTGGCGACTTCGTTCAACTGCTCCTTCCAGCGGCGGGCAACCGGAGCCATCAAGTCCGAGCCTACGATGGTGACCCATCGTCCCATCAATTGACCAGCATAGCGTTTGGCGGGATTCTTCGCGGCGATGACATCCGCTTTTAAATATTTCTGTGAGCGTTTCATCGCGGCAACCGCATCGTCAACAGATTCTTTTTGATCGGGGATAAAACCCAGACGTTGGAACATCGCTAATAACAGACCAAACGAGAATCCCACCGCGGCGCGTGGTTGACCTGCGTGATCGAAAGACCAGACAGGCGCTCCATTTTCCTTTGCGCGTTTTGTTAATTCACCGCCTGTGCTTACAACAATCACGGTGCACTCAGCTTTGCGCGCGGCTTCGAAGGCTGAGAGCGTCTCTTCCGTGTTGCCGGAATGTGACGAGCAAATGACCAGCGTCCCTGCGCCGCGCGCAAAGAGGGGCAGGTCATAGTTTCGATGGACAGAAACAGGTAGCGGGGAGAGAGAAGCGCAGTACGCGGCGAGCAGGTCGGCTCCGATGGCGGATCCGCCCATGCCCGCCATCACCACTTGTTTAAAGTCCTTCCAGTCAGGCAGATCATGTTTCATCCCAAGCTGATAGGCATAACCGAACTGGTCGGGCAGGTTATCGATCTCCTCAAGCATGTTGAGTGTATCAAGTTGTTTGAAGCGTTCAAGGTCGTCAAGATTCATGATTACTCCCAAAAGATGGTTGAAATACACGTTGATTCTACAACAAATCCCGATGAAAACTGCATTGAAATTGTCAGGATGTAACGGCAGGTTTTTAATGTGGGAAGCCCGTTTTTGCGCGATGATAAGCGTGGCTTTGCTGTTACGTCTCACCGGTTGGATATACAAGGAGGTCTCCATGTTTAGGCGAAGGATCCTTGGCATGGTTTTGTTAGTGGGAATGTTGTTCGGGCAATCCGCTCCGCACGCATTGGCGGCAACCAATTGTGATCAGGCACAATTCATTTCCGATTTGACCGCTCCCGATGGAGCAGCTTTCGCGCCGGGAGTAAGCTTCACCAAGACCTGGCGGTTGATGAACATCGGCACCTGCACATGGACAGAAGCATACAACCTGCGCTTTGATAGCGGCGATATGCTCGGCGCGCCACTCTCCGTCAAATTACCGGCTGTGGTCGCGTCCGGGCAACTGGTGGATATTTCCGTCAACCTAACCGCGCCCACAACGGCTGGTCATTACCGAGGAAATTGGAAGTTGAGCAACGCCTCTGCAACTCCCTTTGGCGTTGGCGATTCGGCAAGCGACCCCATCTGGGTGGATATCAACGTTGTCAACACCCGCGCGGTGATCTATGACTTTGTTGCCAACGCGCCGTATGCGCAATGGAAGAGTGGCGCGGGCGCATTGCCCTTTCCCGGCACAAGCGGGGATAGCCGCGGCTACGCTTATCAAGTGAATCAACCACATCTTGAGGATGACTCGTTCAATTCGCTGCCCGGGCTTTTAACCATTCCACAGAACAAATACAACGGCTATATCCAAGCCACCTATCCTGAGTTCCAAATTCAACAGGGCGATAAACTGGAAACCTTGGTCAATTGCGAGTTCGGCGCGACGAGTTGTTACGTCACATTCCGCATTGATTATTTGCTGCCCAATAACGTTCAAAAAACCTTGTGGTCGTGGAAGGAAGCGTACGACAAACGTTTCTATCGCGCCAATATTGATTTAAGTTCGCTGGCAGGACAGCACGTCCGATTCGTTTTCATGTTGCTTTCGACTGGATTAGCAGGCGGTGACCGCGCCATTTGGGGATCACCGCGCATCATCCGCTCCGGGACAACACAACCCCCTGCGCCGCCTCCCACCCTGACCCTGCTCCCACCTCTGACACCGACTCAAACGCCTTTGGTTCCTCCCCCTCCCACCATCGCGCCATCTGGTTGTGATAAAGCTTCCTTCGTTACTGATGTCACCATCCCCGATGGGACTTCCTTCTCACCAGGCGCGGCGTTCAGCAAAACGTGGCGTTTGAAAAACTCAGGCTCTTGCGCGTGGACAACCTCCTACAAATTGACCTATTACAGCGGCGAGCAAATGAGCGGGCAGACATCGGTCAACCTTCCCTGGTATACAGCCTCAGGGCAAACCGTTGATATAACCGTGAATATGGTCTCACCGAATTCGGCTGGCGCTTATCGCGGCTACTGGATCTTGACCAACGCCAGCGGACAATTCTTCGGCATTGGTTCGAATGCCTCTTCACCGATCTGGGTGGATATTAATGTCACTGGAACATCACCCATCAACGCAAGCTATGATTTCGTTGCCAACGCCTGTTCAGCCGCATGGAAGAGCGGCGCGGGTACATTACCTTGTCCCGGCACGGATGGTGATTCTAAAGGCTTTGTCCTCAAACAGGATGCACCGAAACTGGAAGATGGGTCAATTGGTGCACCGGGTCTGGTCACATTCCCGCAAAACAAATACAACGGATATATCCAGGGATACTATCCCACATTCACCGTCCAACCGGGTGACCGCTTCCAAACCATTGTAGGTTGTGCTTATGGGTCGAGTTGTTACGTCACCTATCGACTCGATTACATGAATCCCAACGGTTACATCGGAACGTTCTGGACCTGGCGCGAACAAAACGAAGGCAGGTACTATGCGGCAAATGTCGACCTGACCCCGCTGGCGGGCAAAAGTGTGCGTTTCATCCTCACGATCCTTGCAACGGGCTATGCTACCAATGACCGCGCGGTTTGGGGCGCGCCGCGCATTGTACGCGAGGGCGGCGTGTCTATCACACCAGCTCCACCAACCGTGACACCAACACCATCAACCAATGACTGGCTGACCTATACCAACTCCACGTACGGATTCCAATTCAAATATCCGCCGCAGGCGCAGGTCTTCAATCAGTTCCCCGAATCATTGTTGATGAATTTGCCGATCACCCCCGGCACAAACCTTCGGGAGAAATATCTTGAAATGTCCGTTACGCAAAATGCTGGCACTTGTGAAAGTCCGATTGACGCCATACATGGCCCATCTGAAACAGTGACCATTAACGGCATATCGTTCCTTAAACAGACGGGCGACGATGCCAATGTCGGCCACTTACATGAGGTGGTTGCGTACTCGACGGCCAGGGATAATACTTGTGTGAGCATGGGCTTCATTTTGCATTCCCTGGCCGCTGGCAATTCCGATCCGCCCCAAATCGAATTTGACCGGGCAGCAGAGTCGGCTGTGTTCCTGCAAATGATGTCAACCTTTACCTGGCTGTCACTGCCTCCTACAGCCACATTCACGCCAATTCCTTCCACTATGACTCCGCTTCCACCAACGCTTACATCTACACCATCGACGAACGATTGGCTGACCTATATTAACTCAACGTACGGCTTCCAGTTTAAATACCCTCCGCAGGCACAACTTCTTGATCAATCGCCGGAGAGCGTGCGAATAAATCTTCCATTTGTACAAGGCACAAATCTTGTCGAGAAATACCTGGAGACTGTTGTCATAAATGATGCAACTCCCTGTCATTCACCTCTGGCCTCAAGTTCGCTCCTCAACACCTCTGAAACAGTGACTTTCAACGGCATTGTGTTCCTTAAAGAAATGGGAGGGGATGGGGGTGCAGGTCATTTTCATGACTGGGTCGCCTATTCCGTACTGAAAGATGGACACTGTATAAGTATGGACTTTATCCTGCATTCATTAAATGCGGGTAACTTCGACCCTCCGAAACCAGTTTTTGACGCAGCCGCGGAGTCTGCCGTGTTCACACAGATCATGTCAACGTTTACAATGCTGACTACTTCATCCACGCCAATGACTTCGATACAAAACGTAGTGGATGCATTGAACGCGCATAATTTCGATGCAGTAAAGGCATTCATGAACGAAGCAGTTGTCTTTGCTTTCCATCAATCGCAAGCGACCGTCTACACCCCTGACGCTGCCATCGAGCAATTGCAGTTGAATTATATTGGCACGGCCCTGTTGACTCCCGACCCCAACAAAGATTTGAACACTCTCCTCAATGGCATCGATCCGTACTCCATTGTCGGATTGAATCCTAGCAACTCAGAGGCTTTATTTGTCTCAGGCTGGGGATTGAATGGGAACGACGAAGCCATACTGTTTGCCACACGGGTACCCAACGGCAACTTATATTGGCACAGCGTCCTGATCGCACCGGGAGGATTTGCTGTAACACCATAACAGAACTCCCGCATAAAAAATGAGCAGAATTCTGCTCATTTTTTATTTCTGACAACTCTACATCGCGCTCTTGATAAACTTTGCCAAATCCACCTTCATCTTCTTCAACGACGGCATGTGGATATACATCATATGTCCCGCTTCGTAATAACTCATGCTGACATTTTTCTGCAGGCTCTTATGCAACCCAAGATGGCTGAACGTGTATTCCGTTGCAAAGTATGGCGTGCCCAGATCGAAATAACCATTGGCAACATAAACTTTTAAGTGCGGGTTATACGTCATCGCCTGCCGCATGGTTTCAGCAACATTGACATATTGATTCTCAAATTCAGAATATGACCAGGGCCAGACTTTCTTACTTATGATTTCATAGGGTAGGTCTGATTCAAATTTCAACTCCGCGCGCACATAATCGTAGAACGCGGCAGTATACGGTCCGATCACATTCGTGAGCAATGGATCGTACTCAGGCGTTTCGGTGACACCCAAACGATCCAACCCCAAGAAGCGACCATCAAGACGTCCCACTGTTTGATCACGATCACGCAACAACTCCTTGAAATAATGTTGGTCTACGATGCGTAAATTTGTGCGTTCGATAAAGTCATCCGAAAGCCCGGTAAAGCGCGCCAACTCAGCGACCACACGTTCACGTTCCTGCGCGGTGAGCAGGTCACCTTTCATCAACGCCGTTGCATATTCACCTCTGGCAAAATCCTCCGCCTCTTTCAAAAATTTCTTGAGCGGCTGGTTCTTGCCCTGCCTTCTTGTGATACCACGCTGTTGCCGCATAGCCCGGCAAATATAAAATAAACGGCAATTCATTATTTTTCTCGAACGCAGAGCGTTGTGAAATCCAACACCGACGAGATCAATATCAAGCCATTGAGATACAGTCCATGCCGTTCCTGCAAATAACCTGAAAGACCCGCCGCACGCGTCGTTCCATAGGACTTGCCCGCCAAAAACTTCGGTGAAAGCCAGCGATTGTTTCGAGTGGTATACAAACGAATAAAGTCGCCCACCGACTCAATATCCTTTTTGAACCCATGCCACTCCTTCGGCTTTTGTCCCTCCACTGCTCGGCTATAACCCGTGCTCACCGGGTCGATGAAAACCAGATCGGTCTCATCAAGGATCGAATATTGGTTATCCGTCAGCTTGAACGGAGGCTTGGGCAACTTGCCTTCATCGGTCAATACCACACGCCGCGGTCCCAACACGCCTAAATGCAGCCAAACGGACGCAGACCCGGGTCCACCGTTGAACGAAAACGTAATCGGACGCTTCGCTTTCGTACCTACGCCATCCTTCGTATATGCCACAAAGAAAACTTCGGCACGCGGTTTTTCACCATCCGATTCTTTCTCAGAATCAGCTGTTTCTTCTTTCAGGATCATCGTCCCCGCTGTGACTGTGTACTTGATCTCCCTGCCACCGATCCGCACCTTGTGTTTGGTCACCACAAGGTTATCCTTTGGGGTTGGTTTCTCTTCCTTCCCTTCGACCTTGCTCAGGGCATGTTTCTCTTCGGGTTTCTTTTCGTCCGCCATTGGAAAATCCTCTCTTTACTAAAAAGGCTTGAATACCATCAACCACAACACGATCATCGGAATTACATACCCCACAATCACCAGATCGGTGGTTTTGAATTGTTTGAGATACGCTTCCACTTCCTGTTGGCTGGCGGGTTCTTCGGCCGGGAAATGATCTCCGCCGATCATATAAGGCAGACCCAACCATTCTGCGCAGATGCTTATAACGTTTTTCATTCATAAATACCATTTGGAAGAATACGCCGATCATCAAGACAATGGATGCCCAAATCCAGCCTTTACCCCATAATTTGAGAATGAACGGCATGATCAATCCCGTCAATCCCATGCCAAGAAAGGAAAAGAACATCACGCCCATGGTCGTAGCCGAAAGGTCAAGCATGGCGCGGATGCGGGCAAAATCCGTTTCAGAGCGCAGCTTGAACGCCATCGCGACTGAAGTCCCATGCGCAAGGAAAAACGTGAATGCCGATAACATATGTAGAAAAGCCAACCAGGGAATCAAAGTAAGCATATCATTCTCCTCAATGCCAAATTTGAGACATTATATGATAAAGACTTTCTTGTTACAACTGTGTTGTCAGCTTTCGCTGAATATAAAGAATAAGACCGCCTCACAGCGGTCTTTTAGTAGTGCCGAGGGGGAGATTTGGACTCCCGACCAAGGGCTTATGAGTCCCCTGCTCTACCACTGAGCTACCTCGGCAAGGGGGAGAGCGGGGCAAATATTACTATGGGAGGATATGTTTGTCAACACGCGCATAAAAAGCCTATGGGATATAATTAAAGACGGAGAATGATATGAAGATACTCGTCCTCAACAATGATGTAATGGAGCGCACGGTCATCCGACAGGTGCTGCAAGTCAACGGGCATGAGATCATCACGGCAGAGAATAGTGAAACCGCCATGCAGCTCCTTCAGGAGGGCGAGATCCGTTTTGTGATCGTGGACCGTTCCACAACCGATGCAGATCAACAGCAGTTCATCAGGCGCATTCGCAACGCCAAGCCTCCTTATTACATCTATATCCTGTTGGTCGCCACGAAGGTCCAGGATACCGATGTCACCGCCCCGAACACAGGAGCAGATGACTACCTGCACAAACCGATCATTCCCATCGAGTTAAAATCGCGCATGCATATCGGGGAACGCATCCTAGGTTTGGGAGATAATCTTGTAAATGCAAAAGGTTCGCTAAACGATATAGCGCTCTTTGACCCGCTCACCAACATGTTAAATCAGAAAGCATTTATCACGCTGTTCCGCGGAGAACTTGAACGCGCCCGCCGTGGGCAGGCTCCATTGAGTTTGATCGCTCTGAATATTGACAACTTCAACGTGATCACCGAAAAGTTTGGGGACGAAATTGGCAAGGATGTCATGACCCTGGTGGCGCAGGCAATCCGCGAGAAAAGCCGCCCATATGACGATGTGGGACATTATCAAAACGATACATTCCTGATCCCCCTCCCCGGTGTGATCGGCCAGGACGCAGAAAAGATCGCGAAGCGCATTATCAATGGGATCACGAATACAAATATCACCTTATTAGATGGCACGGCAGTTAATGTAACCATCAGCGCGGGGATCGTCTCCTCGATACGGATTACAGCCTCCATGGAAATCGATATGTTGATCGACAAGGCAAAAGAAGCGGTGACGCGCGCCAGGCAGGATGGGGAGAGTCAGGTTCACACGATCTTTCTATAAACCCTGAAAAAAGAACTGCAACAGGAACAACGCCACCATCCCAGCGATGATCGTGATGAGCGTGTTTTTACTGAACCACGCTATCAGCACGGCAACCAGTCCTGCCACCAATCGAAAATTTTCAGGCGACAGGTATAATGTCCCGTCACGCAGAAGCAATTCGGGGAAAACAATCGCGGACAACACCGCAGGTGGAACGTAATGCAACGCCCTTCGCATCGTTTCCGGGACTTGGAATCTGCCAAACAAATAAATGAGTGAGAATCTCATCCCAAACGTGATCAGTCCGCCAAACAGCATTACGAGCCAAATATTCATTCTTTACCTCAACTATGGAACCAGCCAGCTTGCTGGTGTATCACGGGAGCAAGCTCCCTGACTCCATATTTATTCACTCTTTTTTTCCAATAACGTCCCAACAACAATACCCACCAGCGCCGCCAGGATCAATCCAAGTTTATAGGGCAGTGAATACGCCAACAACGCAACAACACCCGCCGATAACGCCGCAGCAATGGCAGGACGGTTCTTTAGAGAAGGCACGACCATCGCAATGAAGGTCAATGGCAGGGCAAAATCCAATGACCAGGATTCAGGAATGGCTGTCCCCAGAAAGATTCCCAACGCCGTGCTAACCTGCCATTCTGACCAAAGCACAAGCCCAGCGCCAAGCAGGAACCAATGACTGAATGGGCTTACGCCATCCCGTTCATATTTGATGATGGTGGGCGCATAGGCTTCGTCGGTGAGGAGATAAGATAACAGCATTTTCCAACGCGTCGGAAGGGAAGCAAGATACGGGGCGAGAGAGGCGGAGTACAACACATGCCGCAGGTTAACGACTGCGATGGTCAAAACGATGACCAGTCCCGGCGCGGCATCATGCACAAGCTGTGCCGTAACATATTGGGCTGATCCTGCAAAGACAATCGAGGACATCATCTGAGAGGCAAAGGTGGAGAGTCCGGCGTTGAGCGCCAGCGCACCATAGATCATGCCGAATGGGAATCCACCAACCAGGATCGGGATCTCGGCACGAACACCCGCCCAAAATTCTTTTGTTTTTTCGCTCATGAAATACCTAATGTGGGAGTGGGATGCCTGTATAACCTTCAGGTGAAATGCTCAAATAGAGATCATGCACCGTGGATTTTAAACCATGTTTGAGGCGCAAACGTTCCTTGATGGGATCGTAATAGGGATTATAGGCGATGGGTCTTCAGGAAAGATCAGAATGCTTTTCCCTTGCGCAAGCGCATCCACACTTTGACGATATGTTTCAAATAATTCTTCCCCCTGCCCCACAGGAATACAGTCAATCGCGCGCAACAAACGGACAGAAAACTGCGAGATGAATTTGGAAACCCAGAGGCTTAACAATGGCGGCACATGCAATTGTGGTCCGACAAAATCCTTACACAAATATTCCGCGGCTCAATTCCAGTCCACCATATCGCCAATCATCCAGGGATTACACGAACCGGAAGCGATGTTGTTACGGCAAGGGGTCCCAATGCCTGTGCATGATTGGATATAAATACCACCGGATATTCTTTTGGTAAATTTTCAGCGTTCAATATTTCCCCGCCCCAACCCAGTCCATTCAATATGTAAGCCAATGACCAATAAAGTATATCGCCGTTCATGTTGAATCCTATCCTTACTGAATTCAACTCCCGTTTGCGAGTATCGTTGCCGCGGTGCGTTGACCACTTTCCACTGCGCCTTCCATATAGCCCTGGATCGGTGTTGCATGTTCGCCCGCAAAAAACAGGCGTCCCGCAGGTTCAAACAATGTTTTCCAATGTGCGGTCACCTGACCTGGCGCAAGCGCCATGTACGATGCACGTGTGTAGGGTTCGTTCAGCCATGCAACAGTCGTTGTATTTTCGATCAAGTTCGATGAACCGGGGAATACCTTTTCGATCTCAGCAATCGCAAAGCGGATACGTTCGTCGTCAGACAATGCAGAAAGCATGGCGGCATGATCCCCGCCTGTATACACAGTAATAATGCCATGTTCGTCTTCCACATGACTTGTCGCATGCCATGTATAACCAATCGACGCATCCGTTGCAAGGCGCCCATTCCAGCCGATCTCATTCCAAAAACGTTTGCGATATTCGATCAACACTTTGGTGACCGCGCCGTAGGAAATCTCGTCCATCATATGTTGATGCGCCGCCGGCAAGGGTGGGTTGAATTCGATCAAGCGCGCAGTCGTCAGGGGAATCGCCAATATCGCAAAAGCAGAATCAACTGTCAGATAAGAGTCGCCTTGTTGATAAGTAACAGCCACCCCGTCGGGTGTGACGCGTACCGCTGTCACAGGTGAGTTTAAGCGCACGTCGGGCAACATGTTTGCAATCGAGCTTGCGATCAGGTCATTCCCACCTGCCACGCGCCAATTGGGCGTTCGTATCCAACGTGCCGTAGTACATGGAAGAGTTGCGAGCGAGATCAAGCAATGAAAATCGTTCGGGTTCGGTGGTGTATTCAGCGCGAATATGTTGGATAAAATAATTTTTCGCAAGTGGATGCGCATCCAGCGCGTCAAGCCAGTCTGCTGCGGATTGACGATCAAGACGCTCCGCCTCTTTCGAAGCCTGAGGCTGATGCGGGTCTTCGACTTTTTCCCCCAACTTGGCAATTTCGCCCCAGACCTTTTCGATCTCGGCAGGGAAATCCATCCCCCAAAATAGTTCATCATTCATCCGCCCGGACTTGCCTTCAAAAGAACCCCAGTCACCCTCCTGCCCCTGCCAGCTTCCAACGCGGCCCAATGGCAGGTTGAACTCCTTTGCAAAGGCAAGCATACGCGTATGGGCATCGTCAATATATTCGCCGCCGCCTTCAGCTACCAACCCGTTCGAGAAACTTCGCAGGCTATAAACGCGTCCACCCACGCGGTCACGCGCTTCCAGCACAGTGACCTTCCACCCGGCGCGATGCAGATCATACGCGGCAGAAAGTCCTGCCATCCCCGCGCCGATGATGGTTACGGTTTTGTTGTTTGAATTCATGATGATAGCTCTCAAATAGGATGAATAACCCCGAAGGGGTGCAAGGATTATAACGATGAAATGCCTTATAAGCAAAATCCCGAAGGGATGACACTGAAATTATGCCACCCCTTCGGGGTTGAGCGATACTATGAATCTTTTTTACAATCGTTTCACCCTTTCAGGGTTTTTAGGTGACTTTACTGGCTTCTTCGTCAAAAACTCCCGTATCGAAATGGACGCCGCCGCGCCTTCGCCGACTGCGGAGGCGACCTGTTTGGTGCTGCCATGCCGTGCATCGCCTGCCGCGAAAATACCAGGAACACTGGTCTCAAACGGGAGGGGTTCCATTTCGGTCTTTTCTTTTCCATGTGCAATATCGTGACCCGTCACATATAAACCCATATTTATCAAATTCCACATAATCTTTCAGAAAGGCTGTATTCGGAGTTTGACCGATGAAAATGAATGCCGCGGCTGGATGAAGCTCTTCTTCAACGTCACTATCTTTTTCGTGATATTTAATCGTCTTCAATTTCGAGTCCTGCCCATCGAATGCATCTACGACAACGTTATATTTGACCTCGACATGTGAGTTTGGCTGGTTCACTTTATCAATTGCGATTTGACTTGCCGTGAGGCGGTCACCGCGCACGAGCAGGGTCACTTTCTCGGTGAAGTTGGTGAGGTGCAACCCTTCTTCAACGGCTGAGTTCCCGCCGCCAACCACAACGATCTCCTTCGAACCTTTATAGAAGGGACCATCACATGTCGCACAGAAGTGGATGCCCGCGCCGATGTAATCGTCCTCGCCGGGCACTTCCAGCCGCTGATAGGATGCGCCTGTGGCGACCAACACGGCGCGTGAGTGATAATGTTTGCCATCCGAAGTATAGACTTCGTGATAGCCCTCCTCCATCTCCATTTTTTCGACATCCACAGCCTGCAAAATTTCCACGCCGAAACGTTTTGCCTGTTTGACCACACGCTCGGAGAATTCCTGTCCGCTGATGCCTTCAGGGAAGCCGGGGAAGTTGTCCAAGCCGACGGTGATGCCCGCTTGTCCGCCAAGACCGGAGCGTTCGATCAGGAGCACGTCCGCGCCTTCGCGCGAGGCGTAAATGGAGGCGGTCAAACCGGAAGGTCCGCCGCCGATAATGATAAGGTCATAGTAGGTCTTTTTGGCTTCGGTGTTCAGCCCAAGCTTTTTTGCGAGTTCAGCGTTCGACGGTTCAACAAGAAACGTATCATCTTCAAAAACAATGGTGGGGATGATGCGTTTGCCATTGTTCTTCTTTCAGAACATAGGCTTCCCCTTCCTTATCCTGTTCGATATCCACCCAGCGAAAGGGGATAAACTGTTCGCCGAGAAACTTCTTCGAGCGGCGGCAGTCGGGGCACCAGTACGCGCCATAGATGGTGACTTTGGGTTCGGTCATTTGATATTCTCCTCTTTTATATTTACTGTGCGTATTGACAACGTAGAGGAATGAAGTTTTTATTTCCCTATCGAAAATCTCCCTAAGCACTTTCTAACCACTTGTTCTGAGCCACATGTCACCTAAATGACAAGAAGAAGCAAGTCGAATTAATAGGACAGCGGATTCCAAAGGAATGACAGGATCAGCGCAAGGACAATCACCAGTACTGCAAAGATATTGAAGAACACACTGACTCTCAATGGTCTCGCGCGTGGCAACCAGATAAGTGGGCAGGTTCTGGAATACGTTTTCAAGTTCAGCTGCGCTGGTGGCGGAATAATATGTGCCGTCCGTCAGTTCGCGATCTGCTTCAACGTTTCCTCATCGATCTGTCTGCGGAAATCAAGCGAGCCTGTTTGCGCCTCAAAGCCAAAATTTTGAGGTCCCGAATTGCTCGCCACCGGGGAAGAAGTCGCCGCAGTTCATGGGAGATGTATTATTTGGGGTACCGTATCCAATCGTGTATATTCGGATGCCGCGCGCCACTGCCTGTTGTGCGGCAGTCAACGGATAAGGACCTGCATTGCTTGCGCCGTCGGTAAGCAGGACAATGATATGGGGAGATAACTCTACATCGGAGGGAGTCAACTGCCCGGTCCCGGGTGAGGCGGAAGTTACGTTGTCGCTGGGTGCGATTCTGTCATCCACTTCAGCGATGGCATCAATAGAACGCAGGATGGCGCTTCCAATGGCGGTACTGCGTCGCGGTGGTCAAGTTTTCGACTGCGCTGGTCAGTATGGAGACATCTGTAGTCGGGGGCTGGATCAATTCAGCAAAACCCGCAAACGCAACGATGCCGATCTGCCTGCCCGATTTATGGTTATTGATAAAGGATTGCGCCGCATCTTTGGCGGCTTCCAAACGATTGGGGGAAATATCCGTCGAGCACATGCTCCTGGATACATCCATCGCCAGGATAATGGTGGATTTGTTGGAGGGGATGGTTACTGTTGCAACAGGTCGCGTCAACGCCATGACCAAGCCGGAGATCGCAAGCAGAAAGAGGACGAAGGGCAGATGCCTGCGCAACCAGGATTGACGCGGCGACATCGCATCTCGCACCAGACGACAGGCTCGAATAGCGGACAGCAAAACGCCTGCGCCGACGCAGTAGAATGATATACGCGATAACCGCCAGCGGGACAAGTAAAAACAAAATCAGGAACTCCGGACCACAGCAAACTCATGATTACATCCTTTACTAATTCACTTACGGCACATGCCCAAACCAGCGCATGGACAACAGACCGCCGATCAAAAAGATAATCATTCCAAAGCCTGCAAAGATGGAAGTCAATTCCAGATCTTCAGGCTTGATGGATAGTTTTGGCTCCAGGTCGCTGTATAGATGCGGTCAAGCTGATCTTCGTCCTTGCGTTGTAATATCCTCCGCCTGTCGTATCCGCAATGTACTGCAACATCGCTTCATCCAACTGTGACTGGATGGTCAAACCATCCACGTTGATCGTCGTACCAAGCGCCGTGCCCACACCCACCGTATAGATGCGCACACCCAGATCAACAGCCAGATCAGCGACAACCGTCGGATCCGGACTTTCGTTATTTTCTCCATCGCTGAACAACACGATCACAGCCGATGGATACCAACCTTGTGGCGTGGGCAGAGGCTCTTCACTTGTCGAAAGCCGGTTAGTATTTATGATGGGCGGATCACCGGCTTCCACGGCAATCGTATTCAACGCGACCAAGGATCCCGTTTCCCACAGATGTGCCGCGTCTTGGCACAAGACGCTGATACCGTTGCAACGGTCGATTCTCTGTTCTCAGTGGGAGCCTGAACCGAAATACCGCCATCGCTAAAAGCGACCACGCCGATCAACACACTGGACGGCTGGTGGTTCACAAATTGGATCGCCGCGGCTTTTGCCGCCTCCATACGTGTTGGTTCCACATCATCCGCCACCATACTGCCTGATACATCGAAGGTTAAAATGACCGTGCCTTCCACCTTCGGCAAACTGACTGTTGCCTGCGGGCGCGCCAGTGAAAAAACAAGGATGGTGATCCCCAGGAGAAAGAGCAACGCGGGAGTGTGCCGCCGCGTACTCGCGGCATTTTGCACCAAGCCCATGCTCCCATAATATTCAGCCAGCTTTCTCCGTCGTCCCTGCATTCGATAATAGAACCACACCAGCAATGGAATACCCAGCAACAAATAAAGTAATGAAGGCCAGATAAATGACATGACTATTTCCGATGCTGTTTACGCTGTTGGGCGAAACCCACGATCGCTTTCACCAGATCATCCTCCGTCGAAAGCGATAACGCATCCACACCTGCACGCTTGAACGCGGTTTTTAATGCAGCTTCCCGTCTTTGCGCGGCATCGTGGAATCGCGCTCGAAACTTTTTATCGTGCGTATCCACGAACAACTGCTCTCCGGTCTCCGCATCCTCCATGACCACCATGCCCAGATCAGGCAGGTTTACTTCACGCGGGTCCCACAAGCGGATTGCCAACACTTCATGTCGTTGATTCAACATGCTCAATGGTCGTTCCCAGCCCGGCTCGCTAATAAAATCGGAGATGACAAACACGAGTGAACGTCTCTTGATCGAATTCAACGCGCCATTAAAAAAGGATGTGAGATTCGTAACCGGCGCGTGTGACAAGACGCGGTTGACGGAGCATATCGTTGACGAGACGCAGGACCTGAATCCTGCCGCCTCTTGCCGGGACCGTATGCTGGATACTGCTCCCATACATCATCGCCCCGACGCGGTTCCCGTGCCGTGTCAATAAGCGTGCCAGCACCGTCACAAACTCGATGAGCATTGTCCGCTTCTGATTCTGTACTGTTCCAAAATCCACAGACGGACTCAGGTCGAGCAGGAACCAGGCTGTCACTTCACGGTCTTCGAGATACTGACGCACATAGGGCGTATCCATACGTGCAGTGACATTCCAATCTATATAACGGATATCGTCTTCCGGTTGGTATTCGCGCAAGTCCGCAAAATCCACACCGAAGCCATAGAACAGCGTGCGATAATCGCCCTGCAACAAGCCATCCAACCTGCGGATGACATCCCAATCAAGCCGTAGGAGAACGCGTTCAGGCGTTACTTCGGATATTGGCATGTTCATGCAACGGCACCACAGGGATCGGAATGCGGTCAAGGATCTTGTTCAGAATATCATCTCCAGTCACATTATCAGAAAGCGCTTCATAGGATAGCACAACACGATGTCGCATCACATCCAGCGCCATATCCAATACATCCTGAGGCAACACATAATTACGTCCGCGCACAAAAGCCAGCGCACGCCCGGTCAGGATCAGGTTGATCGAAGCGCGCGGGCTTGCCCCAAACATGATATAGCGTTCCAACTCCTTCAACCCTACTTCAGATGGATTACGCGTCGCCGTCACCATGCGGACGGCATACTCCATCAACGCCGGGTCAACATAGACCTTGTCCGCTTCCTTTTGCAGGTTGAGTAATTGTTCGATACTCAACACTCTCTGCACAGCCTGTAGCGCCGCCGTCATTCTTTCCACGATCACGAACTCCTCTGTTGAACTCGGGTAACCGATAAGCACTTTCAACATAAAACGGTCCACCTGCGCTTCGGGCAGTGCATAGGTACCTTCGGTCTCAATGGGATTTTGCGTCGCCAGCACCAAAAACGGATCTGGCACTCTATGCGTCTCACGTCCAATGGTCACTTGTCTTTCCTGCATTACTTCGAGTAAGGCGCTTTGTACTTTAGCGGGCGCACGGTTGATCTCGTCAGCCAGCAGTAGATTGGTGAAGACAGGTCCCAGCGAGGTATCGAATTTGCCGGTCTTCTGGTTATAGATGCGCGTCCCGATCAGGTCGGCCGGGACAAGATCAGGCGTGAACTGGATGCGCTTGAATTCTCCGCCCACAGATTCAGCCAGAGTCTTGATCGCCATCGTCTTCGCCAATCCCGGCACGCCTTCCACAAGGATATGACCGCGTGCGAGGAGCGCGACCACCATCCGCTCGAGCAAATGGTCCTGCCCGACGATGATCTTCTTCACCTCATACAGCACCTGCTCCATGGGCGCACGGTTCTCAGTTTTTTTATTTTGAACCATCAGCAATCTCCTCTCATAGACCCTAAAGGTTTTGTGGAAAATCAAAAACAAAGTTTTGCGAAAACCCTTTTCGGAATTCCATTTTAGCTTGCAAAGGAAACCTTTAGGGTCTTCAACCGAACTAATACGGCGGCGACCCTCCCCCGCCAGTCACTGCCATGGTAATCGGCATGGCAAAGCCGATACCGATGAAAAAGCTATCCTGGGTGGGGTTGGCAATCCCTGTCACAACCCCGATCACATAACCCTCCCAATTCAACAACGGACCACCCGAATTGCCGGGGTTTGCCGCGGCATCAAATTGGATCAACCCCGTCAGCAAAGGACCGCCGTTCGGGACCTGAAAATGCCTGTCAAATCCTGAGATCACACCAGCACTCATCGAGCCATACAAACCGAAGGGATTACCCACCACATAGACCTCATCTCCCACCCGCATCGAACCCGGGTTTCCCAATATCGCCGGGGCAAAAACCTGAGGAAGGTTGAATGCTCGCACAATCGCAATATCATTTTCTGGTGTTGAAGAAAGGATAAACCCGCCAGCTTCTGTCCCATCTGCAAATGAGATCATCATATTTTTTGTATGATCCACTACATGCAGGCTGGTCAATATACTGCCATATTCGTCGATGATTACGCCGCTCCCCAAACTTTTTTCAACCTTCCCATCCTCGCCATCCCGCTCCGCCTGTATCAACACGAGCGAAGGTTGGATCGCCTGATAAACCTGGGCAGAATAGGCCGGGCGGGGCGTGGCAGATGCCATCGCAATGGCGATGACCTTGTTCAACTCACGTTCAGTCAATGGTTGTATACCCGGGAAAAGAAAACTATATAGAAAAAGCGCCAGGAGAGTCGCCAGCATACCTGAAACGAACGGGAAAACCCCTTTAAATCGCTCACGTATTCGTTGCAGTCGGTCTTGAAAAACACTCTTAATCGAGGTGGGTTGTTCGTTCATTGCCTTCCTTCATTAATAATAAACTGCGTTTATTGAGCAGTCCTTCAACGAACCAACATACTAGCAACTATAGAACTTTACGATTAGGCAGACATGAGAGAAAAGGTCGGAATGATGAGAAACTTGTTGACGTATTGCCATTTGGACGCGCCAAAATACAAAACACTTACCTGATGACTGCCCATCGCCTCACCCCCTACTTTCAACCTGCCGCCGTTCAATGAACATTCTCTCTCACCGCCAACGGACATTGTTCACATTCCAGAAATACATTTTCATAATTCGTTCCCGGTAACAACCAAAATACAGTCTGTCTAGTACCATAGCCCCATAGCCACTCACCGCGAAAAACGGTAACCTGTCAACAGTTTATCCCCCTTTTTCTTATGGATTTTAGATAGTTACGATCCCTGGCGGAATCGTAACCAAACCCTTACACACAATTGCTGTTGAAAGGAGAATTCATGCTTGCCACGTTACTCAGTATGATAGTTTTATTCTTAAGCTGGACGATCTCATATTTGATCGCAGTCCCCACCGCTTATCTGGTTCGGTCAACCGGTTTGGTTAACATTCCTGTTTTTCGAGTCTTCCGTCCGATTCCAGACGAGGTGCGCGTCAGAGGGATGCGCAAGTTGTTCTTTGCCGCAATTATTATAGGGCTGGCTATCTTCGTTTCCACTCTTACCGATGCCCAACCTACATCACAATTGTTACGAACCTATATCCAGAATTTCGTCAATTTCGAATTGACCCAGACCCTGATGAGTGGATTACTTGCCAATTTAATACTGTCATTGGGCGTCTTCATCATTTATCAAGCCATTCTTTTCACCAATAGCTTTTTTCCACGTCTCCATGCCATCTTGCAGGAATGGCGTCATACAAAATTTCACGTGATCCGTTTAAAAAAGATGGAAATCCTTACCCCTGATCAGATCACAGACTTTCTGCTTTCCCTGGCACGTTACGTTCAAAACGGAATAACGCTTCTATTGGCAATGACAGGGATGACCTACATCTTATCGTTCTTCCCCGGAACACAAATTTTTGCTCTGCATATTATTGATATCACCGGTGAGATACTGACAACCGTCGGTAACGCCATCCTGGGGTTTCTACCTAACATACTTATGCTGCTGTTCATCATTACAACAACGTATTACGCGCTGAAATTGCTGAATTTCTTTTACGAAGGAGTACTGAATAACAGGATCAGAATATTCGGGCTTCACAGGGAATTGGCTGAACCAACCTACCAATTGCTTCGTTTCTTCATTATCACGCTGGCTCTCGTTGCCGCCTATCCTTATTTTCCAGGCTCCAAATCACCGGTCTTTCGCGGCATTACTATTTTTGCGGGTTTCCTGCTTTCTTTGGGGTCCACTGCCCTGGTCACGAATATTGTATCCGGCATTGTATTAACGTATACGCGCGGGCTTCGCATTGGTGACAGAGTCCAGATCAGTACAACAATTGGAGATGTAGTGGAGCGCACCATGCTGGTCACCCGCCTACGCACGATCAAGAATGTTGTGATCAGCATTCCCAACAGCATGGTCCTGAATAACGAGATCATTAATTACAGCGCCCTGCCTGCAAAGGAAGGTTTGATCCTGCACACCACAGTAACCATTGGCTATGACGTTCCCTGGCGTGATGTCCATTATCTTCTTATTCAATCTGCCCTTACGACAAAAGATATATTGAACACTCCCAGACCCTTCGTGCTTCAAACTTCATTGGATGATTACTATGTAAGTTATGAGCTGAACGCGTACACAAACACTCCCAAACGCATGGCTGTGATCTATTCAGAACTTCATCAAAATATTCAAGATCACTTCAACAAGGCAAATGTGGAAATCATGTCGCCCGGATATCTGGCTTATCGCGATGGAAACCAGACGACGATCTCAACCATTGAACACAATGCAAGATCCGCCGCCAACGGTGTTATTACACTTCCGCTATAGCGGTATTCAATCCTGCAAAATTTCGATCAAGGCTTGCAATCCGAGTATATAAGATCGCCAGCCAAAGCCCACAACCTTCCCTTTGCAAACCGCAGAGATCATCGAAACATGCCGGAATTCTTCACGCGCATACACATTCGACATATGCACTTCCACCACCGGAATTTGGATCGCTGAAATTGCGTCACGCAGAGCAATTGAAGTGTGTGTATACCCGCCCGGATTGAAGACAACGCCATGCGCCAAGGTGCGCGCATCCTGCAACGCATCGATCAACGCGCCCTCATGGTTTGATTGCACGCACTTTACCTCTGCTCCCAGCTCTTTCCCCCACGCGATCAATTTATTGTTGATGTCATCCAGTGTCATCGAACCATAAACTTCCGGTTCACGTGTGCCAAGTAGGTTTAAGTTTGGTCCATGTAAGATTAGTATTTTCATAGTTCCTCACATTTCGTCATTGCAAGCGAAGCAATCCTCAACACGCTGAGGAAGATTGCTTCGGGCAAAAGAACATCGCCTTCGCAATGACGGTTATTCTATGACTGACTCCAAATCCGTCACATTTACCAATTCCACTTTGCCGATCTCAGCAGGTAGTGCAAAGCGAATCGACGCTGCGTTTTTCTTCTTATCCATCCGCATCGCACGGATGATTTCCTCGCGCGGCATCTCCTCCGGGATTTGAATGGGCAATCCCAAAGCGGACAATGTCCCGGCAATCGCATCAGGCAACCCCGCGCCTGCCACGCCAATCCGTTCCGCATACTTCGCCTCAGCCACCATGCCAATGGCAATGGCTTCCCCATGCCGCAAGTTGAATTTACTGACAAGTTCCACTGCGTGCCCAACGGTATGACCCAGATTCAGCGCGGCGCGGAATCCCTTTTCGTATGGGTCTTCTTCGATCACTTTTATCTTCACTGCCATCGCGCGTTTGACAACTTCTTCCAAATGATCTTTTATCCAGTCCATGCCATGCGAGCAAAGCTCGAATAAACCGGGATCGGAAATGATGCCATGCTTCACAACCTCTGCCATGCCAGAACGTAACTCGCGATTCACTCAAAGTGAGCAAAAGGCTTGGGTCAGCAAGGACCAGCTTCGGGGGATAAAAAGAGCCGACGAGATTCTTTCCTTCGGGCAGGTCGATGCCTGTCTTTCCTCCGAGCGACGCGTCCACCATGGACAGGAGAGTCGTCGGGATGGCAATCCAATTGATCCCGCGCATGTATGTTGCCGCAGCAAAGCCCGTCATATCACCGACCACACCGCCGCCCAAGGCAATGACCGTGCTCTTACGGTCAAGTCCGTTATCGAGAAACGATTCCCACAAACGAGAAACAGTATCCAGGTTTTTATGTTCCTCACCAGCGGGGATGACGATTGATTTGGCATCATATTCCAACACTTGTTTGATCTTGTCAAGATGAAACTTTGCCACGTTTTCATCAGTAACGATCATTGAATTGGGATTGGACAAGTTTGCAATTCGCCCCACGATAACATCATACTTTCCCATTGCTTGCAGATGAAAATGACCTAATACAACCTGAACTTGAAAAGCATTTTCTTCAGCCGGTCTTCCATCCACGTGTATCTGTAACGGAAACGATTTGTAATGTTCACTGCGTTTCACCAGCATGGACGAAAGTTTCTCACGCAGGTCGCCTGCAAGCAACGGTCTTTTGTTATGGCTTTCATTGAGACGCTCATATAAAACATCAAGTTCAGCCATCAAGAGAATAACACTTCCATTGCTCTCTGCAAATTTACAATTCTCCTCCCGCAACAACGCCCCTCCGCCCAGAGCAATAACAACTTCCCCTCTCTCTGAGGGAGAGGGGTTAGGGGTGAGGGCAAGCGACATCAAGGCAGATGTTTCAAGGTCGCGAAATACCGCTTCGCCTTTTTGTTCCATGATCTGCGAAATCGACATACCTGCATTGGTCTCGATCATTTGGTCAAGGTCAATGAAAGATAGTCCAAGATTATGCGCGAGAATTTTCCCGATGGTGGATTTGCCTGTCCCGGAGGGACCGTAGAGGAAGATGTGAGTCATGATTCTCCATCCGTCATTGCGAGCGGAGCGAAGCAAGCAGGATTCTTGTCGGAAAACGGCTCCTCGCAACGACGAAAATTATCTATTCCCAAAACACGTGCGGGATATTATCCATCGGCAAATCATCGAGTGTTGCTTTGCGCAAGGACTTCAAATCTCGGTTTCATTTCATTCATAGAGTCGCCGCCAAGTTTTTCGATGAGGGCTTCTGCTAACACAAAGGCGACCATCGCTTCCAAGGATGGGAACGGCACGCGGCACGGGGCAGAAATCGGAGCGTTCATATTTGGTGGAAGCATTCTCTCCTACGGCAAGGTCAACCGTCTGTTGCGGTGTAAGAGTTGTTGCGATTGGTTTCATTGCGGCACGTATAACGATGGGCTGCCCATTGGAGACGCCGCCTTCCGTTCCTCCTGCTCGATTCGTTGAGCGTTGCAAGTCCTTCACCTCCGTCCCCTCTCCCTCAGAGAAGGGGGAGGTTGATTGGGTCATGAGCCGTGTGCCAATTCGTCTTGCGTTCTCGAACGCATCACCAACTTCCACGCCTTTGATCGCTTGCACCGACATAACCGCCATCGCAAGTTTTGCTTCAAGACGTTTATCCCATTGCATGAAACTGCCAAGGCCGACAGGCAGATTGAGAGTAACGATCTCCAGCACACCACCCAGCGTATTCTTTCCATGAATGGTCTTTTCGATTTCCTCCCGCATCTTTTGTGCAAACCCTTCAACTGGACAGCGCACATCGGATTCTTCCGCATGTATGAAGCGTTCTTCGTAAGGCATGTCGCCAAAATCCGCTTGGACTTCGCCGATGGATGAAACATATCCGCCAACGACGATGCCGAATTGCGAAAGGAAATGTTTGCATACCGCACCCGCTGCAACGCGCATGGTGGTTTCGCGGGCGGAGGCGCGTTCCAATGCAGGACGTAAATCCTTATAACCAAATTTGACCGCGCCCGTTAAGTCGGCGTGACCAGGACGAGGGGCAGTCATCGGTTCAACCTCCTTACCTTTCCATTTGACATGGTCATCGTTCTGGACAATAAGAGCAATTGGCGCGCCTGTGGTTTCGCCTGCCATCACTCCGCCAAGAATTTGCACGGTGTCTTTTTCGATTTTCATGCGCCCGCCGGAACCATATCCCTTTTGGCGGCGGGCGAGTTCTTTATTGATGATGTCAGGTGTGACGGTAAGCCCCGCGGGCATCCCATCGAGGATGGTGGTGAGTGAGGGTCCGTGGGATTCTCCAGCAGTTAGAAATCTAAGCATGAGGTCTCCATAAAGTAAGGGCGACCCTTCATGGTCGTCCGTGGTTTTTGATCAATCAGGGCGGGTCGCCCCTACAGCATCAAATAAAAATTCTCTTGGCGGGTTGTGACCTGTCCAAAGTTCAAATCCTAGTGCGGCTTGTTCGATGAGCATACCAAGTCCTGTTGTGGCGTTTAATCCCTGTGAGCGGGCATCCCGCACAAGTTTCGTGTCCCTGGGATTGTAGACGAGATCGTAGATAAAAGCATTCGAAGGCAATGACAAACTTTCTGGCATGGGAGAGTGGGTTATATTGGGGATCATGCCAACGGGAGTGGTGTTGACCATTAAGTCGAATGTCGAAGGTTGAAGGTCGGTGAAAGTCATAATTCGTAATTCGCGATTCGCGAAGGACTTAGCAAGTTCTTCAGCTTGTTCAATGCGGCGGGCAACGAGTGTGACTTTCCAGCCATCATTGAGGAGAGCATATACCACTGCCCGTGCTGAACCACCTGCGCCAAGCACAAGAGCGTTTAGGTCTCCGTGACTCTGTGACTCCGTGATTAGGAACTTCTTCAAGTCTGCTAAAAAGCCCGGAGCATCAGTGTTATCTCCAACCAACTTGTTCTCACTCATGTAAATAATGTTGACTGCACCAACAGCTCTTGCCGTTGGCGTCAATTCATCGAGAAATTGAATTACGTTCTGTTTGTGAGGGATTGTGATGTTAAGTCCGGTAATTTCGCTTAAGCGAATGCGAGACAACAAATCTTTCAGTCCCTGCATATCATCGGGTGTGATGGGATACAACGAATATTCACCGTCCAGTCCACACGCCTTGAGCGCGGCATTTTGGATTTTTGGGGAAAGACTATGGCTCACGGGATAGCCGATGAGACCTAAACGATAAATGGTCATGGATTCGCCCTCACCCCTGCCCTCTCCCGAGGGGAGAGGGAGTTCAAGTACTTCGAAGTAATTGGGGAAGGTTTTTGAAACACAGGATGGATTCTCGATCGTCACGCCATCGAAACGTAAACCGATCAATGAAAACGACATTGCCATGCGGTGATCGTTATAGGTTTGAATGACAGCTGGGCGCATCTTTTCAGCGGGATGGATGGTCATGCCATCTTCATGCTCTTCCACACTGACGCCGAGTCGCGCCAGTTCGGTGCAGGTCGCGTGGATGCGATCTGTTTCTTTGACACGGGCTGAGGCGATGCCGCGGATTCTCGTTGGCGAATCAGCAAACGGGGCGACGGCGGCGAGCGTTTGTGCGGTGTCAGGGATGTCGCGCATGTCTATGTCAATTCCGACGATGGACGATGGACCGTTGACCGTGATTGAGTTATCAGATTCAGTTACGCTACAACCCATTTGCTGTAAAACATCTAGAAAACCAATATCGCCTTGTACGGATTTACGAGAAATGTTTTCTACTTTGACCCTCCCGCCGCAGATGGCAGGGGCGGCGAAGAAGTAGGAGGCAGCGGAGGCGTCGGACTCAATTGGGTAATTAGTGATTGGCGAATAAGATGAAGGGTGAACAGTGAAGTGTGAATATTCGTTACGTTCGATTTCAACACTGAAATCTTTCATGATGGCGATGGTCATATCCACGTAGGGTTTGGAGTTGAGTTCGGTTGTGAGTTCGATTTCGAATTGGAGTTTGTAGCATAAGGGGCGACCATCAGGAACGCAGATAAAAACTGACTGGAGATATTCCCCGCTATTTTTGTTTTCCCGCCATATAGCCCTTTGGCAAATATCTCTACAGGCGGACAGTCATTCGTCGATTCCAATTCCACGCCTAGTTGATTGAGGGCATCCACCAAATCTTTTATCGGGCGTTCCCGCATACGGGGTTCACCATCTAAAATGTAGTCACCGTTACCAAGTGTGAGAAATGCGGAAAGGAATCTGGCGGCAGTACCTGCGTTGCCTATAAAAAGTTCGGCTTTCTTGGCAGGGATTTTTCCGCCCAAGACCAGTAACGGTCATTTCAAGTTTATCTTCATCAAGTTGAACATCAAAGCCAAGAGTTTGCAGTGCTTTGGCAAAGTAGCGTGAGTCGTCGGAGAAGAGCGCATTGGTTAGACGCGTGGTTCCATTGGCGAGGGCGGCAATCAACAAAGCACGGTTGGTCAGTGACTTGGAACCAGGCACGCGGACAGTTGCGTTCAATGGATGTGTGATAGGTTCGAATCTTTAATGAAGATATTGTCATTGGGTGAGGATCTGATGTTTGGTTTGCGCTTCGTTCAAAACTGATTTCGAGTTTTTCGAAATCTTCTGAAGATAAAGCAGATTCGATATTTGCCAATTCGTTTTGTAATCCATGTAGTACGTTCAAAACATTTTCACGGTTGGATTGCAAGACGCCCAACATCATCGAAGATGACGTCCCTGCCACCCGGCTTGTGGATTTGAAACCAGTTCCAACAAATGAAGCAAAGTTATCAGGCGTAGTGAGCGCCAACGCTGATGCAAGTAGAAATGGTAAGTGACTTGTTGCGGCAAGGATGCGGTCATGTTCAATGGCATCCAATACTTTTGCTTTTGCGCCAAGCGCTTCGATGATTTGATTTGCGGCAGAGATTGCTCGCTGATGATGTTCGCTCCAAGGGTGTGAGTAAAAATGGAGCGGCGTAATATAAAGTTCTTTCTGCATTTGCAAGCGAGAGTTTTTCCTTGCCGCAGATGGGATGTCCGCCGATGGGGTCGAAGCGTTCGGGCAGGCGCGACATGGATTCGACGATCAACTTTTTCGTGGAGCCCAAGATCCATGATGATGCAGGGATTGGATGTATATGTTGGCAATTGTTCAAGCAGAGTCAATATCGCAGGGACGGGTGCGGAGAGAATAACAAGATCCGCTTCGGGGAGGAGTTTGGCAGGATCGCTGTCAGCGTAGTCCACGATGTGTTGGGACAGAGCAAGTTCGAGCGTGGGAAGATGCGAGTCGATCCCATAGAGCGCAGCACATTTGCCACTCAAGTCCCAACGCGAGCGAGCCGCCCATCAATCCCAATCCGATGATGGCGATCTTTGACTCTGCGAGATTAAAGTCAGGCTGCGACATCCTCACTCATCCCGCTACCCTGCGCTAACGTCCCACAGGGAGAGGGGATTGGACGAGACGACGGTCAACCGCTTCAGCTATCGCTTTGACCTGCTTCACCATCTTGGCAAAAGCTTCAGGCGTGAGCGATTGCTTGCCATCGGAGACGGCGTGCGCGGGATCGTGATGGACTTCGACGATGACACCATCGGCGCCCGCCGCGACGCCTGCTTTCGCGATGGCAGAGACATAATCAGAATCGCCAGTGGAGTGGCTGGGATCAATAATGACAGGAAGATGCGTGAGTTTTTTGAGAACGGGAATGGCGTTGATGTCGGTGGTGTTGCGCGTGGCAGTTTCAAACGTGCGGATACCGCGCTCACAAAGAATAACGCGATTGTTGCCACTGCTGAGAATGTACTCGCTCGCCATGAGCATTTCTTCGATGGTGGCAGACATACCGCGTTTGAAGAGGATAGGTGTGCGCGTTTCGCCAAGCGCACGCAGGAGATTGAAGTTCTGCATATTGCGCGCGCCGAGTTGGAAGACATCGACATATTTTTCCATCATCGCGATCTGTGAAACAGCCATCACTTCTACAACGATGGGCATGCCCGTTTGTTCACGCGCTTCGACAAGATATTCAAGTCCTTCTTCGCCAAGACCCTGAAAGGAATAAGGCGATGTGCGCGGCTTGAAGACTCCGCCGCGCAAGGCATTTGCGCCTGCTTCTTTGACAGCCTGCGCAATTTCAAGAATCTGCGAACGGGACTCAACGGCACATGGTCCAGCAATGATTGGAATTTCGGTGCTGCCGATGTTGAAGCCATCCAGTTGAAAAACCGAATCCTGTTCATGGAACTGGCGTGAGGCAAGTTTATAAGGTTTGGAAATGCGCTGCACTTCCATCACGCCTGGCAAGTGCTTCAAAAATTTCTTTGGCAACGTAGTGTCCATCACCGACCGCGCCGATGATGGTTTGTTCCACACCGAAAATGGGATGAGAAGATAAATTCTGTTTTTCGATCTCGGCAATGACTGCGTCAATTTGTTCTTTGGGTGCACCTGGGTGCATGATGATCATCATGATGTTTTGATTCCTTTTTGTTGTTTGATGTGTTTTCGGTGGTCGAGTAGCCTTGAGCGTTTTTTGCGAAAGGCATATCGAGACCACCAATAACATAAATTCTTTTGCTTACATGGTGGTCTCGATACGGGCTTCGCCCTACTCGACCACCGGAATATATATGTTTACGCCCAACCCTGCTTCTGGTATTCTCCATGCGCGACAGCGAGTTTGCGTCCCATGATCTGCGCGATCTGACCGACCTGCGTGACCATCTCGGCAAACTTTTCAGGCTTCAACGATTGCCTGCCATCGGAGACCGCCTTCGCGGGATCAGGATGAACCTCAACGATCAAACCATCTGCGCCTGCTGCGATCCCTGCACGCGCAATTGCGGGGACATATTCCGAATACCCTGTTGAATGACTCGGGTCGATGATGACGGGCAAATGCGTCAGGTTTTTCAAAACAGGAATGGCATTGATATCGGTTGTATTTCTTGTGGACGTTTCAAAAGTGCGGATGCCTCGCTCACACAGCATCACCTGATGGTTTCCCCCAGCTAAAATATATTCCGCGGACATGAGCAGTTCTTCCACCGAGGCGGAAAGTCCGCGCTTGAGTAATACCGCTGTTCTCGTCTCACCAACCTCACGCAGTAGATTGAAGTTCTGCATATTGCGGGCGCCGATCTGCAACACATCCACATACTTCACCATCACATCGACCTGCACCTGTGACATGATCTCGACAACAATGGGAAGTCCCGTTCTTCTCGCGCGCTTCGGCGAGAAGTTCGAGTCCTTCCTCGCCAAGTCCCTGGAAGGAGTATGGCGACGTGCGCGGCTTGAAGACCCCACCGCGCAAAGCGGACGCTCCCGCTTCTTTCACAGCGATGGCTGTTTCTACGATCTGAGAGCGACTCTCCACTGAACACGGTCCCGCGATGACAGCGATCTCGTCCCCGCCCACGGTAAATCCATCAAGGGGAAGAACTGTGTTCTCAGGGTGGAATTGACGCGACGCCAGTTTATAAGGCTGCGTGATACGCTGGACCAGTTCCACGCCATCCAAACCATCGAAGCGTTCCAGAGGAATACTGTGCGTCTCACCGATGGCGCCGATGATCGTCGCCTCAACTCCCTGCGAAAGATGGACACTTAATCCTTCAGACTTCACCTGTGCAATGACCGCCTCGACTTGCTGCGGTGTAGCATTGGCTTTCATTATGATCATCATGATGATTTCTCCTCTTCAACTTTCGGTGGTCGAGTAGAGCCGTGTTCGTCGGCTCGTATCGAGACCACCACTCACCTGAAAATATTAAATTTGATTCCAACATGTGGTCTCGATACGACACTTGCTATCGCTCGTGTCTACTCGACCACCAAAGTATTTATGTTACTGCGCGGCAACCAGGTCGGGTCTTAGTTTGACCGCGTCACGCAGATAGACATGCGTAATTTCTTTTTGCGATAATTCCGTATTCCAATGGACAAGCACACGGATGACACGCGGCAGGCTGTTCGGCACGGGTATCTCACGCGCACAAAGCATCGGGACGAGTCCCCAGCCCATTTGGCGGGCAGCCTGCGCGGGGAAGGTCGAAGCGAGGTCATCCGTCACGGTAAAGAAAGCGCTGGCGATATCTTCATGTCTCATCGTTTCATTCAACGACAGGATCTCCTCCAGCAGTTCACGCGTGGCTTGCAGGATGAGGTCTGGGTCATCAGCGTCTACTGTGATCGCGCCACGGATTCCTCGAGTTGGCATAATTTGCTCCTAAAACCCTCACCCCTAATCCTCTCCCAATGGGAGAGGGGAACGTGAGGGGAAATAAAAAAGAGCGGGACCGTGTGGTCTCGCTCTTTAGTTACAGAGTTATTGTCTGTCTACTTAAGCGCCGCCAACGGCAACCGAGTCTCGGAAACCGTAAAAATAAAAGTAGGCAAACCAGCGGGTGGACTTAAGCATGTTGGGCGCTATTCTATGCCTGTCACACAGATGCGTCAAGGGGGAGTTTTTCAATTGATATAATGCCATGAATACCATGCTCACAAAACCTGACATCGCCGACGAACTCATCATTTCCCGCTTGCAAGAAGAATACAACCTACATGTCACTTTATTGACCTTCCTCCCTCTCGGCGCGGACACAGGCACCGCCGTCTATCGCGTCATCGCGGAGGATGGAATTGCATACTTCCTCAAATTGCGCAAAGGCTTTGACGAGATCAGCGTGACTGTTCCGCTGTTTCTCAAGTCACAAGGAATCAAAGAGATCATCGCTCCGTTTGAAACCAAATCCAACTATGGCTGGGCGGACTTCGGCGAGTACAAGATGATCCTGTATCCGTTCATCGAAGGGGTAAACGGATTTGAGATGGAGCTATCCAATTCCCACAAGCGGACTTTCGGCGCGGCGCTCAAAGCGATACATTCTGTTCAACTCCCGCCAGAACTCAAGAGACAGATTCCGCAAGAGACATTTTCTCCAAAATGTCGCGAACAGGTGAAGGAATTTCAAAGGCAGGTTGAGAATACTACTTTCAGTGATGTGAATGCAGCCAAGCTGGCAAATTTCATAAAATCCAAACGCAATGAAATCAATCGTCTTATAAAGCGGACAGAAGAACTTGCTTCAAAGATTCAATCCCAATCGCTCGAATCTGGTTTTGTGTCACACAGATATTCATGGAGGTAACATCTTAATCACGAATGACGATCAGTTTTACATCGTGGATTGGGATGCTCCCCTCCTTGCCCCCAAAGAACGTGACCTGATGTTCATCGGCGGTGGGATCGATACATCTGGAAAAGCAAACGGGACGAATCCATTTTCTATGAAGGTTATGGAAAAACGGACGTTGATTTCCCCATGATGGCATATTATCGCTATGAACGAGTGATCGAAGATTTAGCCGCGTATGCAGAACAATTATTATTGAGCGACGAAGGCGACGCAGACCGAGAAGAAGCCTACCGAAGGTTCACAGGCAATTTTGAGCCTGGTCAAACCATTGAGATTGCAGAGAAGACAGGCAAGTCGATAATGAAATAGGCAGGAATGTTTTCACAGATCACAATGATAAAATAAAACCATGGACAAAAAGCCATTTCTACGAGCGATTATCGATAAGGCAGTTCAAGAAACAAGAGACCAATCTAGTGGGTCTCTTAAAAAGATAATATTTGCAATTGCGCTTTTCATCATGGTTGCTGTTTCACGGTATTACATTCTGGGGAGAAGTTCAGCGATTAATTTCATCCTAGAAACCTTTGTTGACAGCATTGTAGTTGGCGGAATGTTTTTAGTAGTTTTTTTCATTATCAATTTGTTGCGTGCACCTCGGCTTTTATACTACGATAAACAAAAAGAACTTAATGAACTAAAAGAAAAATGGGAATCTTTCCCTCTTCCGTCAAAGTTAATAGTGACCACATTAGATGACAAACCCAATCGTGGAAAAATGAGAAGCGGGATAAAAATATACAATCCAACAAATCATAAAGTTTCAGAAGTTAAAGTCTCGTTAGACATTCTTTGGCGCAGAGTAAAGCAACATGTTATATCGGTTAATTCAGAAATTAGTCAATCCAACCGTCACTTCATAATTTAAGGAGGATTTCATTGAAGGGGGCAACGATATTTTTATACCGCTAGCTGAAGAACAAGATGGAGTGCTTGTATTTTTATTAGAAGAGAATGTTCCTTTTCCTAAGTTCGCAGACAGTGTAAGTGAAGAAGACCAATATGTAGAAATTCAACAAAAAGCAGATCCGTTATATTCTGGATGGATAACATGGTTAAATACGTTTTATGTTGAGCTTTTAATTGATGCCTATCTTGGAGATAATAAATTCGAGACTCTGCCCTTTAAAATGTGGATAACCTTCACAAAGACAGACGTACAAGGAGTTCCGTCTTTGAAGTACCCAACTGCATTTGATATCGTTTCTGGCGAATACAAAGAACACATTTAGTTAGTGTTCAGTGCTTCTCTAAAACTTCTCGCAAACTTCCTCGCCGTCTCAACAGGACTCGCACTTCCGCCAATCGTTCTCACACAAGCCGTTCCAACGATAACGCCATCCACCAACATCACATGAACTGAGGCAGGGACTGCGTAGTGTCCCGCCGAAACAAAAACAGGTGCGTCGCTCAGACACACCTGTTCACATTGCAGAAGAAACTATCCCGCCTTCGATTCTACAAGTTTTTCCTTCAACCATAAATTGACCAGGGTTTCCACGTTGATACCGCGTAAGTGAGCCAATTCTTCAATATCCGAAAGCAGGTCAGGCTCAACAGGAATTGCCACGCTTACGTGAAACTCAACGTCGGGCGCGTTCGGGTCATCGAATTCGGTGAAGTCGTGCTTGTCCCAGAATTCGCCCATCTTTTGAAGCGAGTTGGTTTTTGAAACGGAACTTTTATTTGCGGGCATAGAGAAAGTATACAACAAAGTCACTCAGTTGACATTTTCAATGCGCTTCGGAACTCCGCCGCAAACTGCTTCGCCGTTTCGACAGGCGTTTCACTACTCTCCAATCGTTCTCACACAAGCCGTCCCAACGATAACTCCATCCGCCATCGCCCCGACTTCTTTGGCTTGTTCGGGCGTGCCGATTCCAAATCCCACACACACAGGCGCGGACGTGTGCTCGCGCACTTGAGCGATCAACTCACCAAGTCCTTCCGCCAGAGATTTGCGTTCGCCCGTGATGCCTGTCACTGAAACGAGATAGATAAATCCCTTCGCGTTGCGGGCGATCATTTCCATGCGTTCGGGGGATGATGTGGGCGCAAGCATTGGGATCAATGGCAGGCTCGACTGCGTGCGTCTCGACCACCGTTCAAAATAGATTCAAATTCTTCCGACTCTTCCATCGGCAAATCAGGGATGATGAATCCATCCGCACCTGCCTCTTTCGCATCACGGACAAATTTCTCCAGTCCATACGCCAGCATGGGATTGTAATAACCCATCAAAATCAACGGGATGTCCACGCCGCGTTCCCGCAATTCCTTCACAGCTTCCAGCGACTTCTTGACCGTGATTCCCTTTTCCAAGGCAATCTGCGTCGCGTGCTGGATCACAGGTCCATCCGCCAGCGGATCGGAGAAGGACAGCCCCACCTCGATCAAGTCCGCGCCATTTTTGGCGAGCGCTTCGATCACGTCAATGGATGTGTCCAAATCAGGGTAGCCCAACGGAAAGTAAGGCATGAAGATCGGTTTGTTTTTGAAGGCATTTTCGATTCGGTTCATTCTATTCATCCAAAATCCGTTGGTTGAGTAGGCGGTGCTTGTCCGCCGTATCGAAACCAACAAGTATCAAAAGTAATTCGGTGGTCGAGTAACCCTGAGCGCTCTTTGCGAAGGGCATATCGAGACCACAATGAAGCAAAGCAATTCTTGTTACAAAGATTTTCCTGCTTATTGGTGGTTTCGATACGGGCTTCGCCCTACTCAACCACCGAGCGCACCAATTACCAATTACAAATTACCCAATTCTTTAATCACCGTATTCAAATCCTTATCCCCTCTTCCCGACAAATTCACCAAAATCACCTGATCCTTCCGCATCGTCGGCGCACGCTTGATGACCTCCGCCACCGCATGGGACGACTCCAACGCAGGGATGATCCCCTCCGATATGGCACAACGTCGTGAAATGCGCTCAAGGCTTCCTCATCTGTCGCGGATGTATAGAAGGCACGTTCGTTATCTCGCATCAGCGCATGTTCAGGACCCACCGCCGCATAATCCAATCCCGCCGAGACGGAATGCGTCTCCGCGATCTGACCATCTTCATCCTGCAACACATACGTCCGTGTGCCGTGAATGACGCCCACACGTCCCTTCGACGGGTCGCCGAAGCGTGCCGCGTGTTTGCCTGATTCGATTCCGCTTCCACCCGCTTCGACGCCGATCAATTCCACGCCTTCATCGTCCACAAATCCGCTAAAGACACCGATCGCGTTCGACCCGCCGCCCACACACGCAATGACCGTATCGGGCAATCGTCCCACATCCATCATCATTTGTTCGCGCGCTTCCGTCCCGATCACCGACTGGAACTCACGCACGATCGTCGGGTACGGATGCGGTCCCAGCGCCGAGCCAAGCAGATAATGTGTATCGCGCACATTCGTCACCCAATCGCGGATCGCTTCGTTGATCGCATCCTTCAACGTCTGTCGTCCCCGAATGTCACGGGTCGCACTTCCGCGCCGAGCAACTTCATCCGAAACACATTCGGCTCCTGCCGCGCGATATCCACCTCGCCCATATACACCACACATTCGAATCCCAACAGCGCCGCCACGGTTGCCGACGCAACGCCATGCTGTCCCGCGCCTGTCTCTGCCACGATGCGCCGCTTCCCCATCCGCTTCGCCAGCAACGCCTGCCCCAACGCGTTGTTGATCTTGTGCGCGCCCGTGTGCGCCAAGTCTTCGCGCTTCAAATAAATTTGTGCGCCGCCCAATTTTTCCGACAGACGTTTTGCATACGTCAACGGTGTCGGTCGTCCCACGAACGACGCCATCAATTTGTTGAACTCTTTTTGAAATGCAGCATCTGCCTTCGCCGACACGAACGCTTCTTCCAACTCGATCAACGCGGGCATCAACGTTTCAGGAACAAATTGTCCGCCGTACGGACCAAATTTTGTAGGTAATAATGTTGTCATGAATTCCTCATTTCGAGAATTAGAGATTGGGGATTGGAGACTCTTCCTTCGCCCAATCTCTAATTCTCCAATCTCTTGATTGCCTGCACGAACGCCTTCATCTTGCTCGGATCTTTCTTCCCTGGGGCTGACTCCACACCCGAAGCCACATCCACGCCCCACGGCTTGACTCTGCCAACCGCCTCCGCGACATTCTCTGGAGTCAACCCACCCGCCAGCAACAACGGATACTTCTTCGCCAACTCCGCCGCACCGTCCCAATCGGCAGTGACACCGCTTCCGCCATACAAACCTTTCACCGAAGCATCCACTAAAAACGCAGGTGCGTCATCTCTTGCAAAACCATTTACATCGTACAGGTATTCCACGAAATGCTTTAAACGATTTCTCTTGAAGCGATTCCATAAACTCAACTGTTTCATCGCCATGCAACTGCGCCAGATTCAATCCACAGGTATCCATCGTCGCATGGATTTCAGCCACCGAAGCATTCACAAACACACCCACACAAGTCACATGTCCATAGTGCCGCAACACGGACATGATGCCCACGGCACATGCCAACTTCCACATAACGTGGGCTTTTCGGATAGAAGTTAAATCCGATCAGGTCAGCGCCCAAGATCCATGGCGGCGAGGGCATCGTCTACAGTTTTGATTCCACAGATTTTTATTTTCGTCATAACAACCTTATCGTCATTGCGATGAGGGCGCTCTTCCCGACGACGTGTGCCCGCTAGGGTAAGCAATCTCCGTCTCCGTGTTGGGGATTGCTTCGCCCTCGCTTCGACTACGGCTACACCTCCGCTCAGCGCGATGGGCTCGCAATGACGAGATGCCTTTCAACCCTGAAGGGGTGACCTGATTCTAGAACTTGGCACAAAACATTTTGAAACTCCGAAGGAGTGGCATAACCCTGTCATCTCTTCGGGATTTTTTGATTTGAGATGCATCATATTACAATCGTTTCATCCCTTCAGGGATTGGTTTCGGTCATTCCAGATAACTCACGTACTTTAGCAGGAATATCCTCCGAAGTCACCAATGCTTCGCCAACAAGAATCGCATCCACATTTACCTTGGATAATCTTTCAACATCACTAGCGGTGAAAATTCCACTTTCAGCGACAACTGCAATATCAGATGGAATCATCGGGCGGAGTTTTTCCGTCGTTTCGAGAGTGACATCGAATGTAGCAAGATTGCGATTATTGATGCCGATCAATTTCACATCTTTCAATTTCAAGGCTCGTTCGGTTTCTGCTTCATCATGGACTTCAACCAACGCAGTCAACCCAAACTCAAGGCACAGCATGTAAATCAGCGAAGAGTGCGTCATCGGTCAATGCGGCGGCGATGAGGAGGATGGCGTCGGCTCCGTTGGCGCGGGCTTCGTAGATTTGGGTTTCGTCAATGGTGAAATCTTTTCGCAAAAGCGGTAATTGGCGATTGGTAAGTCGTAATTGGCGTAAGGTTTCAAGGCTTCCCATGAAGAACTTTTCATCGGTGAGCACGGAGATGGCGGAGGCACCGTTTTGGGTGTAGATGTCTGCCACTTGGAAGAGGTCAAGGTGCGGGGCGAGGATGCCTTTCGATGGAGACGCACGCTTGAGTTCAGCGATCAGGCTTGGGCTGAGTCCCGAAGCGGCGTCCCCTCACCCCTGACGCCCTCTCCCACAGGGAGAGGGAAATCGCGGCAAGAAAATCTCGAGGCGCAGGAGCAGAGTTCGCGGCGCGGCGTAAGGCTTGAGCGTCAAGCGCCGCAATCTCCAACTTTTTGTGTTCGATAATCTTTTCGAGAATGCTCATTGGGCAGGTTGAAGACTCTTTGAAAATTCCACGAGGGCATTGATCTTAGCGAGGGCTTTGCCGCTATCGAGGGCTTCTTTTGCTTCCTCAAGCGCGGACTTGAAATCACCAGTTTCAGCAGCGAGCGCACCTGCGGTGTTGAGCAGAACTGCATCGCGACGCGCACCGTTGAGTTTGCCAGTGAGGAGGTCGCGCATCATCACGGCGGCTTCATCAGGCGTGCCGCCACGCAGGTCTTGCACCGTGGATTGCGCGAGACCGAGGTCAGCGGGATTGAGTTCATAGGTTTCAACGACACCATTCTTGAGATGACTGACGCGATTGGCGCCCGTGGTGTTGAGCTCATCGAGACCGTTCGCGCCATGGATAACCATTGCGGCTTTGGAACCGAGTTCGTTGAGCACCTGCGCCATCGGCTCGGTGAGGGCGGGCGAAAACACACCCGTGAGTTGGATGTTCGCGCCCGCAGGGTTCGTGAGCGGACCAAGGATATTGAAGATGGTGCGCTGACCGATCTCCTTGCGCGGACCGATGGCATGTTTCATCGCGGGATGAAACTTGGCGGCAAACATGAAGCCGATGCCAATTTGCTCGATGGCACCCGCGATTTGTTCAGGCGTGAGGTCGAGGCTGACACCCAGCGCGGAGAGAACATCGGCGCTGCCGCAATGCGATGACGCGGCGCGATTGCCATGCTTGGCAACTTTGCGTCCCGTGCCCGCAAGGACAAACGCCGCAGCCGTGGAGATGTTGAACGTATGCGCGCCATCGCCGCCCGTGCCGACGATATCGTAAATGGATTCGTTCGTGTTGAGCTTGACCTTGACCGAGACACTGCGCATCGCACGGACAGAGCCAGTGATTTCGGAAATGGTCTCGCCTTTCATGCGAAGTGCCGTGAGATAGGAACCGATCTGCGCCTGTGTGGCTTGACCTGTCATGATGATGGTCATCGCTTCTTCGGCTTCAGCGTCAGTGAGGTCAGTGCGGTTGATGGTCTTTGGCAATAAATGGTTTGAGCATGGATTGTTCTCCTTTCGCGGGAGCGGGATTCAAATCTAAAAAGTTTTTGAGAATCTGCTTGCCGTGTTCGGTGAGGATGGATTCGGGATGGAACTGCACACCGTAGGTTTGATGCTCGCGATGTTTGAGTCCCATGATCTCTTCTTCGGGCGTGATGGCGGTGACTTCGAGCTCGGCAGGGATGGGGTCGTAGACCACGAGCGAGTGATAGCGCATCGCTTCGAACGGTGAAGGGATGCCTTTGAAAATACCTTCTCCGTTGTGAGTCACTTTGGAGGTCTTGCCGTGCATGAGACGTTGGGCGCGATCCACTTTGCCGCCGAAGACGGCGCCGAGGGCTTGATGTCCGAGGCAAACGCCGAGCACGGGAATTTTGCCATCGAAGTGTTTGATGGCATCGGAGGAGATACCGTCATCTTTGAGCGGCTCGCCTGGTCCAGGGGAGATGACAAGATGAGACGGATTAAGCGTATCAAGTTCTTTGAGCGTGACCTGGTCGTTGCGGAAGACTTTAATATCCGCGCCGAGTTCGCCGAAATATTGCACCAGGTTATAAGTAAACGAGTCGTAGTTATCAATAAGCACGAGCATAAAAAATTCCTTTCTCGTTAAGTGCGAGAGTTTTTGATTGGAATTGATTGTGATAAGTTATATAATTTCCTTTGAAAGGAGAGTTGTCATGGCAAATTCAGAAAACAATTCGTTGTTCAAAGAGCCCAGTGCATGGATTCCATTAGCGATGTCGTTCGCGGCGCTGGCGATGATCTTGGTCTTTGTTGCGATCAACGGCTTCGCCAGTTCAGGTAACGGTGATGAAGGTACACCTGCTCACATCTTTCAACTTATTATGCTGGCGCAATTACCCATCGCTGGCTACTTCGCGGTCAAGTGGCTGCCCAAACAACCAAGGCAGTCATTGATCGTGTTAGCACTACAAGCCGTTGCATGGATCATTCCGATTGTCACGATCATTTATCTCGAGAGCCTTGGATAATCCGCTGGTTGAGTAGCCTGAGGCGATAGCCGAAGGCGTATCGTAACCAGAAAGTAAGCAAAGCAATTCTTGTTACAAAAAATTTCCTGCTTATTGGTGGTTTCGACTGCTTGCGCTCAACCACCGAGCAGTTATCCTTCCGTTCCAAAAATATCCACCTGATCGACAAACAAATCAAGTGAATAGGACAAGCCTGTTCGTTCGCGGACAAGATTCATTGTGGCTTTGGCTTCGGTTTGCATACGGTTAATTCCGTTGGCAAGCACGTCGTTCGGAATCAATGGATGTGACAGGTAATAAGCTCGTTTCTCGCGGATCGGTTCAAGGAAATTATTGATCGCCACTGTGAGTTTTTCCTTGACTTCCACATCTCCAACCTTGCCAACGCGATAACGTTCCTTCAGATCATCCACTTCCGCTTTGGAGGGATTGAACGCATCGTGATAGATGAACACGGGATTGCCTTCAACTGTCCCAGGGTCGGTGGCGCGCAGGCGCTTCGGGTCAGTGTACATGTTCATCACTTTTTCCTTGACCGTATCCGCATCATCGGAGAGATAGATGGCATTGCCGACGGACTTGCTCATCTTGCTTTGTCCATCCGTGCCAACGAGGAGCGGAACATCACCTATAATCGGCTTCGGGCTCAGGAAACACTTCACCGTAGAGATTGTTGAAGCGACGCGCCATCTCGCGTGCAAGTTCCACATGCGATTGGTTATCACGTCCCACTGGGACAACTTGTGCACGGGGCAACAAAATATCTACAGCCTGTAAAACTGGATAACCAAGCAAACCAAACGGCATGGAGTCGATATGAGCATCGCGTGCCATGTCTTTGAGCGTGGGCATGCGTTCCAAGCGCGGGACAGTGACCAGCATTTCAAAGAGCAGATTCAACATGATAGGTTTCAGGGATCGCCGATTGGACAAATATCGTGCTGACATCGGGGTCAATGCCAACAGCGAGATAGTCCAACACGGTTTCCTTGATGTAGGTTGGAATCTCTTTGATGTATTGCGGCTCGGGCTTGGTCGTCAGCGTGTGCAGATCAGCGATGATGAAGAAGGATTCGTATTGATGCTGCAGGCGCACACGATTTTCCAGTGAGCCGACGTAGTGACCGAGATGCAGTCGTCCTGTTGGGCGGTCACCGGTTAGGAGGCGGGGTTTGTTTGTCATAGAAAATTCCTTTCTTTTATTTCATTCATACTCCGTTGGTTGAGTAGGCGGTGTTCTTCCGCCGTATCGAAACCAACAGTTTTCAAAGATAATTATTGTTACAAGAATTTCTTTGCTTAGTGGTGGTTTCGATACGTCCCGCACGCTTCGACTTCGCTATCGCTCCGCTCAGCGCGACGGACTACTCAACCACCGAGTATTTTTGTTATTGATTTTGTTCTGCCATTTCAATCGCTTTCAACATGGCAGACGCTTTATTGACGGTCTCTTGAAACTCAGTGGTCGGATCTGAATCCGCGACGATGCCTGCGCCTGCCTGCACACTGAACGTGTTGCCACGTCCGACCATCGTGCGGATGGCGAGACAGGTATCCATGTTGCCGTCGAAGCCGAAGTAACCGACCATGCCTGCATAGGCATCGCGTGCATCGGGTTCGAGGTCAGAGATGATTTCCATGGCACGGACTTTCGGCGCGCCGCTGACCGTTCCATGCGGGAAGGCGGCACGCACCAAATCGAAGCCATTGAGTTCAGGTCGCAGTTTGCCTTCCACGTGCGAGACGATGTGCATCACATGCGAATACTTTTCGATCGTGAAGAAATCCGAAACCTTCACCGTGCCATATTCGCACACGCGACCAAAATCGTTGCGACTCAAGTCCACCAGCATCACATGCTCGGCGCGTTCCTTCGGGTCAGCGAGAAGTTCCTGTGCGAGCGCGGCGTCAGCGTCGGCATCGGCGCCTCGTGGACGAGTCCCGGCGATCGGTCGGATGGAAGCGGTTCGTCCCTCCAAACGCACAAACATCTCAGGCGACGATCCAACAATAAAGAGCGGCTCATCGTCCACGAGTCCAAAATCAAAAAAGAACATATACGGCGACGGGTTCAAGCGCCGCACCGCGCGATACACATCGAACGGCTCGACGTTCGTTTCGCGCGTGAAGCGCTGCGAAAGCACCACCTGAAAAATATCGCCCGCCGCAATGTGCTCCTTCGCATCGCGCACCATGTCTTCGTACCGTCCCTGCGTCATGTTCGAGCGCGTCTTGGACGGCTGCACTTCGCGCTTCGCAACCGGCGGCAGCGGCTGATGGATGCGCGACTCGATCTCATCGAGTTTGCGATTCGCGGATTCGACATCGCCATCGAGCACGTTCGCAATCAGGGACAGACTGCGCCGCGCATGATCGAACGCGATGACGGTATCGGCGAGCAAATAAATTCCATCGGGGATGCTTCTCGCGCTGAGCGGCGCTGGTCGAGTAGAGCGAGTGCTTTTCTCGCTCGTATCGAGACCATGCGAAGTCGAAGCGCTGCGCGTCATTCTGGACATTAGAGTTGGCTCGAAAAACCGAACCGACTCATACCCGAGATAGCCCACCATCCCGCCGATGAAACGCGGCACACCCGATTGATGGGCAAATTTGAAGCGATTCATTTCTTCCTGGAGGAAGTGAGTCGGATCGCCATCATGTTGCGTAATTCGTAATTCGTAATTGTCTTTGATTTGAATTTCGTTTCCGCGAATGGTGTATTGCGCCCTGGGCTTGATGCCGATAAACGAATAGCGCGCAATTCGCTCCCCGCCTTCAACGGACTCAAGCAGAAACGACGCGCACTCGCTTCGCTCGCCGCGCAGTTTCATATACACGCTGATGGGTGTTTCGAGATCCGCAGAGATTTCACGGACGATGGTTTGGGTGGTGGTAGGTGTTGCTTCTAATAACATAGTCTCTCCTTGTTATTCCATGTCACTCTGAGGGAGCGTTCGTTGCGACCGAAAGTCTTGCTCGTCGTGACAGAGATTCTTCGTCACCGCTATCGCGGCTCCTCAGAATGACATACCATTGATTAAATTAAAATCCCCTCCGTCCATTGGGACGAGAGGGGAGTTTCGTGGTGCCACCCAAGTTAACGCTTATTAAACAAAATTCCCTGTATGATGCAACAGGGAGAAAAGCCAGCGTCACTCTTTTCAGGTACGTCGCACTTCTGCGGTTATACCCTTGCTCTATAACGGGAGCTCCCGAATTGGGTTACTTGCGTCTTCGCTGCGTTCGCCCGTTCAACTCGGAGGTCCATTCGGTTTCTGCGCTTTTGCCTTGCTTTCAGACTGTGGTCTCTAGACCATTGCTCGGCTCTCTGGAAATCGCTTTGAAACGTACTCGTCCTCGTCAGCGTTTTTGGATTATGTTGGTCGGTATTCTATGACGGAGGGAGGAGGTTGTCAAGAGGGAAAGATTAAAACGGGAGGTTGATCTTTTGCTTCAATTAATTTCTTGTAAAATTTATTATCGGTTTCTTTAAAAGTCTTCAATCTTTCAACTATCAAATCTTTCCAATCTTCAGGAAAATCCAAAAGATATGACAATACAGCCTCTTGTAATATATCTGATTGTTCAAATCTAAAATCGGCTTAATAATGGCTTCAATATATATCTCCTTTTTAAATTTCTTGTAGCGTTCGTTTCCTGGCAGATGTTCTATGGCGAGTGGCAATAAAATAGGCAAATCTCCAAAATAATACTTAGCCACATAATTTTGTGAAACAATATCGTCACTTCGAAGTTTATCTGTTAGAACATCAGCAAGCTCTGACACAAGGATGAAATATTTTGCAAAATCACTTGCCCATGTTCCTAAACTGCCGTCAATTAATCCAACCCCAGTATCATATGCTCCGTCTGTTATGGAGAGGATCAATTTGTTTTCTATTCGTAACCTCGCTAACTCATCTATTTGAGGCCATAATTTAGGTGGAAATAATTGCAAACTTATTCTTATCCAAATATCCTGTTGAACTGTCTTGAATTCGTCAGAAACTAAAGAAATAAACTCACCTAATTGATTATCTCCTATAACACGAAAAAGCTCATTCACCACATAAGATAAATTCTTGGCGCTATTCACATCTTTTTTACGCCAAAGAATTATTAGAGCTTCCAGTAATTTTTTAGGTGGCACTTCCGCGACCAATAATTCAGCATAACGATTAGATGCCACAAAATTGTAATCAAACACTCTATCAACCCATTCGTCTAAAGAAAACGGCTCTTTAGCTTGTCCAATAATTCCTAAAACATAATCAATGAAAAGAATAATAGAATTCGCAGTACTTTGCAAGTCTTCAAATTGCTCATGACTACGAGGGTTTCTTATACCCTGATAAATTCCTCTAAGAATTTGCTCCAATCCCTTTTGCTCGTTTTTCTCGGTCTCAGTTTGAAATCTATTGATCCGCAATCGTGGAGCATCACCTCCCAGCGCCTGTCCAACTAAACTTGCTCCATCACCATCGACGTTTGCGCGTTCACGGAGCACATTACTTAAATAATGAATAGCCTCAACTATAGCATTGCTATATAGTTCAGATTCGTATTGCTTTGATATAGCGTCCCAAAGATCTGGTTTGATTTCGGCGCGTAAATTCATTAATTGACTTCCATGTGTTTATGTAGTGTCTAATTATGAGTTTTCATTATTTTACAACAAAACAGGTATATCACATGGACACGCAAACCACCATCACCTCCCAAAAGGATTTAGGTTTCTCGTAGCGGTGAAGAAAAAGACCTGACATATCTCATCGTGTTTGTTGCCTGAAAGAACTCCTGCGTGGACGTGGGTCATGATTAATTAGCCCATCTCGAAGATATGTCACCTAAATTTAGCGCAAAATAGGATACAAGTCATTGGAGAAAAAGGGCAGTAGTTACAAATCGAGTATAAAAGTTTTAGCGAAAACCAATACTCAGAAAGGAACTACTGCCATGGAACAGTATACAGGATTTTCAGCTCACGCGAGTTTGGCTATGATAGGAACGTGGATCAACGAGAAGGCGATTTGGAAGAAAATAGAAGAACAGGTCAAGATCAAACAGAAGACCATCAGATACACGCCACACGAGAAATTGAAGGATGTGTTCATCAATATTCTTGCGGGTGGGCACGGAATATCTGAAATCAACACTCGTGTGCGTAGCGACAAGGCTTTGCAAATGGCATTTGGACGAAGTGCCTGTGCCGAACAATCTGTGACCAGCGAAACACTGAATGCTTGCACAGAAAAGAATGTGCAACAAATGGCCGAGGTGACGAGAATAATTTATCAGGACTTTGGGCAGGGCTATCGTCACGATTACGAAAAAGGTTATTTGCTTTTGGATGTGGATCTGACGGGCTTACTGGCAGGCAAGCACGCCGAAGGTTCTACGAAAGGCTATTTTTCAGGAGCCAAAAATGGACGTGGTCGACAAATGGGACGAGTGCTCGCCAGTCAGTATGACGAGATTGTCAATGAAGAGTTATACGATGGAAAAGTGCAATTGGAAAAGTGTTTGATTGGATTAATAAAAATGACCGAAAATGTGCTGGACTTGGATGAAAACCGACGAAGAAACACTGTTTTGCGAGTAGATGGAGGCGGTGGCACGGATGGAAACATCAACTGGGCTCTTCTGCGAGACTACTTTTGGATGAGCAAAGTAAAGAATTGGCAAAAGACAAGCAAATTGGTGGCTCCCATCACAAACTGGCAGAATATTCCTGAATTGCCAGGTCATGAGGCGGCTTGGGTGCCTATACCTCACAAGTATGAACGACCGGTGCGGCAATTGGCAGTGCGCTGGCCAAAACCAAAAGGTGGTCGGCACTATTGTGTACTGGTATTCAACCTCACGGATGACATGATTTTTGAATTGGCAGGTCAAATCATGTCATCTATGATGGTCACTGAATCGAAATTCTTTCAGCTATTCTGAAGGTGGACACTTGCGCAGTGGCGGTGTCGAAACCTCCTTCAAAAAACAGCAAGCAGGGGCTTGGCTTTACCAAACGAAACAAAAAGAGCTTTCATGCCCAGCACATGCTGATCTTGTTGGCACAGTTGGCTTACAACATTACCACTTGGGTTCGCAGTGAACTTACCAAACATAAACCTGAGATGAAGCACTTCGGTATGTTGCGCATGATCCGAGATGTCTTTTCTATTTCTGGAAAACTTCAGTTCGATGAAAAAGGCAAACTGGTGCTAATTGTGATCAACAGGACACATAACCTTGCAAAAATATTTTATGAAACCTGGCAATCTACTTTTGCTCGCGACGACTTGTCGCTTATTTTGGGCGAAA
>CAVWDB010000013.1:0-127271 GCA_963753655.1 uncultured Chloroflexia bacterium
CCACCTTCACATCAATGATTCGATCCAACCGAAAATTTCGTTCTGCATCGCGTAAGTGACAGTGTGCCTGCAAATAGACATAATCCGCCAGTCCCATCACTTGCTTGGGTGTGATCCAACGTTCGGTTTGTTTGCCTTCGCCATCCACATAGCGGATGAATATCTTCTTGTTGCTGTAGATCGCTTCGCCCAATTCGGTCGGCAGTTGGATTCCCTCGTTGGGCCACACGGGCGAGTTGTAAATGCCGATGTATTCATCGAGCGGCTTGTTGTATTGCTTCAATCCATCCATCATCGCAAAGAAAGCCGCACGCGCCGCCAGCGCGCCGTCCAAGGCGCGGTGCTTTACCGTGATGGGCAAATGGAACATCTCCGCAATGTTGTTCAGGCTATAGGACGGCAATTCGTAATACTGCCGCGCCATCATCAATGTATCGATCAAGTTCGGGATCTGGATCTCGCCTCCCATGCGCTTGAACTCGCTATCGAGGAACTGCAGATCGAACTTCGCATTGTGACAGACGACCACCGCATCCTTTAAGAAGCCGACGATTGATTCTGCGACATCGGCAAACGCAGGCGCTGACGCCAACTCTTCATCAGTCAACCGATTCGTGCTCGCCGCCCCGATCGAAAGCGGACGTTCAGGATTCACGAGTTGCTGGTACTGTTCCTTGATGCGTTTTCCCTCGGTAAGAACGATTCCCACCTCACAGACGCGGTCACCGAACCACGGAGATAATCCCGTGGTTTCCAAATCCAAAAAGGCAAAACGTGCGTTTGAAATATCGAACATAATGATTGAAACTCCGAAGGCGATATGTTGACGGTTCGTCTCGCTCACCGTGTCGAAACAAGTGAAATTGTTATAGCCTCGTGATGTATTTTTTCAAACCCCGAAGGGGTGCCATTGTTCTCACAAATCATGACATCCCTTCGGGATTATGATGATGCTCAATACGGTTACTAAAATCTTACCATCCCTTCGGGATTTGCGGATTTATAGTAAAAACGTCTTCCCCGCCTTATATGTTTCCACTTGACCATTACGATATAACGTTACAGCGCCGCGCCCGTACACATTCCACGAATGATTTTCGCCGTCATCGATCATGCCTGTTTGTTCGTCAATACCGATCAGAGTTACATCAGGGATTTGCTTCAATAAACTGGACGCCCAACTTTTTCCGAATGTATCGTGATGCGGCAACACCAATGAATTGGGGACAAGATTTAATCCGTCTACAAGTTTCCCTGCACTTGGATCATAATAAAACTGACACATTATCATTGCCCCCGCGCTCGAACCTGCGATAACTGCGCCGTTTTGATAAGCCTCGACTGCGGCTTTCCATGCCAGGCTATCTTTCAATGTTTGACCGAGATAATGGGTAAAGCCGCCCAGCATATAGATCAATTTTGCGTCACGCAAAGATTGCGCTATGTCTTCATCATTCGCACTTTGTTTATCAATTAATGGAAGTGAGACCACATCCTCTTGCGCCGAGTCCCTGAAACCAGCGGACTCCGTTGCTTCCGGCGCGGCGATGATTATCGTCCGGAGCGGCAGCCGTCGGGATGACGCGAAGCGGGGCGTCGAATCCACCTGCCAGTTCGAGTGCGCGCAAGTCGGGGTCGCGCATCCGTCCGCCAAACTCTGCGCCGCCTTCCAGCAATAAATATCCCATTACTTCAAGAGCAGTCCCACTTTATCGGGGTTGGTCGGGTCGGACATATCCACCATCACCTGGACAACAGAACCAATCTGCACCTGCGACAAACGGATCAGCGGGACGGTCATGGTTTTCTTCACCTGATACGGCGCGCCGTACGGCATACGAATTTCCAGCAGGACGGTGACACGCGGGTTATTGTTGATCAACATGCCCGTATCTTCAAGCGAGAGGATGGTCGCTTCGCCTTGTGTTCCGCTTGCCATCAGCGCCTCAGCCTTTTTGCGATTGTTTCGATAGAAATAAATGGGAACCGCGATGGCGGCGACCGTGATCACCAGCGAACAAAGAACGCTCACACAGATGATCGCCAGCGTAAACCCTGAAATGCCCAACCCGAATAAAGTGGTAGTGTCCATGCTTTTCCTTCTTGAGTTGATGATTTTGTGGACGAACAGATCCTATTTTAGCATGAGGCACTATACCCCTGTAATCAACAACCCGGTTTCTCCGTTTCGCCACACGAGTTGTTCAAGAAACCAGCTGAACAGATCATCAACTCAAGAATGGCTGATGATATTGTCGGTCTGCCTTCATGGAGTAGTGCGCTGGAACACCCGCGCCCCAAGTTGATAGCCATTGATATGATTCCCAAGAAAATCCTTGACATCTGACCACCAAGCACCTATGACACGTAGTTGCGCCGTATGGTTGTAGCATACCACCTGCACTTCGGTAACGCTGGCAGGCACCTGTTCGATGATCTTATCGGCGCGGTTCTTCATTGCGCCAATCACCACCACGAACATTCGCTCGGGGACACAACAGTTCATGTTCGTTGAGCACTCACAACGCAAATCCACGCGAAAAACCGTGGATATGCCATTCGCTGTAGCCGGAAATCTTATATCCAACACTTGATACTTGGCATCGAGAGTCTGCTCGAGTGGATCTGCCTTCGCCAAATCATCATTCAACCACTCGACGATCTTTGATTCATCCGGGTCGGGAGTGGGAGTGATCGTTGGCGTCCACATCACGGCGGTTTGTGTTTGTCCGACCGCAGTCCCTATGTCGTTGGGCACTGTCGGAGTCATATTCCCACATGCATTGAGGAGCATGAGAAGGAAAATGGGAATGATGAAGAGAAAGCGTTTCATGGTACCTCCCTGTGTAAGGTATTCTAATCATAGCGCATTTGCAACCGCACGTCATCTCCAGTTCGTTATCCGTAAATGGGGATAGGTGTCCTGAGACCGATAACCTCATCGTAAGATTCACCCTGAAGAGTTGTTTGTCTTTCAAAAGCAATTTAATCCAGCGGCAGGTATTTTCCCCAAACCCTCTTCTTTTCATCCTCTGGAATAAAGGAGGCTTCATATGCATTGCGGTTGCAGACAGCAATCTCGTCCATGCTCATCCCTAATACTTCGTGTGCAATGCGATATTCGTTGTTTAGGTTTGTTTCAAGAACTTCGGGGTCATCGGAGTTGATGGTCACCTTCACGCCGAGATCAAAAAGTCTTTTCAACGGATGCTCTTCAATCGTTCGCACGGAGTTGGTCAGGTAATTGCTCCAGGGATTCACCTCTACTGTGATGTCCCGTTCCTTGATTAACTCCACAGCTTTCATATCTTCAATGGAATGAATGCCATGCCCGATGCGATGGGGGTGGAATGTAAGGATAGTGTTGATGACCGCCGAGGCTGGCGTATCCTCGCCGGTGTGGATGGTCACCTTCAAGCCCGCCTCTCTGGCTTTCAAAATCGGCTTTACAAAATTGGTCATGGGGTAAAGCAGTTCGCCATCAGCAAGGTCTACTCCCAGAATATGTTCACGATGACGGATCGCCCAATCCACGGTTTTGACGCAGGACTCGGCGCCCATGCCGCGTGAGGTGATGGCGATATAACCGATTGCCATGTCGAATTCCGCCTCGGCGCGTGACTTGGCGCGGAGCAAGCCTGCGAGACATTTGTCCCAATCGAGGCCGTGTCCGCGGAATGCCCAATCGGGCGAGAAGCGCACTTCAAACAATTTGATGTTTTGCTTCGCCGAATCTTCGAATAATTCCCATGCAATACGCTCGACAACTTCCGGTGAGGTAATGCTGTTCTGAAAAATATCAAAAGCTTTCAGCACCGTTTCCAGGTCTCGCATCTGTTCATAGACTTTTACGTGTTTATTGAGCTTGTTTACTTCATAGGCGGGTAGCTTTAGGTTATATTCTTTGGCAATATCAATGATCGTCCCTGTACGGATGGCGCCTTCGAGATGGATATGGATTTCGGTTTTAGGAATGTCGTTGTATTTGGGGTCGAAGTTTTTCATGGGAACCTGCCTTGTTCCGTCGATTTTACACCTTGCGTAAGAAATGATGGATGGCGGCTGTCTGTTGGGTGACAAACTTTGGAGTCAGGGAGCTTGCTGCCCGGGAATTCCCAGACAGCAAGCTCCCTGACTCCAAAGCTAAACAGGAAAACAAAATGGATTTCAAACTAACCATCTTCTCTGATTACATATGACCGTGGTGCTATGTCGGCCAGGGTGTGGTCGAGAGGTTGAAGGAAGAATACAACGTGGACCTGGAATGGCGTCCGTTCTATTTGCGACCCGATACGCCGCTGGAAGGCACAGAGTTGCCCGAATACATCAAGCGTGCGCGGGCGAATGGCTCGGAGGAACGTCTGGCGTCCATTGCGCGTTCATACGGCATGGAATTCAAATCCACAGAGCGAATATACAACACACGTCTCGCACATGAAGCAACAGAATATGCGCGCGAACATGGCAAAGGGATCGAGTTTCATAAGATTATCTTTCGCAAGGTCTATGCAGAGGGGCAGGATATCAGTCAGTGGAATGTCTTGCGTTCCGCCGCTCAGGAAGTGGACTTGGATGTGGACGAGATGCAAAAGGAAGTCGAAAGCGAAAAGTATAAAGCCAATGTTGAGGAACAAGTCCGTTGGGCGTATCAGATCGGCGTGACGGGTGTGCCAACGTATGTGATCAATGACCGTTACGCGGTGGTCGGCGCGCAGCCGTATGAGGTTTTCAAGAATGCACTCGAACAGATCGTGAGTAAAAAAGATTAATTCACGCTGAATATGGATTGCCGCCCGCCATCAAACTGGCGGGCTGGTTTGGTTATAATCACCCTCAATACGATATGGCAGATAAGAAGAATTCTCTTGCAGATAAGTTGAAGTCCCTCGGTGTGAAGATGGGAACGACGCATCTCGCGCCGCCGAAAGCTGATTCTCAATCCGTTGACTCTGTCGTGGCTGGGAGTTTCATCCCCACTCCGCGCGGAGATGTGTTTATCGCGGAACAGATATATCCGTCGGATTACATTTACGGTTCCTCTCCCCTTATTTCTTCCTTTCCTCTTTCCTTTATCTCTCAATGGGCACACGATCCGGAAATTGCCAAACTCCCGCTCTCAAAATTTGCCTTCCTCGATACAGAAACATCCGGTCTTTCCGGCGGCACCGGGACGTATGCCTTCCTCGTCGGCGCGGCGCGTTTCATTGATGACAAATTCGTCCTGCAGCAATTCTTCATGCGCGACCCTGCCGAGGAACCCGCCTTACTGGAAGGGTTGGCAACATTCCTTGCACCCTGTGAGGCGCTGGTCACATTCAACGGCAAAGCTTTTGATGCGCCTCTGTTGAGCACGCGTTATAAACTTCACTATATTCCCATCCCCTATCAAGATTATTCACATCTCGATTTATTGCCCCTGGCTCGCCGTCTCTGGCGTGACCGGCTTAAATCGCGCGCCTTGAAATATCTCGAAGAGCATATATTGGGACTCACACGCTCCAGTGAAGAAGTGCCGGGTTATGAAATTCCCTGGTTATATTTCGATTACCTGCGGACCGGTGATGCGCGTCCCTTGGGCGGCGTGTTCTATCACAACGCCATGGATGTGGTCGCGATGGCGGCGTTGCTGGCACACATGAACGATATGATGCAGAGTCCGTATGAGGGCAAGGTACAGCACGGACTTGATTTCGTCGCGTTGGGGAAATTGTTCGAGGATCTCGGTCATTGGGACGAGGCGGCGCGTCTGTTCGAGCGTGGACTCGAGTCTGAGTTGGATGAATCAGATTTCGGCGTTGCCGTGAGACGGTTGTCCATTCTGCAAAAAAGACGCGGCGATATGGGGGAGGCTGTCCGTTTATGGGAGGAAGCCGCGGGGCGGGGTCATTTGTACGCATTCATTGAATTGGCAAAGCATTATGAGCATAAACAGCGTGATGTAAAGTCTGCTCTCACCTGGACGACATCCGCCCTGCAGCGCGTCGAGAAAGAGGACATGCCGGGGTATATGCGTACGTTTTGGATGCAGGAAATCGAACATCGTATGGGACGGCTAAAACGCAAAGCGGGTTTATAATCTCGAATGCTTCAGGAGCTTGTTGCCTCATAAGGTACACTCCTGCCCAACCAGACAGCTTGCTGTCCGGTTCCAAATGAAGGAGGAGCGGCTATGGATATTTCTGTTTCGCAAGTACAGGGGCATGTGCCAGTTACAGTGATCAAGCTGGATGGACGGTTGGATGGACAAACCTATCAGGACTTGATCAACAAGGCGAAGGAAGCGCAGGCTGACGGCGGGCGTGATTTCCTGATCGATATGACGGACCTGACCTATATCAGCAGCGCTGGATTGGTGGCTTTGCATAGCGTGGCTTTGCTGACAAAAGGCGAAGAATTGCCCGATACCGATCAGGGTTGGTCCGCCCTTCGTTCGATGAGTAAGACCAGTGGCTCGAACGTACAGGAGCATATCAAATTACTTAACCCGCGTGATGAAATTAAAAGTGTGTTGGATATGGTGGGGTTTGGCAATGTATTTGAGATCTTTACCGATCTCGATGAAGCCGTGAAATCGTTTTAACCATCAAAGCGATATGGATTTGACCCATGTCGCTTTTTGATTTAAGTTAACGCAATACATCGGTCTTCCCGGAGGTTTCATGAAATACAACCTTGGAAACTTGGTTATTATCGCATGTGTTCTATTAACGATCATTGTATGGTTTGTTTTTCCTCCCGAGTATGATGGCCGCCCGAATTTTACGCGTCAGTATGCAGGCGAGATCATTGGCTCGGTGAATATCGTCCTGATGGCTTGCGCATTGTTTTTATCGACACGCCCCAAATGGGCTGAAAAGTATTTTGGCGGCTTGGATAAAATGTACGTCACGCATCGCCGCGTCGCCACCACCGCGTTCCTGCTGATCTTCGTGCACGTGCTGACCGTTCCCATCTCAACGGATTGGGTGCTGGGCAACTATCTTGCGGTCATTGCATTCACAGGCATCGTTTCTCTCGTCCTGATCAGCCTGGCGCCGCGCATCACCTACCTGAACAAACTTACGGGTGGAACCTATGAAGGCTGGAAGAATCTCAAGAGATATATCGGCATCTTTTTCATCATTGCCTTTATCCATTCATTGACGGTAAAAAGCCCTCTCAACGCCTTCATTGCCATTAACTGGGTGCAGATTTTTTTCATCATCGGCGCGCTTTCGTATCTCTATACTGAAATTTTTGGTCGTTTCTTCAAAAAATATATTCCCTACCAGGTTGAAGCTGTCAATCATCCCAACCAGTCGACAACGGAGGTGATCCTGCGTGCGAAAAAAGATTCCATCAAGCGGCAACGCGCAGGACAATTTCTGTTCGTGCGATTCCCTGGCGACAGGATGTTGAACGAATCCCATCCTTTCACCATCTCCAGTGCGCCTCATGAGGACGTTTTGCGGGTTACCGTCAAAGCCAGCGGGGATTTCACCCGAGCCTTGTTCTCCAACCTGAAGGCAGGCATGGACGCAGTCGTTGAAGGCGCGCATGGCATGTTCGATTACAAGACCGGCGGTGGAAAACAGATCTGGATCGCAGGCGGCATTGGACTGACGCCCTTTCTTTCCTTTCTGCGCGATATGGACGGAAACCTTGCCCACGATATCCACCTCTACTATACCGTCCGTCATAAAGAAGAAGCGTTGTTTCTCGATGAGATTGAAGCCGCGGCAAAAAAGAATCCACGTCTGAAACCGCACGTCCGCTTTTCGGCAATGGACGGTTCCCTGACGATTGATGATATAGTAAGGAATGCCGGGGGCACCGTGGATGGTTATCACATCTATATGTGCGGTCCATTGCCAATGGTGCAGGCCTTCGGACAAAAGTTCATGTCGCTGGGTCTGCCAAAGGCAAATATCCATTTTGAAGAATTCAATTTCCGTTAATCGCGAAAAGGAGCAAGCGCATGGAAATTACCGTTGAGCAAGTGAGCGAGTCAATTGCAGTAATACGCCTTACCGGCGAAATCAACGCCTCGAACTTTATGCAGGTCATCGAGAAAGCCCGCGCGCTATATGACAATTTCACGCGCAACCTCATTATTGACCTGGGTGAAGTACCGAGCATTAGCAGTACCGGAGTCGTTGGTATTCACAAGATCGCATTAATTTATAGCGGCGTTCCCCAGGATGTGGAAGAAAACGAGAACCCCGATTTCACACACGTCAGCACTGCGCGCAAACATGTCAGGCTGCTCAACGCCCAACCCGATGTGGACAAAACCCTTGAGATGGCAGGCATGAAACTCTTCTTTAAGATATTCAAAAGTCTCGAAGACGCGATCAAGTCATTTTAATGTTGAATATACATCGTCCCAAAGTCATAACGGCGCAATCATACTTTTCACCCCCATTGGGATGCTTTAGCCATTTCTAAAGTTCAAAGAGGAAAATATGCGCAGAAGAAATACATATACACGCCGCCGTAGAAGTTCCAATGAACCCCGCCGCCGTCGCTCAGTCATGATGCGCCCCGGAGTGCAGATCACCATCGTAGTCATTGCAGCCTTGATCATATATATTCTCCTGCAGAGCGCCGCCAGATAGAATAAGGTCAAAGCCCATCAACAACAACTCCCTCTTGCTCAAAGAAGCAGTTGTTCATTCCACTGCCACTTGATTCCTGCCGCGTTCCTTGGCTTTATAAAGCATCCTGTCAGCGCGGCGCAACAGATCGTCGAAAGACTCGTCAGTGGGCATGGTCTCTGCCGCCCCAATGCTGACAGTCGACTGGATCATATTGCCATCCATATTGGAGGGGGTTTGCTCCCATGTCTTTTGAATACGTTCCGCTACGATGCGAGCCTGTTCCAAATTTGTTTCCGGCAAAAGCAACCCAAATTCCTCTCCGCCCAATCTGCCAAAGGTATCCTGCGCGCGTTTTTGCTCCAACGCCACAAGCGACAGGCTCTTCAGGACGATATCCCCGGCATGATGCCCGTAGGTATCGTTGATATTCTTGAAATAATCGGCATCGATCACAAGCACGGATAGAGGTCGGTGATAACGCGTGTAACGCAGGAACTCGCTCCCCGCGATGCTGAAGAAATGCCGGCGTGTCAGGCTGTGCGTCAGGGGGTCGATATTTGAAAGATACGCGGCGACTTCCTTGGCATCCTTTTCCTGGATATAAGCCTTGAACGATCTCCGGCGGTATGTTTGAATCTGAAAGGCGGAACCCAGTCCCAGCGCATGGACGATCAACTGTGCAGCAACGGCAACGTTGAAGTGCATGGGGTCAAGCCCACTGCCAAAGGCAAAGTCCACATACAGGGTGGCTATGGAGAAACCAAGAGCAAATATCGAATTGTATTTTATTTTAAGTGGAGAAAGCAGGTAAATTGCGAGGGGTACAATAACATCGAAGGAGGAAGTCAGATAATTTACAGGACGGGTAAGCTTGAACAGGATGATGGATGTGATTATAAAAAAAGTCCACCCCATGTACAGGAGATCGAAGGTCTTCACTCGTTTTGTCCTTCGGATCGCCCAGATCGCTGCAAAACAAACCAGGGCAAAAATGACACGCGCACAAACCATCAGCATGAATAGATCCCACCTGTCCCTGAAAAAAACTGCATCCGTGCCCAACGCGCCCAGAACGCTGACCGCTACAATACTTATTGTCAGAGCGCTTTGCGCTATATCATTTTTTAGATGAAAAGCACGGTAATCTCCCTCAAGTTCCCCAAGATCAATCAAAGCCTGGCTAAAGATCGTTTTGAACATCACAAAAAATACTCTCGCTCATTGCATCATAACCTATTATTTCATAAATAACCCTTCACCATGACTTTTCGTTCCGAGAATAAGAAGAATCTTACCCGAAAGTTCATCCTCTGCGCGGGGTGATACAATACAAACATAGGATTATTTTCGGAGGAGACATGGCTTCCCAAATAGACGATCTCGTAAAAATGCACGACCTGGAAACGCTCTACGAACTCATGACCGAGGACGAAGAATGGCTGACCCAACTCGAAGCCGCGGAAGGACTCGTCAAACTCGGTGACCGCCGCGGGTACGAATTCCTCGCAACGGCTACCATGAGCGATGATGAAGAAATACTCGAAGTGGCAAAAGAGATTCTCGATTCGCCTGAATTGATAAGGATAAAGAACCAGATCGAAGTCCGAACGTGAGAGCGAACACCGCGCCCATATCGAAGCGGCAAAGAAACGGATTCAAGCGGGTGGCAAGGTCTTTCGTTACAAGATGGCATATCTCCCCGCGGCAACGCTCATGGGCGACAACCCTCTCAGAGATGACTACAATGTCCCATCGCTTGACGATCACGGACTTGAAGGCTGGGAGGTGATCACCATCATCCCGCAAAGACGCACGCAGATGGTCAATACGATTGACGACCACTTCACTGGCGCGTATTTCCTGCTCAAAAAGGAAATCCTTCCACATGAAAGCGCCGAACTGGATAGGGAATAAGGAGCTACTATGTGTATGTTCTGTGCCGCTGTTCCCGTGACTGTTGCAGTTGGAGCAAGGTTGAATGCCGACCAGCTTCACAAGCCCGAAGAAGAGCGTAAGCCGATTTCAAAAATTACAGGTATCGTGATTACTTTACTTCTTACCGCATCGATCATTTATCACACATTAATCTGGCAAAGCTAGAATCGTGTTGTGGCAACAATAGATACACCTCGCCGTGTTTCACGCACTTTCATCTGGACGGTGTTAATTGGTGTTTTGGCAATTATCCTATTTAGCATCCTCCCATTTGAAATTTTTCAGGGATTTGGCTCACGGCTCAACCTCTTCGCAACGGTCTTCCTGGGGATATTCATTGAAGCACTTGCCTTACTTACTTTTAGGAACACTTATCTCCGGTCTTGTGGAAGTCTTCCTTGACCGCGAATTGATGGCGCGTTTTATCTCGAAGCGTCCCGTCCCCGCGGCGATCACGGGCGCGTTCATGGGGTTGATTTTCCCTGTGTGTGAGTGTGGTGTCATTCCTTTGACACGAAGACTGTTTCATAAGGGATTGCCGTTACCGGCTGGTGTCGCCTTCCTTTTAGCCGCGCCGGTTCTAAATCCGATTGTCATCTTCAGCACCGCCGCGGCGTTTGGCTGGGGACGGATGCTCGCGTGGCGCGTGGGACTTAGCCTATTGTTCGCGGTGATCGTTGGGCTTGTCTTTGCTGTTGAACAAGATCCATCCAATGTCTTGAAAGGAACGATAGTATCCGTTCACGACCATGAACATGAAGAAGACGCTTCCACCTTCATCGGAAAAATCAAGCAAGCCTTTTTGATCTGCGCCGACGAATTCTTTGAGATGGGACGTTACCTTGTGCTGGGCGGTGTGCTGGCGGCATTGTTACAGACCTTCATTCCGCAATCTGCATTGCTCGCCATTGGAAGCGGACCCATCTTTTCTGTATTGGTCATGTTGGCATTGGCTGTACTTCTTTCCATTTGTTCCACAGTAGATGCCTTCGTCGCCTTGGGGTTTGTCGGCACGTTCAGTTTTGGTTCTATACTATCGTTTCTGGTTTTCGGACCGATGGTGGACATCAAGAGTACGTTGATGTACCTGCAAGTCTTCCGCCGTAAGCCCGTGGCATATCTTGTCCTCCTGCCCTTCTTAATGAGTTTGCTGGCAGGCATCGCGTTCAATTACTTCATGCCATGAGGAGGAATTAACATGTCAAAACGACTTTATCGTATTTTCCAGGCTCTACTTTTGTTGGGGTTGTTTCTCTTTTTGATCGGCAAGATCATCAGCAACCAACTTAATTGGTATATCAATCTGCGCTTCATTACCTTGACACAGATCGGGATACTCTTTCTCGCCATCCTTGCGCTGACTCTTTTCATGGAAGTTCGGCTCAAGCGAACCTACGTCGCAGGATGAAGAGCACGCTCACGACCATGACCATGCGCCTGCTCCCCTTAATTTATGGATCATGCTCATCCCCTTATTGATCGGTGTCCTCATCCCTGCCAAGCCGTTGGATTCTGCCGCCGTTTCCGCAAAAGGACTTCACCACATCCTCGGCGCTGGTCAGTTCACAGTCATCTACCAAGCCATTCGAGACAGACTCGGAACAGCGCAATGTTCTGGATTGGGTCAAATTGTTTTATTTTGAAAAAGACCTCAGTCCATACAAAGGTCAACAGGCATCCGTGATTGGGTTTATCTATTTCGACGACCGCCTGCCAAAGGGGCAGTTCTTCGTCAGTCGTTTTATCATCTCCTGTTGTGCCGCGGATGGATACGCTGTCGGCATGATCGTGGATGGGGCTGAAATATCATCTCTGAAACAAGATGACTGGGTGCTGGTAAAGGGTTCAATAGACGCGGTGGCTTTCGATAACGGCATCAGCCCACTCATCCATGCAGAAGCGGTGGAACCTGTCGCCCAACCTGACCAGCCCTATCTCTATCCATGAATTCCGAAAGACGATTTCCGATCAACCTTGACTCTGTTGCCGGAACTCTTAACAGGGTTTCTTCTTTTATGCATAGCACTTGTCATTGGTCTTGGCAGTCAGATCGGGATTCGTGTCACTGCTGAACTGCCCGTAAATAACATTATTGGTCCGTTTGAAACGCTTACGCTTCATTTCTCTGAACCTGTGGATGGGACTCTTGCGATCAATAACTTTTCCATTGAACCCGCAGTGGATGGAAGCTTTAAGTTTCCAGATACAAAGACCCTGCAATTCGTTCCCCGCCAGCCCTTTCAGCCTGATACCGCTTATACATTGACCCTTGCCTCAGGCGCCCTGACCTCAAAGGGTGACCCACTTAAGAAATCAAGCTCGTGGGATTTTCGTGTTCGCTCGCCGCTGGTTGTGTATTTTGTTGCAGAAGAAAATAAGAGCCAATTGTGGGCGGTTGATCCAGATACCGGAAAAACCACCGCACTCACCGATGACTCGTTCAAGATTTTCGACTTTGATACATCCCATAATGGAGAGTTTGTGATTTTCTCTGCGTTCAACGAACAACAGGGTATTGACCTATGGCGAGTGGATCGTACAGGTGGCGAGCCATTCCTGCTGTTACAATGCGGTGCAGACCGCTGTTCTGTCCCTGCCATTTCTTTTTATGACAAGAGCGTGGCTTACGTGCGTGAGTTTGCAAACCCAAGCCCTGATCTGCAATTTGGCTCGCCGCGTATTTGGGTGTTAAATCTTGAAACAAAGCAGGATTCGCCTCTATACGAGGACCAGCAGATCATTGGATATGGACCCGTCTGGTCGCCGGATGGAACCCGCCTTTCTTCGTATGACGGGTTTGCTGACCAGATCCGTTTACTCGACCTCGTCACAAACAACCAGTTAATGATCCCGAGTCAAACAGGAAGTCCCGTGACATGGTCGAACGATGGCGATACTTTTGTGTTTACAGATGTTGCAATGAATGAATTTGGGACATATACCCGCATACGGGAGGCAAACTTACCTACACAGGAGATTACCACCCTGTTCGGTGAAAACGATGAAAGGGATTATCGTTATAACGCTCTGGCATGGTCACCCGTTGAAAAAATGCTGGTTATTGGTTTGCAGTTTGATGCGAATGACCCTGCTCAAGCCTTGTGGTTGATCGATCCTGCCACACAGGGCGGGCAGGTGATTGCCAACCAACCCAACTATATTTACAACAATCCACAATGGGACCCGTGGGGAAAAGCGCTTATATTCCAACAGTTCAAGCTAAAGGGAGTCTATAAGCCTGAAATTGGTCTCTGGAGGTCAGGATGGCAGGAACCGCGTATGTTAACTCAGGGATTATTACCTCATTGGTTGCCATAATAACGCATGAAAAGAATAGTTCTGCTTAGCCCGCTTGTATTTCTTGTACTCTTTGCACTGGTTTCCCCTGTGTCCGCTCACCCCGCTGATTTGTATGTGCATTCCATCTATGTAACACTTGCAGAAGATGGGCTTTCCATCCAATGGGAACTTAGACCGGGTCCTATGCTGGTTTCATTCATCTGGTATGAAGCGGATATCAATAAGGATGATACAGTCAGTGTGGAGGAGGCACAGAGGTGGGCAAGCGTCCGCGTCCCGCTTTTGACTGCCACACTGGATGGCGAGTCGCTTCCCTTGCAGTTGGATGAGTTGCAATTTCCCTCCAGCCAAAGCGCTTTTCAATCTGGCGCTGAAACGATCATTATTCACCTCTCCGCCGTATGGCCCCAATACCGCGATAACTCCTATGAGTTGATGCTGCACAATGGATTGGAAGAACAAAAGTCGGTGAATTGGTATACCGTTACGGGTCAGGGCGGGGTGAAGTTCCAAACGCCCGAACAAAAAAACAGCATCATCACGATGCAGATTTTCGAACCCTCCGCACAGGCTTTTACCCAGCTCCCCCTGCGCACCGATTGGGATACCAGTATGCCCTCACTCTCCCTGGATCAAAAAGGACAGGAGCCAAATCAACAGAGTACAACTTTTCAGGCAACAAAGCGCAGTCTTTTGGATTTCATTCCCGGCGGAAAGAACACGCCTCAGGAAATCCTCGTCAACCTGGTTCGCCAGAAACAACTTTCCCTTTCGTTTTACTTTTTTGCCTTGACTGTATCTCTTCTGTTGGGATCCCTGCACGCGTTGACGCCTGGGCACGGCAAGACGGTCGTTGGGGCTTATCTCGTCGGTTCACGCGGGACTACGTGGCATGCGGTGGGTTTGGGAACGATTGTCACGCTGACCCATACCGGCTCCGTCTTTTTGCTTGGCATCATCACACTTGTTGCCTCGCAATATATTCTGCCCACAACGCTTATCCCTGTCTTTGAAATTGTTTCAGGTTTGTTGATCGTAGGGTTGGGATTTTATTTGCTCCGGCAGAGATACCAGCAATGGCGCAAGACAAGAACTCTTATCGTTCCGCAGAAAATAACTTCACGAAGATATTCGCTAAAACCAGTTTTACCCACTAAAAAAACACCTTCAGGCATCCATCAAATCCAGCATGTTCACACCGACTTTCACAAACATGAAAGTCGTCCTATGCACGATCATGGCGATGGACACATCCATTCCCACGAAGTTCCTGAAGCCATTACGTGGCGTTCACTCATCGCATTGGGTATCAGTGGTGGTCTTGTCCCTTGCCCGGATGCGATTGCCATTCTCCTGGTGGCGATTGCAATCAATCGCCTGATACTTGGGCTGGCATTGATCATTTCATTCAGTCTGGGGCTTGCGGTTATATTGATTGTCATTGGTTTGCTAATGGTGAACAGCCGACGTTTGTTCGACCGTATGGGCGTGTTCGATAAATTTGCGCCGATTCTGCCAATGGCTAGTGCGCTGGTGGTGCTGGCGCTCGGTGTTGTGCTGACCATGGGTGCGTTTGTCCAGGTGAAGGGAAATCTCAATTTAACGGAGACAAACTCAGGGTCCATAAAGGATGCGCAGATCGTCTATCTCGCGGGCGGGCAGAACCAGGTCAAGCAATTGTTCATCACGAATATAACGGGAGGCAATCCTGTTCTGTTGAGCGACGCGGCGGATAATGTGGTGGAGTATGCTCTATCGCCTGATGATGCAAAAGCGGTGTATATTGTTCAAACCGAAAACCTTGAGGACAAAGTATGGCTGGCCGATATCAAGAGCGGCGCAAAAATTAAATTATTGAACTGTGATAACGCGCTCTGTTCGAGACCAGTCTGGTCGCCGGATGGAAAACGTATCGTTTATGAGTACACAAACCTGTCGGCAAGTAACATCACAGGCTTGGGGACGTTGTGGTGGGTGGATGTTGATACGGGCAATGCCCAACCTGTTTTTCAGGAAGAAAATCTGCCGGGATCAAACCCGCGTTGGTCGCCGGATGGAAAGTGGTTGAGTTATGTTACTTCGCAGGATGTCCGGTTAAATAATCTTGAAACAGGCGAAAGCCATGTCATTAAGAGTACACTTACCGCGGCGGCGGATTGGTCGCCGGATAGCAAGGCGGTTCTGTATAGGGATGTTGTCATTCAAAATGGAGATTTTGTCACACAGTTGTTTGTATATGATCTCTCTTTGCAAACGAAAACGAACATCACATTGAATGCAGGATACGAGAATCTTTTTGCGGTATGGTCACCAGATGGACAATGGATCGCCGCCATACGGCGCGACCTCTCCGTAACGCAAGGTGACCAAATCTGGTTGATGCGCGCCGATGGAAGTGAAGCGCCCATGCATTACTCATACACCGGATGAGATACAACATGAGAATTTGAATTGGTCGCCTGATGGGAAGTTTCTACTTTATGATATATATGTGCCTAATTCGTCTCTGGAATCGAATATTCAGATGATCGAAGTAGGGTCTGGAAAGATTACCGATCTCGGGATAAAGGGCTATAACGCAAAGTGGGTTTGGGATTAGCTGGGGAAGAAGACCTTGACCGATGAGTTTTTTTGATTATACTTATTGAAAATGATTTTCAATTTCAAAAAGAGAGATAACAATGACTGACGCTTGGCTTGTGCAACTTCAAGAAAATGGATACCGCCTCACTGAGGCGCGTCGCGTGGTTGTGGAGATTGTCCAAAAATCCACACTTGCGCTCACCCCTGTTGAGGTCTTTGACAAAGCGCGCAAAAAATATTCTGCGCTAGGTTTGGTTTCTGTTTATCGCACGCTCGAAAAGCTGGAAGAGCTTCATCTCATTCAACGTGTACACCAACCACAGGGATGCCAGGCATTCATCGCCGAAAGCAGTGGACATGAACATCTATTGCTTTGCCAGAACTGCGGTCAGGTCACGTTTTTCGAAGGCGATGACCTTGATAAACTAATAAATTCAATTTCAAAAGAGACTGGCTACCAAGTCCGTGAACACTGGCTGCAGTTGTTCGGACTATGCCAGGCATGTCAATAAACTTTAGGAGTAAAGAACGTGTACCGTTTATTTGTAATTCTGAGCGTCCTCGCGCTTGTGTTAACCGCATGTGGAGGAACCCCCGCTTCTCCCTCAGGGACGTCTGCTCCTGCTGTATCAGCCACCACCACCTTTTTGGCGGATATTACACGTAATGTTGCCGGAAACCGACTGCAGGTGGACTCACTCCTGCCCGTTGGAGCAGACCCACATTCCTACCAGCCTACCCCGCAGGATGTAGCAAGGATCAATGAAAGCAAATTGCTGATCGTCAACGGCTTGGGATACGAACATTTCCTTGAGTCCCTGCTGGAAAATGCAGGTGGAGAGCGCGTCGTCATCACCGCCTCGGATGGGCTCGAACCGCGCACGATGGAAGATGAGGAAGGCACGGATCAACTTGTCAGCGACCCGCATATGTGGCTCGACCCGAACCGCGTACTGACTTATGTCGAAAACATCCGTGAAGCGCTTACACATTTCGATCCTGAGGGCGCGTCAGTTTATCGGTCCAATGCGGAGGCGTATGTTCAAAAACTGAAAGACCTGGACGCGTGGATCAAAGAGCAGGTTTCACAAATCCCTGCAGAAAAAAGATTACTCGTGACGAATCACGACGCGCTCGGTTATTTCTCAGATCGTTATGGCTTTACCATCATCGGCGCGGTGATCCCCAGTGTGAGCGATGACGCGTCCCCCTCTGCAGGTCAAATGGCGAAACTGATCGACCAGATCAAATCCAGCGGTGCTCCCGCAATCTTTTTGGATGAGGTGGAGAATCCCGCCCTCGCCCAACAGATCGCAAATGAGACCGGGGTAAAGATTGTCGAAGATTTACATGTCGAATCCTTGACGGATGGCGCACCCGCCGCGACGTACATCAAAATGATGAAATACAACGTAACGCAGATCGTGAACGCGTTGAAATGATTCGTCATTGCGAGCGAAGCGAAGCAATCTCCCACATCGTGTTGGAGATTGCTTCGTCGGGAAGAGCACCCTCCTCACAATGACGGGATAATTTTATGTACCTACACACAGACCACCAAACCAACCAACCCATCCTCGATGTGCAACGACTTAACGTTCGCTACAACGGACGCATCGCGCTTGAAGAGATCACTTTCCATTTACACGAAGGTGAACGCATCGCGGTCGTTGGACCGAACGGTGCGGGGAAAAGCACATTGTTCAAAGTGATTGCTGGGGTATTGCAACCCAACTCCGGGGATGTGAATATCTTCGGCTCGAAACCCGGCAGGCACGTGTGCATCGCCTACATCCCGCAACGCAGTCAGGTGGATTGGAGTTTTCCGGTCAATGTCGCAGATGTGGTCATGATGGGACGCTCCGCCAAACTGGGTCCGCTGAACTTCCCGCACAAAAAAGATTGGGAGTTCGTCCACCACGCGCTCGAAACGGTTGACCTTTCCAACCTCGCCGCACGTCAGATCAGTCAACTCTCAGGCGGTCAGCAACAGCGCATGTTCATCGCGCGTGCGCTCGCACAGGAAGCCGAACTCATGTTGATGGATGAGCCCTTGAGTGGTCTTGATACGCCTTCGCAGGAGGGCATCCTAACGTTATTGGATCGCCTTCAAAAAGAGAAAGTAACAGTCATGGTTGCCACGCACGATCTCGATCAAGCCGCAACGCATTTTGACCGTATTATGCTATTGAATCATCGCATGATTGCATTTGGGAAACCTGCCGCAGTATTACATACAGATAACTTAGTGAGAGCCTACGGTGGAAGACTCAAACCAGTGGATGGGCAGAACGTTTTAAATATAGATGACTGTTGTGACGATGGGGAATATGACCACGCTCATTAAATTCCTTGGTGTTCCGCTCCAATATGAATTCATGCAACGCGGCATGATCGCCGCCGTTCTTGTTGGGATTGTCTGTGCAGTTGTTGGAACATACGTTGTTCTGCGCGGCATGGCGTTCTTTGGCGATGCACTCGCGCATACTATTCTCCCTGGCATCGCGCTGGGATATTTATTCAGCGGCGGAGCGCGCGATGTTTTATTTTGGTGGGCATTGGGGACAGCCATCGTTGCCGCGCTGGGAATTGGCGCCATCAGCAAAAATTCCCAGATCAAGGAAGATACATCAATTGGCATCATCTTCGCCGGGATGTTCGCCCTCGGCATCGCGCTCGATTTCCACAGTCCGCAGTTACGCCGTGGACTTGAGTCATTTCCTCTTCGGGGACGTGCTCAGCGTCTCGACCCATAGCCTGTGGCTGATCCTCATCTTTGGCGGACTCGTCCTTCTGACCATTTTTGCGTTCTATAAAGAGTTTACAACGTTATCGTTCGACCCCATCCTCGCCGTCACACTGCGACTCCCCGTTGGCTTGCTCAATAACCTCTTGCTCACCCTCATCGCTGTGACGGTCGCGGTCTCGCTTCAAACCGTGGGTGTGGCGTTGATGGTTGCCATGCTTGTCACCCCCGCCGCAACGGCATATCTGCTCACGCATCGCCTATCCACGATGATGTTGCTCGGCGCGGTCTTTGCTTCGTTATCGGGAGTGATCGGTTTATATCTCTCCTATTATCTAAGCATCGCATCAGGCGCGGCAATCGTGTTGACTGCGACGTTGTTCTTTATGATTGTGTTTGTGTGGAAGAGGATAAGAATGGCATAACTTGCGCATCCTTTTCGATTTTCTCCATTGAAAGAGAATGGATATAATCAGGTTATCGCAAATACCTTATGAACTACGAACTATTCAACCAATCACTAGGGATATCCAGAAGGATCAGCAAGCAATCCTGGGCGAAAGCTTTGGAGCTGGCCAAGGCTATATGGCTGGCAGCCTGAAGGAACCTACCCACCTTCAAGCTATGACTTTCCAAGTATTAAATGCCGACTGGCATGGCACTTATCTAACGAATGAAAGTCAGATGGTACAAGCTGAGGATGCTTTATCGTTGGCGGACACGTTGGCAAAATCACTTGACGATATTCCCGATGCCAATATGGAAATGGATTGGAATCCAAAATTTTGGAGACAGGAAGATCTTCCTGAATGGTTATCTCCAGAGGAAAAAGCATGTATTGAAGATGGGCTGGAAAATGAATTGCTCGATATTGCAGGAATCCATCCCTTCGAGTTTTTTGCAGGTGATGAAAAACAAGCCCTGACAAAGTTTATAAGATTTTTCCGATTGGGGAGTTTTATCATTTTGTAATGCTCTTGTTTTGTGTGATGGCATTTGTATGGGAAGGTTGGGGGCGATATAATCCAACTCGTCGTTTACATCTACCACCCAAAGGAGAATTCTTATGGCTACCCTCGAGACCAGCGTCAGCATCAGCAAGCCTGTTGAGCAAGTGTTTGAATTCATCACCAATCTCGATAATCAGAAAAAGTTAAGTTCCTATATTACCGGTATCAACGTCAGCGGACCGATTCAAGTAGGGACGAAATACGAGATCGAGACCACATCCATGGGAAATGTCATCAAGACCATGAATGAGGTCGTTTCGTTCGAGCCGAATAAGAAATTTGGCGTGAAGACCATCGCGGCACCCCCCGCTTCGGATGTGACTAACACCTACATCTTTGAAAAAGATGGCAGTAACACAAAGCTGACCTTGCAAATGGATGCAACGTTGGTTACCGCAGGGATGCCCTCCATGCCCGGGATGGAGGATATGATGAAGAACCAGATGAAAGCCGGTTTGGACGCGACCATGGCCGCGATGAAGAAGGCAATCGAAGGATAGGAGCAGTCCGTGGGTTGAGTAGGGCGAATGGTTTTCTCGCCCGTATCGAAACCAACAAGTAAGCAAAAAGCTTTTGGTTAGTGGTAGTTTCGATATGCCCTTTGCTGTCGCTACGAGCTACTCAAGCACCTAGATATTCTCCCTCCCGCAAGGAACCTTGCGGGAGGGTTTTTCGTTAAACAACCACATACATCGGTTAGAATCCACCCATGCACACCACAACAACACGTATTCTGCTTTCTTCCATCTGCATTCTTCTGCTTGTTTCCTGTTCTTCTCCAACCCCCACACCCATTCTCCCAACTGAAACGCCTCTTATTCCCACCGCGACCCTGCCTCCCACAGAAACGCCTCTCCCAACCGATACGCCCGGTCCTACTGTGACACCTGCCCCGTCGCTGGCGCGTCCGCAATATGCAATCGATTTGGAGATGGATTATTCAAGATTTTCCGCGACGGTCAATGAGACGATCACCTATCCCAATTGGACAGGGGAAACGTTGGAGAGTTCTGGTGCTGGCTGTCGAGGCGACGTGCAGTCGCAGTTTCAGCCTCTCTTCCATTGCAGTGGATGGACAGCCTGTTACAAGTTACATCTTTGATATACAGAATCCGCAGGCGTATATTCGACATCGTTTGGAAATTCCGCTTCCTCAACCACTCCCGCCCAGCGGCACAGTGACACTTTCTATTAGTTACGGATTATTCCTGCCCAAGATCGGCAACTATGGCGATGAAACCGACCTCTGTTCGCAGATCTATGGCTACTCGTCGCAACAAGTCAACCTTGTGGATTGGTATCCGTTCGTCGTGCCTTATATCAACGGGAAGTGGGTTTTGCACAACCCGTGGTATTACGGCGAACATCTCACGTATGAAGCCTCCGATTATGATGTGAACGTTACGTTTTCAGATGGCGCGACTCCGGTCATCGCATCCAGCGGGGAAGAAGTTCCCTCGGAAGCCGCGACCAGCCGTCGGTTCAAGATCGAAGCGGCGCGCTCGTTTGCGCTGTCCTTCAGCACGATCTATGATGTCGCTTCGATGAAGGTCGGCGATATCACCCTCTATAGTTATTACTTCCCATCCTACGCGGTGCAGGGCGAGGCGGCTTTGAAGGATTCGGCGTTGGCGTTGCAAATCTACAGTGACCGTTTCGGACCTTACTCGCACAAAACCCTGAGTATTGTGGAGGGCGACTTTGATGATGGTATGGAATTCTCTGCGCTGTATTATCACAGCAAGGGAATTTACAATAATTACAACGGCGATTACAACAATCACTTCACGGCGGTAAGCGTGCATGAGACCGCGCATCAATGGTGGTTCGAGCAGGTGGGTAACGATCAGGGACTTGAGCCCTGGCTTGATGAAGCGCTTGCCACGTATAGCGAGATCGTTTTTTATGAAACCGTTTCACCGGATGCATTGCGCGATTGGTGGTGGACCTATCGTTTTGATCCGTATAAACCTGAAAATAAAGTGGATATACGCGTCTACGATGGAGAAGGTCAGCGCCCTTATTGGAACAAGGTCTATCTCAACGGCGCACACTTTTTACAGGACTTGCGCGCCCGCGTGGGCGATGATATTTTCTTTCCTTTCCTACAGGATTATCTTGCGCAGGAGAAAGGAAAGATCGCCACCTCCGCTGATTTCTTCCGCATCTTCCGCGAGCACACGGCAACGGATATATCTGATCTGATCGCGCAGTATTTTCAGAATACATATTAAACGTGTTCTGGTGGTTGAGCGCAAGCAGTCGAAACCACCACTAACCTTCCAACTTGATATTGCTTTGATACCTGCGCTTCGTCTGCGTTCGGACGATAAACCTGTCCTCACTGCGCTCAGCGCGACGGTGGAAACTTTTATGAAAACTTCTCCTCGACTCGCATTTCTTTCGCTGCTATTTTTACTGGTTTCCTGCACGTTGCCGACAGCCATGCAGGCGCCTCATCCTGACTTTGTGCTGGTCACTGCCAATCCCAATGCTTTGCCTTCGCCCACACCTTTTCAACCAGGCTCCTCAAATTCAATTCCCCCCGAGCCAGCTACTCCTCTACCGACCTTTACCCAACTCCCACCGACGAATACACCGCTTCCGACGCTTGCCTTCACAGCGACAGCGCTCCCGTTACCGACATCGCCTCCCACCACCTCACGCACACAATACACGCTGTTTGCCCTGCTCGATTATTACAATCATCAACTCGCAGCAGATGAAACCATCCATTACACAAACGGGACGGGTACCGCGCTTGGCGAAATTGTCCTTGCCGTGGAGCCGAATCTTCAGGGCGGCTTTACACTCGAAAACATTCTGCTTGACGGCAATCCACTCAACTTTGACCTCAGCGGACAAAGGCTTACTGTTTATTTGTCACAGCCTCTTCAACCCAACGCGCAATTGACACTCACCATGCGTTTCCGCATCTCCATTCCTCCAAAAGTGAGAGATCATCCCTATGGCTATGACTCAGATCAAGTCAACCTGACAGATTGGTATCCGTTCATTGTGCCCTATAGCAATGGATGGATATTGCATGACGATTATTATCTGGGCGAGCATCTTGTTTACGATTCGTCTGACTTTGAAGTGAACATCAAAACGACCGATACAGGCATTACGATTGCCACGAGTGGAGTCGCGGAGCCAAATGGCGAATGGACGCGTATATCGTCTCTCCGGTGCGCGGACGTTTGCATTCTCAGCCAGCGACCAATTCCAATTTGTAGATGCAGTCGCGGGCGGGGCGACGATCCGCTCGTATTATTTCCCCGGCTATGATACCGAAGGCGCAGCGATCCTGAATGCAGCAGTCCGTGAGATCGGTCTGTTCGAAGTGAAGTTCGCTCCATTCCCTTATGGGAGTTTGAGCATTGTGCAATCTGATCTGAACGATGGGCAGGAGTACGATGGTCTCGTATTTTTAGCGACGAGTTTTTACAATCAATATGACGGTTCAGCGCGCAGTAATCTCGTGGCGATCGGTGTGCATGAGATCGCACATCAATGGTGGTTTGGATTGGTGGGGAACGATCAGGCGACGGAGCCGTGGCTGGATGAAGCGCTGGCGGTTTATAGTGAAGCCATCTTTTACAGATATATCTATCCCAATTCATATGATTGGTGGTGGAACTTCCGCGTGAATTATTTCGGTCCTTCGGGTTATGTGGATACGACCATTTACGAACCTGCGAGTTTCCGTGGTTACGTCAACGCGGTCTATCTCAATGGCGCCAACTTCATGGAAGCTTTGAACTATCGTATGGGCGAAGATGCCTTCTTCGCCTTCCTGCAAGACTACGCCTCCCGCTACGGACGCGGTCGCGCCACCGCGCTATGATTTCTTCGCGGTTGCAAGGCAAAACACAACGGCGGATATTTCCGATTTGATCGCGGCATATTTCAAGGGGAGTTATTAGGCGAAGTTTTATTTTTCTTCGATCTTTATCATATGATTTCCCTACGAAATATACGGGCAAATTAAAAGTTCACTTAGAAATTTCATTCCTGACAATTTCTCTGGTAAAATCCCGCCTCGATTTTGGAGGCAGTATCGAAATGGAACTTGAACACAGTACTATCGAAACCAACGGGATCAAACTGCATGTCGTCCAGGCGGGACCGCAAAGCGGAGTGCCCGTTGTGCTTCTGCATGGATTTCCCGAATTTTGGTATGGGTGGAGAAAACAGATCCCCGCTTTGGTCGAGGCGGGTTGCAGGGTTATCGTCCCTGACCAGCGCGGATATAACTTGAGCGATAAGCCCAAAGGCGTGAAGAATTATGATGTGTTCACTTTGGTTGAAGATATTATCGGACTGATCGACGCGCTTGGATATGAAAAAGTAAATCTCGTGGGACACGATTGGGGAGCAGTCGTCGCGTGGACGCTGGCAATACAAATATCCCGAACGATTACATAAACTGGGCATTATGAACGTGCCGCATCCCGCTGTGATGCGACAATTCCTGACTGCGAGACTTCGAGCAGATGCGCCGTTCATGGTACATCTTCTTCTTTCAGTTGCCGTGGCTGCCTGAGAAAATCCTTTCTGCAAATGATTTCCGCGAAAATATACGCGCCCTGCGCGGAAGCGGGTTGATCCATACCTTTACGAATGAAGATATTGAGAGATACACAGAAGCCTGGTCACAGCCTGATGCCCTGACATCCATGCTCAACTGGTATCGCGCGTTGATCCGTTATATGCCGAAACTACCGGAAGATCCGCGTATCAAAGTCCCAACCTTGATGATGTGGGGCATGAAGGACTTCGCCCTCAGTCACCGCATGGCACGTCCCAGCATGGATTATGTAGACGAAGGCAATTTGATCCTCTTCCCCGAAGCCACACATTGGGTGCACCACGATGCGGCAGAGGAAGTGAATCATTATCTGGTTGATTTTATTTTCGATAAGGCAAGTCAGATACCGATCAAATGAAATTTGTAGGGGCGGAGCATCCCGCAAGAGGACGATGTTGCTCCGCCCAAGTAACAAACGAAGAGACAGTCACCTTCAAGATGACTGTCACTTTTAAAATCTCCGTGGTGAGGGATGAGGGGATGATTGTACACAGGAGAGGTGGACATGCAATTGGATTGTGTTTTTGTGGAGGGAGGTCTATAATTCTGATGCTTAGGAGTTATACAGAATAATTCTGTGTAACAGTTGTATTGGGATACGTCAAAAATGGGTTTATCTAAAAAGTAGTGACCTCTTTCATGCCATTTGTTTTTCAAATCCCTGTTTTTCTTTCATGCCGTAGTAACGCGTATTTCAATTTATTTGGACTGAAGACAAATTGGGGTTGTGTTACATCAATTGTAGTTGCTATTTTTATTCTGGGGATAATTCTGGTTTGTCTATTAGTTCTTAGCGGACGTAATGTTAAAGAAGTAACTCAGCAAGGTATGACCGAAATGAGTATTTTAAATCCACCGGTTCAGCATCCTTTGAAAGATGACACGAAGACGACCGAAAATAGAGATTTGTTTCCATTGTTGTTGAATTTACAGCAACAGCAAGAAATTATTAAGGTAGATACGGATAAGTTATTAGCCAAAATCACAGGATTAGAACAAACGGTAAAAGATATGGGAGAGTCAACACAAAACCTTGATACGCGTTATCACAGGCGCACAGTCTAAAGGGGCATTGGGAGAACAAATTATCGAGAGAAATTTATCTCAGCTTCCTAATGACTGGATTAGGCGCAACGTCCCATTTCGAAACGATACACGTGTTGAGTTTTGCGTTTGTTCCCCAGACGGACGGTTAATACCCATTGACAGTAAGTGGGCAGGAACGAGACTGCTTGATCAGATAGGACAAACAAGTGACAGAGTGGAACGTGGTAAGCTCGAAACAGCCCTCAAAAATGAAGTGTGGAAACGAGGTTTGGAGGTTACCAAGTATTTGGATGATGACCGTACTATTGGGTTCGTTATAGCTACAGTTCCTGATGCTGTATTCGATATCTGTTTAGAGCTACAGCCTTATCTTGTAAAAAGAAACATTGTCCTAATTAGCTATAGTTTGTTAGTTCCCTACATTTTGATTCTCGTCAAATTGTTTCTGTCGAATGCTCAGGGGATTCAAGCTATGCAAATTTCCCACATTTTAAGTCGCTCTATCATGGAAATTGAGCAAATTCAAGAATTCATTGATACGAAATTAAGAAAACCTTTAGACACAATCAAGTTACAGCAAACTAAATCTCATTCGCAGAGCGAACAACTCGAAGAGGTTTATCAGAAATTAAGGCAAATTCAAAATGACCTTGAAGTAATGAGAATTTCATCACCCATCGGCAACAATTCTCTGTCCCATTCTGAAATCTCATCGATCCCAGATGAGTTGAAACATCGTGTAAGTGAATTGCGAAATAACTTGATTAAAAGTAAATCAAAGCAAAATCAACACGTCCCAAACAATTCTGGCCAGAAACTTGTTGGGTAGGTATGTTTTATGAGTCTTTCTGCCGACATAGAAAACTATCGAGCATCATGCAAATCGTTGCATAGAAAAATACCGTCTGGCATTTCCGAGCGATGGGTGAGTCGCATCCTTGAACGCAGGCTCCATCTCCAAGAGGAAAAAGGAGCAGAAATCTATTTGAAACTATATGGACGAAATATTAGCGAAGGCAAGGTAGTGAATTTAGCGATTAAGGCGGAAATAGAAGGATACCAAGAGATGGCTAATGGTTTTTGGAAAAAAGCCTATAGCATCCAATCAGGTGAAACAGAAAGCGCAAAAAAAATTCGTAACAAAAGACGCCAGCTAACGATTTTGGAAGAACAAAAGGCACAATTTGGTTTCGCATTCACACCAGCACATATTATTACGCAGATCGAAGACCTTCGCCGGGAACTCGAGGCATATGACGTTGATGACCAAAATAAATCCTGAAAGCTTTCCCATATAGGCGAGGAAAGATATTTCAACTCCGCGCCTTGTAGAGGATAGTCCGCGGGCCGTGAGATGGTCACTTTGCGGGGAGGTCCGCTTGAGGTTTGTTGTTTTTTCATGGGGGAAGTTCTATAATTCCATGCAACTAACACAAGGAGTAAACATGAACTTTATGCGACTTCATTGGTTCGACGTGGGTCTAGCGTTTGCTTTTATTATAGGTGGAATAGTATTTCTGAACAAATTAAATCCCCTTTCATTGTTGCTTTGGATGAGTCTTATATCATTGTTCCTGCATCAATTCGAGGAATACCGCTACCCTGGTTACTTCCCTGGCATGATGAATATAGTCATGTTTTCGAGCAAAGAACCTGACCGGTATCCGCTAAATACCAACACTGCTTTTATCATCAATGTTTTTGTCGGCTGGCTTTCCTATCTACTCGCGGCTGTTTTTGCTGAGAAGGCTCTTTGGCTGGGGATAGCCACGATCCTGGTCTCTGTGGGTAACTTTATCGCCCATACTTTCCTGTTCAACATAAAAGGCAAAACACTTTACAACCCTGGCATGCTCACTGCCATCATCTTTTTTGTGCCCATCTCAGCGTATTTTGGATATTTGATCATTCAAGGAAATGTAGCTACATCCTTTGATTGGATAGTGGGTGTCATTCTTGGTATTGCCCTCAATGTTGTTGGTATCCTCAAAATGATCGATTGGCTAAAGGATGAGAACACCGAGTATATCTTTCCAAAGAGATTCTTAATACCTGCCAAGTGAACTACAAAGTGCTCAAAAAAGTAGTTGAAGTATGTTCAACTCCGCGCCTTACGGAGGGCAAGTCCGCGGGCGGTGGGACTATGGAAAGCGTGATGTGAGGTCGGGTCCGCTTGAGGGTGGTTGTCTTTTTGTTGGGAGAGTTCTATAATAATTCTGCACAGTCTGTCAGGATCTTAAGAAGAAAGAGTTTGGTATGAACTTTAAAGGTATAAACTATGATGTTGGAATATCGACCACACACGGCACGTGGTCGCGTGAAACATTCGATCCGTTAATCGTTCGGCGCGAAAATCGAGATCATTAAAAGTGACCTGCACTGCAATGCCATCCGAATCTCTGGTCAGAGTATCGAAAGACTTGAATTGGCTGCGAAGACCGCTTTGGAACGGGGACTGAATGTCTGGTTTTCACCGAGTTCTTATAGATGGGACAGAACAAGAGACTTTGAAATATTTTTCTGAATGCGCGCAAGTGGCAGAACAGTTGAGACAGCAATCATCAAAGGTCGTGTTCATAACGGGGGTCGAGCTCTCGGCGTTCATGCGCGGCTTACTGGAAGGTGATACCCCCATGGAACGCCTGGGCACACTGATAAACCCATTACGGTTGATCAAGAGCACAATATGGAAGGGCTCCTTCCACAAAAAGTTAAATTCCTTTTTGTCGAAAGCCACCACGGTGATACGTGAAAAATTTCATGGTCAAATCACATACGCATCTGGTCCGTGGGAAGAGGTGGATTGGTCCCTGTTTGATTTTGTAGGTGTCGATTATTACCGAGATTCGGTAAACAAGAAGTTTTATGAAAAGAACCTGCAGAAATATTTCAAGCATGGAAAGCCAGTAATCATTACCGAGTTTGGCAGTTGTACATATCAAGGTGCGCAGGATAAAGGCGGCTATGGTTGGGCTATCGTGAATTGGGAGAAGTCTCCGCCACAGCTTAAACGAGAATTTATTCGCGATGAAACGGCACAAGCCATTTACCTGCTTGAGTTGTTGGAAATATTCGAGGAAGCGAAAATTGAGGGCGCTTTCGTGTTCACGTTTGTCAGTCCCAGTTATCCGCATGAACAAAATCCTTTATACGATTTGGATATGGCGAGTTATAGTCTTGTGAAGACTTATATTGACCAAAAGGGAGATACTTATAAAGATATGCCTTGGGAGCCAAAAGAGTTTTTTTTCAAACTTGCTGATTTTTATGGCAGGTCTTAATGGGGATGGTTGTAGATTATAGAATACAAGCAAACCCGACACCCTCCTGTGTGGATACCCTGCGGAACAATGTGCTTCGCAATATATAGTCCCTTTCGATGACAAAGACCTTTCATCCGTGCGTTGGGGAGATAAAGAGCAAAACCAGAATCGAAACGCAAATCCATTCTGGGTGGAAAGAACGTACAATTAAAGACATGAACCGTCCATTTGTATTCATCAACGTGGCAATGACAGCCGATGGAAAGATTGACACATTCCAAAGGAAAGGCGCGGCGATCTCTTCCCAGCGCGACAAAGAGCGTGTGGACAAATTGCGTGCCGAATTTGATGCGGTGATGGTGGGGGGCAGGACACTGCTGGATGAAGACCCGAAGTTAACCGTCAAATCGGAGGCATTGCGGGAAGAACGAATTGCGCGCGGGCTGAGTCCGAATCCTATCAAGGTGGGGGTGGTTTCAAGCGCAGGAGCTCAAAACTCATTCAAAATTCTTATATGAGGGTGGCGGACGCGTCGTAATATTCACAACACATCGCACATCTAAAGAAGAACTCGCCTCCCTGCGTTCACAAAACGTGGAAGTATTTGTCCACGAAGGCGAACGTGTGGATCTGAGGAATATGATGCAGACACTCACAGAACTGGGTATTCAGCGTCTCATGGTCGAAGGCGGAGCGACGCTTAATTTTGAATTGATCAGGCTGGGGCTTGTGGACGAAGTATCCGCGTATGTGGCGCCGATGATCTTCGGGGGAGAAAAGGCTCCGACCGATGGTATCCGGTTCCGGCTTGGAAAGAGGCGCAGCTGTCCCTCTTCAATTGATCCATGTGGAGGGCTGGGATGATGGTGGTGTATTGCTAAACTATAAAGTAGAGAGGTCAAGATGACGACAACCATGCATGAAAAGTTTGATATGCTTTTGGAACAGGATCCCAATCACGAATGTCCCGGTTTGGGAAGGGATAACATCTGTGTACGCATTGTGGCGATGGCGGAACTGCCCACGCGCTTTGGCGATTTTCATATTATTGCCTTTGAAAACAACCGCGATGGCAAGGAACATGTTGCCATCACCAAAGGCGATGTGATCGGCGCAAGGGATGTGCCGGTGCGCTTACATTCGGAATGTTTAACCGGCGACGCGCTCGGCTCCCTGCGCTGTGATTGCCGCGACCAGCTGGAAGCCTCGTTGAAAGCAATCGGTCAAATGGAAAGAGGCATGGTCTTGTACCTGCGCCAGGAGGGACGCGGCATTGGTTTGACCAACAAGATCCGTGCCTATAGTTTGCAGGACGAGGGTCTGGATACGGTGGAAGCCAACCACGCGCTCGGCTTCCGCGACGACGAACGCGATTACGCCGTCGCCGCGCACATGTTGATGTCTTTGCAGATCGAATTGGTGCAGTTGATGACGAACAACCCGAAGAAGATCGATCAACTCACGCAATATGGCATCGATGTTACGAAGCGCATTCCGCACATCATGGAGCCAAACGACCACAACCGTTTTTACCTGGAGACCAAGGCGGCAAAGTCTGGTCATCTGATCGATTTTCACGGAAATGAGCACCTCCCCGAACAAAGCGACTTCCCCATCGTTGAAGGCATGAGCGAAGTGCAAATCGACGCGTTGCATGAATAAAGTAGTCGTTATTACCGGCGCAACAGGCGCATTGGGGAGCAGGACCGCCCGCGCCTTTGCCAAACACGGACATGCACTGGCATTGCTCGATCATAATCAAGATAGATTGGATTCTCTGGTACGCGACTTGAATCTTCCCAATGAGCGACTCTTTACCTCAGTCCTTGATCTTCGTAACAAACAGGCGGTTCGTGATTCAGCCGAGGCTGTTTCCAATAAATTCGGCGGAGTCCACGCTTTGATCCATCTCGTCGGCGGCTGGACGGGCGGCAAGACCCTCGCCGAAGCCAGCGAAGATGAACTGACCTCCATGCTCGATCAACACGTGTGGACGACGTTCCATCTTTTCCAAGCCTTATGCTCCCAAACTCGCTGCGGGCAAATGGGGGAGGGTGATCGTGGTCTCCAAATCCACTGTGGCGAATCCTCCCGGCAAAGAAGGTATCTACGCCGCCGCCAAAGCCGCGCAGGAGAACATGGTTCTGACACTTGCGGCTGAACTCAAAGAGAGCGGCGTGACGGCGAACATCATTCAGGTCAAAGCCATTGATGTAAAGGGCGCAGGCAAGGGAGCAACACTTGAGGAAATTGTTGCCGCCATGCTGTATCTGTTTTCAGAGGAAGCGAACAAAATAAGCGGGGCGAGAATACCGGTGTATTAAACCAAACTTCCGAAGTCTCAGAGACTTCGGAAGTTTTCATATCCATAATTTTGATTTACGGTTCGCTGACCTTCAACCAATCCATCTCAACCAGAATGGGCAACACATTGAAAGACGATACGGATACGCCCACTTGTCCTTTGCGAAGACTGTATTTCCTCTCAGTGATGGTGTTGACTTCGTCGCCGTTGATCGTCAGGGTGAGATCCTGACCTTTGCAGGTGATCGAATACTCATTGACATCCTTGCCCTGTTTAATGGCATTTGAACCGCCGTTGGTAATGCGGTTGTAGACGATCTTGCCTTTACTGTTGATTTCGGCATAGTAGATGTCATATAAGCCGTTGTTGGCAATGTTGAATTCATACCATCCCACTTCAGGATCATAACGACAGATCAGGCTGACATTGTTGTTATTCTTGCCTCGATTATCAGCGCGCACGTCAACCCTGACATCTTCATAAGTATATGCATTATAAAACAGATAGTAATACAGGTACTCGCTGTCAAAATCCCAAACCAGCATTCCGTCTTTGGCCTCCACTTTAACTTTATCTGCACTTGCCTTATCCGAAGCCGTGATGGTGAATATATCCCAATCGCTGGAGAGCGAAGAATCAAATTCCTCAGTAAAGTAAGGCTGTGACACAGGTTCAGGAACAGTTGTGGGTTCCTCTACCACCGGTGTAGGCACCTCGGTATCCGCGGCTTGTAGAGTCGGCGGCTGTGGTTGCGGCTGTTCCTGTTGGGGTTGGGTAGGCGTATCGCCGCCTCCTCCTGAAGCTCCGCAAGCCATTCCGATAACAAGTAACAATGCTACAAAAAAGATCAATGGACGAAAGGTTTTCATGGATTCTCCTTGTGGAATATGAGGTACTCATCCTACGCAGATGGGCTTGTTGCAGACACGCGGCTCCCACCAGAGCAAACTTTCCTTGGGCAAGTTATACGAGAGTCGCTTCATTGAGGATCACATTGCACATGATGAGTTAATTGTTGAGAGTATAGCAGGATTTTATAGACCGGAAAAGTCCTAAATGAAAATCGTTCCTGTGGTAAAGTCGATGCCAGTATGCCCCTCCTTGCCATCCTTCTCCTGCTTACCGGCGCTGTGCTCCACACAATATGGAACCTGCTCCTCAAGAATTCGGAAGATAAATTCATAACCAGTTGGTGGATGGTAGTCACTGGGGGTGCTTTCTCACTCTTCGTGCTGTTCTTTACGGGTTTGCCTGAACGGGAAGTTTGGATATTCGTGTTTTTCAGCGTTCTTGTGGAGGCTGGATACTTTATTGCCCTTTCATACGCGTATCGCGACAATGAATTTTCCCTCATTTATCCCATTGCACGCGGCGCGGCGCCTGCCTTTCTCGCCGTATGGTCTGTCACATTCCTGCATGAAGAGCTGACGGGCGGCGGTGTGGTTGGGCTGGCGCTGATCATTATCGGTCTGGTTGTGACCGGATCGGGTAATTTCCTGCAAGCAAAAATTTCAAACGTGCACAGGCAGGGAATTGCGATTGCCTTGTTTATTGCCCTGTTGATCTCGATCTATACGCTCATCGATGGATCAGCGGTCAAACACTCTTCTGCGCTGCCCTATGTATTCACAGTTTTTAGCTTGATTCCCATTCCCATCGCACCCTACGTTTTGAAACAGTATGGATGGAAAAAGCTGACACAATCCTGGCACCTGCAGGGATTGCGCGTCGTACTTCCCGCTGTCCTGGGAGTCTCTGCTTACCTGCTTGCCCTGCTGGCCTATACGATTGCACCCTTGAGTTATTCGGGCGCAGTGCGGGAAGTCAGTGTGGTATTCGGAGCTTTTGCTGGCTGGCGTTTTTTCGGCGAGAAAATGGGGAGTGTCCGTGTGGTTGGCGCTTTTGTGATCTTTATGGGGATATTGACGATTGCGTTGTTCGGATAAATATTTCAGTGATTGAGTACCACTGTAAGAAGATTTCTTTGCTTATGGGTGGTTTCGATACGCTTCGCTACTCAACCACCGAGTTTTACTAAAATAAACTCAACATCCACACGATCAACGGCGCGACGAGAAGTCCTGGCAGCATATTCCCCACGCGTATCTTTTTGATCTCCAACAGACTGCTGAGCGCCAATCCGATCAATATCACGCCGCCGGTTGCGGTTAACTCGTTCAACATGGGTGTAGTGACGATTGCATTCAGTTGTGCCGCAAATAGGCTGATCCCGCCCTGAAAAACGAAAATGACAATTGTTGAAAATAGTACACCCACCCCCAGCGTGGACGCGAACGCCAACGACGCGAACCCATCCAACACGGATTTGACCGCCAAGAGGTTGTAATCGCCAGTCAGTCCGTCTTGAATGGAGCCGAGGATCGTCATCGGTCCCACGCAAAACAAAAGCGAGGCGGTCAGGAATCCGCGCACGAATTTGTTCGAGCTGTCATCGTCTGCTTTTGAGAAACGTCCTTCCAAATATTTCCCCAAATTCTGCAAACCGTCTTCGATACGCCACCACTCGCCGAGCAAGGTTCCGATTAATAACGAACCCAACACGATCAACGGATTCTCCGTCTTGAGGAACATTTGCAGTCCCATCGCCGCGGTAAAAAGCCCCATGCCTGCGATAACGGTTTCTTTCAATTTATCAGGGATGCGCGCGCCGAAGAGCAATCCAATGAGGCCGCCAATGATGACGGTTGCGATGTTGAGGAATGTGCCGGTCATATAATCCAAATCTCTCGCGCTGAGCGGAACGTAGTGAAGTCGAAGCGCAGGTTAGATGTAAACATTATGTTTCTTATAAACCCACCCTTCGACTGGGCCTCTTAGGTTTCGATACGGCGGAAAATCGCCGCCTACTCAACCATCGAGGTTCCGCTCAGGGCGGAGATTATTCTTTCGCCAAAGACGTCTTATGCCCGGATGCCTGATTCTCCAACAACTCCAGCACGAAACACAACGACGACAAACGATTCAAATACCGTTGCAGGTCAGGGTTCGAGAGTCCTTCTGTATCGAACATCTCCACCACACGGCGCTCTGCCCTTCTAACGATAGCACGTGCCAGCGACAAAGCCGCGCCCGCCAATAAATCGCCAGGTAAAATAAATTCCTTCGGCATCTCCACCACTTTGGATAACTCATCCGTTTGTTCTTCGAGCCATTTCACACGCGATGCATCAATGAAGCGAAACTTCTCTGCGTTCTCAGGCGTCGCGGCAACTTCTGCCATCAGTTTGTATAAGTCTCGTTGAGCTTCGAGCAGAATCCCGTCTGAGCGTGAATCCACACAATGGGCACGCGCCAGCCCGAGGGCGGCGGTCGATTCGTCCAGCGTCCCCACGGCTTCGATGCGCGCATCATATTTCATCACGCGTCCCTCGCCCAATACGTTCGTCGTCCCGTCGTCGCCTTTGGCGGTGTAAAAACTCATACGGGCATTATAACGCTATGATATGCCCACTGGGTATAATCAGACGATGCTCACACAATATCACATCGAGATCATGCTCACTGCGTTGGGCGACCGTTTTAGTCCGCGTGCCATTGCGGCGATCACGGATGCCAATATTTTTCAGGATGGCCCCAGCGGATTGTTCGGTCATGATGAATTTCATTGTGATAACAACGCCTTCGAAAAAACATACGCATATATCGAAGAGCAACGCGCCCTTGTGGGTTTGTCTTTGAAGTTGAGTGATGCGAAGTCTGCATGGATCGCTTTTGGGAGATTTTTACACGCCGCGCAGGATTTCTATGCCCATAGCAATTACATCACCTTGTGGCTTGACCGCTTCGAGGGGCAGACGCGTCCTGCGCCGCCCGAAGTTGACCCCGTTGACATGAGCCTGATCCAAAGCCCTGACCTGCGCTCAGGCAAATTGTATTATCCACTCGAATTGTTGTATTTCATTCGCAAGACACGTGATTTCTCCTTACGCTATTTGCCTCACAACTCCCACGCATGGATGAATCTCAATTCCCCCGAAAAAGGCTTCAAATTCGACTACGCCATGCAAGCCGCCATCAAACGGACATTGATTGAGTTCGAGAAAACGACAACAGAATTTTCAGAGGAGATGCGTCGGCTGTTTTTGGATAAATAAGGAAAACATAAATGGAATTTAAGCAACCAAAAACGCCAAAAGAATATGCAATCAATCGGGATCAACTTTTGCAACAAATCATGCAATACTTACAAGAAGACAAGCGTTTCGTAGCAGCTTGGCTTACAGGGAGTTTAGGTCACAGTAACGCAGACGATGTAAGCGACTTGGATTTAACTGTCGTTGTTGAGAATGCTTTCACAAAAACATTATGCGCTCGTCCTCATCAAGTCTGGGCAGGAACAATCAAAGAACGTTACGCCTTGTTTAGCCAGTTCGGAGAACCAAATGTTATTCATGAGAACAATCATAATGCCCCTCCAGACGGGACTTTCACTTTTATCCTCTATAAAGGAACTGCATTAGCGGTGGATTGGATATTGAGACCAAACATCGATGTAACGCGACCTGCTTTATCTCTCTTATTGTTTGACAAGGCAAATATAGCTGTCGAACCACCAGTTTTAGTGGAAAGCCTTGACCAGCGTATTGAAATGGCATCTGAGAAAGTGGCTTTCTTTTGGCTAATGGCTACCGTGACAGCCAAATATCTAATTCGGAATGATGCGGTATTTTTTCATAGATTCTTGGACATGCTTCATGGAATACTTTGGGAGGTACGTCGCTTGGTGGCTGGCGAGCCAGATCAATGGCTTAAGGGATCTTTGGTGAAAATGGCAGTCACGCAAGAAGCACGGATAAATTCTATACGCCAGGTTTGCCAGGAAATGATGAACGTAATGCCAAAGGTAGAGAAAATGGGCGGCACTGTTCCTATCTCGCCGATTTCCACAATAGAAATACTTCTTCAACTTGCAGAAAATAATTTTGATTAGGACATCAATTAGGCAACATAAATTACACAAGCAATTCTCCAACTCATCCACTACGAGGCTTGGCGCGGCAAAACTGTCTCTGAATGTCATGCTGAGCCGCTCTTTGGCGAAGCATCCCTACAACTGTCTCAAAGACTCTTCGCTCCGCTCAGAGTGACATGATTTGGTGTAAAACAAAACAGGTGAACAAGCCTTTCAACCTGTTCACCTGCCAACTTTACAACTTGCTAACTCGTTCCCCTAAAGTTTCTCCAACTCATCTACCATCCTGCTCAGCACATCGAATCCGCCCTGCCAGAATTTCGCAGAGCGGATGTCCACGCCTGCTTCAGCAAGGATCTTTTCAGGCGCTTCAGAGCCGCCTGCCGAGAGTATCTTGAGATACTTTGGCTTGAAGGATTCACCTTCCGCTTTGAACTGCTGGTAGAGCGAGAACACCAACAGTTGACCAAAGGCATACGCATACACATAGAACGGCGTATGATAAATATGAGGGATGGATACCCATTCCCATTTGAATTCATCGCTGATCTCGACTGTGTCGCCAAATTGTTCTTTGAGATTCTCCATATACAACGCAGAGATTTCATCCACCGAGGCGTTCTTCTGTATCTTCTCGTGAGCATCTCGTTCGAAGAGTGCGAAATAAACCTGACGCAAAATGGTTGCGAAGGCATCGTCCATTTGCTTGAAGAGAATGTCGCGGCGTACGGCTTCATCTTTTTCTTCGGCGAGCAATTTGTCGGTGAGCATCATCTCCCCGAAGGTCGAGGCAGTTTCAGCTAGGGGAAGAGACGACTGCGAACGTGAATGTGTTGTGATGCGAAGCCAGCATCGCATGGATGGCGTGTCCGAGTTCGTGTGCCATCGTTGCCACATCACGTGCGCGCCCGGTGTAATTCAGCAGAACATAGGGGGTCATCTCCGGCAGGACAGACCAACAGAACGCGCCATCGCGTTTGCCTTTGCGGACTTCACCATCCACATGTTCCTGATCGAAGACGCGTTGCGCCATCTCCGCGATCTTTGGGTCGAACGCACGGAACGAATCGAACACCATTTTGGTCGCGTCGTTGTAATCGAACTTCTTGTCTGAATTTACAACGGGCGCATAAATATCGTAACGGCGGAGTTTACTCGAAGGGGCGCCCAATAATTTGGCTTTGATCTTGAAATAACGATGGAAGATCTTTGAATTCTTGCGTGTCACTTCCAACAGCGCGTTCACAGCTTCATCCGGGACATCATTTTGCAGGTTGCGTACCGACATGGCGCTGGAGAATTTTCGCAGGTTCAAATTCTCGTTATGCCAGTCGCGTGCACGCGTTTGGTACATTTGCCCAAGGATGGGACCATCCGCGCCGTAAACGCGATACAGCTCCTGATAGGCTTTGGCGCGCAAGTCCGCATCCGGTCCTTGAACATAAGTCGCTAACTGTCCACGCGTCAGTTCCTTGGTTTCGCCATCCACTTCAAGTTTGAACACATAACGGTTTGTGATCGCATCATATAGAGTTGTCAGCGCGCCTGCCCCTGTCACGTCCTTGATATTGATGATCTTCTCTTCCGCTTCCCCCAATGTATAGGGTTTGAAATTGCGCATCGCTTCAAGGTAATAACGATAATCGCCCGACTCCGACATCAACCGCTCGGCATTTTTCTCGTCCACATCCTTCCACCATAAACTAAAGAACAACGTGCGGTTTCTGCATCTCTGCCGCGAACTGTTGCACGCGTGCCATGTAGGATTGCGCCGTCTGGTCTTGTGTGTCAGATGAAAACGACAATCCGGTGAATGCATAAATCTTATTCACGATGCGCGTCGTCGATTCGGACGCGCGCACGATTTCCAAAAAAGTTTCGACGTCCATATCAGGCTTGAGCTTGCCGCGCACGCCTTCAAATGATGTGACTTCCTCCTCCACGTTATCGAACGCGCCCTGCAACTCTGGGCTGTCAAAGGCGGGGAAAAGCTCGCCAAGATTCCATTTGGTTAATGCATAAGCCATTTTGATTTCTCCTTAATGGGTTTTTATCACGAAATCGATCTCTTTTGTAGATACTACAGAGGGATTTATAAACTGGAACGAATATGCACAATATCGCCGTCTTTGACAAGATATTCCTTGCCCTCAAGCCTTAACTTACCCTTGGACTTCGCTTCATTCATTCCTCCGAGGCTGGTGAGGTCATCATAAGCCACCACCTCCGCCCGAACGAATCCACGCGACAGGTCGGTGTGGATCTCGCCTGCGGATTCCTGCGCGGTCGCGCCGCGTTTCGTCTCCCAGGCGCGCACCTCATCTTCACCGACCGTAAAGAACGATTGCACTTGAAGAAGGTCATAGGAAAGGTTGATCATGCGGCTCAGACTGAGTTCCTTGATGCCATATTCTTCCATGAACATGGCCGCATCTTCAGGAGAGAGCTGCGATATTTCCATTTCGAGTTTGCCCATCAATGCAACGGAGGGAACATCCAAGTCCATTAGCGGCACTTCCTGTCCCTCACTTTGATTGAAGACGACCAGCACAGGCTTGCGTGAAAGTAAACCGAATGAGGAAAGTTCTTTTATATCTTCAAGGGAATATTCCAATTTACGGAGCGGGATACTTTCATTCAATGCTTCGTTTAGGCGTGTGAACAAAATAGTTTGCTTTTCGTTCAAGGCTTTATCCGTGCCGCCTTTTTTACGTTCATCAACGAGACGTTCGAGTTTGCGCTCGACAGTGATGAGGTCATTGAGTAGTAATTCGCTCAGCATTGATTCCGCATCTCGTTTCGCATCCACGCTTCCGCTGGGGTGCATGACTAAATCGTTTTCAAAGGCACGCACAACCAGCAAAAAACCGTCCATTTGGGCGAGTTGATTCAGCAGTTGCCCGGAAATGCCGCTTTTGGCTGAACCAGCCTCCAGTCCCGCGATATCCGCATACGTCACCTTGGCGTAGATGGTCTTCTTCGGGTTGAACATCTCAGAGAGTACGGTCACGCGCGGGTCTGGGACATCCACAACTGCGGTGTGCACTTCGATCCTTCCTGCCGAGGCGGTGGTGGGGGCGTTGCCGCGCGTCAACGCGTTGAAGATGGTGGTTTTTCCTGATTGGGGTAATCCGATAATTCCTAGTTTCATTTATCTTGACCTTCAAATTGGGAGTGGTATACTTGCGAACGCAATTCAAAAAGCCGAAGTGGCGGAATAGGCAGACGCGCACGAACTCAAAATCGTGTTCCTTCGGGAATGAGGGTTCGATTCCCTCCTTCGGCACTGCCGATTATAACTGAAACATCCTCTCAATCCGAGAGGATGTTTCAGTTATGCAAGTCCTTCCAGTATTTTTCTGCCTCTTTCAAGCCAGGTATAGCCTTGCACATCTCGCCGCGCTTGTTGTCCCAATGCAGTTCTTTGCGCATCATCGGACAGTAACAATTCAATTTTCAATTTCCAATCATCCAAGACATTCGGCTCGCAGAAGACGGCGTTTTTTTCGTTTAGCACTTCGCGGATGACGGGCAGGTCTGCTGTGATAATGGCGCGCCCTGCCGCCATGTATTCGAACATTTTCATGGGGCTGGCTACGCTGGCTGAGTCTGCGGTGCCGCTGGAGCCCATGATGGAGCGGCTATAGGGCATAAGCAATATGTCAGCCGCGGCTTGATAGAGGGGAAGGTCATTGTTGGGAATAAAGCCCGTGAAAGTGATGTTACCTGACTGAGAGCGTTGTTTCCATGTTTCGATGTCTGCAGGGCGACCACCGACCCAGATGAAGTGCGCCTGTGGGATTTCTTTGGCGAGCGCGAGGAATAAGTTTGCGCCGCGACCGGCGTAGAGGTGACCCGTGCATATCACGGTCGGGGCTTCGCGAAAAGTCAATTTTTGGCGGGCAGTGACCGGGTCCGGTAGTGAGGCGAAGCGTTCCAGTTCCACGCCGTTGGGGGCGATGACGACTTCATCCGATTTGAAGCGAATGTTGTAGTTGCGATCCAGAACATCAATGAGAGCTTGTGTGATGGAAGCGAGTCGCTTGCGTCCGCGTAGTTTGGCAAATGCCTGATGCCATGCGGGACCAAGCATGCCGGTGGGTTGGATGTGAATTTCAAAGACGGTGGGAATTTTATACAGCAGTCCAAAGACAGCGGATTGCGGAAACCATGTGTAAAGAAGATCAGGTTTGAGAGCGCGGGCGCGTTGGACAGAACTCCATGTGAACATGCGGCGGCTGGAGGAGGCGAGCCATTCGATGGGAAAATCGGTTTGCAAACCGTAATGGGATTTTAGATTTACGATTTGCGATTGACGATTATCTGGCACGATGAGGGTGAGGTTGTGACCCAGTTGCACAAGTGCGGAACAAGCCTTCATCACCTGAATGCTGTTGGCAGTATCGGAAGGAATGGTGGAACCAGCGATGGCAACGATGTTCATGCCATTGTCTCCTGCTGTTTGAGAATGAAAAATCCGCGCAAGATGTTCCAACAAACAGAAACGATCAAATAGACTGAAAAGATCGAAACGATGGTGAGATAATCGCCGCCGGGACCGAAGAGAAAGATCAAAGCGATTTCAACCGCGCCCGTGATGGCTGCCACCATGAGCGGATAGTTGGGATGCCCGAGCGCCAACAGAAATGGACGATTCCAATTGAACACATTGGAATATCCATAACCAAGCAGAAGTATCACTAAAAAGAAATACGATGGAGCGGACTCGGTTCCGTATAGCAACGGAATAAACCACCAACCTAAAGCCACCAAACCACCGCCTGCGATCAACGTCCAAATGCCGCCAACCAACGTGACTTGTTTCAACAGCTTACGTGTGGTGCTCCATTGCTTTTGTGCAATTGTGCGCGTGATCTCTGTGTACGTGGGTCCGATGAACGGATCAATTGGAAGTGTGACCAGCATGATAAATTTCGCGGCGATGTTGTAATAGCCCAAAGCGATATTCCCAGCAACGGGTCCCAGCAAAGATTGAATGTAGAGTGGAACGTTATCACGCGCGAATAAATTGACCGTGCCATTGATATTGGTGCTGAAGGCAAACTTGCCAATAGACTTCCAATCAGGGATAAGACTGGCTGACGCGCGCGTCCAATCACGCCCAACTTTGCGGTTCAATCCCTGGACTGCGGAACTGGTCACGATCCAAGCGGCTATTGCTTTGCCGATGAGATATGCCGCTAAAATTTCGAAGATGCCCCAATTCATGATATAGGCAACCGCAACGATGATGATCGTCACAATGCCTTGAAGTAAATTAGCAAATGCTACACGATCGAATTTATCTATGACTTGTAAAACGCCTGTGGATGTTTCATAAACAAGATTGACGAGCAGATACAAACCATAGAATTGATAGAGCGCTGTGAGCGTTGAATCTTTCGCATACCATGGTGCAAGAATAAACAAAACGAGATAAGCCAAAACGGAAGCAATGGCTTCTGATAATCCGATCCATTTGGCGAGCGCAGCGGCGCGCTCCTTGTGCCCTTGTGCCAAAGCCTCGCCCATATATTTGGTCACGACTTCGCTCATACGAAACGAAAGAAAACGGTTGACATTGGTCGCAAAGAGCATGATGCCTACGGCAAGACCATACTGCACCTTGCCCAGCAACCTGAACATGAGAATGTTTTGAACCAAGCCAAGCGCGGCAGAGATGGCATTGCCGCTGAATAAATAACCGCTGTTCCGCAAGACGCGCTGAATTAAAGGGTCATTGCGCAGGGAGGATTTAATTCTTTGAAAGAGGGACATGTTGTTGAGGAATACAAGTTGCAGATTACGAAATACGTATCGCGTAATTTATGCAGTGATAACATCCTTCGCCCACTCACGCTCTTCGTTATACCACTCGACCAGCTTTTCGATACCAGCGCGCATTTCATATTGCGGTTCCCAGCCAAGTAGTTCACCAGCTTTACTTACATCCGCCCAGTTGGAGCGCATGTCGGCGGGGTTGGGCGGACCGTGTCGCACGTCCGCTTTTTTGCCGACGATATCTTCGATGAGTTTGACCAGGTTGTTGATGGTAATGACCTCATGCCCACCCAGGTTGACAAGTTCGTAACCAACCGGCTTGAGTGAGAGGATCACGCCGCGCGCAATATCGTCAATGTAGGTGAAGCCGCGCGACTGTTCCCCATCTCCGTGGACTTGTACCAGACGCCCTTCACTGATCCATTGCACAAAACGGAAGATGGAAAGGTCGGGGCGACCCGCAGGACCGTAAACCGTGAAGAAGCGCAGGACGGTCACGTCGATGCCATGCAGATGATGATAGGCATGCGCCATCGCTTCTGCCCCCTTTTTGCTTGCCGCGTACGGTTGGAGCGGTTCGCTGCTGGAAGCGGATTCAGGCGTCGGGTAGGGAGGATCCGCTCCGTAGATGCTGGAGGTGGAAGCGGTGACAAATTTCTTTGTCCCCGTCTGACGACACAACTCCAGCATGTTCAAAGTCCCGGTCATGTTGGTTTCTACATAGATCCACGGATTCTCGACACTGACGCGCACACCCGCCCACGCCGCCATGTTGATGACGCCATCCAGTTTTTCATCTTCCAATTGCTTGATAATGGACTTGTCTGAAATATCCAGCTTGTGGAAGGTAAAGCCCCGCATTGCCTCTAATCTTTTCAGGCGATATTCTTTCATGCGCAGATCATAGGCGTTATTGATGATTATCCACGCCAACGACAGTATGGCCATCTTGAATAAGCATTTCAGACGTGCGAGCGCCAATGAACCCCGCCGCGCCTGTTACCAAATAATTTGCCATTTTACAACCTGACCACTTTCTCATTATCCTTCACGAATTTGCGGGTCGCGTTGCGGCTGTCAAAAACAAGTTTTGCAGATTCAACGATTGCCTTGTAGTCATACTCTTTATGGTTTGTGATGATCACCACCACGTCTGCATCTTTTACAGACTTCATCATGTCCTTTACGCTGTCCATTTGCCAGCCGTCGGTTTCGTGGTGAATGTGTGGAATGTACGGATCGTGATACTCAACTTCAGAGCCTTTCTGTTTCAAAAGACCCATCACATCCAGCGCGGGGGATTCGCGTACATCGTCAATATCGGGTTTGTATGCCGCGCCCAACACCAATACCTTTGAACCTTTCAATGCCTTGCCGCGCTCGTTCAACGCTTCCATGACACGGCTGACCACATAACGCGGCATGTTCGTGTTGATCTCGGATGCCAATTCGATGAAGCGCGCATTGTAACTGAAATGACTTCATCTTCCACGAAAGATACAACGGGTCAATTGGAATGCAGTGACCGCCCAAGCCGGGTCCCGGGGTGAACTTCATGAAGCCAAAAGGTTTGGTCGCCGCGGCGTCGATCACTTCCCACACATCCACGCCAAGACGTTCACACATGATCGCCAGCTCGTTGACAAGTCCAATGTTGATCATGCGGAAGGTGTTTTCCAATAGTTTCGCCATCTCCGCGGCTTCTGCCGAACTGACTGGAGTGGACAATATCAATCGCGCCTTCATACCATGCAGTTGCCACTTCGCCACATGCCTCTGTGATTCCGCCCATCACTTTGGGAGTATTGATGGTGGTGAAATCTTCGCGACCGGGGTCTACGCGTTCGGGAGAGAAGGCAAGGAACCAGTCTTCGCCGATGGTAAGTCCGCGCTCCACGCCAAGTTTCGGCAGGAGCAGTTCACGCGTCGTACCGGGATAAGTGGTTGACTCAAGCACAACCACCATTCCTTTGTGCATATACTTTGCCAGTTCTTCTGTGGCAGAAAGGATGAAGGACATATCCGGGTCGCCGGTTTGACGCAATGGAGTCGGCACACAAATGCTGACTGCGTCCATTTCCTGCAAAACGGAGAAATCTGTTGTGGCGGTGAGCATTCCAGACTGGACGAGTTTATCAATCGCCTCGGTCTTCACATCCGGGATGTAGGAAATGCCCTTCTTTAGCGAATCAACTTTTCGTGAGTCCGGATCGATGCCCGTGACGTGGAATCCCGGCCTGCGCGAAGACAACTGCCAGGGGCAAGCCAACGTATCCAAGTCCCAGAATCCCAATATGGGCTTTCTTTTCTTTCAATTTTTTTACGAGAGTTTCTTTTGTAGACATTTTTTCCTTTGATACTGAAACCCTAAAGCTCTTTAAGAGACCTTTAGGGTTTGGTAATCTAAAACAGACTTAACTGCTTCGGGTCTTCTTCTTTCGGTTCTTCCTTCTTTGCCTGCGGTGCGGACTTTCCCAGCGCAGCACGCGCTGTCTTTCAATAAATCAGGCAGTTTGGCAAAGTCCGCCAGGATGGCAGGCTTGAGCGCAGCTTGATGCAAAGCCGCGGCGGGATGGAACATGGCGATCACGTAACGGTCACCGACCTTGCGCATCTCTCCATGCACCTGACTGATCTTGGCGCCTTTCATGAATTTACCCATCGAGAAACGACCGAGGGTCACAATGATACTCGGATTGATGGCTTCGATCTGGCGTTCAAGATAGAGGTCACACGCCGAGAGTTCATCCGGTAACGGATCGCGGTTCTCTGGCGGACGGCATTTGACAACATTTCCGATCCATACGTCTGTACGCGTTACGATTGGCTTGCGCCAGCAGTTGATCTAAAAATTTTCCGGCTGCGCCTACGAATGGACGTCCCTGTTCGTTCTCGTGGAAGCCGGGACCTTCACCGATGAACATGATCTCGGCATGGGAAGGTCCCTCGCCTGGCACCGCCTTCTTACGAGAATGATGAAGTTCGCAATTTGTGCAAGACGGATACTTCCTTTGCGATTTGAGTCAAGCGTCTCTTCAGAATTCATTGCCTCTCCATCAATATTCTGTTGGTTGAGTAGGCGGTGTCCGTCCGCCGTATCGAAACCAACAAATAACCAAAGCAATTTTGCTTACTTGGTGGTTTCGACACCTGCACTTGCGTGCTGGTGCAAGTGTACGTGCTTCGCACACTCAACCACCGGATTACTATTGTAAACTTTCCAGCGTCATCAGGACCGCATCTTCATCGTTATCTTTATAATAACGTTTCCTGCGCCCCGACACCTTATAACCAAACTTGCCATACATTTCCTGGGCAGCGAGGTTGCCTGCGCGCACTTCCAGAAACGAAGTCACCGCGCCCTCGCTTTTCATATGCTGCAGGGCATACGCCAGTAATTTTTTTGCAATGCCCTGTCTTCGGAAATCAGGATGTGTTGAGATCGTGGCAATATGTGCCTCATCTACCAGCAGCCATGCCACCAGCATCGCGACAACTCTCCCATCCGATTCAGCAACCCAGCCGCGTGAAGCAGGGTTATCGGTCAACTCGTAACGGAACGACCTTTCGGGCCACGGCAGGCTGAACGAGAGCTTGTCCAGTTCAATGACAACCGGAACATCATCCAGAGTCATTCTTCGAATGTGCAGGTTCATGCAATCTTCGACCCGGCAGTATGTAAATAGATCGGCGCGAGCGAAGCCTCATCATCCACATCGCCAGCCTGCCAACGCGACCACGCCAGTTCCGCCAGCATTGCGGGACGTCTCACCGATCCTGCGGGCGACACAAGATGCACATTCACATTCTCCTTCACTCTTTGACGTTCTTCGGCTGTGAATTCTCCACACAGGATGGATCGGACTCTTCGATCTCGTTCAGCAACTCTTCAATCTTCACAACTCTTGCCGGACCTTTCGACTGCCAGCCTTTCTTTGAGCTTTTATCCGCAGGACTGCTAGCTTGTACCAGCCCAAAGCGAATCTGCTCCGTCCGGCTTGAATAGCCACCGCAAGCGGAAGTTTGGAGGCGGGTTGTGCCGCGGCGAGAATATCCAATGTTGGGATTCCAACCAGTGGAATATGTTTCGATAAAGCCAATCCTTTGACCAACGCCAATCCCACGCGCAAACTCGTGAACGAACCGGGTCCCAACGCCACGCCCAACGCGTGGACATCCTCCATCGTCAGTCCGCAACGGGTCAGCAGATCGGAGATGGCAGGAGCAAGTTCAACTGTGTGCCGTTGGCTGCTCCGCCATGCATATTCGCCGATGACTTGTGCGCCATCATAAAGCGCCAGCCCAACCTGTGTTGTGGATGTATCCACTGCCAGTAACATCAGCCGCCTCCCACAATGGCATGACGGATAATTTCAAGCAATTCATCGTAGCGTTTGCCGCGGGCTTTGAATTTCATTTCACGTTCTTCATCGTCTATATATTCAAAATATATTCGTAAATGTTCATCGGGAATGATGCCATCCATACGTTCGGGCCATTCGATGAGCAGAGCGCCGTCAGCGAGCATGGAGTCCAGGTCCAGCTCTTCAGCTTCGGGCGTGGAGTCGAGGCGATAAGCGTCCATGTGAAAAAGTTGATCATGATCGTCACGTCTGTATACATTGACAAGAATAAATGTAGGGCTGGAGACCGAATCACGAGAGCCCCAACCCTGTGCCACGCCTTGAACAAAAGTGGTTTTGCCTGCGCCCAGATTCGCCCTGCAGGCAGATCACATCGCCAGCCTGCAAGGCGCCGCCCAAACGGATCCCAATGCGGCGCGTTTGTTCGGGGCTTCGGCTGAAAAAATCCAGCGAGTGTGAATCCAAAATGGGCATTGGAAGGATTATACCCAGAGCGGTGACAAATTGTACCTTTTTAAAAGTGGGAACAAGTCACCGTGAGCATTATATATCAGCGAGCGAATACTCTTCCAATGGGTTGGACTCTCGCGCAGCTTTGGGTTAAGATATTGGAAATTTATGAGGAGATGAGTCATGCAGGATTATATTAATATCTTCATTGATAACCTAATCAAAGGTATCCCGAATCTGCTTACGGCTTTGGGAATTTTTATCGTAAGCATTTATTTTGCCCGGCTTCTGAGCAGGATCCTGAGCACGTGTGCTAAAGCGACGCGAAGCGCCTGAAGGTGTCACTCAACTTCTTGCGCAACTGATTTATGGGGCTGTCATTGTCTTTGGCGTGATCACCGCGCATGCAGCGTTTCTTCGATGTGACCGCTTTCCTGGCTGGCTTGGGTATCCTGGGCTTTACGGTAGGCTTTGCGTTGCAGGATGTGATGAAGAACTTTGCGGCGGGAGTTATCTTGTTGATCCAACAGCCCTTCCATATCGATGAAGTTATTGGTGTATCTGGTTTCGATGGCACGGTTTTGGAAATTGACTTGCGTTCCACCGAAATCAGGGCATTGGACGGGCGGATCGTGAGCCTGCCCAATGCCGATATTTTGGCAAGCCCAATCATCAATTACACCCGCGCCAATCGCAGGCGCATCGAACTGCCTGTCGGCGTTGGATATGATACAGATATTGAAGTTGCGCGCAACGTGGTTTTGGAGGCGATCCAAAGTGTTCCCGGGTATATCTCCGAGCCGGGTCCATTGATCGGCTTTTCCAACTTTGGCGATTCAGCCCTGGAGTTGAGCACGTATTTCTGGATAGACACATCCAAGACCAACCCGATTGCCGCGAAAGATTCTGCTTTTTCGTTGATCAAGAAGGCTTTGGATAAACACGGTATTGATATTCCTTTCCCCATTCACACGGTGTATATGCAGCCGCAGAAACAGTAGTTATTTGTCAAGTGGGTGCGTCGCACCTTACTCAATTGGACGAATCAAGTCAGGAGGATATTTCTGTTTTACAGGACAAGATTCCCCGTTTGGTGCGACGCACTCTTTAGTTTTCCAGCCCCAACATTTCTCCAATGGTTTTTGCGATCGTTCGTGCGGCTTCGGGGCGTCCGGCGCGGCGGCAGTTTTCGATCACCTTTTTTCGTTCGGCGGGTCGCGATACCCAACGCGTAAGCGTGCGGACAACGTCCTGTGGTTTGGGCGCCCATACACCAGCGCCTTCCTCCTGCACGAAGGTGACATTCCCATCTTCCTGACCGGGCAATTTTGAATACAGAATGATGGGCAGTTCTGCATTGAGCGCTTCTGCGACCGTGCCGGGACCTGCCTTTGTCACAATGAAATCGGAAGCGCGCATGAAGTCTGGCATGTCACGCGTGAAGCCATAGATCAATGTTGGATTCTCCCAGTTCTCGGCTTCGAGATTCGATTTCAGACGTTGATTCCGCCCGCAAACGATGACCAGACTCAGGTCCAGACCTGAGGCGTCTATTTCACGTGCGGTTTTCGCCAGGGGACCCATTCCATCCCCGCCTCCCACCATCAGGACGATGGGCTTGTCGAGCGGCCAACCGAGTTTTTTTCGCAGGGTGCTTTTTCTTCCCAAGGGTTTGCAATATTTATCGGCAACGGGCAAGCCAACCACACGGACTTTTTCCTCGGGCATTTTATTTTTAAGTGCACGTTTGCGCGCTGTTTCCGTGGGGACGAGGATCAGGTCGGCGCGGTTATCGAACCAGAGGGCATGGGTGGTGACCATGTCGGTCACCACGGTAATGAAGGGCGGACGATTCTTTCCAAGCGCGCGTAAGGCAAATGAGTTTGCAAAAGGGTGGACGGTGACGATCAGATCAGCAGGATGTCCGCGCACGAGCGACTTTGCCGCGTGGCGCGCGATGGGCCAGGCGGTGGTTGTGATGAAGCGGGCTTGTGCGCGTCCATCAGTGGCGTGGAAGCCCGCCCCCCAAAGATTTGGCGCTTTGACCATATAAGGATACATTTCGCCCACACGGTTGAAGGGACGCGGTGCGTAATCCTTGAAGAAGTCCACCATCTCTAGGGTGACCTTGTTCTTGTAGGCAATGTTGATGGCTTCGATGATGGCTTCCGCGGCGGAGCGATGTCCGCCGCCGGTATCGGAGAAGTAAAAGACGATGTGAGGTTTTCTAGGAGTTGTGTTGTTCATCTTCTTTGTGTTCTGTGAGGTTGGTTTTGAGACGTTTGGCGAGTTCACGCCGTGTAAGCATAACACGACGCCCGCATCCCTTACATTCGAGTCCGATATCCGCGCCGAGACGCGTAACAGTCCATTCGTAGGAGCCGCATGGATGTTGTTTACGGAGTCGCAGGTGGTCGTTGAGGCGCAGGTCGGGGAGCATGGTTTCACCCAAACTTCGGAAGTCCTTTTTGACAACTCGTGGACGGAGACGAATTAATGCAGACTTCCGAAGTTTTTTTGATGTGAATATTATAAATTGAATTGTGATAAACTACGCACGAGAAATTATCTATAAACATGTCACTCTGAGCAGAGCGAAAAGTCTCTGAGATGATCGTAGTGATTTTTTCGCGGAGTTTATCTTGAGCCTGTCGAAGGGCTCAGAATGACAAGAGGAGCGGGATCATGTCCAACAATGAAACATATACTGTTGAAGTTGCCGGGGTAAAGCGCGACCTGCGTCTGTTCGAGATCAAGCCGGGATTGAAGATTGCCATTCTCAATATCCTTGGGGATACGGAATTTGTCCAAGTTTGTGCGAAGGAGCTGGCAAAGAAACTTGAAGACATGGAGTACGATGTGTTAGTGACCGCGGAGGCAAAGTCCATCCCACTGGCATACGCGTTGTCTGTTGAAACAAAGAAGCCTTATGCGGTGTTACGTAAATCCTATAAACCCTACATGGGCGATGCGCTTATGGCAGAGACGCTATCCATCACAACCGGTCAACCACAGACATTGATATTGGACCAGAAAGACCGCGAATTGATACAAGATGGGAAGGTTGTCATCGTAGACGATGTGATCAGCACCGGTTCCACTTTGCAGGCGATGCGGATGATCCTCGCCAAGGCGTCCGCGGCCGTAGTGGCAGAGACGGCGATCTTCACCGAAGGCGACCGCGCGCAGTGGAACAATATTATTTCATTGGGACATTTGCCATTGTTTACCGATTAATATCGTAGGGGCGGGTCTCAGACCCGCCCCTACATGAATAATTTTTGTTTTCCCTCACGCGTCATCTTTTTGATTGCGCGTTCTCTTTTAATGCAGTCGAGCGATCTGGTTGTTCTTCTATATAGACCAATTTCACAGGTCTGCGCATTTTAGTATATTTCGCACCGCGTCCCTTATTGTGCATGGCAACGCGCTTCCCAGGGTCAACTGCCCAGCCGGTGTAATACGTCCCGTCGGCGCATTCGACGATATAGCAATAACACTTATCCACTTACTTGGGCTTTGTGCGGTCTGCCAGGGAGCCAAAGAGCATCTGGTTGATGCGGTCGCCGAAGGAGGGAGCATCGATCCTCTGCCCTTCCTTGTTCAACCAGTCGGCTTCGGTGCGTTCATCGAACCAGCGGATGCGACCAGCCCAGGCATTTTCCAATCGTTTGGCAAGCGCGTCGCGGTCATTGGAGTCGATCTCGTCGCGCAGGCTGATCAGCGATGCAATATAACTGTTCAGCAAACGGACAACATTCTCACGGTTCTCCAGCGCGGCTTCGCGTAAGGACGCGGCATCGTCATGATAGGCAAGCCCCGATGTCACTGCCGCATATGGACGCCCTGTCAGTTTCCTCGTTTCCTGCCAGCCGGGTTTATCGAGTGTTGCATCCAATAAAGCTGCTGCTGCAAGTTGAGGGAGTATCTGTACCGAACCCAATATGCCATCCGCTTCGGCGGTATCCATCAGCAGGGGAAGTGAGCCAAGCAAATTGATAAAGTCTAGTGTGAGATTGAATACATTTTCGGGTGTGCGGGGAGGCACTGTGACCACCATCACTCCCTTTTCGAAAAGGTCCGCGCGTGCGGCATTCAAACCGAATTCGATACCATGTAAATAGTCCGGATGAATGGCTGGGGCGAGACCCACGTAAAACCGTCCCTGAGGGATCAGCTCGTTCGCCCACGCGGCAACCGTCGCTTTGGAAGGAGCCGTGTCGAGGATCAGAGTCCCCTCTTGAAGATCAGGCGCGATCAATTCCAATGTCTCGCGCACTTCCCCAAAGGGTAATGCAAGAATCACGACGCCCGCGTTTCGCACAGAGTCAGGCAGGTTGTATTTGAAATCGTCCACAGCGCCGGCTTTTTGCGCGGCTTTTCCGGTTTGAGAATCTTTATCATTCCCCACAATATGGATATTTGCGCCGCGTGCTTTCAGGGCAAGCCCGATCGAAGCGCCGATCTGTCCGAGACCGATAATGGTGATTTGTACTGGCATGGTATCCTCACAAATAGGGTTGGCGGGGTTATTATACCCAGAGCGGTCACAAATTGCGCTTTCTTATTTTAAGAAGGGGATGCGCAATTTGTGACCGTGGGCATTGTATAATGCTGTTGTCCCCGTTAAATACGAGAACCGCGGACGCCGACCGCGGTTCCCTTACGAAAGGAGGAGAAGAGAAATCACCTTACTGCCTCTAATTTATCATAAGGGACTTAAACGTACTTGACGTGAAACCTACGCTTGCCCTACGATTGTTCGACAACTTACAGGGATGCAAATGCAAACGACTGACTCTCCAATTTACACCGGTGAACTGAACGGGACTCCTCTCGGAGACTTCCGCCTCGCCGCCTCAGACTTCGGTCTGGTCGCGGTTGAATGGGCAGAATCCCAGCCCGAATTTGATTCGTATCTCGCGCGCCTCAAGCGACCGATCCAACCCAACGTAAGAAGGATCGCACCCTATGCAAAAGAATTGCGTGAATACCTGAACGGTAAACGCACCGCCTTCACCATTCCCATTGATTGGACATCCTTCACTCCATTTCAATGTGAGGCTTTGCAAGCTGTGTTCCGAATCCCCTATGGCGAGACGCGCACCTACATTGATATTGCGCAGCGAGATCAATCGTCCCAATGCTTATCGCGCCGTGGGCGCGGCGAATGCCATGAACCCCATGCCGCTGGTGATTCCCTGTCACCGCCTGATCGGCGCGGATGGCAAACTCCACGGCTACGGCGGCGGAGAGGGATTGCCTACAAAGGAATGGTTATTGAGGATGGAAGGTGCGGTGATGGCATGATAAGATACACCCATGAATGATTTTCGCTCCGGCTTCATCGCCATCGTAGGGCGCCCCAATGTGGGCAAATCAACTTTGCTCAATGCTTTGCTCGGTCAAAAGATCGCGGCGGTTTCGCCCAAGCCGCAGACCACGCGCAAACGTCAGTTGGGGATTCTCACGGCTGACAAATATCAACTCGTTTTTGTGGATACGCCCGGCATCCACAACCCGCGCCATAAGCTTGGGAATTTTCTAAATCAGGAAGCCGAGGGTTCGCTCGAAGGCGTGGATGTGGTCCTCTGGCTGGTGGATTCGTCTGTCAAACCAACGGATGAGGACAAACAGATCGGAGCTCCTGCTCAGCAAGCTCCCGCGTCGGACTCCGCTTGTGCTTGCCGCGAACAAAATGGACCTGATCCCCGCTGAGGTTTTGAACCGGAATCTCGAAGCGTATCAGGCGTCGGTCAAGAAAGAGGCGAGCTCCATATCCCATTTCTGCAACGCATGATCTTAATCTCGAATGAATTGGTCGAGTTGCTCGTTTCGTTCAGTCCGTTTCGTGAACCGGAGTTTGAAGAAGACCAGGTCACGGATTCGTACGAACGCGACATCGCCGCGGACTTGATCCGTGAGGCGTGTTTGAATAACCTGCGCGAGGAAGTGCCGCATGGGGTGGGCGTGCGCATCGATGATTTCAAGGAACGCGAGAATGGAATGTTATACATCGCCGCGACGATCTTTGTGGAACGCAATTCGCAAAAGGGAATTCTGATCGGCGAAGGCGGGACGATGATGAAAGCCATCGGGAGCGCGGCGCGCAAAGAGATCGAAGAGATGGGCGGACGAAAAGTGTTTTTGGAGTTGCGCGCAAAAGTGTTGAAAGACTGGCGTGATGACGAGAATGCGATGATGAGGTTGGGATATAAGATGGGGAAGAAGAAAAGAAGGTAATTTGTTCGTAGAGCATTAACCCACGGTGGTGTAAACCCTATTTTGGATATTACAAAGTGCCTGTAAGGGTATACCACTGACACATAATCCTTAGTCAAACACTTGCGTAAAAAATTGGAGATATCTTTGAGTAATCAAGCAATAATCGTGGTTGCATGTTGTTTATTAATAGTGACATCATTTTTTCTATTCAAAACCCAATTTTTTATTTTGCTAAACCGTTTGGCAAGAATTAATATTCTTGGCGCGAAAAATCTGCAATATACAGATCAAGACGAAAACCTAGAAATTGATCAAAATATCCAGACTGAATTACCAAAGCAGTTTTGGTTGGTAGTTCCGCCCTCAAAATTTTTGGCTATCATTTTTATGTTTATTATTCTTTCACTCGCAATTTATATTTCATTCAATTCATTTTCAAGAGTCCTCGTCCAACTTGGCAATATTGAATTTTCAGCAGGTTATGAAAAATTGGGGCTAGCTACTTACCGTTTAGCTTTAGAATTTAATGAAAACCTAAAAGATGCAGTTGATAAATGCCTCGCTTACAATACACAAAAACAATACGAAACGGCAATCACTTATTGTAGCAAAGCAATTGAAATTAACGAATATTATATTACTACGTATACCTATCGTGGTCTTTCTTATTCGAGATTAAAACAATACGATCAGGCGATATCTGATTTCTCCAAAATCATTGTGATTATTCCAACTGCTACGGGTGCTTACATCAATCGTGGTGCTGTCTATATGGACCAAAGTCAATATGATTTGGCTATCATCGAATTTACCCAATCAATTGAAATCAATCCAATGGAGCCACAAGCATGGCTAAATCGCGGTCTCTCATATGTTCAGCAAGGGCAAAATGATTTAGCTATCTCTGATTGTAATCATGCCCTTAAATTAGAAACAAAGTACTGGAACGCCTATTATTGCCTGGGTTTAGCATATTCAGCCCTCGAAAAGCCCGATATAGCAATCGAAAATCTTAACAAATCAATTGAACTCAATTCAAGTTTAGAACTGCTCTATTTTACGCGTGGCTTAATTTATGATTCACAAGGCAAAACAGATTTGGCTATTGCTGACTATACAAAGACAATTGAAATCGATCCAGGTTTTAATAAGGCTTATGCTTATCGCGGTGTTATTTATTTAGCACACAAGAATTACGATTTAGCTTTATCGGATTTGAATAAGGCTATAGAGATTGATCCCAATTATGCAGACTTTTATGTCTGGCGCGGCAATACGTTTGCGGAAACTCAACAGTTCGATGAAGCAATTGCTGATTACCAAAAAGCCCTTGCTTTATCCACTAACTTGATGGCTACAAAGTCTTATATATACTGCGCACAAGGCATCACTTATACCAAAATGGGCAATTTTGAATTTGCTATCACATCTCTCGAACAAGGCGTAAAGTTCGATGTTACAAATGAGTGGTGTAAAACAGCGTTAGAGAATGCATATCAAGGAATCCCAACACCATAAAACGCCACCCAACAGAGGATTACGATTTCAACTATCTAAATCCCTCTCCCAATGACCATGAAGGCGCGCATCATTGACAATCGCTTTCAAATAAGTTTCAACATCAATACCCGTCGCTTTCCCACTTGAAATTGTTCAATTCGTTGATACGCCTCGTGCGATGCTTTTTGTCGTTTGTCAGAAACAACGGCAACAATACCCGATGGGGACAACACATCATAAAGCACATCGAGCATTGACCATAACGGATTCGACACATCTGAGCCATGCCAGTTGGAATGCTGTCCATACGGGACATCTGTAAAAATAATATCCACAGATTTAGGTTTTATGTTTCTTGAAATCTCTTCACCGTTCATGGCATTTGCCTGAAAAACCTTTGTCGCCAACGGATGCTTTTCTGAGAGTTTCTCTTTCAAAACAGATGCACTTTTCAAAGCATCCCTATGAGAATCTTTGCCATATTGTTCGAGCATCGCAGTAATTTCATCGATGCGTTTATCCAAACCAGCCATATCAAGCAACCCAAGATTTCGCTTCGCCAGTTCGACCGCCTTTTCATTTACATCGGAAGCGATGATCTCCCGAATGAATTCTCCATGCAAATATGCCAATACACTGAGATGATAAGCCGCGCCACAGCATGGATCATACAAGGTGCAGAGCGTTGAAATACCATAAATGGCGTTACGATGCTCCAGACAACGTTGGAATATTTCACTCGCCAACCGAATGGGAAAAGCGGGATGCCCCGGCAGACTATGAAATACTCTGCCGCTGGCAAAGTCTGAATAATCCTGTTGTTCTTTAGCGTATTTATATTGCATAAGTTTTCTACGATTTCAACGGCTGAAATCCCTCACCCAACGCCTCATGTGCATATCCAATGACCATGAAGGCACGCGGGTCAACTTCATTGACAATGGCTTTTCAGCCTTGACTACTTCCGAGCGAGTGATGACACAATACAAAACGGGACGTTCTGCTCCGGTAAAAGCGCCTGTCCCTTCAAGGACGGTGACGCCGCGGATGAGTTGTTCAAGGATGCGTTGTGAAACGGCTTTCGGTTCGCTGGTGACGATCATCGCCGTGCGGACGGTCCCGCCGCCTTCGAGGGTAGTCTCGGCGACAAGTCCGCTCACATAGAGGGCGATCATGGCGTACAAGGCTTCTTTCCAGCCGAAGACAAATCCCGCTCCGAGGATGACGGCCGTATCCACAATCAGGTAACTCTGTGTCATCGGAATGCCGCGCCAGTTGTTGAGGATGCGCGCAAGGATGTCCGAGCCGCCGCTGGTGCCGCGTGCACGATAGACCAATCCATACCCGATGCCACTGATGATGGCTCCATAGAGTGCGCTTAAAAAATGTCGCCTTGCAAGTCATTGATGAGCGCGGTGCCTGCGCCGTCCGCGGCAAAGAGAGGTGTTTTCAATAACAGATCGGTAAGCAAAGAATAAGTGACGATGGCAGTAGCCGTCCGCAAAGCAAAGCGATATCCACCGAGGAAACGCCAGCCCAAGGCAAACAATGGAAGGTTACCGATCAATATCATCAAGCCAATGGGCCAGCCTGTGAAGTGATTGATCAACTGCGAGATACCGCTCACGCCTCCCGACGCCAGTTGCGCAGGGATAAAGAACAGGCGCAAGGATAACGCCTGTAGTAACGATGCGATGATGATGAGTGCATAATCGCGGAGGGTGGGGAAATATTTTTTCATGTTAATTTTGACCCGGTGGTTGAGTAGCCCGAAGCGATAGCTGAGGGCGTATCGAAACCACCACTAAGCAAAGTGTTTTTGGTTACAAGGTGGTTTCGATACGGCGGCTGACGCTTCGACTGCGGGCTTCGCAACAAACGCTCCGCCCTCCGCTCAGCGCGAGACTGCCTACTCAACCACCGGATTATTTATGGAATCTCGACCCCTGCCAATTTCTCGATCACTCCCACGACCGCGGAATTATCCAATTCGCCCATGCCTGAGTCGATCATCTGTTGGAAGAGTTTGGTATTTTCAATTGTGCTTGATATGGGAATATCGTATTCCTTCGCAGTATCCAGAATAATTCCCAGGTCCTTCAATTGCATGTACGCTTTGAAACCGGGATTGCGATTGCCATCGAATAGACGCGGTGGTTTGACATCCAGAGTCCAGCATTGCGCCGCGCCGGCTTTGATGGCTTCGACAACTTTCTTCGGGTCAACGCCAGCTTTCTTCGAGAAGACGAGCAGCTCACCCATCGCCACCATCTGCGCGGCGACCATGATCTGGTTGGCGGCTTTGGCAACCTGACCTGCTCCCGCTTCACCGACATGTGTGATCGTCTTGCCCATTGCCTCGAATATTGGCATGACCTTCTCCAACGCGGATGCGTTGCCGCCAACCATAATGGTGAGAGTGCCGTTCTTTGCGCCGATGTCGCCGCCCGAAACTGGCGCGTCCAAAGCAACTGTCCCTTTTACAGATAACTTATCTGCGAGCATCCGTGCCGTTGCAGGTTTTATCGTGGAGTTGTCAACATAGATAAGTCCATGATGCGCGCCTTCCATGATACCTCTTTCGCCCAGCACAACCTGTTCAACGTCGGGTGTATCAGGAAGATTGGTGAAGACCACATCCACCTGTGCGGCGACTACCGCGGGCGTGGAGGCAGCAATCGCGCCTTCGGCGACGAGTTCATCCACGGCGGCATGTGAACGATTATGAACGAAGAGGGGAAATCCTGCTTTGAGAATATTGCGGGCGATGGATTTGCCCATTAATCCGAGACCGATGTATCCAACTTTGAGCATTTGTAATTTCCTTTACACCGCAAAGATGCGGAGAACGCTAAGATTTTAGGATTATAACCGCCCTCACCCCAGCCCTCTCCCAAAGGGAGAGGGGGAAAACTCAAAGAAAAGAACCTGCTCCTCGAAACAGAAGCAGGTTCAAAGTCCAGAAAGAAACGGGCGGATGTCTTACTTGATATCGTATGTCATGCTGACGGTCACGGTGAAGGTCAACTGTCCGGGTTGAATCGGTACAGCCGCCTGTGCTACGGCTCCGCCGCCGCCCTTACCTTCAGAGAACGGGACGGGCTGGTTATCGTAAAAACTGATGGATTGGATTTCACCCAACTTCACACCTGCCGCGTCTGCAAGTTCAGCGGCTTGATCCTTGGCATCCTGCACCGCGTCGGCGCGGGCTTGCTTGAGGGCGGCTTCCTTATCAGCCACATCGAACTGGATGCTGTTGACCGTGTTCGCGCCCGCCGCAATGACGGTATCGAGCAGGTCGCCGAGTTTGTCAAGATCGCGCACAGTGACGTAGACAGTGTTATCCACCGTGTAAGTCTTTTCGCCGGTAGGCGCGCCGCTCTGTGGATCATACTTGTCATTGGGATAGATGCTGAAATTGGTCGTGCGGATGTCCTTTGCATCGACGCCAAAGTCGCGCAGTGCCTGGATCATCTTCTGCGTCTGGTTGTTGTTGTCAGTCACAGCCTCTGCCGCAGACGAGAGTTCCGTATGCACGCCCAGATAAATATAGGCAATATCCGGCACCAGATACGCTGTGCCCGAGCCTGATACATTGATCGTCCGCTGAAGCGGTTGTGCCGCCTGGTTGATGGTGGTGGGTCCGCAGGCGCTCACCAAAAGCGCGGTCAACGCCACTGCTACAACAAAAATGGATTTGGTCTTCATGTTATACACTCCTATTGAAAATTTACTTCGCTGGTAAGACGCCGGCAGTTATAAAAAGTTCCGGGTTTGTTCTTGAATTTTAGCCGGTTTGCCTGTACAATTCTGGTACATTTGTTCTAACGTATATACGTCATTGCGAGGACGATAGCCCGAAGCAATCTCCCTCTTCATGAGGAGATTGCTCACCCTGGCGGGCACACGTCGTCGCAACGAACGCTCCTCGCAATGACGGGAAAACAATATGCCAATAGATTATCAGCAAATCTACGCAAAGATACAAGAGATCGGCAAAGGCGCGCGCGAACGCAAGAAGACTTTGGAAGAAAGGCGGATCAAAGCGCGTGAATTGCTGACTTTCTACGCGTCTCAATTGGATTTCCTACACGCCAAAGTGGATTCTGCCAAAGCGATTGATCAAAACATCCGTTGCGCGTTGCCGCTCGACGAGCCGCTCGCCTCTTCCTACCCCCCGCCTGCCTCTGTTATCCAAGCCACCTTGATCGCCGCTGACGGCTCGCAGATCAACCCAGACCGTCACGCCGCCATCCAGTTTTCGCTGGTCAATGTCGGCGCGATCACAATGAGACTCAACTCGGGCGAATCGCCCAGGATCGATACCGAAAGCGAATTACTTTTCGGCGACGACCTGCTCCCCAACGGCATCCCGCTTTCAGACGGCATGGTCGCCCTCAAACGCGATGTCGCCGAACGCACCAAATTGGACGAGTTATCCAAAAGCATCGAGGGACCTGTCGTCACATTTACAGATGGGCCCGTCGAGTTATGGGGCGCTAAAGGCGAGGACAGTCAATCCTATTTCGATTATGTTGAAAAATACAAAGGCGTTCTTTCCCGTTTACAGTCACGCGGTGTGATCACAGCGGGCTATGTAGATAAACCATCCGCCGATCTGGTTATCCGCTTGCTTGAAATTATGATGGCAGATAACGAACAACTTCAAAAACTGCGCGAGTTTCATCCATTGCGCGGCGTGAGCGATCGCTGGCTCTATGGCGAAAGGGAAAACCCGCTTTTGCCGCCCGGGCATCGCTCGGCAGTATTCCATATTCAATCGAATTCAGAGAAGAATTACAAAGGCGTTTTGTCCCTGCACTTCTTCTATCTCAACGTCGGCACACAGGGACATCCCTGGCCCGTGCGGGTCGAAATCCCCAAGTGGGTGGTGGATGATAAGGAGAAGTTGGACTTGTTGCATGGAGTTCTGGTCGAGCAATGCAGAATGATGGGAAGCAGACCGTATCCGTATCTGCTCCATCGGGCGCATGAGACGGCGGTCGTAAAGAATGAGGAGAAACAACAGATCGAGCAATTGCTGACTCTGGAATTACGCAAGAACAACGAAGACTTGGATGATGGTTCGTACAAACAGTCCGCGAAGGATTTGAAGGGAAGAACGAGAAGATAATTTATCGTCATTGCGAGGAGGGTGCTCTTCCCGACGACGTGTGCCCGTCAGGGTAAGCAATCCCCAACACGTTGTAGGAGATTGCTTCGGGCAAAGAACACACCTGCCCGGGCGGGCGGTGCCAGGGAGAGCGCCCTCGCAATGACGGAAGGATAAAAGGATATGACTCAACCAATCGAAATTGGACGTTTATTGCGGGCAGGAATTTCAGGATTCACGGCGGGGTGCCGCGTGAATCAAATGAATGTACCGTCATTTGGCGCGTTGGTCGTTGCGCCGCTGGGGGATGGCTATAAGATCTTCGGGCTGATCCACGATATACACATTGACGATGACGGGCTGGTGCGTCAACTTGTAACCTCAAACAATGTCAGTGATGATGTCATGCGCGATAATCGCGAGAATCGCATCGTTCCAGTGGAAATGTCCGTTTTGGCGGTGGGCTATGAACAGGATGGAAGGATATACCATCTACTGCCGCCGCGTCCGCCGTTGAGTTTGGATGTGATCTGTTTGTGCGATGAAGTGGATACGGGAAGGTTTACCCAGAAGTTCGGGTATTTCAGGCATATCATGAATTCGAAGGATGTGCCTGTTGGTGAAGTGGTCGCGGCGCATATTTTGCAGGCGCAATCTGCGCATGTGGATAAGAGTTGGCAGGAACGGGCGACGCAGGAAGTGATCACTTTGTTGCGTGACGATTACCCGACGTTGATGGCAGTACTCGGCGCGTTGAGCGATGTGGGTGCTTGAGGATGACTGGTTTTTCGTTCGTACAGATCACCGATCATCACCTGCTTGAATCAGAAGAAGCCTTGCGCGAGGGATTTTGTCCCGGCTACGCGTTTCGCATGGTGATGCGGCATATTTCAGAGAATGTAGCTGACAAAGCGGATTTTATTATTTCAACTGGTGATCTGGTTGATCCATGCACGGATGAGACCTACAAAGCAGCGAAGAAACTTCTAGGAATACATTCGTCCGCGGCGCTGCCAGGACCGCAGAAAATTAATATCGAAGGATTGAAGGATTTCCCTGCGTATTTTCTGCCAGGCAATCACGATAACCGTGAGTTGATGACGCGTTATCTGTTTTCGGATACAAAGCCAGTGAAGTTGTACAACTTTACTTTTGTGCATAAAGGTGTGCAGTTCATCATTATGGATTGGGGGCCTGAGACCAAGGCATTCCTTTTCCCTGAGACGCGTGAGTTTCTGGCAAAGGCGTTGGAATCGGATTTGCCGTCCGTCATTGTGAGTCACCAGCAGGTGAAGAGAATTGGCATTCGCTGGATGGATGGCTTTCTGGCGGATAATCTCAATGAGTTCTGGGATGTGGTTCTGCCAAACAAGGAGAAGGTGTTGGGGATTTTATGCGGACATTTGCATCTCACGTATGAAGAGGAATATAAGGGCGTTCCGATTTTAGGATTGCGCTCCACGGCGTTTCAGTTTGCGAGGACCGATGAGCCTATGGTAGTGTTGGCGCCGCCGCATTATCGGTATGTGCGAATACAAGATGGAATACTTACTTCGAGGATTTATAAGGTGAGTATCTAAAATGAAAATAGTTTTTTCAATCCCGAAGGGATGGCAGGATTTTAGATTTGGATGAATGAAGATTGTAAATCGCGAAGCGATGACATGAATTTGATAACGAGCTATGACACTTCGGGGTTGAGGTGAATTGGTTGGTCGATTCTATGATCGTTTCATCCCTTCGGGATTTGGTTTCAACCGGTGGTCGAGTAGCACTGAGCGGTTGTTGCGAAGGGCATATCGAAACCATATTGTGGAGTAAGCGGAAATATTATTTTGAAATTTTACGTGTGGTTTCGATACGTCCCGCGAAGAGCATGCGGGACTACTCAACCAGCGATGTATGGATGAAATTTTGAGATTGCTTACCCTGACGGGCACACGTCGTCGGGCTAACGCCCTCTTCGCAATGACGGATTAGGAGATATTATGGAACACGAACAAAAATTGGATATTTAGTTGGGGGCGGGTTGAAGGAAAGCTTCCAGGTGAGGTTGATCGTTTCGCCGCAGGAGATTCAGGAGGGGGCGTTTGTGGTGATCCAAAGCGGGGAGTGGAATTATTATGGGATCGTGACGGATATCCAGTTGGGGGCGACGGATGAGCGGTTTGCTTCGGAGCAGATGGATGGACGCTTCCCCCCGCATATCGCTCAGGCGTTGCATGGACAGACGTTGTATGCCAACCTTGAGGTGTTGCCGAATTTGATGTTGGAGGTGGGTCCTGAGTTGGGGACGGCGGCTTATAAGGATTGGCAGGGAAGATTGCGGCAGGCTTGAAAGATGAGCCGCGCATTTTGCCTGTGAAGAATATTCCGCCGCATCATGCGCAGGTGTTTTTGGCGAATGAAGGTGACATTGCGGAGATCTTCGGCAGTCCTGATGAGAAGGGCAATTTGATCATCGGGTATACGCGTGAGCAGAATCATCCTGTGTGCATTGACATGGAGAAGTTCGTGCAGAGGTCGTCGGGGGTGTTCGGGGCGACGGGTACGGGCAAGTCGTTTTTGACGCGGCTGGTGTTGGCGGGGTTGATGCATTACAACAAGGCCTCGGTGTTCGTGCTGGATATGCACAATGAGTATGGCTTTGACGATGTGGCGTCAGATACGAAAAAAGCCGTGACGGGACTGAAGACCAAGTTCAAGTCGAAGGTACGAATCGTCGGCTTGGGAGGCGGATCCACCATCAGAGGGCAGGTCCCTGATTTTAATTTGGAAATCTCAACGGGAGACATATCCACAAGTGATATTGAGACGTTGATGCGTGAGTTGAATCTGCGCGAGACCACTCCGACGACGTTGAATGCGTTGTATGGGTCGTTTCGGGATGATTGGTTTGCGAAGTTCAAGGTGATGAACCGCGAGGAGATCGAGGTCGAAGATGAAAAGGGGAAGATGAAGAAGGTGCCGCATCCTGATAGTGTGGCGGCGTGGGCGAATGCGAACGGTGTGAATGTGGCGGCGGCGGAGGGACTGCACGATAAAATGCGGCGGTTGTTCGGCAAGCCGTATATCGTCGAGAAGCCCGCGGCGGACAGCGTGCAGCGAGATCATCCAGTCGCTGGAGAACGGTCAGCATGTGGTGCTGTCGTTTGGCGAACACGAAAGCGACCTGGATTACTTGCTGGTGTCGAACCTGTTGACGCGGAAGATCCGCAGTGGCGTGGGAGCATAAGACCAACGCGTTCAGAACGCATGGCAAAGAGGAGCCGCGTCCGTTGGTGATCGTGGTGGAGGAGGCGCACAAGTTGTTGAACCGCGAGATGGCGGCGCAGACGACCTTTGCGACCATCGCACGCGAACTGCGCAAGTATTATGTGACGCTGTTGATCGTGGACCAGCGCCCGTCGCAAATCTATGACGAGGTGATGTCGCAGTTGGGGACGCGCATCTCAGGCTGGCTCGGTGACGAGGACGATATCCACGCTGTGCTCTCGGGTCTGGCGGGACGGGAGGCTTTGCGCGGTATGCTGGCGCGACTCCAACCGAAGGAGGAGGTTTTGCTGCTCGGCTGGGGTGTGCCGATGCCGCTGCCTGTGCGCTCACGTCGGTATGACGATGAGTTTTGGAAGGAGTTGTTGGGAGGAAAGGAAAAGAGGAGTAAGGAGCAGAATTTGAAGGAGTTGGGGTTTTGATTTTGTCATGCTGTATAATCGTTTTATAGGATATCAATAATGAAGATTCCACATCCAATTCCATATCAAGGAAGTAAGCGAAATCTTGCTAAATATATCCTGCCATTCTTCCAGCAGGATGTTTATACTTTGTTCGAGCCTTTTGCGGGTTCGGCGGCAATTTCAATTGCAACTGCTGCGCAAGGAAAAGCAACTCAATTTCATATCAATGATGTAAATCAGCCATTGGTTTCTTTATGGGATGAAATCATTAATCACCCGAAGAAAATCTCCGAACAATATAAGCATCTCTGGTTGAAACAGCAAGGAAATGAAAGAGAGTTCTACGATTTTGTGCGTGACGAATTTAATAAGACTAAACAGCCTGATTATTTACTTTACTTGTTAGCCCGTTGTGTTAAGGCTTCTGTTCGTTACAATGCAAATGGTGAATTCAACCAAAGCCCTGATAATCGGCGCTTAGGACGTAATCCGCAACAAATGTCAGAAGATATTCTTGCTGTTTCAAAACTTTTATCTGGAAAAACAGCTACATCAAGTACAGATTACAAAGAAGTCTTATCACTCGCAAAGCCAACTGATCTTGTCTATATGGATCCACCATACCAGGGTGTTTGCTCTACTGGCGATCCAAGGTATTTCAGTGGAATTGATTTTGACGAGTTTATGCATGAGTTAAAGAGACTCAATAACCGAAATGTTCCATTTGTTCTGAGCTACGATGGGCGAACAGGAAAAAAATCTTATGGTCAGAGTTTGCCAGAAGAACTTGAAATGTATCGTCTTGAAATAAATGCTGGGCGCTCAACACAAGCCACCTTGCTGGGCAGAGACGATGTCACAATCGAATCAGTATACCTGTCTAAAAACCTAGTCGGACAATTGGGAATCGAGCCAATTCACATGCTTGAACAGAAAGTATCTCATCAGCCAGTTCTTTTCGAATTCTAAATTTAAAGGGGTTTCCTAATGGCAAAATCATCAAAGCAGAATGAAGAAATAAAGCGACTGCTTCAGCAAATATCAAACAAACGTGCTCGCATTGTAATTGAGCATATTCTTGCACACGGTTTTATAACCACAGAAGAACTTGAAAAAGAATATGGTTATAACCATCCACCAAGAGCGGCACGAGACGTACGAGAAGCAGGAATTCCACTTGAAACTTTTCGAGTGAAACATTCAGATGGACACACAATTGCCGCATATCGTTTTGGCGATAGTGCTCAAATCCGTAGCGGTAGGCTACAAGGCAGACGGACTTTTCCAAAGAGTCTCAAAGATTTTCTTTATGAAAAGCAAGATGGTAAATGCTCTATTTGTTCAGGCAGGTTTGAACATCGTTACTTACAGGTTGACCATCGCGTACCTTATGAAGTTGCTGGAGACATCCAAGAAGAACTTAACCCTGATGACTTCATGTTGCTTTGTGGTTCATGCAATCGAGCCAAGTCTTGGTCTTGTGAACATTGTGAGAACTGGATTCACGAGAAGTCCCCAAATATTTGCTTAAATTGCTATTGGGCAAATCCTGAAAATTATGTCCATGTTGCCTTACGCGAGATCAGAAGAGCAGACATTATTTGGGAGGAAGATGAAGTACAGACTTATGAAAAACTGAAACAACAAGCACAAAAGACAAAAGTGCCACTTCCAGATTTTGTGAAAAAGGCTGTGAAGAAGATTGTAGATGATTGAAATTAATGCTTCCAAATTGGTTGGAAGCATTTTTGTTTGAAATTGCGAAGGATTATTCAAAGGACCTCTCCCCCGTCCCCTCTCCTAAAGGAGATGGGTGCCTTTTGGCGAGAGGCGCTGTCTATGGTTGTGACGAGGGATGGCGGAGGAATATTTGAGCCCAGCGCGGGGAGGTCCGTGTGAGGAGGGAAAAGTGACCTCACCCAGAGGGTGGTGATTGATCGGCGTGTCGGTTGGACCTAATCCCCCCGCCCTTCCCAAATGGGAAGGGGGCTGTTGCTTTTGAAATTGGGTACAATACCACATAGAAACGCTATGAAGAAAAAGAAAACGAATAAAACTCAAAACGACAATATGTTGCCCGAATACAATCTCGAAGGCAAAAAAGGCGTGCGTGGCAAAGATGTTAAAGACATGCAACAAAGGATATTCTGTCCGTGTTGTAAAAGATGACGGTACTGTCGCCACCAAGCATGTTGTGCCTAAAGAAGATGCCATTCTTCTTGATGAGGATGTGAAGGCTCATTTCCCAGACTCCAAGAGTGTCAATAAGGCTTTGAGAATTCTTATTCGCCAAACTCAAAAACAAGCCAAGACTGAGGGGAAAAACGGAGCAATATAAAATCAGCAGTTATGAAAGCACGTGGACGGAAAAAGTTGAAGTAACTTACTTGTAAAGAGAAAACACTGGGCTGAGGAAGGTCAGTGTTTTTTTGATTGTTTGTGTGAGACCTATCCCCCCGCCCTATCCCAAATGGGAAGGGGGCTGATCGGTTGGTGGCTGTGACGATTTTCCGTAGCAAAGCAAATTCTGTTTGAGGACGGTTTTAGCTTCTCCCCCTTGGGGGAGACGGGAGAGGGGTTTGCTGGCAGTCACGAAAAAACAGGCTCACGAATGAGCCTGTTTTCATTTTACATATCCTGTTTTCTGAGTTTATCCGTTGCCAGTCGGTTAAGACTGATGCCTTCCTCCTGCGCTTCGATTGCCAACTTGCGGTGCAACTCAGGCGGAATGCGCACCATGAACTTTCCGCTAAAGCGTTTGCTGGAAAGCGGTTCGGGCGGCGTTTCGCTGTTTGCCTTCATGTCCTTGACCACATCCGCGACAACCTGACGAATCCCTGCCAGTGCGGCTTCGGGGTTTTCGTCCAGCCAGCTCAGGCTGGGAAACTCGATGCACAAGCCCGCATATTCCTGATCGTCTTCCGACCAGGTGATGCGATAGGTATAACGGTCATTTTTCAACATGTCCTTCTGCCTCCAATCTTTCAATCGCCTTTAATACCTGCTTGACCTGATACGCTTTTGCTTTGCCTTTGTCATTTTGGATGTTGACGCGTGGGTCGCCTTGCCAAGGAGTTTTGTATACTCTGTGACTGCTCCCTGTTTGACGTGCCTCTCCAAAATAATGGTCGCAGACTTTGCAGAGATCCTGAAAGCGGATTCCTTTTGGGTTGCGTTTCATATCGTCAACGATGTCTGTGATTTTAGGCATACGGGGATGATACCACTATTGATACTGTCCCGCAAGAGCCTGAAATTGGCAAATTGAAGTTGCAAAGGATGATTCGAGCCCAGCGCGGGGAAGTCCGTGTGAGGAGGGAGGAGTGGGTCAACCGTTCGGGGTTCTGTCCCAGTTGCGGGAGTGTTGTAGGGGCAAATTGACATCCAGTCCGTTTGGGAGTATATTTCCGATTGATTAATCGATTAATCAATCGAGAGGTAACCATGCTCAAGACAATCAGCGCCACAAAAGCCCGAATCAACTTTGGGGATGTGATGAAACAAGCCAAGATCGCCCCCGTCATCGTGGAAAGAGGCGGGAAGGCAGAAGTCGTTGTCCTTTCCAAGAAGGCATACGACCAGTTAATTGGGGCAAAAGAAAAGACTGATTTGAAAAAGAGGTTTGAAGAATTACATGCCCAAATCCGTGCTGAATTAGCAGGGCGCACTTTGCCCGACCCTGCTGAAATTATCCGCCAAGGGAGGGAAGAACGCGATGACCAGCTCCTCGACAGTCTGCGTTGATGCCAGCGTCGTTCTCAGGTATGTTCTTTTGCCTGATGATGCTCCAATTAAGAAGGTTTGGAATTCCTGGGTCAAAAATGAAACAGACCTGGTTGCGCCATCGTTATTGTTTTATGAAATAACCAATGGTTTATATCAACAACAAAAGAACAAATATCTTTCTCCCGAAACCATCTGGAAGTCGCTTGAATATTCTCTTGATCTGCCGATCACACTGGTCAACGAAAAGAATTTACATCTGCGCGCCAGAGAAATTGCCATGCGATATGAACTCCCTGCTACGTATGATGCGCATTATCTCGCGTTAGCCGAATGGATGGATATTGAACTTTGGACAGCCGATATGCGATTAGTAAAGGCAATTAGATCGTTTGACTTGGATTGGGTAAAAGGGGTTGAGTAAACTTGGATCTTTAATAATTCTATTAGAGCACTATCTAGAGAAAACACTGGGCTGAGGAAGGTCAGTGTTTTTTTGATTGTAATGGACCTCACCCAGAGCGAGATGATTAATCGGTGTGTCGGTTTGCCCCTCTCCGAAAGGAGATGGCATGGAGTTGACTTCTTTTCTGCACGACGGGGTTGCTGATTTTCCAAGTCAATGTTTGGTTTGAGGAGCAAAAAACTTCTCCCCCGTGGGGGACGCGTACCCGAGCGGAGCGAGCGGTAGACGGGAGAGGGGTTTGTACGGTTGTGACGAGTGAAGTGTATGTATCGACGGGATACATCCATGTCTCAGTTCGTGGAAGTCAGCCCGTAGGAAAAGAATATGTTTTATAATCACGTGATGAAAAAGCAACTTCCTAATTTCAAGAACGAAGAGGAAGAACAGGATTTTTGGAGCGAGAACGATTCCTCCGAATACCTGAACTGGAAGAGCGCCGAACGGGTGCTATTCCCAAACTTGAGACCTTCCACCAAGGCGATTTCTCTGCGACTGCCTGAATCACTGTTAGATGCCTTACGTCAGATGGCGAACGAGCGCGATGTGCCCTATCAATCTTTGATCAAGATGTTCTTACAGGAACGAATTGAACAGGATTTCAAGTCCCGCCACCTGCCAAGTGGAGGATAAACTAAAACTGATATTGCCAACATTCGAGTGGGTAATGAGAAAACACTGGGCTGAGGAAGGTCAGTGTTTTTTGTTTTAGATCACGGGCGATACACGATCTTCCAGAGGTATACCTTTCCATTCGCGCCGCCTGTGGCGAGCAGTCCGCCATCGGGTGACAAAGCCAGGACTCCGTCCCCGCCCGGAGGCGTGGCTACGAGCTGCGGCTGATAATCGGAGGTGGCAAACACGCGCAAGGTCCCACTGCGGGAAGCGGCGATCAAGAAAGAACCGTCCACAGAGAATGCCACGCTTTCCACAACATCAGGAAATCCTGCGAGCTTCTTGATCAGTTTTCCTGTAAGCAGATCCCAGAGCCACACCACTCCTTCTGTACATTCATTATTTACGGTGGTCGCGCAAGTTGCTGTTGCCACGGTGGAACTGTCGGGAGAAATGGCGGCACTGGAAACTTGATGGGCATGGCTGAGGGTAAATATGGATGCGCCATCACTCGTTCTCCACACTTGAACGTTGCGCGATGTTCCACCGCCGACCAGCCATCTGCCATCGGGCGAGTACGTCAGGGCGGTGATGTTCCAGTATTCGGAGAGTGTAGACAACGGGTTCCATGAGCCTACTGAAAAGGTCCAGATGGCGGCGTTCTGAATCTGGTTTTGCGGCTCATCGACTCCTCCCACAGCCAGTACCTGACCATCGGGCGAAAAGCGTACGCTTGCAACCTGACCCGGGAAATCCAAGACCTTTAGGATGTTTCCAGTGCGCCAGTCCCAGACCTTCGCCGTCCCATCGCTGGATACCGATGCGAGCATCTGACCATCGGGTGAAAATGTCACATCCCAGACGATGCCAGTGTGTCCATCCAATGTGCGGATGGGCTGTCCGCTTACCACATCCCATAAATGGATGGTGAAGTCATCGGTGTTGCCTCCCGCCGCGGCGAGAGTTGTGCCCTCTGGCGTGAATGCCAAACTGCGCGCACCTTCCCCAGAGTCAAAGCTCTTGAAGATCTCGAGCATATTGAGCGTATCTGCCTTGATCGATATGAGAGTGGGAGTCGCAGAAGGGGGGACAAGCGTCGGTGGAACTGCTGTATCCGTTGGTGGAATGGATGTCGGTATGGCGGGAGGAGGGGTGGGAGTGGAAAAAACCTCGAAAGTATAACTGCAGGCGTTAAGTAATAATGCGCTCACTGTGAGAATAATCAGTGACGGTCTCGACCATTTAAGTTGTTTCATTGCATTCTCTCTTTCCATCGCGATGCACGGGATGGAGTCGATGGTTTATACCCTTTATTGGAATCCATCGCTGAATTTCAAACAGGGAATGGATATAAAACGTTTGCTCCGTAATTTCAGTTCCCGTTTGAAATGGGAGTTTCCATAAATACCATTCTGTGCAAGTCAATTGCTTCGCCTGCCAGTCGACAGGTTTTTATTATTGGAGGAAATCAAGTATCATCAAATGAAAAAAGGACTATATCATGGAATCCATCCTCCTTATCATCCTGATCGGTCTGGCAGGCGGCATAGCGGTGGGACTACAAAGCCCGATGGCAAGCATCATCACACAACGGCTGGGAATCTTTGAAAGCGTGTTCATCGTCCATATGGGCGGGGCGCTCATCGCTTTGATTCCGATGTTGATCTATGGCAGTAAGTTGACTCAGTGGCGCAGTCGTGCCGTGGTATACACTTGGCGCGGGGATATTTGGTTTGATCGTGATTGCGGCGATCAGTTATATGATTCCGCGTGTGGGAGTGGCGGCATCCATTACACGGTTGTTGCGGGGCAGTTACTTGTCGGAACGATCCTCGATCAATATGGATGGTTGGGAGCGGCTGTCCGGCCGTTGGATTTGACGCGCTTGATCGGTATGGCTGTTGTTTTGTTTGGGGTTTGGTTGACGGTGAAGTGACTTCGCAGAGGGTGCGACGCACTCCACGAGATCAATTATTCTTTCGTCACGATCACATCATGGATCAAATGTGCGTAGCGGTTTTGTAAACGTATAAAGTGACTTTGTATCGCGTCCGCTTCGGAGCCTTCGGGGGCGAGGAACTTTCCGCTTTCCACACCCTGCCGCGCGATCTCACGGCATACGGCTTCAGTGATCAATTCGGCGAGCAGAACCTGTCCCTGCACCGAGGTGTCCAAACGGTTCTGGCTGTCGAGATAAAGTTTGACGGAGGGCGCGGCGGTGGCGATCACGACGCTGGAGTTGACGCGGTCGAGATATACACGTTGACGCGGGTCCATACGGTCGTCGAAGCGGATGTCGGTGAAGAGACCGTGATGTTTTCTGGGCTGTGTATCTTCAAGCGCCTCTTTCCTCGACCGAACCTGTACCACTGCCTGTGCCTTTTGATCTGCCACATAGGCTGTTATCAGACCCTCATTGCCAACCTGTTTTCCCTCCACCTAAATCTTTGCAACGCCAATTTCGTGATGATCTTTCAAAGCATTGACTTGAACTTTGGGAGTCAACACATCCACTTCAGGGTTGTCCGAAACGACAAAGACCGTTGCGCCATTATGAATCTTTTCGGAAAGATGCGCTCTTAAAGTAAGTGTGACCTGCTGTCCCGTTTGAACAAAAATTCGGGCGGGAGCAAATTCAAGTCCAGAGGGCGGCGGCTCTTGTTTTCCATCCGCGGCTGTGCGCCTGTCGCTTAATTCCGAAGAGGCGATCACGTTCAATTCACGGATGGTCTTGTCGAGTTTCTTGCGCAGACGTTTATCGAGTTTCATCTGCTCATCCTGCATGGCGTGCTCACGTTCAACCTGGACGAGAGGTTCGATTCGAGTTTCAACAGCCTGCTTCAACGCCCGGGCGAACGGCAGGGACCAATTGATGCCATCGCGCGTGGCGGTGAGGACAGGCTCATCGTTTTTGAGGAGGTCATGAAGGTAATCGCATTCGAGCGAACCGTAGAAAAAGGATGCATACGGATCGTTCTCAAATTTGAGCATGGTCAGCGAAATGACGGTTGACTGGCTGATGACGAGCAAACCCGCGTCGGCGTAATCACCCTCTTCGCCACGCGTGGAGAGCTGGATGTTTGAACGCAAAAGTTGCAGATGTGCTGTGGCGGGATAACCTTCGATCTCAAAACGGTCATCGAGAACTTTTTCACCCTTGGGCGGTTTGTATGAGAGGACGTGTTCATCTTTGATTTTATCTGTGCCCGCAAGACTTCGTAAAATGATGAGCCGGGATTGATTCGCCATAATGGTGCGCAGTTCGAAATGTCGTTGCAGATAGTTACGCAGGTTCTCGAATTGCGGCATCTTGACATCTTCACGCGAGAGGATGATCTCAATCACCGTGCCGTTGCCCTCAGGGATTCCGTATTTGGTTCTGCGTTCTTCTGTAGCAGGGACGGGTTCATCGAGATCGAATGTTGGCACGCCTTCTTTGAGCAGGAGCGAACTGCGATAGAGTGTGTTGTTTTGAATGGAGTTGACATAGCCATATCCGAGTCCGAAGATGGCATCCTTGAGTCCACGCCCCCACATGCCGCGCACGTGCAGGTCTTCTTTTAATCCACTGGTGGCTTCACCATACGTGCCAACGACCTTGTCCATGCGGGCGTCGTCCATGCCTTCGGCAAAGTCACGGACGCGGATCACCGAATTCTTTCTCTTCCGCCAAACGTCGATGATGATCTCGCCGCTGGCAGGCATACCCGCATCTTCGAGACGGGAATAGCTGTCGTTGCTATTGGTGATGATCTCGACCAGGGCGCGCAAAACATCCTTGCGGATCGCTTGATCCGCCTGTTGCAGGGCGACCCTGTCAGCATATTGGAGTTTGCGGCTGATTGGCATTTGGTTCCTTTATAAAGCATCCCGTTGGTTGAGTAGGCGGTCTCGCGCTGAGCGGAGTGAGGAGCGCAAGTTGCGACGAACGAAGTCGAAGCGTTGCCGCCCTATCGAAACCAACAAGTTATCAAGAGTAATTTTGTAACGAGAATTGCTTTGGTTAGCTGTGGTCTCGACACCGCACCTGCGGTGGGTGCAGGTGTACGCGCCTTCGGCGCACTCGACCACCGAGTAATGTTTTTTATTTTTTCTTTGCGCTCTTGGCGGGCTTCGCGGTTTGTTGTATTGCCGTGCCAAGCAAGGATGAAAACTTGCCTTCACAAAATTCCAAAAAGGATAATAAGTCCTTGCGGTTGTGGATATTGACGTATTCCTTGAATTGATTGAGATTCCGTGCGAGCGTTGCAGGCGGGGATTCCATGGTGCAGAGCAGTAAACTTCTAAAGTCAAACTCGTTGAGCGGCAGATTCTTCTTGTAGTGTTTATACGCGTCAGACATTTCAATCGAGCGGACGTATTTCTTTGCGTGTGCTTTAAGTTCCGGGTGGACGCTTTGCGCAGGAGCGGCAAGTGGCTTCTTCGTCTTAGACTTTGGCACACGGTCAGGTTTCATCGGCTTGCCGAGCGATTTCTCTATTTTTTCCGCTCGTTTGATTCCCCGTGCTGTGATCTGGAATCCTTTGGTGGCACTGCCGCGCAGATAGCCCTTGCTTTTGCAGTCGCTCCAGCGTCTGCTGACCATGCCAGAATCGGGGTATTGCGGATACTTCCGCATGGAGAATCGTTTAGGGAACAATACGAAACAGGCAGAGATAATATCCTCGGAGGTGATCTCCGATCCCTGTTTGTGGAGATAATAGATGGAATAGACCACCAGGTCGTTCAGGGTAACCTTCGAGTAGATATTCGGGTCAAATTTCGGCGGCATGGATGGTTTGGGCACGTTTCCTCTCTGGAATCTTACCGCATTTTTACAGATCAATTTGATTTGGCGGCGTCCTGGACTAACTGGTTTTGTACGCCACAGCCGAATAAAATCCTTTCAAGAAACGCGATGGCGCTTCTGCCAATAAACGCGGCTCGCTAAATCCCGCGCCTGTCACAAATTCAATAAACGTCTCAAATGTGAATGGATGAGGCACCCACATGTTACCTGAATCCACATTGTATTCGACGATAACGAGTGCGCCGTTTGGTTTCAGGAATTCTCGAACGTGTCGCAAAATCTTTTCCTTGTTCCTGAAGAAGTGCAGTGAGTTTGCCATCACAATGCCATCGAGCGAAGGTAAATCTAAAGAGTGGGAAAAATCTTTGTTGAGCAGAATCAAGTTGCGGGTCGTATTGAAGCGGGCGCGGTGTGAATTCTCCAATTCTCCAAGCGCCGATTTATCCTTGTCCACCGCGTAAATAGTTGAGTCCAATCCAACCAATTCACGCAATGCCAGTGTGAACGCCCCGCTGCCCGCGCCGAAATCTGCATAGACGCCTTGCGATAAATGGGCAGGCTGCAACAGGTTTACGTGATCTGTATGATCCATAGGGAAATGGTATCATATATGCTTATCCCACTTAGAACAGGTTTATATGTCATCCCATACAGAACGACACGACCCTTACGCGGCTCTGCGTTACAGAGATTATCGGTTATTGCTTGCAGGTCGCTTTCTTACCGCTTTTGGCAACGAGATGCTCACCTTTGCCATCGGCTGGGAATTGTGGTTACGCACGCATAGCGCATTTGCGCTCGGCATGGTGGGTCTGGTGCAGGTTGTCCCTGTGATCTTACTTTCGCTCCCCGCAGGTCATGTGGCAGACCAATACAATCGCAGGCGTATCGTATTGGTCACCGAACTATTTTTGGCGTTGTGTGTGTTTGGGTTGGCATGGCTCTCGTTCACGAAGGGCTCAATCTATCTGGTTTATGTTTTCCTTTTAGGAATTGGCATTAGCCGCGCTTTCAACGATCCCGCCGCTTCGACGCTGGTGCCTGAGACGGTTCCACCCCATCTGTTTGCCAGCGCGGCGACATGGAATACCAGCGTCTGGCACTTCGCCTCCATTACCGGACCCGCGCTTGCGGGTATCTTAATCGGCTTCTTCGACGCTGTCACCTTTATCTACATCTTCGCGGCGTTTGCAGCAATCATCTTTGTCGTTTTGCTTTCCATAATCCAGGGACGTAAACTTGCGCTCGCGCAAAAATCCGCGACCTGGAAAGCAGTGACCGAAGGCTTTCGATTCATGCGTGATACAAAAGTGATCCTGGCCGCCATTACATTGGACATGTTCGCCGTCTTGTTCGGCGGCGCGGTGGCACTGCTCCCCATCTACGCAACGGATATTCTCAAAGTCGGTGCGGAAGGCATGGGCATCATGCGTGCCGCGCCTTCCATTGGCGCGTTGGTTATGGCATTTATAATTGCTCATCTGCCGCCGATGAAGAATGCAGGCAAGACCTTATTGTGGGCGGTCGCAGGTTTTGGACTCGCCACCATCATCTTCGGCGTTTCGACTTCGTTCATATTATCCGTGGCAATGCTGGCGGTGCTGGGAAGCCTGGATAACGTCAGCGTGGTCATTCGCGGCACGTTGTTGCTGACGCAAACGCCCGATCAAATGCGCGGGCGTATTTCATCGGTCAATAGTATCTTCATCGGCGTATCGAATGAATTAGGTGGATTTGAATCAGGGGTTGCCGCCGCGTTGCTGGGTCCGGTGGGTGCGGTCATATTAGGCGGTGTTGGCACGATTGTTGTTGTGGCAGTGGTTGCACGTATCTTCCCCCAGATCAGGTTGTTGGAAACTTTGGATGTGCCAGAACAAGCAGTCGTATAATCTGGACTGAGCGAAAGGATTATCGTTATGATGAACAACCGTCAACTTGCAGATACGTTCACACTGATCGCCAATTTACTGGAAATCAAAGGCGAGATCATTTATAAAACGCTGGCATATCGCAAGGCGTCTGAGAACCTGATGGGGTTGGGGCGACAAGCTTCCGAATATCAGAAAGAGGGCAAGCTCGAAGACATCCCCGGCGTGGGGAAAGCAATCGCAGAAAAGATCGATGAACTGCTCAAGACAGGCAAACTCGGATTTCTTGAAAAGCTCAAAAAAGAAGTGCCTGAGGAATTAGCCTCGTGGCTCGCCGTTCCAGGACTTGGACCGAAAAAGATCGCCATGATCTGGAAGGAATTGGGAATCACGGCTCTTGCGGACCTCGAAGCTGCTGCCAAAGAAGGGAAGCTGCGCGACCTCCCTGGCATGGGCGCCAAGTCCGAGAGCGCCATCATTGAAGGTATTGCATCTTTATCCCGCAGGTCAGGGAGAATCCCCTTGGGACGCGCCTATCCGCTGGCACAGGACATTATCAAGACTCTCAAAAAGGTGAAAGGAGTTGTCGACGCCGCGCCAGCTGGAAGCCTGAGAAGGATGCGTTCGACCGTCGGCGATTTGGATATTTTGGTGGCGGCTAAAGACTCGTCCGCAGTGATGGAAGCGTTTGTCAATCTCCCCGGAATCAACCGTGTGCTGGGCAGGGGTGAAACAAAATCCAGCATCGAGTTTACAGACGGTGTGCGCGCCCAGTTATGGGTACATCCGCCTGAAAAATTCGGTACCGCGCTGGTCTATGCAACGGGTTCAAAAGACCACAATGTGCGTTTGCGTGAAATGGCACTCGATAAAAACTTGTCTTTATCAGAGCACTCTTTTGCAAAAACAAAGGGGAAAGGTGAGATCCTGTGCGCGACCGAGGAAGAAGTGTATAAGACGTTGGGCTTGCCGTGGATACCGCCCGAACTGCGCGAAGACCGCGGCGAGGTACAAGCCGCAAAGGCAAACAAACTCCCCAAGTTGATCGAAGTCAAAGACCTCAAAGCGGACTTGCAAACACATTCCACGTGGAGCGATGGAAAATTATCCATGTTGGAGATGGCGCGCGCCGCCGCGCAACGCGGCATGAAGGTGATCGCCTTCACCGATCATTCTGCCAGTTTGGGTGTCACTGGCGGATTGAAAATGGAAGACCACAAAAAGCAAGCCGCCGAGATTAAGAAGATCCAAAAACAACTCGGCGACGAGATTCTAGTTTTGCACGCCAGCGAAGTTGAGATCAAAGCCGATGGCTCGCTCGACTATCCAGATGAGTTTCTGGCGAGTCTTGATCTGGTGCTGGCTTCGCTGCACACGTCATTGCGACAGCCGCGTGAGAAGGTGACAGAACGAGTCATTAACGCCATCCGCAACCCGCATGTGGATATTATCGGGCATCCAACGGGACGATTGATCCCTGACCGCGAAGGCGCGGACCTGGACATGGACGCGGTACTCAACGCCGCGGCAGAGACGGGCGTCGCACTGGAGATCAATGCCAGTCCCTATCGTCTTGACCTGGATGATGTGTATGCGCGCCGGGCGAAAGAACTGGGCATTCCCATCAGCATTAACACGGACGCGCACTCCGCGGAAGATATGGACATGCGCTTCTACGGTGTTGCCATCGCGAGACGCGCCTGGCTGACAAAGAATGATGTCATCAATTGCTGGTCAACAGAGAAGTTGTTGAAGTGGTTAGAGAGTAGAAAGTAGAGCAACGCTGATGGTCGAGTGCCGCTGGTGGTTGGAGATTTTATTTTCTCCTTGACAAGCCCATTATTAGTGATATTATTCACAATAAATAGGGTCTACTTTGTCCGGTTTAGGAGAATGACATGGCAGGCAGAGTTTTGCTCATCAATCCGGCGCGGCATTTCATCGCCAATCATCATGGAGTTGGTTACCTCACCCCTCTTGGCCTGGTCTATATCGGTGGACCGTTGATTGACGCGGGCTTCATTGTCAAATTGATCGACCACGATGCCTATGGATGGTCATTCAAAAAGTTGATTGAAGAAGTTGGGAAGTTTCAGCCGGATTATGTATTGCTCGGACATTCGGGGTCAACCGCGGCTCACAAAACTGTCATCAAAACCATTCACGAAATCAAAAGCTCATATCCAAATATCAAGATCATTTATGGCGGCGTCTACCCATCCTATGCCGACCAGGGTATACTGCGCGAATGCGGTGAAGTGGATTACATTGTCCGCGGCGAAGGGGAGCAAACGATCCTGGGTTTGATCCGAACGCTCGAGAACAATGGTGATTTGGAATATGTGGATGGGGTCACATGGCGTAAAGAGGGCCGGGTCATTTCCAACCGTTCCCGCACGCCGATTCAAAGTCTGGACGAGTATCGCCCAGGCTGGGAACTACTCGATTGGCGGCTCTACAAAATGTTTGGCTTCAAGCGCGCCGCCGGTTTGCAATTCAGCCGCGGATGTACACTCACGTGTAGTTATTGCGGTCAATGGATGTTCTGGAAGAAGTGGCGGCATCGCAGTCCTGAAAACATCGCCGAGCAATTGAAAATTTTAAAGAACAACTATGGCGTGGATTACGTTTGGTTCGCCGACGAAAACTTTTCCGCGGATAAAGACACGGTCAAACGCCTGCTTGAGTTGTTCATTGAGTCCAAACTGGATCTCAGCCTCAACGTCAACATGACCGCCGCCGATGTTGTGCGCGACGCGGACATCCTCCATCTCTACAAAGCCGCCGGTGTTGACTATATCGTCATGGGAGTTGAATCGCTCAAGGATAGTGTCATCGTTGATATCCGAAAAAACAATCCCTTTGAAACATCCAGGGAAGCAGTCCGTCTTTTGCGCGAGAACAACATCCTCAGCCTGACAAATATCATTTATGGGCTGGAGCAGGAAAGTTGGAGAACGATTCGTGAGAAATTCGTCAATTTGCTGGAACTTGATTCAGATATCCTAAACGCTTGCTACATCATGCCGCACTTCTGGACGTCACAGGGGAAAACGGTCAAGCCTTACGATGTGATCCAAAGCGACCTGGATAAGTGGTCCTACCGAAATCAAGTCGTTGCCACACCATATCTCAAACCGTTCGAGTTATTCCTGGGCGTCAAATTGACAGAGTCCCTGTTTCACCTGCGTCCCAAAGCATTAAAGCGGATATTCTTTAGCAGGGATAAACGTTATCGCAAGATCATGCGTTCCTCCATGTGGGCTGGGATTCGCGTCATCCTCGCAGAAATATTTGAGTTCCTTTTTCAGACCAAATTTGCATCCCAAGGCGAATTGGAGAAATTACCCGGCTTGGAAACACATTTGCCTGTCTTGAAGTAAACTATGAAAAAGGAATACGCAATGACAGCGCTCAAATCCCTCTTGTTTCTTATCTTTGTTCCCGGCATGGTTGTTGGGGTGATTCCCAGCACATTTTTGCTTACGGGAACCTATATCGAGACCGGCGTTTTAGTCTATTTTGCCTTCCTGTTATGGGTAATCGGTGCACTGATACTCCTATGGTGCTTCTGGGATTTTCTTACCAAAGGTTTTGGGACTCCTGCGCCTATTGCTCCGCCAAAGGAACTGGTTGTTTCGGGTATGTACAAGTATGTCCGCAACCCGATGTATGTGGGAGTAATATCAATGTTAATCGCCTACTTTCTTTGGTTTGGATATTGGAGTTTGTTGATCTATGCTGGCGTTGTATTCCTTGCGTTTCATCTGTTCATCGTTAACTATGAAGAGCCGACCTTGAAGAAGAAATTTGGCAGGGCGTATACGAGCTACGTAAAGAGAGTCCCGCGTTGGATTCCCAAGTTCAAATAAGCGTTCCATATTAATTTCCCGTTTCATCAAAAAAGGAATAAACAATGGATTTTATCGGAGAGGTTGCCGGTCTCGCGACTTCGTTTTTCTTTGCACTTACCTCGATCATCTTCGCAGCTTCCGGACGCATGGTTGGTTCACAAGTGACCAATCGGATACGTCTTATATTTGCCTTGACTTATCTCATGGTGTTGAATCTCATCCTCTTTCACGAACCATTACCATTTTCGGCTGAGCCCTCACGCTGGATATGGTTTGGACTCTCGGGCGCGATCGGCCTTTCACTTGGCGATGCCTTCTACTTCCAATCCCTTATCGCCGTGGGGCCGCGCCTTGGCAGTCTTTTGCTCAGTCTGGCTCCTATTTTTGGCTCCATTATTGCATGGGTATTTTTTGGCGAGACACTTGCAATGCCTCAAATTACTGGCATCGTCCTGGCGCTGGCAGGGATGGGCTGGGTGGTCATGTCTCATAAGGAACCGCTTGGCACGCCAGCTGGGCATACCCAGCGCGGCATCTTCTTTGGTGTATTGGCTGGGCTGGGTCAAGCAAGCGGACTTGTCCTGTCGAAACAGGGAATGGTTGGGGATTTTTCACCGTTTCAGGGAAATGTGATTCGTATGTTAGTCGCGGCGATATTGATCTGGGCTTTGACGTTTTTTCAAAGAAGCGTGGGCTCAACATTTCGATCCATGCGCGAGAAACCGCAGGCTATTCGTCTTCTGGCGCTCGGCGCATTGGTCGGACCGGTGCTGGGCGTATCATGCTCACTGTTTGCAGTGCAACATATAGAAGTGGGCGTGGCAAGTACGTTAATGGCGCTTCCGCCTGTCATTGTTTTGCCGATCAGTTACTTTGTGTTTAAAGAGAAATTTGGCTGGCAGGCTGTGGCCGGGACGATCCTGGCACTTGCGGGGGTGGCGATATTGTTCCTTGTATAGCTTCCCCTAATGGGATGAATAGGGGTGAAGAACTTACCAGGGGAACTGTCAAAATATCATCTTTCAAATCCTCTGAAGTCAGTGTAAGATACTATGGTTTGATAAAAGATCTTTAAGGAGGATGGCAGAATGACTATCACACCAATCCCTGCTGAAGAAGTCCGCTTTTTCAGTGGAAGTTCAAACAAGGCGCTCGCCGCAAGTATTGCCAGTGAACTGGGTGTACCGCTGGACGAAACTCATATTTCCCGTTTTAGCAACGACAACCTCTACATTCAACTCGGCGCGACGGTGCGCTACCGCCGCGTATACATTGTCCAATCGCTGTCACAGCCAACCAACGATCACCTGATGGAACTGTTGATGATGCTCGACATCGCGCGTGGCGCGGCGGCATCGGAAGTCCACGCCATCATTCCATACTACTCGTTTGGTCGTTCTGATAAAAAGGATGCGGCGCGCATCTCCATCACCGCCAGACTGGTGGCGGATCTCATCAAAACATCCGGGGCTACACACGTGATGAGTATGATGTTCCATTCGCCGCAGGTGCATGGATTCTTTTCCCTGCCAACCGATCCGCTCAGCGCCCGTCCGGTCTTTCAGAGCTACCTGAACACGCGGGACTTGAGTGATCACATTGTCGTCGCGCCGGATATGGGATCGGCGAAATCCGCCGCACGCTTCGCCAAAAGCCTGAAGTTGCCCATTGCCGCCGGAAACAAGGAACGCCTCTCGGACACTCATGTAAAGATCAGTGGGCTGGTTGGCAACCAGGTACGCGGGCACAAGCAAGCCTTGATCTATGACGATGAGATCGCGACAGGCGGGTCGATTGACGAGTTGAGCCGTGTGCTGATCGAGGAAGGTGTGGAGAATATCACCGTCATCTGCACGCACGGCGTGTTCACACGCGGCGGGCAGGAGCGGCTGGCGGAGATTCCCCAGATCAGCGAGATCGTCACGACCGATACGGTTCACATTCCGCCTGAGAAGAGACACCCAAAACTAAAGATATTATCAGTCGCGTCGATCTTCGCCGATGCGATCCGTCATAACCTGCGTCACGAGTTGATCAACGACCTGTTTGTGTTCGGGGAAGAGTGAATTTTATTGCAACAATTAAAATCCCGCGCACATGCATTGCAAAATGAGACCCTCGTGGTTTACTTTGCAGTAAAAGACGCGCGTACGCCGTGGTATGCGAAAGCGGTTGCGATCTGCACTGTTGCGTATGCGCTCAGCCCGATTGACCTGATCCCCGATTTCATTCCCGTTATTGGTTATCTCGATGACCTCATCATCGTCCCTGCAGGGATCGCGCTGGCGATTCGGTTGATCCCTGCCGAAGTGTTGGAAGAGGCTCGAGAGAAGGTGACAGGCGCCAGCGTGGAGAGAAGCGTGGGTTACGTCGGCATGTCAATCATTATCATCGCCTGGATACTTGCTATACTCCTTGCCGTATCGATCATACGTCGCACCCTGGTGAGCATCTGAATTTCTATCGGGATGATGCGCTCGCTGATTCGGATGCGGGAATCTTCGTTGCCTCAAGTGCGGAAGTACAATGGGCAGGGAGATCCCAACCCTACAAAAATAGATTATGAAAAACTTCCTCATTTACGGTTCCTACGGATACACAGGTCAACTCATTGTTGAGCTTGCAACAAAAGAAGGGTTGCACCCCCTTTTAGCAGGCCGCAATGAAAGGAAATTGCGGGAACAGGCCGAAAAATACAACCTTGACCGGCGCGTCTTCTCCCTGGATGAAACTGCAAAGTTGGATGCAGCATTGCTTGAAGTAGATGCTGTCCTACATTGCGCGGGCCCGTTCGTGCTGACGTTCCGACAAATGGCGGAGGGGTGCATTCGTACGAAACGCCATTATGTGGATATCAGCGGAGAGATACCTGGTTTTGAAGCATTAGCCGCGCTGGATACCCAGGCAAAGACAGCAGGGATCATGCTCCTGCCCGGCGCCGGGTTTGATGTGGTGCCGACAGATTGTCTTGCTGCCCATCTCAAAAAGCGGTTGCCCGACGCGACGCGCCTGCGTCTCTTTCTGCATGGGGTGGGCGCGGGGGTCTCGCGTGGTACAGCCAAATCGATGGTTGAGAATATGCACCGCCAGGGGATGATCCGCCAAAATGGTAAATTGGTGCAAGTGCCGCCAGTTTGGAAAGCTCTCATGCAGGATTTTGGTCGCGGACCCGTGCGGGTTATTTCTGTAGGCTGGGGGGATGTCAGCACTGCCTATTACAGTACAGGCATCCCGAATGTGGAAACTTATTTTGCCTTCCCGCAGGCCATTATCAATTTAATGTATGATATGCGTAAGGTCGGACCGCTGCTTTACAACCGCCCGGTAAAGACCATTCTCAAATCCATGATCAATCTTTACCCAAAGGGACCGACCGAGGAACGAAGATTAAAACGCTTTGCCACGATGATTGGCGAAGTGACGAATGATCAAGGCGGGCGTGCCGTATCCAAACTTCAGACACGTGAAGGATATACATTCACTGCGCAAGCTACGGTCAAGATCATGCAGCACGTTTTGAACAGCGACCCTTCGACCGGATCAGGACAAGGATATAAAACGGGATTTCAAACTCCATCGCTTGCATATGGATCAGATTTCATCCTGCAATTCGAAGGAGTAAAAAGAGAGGATCTGATATGAAAAACAAAACCTTGTACGGTTTGATCTTTATACCCATATTGCTGCTGATCTCGTGCGCGACCCCTGCGCCTGGACCGGCAGTGTCCCAACCAACGGAGGAACTCATGTCCCTTGTATTGACCAGCGACGCCTTCATGGAGGGGCAAGCCATCCCTGCAAAGTTTACGTGCACAGGAACGCTACCGCTCCAGGATATATCACCCCCGCTGACATGGAGTGAACCGCCCGATGGCACACGATCCTTTGCGCTAGTGATGGACGACCCCGACGCGCCCGGCGGCACATGGGTGCATTGGGTCATCTTCAACATTCCTGCCTCCGCGCGCGGTCTGCCTGAATCCATGCCTGCCAACGCCACGCTCCCTGATGGAAGCATGAGCGGGGATAACAGTTGGGGCAGCACGGGCTATGGCGGTCCCTGCCCGCCGAGCGGTACGCATCGGTACGAATTCAAACTCTACGCGCTGGATGAGGTTCTCGGTTTGTCGGCCGGCGCTGGCAAGGGTGAATTGGAGAAAGCCATGGTGGGTCACCTTCTCGCACAGGGCAAGCTGACCGGCACGTTCGGCAAATGACCGTATCTCACTCGATCATTCAACGTGCACTGCAATCCGGCAACCCCGTCATTCAGGGCGACCGCGCCATCTTCATCTGGGAGGGGGAGAGCGCGCCTCGTTTGACAAACGACCTGAACCACTGGGACGACAGCCCCAAACGATTCAAACGCGTCTCGCCGCGACTGATACCTGATTCGTCAAAATCGATCTGGTCCTGCACCCTCAACCTTCCACGTGATGCGTACGTGGAATACGCCTTATATGATCCTGTTACCCAAAAGAATTTTCTAGATCCGCTAAACCGAAAAAGTGTGAACAATGGCATGGGCGGGCGAAACAACTTCTTCTACATGCCAGAGACCATGCCATCCCCGTTTGTAATGCGCCGCGCAGATGTACCCATCGGCGCATTGACCAGCCATCGCGTGGATACAGGTTTGCTGCGTGAAGACTATGAACGCACGATCTATCTGTACAGACCCCCCATCAAAGGACCTGTCCCGTTATTAATTGTCTATGACGGGCAGGACTATTTGCAACGCGGGAAACTTGCCACCATGGTCGATAACCTGATCGCGGATAAACGCATTCAACCCATCGCGATGGCATTCCTCCCCAGCGCTGGAAGCTGGCGTAGCGTGGAGTATGCCTGTTCCGATGCAACACTTCATTGGGTGGAGCAGAGCGTCCTGCCTGTCGCGCGGGAACAACTGAACCTATTGGATATCAGGAAACATGCCGGCGCCTATGGTGTGTTAGGCGCTTCGTTTGGGGCGGTGATGTCGCTATATACAGGGTTACGAATGCCCGACATCTTTGGAAATGTATTGAGCCAATCGGGAGTTTCCACGCTGAACGGACGAGACTTTGTAACAGTTGACCTTGTCAGGCACGAACACGCACGTAATATCCAGATTTGGATGGACTGTGGAAAACTGGAATTTTTACTGGAAGATAACCGCCGCATGTCCGCTCTGCTGAGAGAGAACGGATATCAGGTCACCTACCGGGAATTTTCAGGGGGACATAACTACACAGCCTGGCGTAATGATATATGGCGAGGTTTGGAGGAGATGTTTCTCCACGCTGAAAATACTGAAAGTAGGGAATCCCCCCATTCTCAAGTTTATAAACGCAAATGACAATATTTATTGCTTATAAAGTATCCGGTTTGTAAACTCAACAAACCCATCGCTTCACTTCACTATTTCTGTTTTGCAATTAAATATTCGTTTACAAAATGAGGAGTTTCCTATGAAAAATCACTTTTCCTCCTCTATATCTTCCTCCAAAACTTGGGGTCCGGTTGGGATTGCGGGGATATACCTGCTTGCAGGAAGCTTATGGATATTATTCTCCGATCGGGCGGCATCGAGGATTGCTCCTGACCAAGCTACGTTGACCATGATTAGTTTATATAAAGGTTGGGGATACGTGGTAGTGACATCCTTGTTACTCTACTGGATGATTTGGCGACACACTCTTGCTCTCCAAAGAGGCAAGGATCAACTGCAACTGGTTACCGATGCGCTCCCAGTTCTTATTTCATATGTGGATTCCAACAAACGATATCAATTTAACAACAAAACCTATAAGGATTGGTTCGGTCGTTCGCAAATCGATATTTATGGCAGGCACATTGAAGAGGTGCTGGGTACCTCTGCCTATCAGGTAATGTCCAAACATGTTGACCTGGCATTGGCAGGCAACGTTACCACTTATGAAGCCGAAATCCCCTACCAGAACGGAGGACCGCGTTTTGTCATTGCCACTTATGTCCCGGATGTGGTACCAGGAAGAGGAACCAGGGGCTTCTTTGCACTTGTACAGGATATAACCGAACGCAAGAAAGCTGATGAGGAACTCCGGAAGTGGGCGAATGCATTTGAAGGTTGCGCACACGGCATAGCGATCTGCGACCCGCTGACAAACCGTATACTGGCTTGCAACCCGGCTTTTGCGAATTTGCATAAATACAGCACGGAGGATGTGGCGGGTATGCCAACCCTGAGCCTTTATCCACCTTCCGAGCGCGAACAGGTCCGACATAATTTTGAGAAAGCCGACCGCATCGGGCATATCCGTTTCGAGTCCGCTAAAGTTCGCAAAGATGGTTCGGTGTTCCCGGCTCAAATGGATATTGTGAGTGTACGGGGAGAGCATGGAGGGGTGCTCTATCGAATTTCCACTGCACAGGATATTACAGAGAACAAGCTGGAAGAGGAGGCGCTAAGCAAAAGCGAACGTCGCTACCGCTCTCTTTTTGAGAATATGACCAATGGCTTTGCGCGTTGTCAGATGATCTATGACAATGGGCTGCCCAAGGACTTCATTTGCCTGGATATTAACAATGCTTTTAAAAATCTAACGGGCTTGGAGAACGTGATCGGTAAGCAAGTGTCCAAGTTGATTCCAGACATCCGCCAAACAAACCCGGAGCTATTCAATATCTTTGGAAGGGTGGCGTCAACAGGAGAGCCGGAAAAATTCGAGACCTATTTACCCGGTTTGAAATCGGGAATATGGATTTCAGTCTCTGCCTACAGCCCTGAGAAGGATTTCTTCGTAATGGTATTTGAGGTGATCACTGAACGGAAGCAGACCGAGGAGAAAATTCGCAAACTGAACGCGGAACTCGAACAGCGCATCGTTGAGCGGACCTCGGAACTGCAGGCCGCCAATAAGGAACTTGAGGCCTTTTCCTATTCTGTCTCCCATGATTTACGAGCGCCGCTGCGTGCCATTGATGGGTTCACCCGTATCCTGCTTGAAGAATACGAATCTGCGTTGGATGAGGAGGGACAACGCGTATGCAGTGTCATTAGCAGGGAGGTACAACGCATGGAGCAGTTGATCAATGACCTGCTGGCTTTTTCACGTTTGAGCCGCAAGGAAATCCATTCTAAAAAAGTAAACATGTATGAATTGGCAAATTCAGTGTTCCATGAATTGGTAAGCGATATAGATAGCCAACGCATTGAATTTAAGCTTACAAAACTTCCCAGCATCACGGGAGATGAGGCGTTGATGCGTCAGGTGTGGACCAACCTTCTTTCCAACGCGCTCAAGTTCACGTCCGGAAGGAAGCGGGCAGTCATCGAGGTGGGGAGTCGGCAGAGCGGGAATGAAACCGTTTACCATGTCCGTGATAATGGCGTGGGCTTTGATATGGAGTACGTGGATAAGTTGTTTGGCATCTTCCAGCGGCTGCATAGTGAAGGCGAGTTCGAGGGAACGGGCGTGGGCCTGGCAATTGTGCAAAGGGTGATCCATCGTCACGATGGGCAAATTTGGGCGGAGGGCGCAGTGGAGAAGGGCGCCACATTTTATTTTGCCCTGCCAAAGAGATGGGAGGCGGCATGAATGAGTTAAAGTCTGTAGAGATGCTGCTTGTGGAAGATAACCCCAGAGATGCTGAACTGACCATTCGAGCATTGAAAAAACACGATCTTGCCGATCACCTCTTCCATGTGACAGACGGCGCCGAGGCGCTCGACTTTATTTTTACGCGCGGGAAATACAAGGACATGAAAACCGGTCACCCGCTGAAGGTGATCCTTTTGGATCTAAAACTTCCCAAGCTTAACGGGCTGGAGGTTTTGCGCACTTTAAAAACTGATCAGCAGACGCAGATGATTCCCGTGGTGATCGTAACCTCCTCCACCGAGGACCCGGACATGCAAACTGCTTATCATCTTGGGGCAAACAGTTATATCGTAAAGCCCGTACAGTTTGATGCTTTTATAGAGGCGATGATGAGGTTGGGTAGGTATTGGCTGATGGTCAATCACTCTCCCCATTAACGAATGCATGTGAATCTGGTATCACAAGTTCACAAGAGGAAGTTTTGAAAGTGAGAAAGTATGAATGAGCCTGTACGTATTTTAATTGTTGAAGATAAAGCGGCGGATGCTGAACTGGCCAGGCACGAGATCAGTAAAACCATCCCGGAGTGCACTTTTCAATTGGTGGAAACGCGCAAGGATTTTCTGGAGGCGGTCAAAACGATTCAATTCGATCTCATCCTGTCTGACTATAACCTGCCGAGTTTTGACGGGAGGAAAGTTCTTGGTCTGGTATTGAAGCACGCACCCCTAACGCCTCTTATCATCTGGACCGGCTCCATGAGTGAAGATGTGGCAGTGGAATGTATGAAAGCGGGCGCCAATAATTATATTCTTAAAGAGAATATCAAACGTCTGGCGCCGGCGGTTGTCCATGCCCTGGAGGAAAGGCGCTTACTGGTGCAGCGCAAACAGGCTGAGGAAGCCCTTGTCAATAATGAGAGACGTTTCCGCGCCTTAATCGAACATGGACGGGATAATATTTCACTTTTAGCCGCAGAGGGTACATTGCTATGGGAAAGCCCTGCAACCGATCGGACATTAGGTTATTCGCAGGACAAATTTGTCGGACATAACATCTTCGAATTGGTCCATCCTGATGATCTGGATTGGGTAAGTGACCTCTATGCCAAACTGGTCCATACGCCGGGAAGTTTGCAGCACAGTACATTCCGTCTGCAACACGCCAATGGCACATGGCGCTGGGTCGAGGCAACAGTCACGAATTTATTGAACGAAGCGAGTGTTAATGCGATAGTCGTCAATTATCGCGATGTCACCGAACGCAAGCAGGCCGAGGAAGAGCTGCAAAGGTCAGAATCAAAATTTCGGGTACTGGTTGAAAATTCTTTGCAGGGTATCGCCATTTATCAGAATCAGAAAATGGTGTATGCCAACCCTGCTTTATGTAAAATGAATGGATATACAGTTGAAGAACTTCTTGCCATGTCAGCGGGTGAGATCATTGCCATCACCCACCCGGATGACCGGGCCACTGCACAGGAACGTGCCAGAAAACGCCTTGCCGGAGAAGCCCTTTCATCAGATTTTGAGTTTCGAATCATAAAAAAAGATGGTTCAACCGCCTGGTGGCATGCCTTCAACACCTCGATAATTTATGACAGGCGCCCCGCGCTTTTATCGACAGTTCTTGATATCACTGAACGCAAACAGGCAGAGGAGAAATTACACCAGAGTGAAAGCCGTTTATTTATGGCTTTGGCAGGAGCACGAATTAGTGTCTGGGAATGGGATTTGGAAACCAACAAAATTTATTGGCCCCCCGAATTTTTTGAGATGACGGGAACAAAACAGGACGATTTTCGAGGGACATTTGAAGCGCTCACGGATTTGATCCATCCACAGGATGTTGATCGTGTAAGGGCATCCGCTGAAAAAGCGTTGGCACATAGGGATATGTTCTCGGAAGAATTCCGCATCCTGCGCCCTGATGGCAAAATCCGCTGGCTATCGAATCTGGGCCACGCTGAACACGACCCGGATCGCAACAATCTTCGCCTGATCGGGACCATTCAGGATATCACTGAGCGGAAAAGGATCGAACAATCATTACAGGAGAGCGAGCAAAGATATCATGGATTGTTCGAAAATTCGCCGATTTCGCTTTGGGAGGAGGATTTCTCCCAGGTGAAATCCCATTTCGATCACTTGCGTGCTGCCGGAGTTACGGACCTCCAGGATTATTTCAATACACACCCCGAGGATGTTATGGAGTGCGCCAAACTGGTGAAGGTATTGGATGTCAATCGTGCGACGCTTGATCTTATGCAGGTCGAAGATAAATCTGAATTGGTAAGCACCTTGTCAGCTTCGTTGAGTGAGGAGGCGTTTTCAAGTTTCAAAGCCGAACTAATCAGCCTGGCAGAGGGGAATCTCTCCTATAAGAGTGACGAGGTTTTTCGGACAAAGGATGACGATAAAAGGGACGTCTTCTTCAATCTTACGGTGGCACCCGGATACACCGAAACGTTCGGCAGAGTGTTTGTCTCGATCATAGATATCACCGAGCGCAAAAGGGCGGAAGATGCGTTGCGCGATTCAGAAGAACGTTTCCGCATGTTGTTTGACCGTATGATGGACGGCGTCTATCTCAGCACACATGCAGGCCGGTTCGTGGAAGTTAACCCCGCCATGGTCAGGATGTTTGGGTATTCGAGTGAAGAAGAAATGCTGGAAGTGGATATCAAGAACGAACTGTACTTTGCCCCTGACGAAAGAGGCAGTCATATTTTAGATACAGGGAAGGAGGAGACGGATATTTATCGGATGCGTCGAAAAGACGGTTCCGAGATATGGGTTGAAGATCACGGCTCTTATATCCATAATAACAGTGGAGAGGTGATCTATCATCAAGGCATATTGCGCGATGTCACTGAACGCAAACAGGCTGAAGATGCCCTGCGTGAACGTGATACATTATTGCGAGAGTCACAAAGAATTGCACGGGTTGGCCATTATCAACTCAATATCGAATCCGGGGTTTGGAAAAGTTCGGATGTTCTGAACGAGATCCTGGGAATTGATACGAGTTATCCAACAGATATAGATGGCTGGGGACGGCTTATTCACCCTGAACAACGCGTCTGAAATGCTTGCGTATTTTACAACCCACGTTGTGAAGGAACGCAATCCATTTGATCGGGAATATCGAATCATAAGGGAAGATGACGGGCGGGAAAGGTGGGTGCGCGGCTTGGGTCAGTTGGAGATTGACGATCAAGGGCATCCGGTCCGAATGATCGGCACAATCCAGGATATTAACGAACGCAAACAAGCAGAAATTGCGTTACAGGAAAGCGAAGCGCGGTTTAGCAGTGCATTCGAATACGCCCCGATTGGCATGGCGATGGTGGCGCCTGATGGACATTGGCTTAAAATCAATCATGCATTACAGAATGTGATCGGTTACACAGAACAGGAACTGACGTCAAAAACATTCCAGGATATTACGCATCCTGACGACCTGGAATTAGATCTTAACTATGTGAGCCGACTGCTGGCGGGGGAATTACAATCCTACCAGATGGAAAAACGATATTTTCATAAATCGGGGGAGATCGTGTGGGCGCTCCTGACGGTTTCTCTTGTAAAAGACGGACAGGGCAATCCTCAACATTTCATTTCGCAAATTCAGGATATTACCGAGCGCAAGCGAAACGAGAAAGAACAATTGCGTCATGTAGCCGAATTGGAAGCCCTCTATGAGAATGGTCTGGCAGTCAGCCAGCTTTTGACATCCAAAGAAATTGGGGAGCGGATTATCAAAACATTTGCCGAGCATTTATCCTGGCATCATGTGGCGATCCGTTTGAGGCGGGCTGAAAGTGATCTATTGGACCTGATTGCCTTTAACAAGGCAGATATCAACGAGACCGAAAAGGAGGAACTGGAGCGCCGATTATCCTCCATGGTCAGCAATATGGGAGAGGGGTTAAGCGGCTGGGTCGTTCAAACGGGTAAACCTCTACGCACCGGCGATGTGCATGCGCACCCGCAGTATGTGAGCACCGAGGCAGGGATTAAGTCGGGTCTATATATGCCGCTCAAGATCGGTGAACGTGTAGTGGGTGTGATCAGTGTGGAAAGCGAGCAGGTGGATGCTTTTTCTCTGAATGATGAACGTCTGCTCGCTACGTTGGCGAATCAGGCGGCTGTGGCCTTTGAAAATGCGCGTTTATATCAAGCCATTCAACAGGACCTGGCTGAAAGAAAACGCATGGAGGCTGCCTTGCGCGGCAGTGAAAGACATTACCGCGAGCTGGCAGACAGCATCACCGATATTATGTTTGAATTGGATCAAAACCTGCATTACACACACTGGAACAAAGCCTCTGAAACATTAATGGGCGTATCTGCAGAAAATGCCATTGGTAAATCGATGCGTGAAATTTTTGGTGAGTCGGATGAACAGACAAGGATCGAGAAGGTCTATCTGGATGTCCTTGCCAACCGCCTTCCCAGAACAATTGAGATTGTTTTAGTGGTCAACAAAGAGCCGCGCTATCTGGAAATTAATGCCTATCCATCCATGCGCGGTGTTTCGGTGGTCGTCAAGGATATTAGCGAACGTAAAAGATCAGAGACGATCATGCAAAAACGGTTTGAGCTGATGGAATACGCGGCGCGTCACTCGCTTGAAGATACGCTGCAGAGTGTGGCAGATGAAGTAAGCGGATTGACCAATAGCCCCATAGCCTTCATGCAACTGATGGAAGCGGATCAGGTCACCCCGAGCTTGCAGGCATGGTCAGCGAATGTTCTCGAGTTCTTCGCCCCGGCTTTCGGCGAGGAGCACCATCTTCCTGTTGGGCAGGCTGGGATGTGGGCAGATGCGATCCGGCAGAGGCGTCCGATCATCCATAACGACTATGAGTCCCTGCCCGATAAGAAGGGCTTGCCAGAGGGTCATACCCCAATTGTCCGGGAGATGGTATTCCCCATCATCCGCCGTGAAAGGATCGTAGCCGCGATCGGTGTTGGCAATAAACCGCAGGATTACACTCAACAAGACCTGGGGCTTGCCGAGCGATTTGTCGATTACGCATGGGACATCATTGAGCGCAAACAGATGGAGATCGAGCTTGCCACTGAACGCAACCAGTTGGCGAAGCGTGTTGAAGAGCGCACCACCGATCTCATTCATGCCAATGCAAACCTGGCGCGTGCATTGCGTGTAAAAGATGAATTCCTTGCCAACATGAGCCATGAATTAAGGACCCCGCTCAACGCCATTCTAGGGCTTTCAGAGAGTCTGGCTGAGCAGATCGCAGGTCCTCTGAACGATAAACAGGCAAAGTACATCAACACCATTAGTGAAAGCGGTCACCACCTGCTTTCCCTGATCAATGATATTCTTGACCTCGCCAAGATCGAGGCAGGACAGGTCGCCCTCGATATTAATACCGTCAACATCCTCTCGCTCTGTCAGGCGAGTTTGCGTATGGTGAAACAGCAGGCGCAGAAAAAGAACCAGGAACTGATATTGGAGATCGATAAGAATGTTGATAATATGTGGGCAGACGAACGCCGCCTCAAACAGATGATGGTGAACCTGTTAAGCAACGCCGTCAAATTCACTCAAGAAAATGGAAAAATCGGACTGAAGGTGCAGGGAGAACAGAGTGAGAATAAGATAACGATCACTGTTTGGGATAATGGCATTGGTATTCACCAGAACGATCTTTCAAAGCTATTCAGTCCCTTTATGCAATTGGATTCAGGACTTGCACGCGAATCAAGCGGCACAGGTTTGGGTCTGGCATTGGTGGCGCAAATGGCGCGCCTGCATGGAGGCAGTGTAACGGTTGATAGTGATCCAGGGGCGGGAAGTCGTTTTAGCATCATTCTGCCGTGGGAACCCGCCCTGACAGTGGCTACTGTTGAAAGACTAAAAACCACGGGAGAACTTCGCGCCGTCCCGCCCATAATGAAAAATAAATATACCATTCTGGTCATCGAAGATACACAGGAGGTGGTGATGATGATGCAGGATTATCTTGAACTGGCAGGCTACCATGTGGTCACCGCGCAGGATGGCATTGAGGGCATCGAACAGGCAAAGGTAACGCACCCGGACTTGATCCTGATGGATGTTCAAATGCCGCGCATGAATGGATTGGAAGCCACGCAAAAGCTCAGAAATGAGATTGAATTCAAATACACCCCGATCATCGCCCTGACAGCCCTTGCCATGGCAAGCGATCGTGAACGTTGCCTTGCGGCAGGCATGGATGAATACATCAGCAAGCCGGTTAACCTTAGGACGCTTTCCAAGATCGTTCAAAGTTTTCTTTCCAGGCGAGAGGAGTCAACCCTGCCTCAATGAGCACTCTTTTGATCGTGGATGATGACCGCAGCGCCAGAGAAACCCTGGTTGCCATTCTCGAGGGTGAGAGTTATCAAATCGAACTGGCAAAGAGCGGCACACAAGCCTTGAATATGCTGGAAAAACTCCAACCGGATTTAATTCTTTTGGATGTGATGATGCCCGGCATGGATGGTTTTGAAGTATGCCGCCGCATCCGTTCCACCCCAAACCTTGCCGAGGTGCCCATCATCCTTCTCACTGCCCTGGATGACCGCGGCTCCCTCCTGCGCGGAATTGAATCCGGCGCCGATGACTTTCTTTCCAAACCGGTGGATCGTCACGAAATTCTTGCGCGTGTGCGGACCATCACGCGCCTTAATCGTTATAATATTCTGATGAAACAGCGTGAGAACCTGAGCGAGATGGCAGAGCGTCTTGTTTCAGCGCAGGAGGAGGAACGTCAGCGAATCTCACGCGAACTGCACGATGACCTGGGCCAGACGCTGACCACTCATTTGCTTTCCCTGCGCAACCTGCAAAACGATGTCTCCCTTCTTCCGGTGGAAACCCTGCACGAACGCATCCAATCCCTGCACGATGAATCCTTTGAAATATTTGGAAAGATTCGCAGGCTGGCCCAGGACCTTCGCCCCCCCGTTCTCGACACTTTGGGGCTGGCACTGGCCATGCAAACGTATTGCGCTGAATTTACCCGCCGCACGAAACTCCCTGTCCACTTTGAAGCGGATCCTTCCCTTCCGATGCTTCCCGATGTATACGGCATCACACTTTACCGGGTATTACAGGAATCCCTTACGAATATCATTAAACATGCCGAAGCCAGCCAGGCTTGGGTGGACTTAACCATGGAAGACCAAATCATCAGTTTGACAGTTCAGGATGATGGAAAAGGTTTTGTTGAAGCAAATCATCCATCCAGCGGCATAGGTTTAACTGGACTACGGGAACGGGTCACCCTGGCAGGAGGAAAATTCAACATCAGTTCCAGCCCGGCACGCGGCACGATCCTGCTGGCACAGTTCCCCGTGGCTGATGAACAACCTAAAAAAGAGGCGGCATGATCCGTGTGCTGATTGCCGAGGATCATCTTATGGTTCGGGCAGGCATTCGTGCCTTTCTGGAAAAATCAGGGGATATCCATGTCCTGGGCGAGGCTTCCAATGGACAGGAAGCCATTGAACTGGTTCAGGAGCTTAAACCCGATGTCTTGATCATGGATATTATGATGCCGCGCATGAACGGTTTGCAAGCTGCCGAAAATATACGCGAACTTAAAGCTTCCCACACATATTCTTTTGCTCTCCATGTATTCGGATGAAGAACTGATCCACCAGGCGCTCCAATATGGGGTGAAAGGCTATGTGTTGAAGTCGTCGGCCAGTGATGAATTGCTCCGGGCAGTACGGGCTGTTGCCAACGGAGAGACCTATCTTAGTAATCCTGTATCTGAGATCGTTGTTGAAAGCGCCACGCGTCCGCACGCTTCCGGCCAAAGAGACGATGACCCGTTATCCAATCTAACGCCGCGCGAGAAGGAGATCCTGCAATTGATCGCAGAGGAACATACCAGCGGCGAAATTGCCAAACTATTATTCATCAGCGAGAAAACGGTCGAAAAACACCGCGCCAAACTAATGGAAAAGTTGAGCGTCCGCAATGTTGCCGGGCTGGTCCGTTTGGCGGTCAAATACCGGCTTATCGACCCGGATCGCTGACAGTTTATCATGGGTGATGAACCGGCAATTATCCACGTTACTTAAGGAGTTAATATGAGCAGTACAGTTTTGATCGTTGATGATGAATATTCAGGCAGGCAGACACTCGAGTCGATTTTGGACGGCGAGGGGTACAACATTGAAATGGCTGAGAACGGGCCCGAAGCAATCGAGAAAGCGAAACGATTGTTGCCCGATGTCATTCTTCTGGATGTGATGATGCCCGGCATGACCGGTTTTGAAGTCTGCCAGTATATTCGCAATGATCCATTGGTGGCGGAAATCCCCATTATCATTCTTACCGCGCTCGATGACCGCGACTCTTTGTTGAACGCCCTGAAAGCCGGGGCAGACGATTTCATTTCGAAACCTTTTGATCGCTTTGAGTTACGTGCACGGCTGCTTGGGATCACGCGTCTCAATCGTTACCATAAACTTGTCAAGGAACGTACCAGTCTCGTGGAAGCCAACAACCAGTTGTTATTCGCTTATGAGGCAACTATCGAGGGCTGGTCACACGCCATGGACTTGCGGGATAAGGAGACCGAGGGGCACAGCCGCCGCGTCACCGAGTTAACACTGCAATTGGCAAAGGAATTTGGAATGAGTGATGACGAGTTGCTCCATATCCGTCGGGGAGCGCTTTTGCATGACATGGGCAAACTTGGCATTCCAGATTCGATTTTACACAAACCCTCCAGCTCTAAGCGACGAGGAATGGGCTGTCATGCGCAAACATCCCCAATTTGCCTACGATATGCTCTACTCCATTGAATATCTTCGTCCCGCTTTGGATATTCCCTATTGTCACCATGAAAAATGGGATGGTTCAGGTTACCCGCGCGGTTTGAAAAACGATGAAATCCCCCTGTCCGCACGTCTGTTTGCCATCGTGGATGTGTGGGATGCCTTAACTTCCAATCGTCCGTATCGTTCCGCATGGACACAGGAGGAAGCATTATCTTATATTCAGGAACAATCCGGCAAACATTTCGACCCGCAAGTGGTGGATATGTTCCTCAAAATGATCAAACAGGTCAATCTTGCCTAGGGGGTTAAGAGCGCCTCGGCAGCTAACGGATCAAAACCACGAGGCCAGAGAGTAGCTTTATTGTATGTTGCCTGGCCCAGATCTACCTCTGAAAGGTTCGCATCACTTAGGTTTGCATCGCACAGATTGGCTGTATAAAGGAAAGCCCCGCGCAGGTCTGCCCTGCTTAAATTAGATTTACTCAAATCTGCATTGTTCAAATCGGCTCTGATGAGTTTAGCCTCGCTGAGGTCAGCCCCACTCAAGATGCACTTACTCAGGTCGGTTCCAAGCAGGATACTTTTACTGAGATCAACTTCAAGAAGATTGCTCTTACTCAGGTTTGCGCCGCTGAGAATTGTTTTGATCATTTTCGCTTCACGCAGGTTGGATTCGACCAGCCTGGCTTCACTCAGGTCAGCGCCGCCCAGGTTGGCTCTCTGAAGGTTTGCCCTGCTTAGATTCGCTTTGATAAGTTTGGCGCCGCGCAGGTTAATATCACGCAGGTTCGCCTCGCTCAGGTTGGCATGATTCAGGTCTGCACCTCCAAGATTGGCTTCGCTCAGATTTGCGCCTTCCAGGTTGGCGCCGTTCAGATCGGCGCGGATCAGAGTGCTCTTGCTCAAATCGCTTTCGACCAGGGAACCTTTACTTAAAATGGCGTCACTTAATTCTGTTTCGCTCAGGTTGGCGTCGTCCAGAATGACATTGCTTAAGTTGGCTCCGCTTAAAGTGACTCCGCGCAAGTTGACCCCGCGCAGATTGACATCGCTCAGGTCGGCATTTGCCAGCCATAACGGACCGGGTCGGTTGATCAGATCATATAATTCATAATGTGAAAATTTCATCTATGGGCTCCAATGTCGATTTTATTGCCTAATACATTATTATATGCTTAGGTATCGTGCGGCACAAGCCGCAGGATGTATAATAACCGCATATGTCTGTTCTTTCAAATAAGCGCATCGTGCTGGGTGTAACAGGTTCCATTGCCGCCTATAAAGCTGCAGACCTGGCATCCAAACTCACACAGGCGGGCGTACAGGTGGATGTAGTCCTTACAAGTTCCGCTGAAAAATTTATCACGCCTCTTACCCTGCAATCCCTTACGGGTCGGCGTGCCTACACCGATAATGACCTATGGGGCAATGAAGCGCATGTGTTACATGTAGGTCTTGCCCAGGATTCTGATTTGCTTATCATTGCTCCCTGCACTGCGAATACGCTTGCCAGGCTTGCTCATGGGCAGGCTGATACCTTGCTCACTGTCACAGCGCTGGCATCTACGTGTCCGCTGGTGATTGCGCCCGCGATGGATGGCGGCATGTACAATCACGCGGCAACACAGGAAAATCTGGATATACTCCGCAAACGCGGCGTGGAGGTCATTGAACCCAGCGAGGGACATCTCGCTTCAGGACTCACCGGTATCGGGCGTCTGCCCGAAACGCCGACTCTCATCGGACGTATTCGCCTCATCCTCGGATACCGTGGACTGCTCGCTGATAAAAAAGTCTTGGTCACTGCCGGAGGAACTCAGGAACCGCTCGACCCCGTGCGTGTGATTACAAATCGTTCGTCTGGCAAACAGGGCTATGCCCTCGCTCAAGCCGCGTTGGATGCGGGCGCGCAGGTTACGCTGATCACAACGCCCGTATCGTTGACTCCGCCAGTAGGTGCGGATGTCGTCCATGTAGGAACTGCAAAACAGATGCTGGAGTGCCGTGTTGAATGCGCTGCCGGAAATGGATGCGCTCATCATGGCGGCGGCCGTGGCAGACTTCCGACCAAAGAACATGGCTGAACAGAAGATCAAGAAAGAGGGCGGGGTTCCGCAGGTGGAGCTTGAAGCGACAGACGATATTTTAAAGGCGGTGGCAGGCTCCCGGTCCAAAATGAAGCGTTTACGCGCTGTGGTGGGCTTCGCGGCAGAGTCGCAAAACCTGCTGCAAAACGCATCAAATAAGTTACAATCCAAGAATCTGGATTTGATCGCCGCGAACGATATCTCTGCAGGCGATGCAGGATTTGCCGTAGAAACCAACCGCCTCACACTTTTATTTGCCGATGGGCATACGGAATCATTAGCGTTGATGAGCAAGACCGAAGCGGCTGATCTTATCATCGAACGTGTCGCGGCATTGTTGGAGTGAAATGCGCATTCTGGTAATCTCTGATATTCATGCAAACTACACAGCCCTTAATGCTGTGCTCAACGACGCCGGAAACGTGGACGAAACCTGGTGCCTGGGTGATATTGTGGGATATGGTCCCGACCCCAACGCAACCGTGGAACGGGTGCGAGCGATCCCGAACCTGACCTGTATTCTTGGCAACCATGATATGGCGGCCATTGGTGAGATTCCCTTTGAAGCTTTCAATGGAGATGCGCGCCGCACGCTCGAATATCACGAACGTGTGTTGACCGCGGATAATATGAACTTCCTGCGTTCCCTGCCTTCCAACTTGCAGGTGCGTGGAGATGTCAGCATTGTGCATGGAAGCCCGCGCAATTCGGTTTGGGAATATATTTTGAACACGCTGTCGGCGCGTTTGAATTTTGATCATTTCAATACGCCCTGGTGTTTTGTCGGGCATTCGCACCTGCAGTGCATGTTCCAGCTTGACCTGAAAACAGACCGCGTACACCTGGTTCCCATCCGCGCCGGTGATTTCATTCGGCTTCGTCCGCGGCACGATCCTGAACCCGGGGTCGGTGGGTCAGCCGCGCGACCGTGATCCTCGCTCCGCCTATGCAATTTATGATACAACCGGCGTCTGGGAGCCTCGCCGCGCGGAGTATAATATTTCTGAAGTACAACAACGCATCCGTGAGGCGGGACTTCCTGAAAAACATGCCATACGCATTTCTGAGGGATGGTAGCCTGGCATACAGTTGCCTGTGAGTCGTTATGAACGATCAGCAATGAGGGAGGAACTTTCTGAGATGCGATTCGTCTGTAGGGTGAAATCACCTTACATTTTCAAGGAGAAGAAGAGTATGAAACGGACATTGATCACCATTGCACTGACCACTGTAGTAGTGTTGACCTTGGTTGGGATCACCTCCTTGGCTTTAGTGCCAAGAGTCAACAACATGTTTAGCAGCGGCCCCGCGCAGTCTCGATGGCGGCTATGGCGGCGCCTCTCCGGAGATCATGGGGGAAGCGCCTGCACCGGCTGAATACTACGCATCCGATTCAAGTAAAGGCTTGGATGGGATCAGCAATACGTCGCCGCTTGCCGATGTGGAAAGGAAGATCATCAAGAACGCCGACTTGAATGTTGTCGTCAAGGATCCGGTTCAAAGCATGGCGGACATCACCGCGCTTGCCGAACAGTTGGGCGGATATGTTGTTTCCTCGAATGTTTATCAATCCACTTACGGACCGAATAATATCCCCGTGCCACAGGGCAGTATTAATATCCGTGTGCCTGCGGATAAACTCAACGACGTGCTGGAGCAGATCAAGAACAGTGCGGTGGAAGTGCAGTCTGAAAATGTTTCAGGCCAGGATGTGACCGATCAATACGTTGACCTGCAATCCCGCCTGACCGCCAAACAGGCGGCTGAAAAGAAACTGCTGGAAATTCTGACAAGATGCAACTGCGACGGAAGATGTTCTGGCTGTATACCAGCAATTGGAATGGTGCAGAGCGACATCGAAGTTCTCAAAGGACAGATCAAGTACATCGATCAATCTGCCGCATTATCATCTGTCAATGTGACCCTGGTCGCAGAAGCCGGTACCCAACCCATCGAGATCGGCGGCTGGAAGCTACAAGGCACCGCCAAGGAAGCCGCACAGGACTTGATCCGATTTGTGCAGGGTTTTACCCGCTTCCTGATCCGCTTCGTAATTTTGACCCTGCCCGCCTTGATCCTGATCGCCATCCCGCTTTACTTGGTTTTCATTGGTGGACGCGCAGTGTATCGCAGAGTTCCGCAAATCGAAGGTTATTGTGGAAACGAAAGAGGAAGATGAAGAGAAGAAGTAAGCCGCTTCAAAAAAAACAAGTTTGGAGAGACCGTCAAATATGGCGGTCTCTCCTTTTATTTTTATGGAAAGAAGAAAGATGAAAGAAGTCGTTTGGGCATTATAATTTTCCTCAATGGAAAAACTCATCCGCGAGGCGCAGGAGTTATTCAACGTCCATGTGACAGGGCGGCAGGTAATGTCGTTGATAACCTACGAAAAGGAATTGATGGAGTGGAATCAGAAGTTCAACCTCACGGCCATCCGTGATGTGGAATCCATCCGCACGAAACATTTTCTGGATTCATTCTCCTGTGTGCAGGCATGGAAGGCGAGTCCGCCGACTCGTCTCATTGACGTGGGGACTGGCGCGGGTTTCCCGGGGCTGCCTCTCAAAATCCTTTACCCCAGTATGAAATTGACATTGGTCGAATCGGTTGGCAAGAAAGCCACGTTTTGCCAGCATATTGTCAGTGTGTTGGGATTGACAGATGTAAACGTGGTTCAAGCACGCGCCGAGGCTTTGGGACGGAACCTGAAACACCGCGAACAATATGACTGGGCGGTCGCGCGTGCCGTGGCAAACCTCAGCGTGTTGAGCGAATACCTGATTCCCTTGGTGAAGATCGATGGGAGGATGCTCGCGCAAAAAGGCGAAAGCGCACATGCCGAAGCGCAGTCCGCTGAAAAAGCGATGAAGTTATTGGGTGGAAAATTGGAGCAGTTGATCCCAGTCAATTTGCCGGGCGTGGCGGATGATCGTTATCTCGTCATCGTGGATAAGGTCGCGGCAACGCCACCGCAATATCCGCGCAAGCCGGGGATGCCGGGGAAGATGCCGTTGTAGGGGAAGTGAGAAGTTAACAGTGAACAGTCAATAGAAATAGCTGATTAAGGTGTAACGGTTTCGCTAATTATTGAGTTCGAGTTCAAGTCAAATTCAATCAGTGATTCGTTATAGTTTTTGGTTAGTGTCAAAATATTATCTTCTGTCCATGATATTGCTGTATAACAGTTTCACGGGAATTCAAGAAGTATGCGCTCGTTCCCAGTTTGGTATTAACCAAACGCAAAGTGTACTTTACTTCCATATTTTCACTAATGTTAGTGTGAAAGACAGTTGAATACACTAACATCAAATCATCTTGTGACCATAAAAATCCTCCTCCCTCGTTAAAATCACTCACAGACGAAATACTGATTGCCTCCCCGGTTGCTAGCTGAAGAATTTCTAAATCCCTTTCATGATCTTTATAGTTTAAATAGACCAGTCCTTTGATCAGTAGGTAAAAAGGAAAAGCCATACCACTTTGAATTATCATTCAAAGGTAGAACATGCGTTATTTTTCCATTTTGCAAATCAATTCTAAACAAACCGAAGCCGCCTTATTGTATTTAACACATAGCATTCACCGCCTGACTCCATGTGAATAGGAACTGAAATAGGCATACCTTCCATCATTTGACCAATGTGTAACGGATATTTCGCCATCAGCAATAAAACCTGTATGGGGTATATAGTCCTGGTAAGGTACTTTCCATAGAGTTTTGGTCTCACTGTTGGATAATCTCATTATTAAACCGTTATCAATTTCGCTGTAACAAAATTTTTTCCAACCATTTACCGTCTGGCGAATATCTTGGATAAGCGTAACTATCTACGCAAGCATCGGAAGATTGACTAGTCTCAGTCATTGTTGGCGAAACCGAAAAATTATTATTGCTTGGCGTAGGTTGAGGAAATTGTAGAGTTGTCGAGTATTGAATTGGTTGTTGTGTTTGTTGAGCTACAGCTTACCAGAAATACAATGACAATAGAAATATTTATCAAACTGTTTGAGATAGTCATATGTAATCAACCTCTACAAATATAAGGACGACTTAACAGGTCATCCCTGCGATCAACACTCCTCATCCACAATCGTGATCGTATCTTCCTTATTGGGGATAATACACAAAAACTCAAATGGCTCTTCGCCTGTATTTTCATACGAATGGATCGCGCCTTCGGGGATAAAAACCACATCGCCTGTTTTGACGTGATGGGTTTCGTCGCCGATGGTGATGGTCGCTTCGCCGCGCAGGACGTATTGTTCGTGTTCGAGCGTGTTGGTGTGACGCGGCATCCCGCCTCCCTTTTGCATGGAGAACTTCCGCAAGGCGAAGTTGGGACCTTCCTGCGAGGAGATGAGGACTTGAATGGTCGTGTCCTTACCTGCGGCGACATTTTTGGCTTCCACTTCCTGGGAATGTTTGATGGACATTTTTATCTCCTCTTGTCATTGCGAGCCGGCTGGTGGTTGAGTGATCCTGGCCGCCGCATTGACTGCCCGATAGGGCGTGTCGAAATAATTCGCCGCGCAGGGCATATCGAAACCCGGCCCGACAACGTGTGCCCCGATAGGGACCTACAAGTTTATGATTGATAAAACTTTGAGATTGCTTGCCAAAGGCACGCTTCGCAGTCGCCGCTTCGCTCGTCGTAATGACATTAGGGCGCAACTGTATTTGTGGGCCAAGGGGTGAGGGTTGGCTCGGGGGAGGAAACCAAACCGGGAGCGTTGACTTCAGTGGAGAGTGTTGTTGCAATCAACTGAGGGAATGGAACTTCGGTCTGCGTCAACGGGGTGGGCGAAACGGCTGGGGTGGAGGTAACACTTCCATTTCGCCTCAGCAAGCCAAAGGTCAGAACGGAGGCGATGAACAGGATGACGATCAAGCTCACTGCCGCGCCGATGATCCATGCCAGCCAGCCAGCTTCTTTTTTTGTTTCCTGTTTTCGAATATTTGTCGGAACGCCGATCAGGATCACGGTGGTGTTATCATGCCCGCCGCGTTCATTGGCAAGATCCACCAGCGCGCGCGTTGCCTCTTTCAAACTTGATTTTGCACGGACGATCTCAAGGATCTCATCGTTCCAGACCAGGTCGGTCAGACCGTCACTGCATAATAAAAGCATATCGTTGGGTTCGAGCCGCGTTCCCTGGTTGTTCTCGATATGGTGCGCGCCTTCGCCATCAAAAAGATTCAATCGAAAATCAGGGTCAGGTGGAACAGGCGAACCCAGATAACGGCGAATGACATGCACATTGGGATGATCGCGCGCCATCTCAGGCGTGATGATGCCTTTCTCAAGAGCCTCCTGCACCCACGAATGATCTATCGTCAGTTGCTGAATGCGTCCGCCGCGCAACAGATAGATGCGCGAGTCACCCACGTACGCTGTATGAAGTTTGTCCCCGATGATCCACGCAATGGCACAGGTTGCCCCCATACCCTTGAGGTCTTCATTCGAGGCGGAGTGCGATGCGATCGCATCACTGGCTTCACTGACTGCGCTCTCAATGACATGCCGCGAAAATTTTCCATCGCACTTCGCCACACTTTGCATAATATGGTTGACAGCCAGTTCGGCGGCAACCTCCCCGCCGCGATGACCGCCAATGCCGTCTGCCAGGACGGCAAATAACATCGGCGTTTTATCCTGCCGGCTTGCGATAAATGAAGCCACCCCGTAACGATCTTCGTTGTTCTTGCCCGTCATACCCGGATGGGTATGAGCGTCAACATTCAAATGGGAGCGTTGTGTACGGATCATGGAAGGGTCTATTTTTTGACGATGACCTTCGGTTCAGACTCAGCCGGAGGCTGGCTCAGATCAAAGCGATAGATCATTTGCCCAAAGTGGACTCTATCCCCATGCGCCAGCCGATGACCTTCCCGTGTGATCGGTTCATAATTGACCCACGTGCCTGCAACCGAACTTTGATCAAAGATCATAAAATTTCCTTCCGCGGTCTGTTTGATACGGGCATGCAGCGGCGAAATGGAGGGATCATCCAGCACATACATTGATTGTACCGGGTCTGTGCCGAAAGTCATATCCTTTTCGACCACCGCGATGGGGGTTACGCTGGCAGGTTCGCCTGCGTTCGTCAAACGGATCAGATAGGCGGGCGCTTCCGGCACGCGGCTGGGTTTGGATTGCAGCCAACCCGCAAAACGCGGCTGGGTTTTCGACCTCTTTGTAGCCGAAATGGACGGCTCCGTCAATGCTGTAACGGGCTGTGTCAGCGGGTCTTCCATGGATTTGCGGTTTTCATTGCGCTTTTTGGCAGGCGCGCGCCTCACTCTGCCCCGCAAAAGAATGATAAGCAGAGCCATTCCCGCAAAAGCGATGGCGCCCAGTACAACATAGGAACGATAGCGTGCAAGAAATGCCTGTACTCCTGTGGGCGCATGGATCACGGTCAACGTGACCGGAATGCTGATGGATGATTTTTTCAAGCCCAGCGCATCCTCAGCTTCGACGATGATCTCGTGTTGACCGCTGGTGTCGTAGGTGCTCAAATCCCACGTGAACCGGGTGAATGGTTCCTTTGTGTTCTCGGCAACGACCGCGCCATCCACATAGAGGGAGGTGCGCTTTAATGCCCGTTTGTGTCCATCGGGGAATTCGACGATGATCTCAATGGCTTGTTTTGATGGGTTGAGAATATCCGCGTTGTAGGGGTCATCTGCCGGAGGCTGGCGCGTGATCTGCAAAGGCGGCGCGACAAAAATCGGGTTCGGCGGCTGGACATCTACACTGAAGGTCTTATCCAGGGCGGGGATGGTTCCCTGACCTGAGTCGATATAAAAGCCCAGTGTATGATCACCCTGTGTCGACAGCGCAGATGTATAGGATACTGCATAGATATGCCGTAAGCGGGCGAAATATTGATCGAGATCGGGGAAGCTCTCTTTTCCAGAAAATGCAAAGAACGCCCCGTCAGTTTGCTGTGCCAGTGACTTGAAGGCGTTGGCGCTGGCGCTCACATCAAATTCCTCTGCGTCGATAAACCAGACAAAGACGCGCACCTTTGCTTCGGCAGCGCGTTTAATGAGCGGGGCAATGTTATTATCGATATTCGGGTCGTCCATGTGCGGTGTGATGAACAGTATGGCGCGCTTCATCCCAGGCTGCGGTGTGGCAGCGCTTACGGTGTCCAACGCAATGGACAGGGTTTGCAGGTTGGGGGTCGAGTTGCGGAAATCAGGCTTGAAAGAGTTAAGGCTGACAGACCACTCGTTGTAATCCGCATGGTTGATGAGTGAACCCGATAATGACACCAGACTCAAGTTGTCGCCTTTATCGGCGGGCTGCGAACCCGACCACTGGCTGAGCGCTTGGACGACAGGGTCGAAGCGCGGGATGCCATTTCCATCGCGCACTGCCATGGCAGGACCCTGGTTAACGGCGACTACAACCTGCACAGGCAAAGTGGACTCGGTGATCGTATCCACTTTAAGCGTTTGCCCATCTTCATAGACCGTCAGATCCCCTGGTTGGAGTCCTTCCATAAAACCGCCGTTCGCATCGTATACATCCAACAGCGCGGAGATCTTCGGAAAGTCTCCCGCGTCGATCTGCACGACCTCGGCATACGCGGCGGTTTGGGCGTTCGCGAAGGATCGAGGAACAATAAGCAGGCTCAAGCTTAGAATGAACGCAAAGAATTTACGCATTCGCCTCTGGGAGTGCGGCTGGTTCGCTATCCTGAGGTTGGGTCAAACGCAGGTAGGTCAATGTCCATGCGGTTTCAGTATACGAAACGATCATTCCGTTCAGTACCCAGGAGACCGGAGTATAAAGACAGAGACAAATCCCCGCAAAGATCATGGGCGTCCAGTTTTGTGCCTGACCAAAAGTGAAGGCAAGCACGGCAGGAACGACAACGATCAACACCGGTATGGCAATAATAAGACCTGCAACCAGCCCAATGACAAATAATATGATCGCCATCAGGATGATGGGACCCAGATTGTTACGGAACACATCCCAACCACGGCTGAGGGCAGGCATGACGGGCAACTCTTCAAGAACAATCGCCCGTTCCGATTGATGGATGATCAATCCAACCACGATCATGACGGGAATGAGCAGACAGAGACAACCGACAAGAAGTGGTAACATCGCTGCGATCCCCAGCCCGGCATTGTTATTGCCTCCACTTGCCGAGATGACGAATACGACCAGTCCTGCAATCAATGCACCAAACACAATGAGAAAGGGGAGTCCAACAATGAGGGATAAACCAAACATACGCCAGAAATACGGCATACTCTCGCTGAATAACTGACCGAAGATCAACTTTTCAGATCCCTTTTCCACTTGGAATGCGCCGCGGATCAAACCGATGCGCCCGATGGTGCTGAGAAAAATGGCAACGATCCAGATCAGGCAGACGAGCGCTATCGAGACCACGATGATCGTTCTTAGATTTTCTTCGATGGTCTGGAAAAATTGCAGGAGTTGAGGCGGGAAATTCGGTTGTCCGAAACCTCCGTTGCCTCCACCCCCGCTACTGGAGTTGCCTCTGAAGTTTGTGCCACCCTGACCACATCCAGCCAGAAAGCCGAATATCCATAATACCTTGTGCTTCCAAATGATCTGCCAGGCGCGCGTAAGCACTTCGCCAAAGTTAAAATTCATGGTTCCTCTTCTATGAACAATCCAAAGTCGTAAATCACTATTCCCATTCAATCGTTCCGGGCGGCTTGCTCGTAATATCATACACGACACGATTGATCCCGTCCACTTCGTTGACTATACGGTTCGCCACCGTTCCCAGCAGGTCATGCGGCAGGCGCGCCCAATCGGCGGTCATAAAGTCCTCGGTGGTCACGGCGCGGATCGCCGCCGCTTCCTGATACGTCCGCAGGTCGCCCATCACGCCCACCGAGCGCACCGGGAGCAAGACCACGAAAGCCTGCGACGTTTTCGCGTTCTTCCCCAAATACCCTGCTTTGGATAATTCCTCGATCAGGATCGCATCCGCCGCCCGCAAACGGGACACACGCTCAGGCGTCACCTCCCCGAGACAGCGCACGGTCAACCCTGGACCCGGGAACGGCTGCCGCCAAACGAGTTTTTCCGGCAGCCCAAGCGCTTCGCCCACCGCCCGCACTTCATCCTTGAATAAATAACGTAACGGTTCGACCAATTCAAATTGCATATCCTCCGGCAAGCCGCCGACGTTATGATGTGTCTTTATTTTTTCCGCCTTATTCCGATCCGGCGCAGACGACTCAACGACATCGGGATAGATCGTCCCTTGCACCAAAAACTTTGGTTGACCCAATTGCTTTGCTTGAGTCTCGAATACGCGGATGAATTTCTCGCCAACGATCTTGCGCTTCTGCTCCGGGTCCGTGACGCCCGCCAGCGCGGAGAGAAATTCGTCAGCGGCGTCAACAGCTATAAGTTCAGCGTGCAGGTTATCCCGAAATGCCGAAGCGACCTGTTCCCCTTCATTCTTTCGCAGCAGACCGTTATCCACAAAGACCGCCACAAGCTGGTCGCCAATCGCTTTATGAACAAGCGCCGAGGCAACCGATGAATCAACGCCGCCCGAAACCGCCGCCAGCACACGTTCATCCCCAACTTGGTTGCGAATTTTCTCCACCGCATCGTCAATTATAGATTTGGGATTCCACTCTGGCTTGGCTCCGCAAATATCAACCGCAAAATGTTTGAGCAATTGTTCACCGTTCGGCGTGTGATGCACTTCGGGATGAAATTGCACGCCAAAATATTTTCGTTTTATATTGCCCATCGCCGCAAAGGGACTGTTGCCACTGCGCGCCAGCGCAATGAACCCATCGGGCAACCGTGTGATACGGTCGCCGTGCGACATCCACACCTTGGAGATGCCATCCAGCATCGTGCCTGGCATGGTTGGTTCGATCTCTGCCGGACCATATTCACGCTTGGCGGATGGGTCGACCTGCCCACCGAGTGCGTAGGTCAAAGCCTGCATCCCATAACAAATACCCAGGATGGGTAAGCCTGTTTTGAAGATGAAGTCCTGAATATACGGCGCGCCCGCCTCATAAGCGGACCTGGGTCCGCCAGAGAGAATGAAGCCCTTCGGTCGAATGGCGAGCATCTTCTCCATGGGCGCGTCCCACGGGAAATAACTCGCAATAGACCTGCGCTTCACGCACTCGCCGCGCAATGATCTGAGCATATTGGGAACCAAAATCGAGAATGGCGATGGAATCCATAAAATGATCCTGTAGGAACGACCCTTGCGGTCATCCTTTATTATTTGTCATTATCAAAAACGGATAGGGGCAACCCTATCCCTACGCGTCTGACACCAAATGAAAATGTAATTGTGGAAAATCCTGATACTCCCCGCCGTTGACGATCAAACGATAGGCAGAGAGATGAAACTCTTTCACAAGGCTTTGTACAGTAAAAAATAATTCGGCAAGAAAAATAGAGTCTTTTGAATCGAAATCTTCCAACGAAACAACCGCTTTCTTCGGCACCAACAATACGTGGAACTTGTATGATGGCTTGGGATGATAAAACGCCATCAAGGTCTCTGTCTCTCGCAAACGTTTTACAGGGATGGCAAAGCTCATATGTTCAAATATCCAACTGATTAAATATCTTGTCCACGGATACCACAACCATTCCCGCACGTTTTAACCTTCCAACTTTTAAACTTGCAAACCTTCAACCGTTTATGACGGTTCCCCAAAAACAACCTTATCGTTTTCCATTGATGTAATACACGCCAGCGAATGAATCGGCACACCCAGCGGCTTCAACATTTCACGCCCGCCTTCGAAGGACTTCTCGATCAATGCCCCAATTCCGACGATCTTCGAGCCTGACGCCTCTGCCAAACGCGCCAGCCCCAAAATGGTCTGTCCACTGGCGAGGAAGTCGTCGATGATCAACACCTTTTCGCCGCCCGCCAGATATTCAGGCGAGACGATCAACTCCACCATACGTCCTTTGGTGTGGGAGGGGGCAAGCGTCAAATACACCTGGTCGGGCATGGTGATGGGTTTGGTCTTGCGTGCATACACCACCGGCAGACCGAGATGGATTGCCGTGGTCACAGCGGGGGCAATGCCCGAGATTTCGGCGGTCAGCACCTTGGTCGCGCCGACCGAAGCGAAGCGTTCCGCAAATTCCTTTCCGCACTTGTTCATTAAAAGAGGGTCAACCTGATGATTCACAAAACTGTCCACTTTCAAAATTCCCCCACCCAGCACACGTCCATCCCGCAGGATGCGTTCTTCGAGTTCCTTCACAGAGCCTCCATGACCAGACAATTTCACAGCATTGTACAACGTGAATAGCGTAAATGCAAACTCACTTTTGCTTAAGGGTCATTGTGTTAGAATCTCCACCCGTGACCGAAAAGAACAACCTTATTCTTGCCTCCAACTCGCCGCGCCGCCGTCAATTGCTTGCGCTTGCAAACTGGGATTTCGTTGTTTCAGTTGCCGATGTGGATGAAAGCCTTCTTCAGAACGAATCCCCTGTTGAGTACGTCTTAAGGCTTGCTGAAACCAAAGCCCGCGCGGTCAAGGCAGATGCAGACCAGATCGTTCTCGCGGCAGATACTACAGTTGTGGATGGATCGGAAATCCTCGGCAAACCTCAGGATAATGCGGAAGCCGTAAGGATGTTGACCCAGCTACGCGGACGCACGCATCAGGTCTACACCGGAGTTGCCCTGCTTCGAGTGAGCGATGGACTCCTCCTGACCGATCTCTGCGTTACAGACGTGCCCATGCGCGCCTACTCCGACAAGGAAATTCATGCCTATGTCGCGACCGGTGATCCACTCGATAAGGCTGGCGCGTACGCGATACAACATCCAGAGTTCAGCCCTGTGGCAGGTATGAATGGCTGTTATGCCAGTGTGATGGGCTTGCCCATGTGTCACGTTGTACGAATGATGCGCAAAATGGAAGTCGAACCCAAGGCAGATGTGCCGATGAATTGCCAGCAGTTTTTGGAATATGAGTGTCCCGTATTTAGTAAATATTTGGAGTCAGGGAGCTCTCGTACTCTTTAGGGTATGCTCCCGTAAATACGCCAGCATACCCTAAAGAGTACGAGAGCTGGCTGAGTCCAAATTATTGAAAGGCAAAGAATGAAATATCTTCGCTGGTTGAACATTATCGTCATTATGACTTTTCTGAGCGCATGTAGTTCGGGAGCTATTCCCATACCGGGCATCCCCACAGCTACACAATTGCCAGAGCCGCCCGTAACCATCACCTCCGCGCCCAATCCTGAGATCACATTGGGGAACTATCTCATGGCATTCCAAACGGACGATTACAACACCATGTACTCGTTGCTCAGCAAGGTCAGCCAGGATGCGATCCCACTGGAGGATTTTGCCCCGCGTAACCGCGATGCGTTGAACACCATGAGCGCAGGTTCTTTTGACTATGAAATTCGCTCCACACTGGTAAACCCCTATTCTGCCGAGATCGCTTATAGCGTTACTTATCACACCGCATTGGTCGGAGATATTCAACGCGATATCATCGCCCGTTTTGTTTTGGAAAACAACGAATGGAAACTCCAATGGGACGATTCCGTTATCCTGCCTGAATTGGCGGGCGGGAACGTTTTGCGCATGGAGTACAGTTCTCCGGCCCGCGGAAATATTTACGATCACAACGGTGACGCGCTTGCGGCGCAGTCGGATGCGTATGCTTTCAGTATCATTCCCGGTAACGTTACAAATGAAAGTTTCGGTACCCTCGTTTCGGAAGCCTCCAGATTGTGTGATATTGATCAGGAAGTTTTGAGCGATGAGATCAATAACACACCCGCCCAATTTCCCATTCCATTATGTGAAGCCTCTGATAAGGAATCAGAACGTATCCGGTCCATCTACCCAAGCGGCCTGGAGTGGACACCCTACAACTCGCGTTATTATTTTGAACAGGGCGTTGGTTCCAATGTGGTGGGATATACCCAGTCCATCTTCGCGGAAGACCTGGATAAATATCGCCGTCTGGGTTACGAAGGGAATGAACGCGTAGGTTCTGCCGGTATCGAAAAATGGGCGGAGAACTATCTGGGCGGTCAGCGCGGCGGGACGTTAAATGTGATCAATCCCTCCACCGGCGCGATCGTTACGCTGATCGCCAAGAGTAAATCCCAGCCTGCCGATTCTGTCTACATGACCATTGACCGCAATTTACAATATTATGCCCAACGGTCTCTTGAAGGATTTACGGGTGCGGCTGTTGTCATTGAAGTAAGTACCGGCCGTGTGCTTGCGATGGCTTCTTCACCAGGCTTCGACTCAAATGCTTTCCAACCGAACAACCCCAATGGTCAGGCGCAGATCGCAGAGATATTCCAGGGTCCAGATGACCGTCCGCTCCTCAACCGCGCCGCACAGGGACAGTATCCGCTTGGCTCGGTTTTCAAGATCATTACCATGTCGGCGGGCATGGAAAGCGGATTGTATACTCCTGAGACGGTTTACGATTGTCAGTACGAGTGGACAAAACTGCCCGACCAGGTTCGTCACGACTGGACGTGGCAGCATTGCCAGGATCGGTTGGCGGCAGGCAAGGAGTGTAATACCAGCGACAGCGTTCCCTCGGGCCCACTGACCATGCCGGAAGGCTTGATGCGTTCATGCAATCCCTATTTTTGGGATATCGGTTACACCCTCTATCAGAACGATCGCAGTAATGACATTGCGAACATGGCGCGTGCTTTTGGTTTAGGACAGCCCACGGGCATCGAACAGATCGAAGAAGCATCCGGCCAGATCAATAACCCACCGACTGCCATCGATGTGGTCAATCAGGCGATCGGGCAGGGCGATGTACAGGTCACACCCTTACAGGTTGCCATGTTTATCGCCGCTTTGGGCAATGGCGGCACGTTATATCGTCCACAGTTGGTTGAAAAGGTTGAGCCTGTGGATGGGGGACCAGCCACCCAAATCTTCAAGCCCGAAGCGCGCAGCACGTTGCCGATCCAGCCGTTCCGTATGGATATCATTCGTGACGCGATGATCAACGTTGTGAAAAACTCGCGTGGTACGGCAAACTTCCGATTACGAGGATTGAGCATCCCGGTGGCAGGAAAAACCGGTACGGCTGAATCAGGTTCTGGTAAACCTCATGCCTGGTTCGCGGGATATACAATGGCGAGTGAGAGCACCGGTTTGCCCGATATTGCTGTTGCGGTCATCTTGGAAAATCAAGGGGAAGGTTCTGATTGGGCGGCGCCGGTTTTCAGATCCATAGTGGAAACCTATTACAACGGCTCTCCACAATCCAAGCCGTGGTATGCAGACACTTATGGCGGTACACTTTATACACCCACTCCCTTTGGCGGCATCCCAACGAAAACGCCAAAGCCGAAATAAACATACGCAAGGTAATATTTGACGAACGAAAAAACGTTACAAGGTTTGATCATTAAAGCCCAGTCCGGTTTCTTTAGCGTGGAGACCGGGCAGGGCATTATTGTTTGTCAGTTACGCGGCAAATTGAAAAAGGGACGCGCCACCGGTGACATTGCGGCTCTTGGGGATAAGGTTCGGGTCACAGTTGGAGAAGATGGAAGCGGAGCGATAGAAGAGGTCGAAGAGCGGGAGCAGGCTATCGTCCGGCTTGACCCGAGACCCCAGGGTGAGTATCAACAAGTCCTGTTGGCGAATGCCGATCAGGCAGTCTTTGTCTTTGCGTGCGCGCATCCAAGTCCAAAATTAAGAATGCTGGACCGTTTCCTGGTCATCGCGGAAAAACAAAGGATACCGCCAATCATCGTTGCGAATAAAATCGACCTGGTGAAAGATGGAAAGAAACTATTCGGTCTGTATGAATCGATTGGTTATCGCGTGATCTATACTTCGACCAAAACGGGCACGGGTGTTGATGAATTGCACAACACGTTGAAGAATAAAATTTCCGCGCTGGCAGGACCCAGCGGTGTGGGCAAATCTTCCCTGCTTAATGAAATTCAACCCGGGTTGGGGTTGGCTGTGAATGAGATCAGTAAGGTGATGGACAAGGGGCGGCACACAACGGTGACGCGCCAGATGTTCCCATTGGCAGGCGGCGGGTACGTTGCCGATACACCGGGTTGGAAATCGCTGGCGTTGTGGGATACCGAACCCGAAGAGATGGAAGCCTATTTCCCCGAACTGCGCGAACTTGTGCAAGGTTGTCAATTCAGCGATTGCACACATACACACGAACCCAAGTGTGCGGTGTTGACGGCTGTCAAAGATGGACGCATCCACCCTGAACGATTTGATTCGTTTCTACGATTACGAGCGGGACAGGAATAAATGATTGACGATTTGCGATTGACGATTTACGATTAGCTGATGAATTCAAATTGGGATCTGGTCGGTCACGAATGGGCTGTGGACATGTTGAAAAAACATGTCATCCATGGGACAACGCGCCATGCGTATCTCTTCTCTGGACCTCCAGGCCTGGGCCGCCGCACATTGGCTTTACGCTTCACCCAAGCCTTGAACTGCACGACTCCCACCGAGCCAGGCGTTCCCTGTGGACAATGCCGCGACTGCAAACAGATCGAAGCGATGCAACACCCAGACCTGACCATCATCCAAGCTGAATCCGAAGGCGGGACAATGAAGGTGGATCAAATTCGTGAAGCGCGGCGCACGTTGACTCTCAAAGCCATATCAATCGAAATATCGCGTGTCCATCTTCCTGCGTTTTCAGGAAGCCAACGATAATGCCGCCAATGCCTTGTTGAAAACACTTGAGGAAGCGCCGTCCTATGCGGTGTTGATATTAACTGCCGATAACCCGGAACAGTTACTGCCAACCATTATTTCAAGATGCGAAGTATTGCGATTAAGACCGTTATCCATTGCAGAAGTGAAAAAGGATCTGGAAAGCAGAAGCGTGGAAAGCGAACGTGCGCGTTTGATCGCTCACATCTCGAGCGGACGCCCCGGATATGCCCGTCAATTGGTCGAGAATGATGTCCTTTTGGATAAGCGCGAAGAACGATTGAATGACCTGCTCATGCTCTTACCCGCATCACGGGTGGAGAAATTTTCCTACGCTGATAAGCTCGCCAAAGATAAAGATGCCATGCGGCAGGCGATCCTCTTCTGGCTCTCGTATTGGCGGGATGTAATGTTACGCACCGCCCAGGCGGAAAGTCCGCTGGTGAATATTGATCGCAACATGGAAATCGAAGACCTTGCGAGCCGCATGGATCTATCCTCCGCGCGGCCGCGTGGTCAGCGGACTCGAGAACGTGCTGGAGAAGATGGATAGAAACGTAAATTCAAGAATGTTGGCGGAGGTCTTGTTATTGGATCTGCCGAAAGTATGAGGAAAAAACTATGAGTATTCCCGATCTTCCAACTGTCCCTGAAATCAGTGCACAATCAAAAAGTGGACTTAAATATCACATCATGGGTACCGTCCAGCAAACTCTGGCAGTGGACCTGCAACCCGGTCAAACGGTCTTTTCTGACACGGGTGCCATGTCCTGGATGAGCGCCACGATTAATATGAATACCACTTCTGCAGGCGGGCTGGGTGGTATGTTGAAACGTGCCGTGTCTGGCGCGACTGCCTTCATCATTGACTTCACGGCGAAGAGTGCGCCGGGACAGGCATCTTTCAGTACCGACTTTCCCGGCAAAATCCTTCCGCTTGAATTGGATGCAGGGCAATCCGTGATCATGCACAAACATGCTTTTCTATGTGCAGAAAAAAGTGTGAAGCTGGATATTTTCTTTACGCGCAGGCTGGGGGTTGGCATGTTTGCAGGCGAAGGTTTTATCCTGCAAAAGTTGACAGGTCCCGGTATGGCGTTTGCGGAATTGGATGGAGACGCTATTGAATATCATCTCCAGCCAAATCAAGTAATGCGTGTTGAGCCGGGCCATGTCGCAATGTTCGAGAGTACGGTCACCTTCAGCGTGGAGATGATTCAAGGGCTTACGAACATCTTCCTCGGCGGTGAGGGGCTCTTCCTTGCCACGCTCAAAGGACCAGGACGCATCTGGCTGCATTCCATGACTGAAAGCAAGATGGCGCAGCGATTGGCGCATTTTATGCCGTCTCATAAATCTGGTTAATAATAATGTGATGGTCATTTCAGGAGTATTTTAATGTGCAGAAGTATCAAAACATTACGGAACATAGAAGTCCCTGCCACTGAGGAGGAAATCCGTGCGGCGGCGCTGCAATTTGTGAGAAAGGTCAGCGGTTATCGCAAACCGTCGAAGGTCAATGAAGAGGCGTTCGAGAGGGCGGTGGATGAGGTGGCAGACGCGACGTACAAGTTGTTGGGGAGTCTATCCACAAAGGCGGCTACGTAAGTTTCACCTTCGTTTTTTTGAGACCTTCTTGATAAATTAAATAGACCTCCTGATTACGTTTGTATCAGAAGGTCTATTTTTTATTTTGTCCCGGTTTTAAACTTCGGGATTATTTTCGTCTGTATCTTCATCCCCTGAATCGAATTCATATTCCACTTTTTCGTGATCCAGGTAGACCCATAGCAGAAGTACATGCCCGTCAGGAGTCTCCACGTTTCGAGCGGCAAGGATGGGTGCTGTCTGCTCCAAGCCCATGTCGTTTCGGTAGTGCAGCTGCATGGGTATTTTTTCACTCCAGGCACGATAACAACGCTCCACGAGCGCGGGACCGTTAAATGTCCGCAGTTTGGTGAGGGCTGGCACGGATAAATTGGCGCTTTCATTTAAGCCTAAAGCCCAGCCATCGTTCACGGCTTCAAATATGGGCGGGGGACCTTCAATGATTGTAATTTTATCTTCCATAGTGCCGCGACTATACCATAAAAGTTGGTAGGCGACATTACGATTGCATTAGCCTATCGGTACCTGTAAGGAGAAATTTAAAAAGTTTGCATATTCATTATGTATTGCCTTTCAGGGCTTTCTTAAAGTCGAGTGATGAGCGAGAAGGCATGGGATGGATGAGCATCAAAAAAGCGTCTGGCATGTGGGAGATAAGCGAATTGGGTTTTGGTAAACACAAGTCCGATCACGAGATTGTTGAGACAAGCCATGATGCGTCCAGCATGGCCTTTGGTCATACGGGTTCGGTCTTCTCGTAAAGTAACATCGCGACGATAGTGCAAACCATTTTCGATGCCCCAATAAACACGGATCTTTTTGAGCAGGTTCCTGGGTGTGAGCTCTTTCCTGGAGAGGCTGGTAACGCCAAAAATAACTTGCTTCCGAATTGCGCCAGTTTTCGTGAAGACAAAGCGCCGTTCCAATCGAAACACTTGCTGCAGATAGGGCCAATCCAAAAAATCATTCAATTGGCTGCTGACGGTGAGCGTCCGTTCTTCCAGTCTGCCATGCCCTTTGCTGGTTTCTTTCCCAGTCTCGAAATCTTTTGGCAGACGTCCCTGTCCCGCAATAGGGTCTGGCTCGGGTTCAAACCACAGGCGGATATCTTCTTCCAGTGGCGGTTGGTTGCCTTTGACGATCCAGATCTCATCACCGCCTGCCTCAACAATTTGGATGGAGGCCGCTCTTTGGGTGTGCATGGCATCTCCCATGACCACTTTTTCGCGCAAATCAACCATTTTCAATAGTTTTAGTGCTCCTGGAATCTCGAAACCTTTACCTTCCAGTTCAACTTCCATGAGCACCAGTCCTTCACTGGGCAGATAGGCTGCCAACAGATAGGTTCCGTTCTGTGCTTCATCCAGTGTTCCGCGTAACACTTTCCCATCGATCGATAATAAAACTTGCTTCCCAAAGAATTTCCTGCCTGACAACACGCTGCTGACCACCTGTTCCAGTTCTTGTGGGTCAACTACTTCTGCTTCAACCCGTCGATAGGTGCTGTGAGGCGGCATGCTCTTGCGCTTCAATTTCAGCATATTGATAAATTGTTCCGCGCCATGCTTGACCCAATCTGCAATCCCGCTGGGTGTATCTTCTCCACACAACTTGGCCATCACCATCATTACCAAGATTGCAACCAGTGGATAGCGTATGCCCCGTGGCTTGCGACCATCCTTCAAAACTTGTAAGTGAGCATATAGGCTGCCCACATCAAAAACAACAGCTTCTCTGTTTGTGTTAGACTGCATTTTGACCTTCCGCGCTATGGTTTGTGCGCTACACAAAAGCATATCCGAGGATGGTCTTTTTTTCACTCCCTTTTATGACTTTATGAAAGCCCTGACCCGCGTTTGTTTATCTATTGTCCTTTGGGATATGTGGTTATACAATGCAAGTAATCTATTTACAGAATATTTTTGTATAACTTATTGTTAGGCTTTCATGGCTAAAAAATAAAACTGGCAAGCAGTTATACTAACAAGTATTAGTATATTATGATGTTAGGCCTCAAGAGGCGACTGACCGCTTTCGGCAATCTTTCTAAGGAGGTTCAGACATGAGCTTGCAATCGACTCCGTGCCCCAAGTGCAACGGCGAAATGGTGCAGGGTTTCACTTTCGAAATTGATGGCTTCAAGCGCATGGTGAGCACTTGGGTCGAGGGGGCGCCCGAGAGTTCCTTCTGGCAGAGCGCGAAAGTCCCGGCGGAGAAGGGTATTCCGGTGGGCACTTTCCGGTGTTCTGTGTGCGGCTCCTTGGAAGCCTACGCGCGGTCGGAGTTTGCCGCAAAATAACGCCGTCGTCGGCCTAACTATTCGCTCAAGCGGACCGTGCGGGAGGAAGTTTCCGGTGCAATCATGCGTTGCGGCCCGCACGGCCGCTTAGCTTAAGCGTTGGCACGCCCCTTGCAAAATAAAAACTGCCTAAAAAATTCAATTGAAGCGAAGTAAAATTAGCGGTGGAAAAAGGAGTAAAAATGACTCTCCAACAAATTACCATCGAAATTCCAGAAAAGGTACTTCTCGCAGAAAAGACGGACGCTGAATCGTTTGGGCGTGAAATTCTTATTTTAGCGGCAGTCAAGTTGTTTGAAATTGGCTGGCTTTCTTCTGGGCGTGCATCTGAACTTGCAGGAATGTCTAGAGTTGAATTCTTGTTCAATTTGAGTCGCTACAAGGTTTTTCCATTTGCCGCTGAACTGGACGATTTAGAAAACGCACATGCCTAAAGCCATCAGCAATACATCACCGTTACTTTACCTTTACAAGATTGGCGCAATAAATTTGCTTCCAAAAATGTTCGATGAAGTTTGGACAGCCGAATCCGTAAAAAATGAATTACTTGCGGGACACAGTAAAGGTTACGATGTCCCCGATCCAGCAGATTATCCCTGGCTAAATATTGTCAATCCAAAATCCATGCCTTCTGAATGGCTTGCATTAGATTTGGGTGCGGGTGAACTTGGAGCAATGGCTTTAGCATTGGAAAATCCAGAAAGTATTGTTTTACAGATGTAAGGGGAAGTCAAGGGTGCCGATGAATTAAGCATTAGGTGATTGCATTATTGTGCAATGGAGTGAAAAAACAGCAGCACCTCATTACCACTTTTAAGAAGTTGGTTAAAAGCGTTGACAAGGGTTGTATACTATTAATGAGCGCCGAGCCCGCAAAACCCCGCGTGGGTCTCCGTAACTGGAGTTACTTATTTGGGACGGCGATCTCCTTTTTTTAATATGGAATGGGCTTCTTCGAACCCCAAGAAATACTGGTTAGTTCCTGACCTATGCCCAATGCGTCCATGCGGACCCGCGCGAATTGTGCTGTCATTTGTCGTCCCGGGCGATTTGCCTTTCCAACCGTGTAGGCAAACTTCAGCATCTTCTGTGCCACCGCTTCCGGCTCGGCGAACTTATCCGTTTTGCCCTGCAGCACAAACCAGACCGCGATCAACAACTTATGGGCGATGGCTACGATCGCTTTGTTGCGTCCCAGGCGTGGTTCCAGTCTTGCCAGTTCTGCCTTCCAGTGTGGGTGATGGTTCGCGGCTACATTCGCCGCTTCGACCAACACCGTGCGTAGATCGCGTCGACCTGCCTTGGTAATCTTCCCAGTCCGGCTGGTCATGCCGCTATCATGCACACGGGTGCCCGATCCAGCATAGCCCACCAGTTTTTGGGGTTCTGCAAAGCGGCGGATATCTCCGATGGCTGCCCAGACGGTCACCGCAGTGACTACGCCAAAGCCTGCCAGGTGCAGCAAACGTCCGATCTCCTCCTGCTCCGCCGCCATCTCTTCCATGATCTCGGTCATGCCTTTCACCTGCTTTTCTGCGAACCGTAGCGTTTCCAGGTCACTTTGCAGATTGAGCTTTTCCAGTTTCCCTAGCGACAGCGACATCCACCACTCCTTATTCTTTGCTCCGAACGGATTACCCGCAGGCGGAACCAGGTGATGGCGTTGGATCACTGCATGCAGACGGTTCTTCGCCTGCGTTGCCAGTCGCACCAACTTCTGCCGTTGTGCCACCAGTCCACGCGCTTCCCGAATTTCCTGCGGCGGGATCCAGATCCCAACCAGCAAGCCTTTTGCCAACAGCCTTGCCAGGATCGAAGCCGCGATCTTGTCGTTCATGACCTGCGAGCGCGTGATCAACGCCACATGCGGTGGATGCACTACCGTCACTGAGCCCGCATACTGGACAAGTTCATCATACAGCTGCCAGGTGTTCGTGGTCATTTCCAGCACAACCTCATCCTGTTTGGTCAGGTTCTTTTTCATCCACGCTTCCAGGCGGAACAGTTCCACCCGCCGGGCAGGCAGCACGACATTCAGATCGGCGTCCACTCCCAAAGCGATCAGGTAGTGTTTGTGCACATCCAATCCGATATACCGTCCTGCACTGTGTTCTTTCAGTGTTCGAGAATCATTCATAGGGGTATACTCCTGTTTGGAATGCTGGCAATCCCTGCCAGCCGAAGGTCGGGCACGTTTCGTTTTTAGGGCCGCTGGATCACATTATCCCCGTTCTTTGGGGACACAGATGCGAGCTGGGGCATTTACTTTGCCCTTCTCAGTGAAGCGGATCCGAACGGGACAGTCACATCGTCCCGATGTCCTTCGGGAAACACTTGAGCGAGCTTGTTCTCTTTGACGGAACTTCTCATGCACGTTTCGACTGGACCCTCACGCAGCGTTCCCGGGTACGCGTGCCCGTTCACCTAACAAACGGAGCATATCCAAAAACGTGCCCGACCGCAATCCCGTCGGACTGCGCTTTCATGCTAACACCTGACGCTGGGGATTCTGCGCCAATCTCAAGCAGTTTCCTACGCTTTTTCATTTTTCCAGTTGGACGGCTTCGCCGTCCCCACCCCAGCGCAAGTACCGATTACTGCAGTTGTCAAGTGCTGAGAGAAAATCATTTTTCTTGTGATTTTCCCAGTGCCACCGGACCCAAAACCAATTCTGTCCATCGAGATCTGGCTCTCAGGGCAGATTTTTTCATTCTTCAAGATGATCTTTTTCATATTTAGGGAATGCTTCGCCACCCCCGTCAGCCTCTCATTCGTGCCGGGGTCTCGCAACCTTTCGTTTGTCGATCAAAACAACCGCTAGGCGGTCAAACCAAGTTCAGTCATCCGCGCCAACACTTCTTCCCGCGGCGCCAACCTCCTCGGAACATCCTTTCTCACAAAGCGCGTGATATCGGTCTCGACACCCAGCTTCATCAGTGCGTATTTGGCAAACTGTTTGTAGGTCAAGCCCATGCGCGTATCTTCTTTCAAGCTCCATGACAACAATAACATCTTGTATGCCAGGTCTTCTTCGCTCGCATGGATGTCGGTCTCTTCCTTGCTCAGCACATGCCAGATGGCAACCAACAACTTACGTGCCACCACCACAATTGCCTGATTTGGTTTGCGCATGCGGCTCAGGTTCTTTTCGTACTCTGCCTTCCAAAAAGGCGACATGCGCACGGCTCGCCAGGCGGCTTCCACCATTGCCCAACGTAGTTCCCGACGTCCCTTCTTCGTGATCTTTTTGTCTTTGTGGGTCTTGCCACTGTCGTGAACGCCTGCACCCAGTCCCGCATATCCAACCAGTTTCTTGGCACTTTCAAAACGGGATACATCACCAATGGCAGATAACACGGTCATGGCCACGATGTATCCCACGCCGGGCAGCTGCATGATCTGCAAAGCTGGTTTGCCCCAAGTCGGACCCGTGCTTTGACGTTGGAGTTCTTCATCCACCGCTGCCTTCAATTTTCCAACTTCCTGTAACAATGCCAGTTCCTGACGGATCTGCATCTGCTCCAGCCCACTGATGTTTTTCTGCGCTGCCCACCAGGCCTGATCCAGTAGTCCTGCCTCCGACAATTTCAAGTTGTGCTTGTGCAGCAGGCTTTGCAGGCGATTGCGGATCATAGTACTAGTTGTGACCAGGCGTCCACGGTAGGAGATGAAGGCTCGTAACTCCCGCACGTGCATCGGTGGCACCCACACTTCCGGGACAATCCCACCGACGAGAAGCTTCAGGAGCTTTTTGATATCTTCTTTGTCGGTCTTGACACGCGCATTCGCGATCTCTTTTACTTCCGCCGCATTGGCCACCAGCACCCGGCTCGCCAGGGGTGCCACAATATCGTAAGTGGTCCACACGTTCGTGGTCGTTTCCAAGACAACAATATCCCCTGCCCGAATGTTCTTCTTCGCCCACTCCGGGAAATTCTCTGTACTCACCCGTCGCGGTGTCAGGACCCAGTCCTGTTCCTCGTTCTGGGCTCCCACCAGCAGGTACTCGCGGTGGATATCCAGTGCCATGTATCTTTCATAACCTCTTGTATCTTGTCCTTTTTTCATGCTAAACTCCTTGTTAAGTTTGGGACGTGGATTTTAGGTTTTGAGCTGCAGGTACCGATACGGGTTCTTGGCATCTTTTTGCCAGTCCCAGATTAGTCTCCGCCGGGTGTCTAAATAACGCAGCGGGCTTCGATACTTATTTGTCCTAAGATCGTTCCCATACTGGCGGCCAGACAACCCAAACGCTCACATCCCTTCAGCGTTCCCGGCGATGTATCACTCCAAGGATACGCCGATGCCATTATCCCGCAGCGTAGCGGAGTGGACGTCCCAAACAAGGACATTCTAATAACGCAAGCTGTTCAAAATTCCTGGCTGCCTCGCGGGGGATATTTTCTTCCCCTCCCTCATCTCTAGTATAATCCTCCATTATGAACATCAAGACCCAACTGAACGAATCGATGAAAGACGCCATGAAAAGCGGGGACGAAGTCCGCAAGCGCACAGTGCGCATGGCGCTGGCGGCCATCAAACAGGCAGAAGTGGATAAGCGAAACAGCCCTGCCGGTCAGCGCGCAGAACTTGACGATATGGCAGTCATCGCCCTCCTTCAAAAAGAAGTCAAGAACCGACGCGAGGCAATCGAGGAGGCGAAGAAAGCCGATCGCGACGATCTCATTGCCGAAAACGAAGCCGAGATCGAAGTGCTCGAAGCCTTCCTGCCCAAAGCCATGCCCATCGAAGAACTGCGTGCCCTTGTCCAAGCCGCCATCGCAGAGACGGGCGCTTCTGCGCCTTCCGATATGGGCAAGGTCATGAAGGTCGTCATGGAAAAAGCCGCGGGGCGCGCCCCCAATGACAGGATCAGCGCGATCGTACGGGAACTCCTCCGCCCAAGCCATAAATGAAAAAACTTTTTTTCAGCACCGCGACCCGCAGATACAGCAATTCTGTAAAAGGATCCCTGCACAACGCCGCGCCGCGCTGGTTAAACATCTTGCAATAGGATGGGAATTGTCTCCACGCGAATACGGCAAACACCGGCTCGCATCCGTACGCTTCAGATCATCCTGCTCATTCTCGTGAGCATCATATCCTACGGGGCATTGATCGCCCCCTCCCTTTTAAGTCCATCCGCCATCGCGTTGACCGTAGGGGATGTTTCACCCAGCGATTTCAAAGCTCCCAAGGATGTTGAATACATCAGCGAAGTCCGCACTGAAGACGCGCGCCTCGCGGCAGAGAATGCAGTCCTGCCTGTCTACGCCCTGCCCGATCAGTCCATTGCGCGGCGGCAGATCGAACGCCTGCGAGCCGCATTGCAATACATCACCTTGATCCGCAATGATGAAATTTCCACACCCGAACAGAAGTCAGCGGATATCGCCGCGCTGACCGATATCACCCTCCAGCCGCAGACCATCGACCAGATCCTGGCGCTGCCCGCTGCGCGTTGGGATACGATCCAGCAGGAATCATTAACTGTGTTGGAACAGGTCATGCGCCGCGTCATTCGCGACCAGGATGTTAAGTCTGTCCGAAGGACAGTCCCCTCGCTGGTAAGTCTATCCATCAACGAAGATCAAGCCTCGCTCGTCGTCGAACTTGTCTCAGCGTATGTAACGAACAACAGCGTATACAGCGCCGATTTAACAGAAGCCGCCAGACAGACCGCGCGCGAGGCGGTGGACCCCATTACCGAGGAATATAAAGCAGGCGAGATCGTCGTCCTACGCGGACAGATCATCACAGCCGCGCAACTCGAAGCATTACAAAAACTGGGCCTGATCGAACAATCCAGTCCCTGGCAGGATTACGCAGGCGCGGGCGCATTGATACTGGTGTTGGCAGTGTTGACCCGCCTGTATTTCTCGCGGCGTCACTTGCAGTTTCTGACCAACGCGCGCAGCTTGCTGGTTGCCGCACTCATCTTCATTCTCTTTGTGGTCGGTGCGCGTGTCATTATCCCTGAGCGCACCGTCCTCCCTTACGCCTACCCATTACCCGCGGTGGGTTTATTGATCGCCACGTTGTTTGGTTTGGAGGCGGGTATCGTATTTTCCATTGTCGCTTCCCTGCTGGTGCCGTACGCCATGCCCAACGCGCTCGATCTGGTCCCTTATTACCTTGTATCGTCTTTGACAGGCGTATTGGTACTCGGTTCTGCCCGCCGTGTTTGGACATTTTTCCGCGCGGGCATGGCAACTGCCCTGGCAGGCATTGTGACCCTGCTGGCGTTCCGCCTGCCGTTCACCATCACAGACGGGCTCGCCCTGCTTCAACTTCCGGTGCGGCGGTCTTCAGCGGACTGGCCTCTTCCAGCATCGCTTTGCTGCTGCAATACTTCCTCGCACAGACCATCGGCCTGACGACCGCGTTACAACTCATCGAAATTTCCCGTCCCGATTTCCCGCTATTGCAATTCTTTTTACGCAACGCGCCCGGAACCTACCAACATAGTTTGCAGGTGGCGAACCTTGCCGAGCAAGCCGCAGAATTGATCGGGGCAGATGCCCTGCTCACACGTGTGGGCGCATTATTCCATGATGTGGGCAAGTCATTGAACCCTTTGTTCTTTATCGAGAACCAGGCGCAGGGCAGCATCAACGCACATGATGAACTTGTCCACTGGAAAGCGCAAGTATCATCATCGCACATGTTACCGATGGGGTTAAGCTGGCGCGCAAGCATCGCCTGCCGCGCCGCATCGACGATTTCATCCTTGAACATCACGGCACAATGGTCACCACTACCAATACAGTCAGGCAGTTAAAGCTGCAGGCGGCGACGAATCCAAAGTGGATCTGGCGAAGTTCCGTTACCCGGGCCCGCGCCCACGTTCACGCGAGACCGCGTTGCTCATGCTTGCCGATGGCTCCGAAGCCCGCACCCGCGCCGAACACCCACAGGATGAAGATGAGATCCGCAAACTCGTGCAGGCCACAATCGATTCCGCGCAGAAGCAGGGACAACTCGATAATACACAACTCACCCTGCGTGACCTCGGCATCGTCACCGATGCATTCGTTACCATCCTCAAAGGCACACATCACCCGCGCATCGCCTATCCCAAGGAGAGATACGGCAGTGGAAAACGCAAACGCTGAGCCGGATAAGAAATAATTGATTAGCTCAAGCCGCCGCCTGGAGCATTGGTAGATATGATCAACATCGAATCCGAAGTTCCCTTTTCAAACGAACTGCTTGAACAAGCCGCGCACGCGGCTCTTACACATCAAAAAGAATCATTGGATGTGGATCTTTCGATTGTGCTTGACAGATGATGCCAGACTGCACGAACTGAACAGGGAGTATCTCGGAGTCGACGCGCCGACAGATGTACTCTCCTTCCCCGCCTCTGAAACGGACCCGGAAACTGGCGCGCATTATATCGGCGACATCCTCATCTCGATCCCTTACGCCGCCAAAAGTGCAAAAAAAGCCGGTCACCCACTTGAATCGGAAGTGCAACTACTGGTGGTGCATGGCGTGTTACATTTGCTCGGTCACGACCATGCCGAACCAAAAGAGAAAACAAGGATGTGGAAGGCACAGGCAGAGATACTGGAATCACTTGGACTTGGGAAATATCAAAATTCGTGAGGATTAATAATCCCGAAGGGATGGCATAATAGGACAACCTATAACACCCCTACGGGGTTGGAAAATTTGATGTTCGTTTTCTATGAAAAATTTCACTCCTTCGGAGTTTCAACAAATTGTCTTAAATGGTTTACGTGAACACAATTATGGCTATTAAAGAATTTCTTTATTCCCGCATCAAATCTTTTGGTCATGCCTTCCGCGGCTGGGGACATGTTCTCAAGACCCAGCAAAACGCATGGATTCATGCCATCGTTGCCGTGTTGGTGTTCATCGTCAGTTTTTGGCTCAACATGCCCGCACGCGATTGGGCTGTCATCATCTTGACGGTCACGATGGTGTTCGCCGCAGAATTCATCAACACAGCCATCGAAGCAGTCGTGGATCTGGCGAGTCCGGCGCATCATCCGTTGGCGAAGGTCGGCAAGGATGTGGGTGCGGCAGCGGTTTTGATCTCTGCGCTTGCAGCGGTTTTGATCGGCTTGTTGATATTGGGTCCGCCGTTGTGGGCAAAAGATCGGTGGTTGGTTGGACCCATCGCACACAGAGCCGTAACAGACTGCATTCAAAGGGATGGAATTATATTCATGGCAGAATAAAACGGCGAATGGCAGTATGCCGTGCTTGAAGGCACCAATCGCAACAAAACATTGGAAGAAGTTCAGTCAACGCCACTTGACCTGCAAGGTGTCAAAATCGCAATTGGACAACTGGCTGATGGAGAGTCACTTTTTTGGACGAATAAAGTGTATGACACACACTCCAATCAAATGGTGGATTTACCATTCCCGCCTAACGCGGTTATAAATGAATTACAGGGCTTTGCCCGCGAAAAACAAATTGATCTGTATTTACCCTAGGTTCTCTTTGGAGGTTGCATGGCTTTATCATTTTCATTCGGCACGGTTGGTTCCCCGATCGGCACGCCCAAGAAACCGGGCGGATCGGTGGGCGCGATTGAGTTCAGCAAATCCATTGGACTGACAGCGTTCGAGCTGGGCTGGGTACAGTCCGTGCGTGTGTCGGAGGCGACCTGTGCGGATATTAAACGAATAGGCGAAGAACAAGGCGTTGCATTGAGCGTCCATGCTTCTTATTCTTTAACTTTGAACGCGACCGATGAGGAGTGGCCCAAATCACGCAAGCGATTAATGGATGCAGCACATTATGGCAATCTCGCCGGTGCAACGGACATCATCTTTCATCCGGGATCATATTTTGGAAATCCACCCAAGGAAGTGTTGAAGGTTGCCATCCCGCGTTTGAAGGATTTCATGGAGGAATTGCGCAAGGTAAAGAACCCGGTGACATTACGTCCTGAGACGATGGGTAAATCTGCGATGCTGGGATCACTGGAAGATACGCTGGAGATGAGCAAGACGATCAAGGGTGTGCAACCATGCCTTGACTTTGCCCACTTGCACGCGCGTCCCGGCGATGGGACGATGAACACGGTCAAAGAGTGGACTCAGATTCTCGAAGCATATCAGAAAGCGTTGGGGAAAAAGGCGCTGAAGAATCTCCATATCCATTTATCAGGGATCGAGTATGGTCCCAAAGGCGAGAAGAATCATCTGGCGTTGGGCGAATCTGATTTGAAGATCAATTTCCTTTTTCAGGTCTTGAAAGATTTTGGTTGTGCTGGGCGCATCTTGTGCGAAAGCCCGATCATGGAAGCCGACGCCGAGAATATGAAAAAGGCATGGATGAAGATGAGCGGCGAAAAAGAATAAGAAAAGTGCGGACGAAAGTCCGCACTTTTTATTTTCCGTGCACTTGTTCAAGCAGTTCATCAACGATCTCGACCGCAGGCTTGGGCAGGAAACCTTCCTGGAATTGCAAGATACTCAGCAAGGGCATTTCAAGGAGGAATTTTTCAACGTCCATGCCGATGAACTCACTACCATCATCGCCACTGCCCATTGCAGACTTCATCCCTTCTGCCATCATTTCATACATCGGTTTGAATACTTCTTTGCCTCGTGGATCATTCTGCCAATCACGGATCGTGGATTCGCGGTCGAGCAGGCAGGGCAAGGTTAAGGAGGAGGATAAGGTCACAGTTTCGCTGAAGCAGATATCGGTGGAGGAGGAACCGATCAGAATGTCGAAGTCGCCATCTTCGGTGACCCATCCTTTGTGAGCGGGGTCGTAGTAGGCAAAGGAGCGGAAATCCAATGCGATAGTAACCGTTTTAGTTTCGCCGGGTCCCAACTCCACTTTTGTAAAGCCTTTCAACTCTTTCGACGGACGAACCAACTTTGATTTGTGGTCGTGAACATAGACCTGCACAATTCCTTGCCAGCAACTTTTCCTGTGTTCGTTACATCCACAGAGACATTGACGCCGTCCACATCCTTGAATTGTTTCGCCGAGACATTCGAGTTGCTGAACTTGAATGTGGTGTAACTCAAACTGCATAGCCAAACGGAAACTGCACGGGAATTTCTTTGGCATCGTACCAACGATAACCAATAAAAAGTCCATCGCCATAATGAACTTTGCCATTCTCGCCAGGGTAATTTGTGTAAGCGGGGGTATCGGCAAGTTTCATCGGAAAGGTTTCAGAAAGCTTGCCCGAAGGATTCGCTTTGCCGAGCAACACATCCGCCAATAGCGCCGCCACCTGCCTGTCCCATCATCCACAATTCAAGCACAGCCGCAGTGTCGCCAATCCATGCCGCGCATATCCACCGGCGCACCGTTGTTGAGCACCACAACCGTTTTGCGGTTGTACTTTTCCAACTGCCTTAAATGGCGCCAATATGTTGTTGGGTCAGATCCATATCCGGGCGGTCATAGCCTTCCGCTTTTCTTGAACGACGGCAATGCGATATACAACAACGCCACATCCGCTCCTTGCGCCAGTTTC
>CAVWDB010000014.1:0-68612 GCA_963753655.1 uncultured Chloroflexia bacterium
TCAAAGAGCCGATGCCAATAAATATGGAAATGACGACAATGACAGTGAGAACGACCTTATATTTCATGGGGTGATTTTACACCCGCCAAACAAGAACATTTGTTCTAAATTTCATAAATAAAATATCCGCCTTTTTCCGAGCGGATATTTATACGATTTAGAACTTAGTCGAGGCCGATTTTATTACGATGAACATTATCCCATCTGCGGCATGGAACGGGAGCGCAGCGTTCGTTCAGTCAAAGGTCGTTTTGCAACAATTGTTATTTTGCCGCTGCCATACGGGGTATATACATTGATCGCTTCCCAACCTTCTTCGCCCCACACATCTAGGGTTGATTCAATGTTTTCATCCTTTGTACCGAACATACTTCCGATCGTTTGAACACGATATTCCCATTGTTTGATCTCATCAGTCATATTGAAACTCTCCTATGATGCAAGCAATACAAGAAATTCCATTGAGCAACGAATCCCATGTCTCCGTTTCACGTGAAACACAGAAGCACTCGAATCTTATTTTACAAATCACGACCTTGTTTCCCTCTGATACAACACATACGAATACACCAGCAAAAAGATCGTTGAGCCGATCAGTGGAACAAACAGAAACCAGAACGCTATCATCCCACCAAAGAATCCACCGATCAGCGCCAGCACGCCTGAAATCATAAAAAGAACAGAGCCGAGACGATGTGTCTCATTCCAAACGCTGTCGCTGGAAAGTGTCCATGGCGTGCGGATGCCAATGAACCAGTTCCGTTTTGCCTTACGAAGCAAAGAACCAATAACAATGAACAACAGTCCCATGGCTGGCAACATGGCTTTACCGATCCCGAGATTGGTATAGCCCAGATTCCAAAGTAATGTGAGTGCATGAATATAGATCATGAACCCAACAATGAATGTAATGAACAGATTGAAAGTGTCTCGAAATTCCGCGATATTCGCCTTGAGAGGTCAATGTTCGGCACAACAAGGAAAAGCACGAACATTCCCAGAGTAACCAGGGGCATCATGAACACGCCCCAAAATTTGGGCATATATCCATTGACCTGGTCATTCACATCCCAATGAGATGCCATCTGGTCAGGAAGTTGATCCCAGAGAAGGACGCCAGCGAGAATGGCTCCCAAGATCAAGAGCACAACAATTAATGTGGTCAAACGAGTAGACATCGAACTCTCCTTGTGTTTCCTGTTAGGACGCGAGAGATGAATTCTCTCGCGTCCCAAAGCTTATTTTTTACTTACAGGCGCATTGTTTTGTGCAAGCGAAATCATACCGCTCATAGCGCCAAGATTTATTGTGTCCACAGCTGAACTCGGGACGATGACCATGGCACCCTTTTCCTTCAAACCTTCAAAGAGCATGTTCATAGCGCGTAAATGCAAGGCTGTGGGGTTATTGATATAGGCTTTGGAAGCTTCAGCAAAAGATTTTGCGATCTGTTTTTCAGATTCGCCAAGAATAACGCGTGCCTGACGTTCACGTTCAGCCTGCGCCTGGCGAGACATGGCATCTTCGAGATCCTGCGGAATAACAATATCGCGGATCTCCACGGATTGCACGGTCACACCCCAGGGCGTTGTGCGTTCATCAATGACTTGCTGAAGCTGCTTGTCAATCACACTGCGCCCGACAAGAATATCTGCCAGCATCATGCGACCGATGATGTCGCGCAAAGCTGTCTGTGCCGCCCAGTCTACAGCGGCGCGATAGTTTTCAACTTCAAGAGCGGCTTTTTCAGCATCCCAGACAACCCAGAACAATACAGCATCCACATCCACTGGCACGGTATCTTTTGTCAGCGTCTTTTGTGCAGCAAATGGCGTTACCATCACACGATGGTCAATCCATGTTGGCGTAGAGTCAATGATTGGGATGATCCAGAATGCACCAGGTCCGGCGAGTTTATGGAATTTGCCAAGTCTCAGTACAACAGCCTTTTCCCATTGCAGGGCTACTTTGAGGGCAAACAAAATGTATCCGCTTAGAATTGTCATCCCGGCTACGAACATGCCAATCCAAGCATCTGCTATGCGGCCGTCCATGAATAAAACGCCACGCACCGTGAGAACTAAAAGAATCCCAAATGCCATTCCGGCGATGCCGGAGATATGCAGGTCATTTTTGGCTTGCTTTTTTTGAATATTAGTCTTGACAAACTTTGCGTCCATTTTTACATTCTCCTTGTTTCATTCACTTTCAAATTCCTTAGTTTCATTACAGTTTTTGAGTTGAACGTGTACGATTTCTGTGATCTCATCTTTTGAAAAATCCAGCCGCATGGCTTCACTGATATATCTTTGCGTCAGTGCTTCCAGCGATTCTTTTCGTAAACGTTCACTTACTTTTGGCGGCGGGATCTCTGTGATATATGTACCGCGTCCTTGTTGTGTGGATATGATTCTTTCTTCATCCAATATACGATAAGCTCTGGCAACAGTATTGAAGTTAACTCTCATTTCTTCTGCAAGCGCTCTTACTGTTGGAAGTTGATCTCCTGGCTTAAGAATGCCGCCGACAACCTGTGCCTGCACCTGGTTAACGATTTGTGTGTAAATAGGCAGTCCTGAGCGAAAATCGATTTGGAGGGTTAATTTTTTGTTTGCCATAAAATATCTTCCGTATTATTGTACTAATTGTATCATTGTCACAATTGTACTCATCCCTGGCATTTTGTCAAGAGGCAGAAAATGTTTTTGCAATCAAACCAGCTGTCGGTTAAAAATGGGGCGAAGCGTCCGTTTGAAAAATCGCCTGCATGGTAGAATCCCAGCCGCACAACTTATCTATATTTATAGGATGACCGCTTAAGCCGCGGCACCAAGGAGTAATAAATGGAAGTCAAAACTGGAACCTGGACCGAGAAAAAGGGTCTGGCGCAAATGCTTAAGGGTGGCGTCATCATGGACGTGGTCACACCGGAACATGCGAAGATCGCTGAGGACGCGGGCGCTTGTGCTGTGATGGCGCTTGAGCGTGTGCCTGCTGACATTCGAGCAAACGGTGGCGTGGCGCGCATGAGTGACCCTGAGTTGATTCTGAATATCATTGATTCGGTGTCGATCCCTGTCATGGCAAAATGCCGCATTGGACATTTCGTTGAAGCACAGATTCTCGAATCGCTTGGTGTGGATTACATTGATGAGTTAGAAGTGCTTACGCCTGCTGACGAAGAACATCATATCTTGAAACACAACTTCAAAGTGCCGTTCGTGTGCGGATGCCGCAACATCGGCGAAGCACTGCGGCGTATCGGTGAAGGCGCGGCGATGATCCGTACCAAAGGGGAAGCAGGGACAGGTGATGTTGTTGAAGCCGTACGTCATGCGCGTTCGGTGATCGGTGCGATTCGTCAACTGCAAACGATGGGCGATGAAGAATTGATGGCGTTCGCAAAGAACAACGGCGCACCATATGAACTCGTGAAAGAAACAAAAGAGCTCGGACGTATGCCCGTTGTCAACTTTGCTGCGGGCGGAGTTGCGACCCCTGCCGATGCCGCATTGATGATGCAACTTGGTGTGGACGGTGTGTTCGTTGGCTCGGGTATCTTTAAAAGTGGTGACCCTGCCAAACGCGCGAATGCAATCGTCAAGGCCGTGACACATTATCAGGATGCATCCATTCTCGCGGAAGTAAGCAAGAATCTCGGCGAAGCGATGGTTGGACGCAACGTTTCGCAGATGCCCGAAGCGGATAAGATCGCAACAAGAGGTTGGTAAACAGACTGCGGACGATGGACCATAGACCATGTTTTGGTGTATCGTCCACCTTCCATCGTCCATGGTCAACATATGAAAATCGGTGTATTAGCTTTACAAGGTGACTTCGCGGAACATATTGTGATGCTTAAGCGATTGAACGTGGACGCATCCGAAGTGCGGTTGCCCAGGCATTTGGACGGACTTGATGGTCTCATCATCCCTGGCGGCGAATCAACAACGATCGGTAAACTCGCGGTTGCATATAACTTGATGGAACCTTTGAAACAATTTGGTCAACGCCATGCCATTTGGGGAACATGCGCGGGCGCAATTTTTATTTCAAAAGATATCGGACGTGACCAGCCTTTGCTCGAACTTATGGATATCAAAGTCGAGCGGAATGCGTTTGGGCGACAGATCGATTCGTTTGAAACAGACATCGACATCCCAGAACTCAAACAAGCCACCGGATCGGACGCGCCCTATCATGCCGTCTTCATCCGCGCGCCGATCATTGAGTTGGTGAGCGGTGACGCAAAAATTCTCGCATCCGTTTCGGACGGGAGGATTATTGCCGCCCAACAGGGACATCTCCTCGCCACATCTTTTCACCCCGAACTAACGAACGACACGCGCTTTCACGAATATTTTCTTTCATTGGTTGATTAACAGCTCTTAACCACAAAGGACACGATGGTCACTAAGGCTGGATAAGTGATAAGCAAATAGCCTTTCCAGAGATTTTCCCTTTGTGCGCTTTGTGTCCTTCGTGGTAAAAGTATTTACATGTCCATTCGCCCGCTTGCCCTTTTGGATCTACCCTATATCTATAGCTTCCGCGAGGAAGCCGTAGGATTGGATACCGCGCGGGCATTGACCCGCGGCAATCCATTGGGGGCGGTGGGTTTGCTTTCCTATATAAATCCTGCACGCCATATTTATTCGGCGATTGCCAATGGTGAAGAAGATGCGATCCTGGGAGGAATTATCCATACACCTGATGAGACCTTTGCGAAACTCTATTATCTTGCTCCTGCGTCAAAGCTCGAGCACCCGGAATTACCCGCTTTGATTGATGATCTCTCCTCACAAGCTGGAGAGTGGGGAGCATTCCACGTTCTTGCAGAAGTGGATGATATGAATAATGCGTTCGTATCGTTACGCAAATCCGGTTTCTCGGTTTACGCCTGGCAAAGGATGTGGGATGTGTCTGATGTAACAGAGACAGTCCCAAAGTCCGAGTGGACGCGGGTGAAGTCCGTCCATTTGCCAACGGTGCAGAGTCTCTATCATCAGATCGTCCCGCCGCTGTTACATCCAGTGGAACCACAGCCAAAAGCTGCTGTTGGATGGATGAGCAATGACGGAGGGAAATGTTACGTGAGTGTGGCACATGGCATGTATGGGATCGTATTGACGCCGCTCATTCATCCCGAAGCCATGGATGTAAGCGCAAAGCTTGCATCTCTGATCGCCAATCTTCCCGATAGAAGGAATCGACCTGTCTATTTGTGCGTGCGTTCCTATCAGGCGTGGCTTGAACCCGTGCTGGAAGACCTGGGAGCCAAAGCCGCGTCTCGCCAGGCGATCATGGTGAAACATCTCGCGGACTTGATAAAAAACGGACAAACTGTCCCAGCGATGCCTTCGGGCGTGCGTATTCAACCTTCGAGAGTAAGTAAGGTCGAGGGGAAGGAGTAATTGTCCTGATTTATTAGTTGACAATGTTTCTTATTAAGTTTACAATATGTTTGTATTAAGTTGACAATATGCAGGCTCGTACGATAATGAACAAACCCCAAAAGAAAACAGACGAAATCCATCAATTCATACTTGAAAACGTTGAAGACCACCCCGCCGGCATAACATCTGTTGTATCGGCTAAGTTTGATATTTCTCGTCAAGCCAGCCATCGTCACATTCAAAAACTTGTGCAAGAGGGATTTCTCATTCCACATGGAACGACACGAAATAGAACTTATGAAGTAAAGCCACTGGTTAATTTTTCAAAAAACCTGCTGTTATTGGGTTTGGAAGAAGATAAAGTTTGGCGACAGTATATCCTCCCGTTAATGGAAAATGTCGCACCGAATATATTGCAGATTTGCCATCACGGGTTTACAGAAATGGTGAATAATGCAATCGATCATTCGGAGGGTACAAATCTCAATATCAAAGTAAGCCGAACCTACAAGTTGATTGAATTGCAAATTATTGATAACGGAATTGGCATCTTCAATAAAATCCAGCGGGAATTGAATTTAGATGATCCTCTTCATGCCATTCTTGAGTTGTCCAAGGGAAAACTGACCACCGACCCCGCTCACCATTCGGGTGAAGGGATTTTCTTTACGTCGAGAATGTTTGACACGTTTTCCATCTTTTCCGGGAAACTATTCTTTTCATATTCCGAACGTTCAGGTGATTGGCTGATTGAAGATGACGAGAAATTTATTTCAGGCACAAGAGTAGTATTAAGTATCAATGCAAAGGCCAGGACTACGACGCAACAGGTGTTCGACAAATTTACAGGGAAAGATTTCGGTTTTACAAAAACACACATCCCCGTTTTTTTGGCAAGGTATGGCGATGAAAACCTGATTTCCCGTTCACAGGCGAAGAGATTGTTAACCCGTTTTGAAAGATTCAAGGAGATTGTTCTTGATTTCGAAAATGTGGATACGATTGGTCAGGCGTTTGCCGACGAGATTTTCCGTGTGTTTGTCTCCCAAAATCCGAAGGTACATTTGATACCTGTCAACGCAAATGCTCAGGTTCAGACGATGATTGCTCACGTGAAAAACGCGACCTGATTTTCTACAATCATTTTCCAATACGAAGACAGCCCATTTCTCGTATAATAGACCCATCCTAATGAAACAGGAGGTAAACTCCCGATGGTGAACCACCTCTAACTCCCCGTAAGCCGCTGACGTGACGACCCTCGCGGCGCAAGTATTTCCCCCTCGTCTTTCCTCTAACAATGGGTCACGGAACAAGACCTGAAACTTGAAACGTGACACCTGAAACCGAATTATGACTAAAAAACAACAAATAACAGACGACCTCGATGCTCTCCTCGATGTCCTCCCGCTCGATATCCGCCATGCGGTGGAGAAGGCGAACAACAGCGAGAACCTGCTAGAGATCATATTGGATCTGGGACGCATCCCCACGGTCCGTTTTGTGGATAGTGAGGTCAGTTTGCGTGAAACCGAGATCACTCGTTCCGAGATCGATTACGTGGACGAGCGCACCGGCGAGTTCGACGCGGACAACCGCGCGGGCATCGAACGCACGCTGCATCGCATCTCTGCCATTCGCAACAGACGCGGCGCGGTGGTTGGACTCACGCTCCGTGTTGGACGCGCGGTCTATGGCACGGTCGATATCATTCAGGACATGATCGAATCGGGAAAATCCGTGCTCATACTCGGTCGTCCTGGCGTGGGCAAAACGACTCTCCTGCGTGAAGCCGCGCGTATTCTTGCGGAAAACAAACGTGTGGTCATTGTGGATACGTCCAACGAAATCGGCGGTGACGGTGATGTGCCGCATCCCGCCGTGGGCAAGGCCCGTAGAATGCAAGTCAAAGTGCCGACCCTTCAACATGAGGTGATGATCGAAGCCGTTGAGAATCACAACCCTGAAGTCATCGTCATTGACGAGATCGGGCGTGAACTCGAAGCGCTCGCCGCACGCACCATCGCTGAACGCGGTGTACAACTCATCGGCACGGCGCATGGTCAGACACTCGATAATCTTTTACTCAACCCAACACTTAGCGATCTTGTCGGCGGTATCGAAGCGGTCACATTGTCGGATGAGGAAGCGCGTCGACGCGGCACCCAGAAAACGGTCCTGGAAAGACGCGCCCCGCCCACGTTCGATGTCCTCATTGAAATCCAAACCCGCGACCGTTTTACGGTCCATCTCGATATCATGGCGTCCGTGGATGCGCTCCTGCGCGGCTATCCGTTATCGCCAGAAGTGCGGACGCGCGATGAAAAGGGCAAGATCAAGATTGAGAAAGCCGAAGCCGTGGACAAGTCCCGCATGGATGCGAAGGAAACGAAAACGCCTCGTCGTGGGCGGACAGTTGCTCCGGTTTCCGAGGAAATGTATATTGCACCGAAAGCGGTTCCCTCATCCACAGGCTCGGCATTGCAGCCCGTGAAAGTGTACGCTTATGGCGTGGCGCGCAATAGACTGCAACAAGCCGCAAAGCGACTCGGTGTGCCAGCCATCATCGTGCGTGACGTGAGCGAAGCCGACGCACTGGTGACCCTGCGGACATATTACCGCAACCGCCAGCAAACAGTGATCGAAGCCGAACAACGCGGTATGCCGATCTATGTGTTGCGTGCGAACACCGTGGCACAGGTGGAACAGTTCCTTGGTGACCTGTATAACCTGAGCGCCGCACCGATGCGCGACAATATGGAAGACATCCGCAGTGAGACACAACAAGCTATTTCTGCTGTGCTTAATGGCGAGCGCTGGGTGGACTTGCCTCCGGGTCCATCACTGGTGCGAAGACTTCAACACGAAATGGCGCGTGGGGCTGAGTTGGTCAGTCACTCGTATGGCAAAGAGCCGCGCAGGCATGTGAGGATTTTTAGGGAGTAAGTAGGGGCGGACAGTTGTCCGCCCCTTTTATATTATGAATAAAACTCACTTCCCTGTTATTATTTTTGTTCTTGTTGTAATTTGTGTTTCCCTTTCAAACTGCACAAATTTGATTGTAAATCCAGAACCAGTTTGGGATACATCATCTGATAGTGTTGTCATAACGTATGAACGTCGGTATGATAATGATTACAACTACATTCCCTATTTCAGAGTATGGGGTGATGGTTACATCGTTTGGGTAGAGTACATGCCAGATGGATGGGCGAAAGGTTTTTGAAGGACTTGTATCAAAATGAATTAGGGGATTTGATTGAAGGATTTATTGATGCTGGTTTTTTCAAGCATTGTTATCAAAATCAAAGTTACGCACTTGATTACGTACGAATAAACTTATCGGATACGAGTTGTAGCGGGCTGATAGACAATAACGGTATAACAATTCCAATTATGAGACAATATCTGCTTTGGTGAATTCATTAATGTCAGGATTGGGGAAAACAAAAAAGGAATTTACTCCAACCACTGGCTATTTATATGTGGTTCACTACGAAGAAACAGAATATTATCAACATAAGACATCTGTTCAACCAAAAGCTGTTTGGTCTGCAGAGAAATTCGGATATGAAATCGAAGATATTCCAACAGATAATCTTGATACTCGGGAAAAAGAAATTGCTGGCGACGAACTTCTTTTCACTTGGGAAATTGTAAATAGCCCCGAGCCTTTTGTTGAGTCTAATGGCAAGGTATATTGGATAGCAGTAATTATTCCAAAAATATCAGAAGTTGTTTTCAAACAATAATTTCATCTCCATCAAATGACGGATGTTCTAAACAAATAGGAACTGGCTGGGACCAGTTCCTATTTGTTTGTTATCAATATTTTGTAAGTTATGTATGCTTCGCTTCCCCCAACGTAATCTGCAACTGCACATCTTTCCATCACGCATTACATTCAACGAAATCGTATCGCCGGGTTTGAACGTGAACAACGTATTGACGTAAGAGTGGGTTTCATCCAATGTAACATCACCGACTTTCGTAATGATGTCCGCCTTCTGTAATCCGGCTGTGCTGGCAGGACTTCCACTCGCCACATCTGTGACATAGACGCCCCATTGTGCAGGCAGATTATATCGAGTCGCAATACTGGGGTCGATCGGCTGGAAACTGATTCCCATATACGGGCGGGTGAAGTATCCCTGTTGAATGATCTGTTGCGCAACCACCTGGGCGGTGTCGATCGGGATGGCAAAGCCAAGTCCCTCTGCCACATCGCCCATGCCGCTGTTGCGGACAACAAGGGTATTGATACCGATCACTTCACCGGCAAGGTCAACAAGCGGACCACCTGAGTTGCCGTGGTTGATCGCCGCGTCCGTTTGGATCAGGTCTTCGATCTGGTAGCCGTTACCGGTGTCGATCGAACGACCCGTCGCGCTGACCACGCCGACTGTCACGGTGTTCTTGAAGTTTCCAAGCGGCGAACCGATGGCAATTACAGATTCGCCCGGGTCGAGCACATCCGAGTTGCCCAAAGACGCCACCGCTGGAACTTTTCCGCTGGCTTTCAAGACGGCGATATCAGAATAAATATCTGTTCCCACGACACTTGCTTTTTCTTCCGTGCCATCTGAAAGAACAATGCTGACTTCCTTCGTTCCTTCTACCACATGGTTGTTGGTGAGAACATATCCCTTGTCGCTGATAAAGAAACCGCTACCGCTCACGGTCTGGTCGCCAGTGGGACCGAAGAATGTGGTCTGTCCCGGAAGAGTTCCCACTACGGTGACAACCGCCGGTCCAACCTTTTGAACCGATTGTGTGATCGCGGTCTCGATATCCGTGTTATTGAGCACCAGCGTCTGGCTGGGGCTGGTACTATTTGCTGGAAGCACTTCCTGCAACGGCGCGGGCAAACTTCCCGGCTGTGCAACCACAGCCCGATATACACTGACACCTCCTGCCACTGCACCAAACAGCGCCGAGGTACCAGCAACAACTACTACTAAAAGCGAATAAAGTATTCGTTTCAAAGACATTCGAGCCTCCTTCAAAACTCCATGTTTTACATTGGAATTCTAGGATTCCAAAATGACAGAACGATTAAATATTTGCCATAAAAATAAACGTATAATTAGAAAATGTGGACACCACTTCATCCCGCTTCTTTCCCGACCTTTGACCTGTTTCAACCACCCAATCCTTTTATTCGCCCTGAAAGTTAACTGCCATGTTCATCACCCTCGAAGGACCCGAAGGCTCCGGCAAAACATCACACATCCCTTATCTCGTGGAATACCTCCGCGAAAAGGGACATGTCGTCTTCCCCACGCGCGAACCCGGCGGCACCTCCATCAGCGAGCAGATCCGCGACATCCTGCACGATCTGAAGAACGCTGAGATGCATCCCCGCACAGAGACGTTGCTCTACCAAGCCGCGCGTGCCCAGATCGTGGAACAGGTCATCCAGCCGCGGCTTGCCGATGGCGAGATCGTCATCTCAGACCGCTACTACAACTCAACCATTGCCTACCGGGCTACGGTCACCAACAGGATTTGGAACAGGTCCGCTCACTGGTGAAGTATGCACGGGTGGTCTTGTTCCTGATCTAACGATCTTGCTTGATCTGGATGTGGAAATTGGCTTGAAACGTAAAAAGAAAAATGGCGACGAATGGAATCGCATGGACGCACACGAAGTTGAGTTCTATGAACGAGTCCGTGCCGGGTATTTGGAGATGGTCAAGCAGGAACCTAATCGCTGGGTGGTGGTGAACTCGGAGCAGAAGTGGGATGATGTGCAGAGGAGTTGAGGAAGGTGATTGTAGGGAGGTTGAACGTTGCAAGATAGCAAAGCTCAGACAGGCTTTAGTTGTATAATCCTCAATATGAGCTGAAATGTTTACAGCAATCCTCAAACTTATTGACGCAGGAGAATCGTACTCATATCTACCCATGGATATGATGAACTGGCTCAAGAATGATATTGATGTACGGGAAGTGTTGGCAGGTGTAGTCAATGGAATTGTTGTTGAAGACTATCCTGAGTATAGCAAAGGTTCATGTGTATTGGTGCTATAAAAAGACAGCCAGGGAAAACCTGTTCATATTGTATGGGGCATCCCAAAAAATGCTTCGTCGCCCGCTGTTTTGGTAACTGCATATCGCCCTGACCCGACACGTTGGTCTTCCGATTTTACAAGGAGAATCAAATGACAAAACGCCAAATTTACCAAACTGGTTCACGTGGATGAATATGTTGCAAGAGGCTTGAATGTTGAAATGATTTATGCTGAGATTGGTCACCGAATTTCTTTGTGGCGATGAGATTACAAAACTAGCATGATGTTACGTGAGCATAAGCGAAAGGTATTGAAACACTGCGAGTAAATATTCAAAAATCTCTGAGAAGCCTGCAAGATCATAGAGAAATCAATCTTGAAAAATATAAGATGAAATTGATGATGTCATTTATAATTTCTGCAGGTGAAATGAAACTTGAAAAATCAAATTCAGTGCGCTAAATACGATGGAATCCATTCACGAATTTGAATAAATACTTGAAGCCGCAGGCTAAAACTATAAAATTGATCATCATTTCACCCAGCCAAAAGAACTAAACCTTCCATCTCAATTTTTGTCTTGACAAGTCCACGCACAGGGGGTAAATATTTAGAATAATTTCACGTCAATTTCATAGAACAACTTTAGAGGTGAATATGAAAAATGCTCTGATTACAGGCGCTTCTCGTGGATTAGGTTTGGCTCTTGCCCGCCAACTTGCTCAAAACGGCTGGGGACTTATCCTTGATGGGCGTGGCAAAAAAGCTCTTGAAGACGTCCGTGTGGAACTATCTGAAAAGACAAAAGTGATTGCGATTCCCGGGGATATCAATTTGGAGTCTCATCGCAAGAAGTTATCCAAAGCCGCAGATGAATTGGGCGGACTCGACGCGTTGATCAACAACGCCAGTTATTTGGGTCCCAGCCCGCAGCCGTCACTGTTGGAATATCCGCTCGATGTATTGGAGAAAGTGTACAAGACCAATGTCATCGCGCCATTGGCGTTGATCCAAACGCTTCATCCTGCGCTGAAACTGGATGCCTGCGTAATGAACATCACCAGCGACGCGGGTATTGAAGCATACGGCGGCTGGGGCGGATACGGCTCCAGCAAAGCCGCGTTGGAGCATCTCTCTCATATTTTCGCCGAGGAGAATCCGTCCCTGCGAGTTTATTGGGTGGACCCGGGCGATATGCAGACTCAAATGCAACAGGAGGCTTTCCCTGATGAAGATATCAGCGATAGACCCTTACCGGAAGAATCCGTTCCGGGGTTGATCAGCTTGATCGAAGGGAATCAGCCGTCGGGTCGGTATCGAGCGAAAGAATTGGTTAAGTCCGCAGAGTAAATCTTATGAGTACAACATCCTTATCCAAAATTGAATTTTCCCTGCCGCCTGAACTCGAAGCCAGCGAACCACCAGAAGCGCGCGGACTCGAACGCGATCATGTCCGCTTGATGGTCTCAAATTATTCAACGGATCAAGTCCAGCATACGTATTTCTATAACCTGCATCAATATTTATCGAAAGGTGACGTGCTGGTTATCAATACCAGCCGCACAAGAAACTCGGCGTTGATGGTTTATCGGGAGGACGGCACACCGCTTGAGTTGCATGTGTCCACGCATTTGGATGATGACCTGTGGACGGTTGAAGTCCGGTCGATCAATGAGGAGGGGAAGACCAAGCATTTCAAAGATGCGCGTGCAGGCGAAGTTTTGCGTTTGCCTGGAAATGCCTTCGCCACTTTGCAGGAACCTTATGTGAGCGATTGTAATGACAATTCGAAGCCCTCTGAAATTTTGTGGCTGGCGAAAATAAATTTCACATCTGATGTGGATGATTATCTGGCGCGTCATGGTTTTCCCATTCGTTATAACTATGTCAAGGAAAAATGGTCGCTTTCCTATTACCAAACGGTTTATGCCACCGAAAGCGGCAGCGCTGAGATGCCCTCTGCCGGGCGACCTTTTACAACCGAATTGATGGATCAATTGACAGCCAAAGGAATACAAATCGCTCCGTTGGTTTTGCACACTGGTATTTCCAACATCGAAACACATGAGCCGCCTTATAAGGAATATTATCGAGTCTCTTCTGAAACAGCGGATATTGTGAACCAAGCGCGTTCATCGGGACATGGCGTTGTTGCCGTGGGAACGACAGCCATCCGCGCACTCGAAACTGTCACCAATGGGGATGGCGAGACTCACGCGGGCGAAGGCTGGACTTGTCTCGTAATCACGCCTCCGCGCGGACTTCGAGCTGTTGACGCGTTACTGACGGGTTTCCACGAACCTGAAGCCTCTCACCTTGCCATCCTTGAGACGTTGGCTGGTTTATCTCACATTGAGATTGCTTATCAACAAGCGTTAAGCAAGGGCTATCTCTGGCATGAGTTTGGAGATTTGCATTTGATTCTGCCGTAATCCCGTCATTGCGAGCAGAGCGAAGCAATCCCATCACGGGAAAGGGGGATTGCTTACCCTAACGGGCACATGTCGTCGTCGTTCCACTCCTCCTCGCAGTGACGTGTTCTCTATTTTTTGCATTACAATAACTTCATGACAGCCGATTCCCAAAAAGATATTGAATATCTCAAAACCATTGGACATATTTGCGCACAGACTTTGCATAAGATGATGGATGCCACCCGCGCCGGAATGACAACGCGTGAACTCGATGAAATCGGTCGTGCGTTTCTTGAATCAGAAGGCGCACGATCCGCTCCGCAGGTGATGTATAACTATCCGGGTGCGACATGTATCAGCGTATCGCCAGTCATTGCGCATGGGGTTCCCAATGAACATGTCTTGAGTGAAGGCGAGTTGATCCACATTGATGTCTCTGCCGAACTGGATGGGTATTATGCCGATACAGGCGCGTCAATGATCGTTTCAAAACATGAAAAGAGTTTTGAAAAACTGCTGGATGCTACAAAAACCACATTGACAAAAGCACTGCACGCGGCAAAAGCGGGAAATCCTTTGAGCAGTATTGGACGAACGGTTCAGAACGAAGCGAGAAAACGCGGCTACAACGTGATCTACGATCTGACGGGTCACGGCATTGGCCACAAATTGCATGAAGAGCCGAAGGAAATCCTGAACTTCTATAATCCCAAAGATCAACGGATTCTGCATGAAGGCTTGGTGCTGGCAGTTGAGCCTTTCCTGACAACCGGTATTGGGCGCATCATCGAAATGAAGGATGGCTGGTCATTGCGCACATCAGACAATGCCATTGCGGCGCAGTTCGAGCATACGATCATTGTGACAAAGAACGAGCCGATCATTTTGACGATGTAACGTAGGGGGCTCGCGCTGAGCGAAGCGTAAGCGAAGACGAAGCGCATGCCCCTGCTTGATTTTCACAGGGAATTGCCGTACACTTGTTCTATATTCAACTAATGAAAGGACAAGCGCAATGACCGAATTCACCCTCTCACAACATTTTGACGGCAAAGAACCTGTCGTTAAATCCATTTATGAATGCGTTCTCAAAAAGTCACGCAAATTCGGAAAAGTCACTGAAGAACCAAAGAAGACTTCGATTCATTTGGTGAACAAATCCGCTTTTGCAGGTGTGGCCACGAGAAAGAACGCATTGATCCTGACAATAAAATCTGCCGCACCGATCAAGGATGCGCGTATCATGAAATCGGAACAAACTTCTGCCAGCCGCTTCCATCAGGAAGTGAAGTTAGTCTCGCCGCAACAGGTCGACTCTACGCTAATCGCCTGGCTGAAAGACGCGTACACACTTAGCGGTTGAAAAATAATTCTCATGTCTGTTGACCTTCACCTGTTCTCCACTCCCGGCGATAACATTCAAAATATTATCAGAGCCAGCCGCACTTATCTCGAAAAGAAAGTCGATCCTATTGTTGCATACATGCCATTGGCATCTCTTTATACAGAGAAGTGGCTGGAAGATAATGAACGATCATTTAAGGGTTTGGCACAGCTCGAAGTGATCAATGCCGAGCTGATGACCCAGAAAGAGATCGAGGAGATCATTCGCCGCGCGGCGCTGATTTATATTCCGGGCGGAAATACATTTCTATTGAATCATCGTTTGCACGTCAGTGGTGTGATGCCTTTTTTGCGAAAAAAGATACAGTCTGGTTTGCCGCTGGTTGGGTTTAGCGCGGCTTCAATTGTTTGCGGACCGAACATCCTTACAGCAACAGACATGAACACCGTTGAGACAAATCATTTCGATGGCTTGAATGCCACACCGTTCAATTTCTTTGCTCATTATCCGTTGGACACATATGGACAGTCCGTGCGGGATGAGTGGCTGGCCGATTACCACTTCTTTCACGAGAACCCGGTCATACTGTTATGTGATGGAGCTTATGTGAAAGTCGAAGGGAAGAAGACGGCTCTCGTGCGCGGTGAAGCATATCTCTTGAGGAAAGATTTAGAGAAGGAAAAGTTGGAAGAGGGCGAAGCAATCGTCCCGTAGAAAAGAGGCGAAAATGTCTGACGAGCAATGGGTACCCAGCAATAAATCCGAATTAATGTCTGCCATCGAGCGTGAGTGGAATCTACTCCTGGAGGTCGTTAAAAAACTTGAGCAGGCAAACAAGCTAACCGCAGCGGATGAAGGCGGATGGAGTCCAAAAGATAACCTTGCCCATCTTGCAGAGTGGATGAACCTGCTGATGGGGTATCACATGGATCATCGTCCGTCGCATGAGGTATTGGGTGTTTCAGAAGAGGTGACCAAAGATTGGGATATGGAAGTTATTAACCCGGTCTTGTTCACGCGCAATAAAGACCGTTCAACAGAAGAGGTGTTGGATGAGTTGAAACGTGTACATGCGCAGTTGGTCGAAAAGCTGAATACCCTGTCTTTTGATGATCTATTGAAGCCGCGCCATGCAGACGACCCGGAGAAACGTCCATTGTTGTTGTGGATATTGGGAGATACCACGGAACATTTCGAGGAACACCGCAAAACAATTGAAAAAATATTGTAGCGTGCTATACTAGCTTAAATCATTTTCACGGAGGAGATAATTGTGGATATCAACAGTTTCTCGGCGGTTCTTGGTGTGTTGGGCGCGTATTTCGCGATCCTGCTTGTTTTGTCAGTCAGCGTGGAAACCATCCTTGAACCTTTTACCTTTCTCAAGCGTCTGCAAAAGCAAGCCAACCCGGATGATGTGCTCGCATCAATAGAGGAATGGCTTCCCGAAGGTTCAGGCGCTGCTGCAAAAGTGATCGCCATTCAGACCATCGCAAAAAATACCAGGACCAATATGGCAACTCTGGATAAGACTGCCAAAGCCCAGGTATCTACTGCGGTGGAAACTTTGAAGAAATTGGGGCTGGAAACAAAGGTGGATATAGCTAAAAAAGAGATTGCCATTAAACTTTCCAATCTGCGTGAAAAATATGCCGGTTCTGAGAAACAACGCATTACACTTTTGCGTTTACTTTCAGCGATCATAGGCATCATCATCGCCTTCTTTTTGCATATTAATACCTTTGAGATACTTGGTTCCCTGTTTTCGGCCGAGATCACGCAATCACTCGCTACACCGTTGGGTCAATATGGCGGGATCGTTCTGACGGGACTTGCTTCCAGCGCAGGCAGTTCATACTGGCACGATGTGCTGGGACGTATCCGTAATATCAAGGATGCAGTCAAGCAGGTGGAAACACTCACCACCATAGAAGCTCCAGTCGATACCCCACCGCCCGGATAAATAATCACCGCCCTGTTCATTCTGAACAGGGCGGTTTGCTTCTAATACGAATGCTTTACATAAAGCAGTTTATTTTTTTCGGTCAATCCGCGTACACGTCCCATTTGCCGTTCATATTCGGCAGGACTCTTTCCCCGTACCAGCCGAATTTATCCCAATAGTAGCGGTTCCAAATATTGTTTCCAACGGGCGACATTCTGCCAGCGCAAAATCTTGAGGCAGGGTATCCGCAATGGGACAAACAGGCTCGTTATCATTTTCCACCGGCGAGTCGATGAAGTTTCCGCTTAATGCGTTGGGCAGTCCGGGGGTCGGAAAACAATTCTGGTTCCAATCGTCCAGACCGCCGTTATCCGGCAAGCGGCAGTAGGATTGATCGGGGCGATCCACGACAAAATAGTTATAGGCATCCACCAATTGTCCGTTCGATTTAAGCAGGCGTACGCCATCGCCGCCATCGCTGAGAAGCAGATGGGTTTGACTCCCATAGAAGGGGATGCGTTGACCGGGTTTGATAATCACGGAAGGCAGGCGGAAAGGCGCGGAGCCGATATTGGCTTCGTCATCCAGGCTGTAACCGCTCAGGTTGACGTCAATCACGCCATGATTGATGATCTCGATATATTCATCGTCTGTGTTGACCACGCCGTCATTGTTCCAATCGTGACCGGGGCGCGGCACGAATTCGTTGATCGCAACCAACGGCGGCGGCGGGGGAGGCGGTAGTGTGCGCGTCGGAGTGCGGACAGGGGTGCTTGTACGAGTGGCAGTTGGAGGATTACCCACAACTTCGTGATTTTTTTTGTCGCTACTACCAGCATGCTTAGCATCGCCCATGTAGGTAGCAATAATTGTCTTTGAACCAACTGATGAAAATCTTGCGAAACATGAGCCTGAACCAGAAGAAGAAAGAGTAAAACTACAATTTGTATCTGCGCCAGTAACAGAAACCGTCCCTGTAGGCGTCGCGTTCCCTCCGGTAACAGTAACACTAACACTGAAACTTTGATTTACAAGAGAGGGATTTGGCGTGACTTTAGTTATTTCAATTGTAGTAGCAGGCAAAACATTATGAGTTTCGGTATCGCTGCTAGAAGGATGTGTAGCATCACCGTTATAAGTTGCTAGGATTAACTTAGCACCATTCGACGTAAATTGAGTAGCACAGGTTCCTGTACCGGAAACTAGTGTAACTGTACAAATTGTATTAGCTCCTTCGGTAATATCCACAGTCCCTGTAGGAGTTGGAGGGGCGCCAATCACAGTAACTGTAATATTTACATTTTGATTAATAGAAGAAGGATCAGGTGTGTCAGCTGTAATAGTTGTTACAGTTATAGGAGCACTGGAAAAAGCCCAGTTGTCTGCTCCGGGAGTCCCGTGAATAGGATTATCAGCCGCATCTAACCCATTTGAAAGTACACTTCCATCATTTGTAACCCAACTAAAATCACTGTCAGCCACGGAAGCATATCGTTCCATACTAGCGGTGGGCGATGAATTTCCTGCTGGCCAGCTTCCTCCATCCGCGTTCGCTGTGTCTACTATAGAGCTAGTTTCATTTAGCAAATATAAAGTTTCGCCAGTGTCAGATAACAATCCACTGGAATATACAACACCTCCCACACCCTTTACAGTATTACCACTCCCTCGCTCTAGAAGTAAATAACTATTACTTGCTATTGAACCACTTAGGGAAATAGATGGGTCACCATCTGCAGCTTCGATGCGCCAGTTTGTTAGATCAATGTCGCTACTACCAGGATTATATAGTTCAATCCATTCATCAAAAGATGACGCTTGAGTCCCTGCCCAAGCGACTTCATTGATAATTACTTCCATGGTGCCTTGCATCACCGGCGCGGCGTTCGCAGGGACTCTTACAATCCCTGCCAAACCTGTCAACAGACAGATGAGCAGGAATATGAAAAATAGACCGCGGAAAAACTGCTTTTGATATCGCATAAAGATTCGGGGCGAGAATCGCTGTCAGAACGCTGGAGCAGGTTGAAGAAAGATCTTGACGCGGCTCCAACCAGACTCTGAAGTATTCCTTCCAAGCCTATTATAAGCCCCCAAATGTAGTAAAGTCCAAAATACGGTGCAACGAGTTTAGCGCGGCTCAACGACAAACTTGATCGCCGTCCTCACCTTATCCTCAATCGTAATATCCACAAATTCAGGGACACATGCCACCTCGATCCCATCCTTTTGCAGATAACCCGTTGCCAGAACCAGCGCCTTCACAGCCTGATTGACGGCTCCGGCTCCGATCGCCTGCACTTCCGCCCGCTTATGTTCACGGACGACACCTGCAATTGCCCCGGCAACGGCAGAGGTACGGGAGTTGGCTGAAACCTTGATGATCTCCATGATAGACCTCCCAACAATGAAAAGGGCGTACTTAGAAAGATTGTACAGGAATTACCTTTTAGATTCAAGTATATAATAATTAATATTTAAGAATAGTAATAGTAGTAGGGCTTGTGGATAGTGTGGATAGAAATAAAAAGAAGCGCAAAAACCGTATATGTGGATGAAGAACTGCGTCTCTCTCTGGATGTTGGGCTGATTCCGTTTCAACAACCTGTCTCTGCCTGTGGACAGAATCCGCTTAACTTATCCACAATCTATCCACAGAATTAAGGGTTTTGTCTACAACGGTAGATATTCGGGGGCGGCGCATTTCCTTGTCCATATATGGGGGTAACCGTGAGAACCAAAACGGGTCATTACCCTTACTTCTCCACAGGGAGTGCCACTTATCCACAAATAACCGCGAGTTATCCACAAAACAATGGTCTGGACAATCGTTCTTGAAAGGGGCTATCCCCTAAATGTGGGCAACTATCGATACGATTTGTCTAGCGGGGAGCTTCAATCCCAGCAGACCCAGAACCCCAGCGGTTGAAACAATCCGCCATATCCATTTGAAGATACGTTTCCGCACGAATTCGATTTTATCGGAGATTTGTAACATTTCCACTTCTATTTTGTCTTATTACTAAGACATATAACCACTCTCATCCTTTTAATTGCAAGATTTTTCATTCATTTAAACAGGGCGAGTGGTGAAAAAATTTCCAGGTTCTGGAAGTTTAATATTTTATTTGGAAAGGATTCATAATTATGTTATTTGGTCTCCAGGAAAAAGGACAGGGGCTTATCGAGTACGCCATCATTCTCGTACTCGTCGCTGTGTTGGTAATTGCCATCGTACGTCTCCTTGGCCCAAGCTCGGCACCACCTATAGCACCATCAATAATTCTTTATGATAGGAATTGAAGATCAGTTTCACGGGGGATCTATCTTTGAATAAAGTGCATTGAGGTTCGAGGGGGAAATTTGCACATACGTTAGCTTAACAAGGATGCAAACGGAATCCCCCTTGTGGGGCTTGATATATTTCCACGACTGGGTAAAATAGAACCAATCCTGAAGATGGTCTTCGGGTAAAACAAAACATTTATTTAGAAAGGAATTCATATTATGTTATTCGCTCCCAAGGAAAAAGGTCAAGGTCTGGTCGAGTACGCCATCATTCTCGCACTCGTCGCCATCGTCGTCATCGCAGTCATGCGTTTGCTCGGACCCAAGATCGGCAACACTTTCAGCACCATTAACAGTTCCCTGCCGTAACCGGCTAATGAACTCAATAGCCTGAGGGTGGTCCTCAGGCTAAAACAAAACATTTATTTAGAAAGGAATTAACATCATGTTATTCGCTCCCAAGGAAAAAGGTCAAGGTCTGGTCGAGTACGCCATCATTCTCGCACTCGTCGCCATCGTCGTCATCGCAGTCATGCGTTTGCTCGGACCCAAGATCGGTAACACCTTCAGCACCATCAACAGTTCCCTGCCCTAATCGGTTCGTGAGCCAAAGAAAAAGCCCCGTCGCAAGACGAGGCTTTTTCTTTTAGTTGATGATTAGGATGGATGTACTTTTTCTGGCAAGGCGAATAGTAGTATATATTTACGTATACCGCTTCCGCACTTCTGCGCTGAGGAAGTCCATCGTCCATACAACGATCACAATAGCCCAAATTGCTGTACCTGCTTTTTGATATTCCAGGACATTGATGCGCTGGCTGAGGTAAAAACCAATGCCTCCGCCGCCCACAAAACCCAGAATAGTGCTGATGCGGACGTTGATGTCCCAATGGTAGATGATAAAAGAGATGAAGTCCGGGATAATCTGTGGAACAACAGCATATCGAACCACTTCTATTGGACTTGCGCCCGTTGCAGAGACCGCCTCGATGGGACCAGCATCAATGCTCTCAACTGCTTCGGAAAAGAGCTTTCCCAACGAAGCAATTGTGACCACGGTTAGCGCCAGTACCCCGGCAAAAGCTCCAAAGCCCACCCATAGGGCAAACACGGTTGCTAATACCAGGGATTCATATGAGCGGACAATGTTCAATATGGATCTGACAGTCGCGTAGATGGCTGTTCCCAGCCAGTTGCGTCCCATGATGTTTCGAGCAGCCAGAAAACTGATCGGCGCGGCGACTATTGTCCCTGCAGTTGTGGCGAGCAGAGCCATGAAAATAGTCACTATGAGATTATCAAGAACATCGGTCAGGGTTTTACTGACAATCAGATTTCCAATCGGAACCGCGGTCATGGCTTGCAGGTGACTGGGGATACCCTTTTCCGCGGCGATGATCGGGCGCACTTCAACCTGTGTTGTGAAACTTCCGTTCGCATCGGTCTTAGCCTGTTTGGAAAATAAGCCATTACCGCTTGGCAGGAGCCAAAAGATCTTCACGTCACTATCGGGCGCCATATTGAATCCTTGCAGGGTAATGACATCTCCGGGGTTGGCGCAGGACATATTGGGAACGATGCGCGGTCCTGTGGAAGGCAACTCTGCGGGTTGCGCCGAGTCACAGGGCACCGGGAAAACAATATCAAGCGTGGTATCTTTGGTTTCGCGAGTGAATATATCTGGATGGATCAGATCATTCAGGATTTTCTGACTTTTCGGTAGTGATGTAAAGAGTTTGACAGGGTTGATCTCAGTCACCCGATAGCCAACAACATAAGCAGCGATGGCAAGCAGGGTCACGATACCCGTGATAAACCAACGGCGAAGGCGAAGATCGCGGAAATCCATACTACACCACCCGAGCCCTGATCTTTGCACTTATAAAATCAAGCACAATCACAATAATGGCAATGGAGATAAAGGAGGAACTGACTGCCCGGAAATCACCTTTAATGATCCATTGTAAAAGATAGAAACCAATTCCGCCGCCGCCAACGAAACCAATGATGGTCGATGTGCGCACGTTGATCTCCCAACGAAACAGGGTAAAGGAAGCAAACGGGGGTACGATTTGAGGAATGACTCCATACCGAACCATTTGCGCCCAATTCCCGCCTGTGGCTCGAATGGCTTCCAGCGGTCCTGGGTCAATTCCCTCTATCACCTCCGAGTACAATTTTCCAAGCGCGGCAATTGTGTGCATTGTTATGGCGATCACTCCGGCAAATGGACCCAGTCCAACAATGACAACAAAGATAATGGCGATAATTAACGGTTCGATGGAGCGTATAATGTTAAGGACAGTACGGACGACAACATAAATAAACAGTGTGATCGGGTTGCCGCTCATCAGGTTACGAGCAGCCAGGAAACTAATCGCTAATGCACCTATTGCCCCCAGTGTTGTCGACATGAGTGCCAGGAAGAGGGTCTGAACAATTCCATCCACAACATAGGTGCCATTTTTTGAAAGCTGCAAGGCTGGTTGTGGTTGAGATTGCACCAGATAAACGCGGTGCTCAAGCGGTATGGTTGGGTCGGGAGCCGCGGAGAGAGCATTACGTGAGATATGGATGACCGTATTGAGATTTCCTTGTGAATCAGAAGTTACATAAAGCGGAGTGATGAATCCTTCTCCCAGTGGGAGACGGTCCCCAATGGGAGTTGACCATTGGATCAAGGTTGGGGTATCCGGCCACAATCCGCTGGCTTGTATAGTTAGTTCATCTTGTAGTTTGCCGCAATTTGGGGAAATATTCACCTGAATGCCATTAAGCGTGTTTGTGGATGGAGGTGGATTGGGTCCGCAAGGCACTTCCACTGGAGCCCAGCCTGTATTTGTGATCTCAACCCGAGACAAAAAGTCGGGATGTAACATAGGGGTGAGGATGGACTTTGCTCGTCCCATATTTTTAGTGAGAGCTGAAAGATCTATATCTGTGATCTGCCAGCCAATGCCGTAGCCCATGACCAGAATCATTAGGACGGGAATAAAAGCTGACCTTGTTTTTCCCTGTACAAGGCTGACTGCATCCCATACATTCCACAGCCAGATAACAACAGGGATCAAATACCAGACTGGCACCTGATACCAGAGGGTAATCAAAACCGTCATAAGCGTACTGAACAGGATAGAAATACCACGGTATCGCTGTTGGGCATAGATTTGTCCCAGACCTGGGATAAGAAGGGAAAGCAAACCAGCAATGAAAGGCGAACGGTTAGTCCCGTTGAAAACTGAATTACCCCGCATTTTCAACCTTCTTCAACCGCAGTTGCACGAACTTCCTGTGCTTCTTCCCCGTAGATCTCCTTGAACTTGGCACGGTTGATCTCTTTGGGAAGCCCCTCAAAAACCTTGATACCATCCTTGAGAGCGATCACACGAGTGGCGTAGCGGTGGACCAAATCTAGGAAGTGCAAACTGCAAAGTACAGTGATACCTTCTTTATTGAGTTGTTCAAGATATTGGAGGATGGAGTGAGACAATACCGGGTCGAGGGATGCAACTGGTTCGTCAGCCAAAATAATTCCGGGTTCCTGCATCAGAGTGCGAGCGATGCCCACGCGTTGCTGTTGCCCGCCTGAAAGAGCATCTGCGCGCGCATTGGCTTTATCTTTGATTCCTACTCGATCCAATGCTTTCATTGCACGGTTACGGTCGTCTTTGGACCAGATCCCCAACAAGCTGAGAAATGGATTGACATAACCCAACCGTCCGGAGAGGACATTGGTGATCACACTACTGCGTTTAACCAGGTTGAATTGCTGAAATACCATCCCGATGTGGCGTCGTATGTGCCGCAGATCACTGGGAGAGGCTTGTGTAACGTCTACATCATCTAAAAAAATATGACCTTCCGTCGGATCGATCAGACGATTGATACAACGTAACAGGGTTGACTTGCCAGAGCCAGAGAGACCAATTATGACCAGGAATTCACCATCCTCAACGGAGAAACTTACATCTTTGAGCGCTACTGTTCCGGAGGGGTAAACTTTTGTCAGGTGTTCAATTTTCAGCAATGGAGCACCTCTACTTTGTTATTAATTTAATTATGAAGGGGAGAGAGGTCTGACCTCTCTCCCCTTCATATTTAGAAACGTTCTTGATTATTTGACGTACTGGCTGAGGTCGATACCCGAAGCCTGCAAGTATGAACGGAATTGATCGTAGGCAGTGTCGTCAACTGTCACAAGTCCGCCGATCTGGTACAGGTCATTGAGGGCTGTCTTGCCTTCTTCAGTGTCAGCGATCTTTAGCATGGCAGCTGTGATCTGGTCACGCAAATCTTGCGGCATATCCGGCGCATAGGACATGTTGTCGTTGGGGATGATAGCCTCGGTTTGATAGACTACAACAACCTTATCGGTCACATCCGGGTGATCTTTGGCGATGTTGGAGCGTGCGTCCACGAAAGTGGCGCCATAATCACAGATGCCTCCATCATAAAGCGCCTGCACTGTCTGAGTATGGCCTCCTGAAAAGACAGGATCCGGTATATCAGCGTCAGTCAGACCAGCCTTCTTCAGGAAGATAAGCGGAATCACGTATCCAGAAGTAGACTCGGGATCACCGAAGCATGCTTTCTTGCCCTTGAACTGTTCTAGGGTCGTGAGTTCGGCTTCTGTACCTGGCGTGTCCGCAGCCGGTGTAAAGCCTGCATCTACATTGGCAATGAACTGTGAGCCGTAATGGTCAGACCCAAAGCGGTTCGTGATGAGAGCCACTTCTGCATAACCCTTTTGAGATGCAAGGATATAGGCAAATGTAGCCATCCAGCCGATCTGTGCATTTCCGGAGCCCATGGCTTCTGTGAGAGCGGCGTAGGAGGTGGGGACTACACCCTTGAAGGTAAGCCCGGTTTCTGCTGAGAGCAGGTCCAGGAGTGCCTGACCTCCAGCTGTAATTTCCTGCGAGGTGCCCGAGGGTTCAAAGGCTACAACGATGGGGTTGTCTGTGGTGCCCAAGGTGGACGGTTCTTCCGTCATGGCAGGCGCCTCAGTCATAACAGGTTCTTCTGTCATGACCGGCGCTTCTGTCATAACGGGCGCTTCTGTGGGCGCTGGGGTGGCGGGTGCACAGGCAGAGATTGCCAGCGCAAAGACCGTCAACATGGCGAAAAGCAAATACAGTGACTTCTTCATATTTTTTCTCCTCTTGAAATATGTGGATTTGGGAAAGGTTCCCACCCAGAAATAATAAAGCCTATTGGAAATTTAAACAAGTGACTTTTGACGGAATTATCTGATTGGGTAACGACCCAACATCATTTTACCCAGTTTTTACGCAATCAGATTAAGAAATTGTATAACTTACCTGACGATTGTGGATAGATCCACACCCGACTCGTCAACGTACTCTCGAAAATCATTGTAAAAGGCATCGTTCACTGATTGAATCTCGACAATGCCATAAGCAGCTTTGAATGCCGCTCCTCCGGCATCAGTCTGCATGATGGCGGGGATGGTATTTGTAAATAGTTCACGCATGGGTTGTGGCATGTTCGTTGAAAAAGCAAACACATTGTAGGGAATGATCTCAGGGATGCGCCAGACAACAATGACTTGTTCCATTAAGTCGGGGTATGTATCTTCCAGGGAGGGGAACTTGCGTGCATCGATATAGGTCGCGCCAAAATCGCAAATCCCGCCGGCATACAATGACCGCACAACCGTTGGATGCCCTTCGACAAACGCCGCCGGTCGTATAGCGACCTGATTTTTGTTTAGAAAACCCAGGGGAATTACATACCCTGAGGGTGACGTTTCATCACTCCAACAGGGCTTCTTATCTTTAAATTGTGCCAGCGCAGTCTTTGCATCGGCAGTGTTCTGTTGGGTCAGTGGATCAAAATAAGATGTAAACCCGCCTTTGCGTGTGGCGATGAATTGCGCGCCATATTGGTCATTCCCATCTTCCAAGAGGGCATAAGCGGCACGCACCAGGTCTTTTTTATACGCAAGCACATACGCGTATGGATCGAGCAGAACAATATGGGCGTTCCCTTTTTCAATTGCATCCACCAGCTCCGCATATGAATCAGGAATAACTGTGACAACCGCATAGCCGGTTCGTTCGGTGAATTGCGATGCAATAAGTCGGGCGGCTGCGATCTGTTCGGGAGAATTGGCAGAAGGAGGCAGGGCGAGGATCAAGGGGTTTTCGACCAGACCCAGTTCCACCGTGGAAAGAAGCGGAGCGGCTTCCGCTGTGGGAGTCAATGGGATAGACGCCTCAGGAGTGGGTTGCGCTTCCACGAGGCGCGGCAAATTACAGCCCACCATTGCAATTATGAATAGAAACGAAAAAAATAACTTGCATGTGCGATTCATTATTCTTTGAGATTATAATACGTGCATGAAAAACAATAACCTGCTTTCTTTATTAATAGTGGTGGTGATCGCAGTGGCTGCGTATTTTATTGTGCAAACTGTGCGCCAGGGGGCGCAAGCCGCTGCTGCTCCGTTCCAACAGGTGAATGAGGCAAACCGCGCATTGCAAACGCAAATGGCAAATTTGCTAAACCCAACCCCCACCATCATCCCCGACCCCATAACCTATATCAACGAGATCCGCGCCCTGGCAAGATTGGAGACCATTCAATACAGCGTCGAAAAAGTGATTACCGGGCAAACCGGCAGCGGCACATTCGAATCTTTATTCGGTGACAAAATCCTTTTTGTAGGTCATGGTACCGTGATTGCCGGGATCGATATGGAAAAACTCAGACCCGAAGATATGCGTTTTGAGAATGGTGTACTCACGGTAAGACTCCCTCCCGCTGAAATATTTATCGCCGCGCTGGATAATGAAAAGTCCTATGTGTATAACCGCGACACGGGCTTGCTTGCCAAGCCGGATCCCAACCTTGAAACACTGGTACGCCAGAGCGCTGAACAGGAAATTCTCAAAGCCGCGCTCGAAGATGGCATCCTCAACCAGGCACAGATCAATGCTCAAGCCTATCTCTTTAAGTTCTTTTCGGCGCTCGGTTTTCCCAACACGATCTTTGTGGACGACCTGGGTTAGACGCGTTCTGTCCAGGACGGGTGATCGTATTTTTCTTTGACCAATTCATCCGTTCTTTTGGATTCGGATTCAGATAACATTCCCCTCTCAAACCTTAATCCCAATTGCGCTTCGAACGCGTGGATGAAAGCCTGCGCGGCGGTCTCCCAGCTTACCCCCCGCCCCAAAGCGGATTCAACGGTCGTCGCCCGTTCCAATAACCGTTTCGAGGCGTCTTCCCGCGCTGATTCATTTTCAAAAATAAGAGCCTGACAAATTCGTGTGAGGTCGCCCCTTAACGGAAGCGATCCATGTTGAAGCACGCCTTCCTTTTTGCGCGCTTGGGCAGAGCCGATTAGTTTTTTCCCGTCCACGGTTATTTCATAGGTTGAAGGAACCTCAAAGCAGACCGGGTTGGATGTTGCACCTTCGTTCGCTTTGCCCATTTTCATCTCAACAGGTACTTCCAAACTTTTCACTGCAAGCAATAAGGCTTTTGCCAGTCGGTTATAGCTTTCGAGAACACTTCCCTCGACACGCCGCTCATTGGATGGGGCGATAACAGAATAGGTTAATTCATCCGTATGCAAAATTGCACGTCCGCCTGTTATGCGTCGTACGACTTCCCAGCCGCGTTCTTTGAGTCGAGTAACATCAACATCGGCGAAGGGTTGGGCATGTCCCAGCGAGAGACAGGCTGGGGTCCACGCATACAGCCGCAAGGTCGGGAGCGATTCGCCGCGTCCGATATGTTCCAGAATGGATTCGTCGAGAGCCATGTTCCACGCGCCGCGCCCGGGAGGGGTAATGAGGAGTCGCCAAGTGTCCATAACGTCAGCATTGTACTCGGAGTTAACTTATAATGTGTCCACTATGAAGTTTGAAGATCTTTTCTCGGCGCAATCCAGCCAGTACGCTCAATATCGGCCGACCTATCCCGATGTGGTCTATGAATATCTTGCTTCGATTGTGCCAGCCCGTTCACTGGTCTGGGATTGCGGCACAGGGAACGGTCAGGCGGCGGCTGGTCTGGCTCAATATTTTGAGCGAGTGTATGCCACGGATGCCAGCGCCGGTCAAATCGCTCATGCGCGCCCTCATCCGCGAGTTGAATATCATCTTGAGAACGCCGAACAAGTTGCGCTTGAATTTGCGAGCGCAGATCTGGTCACCGTGGCGCAGGCGGTGCATTGGTTCGACCTGGATAAATTCTATGCGGAGGTGAGGCGCGTTCTCAAGGCAGACGGAGTCATTGCAGTCTGGTCGTATACCCTGCCCGAGGTCTCTTCCCAAATTGACGAGGTGACAGCCAGATATTATTCTGAGACTTTATCAGGTTCCTGGTCCAAAGGCATTCGTTATGTGGAGGAAAAATATCGCACACTTCCTTTTCCGTTTGAGGAAGTTTCTTCGCCGTCATTTTTTATCGAGGATAAATGGGATTTTGAACAATTTGCGGGGTTTCTGAATAGCTGGTCTGGAGTGCAAGAGTATCTCAGAACAAAAGGTGTACACCCGTTGAAAGAAATATGGGATGAACTGACGGATGGTTGGGGAGATGAAAAAGAAAAACGGCTGATCCGTTGGCGGTTGTATTTTCGTATTGGAAAAAACGGATAGTTGATTGAAGAAAGCTCCCATCAAACGGGAGCTTTTTATTATAGTGCTTTCAATTCTGATTCAACGACTTGTAGCAGTTCTTCTGTCATCTTTTCTAAAGGTGGTTTGACAGACCAAAGCGGTAGATCGTGTATTTGATATAAAAGCGCTTTCAATGTTGGCGGAAAGGGTGGGTACTTTTCGAGAATGTGCCTTTGCTTTGTGACACGCGATTGCGCTTCAGATGCATCCTTGTCTTCCTGCATCAAATTCCACACTTCGCGCAGGTCGGGCGAGATCAAGTTGGCGGCGGCGGTGATGCAGCCCGCGGCTTTATTTTGCATGGCAAGCTGCAAGTACGAATCTGTTCCTGTAAGGACAACAAGGTCAGAACCAAACTTTTCACCCAGTGTGCTTGCAAGGGCAGGGTCGTGGGAAGAATCCTTAATGCCTGCAAATTGTGACGGGAAGGCGTCTTTCAAGCGAGAGAGCAGTTCCACCGATAAGCCGATCCCGGCCACATTGGGAAAGTGATATCCCAGTAAATAACCATCAGAGGGAACAGATTTTTTGATCACTTCGCTAAACCAGTTGAACAGTCCCTCATCTGACGCGTTACGGAAATAGTAGGGTGGTACCACTACGACACCATCGTAGCCGAGTTCGAAGGCAAGCTTTGTCAGGTCAATGGTTTCGGAGAGACTGGGAGTTCCGGTGCCCGCCAGCAGACGAAAGCCGGGAACAAGTTGACGATAGGCGCGTACGGAACGCATCAGAGATTCGCGTTCAGAAGGGGAAAACGATGGTCCCTCGCCAGTGGTGCCGAAGAATAACGCTCCATGGCAGCCGCGGGATGAGAGAAATGCCAATAAGGCGGGAACAGAATCAAGGTCTAATGATGTATCGAGTTTTAGAGGGGTCACTGCCGCGGCGTAAACTCCTGCGAGGGGATGTCTTGATATCATTTTTTCTCCGATTTTCCTGGTTTGCCTTTTGATCTGGTTTTTTTCTTTGGCAATGACTTTACTGGTTCGTCGCCAAAGAATGTACGCGCCGCTTCATCGGGAGGTTGAAGAGGAACACCTTCCTCAGATGCAAGATAGTGTTGGTGATCCAACACCCAAAGATACAAATCACCTTCCGTTTTATCAGGAAAATCCTTGAGGATGTTTGTATCACGGATGACTCGAATAACGGGCATATATACTTTTTCATACCAGTCTGTGATCGCTTCTTCTTCCGTGATATCGCGCTTCAAATCCAGCCCCATGAAGTAACGATGCACGGCAATATGTTCCAACATACGGTCGAAACCATCTGGGATGGTAAGTTTGATGTTGGCTTCTGGCAGCAATGAATCCAGCGATGTACGTTCAAGGAAGTGAACTTTGTCTTCAAGAATTTCGAGGTCTTCAGTTTTAATGTTGGGAGTGATGTTGACGCGTGTAGCACATTCACGGACTTCGGCTTCGATGTAGATCTGCCCCTGCTCGCGCGCCACTGAAACACGATGATGACCATCCACGACGAAGTAAACTTGCCCAACCTTATACAGGACAACGGGCGGGAGGCTAATATCCTCATAGAAGGCGCGGTTGACGCTTTGCCAACGGTCAGCAAGTTTGTCGGATGCCGGCAGGAAGACGCGGTCAAATTCGTGGTAACGGTTCAAACTCCCCGCGATCTGGTCCACACGAACAGTCTGTACCCCCCGATAGATTGGACCGCCAATATGCAGCTTTTCCTTGATATCGTCGTAGGAGAGCAGAGTGGTGGGTTGTCCGGAAAGGATCGCCCACACCCGGTTCATAAAGGCTTTGAAGCGGACTCGTTCGAAATCTGCACGTGCTTGTTCGGAAATATATTTATTGTCCATGGCTAAAATATTCTGTAAACTTCTCTTTTGTTTTAATGATAAATATCAATGATCTTATAGGGATATACGTTTATGACCTTTGTTTCTCCGTGTCCTGTTTCTGATACCTCAAGGTTTCGGCGATAGAAATGAGTGTGTCCATGAAAATGATAACGAGGTTTGGCAATATGGATGAGCCAGTTAATGGCTTTGAGACCGGTATGCGCTTCTGTATGTTCATCATGGATGCCGAACGGGGGGGAGTGGGTAATAAGGATGTCCAACATACGTCCGTAATGGATACGGTTCACCCAAAGGCGGGGAAGCAGCCGATAGACGCGGCGATAGGCATCAGCCTGGGTGTATTGATTTGTTCCATCCGGTCGGTATTGGACAGATCCGCCAAGGCCGCCGATAAGGAAAGTTTTGATACGCACCAACTTGAGGTCCACGTTCGAGCCGCCTTCCGCGTAGGTCAGGTGATTACCTTCGTTGTATTTTGGATCATGATTCCCTGGAACATACACCAACGGCACATTCAAAAGTGAGACGATGTTTTCAAGATACTGGTAGGGCAGGTCGCCACATCCAATAATCATCTCAATCTCACTGAAATGACCGTTGTTACAGAGACTGTAAAGGCGTTCAACAACTTCGTCGCTGAGTGCAAGGATTTTCACGGTTTGGGTATTGTGCCGTAGAATGATGTTCCCGGCAAGGTTATATTGATCTGGAATTTGCAAGTTAACATACTAAATTGAAAGAATATATGCGTTTATGTGGTTGTCAAACAATGAACTGCAAACTATAATTCATCGATAGGAGAAACCTGCTGGAAACAAGAATTTTCCCTGATTTATCAGATGATGACGATGACGACGGTGAGAAGGCTCCCGTTCAGCGTCAACTTCAGGCTGGCGCCAGGCTTGCCAGCCGTTATTCGATTCAAGAAGTCGTAGGGTTGGGGGGAATGGGGTCAGTGTATCGTGCCCGCGATATGCATTTTCCAAATGTAACAAAACTTGTTGCGGTCAAGGAAATGATCAATACTGCGCCAGACCCTCTTGTGCGGGATACAATTGTTCAAAACTTTGAACGGGAAGCCAATTTGTTGGCAACGCTTAGTCATCCTGCCATCCCGCGGATTTATGATTATTTTAGTCTGGAAAGTCGTTCGTATCTTGTTTTGGAATTTATCCATGGCAAGGATATGGAAGGCATTATCAGCGATACGAATGGGTTCCTGTCCGAACAACAGGTTCTAAGTTGGGCAATTGAACTATGTGATGTGCTCGATTTTCTACATAAACATAAACCGGATGCGATCATCTTCCGCGATATGAAACCCTCCAATGTGATGATCAACTCTAACGGGGATGTGATGTTGATCGATTTTGGGATTGCGAAAGTATTCCAGTCAGGCGCCAAAGGGACGATGATTGGAACGGAGGGGTATTCTCCCCCGGAACAATACCGCGGCGAAGCTACCCCGATGGCTGATATCTATGCCCTGGGCGCAACCATCCATCACGCGCTAACACGGCGTGACCCCCGTCTCGAGCCTCCATTTTCGTTTTCAGAACGCCCTCTTCGCCGTATCAATCCGGCCGTCTCTGCTGAATTGGAAGTGGTTGTCAATCGGGCGTTGGAATATGATCCTGCCAGTCGTTTTCAGACTGCGGCAGAAATGAGGGATGCTCTTCTAGCTGTAGCACGAAAAACCGGCGCGCTTGTGCGTATGGGTCCGCAAGCGGGATCCGTAACTACGGGTGGAATTAAACCGCTTTGGTCGTTTAAATGCGAAGATGAGGTTCGGGGGACGCCGAGCATTTTTCAGGGGACGCTTTACATTGGGGCGTACGATAATAATCTGTATGCTCTGGACGCGGCAGAGGGAAATTTTCAATGGAAGTATCCGACTGAGGGAGGTATTGTTTCACGCCCCGCTTTGGTGGATGGAAATGTTTATTTTGGTTCAGAGGATAAACGGCTGCATGTTGTATCTGCCCGTTCTGGCAAAGTAGTATGGACTTATTATACAAATGAACCCATTCGTTCGTCTCCGCGTATTGCCGAAGGGCATGTATTTATTGGTTCAGATGACAACTACCTGCACGCAGTTAACATTTCCACAGGGCGGATGGTGTGGCGCTTTGAAACTTCGGATGCCATACGATCCACTCCCTTCGTAATGAATGATATGGTGTATTTTGGCTGTGAGTCGGGCGACTATTATGCTGTAAACTTCCGTGGCGAATTGAAATGGAGGTTTCGGGCAAAACGTTCTGTGACTTCTTCAACGACTGGGCATGGACAGGCGATTTATTTTTCATCGGTGGACGGTACTCTATATGCGCTTGATCCAAGTAATGGATGGGTGCTTTGGCGTTTTCGTTTGGGGAAAGCCTCCATCAGCACTCCAAGTATCGCTGACGATCTTGTTTTTGTCGGCGCGGCGGATGGTTTTATCTATGCAGTAGAAGCGAAGACTTCAAAAGAAGCCTGGCGATTTCGTACAGAGCACCAGGTAAACGGTTCACCGGTGGTCTATAAAGATTCGCTTTACTGTGGTTCAGTGGATGGCAGCCTCTATTGCCTTGAATATCGCACAGGGCGCCTGCGTTGGAAATTCGGGACAGAGGGCGCCATCACCGGCACACCATTGATTTATGATGATGTTGTGTATGTTGGTTCAACAGACCACCAGGTTTATGCATTGCTTGCATGAGAAGGAGTTCTTGTGGATAAATTTTTTCGTTGGGTATTTGGCAAGCGATCGACCAATACAAAAACCATTGACACTGCCAATACAGCCCCTCTCACCGAACAACAGTTACAATCCATTGTGAATAATCAAAATCCGCATTTTGATCTTCAACAGTTGATCTCTGCCGGTGGGCAATCTGTTGGAAAACAACGTGAGTTGAACGAAGACAGTCTGCTTGCCATGACGGCAACCATGGCAGGAAATTCAGGCAACCTGCCTTTTGGGCTTTATATTATTGCAGATGGCATGGGTGGGCACCAATTCGGAGAAGTTGCCAGCAATGCCGCGATCCGCACGGTCGCTGGGTATATTCTGCGGAAGTTCCACCCGTATCTCTTCCAGGTTAAGACAGATACCATGGATGAATCCTTTCAGGAGATCATGCAAGCCGCGGTCAGTGAGGCGCAGCGCTCCATTCAGCGTGAAGCGCCGGGGAGTGGAACAACCCTAACGGCCGCGTTAGTTGTTGGTCAACAAATTACTGTGGCACATGTAGGGGATAGCCGAGCCTACTTTGTTTATCCGGATGGTAGGATCGAAGCGATTACGCGCGATCACTCACTTGTACAACGCCTTCAAGAACTGGGGCATATTACTCAGGAGGAGGCGGAAAATTACCCTCATCGTAATGTGTTATATAGAGCGCTTGGACAGGGCGAGATCTTGGAACCTGATATCTTCAACATCGGTTTCCCCCAACCCGGTATTTTAATGCTTTGCAGCGATGGTCTGTGGGGTGTTGTTGCCGAACAGGATCTGGTTCGAGCAATCAATGAAGCACCAAGTCTTCAAAGGGCATGTCAAAACCTTGTTACGGCGGCAAATATTGCAGGCGGACCTGACAATATCAGTGTGGTACTTGTTCAAATGATTGGATGATCATGCCTTTTGGGAACATGGATTATTATTCTCTTCTTGGCATTACACGAAATGCATCTCCGGAGGAGATTAAGCGTGCTTATTTTCAAGCGGCTCAAAAACTGCATCCCGATAAAAATAAAGCCGCTGGCGAAACCGAATTATTCATGGACGTCCAGCAAGCCTATGAGATACTTTCCAATCCCAGGCGCCGCGCACAATACGATGCAACTCTTCCACCAGAAGAGAAGCAAAACTTCCCTTACAATCAACATATTATTTATAGTCGTCCCGCCGTCTTTCGATTGGAAGATCGGCAGATGCTCTATATGATCGTTGACATAGAAACGCCTTTGGAAGCCCGAAGAGCTCCCTCGCCTCCATTAAATGTTTGCATTGTGATAGATCGTTCAACATCCATGCAGGGGGAGAAAATGGATATTGTGAAAGCGACTGCCATTCAGGTATTGCGAAACCTCAGACCTCAGGACGTTCTAAGTGTGGTCACATTTAGTGATCGGGCTGAGGTCATTATCCCTGCGGCTTTTCATCAGGAACGGGGTCGGCTTGAAGCGCGTGTGCAGATGATACAACCTTCTGGCGCGACCGAATTGTTCCAGGGTTTGGATATGGGCGCCAAAGAAGTGTTTCGAAGCCTCGATACAAAACGTATCAATCACATTATCCTGCTCACAGACGGTCATACCTATGGCGACGAACAGGAATGCCTGTCGCTGGCTTCGAAACTTGCCGAGCGCGGAATTGGCATAAGCGCCATGGGTATAGGCAGGGAATGGAATGATATTTTTCTTGATATACTTGCAAATCGTACAGGTGGAAGCAGTGCCTATATCGCTGAGCCGCAGGATATTAAACGCCTCCTGCTTGAAAAGTTTGACGCTCTCGCCCAAACCTATGCCGATGATGTAATTCTGGACGCAAAACCGGTGGATGGGGTTGACCTTACGTATGCCTTCCGCCTGCAACCAGACCCGGCGCCCATCATGATCGATGAGACCCCGCTTCGATTGGGTCCTATATTGCAAGATACTTCCACTCGTGTGCTTTTTGAGTACATTATTCAGCCAAAAGCGGTACAATCGGACATGCTTACGTTTTTGGAGGGCACTTTGAAAGTCTCTATTGCTTCTCTCCCACTTCCTGTGCCGCCCATGCAGATGAGGCTCCAAAGACCTGTAGTGCCTGATTCAACCCTGGTAAATCCTCCGCCCCCGGAAATTGTTCAGGCGTTATCCCGCTTGATGTTGTATCGGATGCAGGAACGTGCACGTAAAGAGATCGAAAAAGGTGACATTAATAATGCAACACGCCAACTCCAATCCCTCGCCGCGAATTTACTAACGCAGGGCGAGCGTAGTCTGGCTCGTACGATTATGCTCGAAGTGGAAAACCTGCAACAAAAGCACACCCTCTCAGATGAGGGAAGCAAGAAGATTAAGTATGGTACGCGTGCGTTATTCCTTGCACCGTTAAAGAAGGAGATTATTTCATGATCGTATGTTCAAACTGCCAGCATCAAAATGTGTCTGGGGCTGTATTTTGCGCCGAGTGTGGTGCACAGCTCGATGGTGTTGAAACGCTTACTACACACAACATTACAGATGAGGAGATAGCAGAGGAGCTTAGCCAGAAAGAACCTCGTCCTGAACCGCCCTCCTCTCCCACCAACAGTTGGATATCCCTGCATCTTATGGACAGCGGCAAAATCCTGCCGCTTGCCACAAGAAACGAGTTTACGCTGGGTCGCTTGAGCGAAGGGCAGCCTATCATGCCTGATATTGATCTCACCCCTTACCAAGCGTACGCCTCTGGTGTTTCTCGCTTACATGCCGTGGTCAAGCGGGATGCAGATCGTATATTCGTTATGGACCTTGGGTCATCAAATGGCACCTATTTAAATGGACGCCGTCTCAACCCACACATGGAAGAGGATCTTAAACACGGCGATGTTGTTGCGCTTGGCAAGTTGAAAATACAGGTTCTTCTTCGCAACATCTGATCGTTCGATCCTACTGAAAGGCTAACCCATGGCGTACTCGATCATTCTCCATATTGCTGGTGAAACCGCCATTATTGGCGAGGTCGAAGAACTTCCAAAAAACACGGATACGATCATTACTGTTACGAACCCGCGCTTGCGCGATGGGAAGGATATTCATTATATCGAACCAAATGTAGTCAAAGTGATCTGGCCTCTAGCGAAGATCACCTTGATAGAAGTTCTTGAAAGTGAAGAGGAAGAAAACCTGATCGGTTTTGTGAGGGAATGATACATGTCTGAAGAGTTTGATCGCCGGCGCATCCTTGTGGTGGATGATGAAGAGCGTATGGTGCGTTTCATTCGTATGAATTTGGAACATGACGGCTTTCAAGTCAGCGAAGCCTTCAATGGGAAACAAGCCATTCAAAAACTGCGCGACGTAACCCCCGATTTGATTTTGCTGGATGTTATGATGCCGGATATTGATGGTTTTGATGTATTGGAGACCATTCGTGAAGGAAGCAATGTGCCGGTTATCATGCTTACTGCCAAAGGTGAGGAAGATGACCGTGTGCGCGGTCTTGAACTGGGTGCAGATGACTATATCACCAAGCCATTCAGCCCGCGCGAATTGGTCAGCCGCGTCAAGGCTGTCATCCGCCGCACCGAGGGCGCCAGCGGGTCGATGCACGAGATCATCGAAGTGGACGACCGCCTTAAGATCGATTTCGACCGTCGTGAAGTATGGCTTGAAGGCAAGCTCGTAAAGCTACGTCCCACCGAATACCGTTTGCTATATCATCTTGTGCAAAATGCAGGCTGGGTCGTGACGCATGATCAAATTCTCGTAAAAGTTTGGGGGTACGAATACCGAGATGAACCGCATTATGTGCGTCTTTATATTAATTATCTCCGTCAAAAACTGGAGAAGGACCCTGCCAACCCCAAATACATCCTGACTGAACGCGGCGTTGGTTATCGCTTTGTGGATTATAAGAGGCAAAAACCATAAGTTGCCAGGGCTGTCATCAGCGGTGCACGAATCTCTGACAAATTTTTTATAAACGGCTTGCGTTCTTCTAACGCAGGCGTTTTATATTAAAAATATGAATTTCAACCAATTAAAAGGAGGTCGCTATGTCTAATTTAATTCGTTGGGAACCTGCTCGTGAGATGATGTCCCTGCGTGACGCCATGGACCGTCTTTTTGATGACGCGTTCACACGCCCGCTTTCCGTCAGGGACGGTTGGTCCGTGCCTGCGATTGACATGTACCAGACCGACGACGAAATCGTCGTGAAAGCGGCTCTGCCGGGTTTCAAAGCCGATGAAGTGCAGATCAATATCACTGGCGAGGTGCTGACCCTCAAAGGCGAGATAAAACAGGAGGAAGAGAAAGAATTGCCCTCGAATGGAAAGGAAAAAGCCTGGCATATCCGTGAACAACGCTGGGGTTCGTTTGAGCGTTCCATTGCCCTGCCCACCGAGGTAATGGCAGATAAGGCGAAGGCTGATTTCGATGATGGTATTCTCACCATTACCCTTCCAAAAGCGGAAGAGGTCAAGCCCAAAGTTATCAGCATCAAAGCGAAATGACCTGATAGAGGACGAGAGTACTCTCGTCCTCTATTTTTAAAGAGAGAAAGGCAGGCGGGAGAAAAGTATTTGGAACCGGAGCAGTGACCGGATTGGAGCGATGCGTCACTTTATCCCATATTGCGGGTCATCTTGGGGTAAAATTAATCCATGCCAAAACAACCCCCAAAACAACGCATTATCCTGGTGGACGACCATGAGGTTGTACGCCTGGGTTTAAAATCCTTATTGGAACGCCATCCTCAGTTCGACGTAGTGGGTGAAGCGGCTTCGGCGCGGGAGGCAATCGAAAAAACCGAGCAACTAAAGCCCGATGTGGTGGTTATGGATATCCGTCTGCCAGGCACATCGGGAATTGAAGCATGTGAGCAGATCGTCAACCACCACCCGAACATCAAGGTAATCATGCTTACCTCGTATGCCGAGGATGAGATGTTGTTTTCCGCCATTCGTGCGGGCGCCTCGGGATACGTTCTAAAACAAATAGGGAGCGATGATTTGGTGAAGGCGATAGAAGCTGTTTCACGCGGAGAGGCTCTCCTTGACCCGGCGGTGACACAACGGGTTTTTCAGGAAGTGCGCCGTGCCGTCAAGGAAGAGGAAGCTTCAGCTTTCCAGCATTTGAGCCAGCAGGAAAAACATGTTTTATTGCTGGTTTCTGAAGGCAAGACAAACCGCGAAATTGCAAAGCAGTTGTTTTTGGGCGAAGGGACGGTGCGTAACTATGTTTCGAGCATTCTCTCCAAATTGAATGTGAATAATCGCGCGGAAGCCGCGGCATATGCAGTACAACAGAGTTTAAGGGAATATATTACATCCTAGTTTCTGAAAAGATATACCCATTCAGGGCATACTATAATTACGAAGTCACAGATCGTGACTCCGTTTTTTTGTTAAGGAGCAGCCATGCTTTCATCCATTCAATTGATAGAAGGGAATATTGTTCTTCGTCCATTTCATTTCGAGGACGCGAAACAGTTATATGAAGCGGTACGTGAATCGCTGTCGGACCTCAAGCCGTGGATGAGTTGGGCGCATGACGCGTATTCACAACAGGACGCAGATAGTTTCATCCGCATCACACGTGCCCGCTGGGAGGAGAAAACGCTTTTTGCATTTGCCATTATCGACGCCAATAACGGGGATGTCCTCGGTGGGTGTAGTTTGAGTCACAAACATCCAATATATCAATATTGTAATTTGGGGTATTGGGTGCGGACCTCGCGTCGCGGTGAGGGCATCGCCGGGGAGGCCGCAGGAACAGCTGCGCGTTTTGGGTTTGAACACGCGGGCATCATTCGTGCAGAGATTGTGATTGCGATTGGAAACGAAAGGAGCAAGCGTGTAGCGGAAAAAATTGGCGCACATTATGAAGGGATTCTGTCGAATCGGATGGTGGTGGGCAAAGCCATTTTCGACGCGCACATGTACTCGCTTCTCCCCTCGGACTTTGGGTTGGTCGCGCGACTATAAGCAGATTAGACAGGGATAATGGATACGAAAAACGGCGCGTCAATTAAGATGACGCAGTATCTGTTGGCGCTGCTGTATCTGTCTCTATGGGTGTTGGCGAGAAAGTGCTGGTGGGTGTAAGGGTGGGGGTATTGCTTGGTGTAAAAGTTGGAGTGCGCGTAAACGTTGGCGTAATCGTATGTGTATTGCTGGGTGTGGGGGTTGGCGTCAAAGTGACAACAGGCAGATCAATGGGACCCACTTGTCCGAGTCCGAGCAGGTCGCGGCGGATCCACCCGCCTTCATATTGTTGCAATATCGGGTTTGTTTGATTTGGTGCGATCAGGAGCCACGTTTGTTCCTCGTTAAGCGCACGGAACGTGAGACACGAATCCAGATCGAGAGGCTCACCCAGTACAGCGTAGACGGTGCCGGGTCCCGAACGCACATTGATGTTTCGTACATCGAGTTGAACATTGACACAAAACCTGAGCGTTTGAAAGGTTTGTTTGGTTGAGGATGGTGTCGCTGTGGTTTGGGTCGGCGTGACTGTGGCTGTCCCAGTGGAAGTGGGCGAGGAGGTGACCGATGGCTCGGGGATATTTGTCTCTGTGGGCGGTCTGGTGGCGGTAAAAGTTGATGTGCCTGTTGGAGTTTCCTGTGGCGGAGCAGGTTTGGGAAACAATACAAAACCTAGTAAGATGACTACCCCAATGACCAAGGGAATTCCATACTTGAGAAGAGCGGGGAGCAGTAAAGAGATTGTCTTTTGATACGGAGTGACAACAGGCGGTTCGCCGGTATATCCCAACGGTGTCAGAAGATTTTTGAAATTATCGGCGTATTCTCCGATTGAGAAATTCACGAAATTGATCGTATTCAAAGAAAAGGGAATGGCACATTGCACAAGCATGATGGGGATGATTTTCTTGCGAAGAGATAACGCCTGTGTATATTCCTTCCTGACCCATGCCGACTCGATGGAATTTGGCGTGAGTACAACTATCACATACTGACTCGCTGCGATTGCCGCGGGAATCATGCTCACCCAGTCATCGCCGCCGCGCAAGTCGGTAATATCCCACCAAACGTCATAGCCCGCGCTTTCGAGGTCGCCTGCCAGTTTGCGGACGAAGTCTGTATCCTTGCGCGAATAGCTGATGAAGATCTTCTGCATAGTATCCCAACGTTCAAAATCTCAATTGATGTAGCATAATACCATCCTCGTACAACTTTTGGGAAATTGTGTTCATTCCTGAAATATTGTGCTGGGTAGATTCTTACAATTCTCTTATCTCTCCTCCCTTGACGAATCCTTAATTTCCACATAAAGTTTAGCCCGCTTAACTAAAAAGAAGGCTTAACTATGACGAAACCCGTCCAATTTACCCAAGCCATCCGTTCGTGGATGGATGTTTTTATGCACCGCTCCATGCGTGGATGGGGTTTGTTTGCCAAATCCACAGGACTCTCGATGCCGCAATTTAGCATCATGATGCAATTGCATTATCGCGGCGCATGCGGCATGTCCGAGATCAGTGAACGCTTCGCAATCTCTGCCCCCGCTGCCAGTCAGCTTGTGGACAAACTTGTCCAAAGTGGATTGATGGCGCGTGAGGAAGATCCCCATGACCGCCGCGCAAAAATGTTGAAACTCTCCGACAAAGGCGATGAACTCATCAAGCAGGGCATCGAAGAACGCTATCGTTGGGTGGATCAACTAGCGGAAAAGTTGACCGATGAAGAACGCGTTCAGATCAGTGAAGCGCTCAATATTATGACCAAAGCCGCAGAAGCGTTGGAAGCGGACCCCGTACAACAGATCGTTTAATTCCCCAATTGCTTCACATTCAATTCACAGGAAGACCGTACACTACCCTGTGTCATGTTTTAAAGTTTCAGTTTATTTTTGAAAGGAACGAAAAACAGCCATGACTAAATTGGCAAAATATACAAAACCTTATTTATTGATGCTCATTGTTTCCATTGCGCTTTTATTTGCGCAGGCAAACTTTGACCTGGCATTGCCGGACTATCTCTCCCGTATTGTCAACACGGGTATCCAGCAGGGCGGCGTGGAAAACGCTGTGCCGGTGGCAATTCGTCAAAGCGAGATGGACCGCGTGCTTATTTTTATTGACGCGTCAGAAAAGGGTTCTGTCCTTACTGATTACACTCTTGTGGACAGTAGCTCACCCGACTATGAAAAATACGTCAAGGAATATCCCGCACTCGCAAATGAACCCGTCTATGTTTTGAATAACGTAGGTCAGGCAGAGATCGACCGCCTCAACCCGATCATGGGCAAGGCGTTTCTTACAGTCTCTGGGATTGAGCAGGCGATTGCGGATCCGTCAAAAGCGGCGCAAATGGGCGGTGCGTTCGGCGGATTCGATCTAAGCCAATTGCCCCCCGGCACAGATGTATTCACCATGTTGGGACAACTCCCTGCCGATCAGTTATCGAAGATCAAAGATGGCATCGACTCTAAATTCGCAGCGTTGGGTGAGAGTATGATCGTCCAAGCCTCGGTCGGAGCGGTTAAGACGGAATACGTCGCACTTGGAATGGACGCCGTCAAATTGCAGAACAGCTACATCATCAATCTGGGTGGATGGATGCTCGGATTAACATTACTTTCTGCTCTCTGTACCATCATTGTTGGCTATCTCTCTGCCCGCATCGCCGCTGGTATGGGACGCGATATCCGCCGCGATACCTTTCAAAAGGTGGAAGGATTCTCCAGCACCGAGTTCGAACATTTCTCCACTGCATCTCTCATCACCCGTACGACCAATGACATCACCCAGATCCAGACGGTCATCATGATCATGGTGCGTATGATTTTCTACGCGCCCCTGATCGGGATCGGCGGTGTGCTCAAGGTGCTTTCCAAGGACTCGCCGCTTGCATGGCTCATCGTAGTGGCGGTCATGATGCTGATCAGTTTGATCGTTATCGTCGTTTCGATCGCCATGCCCAAATTCAGGATTATTCAAAAATTGACCGACCGCGTGAACCTTGTGGCTCGTGAGAACCTCTCGGGCATGATGGTGATCCGTGCGTTCAACATGGAAAAGTTCGAAGAGAACCGTTTCGATAAAGCCAATGTTGACCTGACCGCTGTCTCCCTGTTCATCAACCGCACGATGGTAGTGATGATGCCGCTCATGATGTTCATCATGAACCTGTTGATGCTGTCGGTCATCTGGTTTGGGGCGCGTCAGGTTGCCGATGCGAACATGCAGGTGGGCGATATGATTGCCTTCATGCAATATGGTATGCAGATCATGTTTGCGTTCCTAATGATGTCCATGCTGTTCTTCATTCTCCCGCGTGCGTCCGTGTCTGCGGAACGTATTGCTGAAGTACTCGAAACCGAGATCCATATCCACGACCCCAAGGTATCGAAGAAATTCCCCGAACCCTTTAGCGGCACGGTTGAATTTCGTAACGTGTCATTCCGTTACCCCGGAGCGGATGAGGATGTTCTGCACGATATCAGCTTTATTGCCCGACCAGGCCAGATGACTGCGTTTGTCGGTTCGACCGGCTCCGGCAAGTCAACGATCATCAGCCTGTTGCCGCGCTTCTACGAGGCTACTGCCGGTTCCATTCTGGTTGATGGAGTGGATATCCGTGACGTAACCCAGCACGAACTGCGCGACAAGATCGGTTATGTCCCGCAAAAGGGTGCGCTGTTCTCAGGCACCATCGAAAGTAATCTATTGTACGCCGATAAAAATGCCACACCTGAAATGCTGGAAAATGCGATTGTGATCGCACAGGCGAAAGAGTTTGTATCCTCCAGCCCCGATGGTATGGCGATGGAGATTTCCCAGGGCGGATCCAACGTCTCTGGCGGACAAAAACAACGCCTCTCGATCGCCCGGGCGCTGGTCAAAAAACCACCGATCTATATCCTCGACGACAGCTTCTCCGCACTCGACTTCAAGACCGACGCCGCATTGCGAAAGGCATTCAAGGAACAAGCCGCGGATAGCACTCTGCTGATCGTTACCCAGCGCGTATCCACCGTCAAGAATGCCGAGCAGATCATCGTGCTCGATGAAGGCCGCATTGTTGGCAAAGGTACGCATAACGAATTAATGGAAAATTGTGAAACGTATCGAGAGATTGCCACATCGCAACTCACTCAGGAGGAACTAGCATGATGATGCAAGGTAGACCCGGCGGCCGCGGACCCGGACGCGGCGGTCCCATGGGCGCCATGATGGGCGCTCAGGGTGCAAAGGTGCAGGACTTTAAAGGTACGATGAAGAAATTAATTGCCTATCTGGGCGGTTATCGAACAGCCATCATCATCGTCTTCATCTTTGCCATCGCCTCCACAGCCGCCAATATTGTAGGACCCAAAATTCTCGGACAGGCGACGACGACATTATTCGAGGGCGTGCTCGCACAGATTAGCGGAACTGGATCAATCGACTTCGATGCCATTGGACGCATCGCTCTCATTACCCTCGGCCTGTATCTCCTCTCGGCGCTTTTTGCCTACATCCAGGGCTGGATCATGGCAGACGTCTCCACGAATATTGCCTATCGCTTCCGCCGTGACATCTCTGAAAAGATGAACCGCATGCCGTTGCGATATTTCGACGGCACAACGCACGGCGAAGTGCTCTCGCGCATTACCAACGATGTGGATACGGTCAACCAGACCCTTAGCCAGAGCATGACCCAGATCATCACCTCGTTGGTGACCGTGGTCGGTGTGCTGATTATGATGCTCACTATCAGTTGGCTCATGACTCTAGTGGCGTTGATCATCATTCCGCTTTCGATGATCACGGTCATGTTGATCGTCCGCCAGTCACAGAAGTACTTCAAGCAGCAGCAGGATTACCTCGGTCACGTCAACGGACATGTCGAGGAAATGTACGGCGGTCATATTGTTATGAAGGCTTTCAACGGCGAAGAGGAAAGCATCAAGAAGTTCGACGAGTCGAACAATGTGCTCCACGATGTAGCCTGGAAATCTCAATTCCTCTCCGGCTTGATGATGCCGATCATGTTGTTCATTGGTAACCTGGGTTATGTGGCAGTTGCCATCCTCGGCGGATATTTGGCGGTCAAAGGGACCATCACCGTCGGTGACATTCAAGCGTTCATTCAATACGTGCGTTCGTTTACCCAGCCCATCTCACAACTGGCAAACATTTCCAACGTTCTCCAGCAGACAGCAGCGGCGGCTGAGCGTGTGTTCGAGTTTCTCGAAGAGGAAGAAGAAGTCCTCGAGGTCAAAAGTTCTGTCAAAGTGGAGAATGTGCAGGGGCACGTGGAATTCAAGGATGTTCACTTCGGATACACCCCTGAGAAAGTCATCATCAACGATTTTTCCGCAGAAGCGAAAGCAGGGCAAAAGGTCGCCATTGTCGGTCCAACCGGGGCAGGCAAGACCACTATGGTCAAGTTGTTGATGCGCTTTTATGATGTGAACAGTGGCTCCATCCTTGTGGATGGACATGACATTCGTGAGTACACCCGCGGCGACCTTCGCAAGTTGTTCGGCATGGTGTTACAGGATACGTGGCTTTACAACGGCAGTATCATGGAAAACATCCGTTATGGCCGCCCGGACGCCACCGATGAAGAGGTGATTGCCGCCGCGCAAATGGCGCACGTGGATCACTTCGTCCATACATTGCCAGAGGGTTACGACATGGTGCTCAACGAAGAGACCACCAACATCTCACAGGGACAGATGCAACTGCTGACCATCGCGCGTGCATTCCTTGCCGACCCGAAGATCCTGATTCTCGACGAGGCAACCAGCTCGGTCGATACTCGAACCGAGATCTTGATCCAGCGTGCAATGGATAGCCTGATGAAGAACCGCACAAGCTTTGTCATTGCACACCGCCTGTCCACCATCCGCAATGCGGACTTGATCCTTGTCATGAACCACGGTGACATCGTGGAACAGGGCACGCACGAAGAACTGCTTGCCAAAGGCGGCTTCTATGCCGAACTACACAACAGCCAGTTTGAAACTGCACCTGTGCAGGAACCTGTTGCGGCAGATTGATAAGAGACTATCCGTAAAAAATAGTCATCAGTTTTCAGTAACCAACAAGCCCTTATCAAAAAGATAAGGGCTTGTAATTTAAGCGATAGAATCCAATTTATGGAAATTCTTGCCGAGATTTATCGTTGCGATGGAATAAATGTAAAGGGCAAAACTGTTTATAGAACGGCTGTGAGGGCTGTGGTATTGAGAGATACAAGCCTTCTCATGATTTACTCTTCCAATGTTGGTGATTACAAATTCCCTGGAGGAGGGGTAAATCAAGGAGAGACTCACTTGCAAGCATTACGGCGGGAAGTTCAAGAGGAGTGCGGAATGTCTGTTATGAACGTCGGATTGGAAGTTGGCGCAGTCATCGAATACAACGTTCCCATGGAGGATAATTACGATGTGTTCAAAATGATATCCCATTATTATCAATGTGAAGTGAAAGATGAAGTCGGGACTCAAAAACTGGATGAATATGAACAGAATTTGGGTTTCAAGCCAATATGGATCGAGATTGACGACGCGATTCGTTTCAACAAGGCATTGCTTCGATCAGAAAAAAATATCGAATGGTTGAAAAGGGAAATTTTTGTCCTCGAATACTTACAAAAAAACATTATCGTACCCGATGCCTGACATCCAAAACCTGACACCTGATACTCCAATTATGGTATCCTTGCACCAACTTACCCAATGGAGTGCATTGTATGTACATGGCCATCGAAGGGGTTATCGGAGTCGGTAAGACCACCCTAGCCCGCCTTCTTCAACCTTTGTTTGAAGCCGAAATTCTTTTGGAAGTCTTTGAAGAGAATCCCTTCCTCTCCGATTTCTATGGCGACCGCGAACGATATGCATTCCAGACACAAATATTTTTTTTACTAAGCCGTTATCACCAGCAACGCCGCACTGTACACGAGATCGTTGCCACTGGCAAAAATCTCTTTGCCGATTACACCTTCGCAAAAGACGCGCTCTTCGCACAGATCAACCTCAAGGGCGATGAACTCGACATGTATTACAAGGTACACGAAGCCCTCGCCGAAAAAATACAGAAGCCCGACCTGCTCGTCTATCTGCAAGCCACCACTGACACGCTCATGCAGCGCATCGCCCTGCGTGACCGTCCCTATGAACGGCAAATGGAGCGTTCGTACATCAACGATCTCAACATAGCCTATGAAGATTTTTTCTCGAAGCCATTTGACCATACGCCAGTTTTGATCATCGACTCGAACAACCTGAACGTGATACAGAAACCCGAAGATTTGAAACTGGTGGAGAACCGCATCAGACAAAGCCTGAGCCTGTCTCCGTTTCAACAGACATTGCCTTTAACCTGAGCCATCGCGCTGACATCGTGCCCGCAGGGCAGCGGAGCGACGAATGCTCTTTGAGGAGCGCAGTCGCAGCGCAGGTATCATGAAAACTTAAACTTTGCCTGGAACCCGCCCTTCGTCTACGTTCGTCGCGCCGAACGCTCCTCACTCCGCTCAGGACGAATACATGGAGAATTATGCGAGTCACACGTGAATCACTGATCCGAATCGCCAAAGAGACCGCGCAGGAACGCGCCTTCAACGACCGCGACATCATTGCCGCGTATCTGACGGGTTCGCTTGTGGATGATGACCTTGACCCCATGCTTGGTGGCACCGCGGATATTGACATCATTCTCGTTCATGCCAGTGAACCAAAACGTCTGCGCGAGTTCATCAAGCTGACCCCCGACTTTCACGTGGATATCAGTCACCGCGCCAAGTCCGAGTTCAAGCGGCCGCGCGAGTTACGCTTGGACCCGTGGCTGGGATGGGAGATGTATGACCCCAAACTCCTCTTCGAACGCGAAAAGTTCTTCGAGTTCGTACAGGCAGGTTTGCGCGCAGGGTTCGAATTCAATGCTCCCGCGCTGGCATTACAACGGTCCCGTTCCCTGCTTGCGCATGGACGCCAGATCTGGCGCGACCTGCTTGAGATCAATGATGCGGTTACGCCGAACGATGTTTTGCAATATATGAAATCGCTGTACCATGCGGTCAATGCGGTGGCAGAGTTGTCGGGTCCGCCTTTGCAGGAAAGACGCCTGATGTTGGAGTTTGCCCCTCGGGCAGAAGCAGCCCAACGTCCCGGCATGGAGGCGGCGCTCGTCGGTCTATTGGGCGCGTCCGAGCTGGATGGTTCCACGATCCAAGCATGGCTTCCCGACTGGAAACTTGCATTTGAATCCGCAATGGAAAGCAGCCGCGTCGATCCGCGCATCGATCAGACGCGTGTGAATTATTACGAGAAGGCGATACAGACGATGCTTGAAAGCGACAAGCCGCGTGCCGCGCTGTGGTCTTTGTTGCAAACATGGACTCTTGCTGTGGATGTTCTACCGGAGATGGCAGGCAACCCGTGGCGCGCCGCCTGTGGTCAACTCGGTTTGACGGCGGCGGGCATCGAAGAGCGCGTGGATGCGCTCGATCATTTCCTCGATGAAGTGGAAGCCCTGCTCGATGAACTTGCCGAACAGAACGGTTTGGAAACATCGGCAAGTATCTGATTTATGGAGTCGGGAGCTTGCTCCCGTGCATTCGACAGCAAGCTGTCGATTCCAAAAAGGAAAATCATGACCCGTGATGAAGCTTTAGCCCTGGTACGTGAATATGTAAAGAACGAAGGACTTGTGCGCCACATGCTTTCGGTGGAAGCCGCCATGCGTTTCTATGCCGAGAAGTTTGGCGAGGATGTGGAACGCTGGGGACTGATCGGTCTGCTCCATGATTTTGATTGGGAGATTCATCCCACACTTGAGGAACATCCACAGGACGGCGCGCCAATGTTACGCGAGCACGGCGTCTCCGAAGATATCATTCAGGATATTTTGAGTCATGCAGATCATTTGAACATGCCGCGCGATACAATGGTACGCAAAGCCATTTGTGCCTGTGACGAGATCACAGGCTTGATAACAGCGGTGGCATTGGTGCGACCCTCGCGCTCCTTATATGACCTTGAACCCTCATCTGTCAAAAAGAAGTGGAAGGATAAAGCCTTTGCCGCGGGCACCTCCCGCGATGAGATGGCACATGCCGCGCAGGAATTTGGCATCGAATTGTGGGAGCATGTCGGCAACGTGATACAAGCCATGCGCCGTATTGCACCCGAATTGGGTCTGGAAGGAAATATTCAAAAACCATGAAGCTGCATAGAAAGAACATTGTCCATACCCTGACCATCATAGTCCTTATGATGGTTTTATTATCGTGTTCCACCGCCACATTTACACCACAGCCGCCCATTGCCTTCACGCCGCCAGCGGGTTATACCCCCACGGTCTTCGACATCAACGTCCAATCGCCTGCTTCACAGGAACGACTGGACGATTCGCGTCCCAACATCATCGTCATTATGACCGATGACCAGCCCTTCCATACGGTTGCCTACATGCCGACCCTGATGAATGAAATCATACCCAAAAGCATAAACTTCACAAATGGATTTGTCACCACGCCGCTTTGTTGTCCGAGCCGTGTCAGCATCCTTACGGGAGAATATGCGCACGATCACCAAGTGCTCACAAACCGCATGCCCATGGGCGGCGCGCCGAAATTCAACGATAGCTCCTCCATTGCCACATGGATGCATGACGCGGGCTATCGCACGGCATATTACGGAAAATATTTGAACGACTACGAAAGCCTCAACCCCAGCGGTGTTGTTCCTCCGGGCTGGGACGAATGGGGCGCCTTTCTGGGAAATAAATTGGACGACAGTAAAGATGAAGATGTGGGGAGTCTTCAGTATTACTTCAATTTCACCCTCTCTGAGAATGGAAAGATCGTTGAATATTCACGTAATAAAACCAATTTCGGCACGGATATAGTCACTACAAAATCTGTCAACTTTATCAATCAGGCGCGGGACGAGCCGTTCTTCCTCTTCGTTGGATATTACAACCCGCATTCGCCCTACATCTCCGCACCGCGCCATAAAGATACCTTCCGAGCCGGTTCCGGTTGGGACTGGTTCCAGTATCGTCCGCCCGACTTCAACGAACAGGATATCAGTGACAAACCTGCGTATCTGAGCGACATCTCGCCTCTTTCCCCAACGGAACTTGATACTGCCCACAAGCAGATTCTGCGCTCGCTCCTCTCCGTGGACGATGGAGTCGCGTCGATTTTGAACGCGCTCCATAAAACAGGACTCAGCGATAAGACCATCATCATTTATCTCTCCGATAACGGCATGACCGTGGGCGACCATCGCTTTGGTATCTCGAAGAATTGTCCATATGAGGCTTGTTTGAAGGTTCCATTCATGGTGTACGCGCCAGCTTTTTATCCCGCGCGAAGCGACGATCACCTCGTCGCAAACATTGACCTCGCCCCCACGTTCATTGACCTGGCGGGAGGTTCCGTCCCACAAAGCGTCAATGGATTGAGCATGCTCCCCCTGCTGCAAGACAGGAATGCAGCCTGGCGGGATGATCTCCTATTCGAGCATTGGCCCACGGAAGAGGGCGTGGGTTCGCTGATTCCGGAATTTTACGCGGTGCGTAACGCGGAATGGAAATACGTGGAATACGTAACTGGTGAAAAGGAATTGTACGATCTAGTGAACGACCCTTATGAGCTAAATAATCTGGCAGGCAAATCAAAATATCAGGAGATCGAAGCAAAACTGGCGGTCAGGCTGGCTGAGTTGAAGAAGGAATAAATATACAGGGCGAGTTTTCCATAAAGGTTTTGCGAAGACTCGCCCTTCTGCATGTTATTTTGTCAGCCATTCGAAAGCGGAATTTATATCCCGGATAACCTTGTGAACCATCGTATTCAACATCACTTCGTTCTGATCCTATATGTGCTGCTGCTTTCCAGTTGTGTAACCAGATACAGTGGACCAGTCACACCCACGCCTCCATCCAACATGGCTTTTGTGGACATCCCCAAGCCGCATCCGGGAGAGGTGATCCCTTCGACAGTTCCCAGCATCACAACCATTCCAGTGATTTCCACTGCCACTGCCATACAAAATATAGATACGATGGGTGTCGCTGTATGGGTCCCTGCTTATCTTTCAGAGACAATGGGCGGAGCTTTGGATGATTCACTGCGTGGACTGCTTGTGAGTGATGAAACGATAGCGAATATCAAATTAGAAGTGGGAGAAGAAAATGTGGTTAGTCAATGGGTGTACGCTCTGGTAACGCCATTTTCTTCTCCCACCATGCAGGGAATTTCGGGCGACGACCTTCTTGCGCGTTGGCGAGGCACAGCCACAGGGACACCTCTGCTTATGGACAAAAACACTTACGACATATTCACTGCCTTGTGGGGAACAGCAGGGACGAGCGTACAAGTCCTCCCGAAAAACGAGTTGATCGATTACGCCTGGACGCATCAACCTACGCTGGCGATTGTTCCTTTTGAAGAATCTGAATCCACGCTGGAAGGTTTTACCCGTAGACGGACTCTCGCCCATCCACAAGGATTTTGATCTGGAAAAGTATCGGTTGAAGATTCCCATTTCGTTGATCAGTGACCCGCAACGGGTCGCGCTGATACGAAGCAATTTTGTGATTCCCTCCTCGAATTATGATCCATCAAAGATGACAGTCGTTGCGATGACCGGCGTCACGGCATTGGTGCGTGCCACTGCCGCGACCATGGAAAAGCGCGGCATGCTTTATCCCGCGCAGGATATTCGTCAGTGGTTGATCAATGCCGATATTACACACATCAGCAACGAGGTCCCGTTTGCCGTCGGATTGTCCGTATCCGAATCCCGTTCAGGAAGAGATCCGCTTTTGCAGTCGGGATAGCTATATCCAATTGTTGGAGGATGTCGGCACGGACGTGGTGGAACTGACCGGTGATCATCTCTCCGATTGGGGCACGGATGCGATGTTCCATACCCTCGATATGTACAAGGAACGCAACTGGCTTTATTACGGCGGTGGAGCAAATCTTGCCGAAGGTCGCAAGGCATTGTTGCTTGAGAACCACGGCAACCGCATCGCGTTCATCGGCTGTAATGCGAAAGGCGTTTCCTTCGCCCAAGCCACTGACACACAACCGGGCGCGGCGCTTTGTGATATGGACTGGATGGCAAGCGAGATCACACGTTTGAAATCAGAAGGCTATCTTGTGATCGCCACGTTCCAACATTTGGAATATTACACGTACTTTGCCCAGCCAGACCAGCAACGGGACTTTCGCCAAATGGCGCAAGCTGGCGCGGACATCGTCAGCGGAAGCCAGGCACACCAGCCACAGGGCATGGAATTCCTGAACGATTCTTTCATCCACTATGGACTTGGGAAACCTGTTCTTCGACCAGTATAGCTATTGTGACGCCTGCCGTCAGGGGATGATCGACTTGCATGTCTTTTATGATGGGCGTTACATCAGCACGGAGTTGATCCCCATCGAGTTCGTGGACTATGCCCGCTCGCGCCCGATGACATCGCATGAAGAGAATGATTTCTTTCAGATATTGTTTAATGCGAGTGGGTGGAGGTAACTCCTTTCGTGTCATGCTGAGCAAAGCGAAGCATCTCTACGACAGTCTCAGAGACCCTTCGCTCTGCTCAGGGTGACATAGACCTATATCTTGGTAGAATGCAATATGCGATTTGAAATTAAATTAGAAACCAAACGCCTACTCCTTGACTCAGACCTGCATGGATTGAGGATCAACGGTGTGGATTATCTCTCCCGCAGGGATGGTGTTTTGATCTACGACAAAACACGCGATGTAACGAGCGATGTTGTCGAACTGCAGATGTCCACGAATACGAGTACTTTGATTCCCGCGTTAAGAGTGTTGGGGATTCCATACGCTCCTTATTTCGACGAACGAGACGTAGTGGAATCACAAAACAACATTACCTTTTATTGGAAGCCCTCCAAACTGGCGGCGTTCTATAACCGATATTCAACCGATGAATTGGACTATACCGACCGCGAGCCGATCATTCGCCAAGCCGTGGACTTCCTCACGTCAAACCCACAAACGCTTCCCCTGCCCGAAGAACTGTTGACGCGCATGTCGGAACCTTCCACGCTGTTGGGTTTCTACGAGGGCTTCCCGATCTTTGACGGTTCGACCGGCTTTGCCAGACTCCAATCGCGGCTGGGAATCCACGTGGACACAGAGACGGTCATGATCTCCACGCCGCTCGATAAATATGAAGCGGATGTGTATGAGTTGGCTGAAAAGTTGGCAAAGGAAACCGGGACTGGAATATTCAAAAAAGAAAAACAGGGTGATGTTTCTGAAAGAGGAGAAGTTGCTCAAGGTGCTGGGTATATGAGGTAAGTCGCGTCGAGCGGAGGGGATGCGTCATCCTGAGCGAAGACGAGACGTGAAGATACTTGGCAGACCTGCGCTTCGTCTGCGAGACGGATAACCTTCGTCTCTCCGCTACCCTGCGGGCACGATGTCAGCGCGATAGATCTATTATCTAAGGCTGATGCCGTTGGGTGTGATATCAAATGTCCAGTTATTGGAATTATTCAAGCAACTGGTTCCGTTCGTTACCATGAAGTAGTCTTTGGGCTCGGGGTTCCACGCCCAAAGGGAATAACAACCTTCCACCAGATCATTAATGACAAGGGATTGCCCTGCAGGTAGGGTGTAAATGCGGTAGCCGCATACACCCTGCGGGTTGCCTGGCTGTAGAGTAACGTTGAGATTGATCGTCCCCTTTGTGGGATTATCAATGCGGATCTTGATGGTCTGCCCCGTCAGGGAATCAGGTAGTTTAGTATTTATACATGGATCTCCAGCATTGGAATTCCCACCGGGGATCGGAGTGAATGTTTCTCCCAAAGTTGGCAGGGGAAGGAAAGTATTTGTAGGCTCCGGTGTATTTGTAAGAGTTGCTGTTGGCGGGAGTGGCGTAGCGGTCGGGATGGCAGCCTCGGTCTCTGCCACAAGCGTGGAGGCTGCTGCAGCCATCGTGCTTTCCAGGTCAACCGGGTTGATTGTGGGTGTGGTTTTTGCACCACATGCACTGATGATCAGCGTGACCACAAGTGCATGGGTGAGAATTGAAAAACGTCTCATGTGGATATCTCCTTAATGATTCACGCTGAATTATACAGGGAGATGCTTCATGAAATGTAGGAATGAAATGGATTTGGAGTACCCAAAAAGGAAAAACAGGTAATGTTCTTGAAAGAGGATGGATGGCTCAAACCGCTTGGCGATGGGGATGTAAAAAAGGAATTGGATTAAGAAGTGACGAGCCTCAGACATGCCACTATTTTTACTTGAGTTTAGAGTTCAAAGCACATTAACAAAAATGGAACTTGCTGATATTAGTAGAGTGTGACCAATCATAAAATCAGCGAGTTCCGAAAAGCAGTATACCAAAGTCTGAGAAGGCGAGCGGATGTTTTGTTCGACCTGATAGACGCCCTGACAGTAGCTGGTCAGGTAAGTTCACCAGTTGCCTTGAGCGAACAGAAACCCTTTCGGCGAAAGTATTGCAGCGTGTACGATGGACTGGAAAACGGCGAAATGGATATGGATGAAATTCTATCGCTCTTGCCAGAGAGTATGCCGGAAGGCAGCGAAACGATAGCCGGATACAAAGTGTATGCGGTAGATGCCACCGCCAATGAACATGAGCAGGCAGAAACCCTGCCGGATCGAAGTGTGTTGAAGTCGAGCAAGAAAGAGACGCTGCGCTATGGTCACAAGTATTCATGGTTGGTACGCCTGATCCATTTTGGCAGTTCCTGGGTAGCGCCCGTGGACATTGAAAGGATCGATACAGAGGCGACAGACAGCAAAGTAGCGGCAGTGCAAGTCCAGGAACTGGATGCACGTGATCCAGAAGCAAAAGTGATCGTGGCAGACAGCCGCTATGAAGAGCACAGATTTTTGGGTATTTTTGAGCATTTGCAGCATACTTTTGGGCTGATCCGCTTGCACAGCAACCGGGTCTTGTACGAAGAACCTCAACAGAAACCAAAGGGTAGTCGCGGAGCGCCTCGCAAGCACGGGAAATCTTTCAAGTTGAATAGGGACCATCGTGTCGAAGATCAAAATGAGACATTTCAACTTGGGAAACAAACCGTGCGGGTGCGTGCCTGGCATAAACTGCATTTCAAAAAGCTGGCTACGTTGATCTGTACTTTGATACAAGTAGAATTCATCAAAGAAGATGGAACGCCGCGTTACAAACGACCGATGTGGTTACTCTGGACAGGTCCGCAAAATGTTGCGCTTTCAGATCTATGCCGTATGTATCTTTGGCGTTTCGCGATTGAGCACCTGTTCCGTTTCCTGAAGCAACATATGGGACTTAACAGCAACCGCTCTCCGAGTTTGGTGAGTGCCCAACAATGGATGTGGTTGTGTGCGCTGGCCTATTGGCAATTACTTCTGATGCGGGATGCGGTGCAGGAAGATTATCCGGCTTGGTATCCGCGCAACAGACAGAAACGCGCCAGACTGACGCCCTATCAAGTGCAACGCTCCGCTCTGGCATTTTTATTGGAGTTGGGCACACCTGCCCACCAGCCCAGACCCGCTGGAAAAGGCACAGGCAGACAAAAGAATTATTTCCCGCCGCCACGTGTTCGTTATCCAGTCGTGTTCAAGAGCAAATATTTACAAAAAACAGTTTCTGCTGGTCCGTAATTGGTATTTGCTTTTCAGTTTTTAACGTTCTATTTGATCGCACATCTCTTGTGCGCTACTTTGCTACTCTAAACTCAAGTTTTTAGGAACAGCGTTTTTTCACTTCGGTTTTTGTACAGCCAAGACCTTCGGCAATCTATCCAATTGTTCCTTATCCAGCGTGATCAATTCCGTTCCAAAGCGCAGTGCCACTGCGGCGTAGACCGCGTCACTGCCGCGTAAGCGGTTGTTCGCAGCAACGTCAACTGCAAGCGCGGCAATGGATTCGTCCACATCTATAAAAGTAGTATTTGGGTAGTTTTGTAATTCCCGAACAAACGCCAGTCCAAGTTCAGGCTTGCCCTGTCCGCGCGCAAGGGCTGCGGATATTTCTGGCAGGACAAGCACAGGCACAATAATCGGAATGGATTGTTTCAGTACATCAGCCATGAAAGATTTACTTTCCATGTGAGCGGATTCAGACCGCGTGAACGCACTGACAAAAACACTGGCATCAATGGTGACGGGCGAATTCATCGCCGCATCTCCGAAAGGATTTCAACCGCACTTTTTTCGCTTTGCCAACCTTTGCTGATTTCCTCCCCGATTTTCATCAGGCGTTTCCATACTTCATCATCAGAATCTTTTTCTGGCGGGACAGCATCCATTGGAATGATTACTGCGACAGGTTTGCCGCGCTGGGTGACAACATAACGTGCGCGCTCCTCTTTCACCGCGTGGACAACTTCCGACGCGCGGCTTTTCAACTCGCGGATACCGATCTCTTCCGTTTTAGGCTGTTTCTTCTTCATGTAGTCACCTTGGTGACCACATCATACCCCGCTTGATAGGCTTCCGTCAAGTAGGGACACAGCAGAACAGTTGATCGTCAGAATCATTCCATGACTCGCTGTGTCTCTACGATGGTTTTGTCCTGTAATATTGCCAACCCTCATATTCGCAGTGCATACCCCTCTCCCGCCGGGAGAGGGCAGGCGCCGCATTGAGCTTGTCGAAATGGTGAGGGAAAAGGAACCTCCATGCCCAACTCTGACTCTACGAAGTACCGCATTACAATCAAGAGTGTAACTTCAGTTTCCGCCCAACTTTCAATCACAATTCAGGGAGAACTATGGATTCCGAAAGCGGAGCGTCAACGACCAGCCAACTCCCCAAAGAGCGGGGACAGGCGCAAAGGACGCGCTTGACTTCACGCCCCGCAAAGCGGTCGAAACCCTCGCGTACATCATCCAAGCAGTGGAGACGCTATCGATCATCGGTGTATAATTCAGTCAACAGGTGCTAAATGTCTACCAACATCAAAAAGATATTGCGTGAACTAAAAAAGGGACTGGACAAGATTCACGGCGACCAGTTGAAAGCCGTGTACCTCTTCGGCTCGTTCGCGCGTGGCGAGGGACGCCTGCCCGATTCGGATATTGATGTGATGGTCGTATTAAATGGGGAATTCAATTACAGGGATGTCGAAAAGCGTTCAATTGATTTTGTCGCTTCACTCTGTCTGGAGCATGATGTGATTATCATCTGTCATTACGTTTCCGACAAACGATATGCCGAAAGCCAGATGCCGTTTATGCTCAATGTCCGCAAGGATGCTGTGACTGTATGATAACTCCTCAAATTCAGGCTCAGATTGACCACGCGGAAGACAGCCATCGAGCGGCAAAAACATTGCTTGACGAGGGGTTTTCCAATTTCTCTGCTGCACAGTCTTACTATACAATGTTCTATCTGACCGAAGCGCTTCTTTATTCCATAGGGTACGGCTTTCTCAAAGTAGCAAAGAAGGGGTGGCAAGCAGGGAAAAAGTGCAGGAGAGGTTAGCAGCAAACCATCTACGGGCTTGCGCAGCATTGTAGAATTTTGCTTGTCGGATCAATGCTAAAACAAGATTGTTGATAGAGGTCATGATGATGCCAGTATTTCCAACCGTCATGCGAGTGGCGTCTTCCTTCAAAGTTACATCCCGACGGTAATGTAAACCAGCTTCAATCCCCCAATATGCACGGCGAATTTCAAGCAATCGAGAAGCGCTTGCTTTTTGGCGGGGCAAACTTGTAATCCCGAACTCGACTTCGCAAGATGTTCGATAACATTTTCCACTGCGCCAATATTGGATGGTACGGTCCAGGCGATAGACTTGTGCCAGCCCCGGCCAGCCAGAATAGGAGTTGAGCATTTCACTAGTTTGAATGGTTCGGACTTCAAGACGACCATGACCTTTATTTACTTTTTGAGCAGTCTGGAAATCGGTTTGGATTTTTCCGAAACCCGGTCTCGGATATTCAGGGGCAAAAAGTTCCTGAATATTTTTGTACAATCTGTCTTGATTTTCTTTGACAGGAAACACAAAGTCACCCTGCTCTTCCAAAATTTGCATGGCCAACCGTTTTTGAGTGTGCATCGCATCGCCTGTAACTACTTTTCCTGCAATTTCCACAAGTTTCAAGGCTTCGGGTGCCTTGCTAATCTCATTTTCTTTGCGTCCAACCTGTACTTGGGACATCACTTTTCCCTGTTTTACATCATACACACTCAAGGCGTATTCTGAAATGTTCTCGTCTTTCTTCCGCATCCCACGAATTGCTTTTCCGTCTATGGCATAGACCTCCCCATGTTCACCTTCTTGATTGTATTCACCTACCAAGCGCTCGATTTCGTCCTCACACATGGCATGAGCCAAAATACGACGATAGGTATTATGGTTCGGCATGCTTTGCCTCTTCAATCCTAATAACTTGATCAATTCTGCCTGTCTGTTCGTTGCCCAATCCGCAATTCCCATCGGCTTATCTTCCCCGCATAGTTTTGCCATTAATACAATCATCAAAATGGTTATCAAGCTATATCGTTTCCCTTTCGCCTTGCGTACATCCGTTAATTTACTCAGCCGAGCATACACGCTCCCTAAATCAAACTCAATCCCGTTTTCGCTTATTTCTCTTTCTATCTTCCTGCTATACTGCATTTAGATCCTCCTCGTTTTTTGTCGGTTCGCACTTACAATTCTACCGAGAAGGATCTATTTTTATTCTTTTGTCAACCTACTTTGAGAAAGCCGTATTCCATAGGGCTCAAGTTCTCAAGTCATTCCGCCGTTATGGCGGCGTATGGCAGGGAGTTTGCCAAAACATCGATCCTTGACCCCAAGTTCCACCGTCGAATGATTATTGCAGAAAGACGGCGTGAAACTGGTCATTACGGTGAAGAGAGCGGTGTGACAGATGAAGAAGCGCTTGAGTTTTTTGAATGGGCGGAAGAATTTATACAAGCTGTCAAAGAGTATCTGGGCGGATAATCCAAAAAAATGGCGTGGATAGTATGCCGAATAACGACTCCAAAACCTACATCGTCAACGACCAGCCGACTCCCCAAAGAGCGGGGATAGGCGAAAGGACGCGCTCGATTTCACGACCTACGTTGAGACCATAGCGGACATCATCCAGACGGGCAATACACCAATATAAAAAACGAGTAATAAGCTTTGTAGCTATTACTCGTTTTGCTTTTTATTTATCGTATCAAGCCTTTCGCAACCGTATTCCTCTAGGCGTGGCAACTGTCGTTGCTCCAACAAGGTCTCCAGATTGTAAGAATCCAAAACCTTTTGCAACAACTCAATTACCGGGCGAATCCCATCATCATCAGGACGTAAGAGTAAAACGCCATGATGCTTTCCTGGTTGATACACTCGAATATCCCCAAATCCTTTATCGGCAGTGACCAAATATCTTTCATCTTTTTGAATGGCGATCCAGAGTTCGGCATCTTTCCAACCACCCATTCCCTGCTCAACAACACTTGCCGTATCATAGCCGTGATCTCGCAATAATTTCACAGCCTGACGCGGCAAGTCTTCATCTACCGTGATTTTCAAAGGCATCCCGCTACCCCGCTAACGGAAGGAAAACTTCCTGACGAACAATATCCGCCGCGTATGCCAATGCCGCTTGTATAGATTCTTTCTTCAACTGGGGATATGAGTCAATGATCTCATCAAAGGACATGCCATCGGCAACACTTCCCACGATCATCGAAACAGGGACGCGTGTACCAGTGATACACGGTTCGCCATGATGGACTTCAGGGTCAACAGAAATATATTTGTGCCAGTCAATACGCATAAGATGCTCCTTGAATAAAAGCATTATACCGCTTGAACCTATTTCTTTTTCCTCTTCGTGGACAATGTCTTCTTGCAGGTTTTACTTTCGTTGCAGGTTTCTTTTTGGCAACTGATTTTTTCGCAGGCGCTTTTGCCTTTGCCTTCGACTTTGCTTTCGCCGCAGATTTGCCTTCGCCACTACTTTCTTCTTTTCCTTCCTTCTTCTCACTCACAAACTTCTCCACCGTCCAATTCACATTGACGGAGACGACTTCCTCGCCGGGTTTCACTTCCACAACCACATCACCTTTCGTTGAAGCGCGTTTGCGTAAACCAGCCGCGTCGAGCCTCGTAGACTTCGGCGCGCCCTTGCTCAAGTGGATGGTCGCCATGTGATTCGGTTTGTCCGCGACGACGCCGACGAGTTTGGTCTTGCCTGAGAGTTCCCAGGCAATGACGCCCTTGCCGTAACGTCCCTGTTTGGGGAAGTCCGTTTCAGGTACGCGCTTGGCTTTACCATCGCTTGCCAGCAGGAAGATCTCGCCTTCGGTCGGTAATATCTCCACGCCAACGACTTCATCCTTATCGTCCAGTTTCATGCCGTTGACGCCCGCCGCGACAAGTCCCATCGGGCGCACGTCATCTTCCTTGAAGCGGATCGCCATGCCGCCCGCGGTCACGAGCATGATGTCCTTTCTTCTTGTTATCGGTCAGACCCACTTCGATCAAGCGGTCGCCTTCGTTCACTCTCACCAGCACGAACGTCTGTGCCGAAGGTCCGGGCAGTTCACTGACCAGACTCTTCTTGATCATGCCGAAGCGCGTCGTTGTGATGCACACACGTCTCTTCGGGCAATGCAGATTTTCTCGAAGGCAATGCGAACACCGCCGCCAGCGAATCCGTTTCCTGCAACGGCGAGACTTTATAGAACAGCGAGCCTTGCGATAACTTCTCCGCCTGCGGGATGACGTGCACCGCCACCGCCGCGGCGCGTCCTGATTTCGATACGAAATACACCGTGTCCGATGTCGATGCCTTCACCAGCCAGCGCGGCGCGTCGTTGCCTGAATGTTTCGGTTCCTTTTCATCCACCGTGCGCGAGACCAAACCATCCGCGGTCACACCGATCCAGATCTGTTGTTTCGGCATCACGTCCGATGCGGTCAGTGACTTACCGCCTGTCTTTCCTTTTTGCGCCATGTCCACGATCTGCGTGCGGCGTCGGTCTGCGTAAAGCGACTTCACCTTCTGCAATTCATCCGCCACCACGCCGCGCATCAACTTCGGCGACTTCAACAACTTGGTCAACTCGCTGATGATGCCGGTCACTTCCTTGTATTCGGTTTCGATCTTCTTGCGTTCGAGCGCGGCGAGTCTGCGCAACTGCATATCCAGGATCGCCGTCGCCTGCAACTCTGTCAGCTTGAATCGTTTCATCAGTTTGCCGCGCGCAGTTTCAACGTCCGATGCAGAGCGGATGAGGTTGATGATCTCGTCCAAATTCTTTAATGCGACTAAATATCCTTCGAGGATGTGTGCTCTCGCTTTAGCCTTATCCAGATCAAATTCAGCGCGTCTTTTTATGACCGTCAGCCTGTGTTCCACGTAGACGCGTAGTGCCTGCTTGAGCGTTAACGTGCGCGGCTCGCCATCCACGAGCGCCAGCAGGTTGATGCTGAACGTGGTCTGCATGGGCGTGCGTTTGTAGAGCTCGCGCAACACGACATCGGGATCGGCGTTCTTCGTCATCTCCAACACGATGCGCATGCCCTGACGATCCGATTCATCGCGCAGGTCAGAGAGACCTTCGAGATAACCATCGCGCGCCAAATTCGCAATGCGCTCGATGAGGCTGGACTTGTTGACCATGTAGGGAAGTTCGGTGACGATGATGCGGTTCTTGCCGCGTTCCATCTCCTCCACGTGCGCCTTGGCTTGCACCGTGACGCGTCCACGCCCCGAACCATACGCAGACTCGATGGGATTCTCATCCTTGCTATCCATCACGATGAGACCGCCCGTGGGGAAGTCGGGTCCCTGCACGAACTTCATCAATTGTTCAACGTCAATGTCATCGAGCTTTTCCCAGCGATCGAGCATGTAGATGATGGCATCAATGATCTCGCCCAGATTATGCGGCGGAATGGAAGTTGCCATACCGACCGCGATACCCGTCGCGCCGTTGACCAAAAGATTCGGCAACGCGGCAGGCAATACGCCCGGCTCTTCGAGCGTGTCGTCAAAGTTGGGATTGAATTGAACCGTGTTCTTGTGAAGATCAAAAAGGATATCGAGCGCGGCGGGCGTGAGACGCGCTTCGGTATAACGCATCGCGGCAGGCGGATCGCCATCCACCGAACCGAAGTTGCCCTGTCCATCCACGAGCAATGTGCGCATCGAGAAATCCTGCGCCATGCGCGCCATCGCTTCATACACCGCCGAATCCCCATGTGGATGATATTTACCGAGCACTTCACCCACGATACGAGCGGACTTCTTATACGATGAGTCCGCACGGATGCCCATGTCGTACATCGCGTATAAGATGCGGCGTTGCACAGGCTTGAGTCCGTCACGTGCATCGGGCAGCGCACGCGCCACGATCACGCTCATCGCATAATCGAGATACGATTGCTGCATTTCGTTGTCAATGTCTATTTTGCGTATTGTTCCAAGGTCCATGTTGATTCCTTTTTAAACACAAAGGGCACGAAGTACACAAAGGTTTAATCCCTGCTCTTTATGAATGTTTGTTCTAATTAGCGGGGATAATCTTAAGGGGAAAGGCGGGAGGCGTCAAGTGTCCTTAAACAATCCCGCCTCTTTCATCTTTTTATCAGAACGAAAGAGGCAGAAAAAGCGGATTAATTGTTTTACGGCTTTATATCTACGGTCTGTGTGACGCAAGTCCCTTTCAGGTCTTTTTCGGTACAAAGCGTGATGAATGCCCGTAGATTATGTCCCCGTGCGCCTGCCCATTCAAATCCTGGACTCGCAACGTAACCGCTCGCTCCAGAATTAAGCGGGGCGATATTTTTGGCAAGGACACAACCCACGCGTTGATCGAACGCATTGAGCGCCTGCTCAACCGATTTATTGACCTTTAAGTCTGTTACCCTGATATACACCGAACGGAATGGAGCGCTGCCTGTATTCTCAACGATAAAATTGGCAAAATCCTTTCCATCACATTTGTCAAATTTTTTGAAGCTGACATTGAAATACGGAGCCGCAGTAGGGGAAGGCAACGGGGTAAACTTTGGCAAGATTGAGGTATCCCCGCTGATCTTGATGTTCTGTGTCAATAGATAACATTGCTCTTCGGGCTTTTCAGGGTTCCGGACAAACTGATACCCTGCTCCCAGGTCGTTGGCAATAACTTCAAGCGTTTGCCCCACCTCATATTTAGCGACCAGTTCGTAATTCCCGGCGGGACCAGTGCGGCAGTTACTTTCGCGCACCACCTCAGCGCTTGGAGGTTCAGGGGTGGCTGTCGCGCTTGGTTTGGGAGTCAGTGTTTCAGTTGGCGTCACAGTCGGTGTTTCGGTGGGTTCAGCCTGTTTGGTTTGCGTGCCCGCCGCTTCGAGGGTCGCTGTAGCGTTGACGGTGGGCATCTCTGTCGGCGTTGTCGTTTCAGTAGGGGCGGTGTTCCCGGGCAGGTTACAAGCTGAGAGGATCAACATCCCAGTTATTAGAAGACAAAAATTTTTGGAGATGGTTGTGCGCATATTTCCTCTTGATGATCCGGTTTGGACACAACAGTATTGCAGAAGTTGTTTTTCCGCAAGGGAGTAATAATCGTTAATTCTCCCGGAGCAACTCGAAAATAGTCACTGCCTTGTATAAAAATATCCGCCTGTTGAAAAAGATTCCAATCAGCAGATGTGTGTGAGATTAAAGACAGACTATTGCGAGATGAATTGACCTGGGAAATTGTAACTGGCGTTTTGCATTTTCGGCATGGCGATAATGAACAGACGCCCCCAACTTAAATCGCCGTTTTGTTCGATACAGGTTTGGAAGGTAACGTGACGTTCTCCAAAATAAACACGCTTGAAGATCTGTTCCGTGGAAAGCTCTGTCCCGGTTTCAGGATCGCGGAAACTGCTCCACGGGCTGGCGGGCTGCAGAGCCTGATAGCGTAACACTTCTGTGACGATAAAATATGAAACGCTTCCATCCCCGTATACCAGACGGATCTCCTGTCCTATGGTCATCATGGAAAATAGTCTTCCTGATAAATGATTGTGCGCCAGCAGACCTATATTCCCATACTGGGAAGCCATGCTGAACTGTGTCACTTCGCCGTCCCGATTGGAAACGTAACCGGCATTGTCGGAGGGTTGTTGGACGATGGGCAGGGAGAAGAGGTTGGGAACGTACACGCCGCGCACTGTATCTGCCTGTCCGTTTTGAACCGATTTGGAAAACTCCATGAAACCACCCCGTCCGTTATCCCCTCCCACCCAGGCGGTGATCGGGTTGAAGAAAAGGGAAATGAAGAGGGCAAGAAGAAAACTTGTCTTGAGGGTGATGTGGGTGGTTTGATGTTTGAGTGTCATGGCATTTCTCTTTTCGATAAAGACACTCAAAATAAACCGGTGAAAATTCATCTGCTTCTGCAGATATATGTCGGCAGCCAGGCGGTCATGACTACCTGCGTAGTTTTAGACCCTGGGCTTTGCGCCTCCGTTTTTCAACGGGTTTGCCTTTATCGAACGAACAATGATAAGGTTCCAAAAAAATAAGCCTGGTTTTTTGCCAGGCCCGCCAAACAGGTGTTCAATGATTTCTCTTACTATTTCAGGTACATGCTGGCAAACAGGCTGTCTTGATTATGCTGTAGGGGTAGGTCGTTGGGTTTGCCTTTATTAGAATTGATTGGCTGAATTATAGCAACGGGTGAGGGGATTCCACTTTTCATTTCGGTAATACCGCCTTACAGGTTTGCAACCAATGGAACCCTTGTCGATACAGAAATTTCTGGAGTCGCCAGGCGGCGAAGTGGAATAAAAAAAGAACTCCAAGATTTCTGCAATGCAGGTCTCGGAGTTCTTTCACTTTACATCACAACACGAACGAGAGAAATATGCCCAACCCGCACAGGAACAAATCGGTCAACACCAGCGCCACCCACATCCATTTGATATGTCCCGGCATGTTTCGTTCAAGGACCGCATTGGAGGGTTTATCCGGGTCGTAATAGACCATTACCTGCGCGCCCGCAGGATAACGCGCCACGACCTTGTGCGCTCCCGACCCACCTACGGTAGGACCCGGCATGATCTTGTTCCCCTGATGGGACTGTCCCAGGGCTTGATAGGTGTATTGGACAACAGGATAATAGGTATAGCCTCCCTCACTATCATGCCGCGCCTCCACAGTTGACATTAAGACTGTCCCCATTGTGGACTGCCAATTCGCAGCCTTCGCCACGCCTCTTCGAGTGGCATAGATGATGCCGAGCAGAATCCCATCAACGAGCAAGGCAGAGAAGCAGATCGAGCCGATGACGATAAGGTTGGTTGAGTTCATGAAACTCTCCTAAGATATATACTTCGGTGGTTGAGTGCTGCGAAGCAGCGTATCGAAACCACCAGTAAGCAAAGCACTCTTTGTTATAAATTTTTTTCTTTTTACCTTCTGGTTTCGATACGTGGCGCTTAAGGCGCCACTACTCAACCAGCGGTATTCACTGGTTATTTCACAGTAACCTGTATTATCGCATTATCAACTCTTTGATCACTTCTCACCACTTGCAACTGCACGGCGAATAGCCCGCTTATATCAGAGGTGTCCCACTCCGCAAGTAGCCCGTCCGTCACAGACTCGGTCCCTTCTCCAACCTGTATCCATTCCTGCGGATTCAATCCCTGACCGATGAGAATACGATAAGAGGCGAAATCTGTCCCTGCGGCGGTGCCTGTGATGCTCACATTACCGCTCACTTCGGCGAAGAGTTCAGGCGAGGTGATGTTGACATCAGGATTGATGGGTGGAGCTTGGATGACATCATACGAAGCGGGCGGAATTTCCAAACCGGCGCTTTCAGCCCAGGAACGTGCATCAGGCGGGACAACGAGATACACGCGGTCTTCGATCAGTTGCGGCAAAGTGAATACAGTTGCCAATAAATTTGTCTCGCGGTTGATGGAGAATTTGCGATACATGTTATCAGCTTGGATGGGTTCGTTGCCGTTGAGGAAAACTTCGCTGACCAGGTTCGGGCATTCGGCGGTTGGCAACATGCCCGATGGGTCGCAGACGTTGATGACAGAAACATCCGCGGGCAGTGACCAATCTTCAGGCGGGACGTTTTGTGATGCGATTTGCATCAAGGCATTCCATAACACAGCGACGGAGCGCGCAGGGGGAGGAAGGTGACCAGATTCACGAGTACCCGTCCAGGTTGCAACAACTCGTGATGGCGAATAACCGATCGCCCAAGTATCGAGCGCATCTTCGGTTTGACCCAGTTTGACTGCGGCGGGTATTCCAACGTCTAAAATATTTGAACTTTGCAATGTGCCAATGAGCGCGGTGTCATCGCTCAATGAATTATTGATCAGATACGCCAGCCCAGGCGTGACCACAGGCTTGGCTTGCGGCGTAGACCAATCGAGCCACACACTGCCATCGCCGCCCTCCACACGCAGGATCGTCACAGGCATAAACGCCTCGTTCACGTCCTGTCCAAAGTACACGCCGTGTTGTGCAAAGACCCCATAAGCACCAGCGGCGTTGAGCAAAGAAAGTTGCGCATCATGCGATACACCGAACGAGCCTTCGATCTTCGTCACGTTCTCGACGCCCATTTGCGAAAGCACTTGCGCGGCAGGCGCGGGATAATCGTTCGCCAATGCCACACGTAGACGCATGGGACCGTGATATTCACTGTCAAAGTTTTGTGTGGATGTCTTGCCTGGGATATCCCAAATTAATGAGGCGGAACTCAAGCCGCGAGTGAATCCCGTCAGATAGACAAACGCGTCCAACGCGGACCCGGGGTTGTGCGCGCTTACAAGAGGCGTTTCCTGCGCCTGGAGCGTTTCACCGACTACCGCAAGGATCTGTCCTGTTTTGGGATTCGTGATGACGGCGCTTGCAGATGAGTTCAGGAACCTTGAGCGCGGGCGGCAACGCGGACAGGAATCGCAGTGAGTCACATTCGATGAGCGGATCGGGGAGACCTGCCAAGCGTGCGGCATAGAAGGCAGTGACACAGGAGGATTGTTTTTGCAAGTCGTAGTCAAGTGTAGAGATGATATTCAATCCGCCGCGTTCGATTCGTTCGCGCGGGAATTGGGTATCGAGTTGGGCGAGGAGCAGGTTGACGAAGGCAGGAGCAACTCCGGGCGGAGTCGGAGGCGGAGTTTGGAAGAAGGGAGATTCTCCAAGGGCGTTATCTGCCGCTTGATCGGAGAGAAGTCCGAGCGTAGACATCATCCGAATGGTTTCTTTTCCCCGTTCGAGCGCGGTACCCGGCGCGTCGTATGGATTGAGACTCGGCGAGTCGCTGACGCCCGCCAGGATGGCGGATTCAGAAGTTGAAAGTTGTGTGGCAGATTTTCCAAAATAAAGTTGCGCGGCGGTTTCGGCGCCGAAGGCGTGGCGACCGAAGTTGGCGGAGTTGAGATACCACTCGAGGATCTGGGTGCGCCCGAACTCGGCGGTGATCTGCGCGGCAAGGATGCGTTCACGCAGGGCACGTTGGAGGGAGGGCGGTTCGTTGAAGAGAAGCAGGTCGAAGACGAGACGTTGGGCGAGGGTATTGTGTAATTCGTAATTGGTAATCGTGGTGAGGTCGTAGCCAGCGTGACTCCAGAAGCGCGGGTCGGAGCGAGCGATGACCGCATCGGCGAGGGACTTGGGCAGGTATTGCGGATTGTTGTCGCCGAGGGGAATGTAACGGCGCGGCGAGTTTGAGGGAGCGAAGGTGTAGATGACATGCTCACCCGTGCGGTCGGTGATGCGTGTGGGCTGGAGGAGGAGCCCGTTGGGAGGATTGAGGAGAATTGGGAGAATTTGAGGCGAGGGCAGGTCGCGCGTGAGGTTGACGTAACCAAACGCCGCCACGATGATGAGCGCGGCGGTCAGCAGGGATAGGATCATCCCCGCGCTGAGCAGGGTATTGCGCGTGCGGGCTTCGTGCTTGTGCTGTTTTGCGATGCGTCGTTCACGCCTTGCGCGCAGGATGGGGATGGTGGAGGGCATGGGTAAATTTAACCACAAAGGTGCGAAGAAAAGTAAGAGGAAAGAAGAAAGAAAGTAGAAAGTGGGGTTGTGCTATACTTCGATTATATATGCCCAGCCTTGAACCCATCCATGAATTTGTGTTCACCGACCATGCATTGACTGAAATGGCTCGGCGTGAGATTAGTCAGGAAGATGTGAAAGTGGTATTGGCAAAACCTGAACAAACGGAAATGGTTCGAGAAGGTCGAGCAGTTTATCAAGCAAAACGGGATATGAATGAACCACAAAAGACTTTTCTCCTGCGAGTCTTTGTGGATATTGACCGAAAACCGCCTTACGTTGTTACTGTTTATCGAACAAGCAAGATCGAGAAATACTGGAGATAAGCCATGAAAGTTATTTATGACCGCGATACTGATACTCTAACTGTCATCTTCGCAGAGACGCCTGTTGCCGAGAGTGACGAGGATAAACCTGGTGTGATTCTGGATTATGACGATAAAGGCAACCTCGTCTCGCTGGAGATTTTGGATGCATCGCGAAGGGTGACCGTGCCAAGCAAAATTGAATATCAAGTCTCGCCAGCGGCGGGATAAAGGGAAACGAAAAAACTCCGAGTGAAAAACTCGGAGTTTTATTTTATTAATCGCCGTTCCCACCGCCCCCAAGGGGATGTTATGCGCGCAGGATGGGATGGTGGAGGGCATGGGATTATTTGACCACAAAGTGATTAACCGCGAAGGCGCGAAGTGCGCGAAGGAGAAAAAGAGAAAACAAGAAGGGTCGGTGGTTGAGTAGGACGAAGTCCGTATCGAAACCACCAGTAAGCAAAACAGATGTGGTTATTGCTGGTTTCGATACGCCTTTCGCCAAGAACGCTCAAGGCTACTCAACCAGCGAGTTGAAGAATGTTACTCATAGTGTGTAGATTTATTGTCCATTTGGTATTATCTTTGAGATGGGCATGGTGTAGAATCGCTTTCAACAAAGCGAGGAACTATGCCATCAAACAAATGGACACGTGAAGAATTGATAATTGCCTTCAATCTGTACTGCAAAATTCCATTTGGAACAATCCATATTAGTA
>CAVWDB010000015.1:0-616617 GCA_963753655.1 uncultured Chloroflexia bacterium
TTGACGGTATTTCAATACAAATGTTATATGCTATTCATAACGATCCGGTAAGTTTCAATAACAATCCTGTAAGTCAATATTGCGGGAATGAAAGGAGCGATTTCACCACTCCGTGCTACACTACAAATAGTTAAGTCCGAAAAGAGCAAACCCATTGAAAGATGGAGACGCAAAGCCACGGGTCTAAGCCTGCAAATGCAGGTACGACAGCCAGGTTGCCGAAGATGAAATCACACCTCATTCTTCCCGAGCCTGGCAAAAACCAGGCTCGTTTTTGTTTGGCTCATGACAGTTTCATTGCAAAAAAGGAATCCAAAGAGAAACCTTTCAAGACCGTTTGTAACACGCTGTATCAAAAAGTTTTACCTTGCGTCTTGTACACGATTGGAATGTTATCAAAGGAGAGCACATTATTATGAAATATAAATCTTCAGAAAAAGGACAGGTTTTGATCCTGATCGCTTTTGCAATGATCGGATTGGTTGGGTTTTCTGCCCTTGCCATCGATGGCGGCAGAACGTTATCAGATAGACGACACGCCCAGAACGCGGCAGACAACGCAGCCCTAGCCGCCGCGCTGGCAAAGGTCAGGGGACAGAATTACACCACAGCCGCTAATGCTCGGGCAACCAGCAACGGCTTTGACGGAGGCGCGGCGAGCGATATAGTCGTCAACTGCCATCCACTCAGCGGACCCTATGCCGGGAATAGTGAGTATATTCAGGTAATCATTACATCCTATGTCCCGACCACTTTTCACACGTGATCGGCAGGCAACAGATGACAAATGTTGTTGAGGCTGTTGTCAGGGCAACCGTTGCATCTTCCCCTCTTCAGGCGGCGGCACCGGTTTTGGACTGACTGCGCTAAAACCGAGCGGAACCGGAATTAGTTTCACAGGCAGTGGTGACACGAATATCGAAGGAGGCGTTGGCGCCAATGCGAATTTTTCGTCAACGGGCAGTGGTGATTTCGATGTAACCGATGGCGTACAAGTCAGCGGCAGTCTCAGCCATACCGGCTCAGGTGACTGGAACGTGGGAGGCAATGTATGGGTCAACGGTTTCAGCAAGACTGGCAGTCAGGATTGGACCGTTGGCGGCAGTTTCTTCAGTGACGCTAATTACACCCAGACAGGCAGTGGCGACATAACAACAGCTGGCAGCTTCACAACCGTTGGAAGTGCCTCCAATGTAGGATCTGGAAAGGTTAATGGTTCTGGTACGAACCCACCGCCACATACTACGGGAACCTACCAAACGCCTCCCGTGATTACAGATCCATTTGCAAGTGTATTGAATCCCCCTGCAAATCCGGGATCTTGTGGAGTGGTCAACAATACCGGCTCTACCGCACACACCATCAACCCGGGTTGTTATACCAGCATCAGTCAAACAGGTAGTGGAAATCTAACACTAAATCCTGGTATTTATTATGTGACGGGCAATGTGAGTATGACCGGGAGTGGTGATCTCACCGCAAACGGCGTTATGATCTACATGGCAAGCGGGACGTTCTCAATGACGGGAAGTGGCGACCTCAAAATCTCTCCCATGACAACCGGCGACTATAAAGGCTTGTCACTGTACATGGATAGAAGCAACAACAGTTCCATAAGTATGACGGGTAGCGGCGGTTCCTCCTACAGCGGCACAATCTATGCCCCGGCTTCAGCAATTACAGTAACAGGTAGTGGCGGCACTTTTGTGCTCGATTCCCAAATATTGTGCTCCTCTGCAACACTGACAGGTAGTGGAGACCTAAACCTTCTTTACAATCCCGACAGTAATTACAACCCAGTTTCTCCCAGTTCACCCGCCATTGAATTTGTGCAATAACAAATAAATATTTTCAACAACTCGACATAAACAAAAAAGGAGCAATTATAAGCGTGCTCCTTTTTTGTTTTAAGCCGTCCGGGAGGCGTGCAAATTGGATCGAAGGAAAAGCCACGGAAATTGCAACATGGGGAGAATTGGTAGTACCATTAGGGGGTGATTTCTTGCCAACCTGTAAGTTCGTAGTATGTGCAAAACACGCAAAAATGATTAGAATGTTAATATCATCACTTTCTTGACCCTGGGACAATCGAGTTTTCATTTATATACAGTAATTGTAGGTTATTTTTTTCAGACCCAAATCCTTATCATCAAGGATCTGGATCGTTTTGTTAGGTCAGGATAAAAGGAGATGAAAGATGAAGAAAATCAATTCACAAAAGGGACAGGCGCTCATCCTCATTGCCCTGGCAATGGTAGGGCTGGTGGGTTTTACTGCCCTCGCCGTGGATGGCGGCAGGGTATTATCCGACAGGCGTCACGCACAGAATGCCGCCGACACCTCGGTACTAGCTGCCGCGCTGAAAAAAGTCAAGGGCGGAACCAGTGTGGAGGTAAAAAATGCGGGTAAGAATCGCGCAACCAGTAATGGCTATACTACAGGTACAAACGGCGCCATTGTTGAAGTTAATTTCTGCAACGAATCAGGTGTTACCTGTCAGGGACTGCCCGCAGGCGCCGATTCAGCTGATTATATTCGGGTGAGGATTACCTCCATTGTCGCCACAACTTTTGCACGTGTGATAGGCCGCCAGGAGGTCACAAACGTGGTTGAGGCCGTTGCCAAAGCGTCTGGCTCCACTTCTGAATCCTCAGGCGGCGGTTCAGGGTATGGCATAACTGCGCTCAAAGATAGTGGTGTCGGCGTGGCTTTTACTGGAAGCGGCGATGTATACGTTGACGGAAGTGTTGCTTCCAACGCGGCCTTCGACTTATCCGGCAGCGGTACTATCGAAATAACGCAAGATTTTATTTTCGCAAGCTTCTTGAATGATACAGGCTCCAAGCACTGGGTAATTGGAGGTGATGTTTGGGTCAACGGTTTCAGCAAAAGCGGAAGCGGGGACTGGACTGTTGGGGGTACCTTTTTCAGCAACCAGAACTTCAGCATTTCTGGTTCCGGCGATTTGTTGGCGGGAACCCTGAAGGTGGTGGGCACTTCCAACAAATCAGGCAGCAGCAGCGCTGGAAATCCCTGGCCCCCGCTATCAGGCACGATACAAACGGTGCCCGTTGCCACCGATCCGTTTGCGAGCATTTTGAATCCGCCTGCAAATCCAGGCAGTTGTCAAACAATAAACTACACCGGTTCCGCAAATCATACGATCAATCCGGGTTGTTATAACAGCATTTCACAAAAAGGAAGCGGGACCTTAACCCTTAATCAGGGTATTTACTACATCATTGGCGATTTCCAAATGTCCGGTAGCAGTACCCTTATCGCGGAACATGTAATGCTTTATCTGAAAGGTGGCGAGTTCTCCGCGAATGGAAGCGGCGGGTTAACCGTCGGACCCCTGACAACTGGCCCTTATGCTGGGCTATCCATTTACATGGATCGAAGCAATAGCAATGACATAAGTTTTACCGGCAGCGCCACCTCTTCCTTCACCGGCACGGTCTACGCACCTGCATCGTCTTATACAGCAACAGGGAGTGGCGGCAATTTTGTAGTGGATTCACAAATCATCTGCTCCGATTCGGATATCAAAGGCTCCGGCAACTTCAGCCTGGTCTACAATCCGGCTAACAATTATCATCCAGCTGATCCGGGTTCACCGGAAATCCAATTTATTAATTAATAAGGGTTATGGCTCATGTCACCAACTCGCAATTCAACTTGCAAAAACGAAAAGCATGTAACCTTTTCGTGGTTGACTTGACCCTTCCAAAACTGTAAAATTAGAGGTGCCTATAATTGGGCATCTCTAATTTTTTTTCGGGATCTATAAAAATAGCCCGCCTCAAGCAAACGGGGCATCCATGAAGGTTTTCTCGCCACAAAGGGCGGTATACCCAACCCGCCAAGGAATAAATAAGGAGAATAACATGTTTAATAAATTCAGAGTATTTTTTCTATCTTTGACCATTATTGCCATTATGATGTTTAGTGTCTACGGTACAACCACTGTATATGCTGACGATGGAACAACAACCGAAACAACAGAAACAAACACACCTTCAACTGGCGCTGAAGAAAGTGCAACTCCTGAGGCTGTGGAGGCAACCGCGCAACCGGAAGAAACTGCAGTTGCTACAGAAGCAACCATTGCGCCGGAAGAAACGGTAGACACCCCGGAAGCCACCCCACAACCAGAAGAAACCGAAATCGCCACAGAGGCAACTACTTCATCGGAAGAAACTGCAATTGCTACAGAAGCAACTACTCCAACAGAAGAAACTGCGCTCGCCACAGAGGCAGCTTCACAACCGGAAGAAGCGGTCGCCGATACTTCTGATTCTCCGCAGCCCGATTTGGAAGGTCTGCCAGACAACACAACAGTCACAGTCATTAATTCCGAGGGTGAAGTGCAGCCGCTGGCTACGCAGGAAAGCGCAGATGCCATCGCCTCTACCTATGATCCGATCTGGTGTCCTGAAGGACAATCCCCCACCCCAGGTGAAAATGGCTGTACAGATTCGTTCAGTAGTTTTAACGATCTTCTGATCTTCCTGCAAGCCAATGAAACTGACCCTGCTTACCAACAGGCTGGAACCATTTACATACAACAGGGACAATATCTGGGCGGCGAATCCAGCGTGGACTTCAACAACTATTCTTTTAACAATCTAAACCAATACAATATGACATTTCAAGGCGGCTGGGACACTACAAACAACACTGTGGACCCTGCCAGCACCACCCAGTTTGATGTGCCAATCATTGTCGGTTCAAGCTCCAACCCCTGGATTGGCTCACTCACCTTTAACAACATCTGGATCTCCGGTGTTACAAATGGTACCGGGCTTACTGCTTACAGCGAAAGCGACATCAATCTTTCCAATGTCGAGATCACCAATTCGCAATCAGGGGCCGAACTCAACGCCGGAGGGAATGTCGTCATAGAAAATTCAATATTCAACGACAATCAAGATGCTGGTGCGGATATCAAGGCAGGCAGCAATGTTGATGTCAATAACAGCCACTTCGATGGCAATGGAGGTATTGAGCATCCCGGCCATGGTTTACAGGTGGAAAGCGGGGGCAATGTTACTATCGCAGACACAAGCGCCAGCTTTAATGAAATGTTCGGAGCAAACATTACTGCCGACGGCGTGGTCAACGTGACCAATAGCGTTTTTACAGGCAATATTCAATATAGATACTACAGCTATACAGAGGGGGATCGATTTGCAATTGGCGGATACGGTCTACAGGTTGCAAGCCTCGGCGATATCCTGTTGGATGGAATCACTGCCGATAACAATTATTCATTTGGAGCCCATTTGACTGGCGCCCAGATTCAAGTAAGCAACAGCTCATTTAATAATAACGGAACGGGTCGCCCGGAGGAAGCGGTCGGATATGGCTTACAGGTGGAGAGCGCCGGCGGACTTGGCGTACTGCTCGACAACATCACTGCAAACAATAACGAAAAATTTGGCACAAATATTGAGGCAGATGGCAATGTTGAAGTGCTGAATAGCTTCTTCAACGGAAACCAATCATACACTTTCGATGCCGATGGGCTGTCTTTCCAAGGATATGGTTTGCAGGTTCTCACAACTGGCTCCATTGTTTTGGATGCTGTTGAGGCTGTTGAAAACACCCTCTTCGGTGCAAACCTGGACGGCGGTGGCACAAACATCTCAAACAGTGTCTTCAACAATAACGGTTCAGGCTCATCCCAATTTCTGGTCGGCTCGGGGCTGAAAATCAATAGCAGTGACGGTGTAACACTCGACAACGTCTCAGCGAACAACAACCAGCTTTTTGGCGCAGATATTCAAGCAGACGGTGGTGTCAACATTGTCGACAGTTTCTTTACAGGAAACACAGCCTACATGTATGATGTCCAAGGAAATATCGAATCCGCCAGCGGCGGCGGGTATGGAATTAAAGTTATTTCAGGCGGCGCCGTAACTTTGGACAATGTTGAGACTACCGACAATTATTTATACGGCGCCCACCTTGAAGGCTCCCGAGTGTCCATCGATAACAGCATTTTCAGCAATAATGGTTCCGGGTCTGCTGACAACCCCGTTGGGTTTGGTCTCGAAGTCGTTAGCACAGGCCAGGTAACTCTTAACAATACAGAAGCCAACAACAATCAATTGTTTGGCACAAACATTCAGGCCGGTGATGATGTTACGATTGCTAATAGTTTCTTTAACGGCCATCAATCCTACACATTCAACCCTGGTTCAGGCGAGCTCCATGTCTATGGCTATGGTCTTACAGTTGTTTCATCAGGCACAATCGGACTGGATGGCGTGACTGCCAGCTTCAACAACTTATGGGGTGCCAGCCTGAACGGATCAGGTGTAACGATTGCCAACAGCATCTTCAATAATAACGTTACAGATTCATCCACGTTCATTGACGATACCGGCTTGCTGGTTGTAAGTTCTGGCGATGTTGAACTGGATAACGTTCAAGCCAATGAAAATCGCCTTATTGGTGCAAATATCCAAGCCGCAGGAGATGTCTTAATTAGCAATAGCGATTTCTCCAACAATCAAGGGTTCATATGTCTTGACGAATGGTGCCACAATGTAACCTACTATGGCTACGGGCTGAGTGTTGTTGCCGGAGGCTATATTGAACTCTATCAGACTACCGTCAACGGAAATAATTTATTTGGTGCCAACCTTGATGGTGCAAGCGTAACCGTCATCGATAGCACCTTCAACAATAATGGCATGGGCAACGGACTTACCGTCAATGCGACTGATGTAGTCACATTAACGAATGTCTCTGCGCTTGATAATGGCGGAAATGGGGTGGATGTGACAGGTGTTTGCAATATGATCGTTCAGGTTGATGGTGGCACGTTCTCCAACAACGCGTTGTACGGACTCAAGGTTGTCAATTCCACTCTCACAGCCGATGGAACCCAGGTATTTGACAACAACGGCTCTGGCAATATATTTACGGACACAAGTACGTGTGCGGCCGTTACCTCTTCAGAAACCGATATCACCGATACCACAAACACGACAGACACAACTGTGGTCGACAGCAATAACGATACCAGTAACAACACCACGACCATCGGCTCTGGAAGTAAACACAATAAACATCATAAACACAAGAAGACGTTGGGAAAGAAATTGAAGGCGATTAAGAAATTCCGCGGAAAGGGATAAAAAGAATCAAGTCTCCTGCTCCTTGAATTTCAACTGATACAATTGAGGAACAGCGTTGAGCTGTTCCTCAATTCCTTAAGGACAAATTTATGAAATTAAAAAACAACACCATAATCTTTTTGGCTTTATTCTTGGGGATCCTTCTAACAGCCTGCGGCAATAGCGGCAACCCAAACACAACACAATACATCGTCGTTACAGCTACCATGCTGCCTGTAACGAACACACCTAATCCATGCGCACCTGAAAACATTGAGACAGAAGTTCAGAAGGCTCATAAATACATGCGCGAGTTCGATGATGCCTCGGCGCTCGCCGCCAGCAGGCCAAAAGAACAATTTAGCGAGGCGATTGCCGAACTGCAGAGAATCCGCCGTGATGCTGAGGATCTGCCAACCCCACCCTGCCTGGCGAATCTCAAAACATACGAAATCTCACATATGAATGCGGTCATCAATACATTGATCGCCTTCATGGGTGGTTCCGATCAGCAAACTGTCGACCAGGGGATTGCGCTTGCCCGTGACCTGCATGACAAATACACAGTTGAACTGGCACGTCTACTGGGTCTCACCGTGGAGCCAGCGAGTAATATTGCCTCACCAACGGATACCCCCAGCCCGTAAATCAACATTTTGACTTTAAAAAGACTTGCTTATTCTGGTAGGCAAGTCTTTTTGCATAATTTCATATGACAACAGCCGCAGCTCATTTAAAGGACATCTGTCACTGTCCGATTTAGCCCTATCCATCAACAATATATACTGCCAACCTTCCATGGAGGCAATTTATGCGCCCAGATTGGGACTCTTACTTTATGAAGATCGCCTATGCCGTATCCGAACGCAGCACCTGTGACCGTGCCTTTGTAGGTTGTGTTCTGGTCATTGATAAACGCATTCTGACCACAGGTTTCAACGGCTCCCCTGCCGGACTGGGACACTGCGACGAGATTGGGCATTTGATCGTGGACGGTCACTGTGTTCGCACCATCCATGCAGAGACGAATGCCATCATCCAGGCTGCGCTGCATGGGGTTTCGACAAAAGGTGCGACCTGTTACGTGACCCACCTTCCCTGCATCCATTGCACAAAAGTGCTTATCAACGCCGGGATCTCCCGTATTGTGTACAGCGTTGCCTACCGTACGGATGAAAATGCCATGAACTTTTTGAAGGCGGCAGACATAGAAGTTTCAAAAAAGGAATTAACACCAACCCATTAAGACATTTTCTTAAAACAAAGAGCCGCATCGAGAATGCGGCTCCGTTGTTTCAGGCAACAATTTTCTATTCGCTGGGAATCATCATCCACAAGATGATATAGATCAGCAAGCCTGGCACACCGCCTGGGATGAATGCGATAAGCATCGCCAGACGGAACCAGAACGAACTGATGCCATAGAACTCGGCAAGTCCGCCACAGACACCCGCAACAATGCGGTTACTTCGGGAACGTCGCAAAGCTTGTTTTTGATTTGTGGTCATTTTTATTACTCCTATCTTTCCTTTGATTTCAACTTTATGTACGTAGTATGTTCAAAAAAGTAGCGCAGCTCATCTTCAAGGCGTCACGCCGCGACAATCTTCCCTCCTCGTAGGCCTCGGCAAATTCATCTGAAGGAGCAGGTTTCGGCAAGGCGGCGGAACGCGGGTAAAATAAAGAAAACTACCCACGTGGTATAAAGCACGTTGAGAGCATGACCTATTCAAATCATGTACGACCCGAATCCCTCAAGTCCCTTTCTGACATAACCCATACACCCTTCTGGCTGGACGACCCGCTTCGCCCCGCCCCGGAGCCTGCTCTGACACAAGAGGCTTCGACCGACCTGCTCGTCATTGGCGCGGGCTTCTCCGGCTTGTGGACAGCCCTGCTTGCCAAGGAGGAAAATCCATCGCGCGGATGTGATCGTGCTCGAAGCAGGCGAGGTTGCCACTGGCGCAACCGGGCGCAACGGCGGCTTCATGGACGCGTCCATCACGCACGGCTTCTCCAACGGACTCTCACGTTGGAAACATGAACTCCCTACCTTGCTCGCATTGGGACTCCAGAACCTAAAACAGATCGAAGAGACCATCGCACGCTATGGCATTGACTGTGACTACATCCGTACTGGCGATGTGGATATGGCAACCGAGCCGCATCATATCGATGAAATGAAGGAAGAGTTGGAGATCGCCGCACCCTATCAAACGAATTTCCAATTCATGACTCGTGACGAAGTTCAGGCGGTTGTCAAATCTCCAATTTTTATCGCAGGCTTGAAACGACCCGATACTTCACTGGTCAACCCTGCCCATCTGGCATGGGGGTTGAGAAAAGTCTGTCTTGAGCTTGGCGTGCAGTTGTACGAAAACTCCCCGGTTACTAAACTGGAAGAGGAAGGCAATTACGTCATTGCTCACACCCCGCACGGACGCGTACGCGCCTCCCGCGTGGCGCTCGCAACAAATGCCTTTCCTCCGTTATTAAACTGGCTTTCGTATTATGTTGTTCCCGTTTATGACTATGCACTGATGACCGAGCCGCTTACGCCCGCGCAGCGTAAATCGATTGGTTGGCATGGACGTGAAGGCGTCAGTGACGCCAGCCGGCAATTCCATTACACGCGCACGACCGCCGATGGACGGATTCTATTTGGAGGCTATGATGCAGTCTATTATTGGAACAATGGCTTTGGTCAGCAATTTGAGCAATCGTCTTTGATGTTCGGTCGATTGGCTGAGCATTTCTTCCAGGTCTTTCCACAATTGGAAGGACTTCGTTTTACTCATGCCTGGGGCGGCGCAATTGACACGTGCTCGCGCTTCAGTCCGTTTTGGGGGACGGCACATCACGGCAAGACCGCCTATTCGATGGGCTTCACAGGCTTGGGCGTGGGGGCGACACGCTTTGGCGCAAACGTCATGCTCGATATGCTCGATAACAGGAAAACCGAACGTAACAATCTGGAATTTGTGCGCACCAAGCCGCTGCCCTTTCCACCCGAACCGCTGCGCTCGATTGGTATCCATCTCACACGTTGGTCAATGGATCAGGTGGACCGCAACGGCGGGCGTGAGAATCTCTGGCTCCAGGCAATGGATTGGCTGGGATTGGGGTTTGACAGTTAGCCCAGGAACATTTGCCTCCGGCAATTCGTCAACCGAAAACAGGAGACAAGATGAAAACAAGACTTCCACCGTTATTGATCTTATTGACATTGGTTGGGGGCGCCTGCGCGCCAGTTGCGACAACACCCGATAAAGTACTGCCAACATTGATTCCCGTTGAAGAACCACTTCCGATCGCAACACCAACCGAAATTGCATCGCAACCCGAGCAATCCTCATCCACCACATGGAAAGCAATCCGCGATCCACGTTATGGATTCGGGCTTGCCGTTCCGTGTTGGTGGCTCGTGAGTCCAATCCCTGCAGACGGTTTTGGCGGCGTGATGACGGTCAAGAACTACGATGAAGATTATTTCAACGCACATTCCAACAAGGGCTTTTGGGACTGGCCCAACGGAACGCTCAAGCTCGATGTCATTGTCATGGAAGGCGCTGACCCCGGAAAATCCGATGCCGATGCCTATATGCAATTTACCGACCCCACCATGACGGGAGTAGTCTCTGCCGAGTCGCGGCAGATTGGTGTGAACACAGTAACAGTACTAACGCTATCAAATTTGGTCAACACGAACGACCCAAATTCCAGTCTGTTCGTTTATCGTCTCGCACCGGATGTGCTGTTGATGGTCGCTCCGATCCCACAGACCATCGTGGATACCCCCGACTTTCAAGCAATTCTTGCATCCATCGCCTTGACGCCCAACGAACAAATCACGCTTCCCACCCTCACCCCCGCGCCCGCACTCATCACCGCCTCCTGCGCCGGATAACTAACTGATCAGAAACACAAACGGGCACACACCACTCTTTTGTGTTTCTGACTTTAATTCCTGCAACACAGCGCGGGACATCAAACGGGAAAGCAGGCTCACGTCCATTTTGCATAATTCGGGATGTTTCATAATAATCGCCGCATAGGGACAATGGCCAAAAATAATTCGCGGCCCCTCCGCACCCGCCTCCCAGCGCGCATGATAATTCATTTCATTTAATTTCTCGACGACAAGATGTAATCGCTTCGCAATGGGTTGACTTACAAAATTGGATTCGCCTGTCAAACGTTTCGCCAACGCCTCAACCCTGATCGATGAGCCAGCTTCCGTCAGAAGAGCCTCCGCCAACGCGGACAGATTATCCCCCAACGCCGCCCGCGGAATGGCATATATCTTCTCCGGTCTGCCGCGTCCCTCACGTCCCCGCACAGATTCGGTCTCCAATCGCCCATCAGCTGTCAGCACCCTCAGGTGATGCCGTACCGTCGCCGCGGACATCTTCAAAGAACGAGAGATTTCCCGCGCCGAGGCAGTGCGGTTCTTGGTGAGATAGGTCAGAACTTTCTTTCGGGCAGTTACCATCTGATACTCCATAACCAACCGTCCCGAAGGTTTTCTTGAAGAACCTTTTTGAGTAACTTAGACGCTTCGGGACGTTCTACGTAAGTTGAAGTGATTATACTCACTTTCTTAATTTTGTATAAATATTTTTACATAATTCAGTTGATTTTGCTGGGTCAAGTGCTATAATCCGCACATGCTTCGCGTTGAGCGAAGCAACTAACGGGAGCACAGTCGAAGCAATGGAATTCCAAAACTATATCAACGGCAAGTGGGTCAAAGGACGGAATACATTTCAAACGATCAACCCAGCCAACGAAGAGTTGGTTGCCGATATTGCACAAGCCGAAATCAGTGATGTAGATGCCGCAGTAAACGCTGCCAGGCAAGCCTTCAACTCGTGGCGATTAACGCCTGCCCCAATCCGTGGGGAGATGCTCTTTAAAGTTGGCGACATCCTCAAGCAGAAAAAAGAAGAACTCTCGCAACTTCTCACCCGCGACATGGGCAAGGTCATCGCCGAAGCGCGCGGCGATGTGCAGGAAGCCATCGACATGGCATACTTCATGGGCGGCGAGGGACGTCGCTTGCTCGGCTACACTGCCCCCGTTGAAATGCCCAATAAATTCGGCATGGCTGTCCGCGACCCATCAGGTGTTGTCGGTCTTATCACACCGTGGAACTTCCCCATCGCTGTCCCCTCATGGAAAATTTTCCCCGCACTCGTTGCAGGCAACACGATCATTTGGAAACCCTCGCCTGAGACTCCCGCCATCTCTGCCGCGTTCGTCAAAGTCTTCGAAGAAGCAGGAATTCCTGCCGGGGTCTTCAACCTCATCATGGCTCCCGGCGCGGACGTGGCGAAAGCGCTGGTCAATCATCCCGATGTACGCGTGCTTTCGTTTACCGGCTCCACCACCACGGGACGTGCCATCGCAGAAGCCGCAGGCAAACTTAATAAAAAGTTATCGCTCGAAATGGGCGGCAAGAACGCCATCATCGTCATGGACGATGCAAATCTTGAGCTCGTCACGGACGCAACCCTCTGGGCGGCATTTGGCACAACCGGTCAACGTTGTACAGCCGCAAGTCGGCTGATCGTACAAAAGGGAATCGCGGGTAAAGTCAAAGAGTCGTTGGTGGAGCGAACAAAAAAACTCAAACTCGGCGATGGACTCGACCCCAAAGTGGATGTCGGTCCTGTCATCAACAAAGCCGCGCTCGAACGAATCCACAACTACGTCCAACTCGGACAAAAAGAAGGCGCACGAATTCTTGTCGGCGGCTCCATCGCATCCGTTTCCTCATCCGTGCATCCGTTACCATCCGCTGATGGCAAAGGCTTTTTCTACGCCCCCACCCTATTTGACGGAGTCAACCCCGGGTCCACGTTGGAAGCGGAAGAGATCTTTGGTCCGGTGCTTTCGATCATCGAAGTCGAATCACTCGAAGAAGCCATCGAAGTCAATAATCGTTCGCAGTATGGACTCTCCACTTCCATCTTCACACAAGATGTCAACCGCGCCTTCACTGCCATGCGCGATATCTGCAACCGGTTTGGTGTACATCAACCACGGCACGACCGGCGCAGAGATCCAGTTTCCGTTTGGCGGCGTGCGCGGCACTGGCAACGGACACCGTGAAGCCGGGCAAGCCGCGCTCGAAGTCTTCACCGAATGGAAATCCATTTACGTGGATTATTCAGGCAAACTGCAGCGGGCGCAGATCGATAACCGTGAGGAGTAATTGGTAAATGGTAATTACCGATTACAAATGACCGATGACTCTCACCTGGGAAGCCACCTACGCCATCGCTTTAGAGTTACGCAGGCAGCATCAAAGACGTAAACATCGAAGAAGTAACACTGCAACAGATTTACAACTGGACCTTACAACTTTCGGAATTTGAGGATGATCCCGTCGCTTGCGAATGACGACATCCTTTACGCAATCTATCAAGACTGGTTCGAGGAGAACATCAATGGATAATGAAAAGTTGAAGTTTGCCCCAATACGACATCCCTGATGATATTCAGAATGCCGTAGCCATCACCACGCTCGACCGCCTCTATAACTGGGGACGGCGTTCGTCGGTGTGGCCCCTTATGTTCGGGCTGGCATGTTGCGCCATCGAAATGATCGCCGCGCAAGCCTCCCGCTACGATATGGCTCGCTTCGGCATGGAGGTCATGCGCCCCACCCCGCGTCAAGCAGACCTGATGCTCGTCTCCGGCACGGTCACAAAGAAGATGGTGCCCGCCATCGTGCGTCTCTACAACCAGATGCCCGAGCCAAAATATGTGTGTCGCCATGGGCGCCTGCGCTTCCGGCGGCGGCCCCTTCAAGGAGGGTTATAACGTCGTTGCGGGCATCGATAAATTCATGCCCGTTGACGTATACATCCCCGGTTGCCCTCCCACCCCGCAGGCGCTCATCGCTGGCATGATCAAACTGCAGGAAAAGATCGACAAGGAATCCATCAAGAAGGTGCGCTGGTATCGTAAAGGACCCGATACGATGGAGATCCCTGTGCCGATTCTTAGGACCCGATCTGATCGACCCGCGCCGCAATGCGGAAATTAAAGCCGCCGCGCAAGCCGACATATACGACACAGGCGACGAAGGAGGATGCATCATGACCGCTCCCGCCCCGACCCTGACCGTTGACCTGGTTGCCCGTTTCCCGGGCGTTGTCACCGCTGAGACCCGCCCCGATTTCGCGGGTTTCATCGTTGAAAAAGACTACGCTTGTCGAAGTCGCCACCGCCATCCGCGACGAATTCGGCTTCGACCTGCTCACCGCCGTTACCGGTGTGGACTACTTCCCCGAAAACAAAATGGAAGTGGTCTATCACGCCTACAAAACCACCGGCGGACCCGGTCTCGTATTCCGTGTGCAAGTTCCGCGTGAAGACCCGATCGAAGTTCCATCATTGATCAATATCTACCCCGGCGCCGACTTGCAGGAACGCGAAGCCTGGGATTTGCTCGGAATCAAATTCACCGGTCATCCCGACCTGCGCCGCATCCTGATGTGGGAAGGATATGAAGGTCATCCTCTGCGCAAGGATTGGCAGGAACCCTTCTACGAAGAAGATAATCAAACCCTTCAAGAGCCGCTGGCCCGATGGTCAATTTTATATGGCGGAGGAGAAAACTCCGCTCAATGACAACTTGAAATTCCCACAAAACTTCGATCCCGAAAAATGGATTCCCGATGAAGCTGACGACCTGCTTTACAGTTCGCTCAAGCGTTACACGGTTCAAAGCGAAGATGGAATGAACACCGACCGCATCGTCGTCAACATGGGACCGCAACACCCCTCCACGCATGGCGTCTTCCGCGCCGCCATCACACTCGATGGCGAGACCATTGCCGGATTGAAGCCGGTGGTCGGCTACCTGCATCGCAATCACGACAAGATCGGTGAACGCAATACTTATCTCCAGAACATGCCCTTCACTGACCGTCTCGATTACTTCAACTCGATGAGCAATAATTTAGGCTATGCCATCGCCGTTGAAAAGTTGATGAAGATACCCGTTGCCGAACGCGCCGAGTATATCCGCGTGATTATGGCAGAACTCAGTCGTATCCAGAACCACCTTGTATTCGTCGGCATGTTGCTCAACGACCTGGGCGCGATGTATACCCCCGCCCTGTATGCCTTTGAAGAACGCGAATTGATCCTCGATGTCTTTGAAGAGGTCTCTGGCGCGCGCATGATGTGCAACTACCTGCGCTTCGGTGGCGTGGTGCGCGACATTCAGGACACTGCCATGCAGAAGATCAAAGACCTGGTCTTCGACCGTCTCGCCGCCAAGACCGATGAAATGGAACGCCTCTTGAGCGAGAACGAAGTGCTGGTCTCTCGCTTGAAAGGTGTGCGGGTTGTAGATGCAGAGACGGCCATCAAGTATTCGGTTACCGGGCCCGTTCTGCGTGCCGCGGGTGTCCCATATGACTTGCGCCGTGCAGACCCCTATTCCGTTTATGATCGCTTTGACTTCGACGTGGCAACCCGTCCGAACGGCGACATGATGGACAATTATCTCATCCGCATTGACGAGATAAGACAATCTCTAAGGATATTGGAGCAAGCCGTCAAGCAAATCCCTGAGGGACCGATCAACTCCCAGAAACCGGCATACCAGGTTCGGGTCCCGGCGGGTGAGGCGTATGGTCGCATTGAGTCACCCAAAGGCGAGTTGGCGTTCTATCTCGTCTCGAACGGCAAGCCGAATCCGTGGCGTTATCATGTGCGACCAGCGTCGTTCGTGAATATCACCTGTCTTGAAGAGATGTGCATCGGCACCAAGATCGCCGACTTCGTCGCGTTGCTCGGCATGTTGGATATCGTGATGGGCGAGTTGGATAGATAATTATTCGTCATTGCGAGCGAAGCGAAGCAATCTCCCTCATCATATTGGAGATTACTTCGTCGCAACAAACGCTCCTCGCAATGACGATAATGGAGAATAATTATGTACGGTAAAGGAATACTCAAAGGTTTGGGCGTAACCCTAAAACGCTATTGGAATACATACTGGGACGATCTCGTATGGCTGCTTCAAGGCAAGAAACGTTATAACAGTGCGGAAGGCATGGCCCATCGTTCAAGCACGAAGACGCGCGGCATCTTCACGGTTCAATACCCCGAAGAGAGGCTGCTCCTGCCCGAGGAAGCTCGCTACATCCCATTCCTTGTTTACAATGAAAAGCCTGATGGAGGGAAGGAATTCTGCTGCACCTCCTGTGGGATCTGCGCCAAGGTTTGCCCGCCTCAATGCATATGGATCGTGCGTTCGAACGACCCGAATACGGGACGCCCAATTCCAGAACCGACCGAATTCTACATTGACGCGGACATCTGCATGAACTGCGGTTTCTGTGCTGAATATTGTCCGTTCGACGCGATCAAGATGGATCACGATTTCGAGATCGCTTCGTATACCCGCAATGTGTACGATATGGAGAAATTGCTCAAACCAGCTTCTTATTACAAAGCATACGCCCTGAAAACTTCGCACGCGAAGAGGAAGCCCGCAAGGCAAAGGAAGCGGCGAAGGCAGCAAAAGATGCTGCCAAGGCGGCTGGAGCCGCGGCAACGCCCGCAGCATAAACTACTCGTCGCTGAGCGGAAGCGAAGGAACGAAGTGTAGACGAAGTGCAGGTTGGCAAGGAGCGCTTCGTCTACGATCTTCGCAACAAACGCTCAGACCTCCGCTCAGCGCGAGAAAACATTGGTAAAAACTAAATGACAATTACAAAAGAAGCAGTTCTTAACGCCCTCAGCAAAGTACAGGAACCGGATCTGGGTCAGGACCTTATCACCCTCAACATGGTGCATAACCTTGAGATCGAAGGGAACAGCGTGACCTTTACGGTCATGCTCACCACACCAGCGTGCCCGTTCCGCGCTAAGCTCGAACGCGACTCGAAGGAAGCTGTGATGGCCATTGACGGAGTCGAATTCGTCACCGTCAAAATGGACTCGGATGTGCCAAACGATGGTCGTATGCGCGGACTGGTCAATATGCCCATCCGCAACGCGATCGCCGTTGGCTCGGGCAAAGGCGGGGTTGGAAAATCCACAGTAGCCGTAAATATCGCGGTATCGCTGGCACAAAGCGGCGCGCGTGTAGGATTGCTTGACGCCGACATCTACGGACCCAACACGCCCACCATGCTCGGCGTGGAAAAACTCCCGCCGCCGAACGGGCAGCGACTCATCCCTGCCACTGCGCATGGCATCAAGATGATCTCGATGGGATTGCTCGTGAAACCGGGACAACCGCTCATCTGGCGCGGACCGATGCTCAACTCAGCCATCCGTCAGTTCTTGGGCGATGTGGAATGGGGCGAGTTGGATTACTTGATCATTGACCTGCCTCCGGGTACGGGCGATGCGTCCTTGTCGCTTGCACAGGCATTGCCGTTGAGCGGAGCGGTTATCGTCACACTCCCGCAGTTGGTTTCACTGGAAGATGCCGGGCGGGGTCTCAACATGTTTAAGACGCTCGAAGTGCCGATCCTGGGTATCATTGAGAACATGTCCTATCTCGAACTGCCGGATGGCACGCGCATGGATATCTTCGGTACAGGCGGCGGCGAGGAATTGGCGCGTGTTACAGAGACCACATTCCTCGGCAATATACCCATGGACCAGAACGTCCGCATTGGCGGTGATACCGGCAAACCGATCGTGGTCAGTTACCCTGATTCGCCTGTTGCGAAGGCGTTGACCGAGATCTCCCAGAAGATCGCCGCGAAAGTCAGCGTGGCGGCGTTAAGTGGCAAGAACGAACTGCCGATCAATATTGTGGAGTGACCCAAAGCTGGATAAAGAGGAAAGACCTGATGGTTTAATCCATCGGGTCTTTTTTATTCTTTCTCTCATCACTCATTAACCAATTTATAAGGAAGGAACTTTAATCTAAATGGATTCGTCTCCCGCATACTACAAAAAGAAGGAGTGTTTTCGATGAAAACAAAATTTGCGATCTTAATGGTATTGATATTGATGCTGGCGCAAGCCTGTACAGCTGTGGGAACGGATGAGGCTTCGTCTCCGCAAAACCCGGCCGTCCCGCCGACGATTGCAGATACACCCGTCCAAATTACGCCTGAGGTTTCGACAGCGGTTGGTGGTTCCGGCTCCCCATCGCAGGAGACGCCTGCGCCTTCAGAGGACAACGGCATTCCCGCAGAAGGGCTTACCCTGGATGACAACGGAAAAACGTTCATTATGCAGGTAGGCGATTCAGTATTGCTCAACCTCGGTACAGATGCCTATGAATGGGAAGTAAGCGTTGACAATCAAGCTGTACTGCACATGAAAATGGGCGTGATGGTGATCAAGGGAGCACAAGGGATTTACGATGCCCTCGCTCCCGGTACAGCAATTCTCAGCGCCTCGGGCAATCCGCTTTGTGCACAAACCCAACCCGCCTGTGCGATGCCTTCGATCCTGTTCAGTGTAACCATTGTTGTAGAATAAAAAAAACGAACGTCATACCCAACTGCAAGACTTGATGAAAGGTGGGAGATCAGGTCTTGCAGTTTTGTTTGGATGGTATTTGCAATTGAGTTGTTGTAATCGTTCGATAGGGTCATGGTTATACTCGAAACCATGATGAACGAGACACACACCACCTACGATAAGATCTCCCTTCTGCGGCTGGCTTTCAAAGGATTGGAGGACAGCGAGTTGCAGGAAATGGCAGACCTGACCGAATTTCATACGTATCCGCCGGAGCATGATCTGTGCCATGAAGGCGCGTATGAGGATGTGTTCTACATCATTGCGGAAGGCGGCGTGGTCATTTCCAAGAAAATGATCGAGGGGGAGGAACGGGTTTTGCGGGTGGGAGGCCGGGGCGACATGGTCGGCGAGATGGCAATGATCCAGAACGTTCCACGCGCGGCGACCGTCCGCACTACCTCCGAATGCACCGTACTCGAGATGGAGAAACAGGATTTTGAGACCATCCTCAGCCACAGTCCGCGCATGGCGATGGACATCATCCGCATCACGCTGGACCGGATGCGCGCCAACGACCAGATGATGATCGCCGACCTGCAAAAGAGCAACAAGGTATTACGCCAACTGGACCGCAACAAACTGGAATTCATTCAGGTCGCGGCGCATGAGCTGCGGACACCGCTGACCGTTTTGAAGGGCTACGCCAAAGTATTGGACAACCTGCCCGGATATCAAAACGAACACATCCGCCAGCGAAGTCGTGGAGGGCATCCTCAAGGGCGCGGACCGCATGCACGAGGTGGTCAACCTGATGCTGGATGTGACGCGCATCGATTCAGACACGTTAAATTTCTCGTCACTGCCCATCCCGCTGAAACGCGTCATCGATGACCTGGTGCATGATCTGGCAAAAGCCGCCGCGGAACGCCAGATCGAGATCGTCACCCAACATGCAGAGGATCTGCCGGGGATCAAAGCCGACCCCACGCTGCTGCATAAAGCGCTGTATCACCTGATGATCAATGCCATCAAGTACACACCCGATGGCGGCACAGTGACCATCCTCACGCGCCCGCCATGATGGAAACGAACGCGCCCGGCGTGGAAGTGATTGTGAAAGATACGGGCATCGGATTGGGCGCCGAGCACCATGAGCTGGTCTTTGAAAAGTTCTACCAGGTGGGTAGTGTGGCGCTGCACTCCTCAGGCAAAGCGACCTTCAAGGGCGGCGGAGCAGGCCTGGGGTTGGCAATTGTCCGCGGCGTGGCGCGCACGCATGGCGGCCGGGTCTGGGTGGAAAGTGCGGGGCACGATGAAGTGAACTTCCCTGGCAGTGCATTCCATCTGCAATTGCCGCTCACTTCACCGAAGCCTTCGGCAAAGCGCTAATACCGAAAGTCAATGACGATGAAAGAACCCATGCGGCATAAATCGCATGGGTTCTTTACCTTGTAAAAAGGTATAATCCTCAAAAGCAGTGCAATCATTTTTCAGCAGGCAGGAGAAGGACCATGCTCATTCGACAGGTCGCACTAAAACGTGGAGTGAACGCAGGGGCGGCAAATATTACAGATAACAGCGAAATCCCGGAGGCGCTGACACAGCTTGGTATCCCTCACCCAAAGTCAGTCATCGTATTGGTAGGCGGTGCGGGCGGAATCGGGTTTGCAGACAAGGCGCCCATGAAGAAGGCAGTCGCCATCGTGGCACAGTTGGCGCACGAGACCCAATCCGTTGTGGTGGATGGCGGGACGCAGGCGGGCATCATGACCGAGATCGGAGAACAGCGAAAGAAACGCCGCTATACGTTCCCGTTGGTGGGTGTGGTGTTCGACAAGCCTGCTGATGCAGGAAGACCCGAAATCCATTTTGGATGCCAATCACACGCATTTCTTTTTGATCCCCGGCGATGACTGGGGCGACGAATCGGGCTGGATCTCGAAGATCGCCACCACGATTGCAGGTGACAAAACTTCGCTGACAATTCTGATCAACGGCGGAAATATTTCAAGGCAGGATGTTGAATACAGCCTGTTGGAGAACCGCCCCACCTTCGTCATGCGCGGCACGGGACGCATGGCGGACGAGATCACGTTGACCGGCAATGTCTTTTCAGTGGACATTGCCAAAAAGCCCGGAGAGATATTGGAATTTCTAAAACTGAGATTCTAGCTACCCCGCGAACGAAAGCAAAAAGACATGGAACAGGGCGGACAGTCCGTTGAGCGCAATGCCAATGACCGCCACCCAGGGTTTGGATTCTTTCCGCGTCAGGCTCATGACCCCCAAGATCACGCCCGCCAGCGCAGGTAAAACCAACAACACGGCACTGAGGATACGCTCCATTGTTGGGGATAGACCTGCAAGAAACGACTCAAACAAGGTAAGCAATACAAGAATGATGATCGTGATGATAAAGAGGGCAATGGATTTCATACCGAGGCTGAGATTCATGGGTTCTCCTGTTTTTTGGACACTGGGATTTCATTCCCTGCCAATCCTTCGACTTTAAAGACCCTAAAGGTTTTCTCGACTGACAAGTAGATTCTGATGCAAGACTCTCCCGCTTGATATGCCAATAGTTAACGGAAGAAACCTTTAGGGTCTTTATCATCGCCCCTCCCACACCTTCTCCATGATCTTCTTAACCTTTTCCTCGTACAAGCGAATCAATTTCCGATAATTTTAGACAATGGTGCATAAAACAAAAGAAAAAATTAATATACCTACGGAAGGTCACTTACTCGTACTGGCGTTGCGTGACTATCAGCGCGATCAAAAAATAAGCGAAATGTATTAATCAGCTCGCCAGTTGAGTCCTCAAAAAGGAAATGTCCACCACCCACATAATAATGATTATCCGGATCCAATATATTCAGGTCAACAACAAGATATCGTCCATCAATAAGGATGAAAGCACCTTCGTGCAGGGTTGGGCATGCCTTTAGGCTGGCAATTTCCGGGTTTTTTGCACTGATCTTTATCACCTCAGTACAATGTGCCTTCAGTATTGTATCGCCTATAAGAACATCTGCAATTTTATATTCATCAGGCAGTTGCAAAATTCTTCTATATCGAAATTGTCCCGACTTGCTAAATGTACATTTATTCATCAATGCGTCATAATAATTCCGCCGCTCACTGCTCATGATATCCTGTGGTGAATTTCGCAATATGTTATTGATTTGTTGCACTGGGTTATAGTCGAGGATAAGGACTTCTTTTGTAGCATGATCGATCAAGGATCTGATGCTGCGCTTTGCCAACCCATAATTACCGTCAATACGAATAAACTCAAATTTTCTTCCCAGTTGATGCGTTAATTCATTTATCCTCTCGTCAAGGCTTTCTGTCGTCGAGACCACCTTTAAAATATTGTCATTCTCGTGCCGGTTTTGCAACAAACCGAAGGTGACTAGAGCAAGAACAGCGAGAGTCGCCGATGTAGTTGTTTCTTGATTCACCGTGCCGAATATACCCAATAACGCGATCGGCACTGCCACAATAAGCGTAACGTAATATTCGATATTGCGGCGTGCTTGGAAATCTTGCTTGATAGATCTAAAGAATTCCATAATTTCTCCGTGCGAGTCCAGGGTTTTGAATTCAATTATATCTTGTAGACGTTTCTTAGAGCACCTACCAAACAGCTCAATCACCTTCTTAACTTTCTTTTCACAAGCAAATCCATTCAGGATTGCATTTTATATTATAGACCCTAAAGGTTTTCTCGACTGACAAGTAGATTTTGATGAAGACTCTCCCGCTTGATATGGCAATAGTTAACGGAAGAAACCTTTAGGTTTTTTTTATCATTACCCTTCCCACACCTTCTCGATGACCTTCTTGATCTTCTCCTCATCAAGCCTTCGCAACTCACGGTTGCCATCTTATATTACAGACCCTAAAGGTTTTCTCGACTGACAGATGACTTTTCATGCAAGACTCTCCTGCTTGATGTGGCGATAGTTAACGGAAGAAACCTTTAGGATCTCCTTGTTACCCCTCCCACACCTCCCTTCTCAATGACCTTCTTGACCTTCTCTTCATACAAACGGATCAACTCACGGTTGCCCTCAACGATTTGCCTTTCGGCTTCGATGCGACGGACAATTTCTCGCTGGATTTCCAGTGGCGGCAGGAAGATTTTGTAATCGACATCTTTGAATAGCATTGATAAAAGTCCTTTTTATTTCACACTTCTTTAGAGCTTACTCTTTAGGTTTCTTTAGCCAGAACCAATACCCAACAGTAGCAGTCTTATGTTGTGTCGAAGGCGTTACGACAGGTCCAGACACCATGCCTGTGAAGAGATTCCCAAGTATTTCTCCAGCAGATTTGTCAGCCTTTTTGTCTTTTTCGAGATCATAGAAGATTTCATTACCTATTTTCTGAACTATGGTGATAATTTCCCATCCATCATTACCAAGTAAATTGAGATGATCCAGTATTTTTTTCCCATTCAAGGTTTCGCCTGATGCCTTCATGTAATATTTGCCATCATTGCTTACATACATAAACAATCTTTTGTATTCCCATCTCTGCATGTTTACCTCCTTATTTTACCGATCTACGGTTGCCTTCGATGATTTGCCTTTCAGCCTCGATGCGACCGACGATTTCCCGCTGGATTTCCAGTGGCAGCAAAGAAATGCACACTGCTTCTTACAGTAGCTTATTGATCCTGGCTTTAGCTTCTTTTGTCCCATGATGATCTATACTCCAATTATAGAACAAAAATCAATAAATACCGGCTATACAAAGTTATGTCTTCATCTCAAATCGTTATCTCAAATCCCCATACCCCAACTCAATCATCCACCCGCAGATTATGGTCGAATTCTCTGAAAACCAGTCTATTCTCACAATGCAGAACGCCCCGAACCAAACTCGGGGCGTTGTTTTTTATTTGAGTTTACGCTCTTATTCATCATCCGTCCTCGGGGCGGTGTTCGGATCCTCCGCCGCGCGAATGACCTGCGCTACTGTCTCGCGCAATTTGTCCATGCCAACGGGTTTGGTCAGGTAGGCTGTGGCGCCCTCTTCGAACCCTGTACGGATATCTTCAGGCAGCGTCTTGGCAGAAACGATCACCACCGGAATCTGTTGCAAGTCCGGTTCACGGCGCATGAAGCGTAACACCTCCAACCCCGAAACATCAGGCATCATGATGTCGAGGAGTATGACATCGGGGTTTTCAGCTCGAAATCACAGACAGGGCGCCAGTGCTGCTGTGAATTTTGATCACCTGATACTGGTCGAGACTCAACATTTCCTCAAGGAGGTCAGCGACCTCTGGTTGATCTTCCACAATAATGATTTTTTTAGGGACAGATGTCATGCGGATTCCTTTGTTGAAGCCATGTCAGTTACGGTTTCGGCATCCAAGTCCATATTACCACGCACAGCAGGGTATCCAACGCGTGTGCAATGAGTATGTAACCTTTTGCACCACCCTGATTTTCATTACCTCAAATCCCGATACCCCAACTCGATCATCCACCCGCAAAGGATGGGACCACCATAACGATCAAGCGTGGGAGTTCCATTGGCATCTGTCAAACCGCTGTAGCCGCGGAAATAACCCGCATCACCGGTGAGTTGTTCCTGTGCGGCGGCAGAGAGCTCCGCGTCACCGATGGCGATAGCGTGGATATGAATGGGCGAGTCTGCGTACAGTTCTCCATATTCACGCAACCATGCCGCGAAACCTGCCGTCCGCAAGGCATGGAGTAGTGGGTCAATGTCATCCCATAGCACGGTGTAGGTGCCGCGACGAAGTACCGAGAGGTCCACTGCGCCGCCGCCGGAGTGCGTGCCAAACGAAGCCAATTCGCCATTCGTATAACTTCCCTGCGTGATGGCATAACCGGTGATCTCCTGTTCGCCGCCATAGAGTTCCTGCGCATGTGCCAGCATGGACAGTGTGCGCTGGTTGAGTGTCCAGCCATTGATTTCCACGCGGGTGTAATCATCGGGCGGCTTGAGGCATCCAACCGGTTCCGGTGTGAAATTGGGAGAGGCTATCGCCGTCGGTGTAAGTGTCAGCGTGGGAAAGGCTTGGGCGTCAGTGACCAGAACAATGGGAGTGAATGAGGCGGGAACCTCTGTTGTTATCTGTTCCGCGGGCGGAGTCAACGCGAGACAAGCCATCAACATCCACGCCAGAGACACCCATATAATCGTCGTACCGCGGCGCGAATTCTTCATAAGATGAGCATATCTGGAAAAGCACGTTCCGGCAAGAGAATTCGATGGTTGAGTAGGCGGTCTCGCGCTGAGCGGAGTGATAGCGAAGTCGAAGCATGGCGTGGCTTACCGAAACCATCAGTACACAAAAAATTCGTTAAGTGAGTAAATTAAAAACGCCTTGCAACTCGTTTGCAAGGCGTTTGGGTTCCTATTACACATTTACGGTGCAGGGATGCGTTGATAGAGAAACTCTTCCATGTTTGCAGATTGACCCGCGTGCTCAATCGTCATACTGACCACGCGCCCTTCACTGTCAAGGTCAAGGTAAATATTCTCACGAACCTCCTGTGTTTCCACGGGTGGATTCATTGAAAACTCCAATAAAGCGGTATCAGTATCAGCAAAGTATTTAACTCGCATATCTTACTCCTTGAAATTACGGTCAAAAAAGGCGTTATGAACGGTCTCACCATCATCGAGCAAAATCACACGCAAAGCACGGTTTTCCATCTCGGCGACCCGCGCCCATTTTCGAATTCGTCCATCCGATTGAACTTCCTCTCGTACTGGATTGCGAAGAACATGCTCGATCCATTTGTCTTTAATGATAGCACGGTCAGGACGTTCCCGTGTGTAACGAAAGTATTGCGTCGTTTTCATCAAATCCAAGCATAATGCGAAAACCATCTCTACGCAAGATGCCAATCATCTCTCGGCTATAATCTTCCAACGATCTCACTCATAAAGGGAAACATATGCAGCTTTACTATATTCGACACGCACAATCCATCAACAACGCCAACTGGGAAACGGAGGGCTTCATCGAAAACTCCGATGCACCGCTCACCGACATCGGCAGGCAACAGGCACAACTCACCGCAGACTTTCTGGCAAAGAATCAACTCATCACCGAACACGTTGGCTGGAACTCCAACAACCGACACGGCTTCGGCATCACACACCTCTATACCAGCCTGATGGAACGAGCAGTGCATACCGCCGCGCCTATTGCGGGCAAACTTCCGGGCATCCCATTTCACGCATGGACCGACCTCCATGAAACAGGCGGCATCTATGGGCGCGCAGGCGAACTCAAAGATAAAGGCTTGCCTGGCAAACCGCGTTCCTATTTCGAGCAGTCTTTCCCTGAACTCTCCTCCCCACAGAATTCGACGAAACCGGTTGGTGGAAGGAACGTCCGCTGGAGACGGAGGATGAAGCTCACCTGCGCGCCGAACGCGTCTGGGCGGGACTCCTCTCCCAGCATGGGGATCAGGAAGGGGCGCAGGAGGCGCGTATCGCCTTCGTCAGCCACGGGACGTTCTTCGTCCACCTCATGAGCGTCATCCTCAACCTGCCCTTCCGCTCCGCCTCACGCGGGATGAATTCCTGGTTCCTGCTCAACAACTGTTCCCTCAGCCGCATCGACGTCCACGACGACCATATCGTCCTCTGCTACCTCAACCGCACCGACCATTTGCCGAATCATTTGATTACCGGGTAGATCAGTGGTTTCGATAACAAAAAACGGCATAAGAGCAAAATACAGACTCTCAGCTGAGAGTTTGTATTTTGCTCAGGTAATTCAGTTTACAAAACCGACCTAATAGGGTCTAAGCCACTGCCCGGCATAGATCCAATTGGCATTGGCAATATTATTGCGCCATTGGATGTAATTGACCGTGACGCCATAATACATCGCAATGCTGTAGAGTGTGTCGCCGCGGCAAACCACATAATAACTACCATAATTATCATAGCCGGGTCCGCAATTGTAGCCATGACCAGGGTCAACATAGCCGCCTGGGATATTCAACACCTGCCCTGGGTAAATATAGTAATAGTAACTTACCCATGCGTTGGCGGCGACCAATTGAGACAAGGTCACTCCACAATTCCGCGCGATCCTGGCAAGCCAGTCCCCGCGCTGCACAACATAAGTACTCCCACAGGCAGAGGCGGCGTGCGCGTCCGTGGTAAATGCCAGCGTCGAAACCAGCACAACCAGAACAAGAGCCATTTGAATGATGCGTTTGGTCAACATAAGAATACTCCTTGTATTTTAGAGACCGGCAGAAACCAGTATCAATCATAGTGTACAACTTTCTGAAACTCATTTCAAGCAGGATTCTGACCTTCGGACAGGAGTTCGGACATTCTCTTTTCTGCCACGGATTGACATTGATTATTGCAATTGTTTTCTGGCTCCAAAGCCCCAAAGAATGTTACGCTGAGCGATCGGACTTGTAAGAAAGCCGTGGATTGCAGATGGATACAATTTTCTACAGGCTGGGTACAGGCGTTGTTTACCCATCCACAGAATCGCACTGTAACATTTTGACCTTGACTTATCCCATGCGAAGGGTACAATTTACACATACAAGCCAGATCAGACCATTGTTCTTGAGGAGAATGATCATGAACATAAAGATTGATTTTCGTCGTTTGTTACTTACGGGGGCAAGCCTGCTTACCTTATTGACCCAGATCGTTTCCCCATCCCCCGTCTTCGCAGATCATACTCCCGACCCGGCTACCGTTACCATTGCCGGGTCGCTTCAATCTGAGTTGGGGTGCGCCGGTGATTGGGACCCTGCCTGTGCCGCCACTCATCTCACCTACGACGCGGGCGATGACGTCTGGCAGGGCACATTCAATGTGCCTGCCGGTGATTGGGAATACAAAGCCCCATTGAACGACGGTTGGGATGAAAACTACGGCGCTCATGCCGTGCCAGGCGGAGATAACATCCTTCTCTCTCTGGGAAGTGATACCGATGTCAAGTTTTACTACGACCACAAATCCCATTGGGTCACCGACAATCAAAACTCGAGGATCGTGACCGCCCCTGGAAGTTATCAGGATGAGATCGGCTGTCCCGGTGACTGGCAGCCGGATTGCCTGCGTTCCTGGCTGCAGGATACGGACGGCGATGGCATCTATTCGTTCTCAACAACAGGCATCCCCGCTGGCAGCTACGAATTCAAAGCTGCCATCAACGAAGCCTGGGATGAAAGTTATGGTGATAGCGGCGGGAATAACATCCCCTTCAGCGTACCCGGCGCGGGCAGTACTGTGACTTTTACTTTTAACTCTGCCACCAATACACCCAGCGTGAACGTGGTCAGCGGGGGACCTGGTCACGACAATAATATTGAATGGGATGGCTTGCGCCACGACTCGCGCGATAGCCTGTATCGTACGCCCGGCGGCGCAGTCCCTGCCGGGACGGATGTATTGATCCGCTTCCGCACCTTCCACAACGACGTGACCGGCGTGACACTGCGCATCTACGATATCAACGCCAACGGACAACACCTCATCCCCATGAGTTTCGCGGCCTCAGATGTTTCCTGTTATCAGCCCGGACTCGAAGACTCCACCTGCGACTTCTGGCAGGCAACGGTCAACGAAGCCTCGCCGAACAACCTGTGGTATCGCTTCATCATTACCGATGGGTCTGATACCAACTATTATGCCGACAACACCCCCGCGCTGGATGGCGGCCTGGGGAGTGTGACCGATAACGTTGTAGATAACAGTTTTGCCCTGATGTTCTACGATCCCGCCTTCGAGGCGCCTGCCTGGGCAAAAGGCGCCAGCATATACCAGATCTTCCCCGACCGCTTCAATGACGGACGCTCGAACAACAACCCACACACGGGTGACGTTCGTTATGATGATCCGGTCCTCAAGTTGTCCTGGGGTACAAAGCCCGAGGGCTTTTGCCGAAACTACTCGGATGGCGACACCAACTGCCCCTGGAGGTTTGATACGACGCCTCCCGATTGGAGCCCCACCAAGGAAGGTCCCCGTGGACGCGATTACTATGGCGGCGATCTCAAGGGCGTAGACCAGAAACTGGTTTATCTTAAATTGCTGGGTGTGAACACCCTCTATTTCAACCCCATCTTCGATTCGGGTTCCAATCACGGATATGACACGCAGGATTACTACAAGATCGACCCATACTTCGGTACGCAAAAAGACTGGGAGAATCTCGTCAAACATGCCGACAAATTGGGCATTCGCATTGTCCTGGATGGTGTCTTCAACCACATGTCCTCCGACAGCCCGATATTCGACCGCTACCATCATTACACCGAGACCGGAGCCTGTGAGTCGCTCAGCTCCGCGTATCGAAGCTGGTTCACCTTCCACGATGTCGCCGCCGGCACCGGAACCTGCGTCGGCAGTTCGGGCGCCGCAGACTCAGCCACCTATGATGGCTGGTTCGGGTTTGACTCGATCCCCGTCATCAACAAGTCCCTGCCCGCCGTGCAGCAATATTTCCTCACGGCTCCAGAAAGCGTTTCCAAGTATTGGCTGAACCAGGGCGCGGATGGCTGGCGTCTGGACGTGATGGGTGACTCATCCTTCCCGGCTGGTTATTGGGAGACCTTCCGTGGGGAGGTCAAGAACACCAAGCCCAATGCGCTCATTATCAGCGAGACCTGGCAAAAGGACAGCACGCTCCTGCGCATGTTGCGCGGCGACCGCGCCGACACCACCATGAACTACCGCCTGCGCGATGCGGTCATCGGTTTGCTCGCGCCGCAAGGCTTTGACTCCAAGGGCTTTGCCGATAGCGGACGCATCATCGCTCCCTCCGAGTTTGCCGCCCGCATGGAATCCATCCGTGAAGATTATCCGGATGCCGCCTATTATTCTCTTATGAACCTGCTCGATAGCCACGACACCGAGCGCCTCCGCTGGACGTTGACTCCGGGCGAAGAAACCACTGCCAGCAAGGAACTCAATAACGCGAACGTGACCCAGGGGAAGCAACGTCAGAAGATCGCATCCCTGATCCAATTTACCGTGCCCGGCGCTCCAACGGTTTTCTACGGCGACGAAGTCGGCGTAACCGGCGACGATGATCCGGATGACCGCCGCACTGTCCCCTGGCTCGAGAACGGTGGCAAGCCGGATAACTCCATGTTCCTGCATTACTTCGCCTTGAACGCGCTCAGGAAAACCCAGAACGTGCTCGTGAATGGCGATTTCAAAATGTTGCTGGCAGACGATACGACACAGCTCATTGCCTATGGTCGCAAGACCGAAAAACAGGCTGCCATTGTCATCGTAAACCGAAGCGATACTGCTCAAAACTTTGCGGTTCCGGTCGCTGGCTATCTGCCAAACGGCATTACATTGAGGAGAGTGTATTTAGTCGGCAGCGCCAGTTCGCAACAAGTTACAACGGCAAATGGAAATATCACAGGCAATATCGGACCGTTGAGCGCGGTCATTCTGCTGAACAGCTATGCGGATATTAAACCGCCTGCCGCTCCAACAGACCTGCATGTAACTGATGAAGGCGATGGCACGGTCAGTCTGGCCTGGAATTCCGCCTCAGGCGCCGCCGGATACACCCTCTATCGCAGTCCCTTGAGTGGGGGTGGCTGGGTCGCGATCGGAACGGGTCTGACAGGCACATCCTACACAGACAACGGACTGATCAATGGCATGACCTATTACTATGCTGTAACTGCATCGGATGGTGCAGGGAACGAAAGCGGTTATTCCAATGAAGTTTCCGCACTGCCGCATGTCATGATCGGCTGGGCAAATCTGCAATGGCCGCCCACGCTTAACCATACCCTTAGTCCCACCAACCGTACCGACGATGTCTATGGACAGGTATGGATCGATGGACTCACAAACCAACCTGGACCCACACCAAGCCTGCGTGCCCAATTGGGCTTCGGTCCTGAAGGCAGCAACCCGGATGGAAATTCTGACTGGACTTGGGTAAACGCCGTCTTCAACACAGACGCCGGTAACAACGACGAGTTCAAAGCCAGCCTGTTACCCACTACAACAGGCAGTTTTGATTACGTCTATCGCTACTCGACCACCAACGGACTTGACTGGCTGTACGCAGACTTGAACGGTCCGATCCCGACCGGGAATCTGCCATCCAACCCTGGAAAACTGACCGTAACCTCAAGCGGTGACTTGACACCTCCAGATGCACCCACCGGCTTAAGTGTAACCAATGCGAGTCCAGTCGCGATCTCTCTATCCTGGGACTCACACCCGAACACCGATGGCGACCTTGCCGGCTTTGAAGTGTACCGGAATGGTGAATTGGCAGCCACAGTGCTGGGCGCCTCTGTTACAAGTTTTACAGACACAACAGTTACAGAAAATGCCAGCTACGATTACTATATTCTCGCCCTCGACACCAGCTTTAACCGCTCTGACCCATCCAATACGGTCTCAGCCACTGCCTCCCCGCGGACTGTTACCCTAACATTCAATGTCACAGTCCCTGCCAGCACAGACGGAACCGGTCGCTCGGTATACATTGCCGGCTTCCTTGATCGTTTGGATGGCAATCTGCCGCAGTGGGATGCGGGCGGCGTGGTATTGACACAGGTCAACTCCACACATTGGACAATCACACTCACCGGCAAAGAGTCAACCCAGATCGAATACAAGTACACACTGGGCTCTTTTGATTACGTAGAGAAGGGCGCGGCTTGTGATGAAATTGCCAACCGCCAGCTTACATTGACCTATGGCACAGATGGAAACCAAATCGTTGACGACACGGTGCCAAACTGGCGCAATGTCAGCCCATGCGGAAACTAATTCGCCGTATTGAACTTCTGGCAGATCGCTTGACAACATTATTTCCCCGAATGGATACATTCGGGGAAATAATGTTAATAGCCGAGGGCTGGGCTGGTATAATTCTCTCACTATGGACAAAAACATTATTGGTGTACGCTTTACCAAAGTAGGCAAGATCTATCATTTTGACACATCCGCCGTCCCTGATGTGGGAGTTGGCGAGCACGTCATCGTGGATACCTCACGCGGTAAACATCTCGGCGAGGTCATACAGGTTATTAAGGAAATGCCCCCGAAACCCGAAGGCGGCTGGAGGTCCGTAGAGAGGCGGGCTACCCCTCGTGACCTGTTACTGCTTCAATCCTGGCAAGCCAAACAGACGGAAGCCATGATCAACTGCCGTGCCCGCGCTTCCGAACTCAAACTCCAGGGCGTCAAGATCGTCACGGCTGAATACAACTACGATGGTACACGTCTCGCCTTTCTCTTCAACACAGATAGCGATGACAAGGTGGATCTCAAATCCCTTAAAAGGGATATGCAAAATCTTTATCCAAACACCACCATCGAAATGCGGCAGATCGGTCCGCGCGACGTGGCAAAGATCATCGGCGGCATGGGCGCCTGCGGACTCGAAACCCGCTGCTGCTCAAAGTTCCTGACGGACTTCTCTCCCATCTCCATCAAGATGGCAAAAGACCAGGGCATCTCACTCACACCCAACGAGATCACCGGCATGTGCGGACGCCTGCGCTGCTGTCTCATTTATGAATACGATCAATACGTTGCCGCCCGCAAGGAGCTTCCCAAGCGCAACAAGAAGGTGGTCACCCCCAAAGGCGAAGGCAAGGTCATAGACCTGATGCCCATGAGCAACCAGGTGGTGGTGCTGATCGAAGATGCAGAAGGCAGGCGCTCACGCGAAACCTTCACCAAGGAAGAGATCGAACCGTGGGATGAACTCGAAACCCTGCGCCGCAAGTCGCAAGCCCCCTGTGACCGTCACAACAGCGGCGGATGTACCTGCGGCAAATCCAGCCCACTCAAAAATAAAAACAATAACAATTGATCGTAAGGGCGGGACCGCGCTGAGCGGAGTGATAACGACACTTGCACCTGGCGCAAGTGCAGGTGAGTCGAAGCGTCCCGCCCATTTTAATTGGATAACCTTCACGCTCTTAGCGTGCTTCGCGGTAAACAGCTTTTCCTCCTCCCAAACTTTTACCTGAACCGATGCACGCCTCACCCCAAACCGACGCCTGATACCTGACCCTTGGAACTTCTCTACACCTAGAACCTGATACATGACCCCTGATACTTCTCTCCCCGGAACGTGGGACTCCCCGCAAAACATTCTCGTCATTCTCGCCCACCCCGATGACCCTGAATTCTTCTGCGGTGGCACGCTCGCTAAATGGGCACGCGACGGACACTCCATCACTTATCAACTCATTACCTGCGGCGACAAAGGCTTCAACGATTCCACCTCCACCGATATGACTCCCGACGCGCTATGCGCCATCCGTCATGAAGAACAGAACTCTGCGGCAAAAGTCATCGGAGCGAAGGAAGTCCATTTTATGGATACCGAAGACGGCTATCTTGTCCCTGATATCAATTTACGCCGAGAAATCGTACAGCGTCATCCGCAAATTCAAACCCGATATTCTTGTCACCTGTGACCCACAAAATCTATTTGCGATCTACGGACTCAACCACCCCGATCACCGCGCCGCGGGACAGGTTGTCCTCGATGCCGTCTTTCCCGCTGCGGGCAACAAGGAGTTCTTCCCTGAACTGATCCCAGAAGGATATGAACCGCACATGCCCAAAGAAATATGGTGCTCCCTCACCAGCCAGCCAAACACGACCATTGATATCACCGACACATGGCAGACCAAACTAAAGGCGTTACTGCAACACAAATCCCAGATCGGCGACATCGAAAAATTCAAAGAGCGCATGAAGACCCGTCACACCGAAGACAGCACCGAAGAGAATCCTCGTTTTGAAGAAAAGTTTAGGGTGGTGAAATACGGAAAATGAGAAACTCGGTGGTTGAGTAGCCCTGAACGGTTGCTGCGAAGGGCATATCGAAACCACCGGTAAGCAACTCGCCCCATAATAACAAGATTGCTTCGGCCGGTCTCGATATGTCTCGTAAAAAAGCAAACGGACTACTCGACCACCAACCCTCGCAATGACATAAACAAATCATGAACATCGTCAACCTCGGCTACCAATCCACCAACTACTACGCCATCCAGATCAAGGGCGGATACCTGCTCGTTGACTGCGGCTGGCATAACACGTTCCCGCAATTCGCGGCGGAATTCAAACGCAAAGGCATCTCGCCGCAAGAGGTTAAATACATTCTCGTCACACACTTCCATCCCGACCATGCCGGTCTGGTGGAGGACTTCAAAAAACTGGGTGCCAAGATGATCCTCATGGAAAGCCAGGTCGGCTTCATGGATCAGCTCAACGATTTCTTCAAATCCAAAAATTTCCCTGCCTTTGAGATCAAACAGGATGATAATTTCTTCTTGAGACTTGAGGACAGTCGCAAATTTCTTGCCTCGCTGGGTTTGGACGGAGAGATCATCTCCACACCTGGTCATTCAGACGATAGTGTCACCCTGATCCTCGACGAAGGTTTTGCCTTCACAGGCGACCTGCATCCACACCTGATGGTTCCCGAAGAAGACACAGTCACCAAGACGAGCTGGGATAAAATCTATCAACATAAGATCACAAAAATATTTCCGGGTCACGGATAGTATACAATGGCAATTTTATAAATAACAAGGAAGAGGAATTTACAAGTATGGAAACAATGTGGAAATCAAGAAAAGTAGTGATCATAGGCGCAGGCGCGGTTGGTTCCTCCTTTGCGTATGCGCTCGCGCAAAAAGGACTGGCAGATGAGATCTGTCTCATGGATGCCAACCAGGACCTCGCCGACGGGCAGGTCCTTGACCTGGCACACGGACTGCCCTTTTATCCTCCTGTGCAAATTCATGCAGGTGGTAAAAAGGATTATGCGGACGCCAGTGTCATCGTCATCACTGCCGGAGCCAAACAAAAACCGGACGAGTCGCGACTCAACCTCCTGCAAAGGAACGCCTCCATCATCAAATCCATCGTGGACGATATTGTGAGCGAGAACTCGCAGGGCATCATTATCGTCACATCCAATCCCGTAGATATTCTCACTCACGTCGCTTTGAAACATTCGGGCTGGACGAAGAACCGTGTCATCGGTTCAGGAACGGTGCTGGATAGCGCACGCTTCCGTTATTTGATCAGCCAATATTGCTGTGTAGATGTCGGCAATGTCCACGCCTATATTTTGGGTGAGCATGGCGATAGCGAACTTCCTGCATGGTCCATGACGAATGTAGCAGGCGTCCCAGTGGATGAATACGCACCCAAATGCGGAAACGGGGACTGGCACGCGGAACGCGAACGGATCGTGCGTGAAGTAAAAGAATCGGCCTATCACATCATCAATTACAAAGGCGCGACCTATTATGCCATTGGCATGGCGCTCACACGCATTGTTGGCGCCATTTTACAGGATCAGCAAAGCGTCCTCACCATATCCACGTTTCTGGGCGGTGAGTATGGCATCAAGGATGTCTGTCTCGGCGTCCCTTGTGTGATCGGGCAGGACGGTGTCGTCAGCATCGTGGAAGCATCTCTCACACGCGATGAACAAAAAGCTCTGGAAAATTCCGCCAGCACGCTGCGGGAGGTATTGAACAACCTGGAGACATAATTTGGAATCAGCCAGCTAGGGTACTCTTTAGAGTGTGCTGGCGGTCTCGTGAGCAAGCTCCCTGACTCCAAAAAACAGGAACCATCATCCATGCCCAATTTCCTTCAACAAGCCAAAGACCTCTTTCCCTACACTCAAGCCCTGCGGCGTGACTTTCACATGCACCCCGAACTTGGATATAACGAAATCCGCACAAGCGGCATCGTTGCAAAAGAACTCGAAGCGCTCGGTATTGAAGTCACCAAAGGAGTCGGCAAGACCGGCGTGGTCGGCTTATTGGAAGGATCAAGACCGGGTCCAACGATCCTGCTCCGCTTTGATATGGATGCGCTCCCCATCGTCGAAGAAACAGGCGCGGAGTACGCGTCTCATAAATCAAGGCGTGATGCACGCCTGCGGACACGACGGTCACACTGCCATCGGGCTGACCGTTGCAAAAATATTAAATGAACACAGGGACAGCTTGGCAGGCACCATCAAATTTTGCTTCCAACCCTCCGAAGAAGGAACGAACGGCGAAGAATTGGGCGGTGCATTGATGATGATGAGGGATGGCGTGCTTGAAAGCCCAAAAGTGGAGAAGACACTCGCGCTCCATCTTTACAATGACAAACCGGTTGGCTGGATTCATGTCGCCAAGGGCGCTGTGATGGCTGGAGCAGAGCTCTTCTCGATCAAACTGACAGGCAAAGGTGGTCACGGCGCCGCGCCTCACACAACGCTTGACCCTGTCGTTGCCGCGGCACAGATCGTCACAGCCCTGCAAACCATTACATCACGAAGCGTCTCTCCATTGAAACCTGCAGTTGTCAGCGTTACATCCATCCATGCAGGCACGACGTTCAACGTTATCCCGCCCATCGCGGAACTCACAGGTACGATCCGAACTTTCGATCATGAAACCCGCGCACTGGTTCTGGAACGATTTGAAAAGATCGTCCACGGCATTGCGGAGAGCATGGGATGTGAAGTTGGGATCGTCATCAAACAGAGTCACTGCTCCGGTCATCAATCATCATGCTGTCTCTGCGAGCGTATTGCAAAGTGCACAATCTCTCTTTTCAGATACCGAAATTAAAACCGAGCCTTATCTCACGATGTGGGGAGAGGATATGGGTTATATGCAGGAAAAAGTGAATGGTTGTTTTTTCTTTATCGGATCAGCTAATGACGAGAAGAATCTCAACTACACTCATCACCACCCCAAATTCGATTTCGATGAACGGGCGCTGATCAATGGTGTTGCGTTGATGGCATCCGCCGCGGCGGATATGTTGAGTAACTCGGTGGTTGAGTAGCCCTGCGTGTTTGTTGCAGGGCGTATCGAAACCACCGATAAGCAAAGCAGTCCTGATTTACAAGATCAACATCCTGACAACCATCAGATGACAATTGAAATCCCTCTCACCGCCATTGCCGCGATCAACGCGACCACCACCGTCAACGCGGTGATGTAGAGCATCGCGCGCGTTCCCAACTCCCGCTTTAAAACAGCCAACGTTGCAAGACATGGAATATAGAACATTACAAACGTGGCATAGACCGCCATTTGCGTCGTTGTCAATGCCGAGTCAAAATTCGTTGTTCCCAACGCCTGACTCAACATCACGAGCGATAGCTCCTTGCGCAGAATCCCAAAGATCAGCGGGATGCCCACTTCGGCGGGCAAACCCATCACCCAGGTGATCGGGCGGACAAGCCAATTGAACACGCTCGCAAAACCAAAATAATTCAGGGTTGCAAGGATGGCGCTCCCTACAATCAGCACGGGCCAGGCTTCAACAACGAACTCACGCATACGGAACCAGGCTTTACTGGTCACGTTCTTCAAAGTGGGTACACGATACGGCGGCACTTCCATGATCAAGCCCGGCGTGTCTTCAGGCATCATGTTCGAGAGAATGCGTCCCGTCAACGCGATGACAAACAGGTTGAACATATACAACCCAAACGCCGCCAGTGGACCGACATAAAATGCCACCAACCCAAACACCACTGCCAGCCGCGCCGCGCAGGGAACCAAAGTTGCCAACGCCGCGGCGAGATACCGATCACGCGGCTCTTCCAACGTGCGTGTGGACATGACAGCCGGCACATTGCATCCATACCCAAGAATGAACGGCACGATGGCTTTGCCATGTAGTCCGATACGGTGCATGAGAGAATCCATAAGGAACGCAATGCGCGGGAGATAACCGATGTCTTCAAGAATACCCAACCCAAGCAGAAACGGCAATAGATATGGAAAGACAATCGCAACACCTGCTGCAATGCCTTGCATAATTCCCGACACGATTTCCGAGATTAATGTTCCCGCGCCAAACGGGGTCAACACACCTTTGGTCAAAAAGTCGAACAACGCCAGCAAAGGCGGTTCAGTAACTTTCCCGATTCCATATACAGTTTCAAAGAATAAAAGCAACACAACCAATAAAATCGCATACCCCAAAACCGGATGAAGCAAAACATCGTCAAGCCTATCACGCATCGTAAAAACACGTTCACCCTGCTTCATATATTGATCAGCTAATCTGCGTGCGCGTGCATGTCGTTCATAGGCATCCAGTGGTTCAACCGCGTCTATTGTTTTTCCCGTTTCTTTCCCTCCAGCCTGCAAACTCTTCACGAATAACCCTTTTACACCGCGTCCCTTGCTGGCGACCAGAGGCAAAACAGGAATTCCCAATTCACAGGATAGACCTGCGCCATCAATGTGCAATCCCAAACGGGCGGCTTCGTCAACCATGTTCAGGGCGAGGACGACAGGCTTATTTAACGGAAGCAGTTCAAAGGTCAATTCGAGAGCCGAAGATAAATGCGTCGCGTCCGCCACATTGATGATGACATCCACATCCTGCGAATCCAAATAGTGCGCCGCTTCCATTTCCGCCGGACTGCCAGTCTCAAGCGTGTATGCGCCGGGCAGGTCTACCAACTCGATCACCTTACCCGCCACACGCACGCGGCTTTCGGTATACTTCACAGTCGTGCCGCTGAAATTTCCCGTCTCGGCTTTGTAACCCGCCACCTGATTAAACAATGTACTCTTACCGCAATTCGGCTGCCCGATTAATGCAACTCTCATTCGACCTCTACTAAAATTTTTTTCGCCACCGTGCGTCCCAATGCGATCTCACGTCCGTTGACCTCAACCAATAATGGACCGCCCAGCGGCGCAACACGTATAACCTGCAAACGATCGTCGATGTGCAAGCCATAAGTCTTTAGCTTTTTGCGCAATACATCATTGGCTTCCGCCAGCCGTACATATTTTCCGACAGGAACTTCCAATAGCGTGATCACGTCCTTGTTATAACGTATAGATATTTATCAGATAAGTGATAAATATCCCTAATAAGTAAACAAATATCGGGAATTTGGATAAGAATAGGACGAATAAATTCGGAGGTATTAAACAATGATGAAATTGACAAAAACGCTTCTTCTCTTGACCCTGGTTCTGGGCGCGTGTGCCCCAGGCGTTCCCTCCCCTGAAGGTGGATCCGCAACAAATCAGACTGCTACAAACTCAATAGAGAAAATTCCTTTTGAACTTCCCACAACTAAATCATCGAACCCAAAGATCATCGCCACGATAAGCACTCCCAACATCGGACAACCACCTGATGGAGATTTTCCCACTCCTTCCATATCGCAAGAGGCTTGTGGATATCAGTGGGCGTACAACGATCTCCCCGAACTCACCGAACAACTCGACCAGACTGTAAAAACCCTGAACCAAAATTCCACCTCATATGCTACGGCCTTTGGCGAAAACTGCATGGGCGCCAATGGACAGGTTGTCAAATTCCTTGCGATAGAAACGGATTTTTACGTTACCCTGCCAGTGACTGATTTGAACGACCACGAAACTTTTGGAAATTGGATCTCTCAAGTGATGCAGGTAGTGAATGCTCTTCCTTCCGATATGCTTATGGGTTCACATTCTGGTTTCGTCCAATTTGGATTCGAGAAAAGTACATCAGAAAGAATAGGTTTACGAGTTCCAATTCAACAATACAACGAAACAGTAAATGGTAAAACAGGAGAAGAATTATTTCAAATGTTTTACACACAACCATAAACTCATAAAAGAGCTTGGCTATCCGCCGTTGTATTGGCTGATTTAGAACCTAAAACATCTACAAGTTTTCCATAAACTTTTGTAGATGTTTTTATTCCAACGTTTCAATACAATTTAATTCGCTCAATAATGAGTTTCTTAACAATTTGTCTACGCGCAGGTTTAAGGTCTTGACAAATCTTATCTGTCGTCGTATATTTCGTTTAGTAATTACTAAACGTACATAACGAAAGACAAAGACCATGCCACAATCGCTCAACAAGATCAAAAAAGACTTCATACAGGGACTCAGTCAGATCAGCCGCTTCTGGGGTTTCCCAAAAGGGATGGGCGCCATCTTCGCCGTGCTCTACCTCTCCCCCGCTTCCTTGTCACTGGATGAGATCGTCTCCGAAACGGGACTCACCAAGGGTGCGATCAGCACCGAGATCCGCACATTGGCGCGTATGGGACTAGTCCACCGCTCCACCAAACTCGGTGACCGCAAGGATTACTATGAAGCCGAATCGGATTTCTACGCGGCGATCCGATCCATTTTACAGGAACGCCAAAACTCGGAGTTTGATCGTGCCATTAAATCGGTGAAGGAAACGCTTGTAACAATGGAAGAAAACTGGGTGGAGAACGAAGATTGGAATTTCGTTTATGCCCGCGTGCAAGCCTTGCAGGAATTCTTCGATGCAATTGATAATCTCACAAAGGCAGTCATTAAGTTGGAGAGTTTAGGTTTTTCGAATGTCACGAAGATTTTGGGTGTATTGAAATAATCCTCGCGCTGAGCGGAGGGACAGTGATATTCTGTCCCGCAGACGAAGCGCGTTTACCCAGCTTATGGCGCTTCGTCTACGCCTACGGCTCCGCTCAGCGCGACACAAGGAGATAAAAATGAAAATAGCAGTTACAGGCGCTTTCAGTTATTCAGGCAAGTACATTACGAAACGGCTTTTAGAACGCGGCGAGGAAGTCATTACGCTGACGGGACACCCCAACCGTCCCGACCCGTTCAATGGAAAGGTCAAAGCCTACCCGTTGGATTTTGACGAAGCAGGCATGACCCAATCCCTGCAAGGCGTGGATGTGTTGGTCAATACCTATTGGGTTCGTTTTGATAAAGGTGAGAACACGCAGCCGCGCGCCGTGGAGAATACGCGCAAGCTGGTCAATGCCGCCAAAGCCGCAGGTGTAAAACGGATCGTCCATATCAGCATCGCCAACCCATCGGCGGATTCACATCTCCCTTATTATTGGGGCAAGGCGGCAAACGAGAAGGCTGTTATCGAATCGGGAATGTCTTATGCTATCTTGCGTCCCACGGTGCTGTTTGGGAAAGAGGATATTCTCATCAACAATATTACCTATCTTCTGCGGCGGCTTCCATTCTTCGCCCTGCCCGGCGATGGCTCGTATGGCATCCAACCTGTCTACGTGGATGATCTTGCCCAACTCGCTGTAGAAGGCGTTTACAGTAAGGACAGCTACGTTATCGATGCAGTTGGACCCGACATCTTCACATTCAAGGAAATGGTGCAATTGATCGAGGACAAGGTTGGCATAAAACGACCGTTAATTTCTTTCCCGCCCAAGCTGGCTTTACTCGCCTCACAGTTTTTGAGTCTCTTCGTTAATGACGTACTGCTCACCCCAGAGGAAGTGGATGGATTGATGGCGGGCTTGTTGGTTTCCAAAGAGCCGCCGCGTTGTAAGACACGTTTGGGAGATTGGCTCAAAGACAATAGAACAAATGTAGGAGCAAGTTACGCGTCAGAACTAAAGAAGCATTATGCTTGACGAAGAATAAACAAGTGACGGTCACCTCCGCGAAGCGCCCTGCGGGTGAAGGTGACCGTCACTTTATCTCAATCGATCGCCACCACCCCACTGCACTTGGGACTATCCATACAACCGTAATATTTTTTTCCCTTATCGGAACCATTGCGATTGATCCGCAGGACCATCATCCGGCCGCAGACAGGGCACATGGGAACCGAATCAGTCTCCGACGACGCGCGCAACGGTTTCGTCTCCTTCACTTTGATGATCGAGAGTTGAAATAACTCCGTCAAGTCGTCCTCTGAATACTGTTGACTGGAAGGGATATGCACAAGCGGCAGGCCCGCGCTGAGGAACAAGTCCTCCATGAATTGATCGGTTTCACGCGTTTCGGTTTTTGCGACAGGCTTCACCAACTCGATGCCGAATGCCGGTTTGAGCGTATCAGGTTCGCACAGCAAAAAGTCCACATGCTTGCGAAAGATCTTGTTGAAGAAATGTACGTTCTCGTTCGGGCGCACGATATAAAAAATGTCATTCAACCCGACCTTGGGGCAAATGACATAATGATGCCGCACCATGTTTTGCAAAACTCGCAACAGCGCCAGCTCGGGCGTGGACATGAATTGCCCGCGCAGGCGATACGGTAGACGGTCATCAAGTTCTTTGAGGGGGAGTGTTTTTCGTTCTGACATCGGGTTGCCCCACATTATAGCAGGATGCGCTACGCGCTTCGCATCAATTCCATGACTTTGGGCTTGAGCGCGGCGTTAACTGCTAATGCTTCGCCGTGAGTATGACCTTCTTCGCCGCTCCACGAACCGAAGTAGCCTCCCGCTTCACGGAGTATGACCGGGAACGGACCGCAATCCCAATCGTTCATGATCGGGTCGATCATCACTTCGGCGCGACCTGTAGCAACGGCGAGATAACCGTACGCATCCGACCAGCCGCGCAGAACGTAAGCGGCATCGGAAATTCGTTTCCAAAGTGTGGGGTCACGCTTCTCAAAGGCATGATGACTGGTATAGCAGAACCAGGCGCGCTCGAAGGTATCCACTTCAGAGACACGGGCGCGTTTGCCGTTCCACCACGCGCCGAGTCCGTCCGCCGCGCAGAGCATTTCATCGGTGCCCGGATAATACGCTGCGCCGACTTGTATCACACCCTCGATCTCCAAGCCGATCAAGACACCATAGAGCGGAACGCCGCGCAGGAAGGATTTAGTACCGTCGATGGGGTCGACGAACCAACGCATACCCGCTTCGTCTCCGCTATCGCTCCGCTCAGCGCGAGACTGGATGGGACGATTCGCCAAATTCTTCGCCAACGATGGCGTGGGTTGGATAGGTTTTTTCTATCTCACCACGGATGAATTCTTCGGCGGCGCGGTCGGCGGCGGTGACGGGGGTATCATCCGCTTTGTAGTCGGGGCGGATGCCTGTATTGAAGTACCCCAGTGTGATGCGCCCGGCACGGTAGGCAAGTTGTGTTGTGAAGTCAAGGTAGGGTTGGAGGTTCATATGATTAAATGAGCTCACCTGTTTTCTACAATTTTTGTTTCATCATTTCAGCTTTTCAAATTTACTGCTTCAAGAAAAATGGACTAAGCACTTGCATCCTTCCCTGCCGGGAGAGTCAAAATCAAAGTAGCGATACGAAGGCGGTCAACTTTCTCAACACGTATATGAAAACCGTTAATTTCCACTTCATCGCCAACGGACGCAATTCTGCCCAAAGCATTCAGGACCAAACCAGCCATTGTTTCAGCCTCATCAGAGCGAAAGCCAAAACCGAAGAGTTCATTCACTTCGTTTATTGTGACGCGCCCTGCCAATTGGATACGATCATCTGGCAGTTTCAAAATCTCTGGTTCTATTGCATCGGCTTCATCGGGCATGTCTCCAAAAACCTGTTCCAGCAGGTCTGCGAGCGCTACAAGCCCGGCCGTGCCTCCGTATTCATCCACGACAATGGCGATCTGCTGGCGGCGTCTTTTGAACTCTGTCAGCAATTTATCCACCCTGAAGCGTTTCAGGCACAAACGCCGCCTCAAACACCAACGGCGTTAAATCCAACATTCCCTCACTGGACTGCTGGCTGTCATCCAGTGCATGTTGACCATCGTTCCCATTGGAAATCCCCATCTTCAATTGTTCCAACTCTTTGGAAAGTTCCCGGTAGTTCATATGCTCCAGATCTTTGGAGTTGACGATTCCAACAACTTTATCCAAGGAATCCTGATATACCGGAATGCGAGTGTGCGGACGGCTCTGTAGAAAATCAGTTAATGCACTGCGTGTGATGGTCACCGGCAGAGCCTGCACCTCCAAACGCGGCACCATCACCGCGCGCGCGGTCGTATCCGAGAAGCGGACGACGCGATGTAATATCTCAAACTCGGTCCGATTGATCTCACCGCCTTTATGCGACTCTGTAAATAACATATCGAGTTCTTCAGGGGAATGCACCTGGCTGTGTCCTTCGGCGGAATGAAAGCCGATAAGATGTAAAAGGAAGTTCCCTATGCCGTTCAGCATCCAAGTCAATGGAGTGAAGATGGTGGCAAAGAACGACATGGGACGGCCGATCCAAAGCGCAGTAATCTCCGGTTTTTGAAGCGCAATGGACTTTGGCATCAACTCGCCAATAATGACATGCAGAGTCGTCATAATAAAGTAAGCAAAGCCCGCTGATAACCCTGCAGCGGTGATACCCTGCCACGTTTCGGGAATCCAGGCGAAGAGGGGATGTAGAAGCGGCTCCAACGCTTCTTCACCCAGACCCCCCAGAAGAAGGGAGGCGATGGTGATCCCAACTTGTGTGGCGGCAATGTAACGGTCAAGGTCACGCACGGCGTTCTGAACCACAACCGCGGCGCTATTCCCTTCGGCGGCAAGCTGATCGATACGTGTCTTGCGCACAGAGACCAGCGCGAACTCAGAAGCCACAAAGAAGGAATTTGCAAGAACTAAGATAAATACAATGGCAATATCCATTACTGTTGTTGCCTGGTGTTGAAATATCCGAGTGTGACACGCTCAGAGCGGTAGGGTCGTTGTGTTGTGAAGTCGAGGAAGGGCTCAATGTACATTATTATTTCCTGAACTCATGAAAAAAGGCGGATTCGATCTCATAAGCTTTTTTAGGTTTAAGCCCAATTTAAGCTCTTCAAACATATCAATCAGTTTTTCTCCATCAACAAGCTCTATAGGAGGAACACCATCTCGAACAGATTCTTTACGTGCATCAGCGTAAATGTTCCAGTGGTAAGAATAATGCCTTTATCTGCTCGCCCCATCATTGCTCCTCGAAAGTCACGCACTTGGGATGGAGATACGGAACCAGAATATCTTTTGCACTGAAAAAGAACTTTGAACCTTACAAAGGGATTTACTTGTAAAATGCCTATACCATCGAGACCTCCATCGCCGCTTTTGCCAGTAATTTGTACTTTTTCAAATCCAGATTCCCGTAATAACCTTTGACAAAGACGTTCAAAGCCATCAGCAGGAAGTCCCAACAAAATACTCAGCAATCGATGATCGATGATCAACGTCTTCAGGTATAGAAGTCTCATCGTCGGGAACTTATTTCGACTTTTGATTTTTTCCTATCTGCAACAAATGGTTTATGAATTCGATTGCAATAAAGCTAATGCTTGTTCAGCCGTCAAGGATGTGGTTCGACCCTTTTCCGTAAGGTTCCAAACACCTCTTGTTGAAGAATCAATCAAACCAGCTTTTACTAAATAAAATCTTTGGCCTCAGATTAATCTTTCATTACTAAAATCTTGACTGCTCAGCTTGGTATTTGCTTCATTTTTTTCTTCTTCTGTTAGCCTTCAATAGTATCTGCAGACTACCTCCTCTACTTCCTCTGGGCGTCCTGATCCACCTCAATTCAACTTAAAGCATTAATAACTCGGTTGAAAATAATGAACAAACTGGGGTCCCTTTTGTTGACTTGAATTTATTTAATCCTCCTGATTAATCAATCTCTCCAGCAATCTTTTCTCTTCCTCTTCCGTCTCCACCTCCCCATCCAGCCAGGCGTTGCGGAGTTGGCGGAGGAGGACGGCGTAGCGTGGTCCCGGTTGGATGCCGAGCTTTTTGAGGTCATTGCCGTTGGTATGAGGCTTGATATAACGCCACTTGGAGATGTATTCGTCGAAGCGTTCTTTGACGCGCGCGTCTTCTGCTATATATCCAATGGCTTCGACTGCGTTGACAGGGAAGGATTCCAGTCGTTCCACACATTCGCTGGGTTTCAAACCGATAAAGACGGACTGATCCTTGAACATCATGGAAACAGCGAACAATGAAGCAAGCAAGTCCGCTGTGAAATGGAGGCGCTCGTTCAACGAGGCTATCTCTTCATTCGATAAGGACATCAGCCAAAGCAACCAGCCCAGGTCGGAGGCATTCATCTGTTCACCTTTGGTCACGTTCCATGGGGAGAGATGCTGCAGGCCGCGATAGGTATGCAAGTCAGCGAGGCGCGTATGAGCAGCCTGGTCAAATGATAAGGCGGGATGGATCGGTTTGAGCAAGTCCAACTCTCCGAGCTTTGTCAGCGTCGTGACGGCGCTCCACTCTTCAAGGATCAGATCGAGTTCATGACGAATGCGTTGGGCGGAGAGTTTCTCGATCAATGGGCGAGCTTCGGGAATTAAGGTCAAAGTTTCATCAGCGATCTTAAAGCCATAACGTTCCGCATAGCGAACAGCGCGATAGATACGCGTGGGATCATCTGTAAAGGAGTTATCGTGCAGTACACGGATGATGCCCTGCTTCAAATCGTCCATGCCGTTGAGGTCATCGCGCAGTTCGCCGAAGTAAGGGTCATCGAGACGAATGGCGAGCGTGTTAATGGTGAAATCGCGGCGGCGGATGTCATCGTCCATGCTGCCGGTTTTCACAGTGGGCAAAGCAACGGGGTATTTATAGGTTTCGGAACGGGCTGAAATGAGATCAAGCGTATCGGATGATTCCGTCGTCAAGTCTTTGGGCAGGAACCATTTGGCGGTTCCAAATTTGCTATGTGCTGTCACCTTGCCGCCGTGCTGTTTTGCAAGGGAGCGCGCCAGTTTGATTGCATCCCCTTCCACGGTCAGGTCAAAGTCTTTTATAGTGGAATCAAGCAGAAGGTCCCGGACGGAGCCGCCGATGATATAGAGGGGATAGCCTAATGCTTCCGCGTCCACTTTGACGAGGCGGATGAGGGCAAGCATGTCAGAAGTTAGGGAGGCGGCGAGATGGTCTGAAAGGTTCATCAATAAGACCTCGGGTCGAATAATTCTATAAGCCCATCGCCAATTAAATTCCAGGCGATGCCAAATAGCATGATCGCCAATGTGGCAGGCATGAACACCCACCAATAAGTGAACAGACCGCCTCCGGGACCTATGATCCAATTGCGCCCAATCGACAGCATTTCGCCCCAGGGAGAATTGCCGCCCAATCGAATAAAGGTTAGCGTGGCTTGGAGGATGACGACACTGCCCACATCCCTTGCCATCAAAACAATGGAGGGGGCAATCGAATTAGGGATCAAATGGCGGAAAACGGTACGAGCCGGGTTGGCGCCCAGCGCGCGCGAGGCTTGAATAAAATCCATGTTCTTGATGGAGATGACGGTCGTGTTGACCAGCCGCGCATATGGCATCCATGAGAAGAGGATCAGGCTGAGCATGAGCGGATTGACCAAACCCAGCAATATCTGGATCAGAGACGGCGAACCAACAACATCCACGATCCTGCCGTAGTATTGTGTATTGAAAAAGAATGTCCCGCCTGCAGACTGGATGGCAATTGCCATCAGTTGTTGCAGGAAAACCACGCTTGCAATGACCGGGAAGGCAAGAAACGAATTGGCGATACGCATCATTAGGCGGTTGACGCTTCCGCCTGCGTACCCTGCCACCGCGCCAAAGATGACGCCGAACGCTCCTGAAATCAGCACCACGAGCAAGCCAAAGCTGAGAGCGTCGCGCGTACCCCAAACGAGCGTATGGAACACGTCATATTGCTGGGGCAATGTGCCGAGCAAGGCAATATCTGAGGGCGGATGGGGTTCGGGTTTAAACAAATCCAGACGAGTATGCCCCACCTTTTTAAAGGGACCCGGAGTATCAGGATCAAACGGAGAAAGCGCCGGAGCCATAAGAGCTACGATCACAAAGAAAAGAACCAGCAGGAACCCCAACACATTTTGCCAATGGGAAAAAAAGCGGCGGACGCGTCTCATGATTTGAGTATGTCCTCCCGAATGCGAGGATCCAGGATGGCTTGTGCAACATCCAGTATAAACATCAGGAGCAGAACCATAACAACGCTGTATACGGCAAATCCCAACGCGGCGGGGGCATCCGGGATGCCCTGCATGGAAGTGGCAAGCACTTCCGAAATACCGTGAAAATTGTAGATGATCTCGACAACGAAAGCCCCCGTTAAAATCGTAGCCGCCGAAAGGGCGATGCTGGTGAGGGAGGGCGCAAGGACACTAAAGAAGGCATGTTTCCATAACACACGGCGTTCGGTCAATCCGCGGGCACGGGCAGAAACGATGAATTCCTTTTGGCGTTGTTCGATAATGATGGAGCGGGTGATGCGTCCGAGCGTTGCCCAGTTATAGAGAGCCAATGTCAATACAGGCATGGCAATATGCTGTAACGATTCGAGAAAAATATCAAAGCGCAGGTTCAACAGCGAATCGATGGTATAAAAACCGGTAAAGTTCCTGTACGTTTCTCTTGTGATGTCGAATCCAAATTCGACCCCAAGCCGACCCGGAGCGAACCATCCCAACAGGATATAAAAGACCGATAGAAAGATAAGGGAAAGAATGAAGGGAGGCACGGTCATCCCTAAAAATGCAGTGGCTCGAAAAATGTTATCACCGAGCCGAACAGGCTTCCAGCCTGCCGCCGCGCCGCTGACCAGCCCGAGAGGGATGAAAAGCAAAAGCGAGAACAAGGTCAATTCGAGCGTGGCAGGTGTCCGCTTGAGAAGAGCCGGTAGCACATCCTGATTCAGGGACGGGCTGTATCCCCATTCCCCACTCACGAGGCTTTTCATCCAATAAAAATATTGTACGGGATAGGGTTCATCGAGATGATATTGTCGGATATAGCCGTCGATCACGGCTTGGGTCGCTCTTCCCCCGCCTCTCCCCGGTGGGAGGTAAAGCTGGGCTCTTGCCTCTGCTGGTGTGAGCATTACGCCTGCATACAGGGTCATTGTAATGATCACCAGAGAGATCGGGATAACGAAAAATCTACGGATCACGAACTGAAGGAAGGGTGGCATGGTAAATCTCTACACCCATTTTACCCGCAAACCGAATCACATCCCAAAAATAATTTTCAGGTATAATCGCCACATTATGCTAAACCCGTTACCGCGACCTGCCACTCAAAAAACCGCCTGGTCTGGATAAGGTTCGATTCACCGTGTCAATGAACGGCTCCCAGACTCTGGCGAGCCGTTTTTGTTTATTCGCGCTGACATCGTACTCTTCAGAGTAGCGGAGTGAGGAGCGCAAGTTGCGACGAACGAAGTCGAAGCATGGATAATCCTTCGTCTCCGCTCAGGACAAGCCCGCTTCATTCTTAACTGGAAACTGGTACTGCGTTATGAACATAAAACAACTCACCGATGAAATGATGAACTTCGTCCGCTCGAAAGGCTGGTTCGAAGAGACCACCAAACGTCCGCAAACGCCACGCAATCTTTCGATCTCAATTGCCCTTGAGGCGGCTGAAATTCTGGAGCACTTCCAATGGCGTGATGAAATGGCGGACAAGGAAGAGCTGGCGAGCGAGCTTGCCGACGTGGGCTTGTATTTACTGGAACTGGCTTCTGTTACCGGGATCGACCTGGAAGAGGCAATGTTGAAGAAGTTGGAAATCAATAAAACGAGAGAATGGGATAAAGACCAGATTGAATAGGTGGTTGAGTAGCCTTGAGCCGCCGTATTGAGCCTGTCGAAATGGTTCGTTGCGAAAGGCGTATCGAAACCACCACGTAAGCAAAAGTACTTCGGTTACATGTTGGTTTCGATACGGGCTTCGCCCTACTCAACCAACGGAAATAGAATGAAATGAATATCACCGTATTCGGTGGCGCACAGCCACAACCCGACTTACCCGCATATGAAGAAGCCCGTTTATTGGGCGAGCTTCTTGCTCAACGCGGACATACTGTCCTCACCGGCGGGTACATCGGTGTGATGGAGGCTGTCTCGCGCGGTGCGAGCGAAGCTGGCGGACATGTCATCGGCGTAACTTGTGAGGATATCGAAGAGTGGCGAAAGGTCAAGGCAAACGCGTGGGTGAAAGAAGAATGGCGAAAGAAAACGCTCATCGAGCGGTTGCAGGCTTTGATCGAAGGATGCGACGCGGCGTTCGCCCTCCCTGGAGGAGCCGGTACATTAACAGAAATATCCCTGATGTGGAATTTGATGATCGTGGAGTCTCTGCCCCGGAGGCCGTTGATACTGATCGGGCGCGGCTGGCAGTCCACGTTCGATCAGTTCTTCACTTCATTTGAAACGTACATGCCCGTGAATCAACGAGGGTCGTTGAAGTTTGCGGAGGATGTGAATACTGCTGTGAAGTTATTGGAGCAAGTCGGTGGTTGAGTAGCCCGAGTGGTCGTCGAGGGCGTATCGAAACCACCAATAACATGCAAACATAAAATAACAACTACACCTGCCATTGGTAGTCTCGATACGGGCTTTGCCCTATTCGACCACCGGGGCAGATAATAAAAGAGGAAAAATGGCTGAAGAAAAATTACCTACACGTGCGGAAGATTTTTCAGAATGGTACAACCAACTTGTGTTGCGCGCCGACCTTGCCGATTACGCTCCCGTGCGGGGCTGTATGGTCGTCAAACCTTATGGCTGGGCGCTATGGGAGAACATCACTTCCTGGCTGGACGCTGAGTTCAAAAAGACAGGTCATGTCAACGCGGCATTCCCAACCTTGATTCCGCTTTCGTTCTTTGAAAAGGAAAAGGAACACGTGGAAGGTTTCGCGCCAGAACTGGCGGTTGTCACACACGGTGGAGGTCAGGAACTGGAAGAAAAGCTGGCTGTCCGTCCCACATCTGAAACCATCATCGGTCACATGTATTCCAAGTGGATCAAGTCGTGGCGCGACCTGCCCATCCTCATCGTGCAATGGGGCTCAGTTCTTCGCTGGGAACTTCGCACAAAACTTTTCCTGCGCACGGCTGAGTTCTATTGGCACGAAGGGCATACCGCTCATTCCAACGCCGAAGAAGCCAAAGAGGAGATGTATCGCATCCTTGATATTTATGAACACTTCTGCCTGGAGGAAGCCGCCATCCCTGTCATCAAAGGCATCAAGAGTGAGACGGAACGCTTTGCAGGCGCACAGATGACCACCTCCATCGAAGCCATGATGTGGGACAAGCGCGCGTTACAATCTGGCACATCCCATTACTTTGGAACGAATTTCGCCGAGGCGTTTGAGATCCAATTCCTCAACAAAGAGAATGTGCTGCAATATTGTGAAACCACCTCCTGGGCGATCTCTTCCCGTATCATCGGCGCCATGATCATGGTGCATGGTGACGACCAGGGTCTCGTTCTGCCTCCCCGTCTTGCGCCCATTCAAGTCGTCGTCGTTCCCATCTTTAAAAAGGAGGATGAAAAAATCAAAGTGATGGAAGTTGCCGACCGCATCTTCATGGAACTCAAGAGCGCAGGTCTCCGCGTCAAAATGGATGACCGCGATAACGTCAGTTCGGGATTCAAATTCAACGATTGGGAGATGCGCGGCGTCCCCGTCCGCGTGGAGATCGGTCCCAAGGATGTGGAAAAGAATTCCGTTGCGCTTGCCCGCCGCGACAAGCCCGGACGGGAAGGCAAAGCCTTTGTCCCACAGACGGATCTCACTGCGACCGTGAACGGGCTCCTCGCCGAGATTCAGGATTCACTCCTCAAGCGCGCCACTGAATACCGCGATGCCAACATCCACAACGTGACGACATACGATGAGCTCAAAGAAGCGGTCAAGGACGGTTGGGCATTTGCCTATTGGTGTGAATCGACAGAATGCGAAACAAAAGTAAAGGAAGAGACCAAAGCCACCACACGCAACATTCCTTTGAATCAACCTGCAGGCGAAGGCATCTGCATCGTGTGCGGTAAACCCGCTAAACGAAAAGTATACTTCGCGAAAGCGTATTAAAACCCAGCCCCGTCATTGCGAGGGCGCTCGTGCTCTTTGCCCGAAGCAATCTCCAACATGATATGAGATTGCTTCGTCGGGCTAAAGCCCTCCTCGCAATGACGGCAAATATTTATGCCCGCCATAGACCTCGCCCAACTTAAAAAACAAACCGCCCATCTGGCTGACATCTTCGACCAGCCAGATGATTTTTTGCGCGAACATCGAGAGATACTGGATCATTACGTCAATCGATCACTGCGCAGTCAGGGAGTCGCGCCTTCATCGGTTCTCCCCACCTATCGAACTCCTGTCGTTGTCATGAGACAGATCGAAACAGAATTAGGACCGGCTGCAGAAAGGAAACCCATCCAGGCGCTTGAACTCGCCGATGCTTTATGGGATGAGGGCTGGCTGGAAACATTATTGCTGGCCGCCTTTCTGCTTGGAAGAATCCCTCCGCAGGAGGAACGCCTGCTTGCCCGTCTCACCGCCTGGACCCAAGCCGTACGTGACCCAAATGTACGCGCCGCGCTGCTCACTACCAGTCTCACACGCCTCCGCAACGAAACGCCTGATCTGTTTTTGATCCTTGTCAAGGAATGGCTTCACCCGGCTCGGCAGCGTATGTGGACGAATGGTATACAGGCTCTTATCCCCCTCATCAACTCGCGCGACTTCGACAATCTGCCCCCCATCTTTGAGATCGTTGAACCCATTGTCAAAGCCTCTCCTGCCATTCTGCAACCTGACTTGCAGGATCTGATCACCGCATTATATAAAGCCTCTCCGGACGAGACCATCTATTTTCTTCAACAACTTCTAAAAGAGACAAAAAGTCCACTGCTTGGGATCTCCCTGCGGCGCATGTCTCCTGAGTTACCGCAGGAACTCCAGGGGCATCTGCGTGAAATGCTCCGCAAAACCAAATAACCCCGCGCTTCCAGATAATTTATAATAACGCTCATATTGAAAGGAACATGCCATGGATTTCAATCTGATCAGAGGCGTCATCGGAGGCATCATTCTCTTCCTTGGACGCGAATTAAATTTCCTCTTTGCAGGCGGCATGACAGCATTGCTTGCATTTCGCTTCCTGCCGCTTCTTCCCGCGGGGTTACCTGCATGGACAGATATCGCCTTCGTGGTTGGAGCGGGCATTCTTGCCATAATCATCGCCCTCATCAATGAACGTGCAGGTTATGCGCTCTCAGGCTTTATCGCTGGAGGATACATCCTTTCCGAATACTATTCCCCTGGAACCCCGGGAGTACCTCTATTACCTTTCATCGTAGGAAGCGGCTTCGGCGCGGCGATCATGGGGGTATTAACTGAATGGGCGATGATCGTTGTTTCAAGCGTGATCGGTGGCATCTATCTGACATCCCTTTTCAGGCTGAGTCAAATAGAACGGACTCTCATCACTGCTGGTCTGGTCATCCTCGGCGCTATTATACAAGTGCTGATCATGCGCATGCAAAAGCAGGCAGAAGACAGATACAGTCGATAATTGTTATGGATACCAGCCTTCTCTCAACAAGGAAGCAGTAATGTCATCTTCATTGTCCTGTTCATTCCGGGGATCGTGATTCGAGGACCTGCACCACGCAGCGAAAAAACACACGATAGCTGTATCGATGAAACATACACCCAAACAACATAACTACTGGCATACCACCGTGCAAATGCCCGACGAGTTCAAATCTGACACCCCTGCCCGAGAAAGTGGATGTTGCTATTATTGGCGGAGGGTATACAGGGCTGAGCGCAGCGTTTACTTTGGCAAAGCAAAATGTCAATGTGGCCGTGTTGGAGGCGCAGACAATTGGCTGGGGTGCAAGCTCACGTAATGGAGGCATGGTCTTAACCGGTCTCAAGCTCCCCATGCAAACCGTGTTTAAAAAATACGGACAGGATATAACAAGGCAATTATTCCGATGCTCGCTCGAATCCATAGACACCGTTGAACAGCTCGTCAATGAAGAAAATATCGACTGCGGTTTTGCGCGTTATGGTCATTTGCTTACGGCGAACAAGCCAAAACATTACGATGCGCTCAAAGAAGAAGTTGAATTCATGGATAGGGAATTCAACCATAAAGTGAAACTGATTTCACCAAATCAACAACGAACGGAAATCGGCTCAGACATTTATCACGGCGCGTTGCTGGACGAATGCAGCGGTGGTCTTAACCCTGCGCAATACGTGACAGGTCTCGCAAACGCAGCTGAAAAGGCTGGGGCGTCGCTCCATGCACGGGCACACGTCAACAGCCTCCAGCGAAGAGGGAAGCGGTTTCTCATCCAAACAGAAAGAGGTCAACTTAAGCGCTGAGTCCGTTTTGGTGGGAACGTCTGGTTATACAGGAAATGCCACAAAGAAATTACAAAAGAAGATCATCCCGATCGGGTCGTTCATCATCGCTACGGAAAGGCTGCCGGTCGAGTTGACACATGAACTTAGCCCAAATAACCGCATGATCTTCGATTACAAACATTACTTGAATTATTTTCGTTTATGGGATAACCGCATGATCTTTGGTGGACGTGCAGCATTCTTCCCTGAAACAGCAAACACGATCGGAAGAAGCGCAGAAATCTTACGGCGTGAGATGATCGGGGTGTATCCACAATTGAAGGATGTAAAAGTGGAATATGTCTGGGGCGGCACATTGGATTTCGCTTTCGACCAGATGACGCATGTTGGCGAAACAGATGGGATATATTATTCATTGGGGTACGCCGGCCACGGTGTGGCCATGGCAACCTATCTCGGCAAAACAGTTGCTGAGGCGATGATGAAGGGAAATATCAAGGAACATCCTTTTGCTTCGTTTCCCTTCCTTGACGCTCCCTTGGGGTTGTATGATGGTCGTCCATGGTTTCTGCCTTTCGCAGGAGCATGGCATAAGATATTAGATTGGATCGAGTAGAAAAATAATTTGAGTATTTGCATAAAATATCCTATAATTCAACCTGCCAAAGGAGAATTGAACAGCATGAATATCAGCACGTTCTATGCGGTCACTTCAGCGACCTGTTTCGCTCTGGTCGGTTTGTGGTGGTCTGTAGTAAAGGACAAGCAGGAACAATGGTTGCAAAACGAAGCAACGCGCCGTCTGGCAGGAGGCGTGTATGCTTCGTTTTTGATTCCTGGTGTGATGAGTCTTGCCGCGCAAATTGGAGTGGATAGTTCATTGATCTGGCGTGCGGTCTTTGTCGTCGCATCCTGGGCGGGTTTTTCTTATTCAAGCAAATTGATCCAATTGACACGTGAAGCAAATCCCAATGGCGCTTTTAGTAAAAATAGCTGGGCTGTTCCCGCTCTCTATGTATTGATTTTATTCTTTGCAATATTTGCAGGTCTTGCCAATCTGGTCGGATTGCACCCCCTTCAATTGGAAGGGCTTCTGCTCTGTGGCTTGATCCTGTGCGCTCACGGGCTGGCGTGGGAGTTCATGACCCATTAGTTCAAAGGAATCCATATCATTTTTAAGGAGTAACGATGGCTACCAAAAAGCAAAAAGCAATGGAAGGCGAAGTATATTATCCATCTGATGAAGTTGTTGCCCAGGCAAATGCAAAAGACTGGGACGCCATGGCGGAAAAAGCCTTGAAAGACCCGCAGGCTTTTTGGGCGGCAGAGGCTGAAGAATTGGAATGGTACCAAAAGTGGGACAAGGTGTTGGATGACTCCAACAAGCCGTTCTTTAAATGGTTCGTTGGGGCAAAAACGAATATCGTCCATAATGCAATCGACCGTCACCTCAAGACACATCGAAAGAACAAACTGGCGCTGATCTGGGAAAGTGAAGATGGCAAAGATCATCGTACCTTCTCTTATTTCGCCATGAACCGCGAAGTCAGCCGCATGGCAAATATCATCAAAGCCATGGGCGTGAAAAAGGGAGACCGCGTTACGATCTACATGGGACGCATCCCTGAGATCGCTTTTGCCATGCTGGCTTGTGCCAAGATCGGAGCGATCCATTCCGTGGTGTTCGGCGGCTTCTCCGTGGACGCATTGCAGGGACGCATTGAAGACAGCGACTCCAAACTTGTCATTACCATGGATAGAAGTTACAACAACGGCAAGGTTATTGAACTCAAAAAGACCGTGGATGAAGCGCTCAAACGCTGTCCTTCTGTTGAGAACGTGATCGTTGTCAAACGCGTGGATGAAGACATTCCCATGGAAGCAAACCGCGATCATTGGTATCACGACTTGTGTGCGTTACCGATTGCCAACGGAAAATGTGCAACCGAGGTACTGGACTCAGAAGATCCACTCTACATTCTTTACACGTCCGGTTCAACCGGCAAGCCCAAGGCTATTCTGCATACACACGGCGGATACATGGTCGGCACGTATACCACGCTCAAATATGTCTTCGATATCAAAGAGGAAGACCGTTGGTGGTGTGCGGCTGATCCAGGCTGGGTGACGGGGCATTCCTACATCGTCTACGGTCCATTGATCGCGGGCGCCACATCCTTCATGTTCGAAGGTGGACCCACCTACCCCTACCCGAATCGCTGGTGGCAATGTGTGGAACGATATGGGATCACCATCCTCTACACCGCGCCCACCGCCATTCGTGGACTCATGCGCTTTGGCGAAGCCTGGCCCAACAAACACGATCTTTCTTCCCTGCGCCTGCTCGGCTCCGTCGGAGAACCGATCAACCCCGAAGCATGGAAGTGGTATTATCGCGTGATCGGCAAGGAAAAATGTCCCATCATGGATACGTGGTGGCAGACCGAGACCGGCATGTTCATGATCACACCCACTCCCGTCGTTCCGCTCAAACCCGGCTCAGGCACACGTCCGTTCTTTGGGCAGGAGGCTGAGATCGTGGACGAGGAAGGCAACCCTGTCGGCGAAGACACGGAAGGCTATCTGGTCTTGAAGAATCCATGGCCTTCCATGTTGCGGACCATTTATGGTGACGATGAACGCTATGTGAATCAATACTGGTCAAAGAACCCGGGCAAATACACCACAGGAGATTCTGCCAAGCGCGATAAGGATGGTTATTACTGGATTATCGGCCGTGTGGACGATGTGATCAAAGTTAGCGGACACAGGCTTGGCACAGCCGAGATCGAATCAGCGCTGGTGAGTCACCCCGCTGTGGCTGAAGCCGCCGCGATCGGTTTGCCCCACGAGCTCAAGGGACAAGCCATTCACTGCTTTGTCATCTTACGCACGGGTATTGCCCCCTCACCTGAGTTAGCCGAAGAACTTCGTCAACATGTTGCCACACACCTGGGCGCCATCGCCCGCCCTGAAGAAGTGAAGATCATTGATAAACTTCCAAAAACACGTTCCGGCAAGATCATGCGCCGCGTGCTCAAAGCAAGGGCGCAGGGCTTGCCTGAAGGAGATGTAAGTACATTGGAAGAATAGACGCCCTTGAAGACCTCCGAGATTTTGGAAATCTCGGAGGTCTTTTTATTTATAACAAAACTGCAAATCTCAGAACGTATCTCTCCAAGTATAATTTTGACTTATGGCAACCACAAAGTATGAAAAAGCAATCCTGGAATGGAGAGCTGGAAAATACGAAGGGCTTATCCGTGAGAATGGCTGGCTGGCGCTGGCAGGGTTAGACTGGTTAACAGAAGGCAGAAATCTAATCGGCTCGAACCCGATGTGCGAAGTGGTGATACCAGAGCGCGCTCCCACATTTCTAGGAATCGTCGAGCTGAAGGGAAAGACTGCCCGCTTTCAGGCGGCAGAGGGAGTCCGGGTCCAGGTCAACGGCCGATTGACAAGCAAGGCAATTCTAAGGTCCAGCCAGGAGGCGAAGCCCAGCTTCATCACATGGAACGATATACGAATGGTGCTCCATACGCACGCAGACAAATACGCCATCCGCATATGGGACAACCAACGGAAAGAACGCTTCACGCTCCCACCTTTGAAGTGGTTCCCCATCAACAAGTCTTTTCGTATCCCCGCGCGTTATACACGTTACCCCGATCCAAAAAAGATGCCTCACGAAGATACATTTGGCGAAATAGTCGAGGACCGCATGGATGGATATATTACTTTTAAGTATGGTAATAACACTTATAAGCTGGATGTGAGCGAAACAAAAAATCATTCGTTGTTCATCAGGTTCCGCGACGAAACCAGCAGCAGGGAATCATATCCACCTGGCAGATATTGCTATACAGAGCCGGTAAAGAACGGCAAGGTAATTTTGGATTTTAATTATTCATACAGTCCACCCTGCGCCTTTACCGGATATGCCACCTGCATTTTTGCGCCGATCCAAAACCAACTCCCTTTTCGCGTAGAGGCGGGAGAAATCTACCGAGGCTAAACCATGACAAATGAAGAATATGAAAAAACGATCCTCGACTGGCGGCAGGAGGTAGAAAATAATCTCCGGCGTGAAAACGGCTGGCTCGCGCTGGCTGGTTTGTTCTGGCTTCGCAAAGGTACGAACATCATTGGCTCAGACCCCGCCAGCGACATTCTTCTGCCCACCCGTGCGCCTGCCAGACTCGGCACCTTTGAATTCGATGGAAATAACGTCACTTTGAACGTTGAGAGCAGCCTGCCTGTTGAGTTGAACGGCGTAGCCACCAGGAATGCCCCACTGGACACGGATCAGGAGGATGTTCCCAGCTTCATCTCCTTCACTGATATGCGCATGGTTGTCGTACGCCGCTCGATCGGTGTCGGCATACGTCTATGGGATAACACCAGGGAGGAGCGCCTTACTTTTCCCAGCCGCGAGTGGTATCCCGTTAAAGAAGAGATGCGCGTCCCTGCGACCTATACCCGCTTCGAGACTCCCAAGATCGTGAAGATGCCAGATATTCTTGGAGCCATTCTCGATGAACCCATGCAGGGCTTCGTATCTTTTGAGCTAAATGGAAATCAATATGAGCTGGTGGTCGAGGAACTGCCAGACCATCGTCTCTTCATCCAATTCATGGACGAGACCAACGGCAACCCTACCTACCCATCCGGTCGGTATCATTACACCGATGCAATCGAAGACGGTAAAGTATTCATTGACTTCAACAAGGCATATAGCCCGCCCTGTGCCTTCACGGATTACGCCACCTGTACCTTCCCGCCGCAGGAAAATCATTTAAAGGTAAAGATCGAGGCAGGAGAGATTTTTCTCAAGCATCTATAAAGCCAAAGAACAAACTGTCTACCCCCAGAGTCAAAGAAACGGCACATTGGATTGCGCCGTTTTGATTTAACCGCCCGCCATTCTTATTAATGCTTCGGGCACCCAGAATTTTCCGTATCCCATAAACCCTAACACAATCGAGGTGATCAAGATCGCTACACCAAACCAAATCAAGATGCGGTCTTTTGTATCCCGCTGCAGAACATCGATCCACGTGCGTGGACCAACTCCAAAGGCGCGCAGGTCCATGGCATCAATAATATCTTCACTCCCGATAATGGCATGAATGACTACCGGCACAAAGATCGGTCCCATCTTGCGGACTTGCTCGATCAATCCGCCACTGATTTTTTCAAGTTCATAACCGCGCGCGCGCTGGGCATCCACTGTCAATTGAAAGTCTCGCCCAAAGGTCGGGATGAAACGCATAGTTAAATCCATGGCGTAGGCAAATTTATCGGACATTCCCAATCCTTTGAAGGTGACGCCATACAAAGCAGGATTCAGGGAGTAGGGAATAATAATCGTCATAATCGCCATGCTGGAAACGCGTATAAGTCTGACTCAATGCGAAAAACACACGTTCAATCGTAATATCTAATACCGGAGTCCAACCAAAGATGGAGAAAGGCATCTTGAATTGTCGTATCAAATGTTCTTTTGCGTATACTTCCACCCCGCCGCGACCTGTGAGAAAAGTCAGGATTGCGTAAAAGAAGACAAAACCTACAATGAAGAGGAAGGCGCGTCTGATCTCATGCCATTTTACACCTGAGGTAAGTAAAGTAATGAATGCAATAAAAAAGAATGGGAGCAAATACCGCACATCCCAAAAACCTAGCAGTGAAAAAAGAAAACAAAGATAAAAGATGAGCCAGGCGCGCGGATCAAACCACTGGATCAGGGAATTTTCACGTTTACGATATCGCCAAGCTACAAGCATAATTGCCTTCCGTCATTGCGAGGAGTGTTCGTTGCGACGACATCGTACTCTTTAGAGTAAGCAATCTCTGTGCCGTTGCAGATTGCTGCGGGTAAGAGAACACTGCTCTCGCAATGACATAATATTGATTTATCTTCCCGACTGTCTCTGCACTGATGCGTATGCCACAACCAGCAATGGCACAAGGATTGCCGCAAAGATCAGGTTCGGTCCAGCCGCAGGTAGGAACTCACCGACAATGGCGGCAGGGAAGCTATAGCCATTGATCCAAATATCGGAAAGGGCGGCAAAGCCAATACCAAGTATATTGCCAAGCATGCCCCACGTTACCGCTGCGGCAATATCCACATTTTTACCGAAACCATAACGAACAATGAGCACCAAAACAAAACCGATCAAAATGGAGATGCCCGCCGTTAAGGCAATGGGTTGATCACCAAAAACATTATTGGCAGGATCAAAGAACATCAGGTTGGTTTCACCGCGGTTCATAAAGAACACTACGACGGTTAATAGGGCAAGCGCGCCGCCTATCCACAAAACAGTGTCCATGCTCTTTTTGCGATCTGCGAACAGAAGTGGGATGCCTGCAATAAAGCCGATCAAACCATTACCGATGCTCCACTGCGGATAAACGCCAAAGCCAGAGATTGCATCGCCGAACATGTTGCCAACCGCGCCGGTAAAAAACCCGACCACGGGGCCAAAGGCATAACCAAAGAACATGGGAATCGCAATGGCAGGGCGCAAAGCAACTTGACTCAACGAAGGCACCACGAACACGGTCGCATTGAAGAACCAGGAAAACACCGCATACAATGCTGCGCCGATCGCCATCCAAACAACCTGGCGCGTGCCAACTTCCCAAGCCGGACTTTCCTTATTGAAATAATAAACAACATACACAATGATCAATCCCAAAAATACGAAGCCGAAACGTAAACCGAGTGTGGATTGATCTGTCTGGAACCTTGCAACTCCCAGCATATTACCCAACACCAAAATCAGGACGGCGAAAATTGCCAACACACCGCCTAACGACCAAAGAACACTTGAAAGTCTCTTATCCATTTTCCATTCTCCTTTTTCGATTAGATATGCGCCAACGCTTCAGCCTTCATGAACCGGCCTGTCGTGCTGAGTCGCTCAAGGTTGAGACTCAGCAACGAGGTCGGCACGAGGCGGTTGGCTTTAAGTCTGTCAAAGTCGCGTAGAACATCCTCAGGCTTTCCATCGGCGACAAGCCGCCCATCATTGATCATCAAAACACGATTCGCATATATGACTGCCAGGTCAACATCGTGTGTAATGAATAGGATGGCTTCAAAGGTGGGCAATTGCAAAATCGAATCCATGAAACTCATGTAGTTCTGATAATCCTGACCGGCAGTCGGCTCATCCATTACAAGGATGCGTGACTGCATCGCAAGGATCGCCGCAATGCTCACGCGCTTCTGCTGGCCAAACGATAAAGCCAGCGGGGGGTCTTGCTCTTTTTCAGAAAGATTTACAACTCTTAGCGCCTCTCTCACCTCCGTTTCAATTTGCTCCTTTGAATGTTTCATGTTTGTCGGACCGAACGCCAACTCTTCGCGCACAGTTGGCGCAAACAACATATGACTCGGACTCTGAAACACATAACCCAATGTACTGGCGATCTGTGCAACGCTCGTCTCTTTTGTATCGCGTCCATTCACAAGTACACGCCCGGATTTCGGTTTAAGTAATCCAATTGCATGTTTGACGAACGTGGTCTTCCCTGCGCCATTTGGACCCAGCACCGCGATCACATCGCCAGGCTTGATCTCAAGATTGAGTCCATGCAAAACCTCAACATCGGACTCATATCCAAACGCCACGTTTTCAAACCTGACCAACGCCTCATTCCCCTCCTTGTCTGCCGCGCCAGAAAGAATCTTAATCTCCACTGGAGGCGCGTCCTGCTTTGCACGCTCGACGATATCTTCTGCTGAAAGTTTAACTTCGCGATAATTCACTACTTTAGATAACCCCGATACATCGCCCAGGTAACGGATCTCACCTTCGCTCATGAACATCACACGCTCCGGCTTGATACGAAGGACATCTTCCACGCGATGTTCGACCATGAGAATGGACATCCCCTGGTCTGCCAGAAAGCGCGCTGTATCCAGGGCATCCTGTGCCGAAGCCGGGTCGAGACTCGCCAACGGCTCATCAAGAAGCAAAATTGACGGTCGCATGGCAAGCACGCCTGCCAATGCCACCTTTTGCTTTTCACCGCCTGAAAGAGTAAAAGTCTCGCGTTCACGGAGGTTAAATATCTTTAAAGACCTGAGAGACTCGTCTGCACGTTGAATGATCTCTTCACGCGGAATATTCAGGTTTTCAAGTCCAAACGCCACTTCATTCAATACTTTTGTGCCAAGGATTTGGCGCTCAGGGTCTTGTAATACAGTTCCGATCTTTTGGGAGATTTGTGAAAGTTTCCAATCCGTGGTTTCTTCACCAAAGACAGCCACACGCCCCGTTCTCTCACCCTTATAAGAACGCGGGATCAGCCCATTGATGCAACGGATCAACGTGGTCTTGCCGCATCCGCTTGCACCCGCAATCAAGAGAACTGCCCCAGGTTTTGCTTCGAATGAGATATCTCGAATTGCCATCTCCTGACGGTCACGGTAACGAAAAGATAAATTCTCAACAACCAATGAGGAATCAGACATCAAGTTTTCCTGAAGAAAGGATATATGGAATTATATAACAATTTCTATTTGACCAGCTGGGGCGACTGAAACTTTCTCTTCCAGATGAACATCGGCGGCAGGTTGAATTCGGGAGCGCGGTCACTAGACCAGTTCGCTTTGGGAGCCATGACCAAGCAGTAAATCACGGATTCCATAACAAGGATTATAACCGTATAGCATCATCATTTAATGGACATGCTATACTCATAAAGAATCAACGTGTTAATTTGGGGAACGCCATGAAACATAAAAATAGAACAGAGGTATGCTGAGTAAGGAGAAAGTTATTATGGATCAAACTGACAAACAAAATCAACCGTATGTACTCAAAGCAGGCGAGGGTTGGACGTATCAATTCGGAATCGATTTTACAGTGAAAGCTGGTGAGATTCGAGTCGGCAGTGGCGCTGCTTTTCTGGAATATACAACGAAACAAGGCGAAGAGCCGCCGAACCATACACATGCAACTGAAGATGAGATGTTCTATGTATTAGAGGGAGCCCTCACTTTTCAATGCGGCGATAAAATTTTTGATCTGGAACAGGGTGGCTTCATCTTTTTGCCGCGCGGCATCGAACACGGCTACAGCATTCGTAGCGATGGGCAGGTTCGGTTGATCGCTGTGACTGCTCCAGTCAGGGAAGGCTCAAGCGACGGCTGGGGCGGCTTTGTATCCGATATGGAGTTGGGGCAGGGTGAACTGATCGCCAAGCCGCCGCATGATGAATAAGCGAAAGAAGTTTGAACAAAATGATCCAGCGTATCAAAACCCATAACCTTCTCAATGGGATCAAATTCAGTATTGCCGAGTTTATCTTTATCCCACTGGTTATCAGTCCTTTTGCCATCTACTATATTGCGCATGCGCAGGCTGGCTATGCACTGGTTTCTGTTGGCATTATTCTCAACTGCCTCACGATACCCGCGCTCGGTCTGAGACAGCTGCGAAACAACGAAAAGGATATCGGTCTGCGTGCATTCACGGATAAAGATGAAAGGGACAGGATCGGAAAGGAACACCCGCATCTGCTTTTGGATACGTTGCTGATCAACGTGACATCGCTCCTGCCATTTGTCTTGTTTGTGATCGTTGCCTACGAGTCGCGAACGAGCTATAAAGAGGGCAAACCCTGATTGGCTAGATACTTCAATACAATAAGGTGCCAGTCATCTTCGAGATGACTGGCACCTGCCGTATAATGGGGAAATGCCTGAATTCACCCCGCAGGATTTCGTCAGCAAGTGGAGGTGTGTCACTTCGCGCCACCCGTAGGACTGGTCGTGAGGTTTTTTTAAAGAAGCAGGAATAACAATCTCAAATCAAGGAGGATGTATGCCAAAGAAATCAAAGATAACGCTTCACATGGACAGCCCCACGATGGATGAAGGTACACGGGCAGAGTTATTAAAAGATGAATATATTATGCTGCAACAATTCTATGAGGAGATCGATACCAAAGGGCTGACGATCAAAAACTGGGCGATCACTGTCGCCCTGGCTGCCATCGGCGCTGGCATTTTGTATCGAAAAGAAGTGCTGTTGGTTGGCTTTTTTGCGTCATTGGCTTTCTGGTATCTGGAGGCACACTGGAGAAGCCTGGCGCACTTCTTTTCGATACGGATAAAGAATATCGAGGCGGCATTTCAAGATGGGAGTTGGAAGGAAGAAGCTCCTCTCCAGGTGTACTCAACCTGGACGAAGGAGTATGACAACGTAAAAGACCAGACCCTAAAACACATGTTCAGGCAAACTTCGCTACTTCCGCATGTATTGATCGCGATAGCCAGCCTGCTACTTTACTTCTTATAAAGAAAACAGGACTTAAACAAAAACTTGATTATCCCAAAACTTAAGGAGTCAGCCACAGATTGCACGGATTGTCACGGATTTTGAACTAATTGGCTCGATGTGAGCTAAACGAAAAGCCAACCTATTGATTGGGGTTGGCTTTTTTTGATGTAAATTAGTGAAATCTGTGGCTAAAGGCTTGGAAGATTAAATTCGGGGTGGGTCATCTATCTTTATTGCACGTATTCTGCAAAAACTTTCTCAAATTGTTCTTGCGGTGTAAAACCCACCCACTTCTTCAGGAGATTCCCATCCCCATCCAGCAGGTAGATCTCTGGTTGAACGTAAAAACCCAACGTCCGTTGAAAGTTCATTGTACGGGGATCGTCAGCATCCAGGTAATTGAATTTGATTTTGCCAAAATACTTTGCTTCAAGCCCATGAACCATGGGCGCCATTGCACGGCAGGTGCTTCAGGTAAAGCGGAAGAATTCGATAAACTGAATCTCCCCGTTAGCGAGGCTTACCATGGATGGGTCACTGGCTTCGAGATTGGGTCCTCGTGAGGTGGCGATGGGAAGCGCTGTGGGAACATCTCCGATGGGAATGGGTGTTGCGGTGGCGGCATCGACCAAAGGTGCGGTTGGGGTCACTTCCATGGAACTTGAGACAGGCGTCAGACCCTGTTGAGTCGTATCAGAATTCTCAGGAAGCGCAGGACCTTGAGTCACAGCGGCAGGGGCGCACGAGGCTATTAGAACAGCAAGCGGGCCCAAGTACAGAAAGAGACGGGGTTTTATCTTCATAGTGTTTAGAGAGTTTATATCAGAAAATCCTTACAAAGAGATTAACGCCACGCGAGAGCGTTGCATCCTTTATGATAAGGATGTTCGTCACTTTGACGGCGGTCACATCCTACGCTATACTGTGATTCGTTCGCTCGTTACCTGGTTTGGTGGTTGCATGATCGCTAACTACCAAACTGCAAAACCACTCAACTATTTAACTAAATTCAGGAGGCAGAATGGCTTTCAAACTCACGTACGCTACGATGTTCAACCCGCCCGAGGAACTTCACACAGGCTTCGACAAGGCTGTTGCGAATCTCAAGCAAAATCTCGGCCAGGAATATGGGATGATCATTGACGGCAAGGATGTGTTCGCGGATGAGAAGTTCGAAGACCGCTCACCCGTGGACACAAATTGGGTGCTGGCACGTATGCAAAAGGGCAACGCTACGCACGCACAGATGGCGATTGAGGCGGCGCGCAAGGCGTTCCCGGTGTGGAGCCGCACGCCCTGGCAGAAGCGCGTGAAATTGGTGCGCAAGGCTTCGGCTATGATCGAAAAACGCATCTTCGAACTTGGCGCGGCAATGGCGCTCGAAGTTGGCAAGAATCGCATGGAATCACTCGGTGATGTGCAGGAAACTGCCGACCTTATGTATTGGTCTGCGCAGATGGTTGAAGAGAACAATGGCTTCAGCAGACCGATGGGCAAGGATCCGCTCGTTGGATACGATGCCACCAACATGTCAGTGCTCAAACCCTATGGCGTGTGGTTGATCATCAGCCCGTTCAACTTCCCCTTCGCTTTGAGCGGAGGTCCCACCGGAGCCGCCCTCGTAGCTGGGAATACGGTCATCCTTAAACCGGCAACGGATACGGCCTGGATCGTGCGACTCTACGCTGAATGCTTGCGCGACGCGGGCATCCCAGACGGTGTCTTCAACTTCGTCACCGGTCCTGGCGCTACATTGGGGCAGGCTCTTGTGGACAGCCCTGAAATCGACGGCGCGACCTTCACGGGTTCCTTCGACGTGGGCATGAAGATGTACCGCGATTTCGCCAACCGTAACTACGTCCGCCCCATCGTATTGGAACTCGGTGGAAAGAATCCCGCCATCGTTTCACGCAATGCAAACCTTGAAGATGCAGCGACAGGCATCGTCCGCTCGGCATTCGGCTTACAGGGACAGAAATGTTCCGCTGCCTCACGCGTCATCGTGGAGGAACCTGTCTACGATGAACTGCTCGCCAAACTCAAAGAAAAGACCGACGCGCTCGTCATCGGCGACCCAACAGAGAAGGCAACCTATTTGGGACCCGTTATCAACAACAGCTCCTACAACGACTTCAAGAACTTCACCGAAGAGATCAATGATGCGGGTGGCAACTTCCTCACTGGCGGTCACGTAAAGACCGGCGGCATGTTCGATAATGGCTATTACTGCGAGCCAACCTTTGTAACCGACCTGCCATTCAGCCATCGCTTGTGGCAGTATGAAATGTTCCTGCCCATCACCACCATCGGCAAGGTGGGCGATCTCGATGAAGCCATGCAGATCGCCAACAACGTGAACTACGGTCTCACCGCGGGTTTCTACGGCTCACAAAAAGAGACCGCCTGGTTCTTCGATCACATCGAAGCAGGCGTCACCTATGCCAACCGCCCGCAAGGCGCGACGACCGGCGCGTGGCCCGGCTTCCAACCCTTCGGCGGCTGGAAAGGCTCCGGTGCAAGCGGCAAGAACGGCGGTGGATATTACTACGTGCAACTCTACATGCACGAACAGATCCAAACACTGATCAAACCAGCGAAGTCGAATGGCAAAGCCAGCGCAAAGGCAAAATCTCTGAAGGATAAAAAAGCTACTGAAAAGAAATCAGTAAAGAAGATGGTCAAGAAGGCCGTGAAAAAGGAAGTCAAGAAGGCTGTCAAGCGCAAATAAATTCATAGCCCTTCCTGAAAAGGGAGGGCTTTTTATTATGACGTCATTGCGAGGGCGATGCTCTTCCGCACGAAGCAATCCCCAACTTTGGAGGAGATTGCTTACTCTAAAGAGTACGATGTCGTCGCAAAAAAACGCTCCTCACTATGAAGTGGTTACAACCATGCCCTGGAATCCTGACCAATATCACAAATTTCAAGCCCAACGCGCCGCACCATTTTATGACCTGCTGGCGCTGGTTGAAGTGCGTCCACATCTCAAAGTCGTTGATTTGGGATGCGGCACTGGCGAATTGACGCGCCAACTCGCGGACAAACTCCCCAATAGCAAAGTGACTGGGCTCGACGCGTCTGTGCAAATGCTGGAAAAAGCCGCTTCACACTCAAGCCCAAACCTGATCTTTGAACAAGGAGACCAATCCCATCTGACAGGTGAATGGGACCTCATCTTCAGTAATGCCGCGCTACAATGGAGCGAGAATCATGCAGAGTTATTTCCTGCTCTTTATAACGAGTTGACTCTCGGCGGACAGATCGCGGTGCAAATCCCATCCAACCATAACCACATTTCACACCAGATCTATCGCGAAACCGCCAGCGAAGAACCATTCAAATCCATTTTGAAGGGTTTTCAAAGACTTGCGCCCGTGCTCACCATCGATGATTACGCACGCATCTTCTTTGATTGCGGTGCAGAGGATATTATTGTTTTCGAGAAAATATATCCGCACGTTCTGGAGGATTCAGAGGCAGTGGTAGAATGGATTTCAGGCACTGCGCTTGTCCCGTATTTCGAAAGATTAGGCGAATACAAGGATGAATTTGTGCAAGCCATCCGCAGGAAAATGAAAGCGGCAATGCCGGATAACCCCGTTTTTTATCCGTTCCGCAGAACGTTGTTCTCAGCTAGAAAACCAACCTAGCCAAAAATCGACACGCAAATAGTTTTGCGACCCCGAAGGAGTGTCAATAACCCAGGAAGCCGTGTCATCCCTTCGGGATTATTTACTGCGTAAGGTTAATTTCTCATTATGGGCGAGCCTCAAGGATACAACCGTAAGGAATTCATTTCCCGTGTAGGGACATTTTTTGTACTGGTAGCCATCGGACTACTGGTATTCTTTTTATTGTCTGAGCAGGGAGGGGAAACCAACTTTAACTACCTTTGCTGGAGCACAATACTTTTTGTGATCGGATTTGTTTTTCGCGCCCAATACAAGAGACCTGTCTCCACAGCCAGCGGACGTTTCGGCATTTTCAAGATATTCAAAAGAGGCAAGGACGAATGACAAAGTTGATCCCCCTCTCAGAAGCCGTTGCAAAATACGTCAAGGATGGCGATACGATCTACGCCTCGGGGTTCACACATCTCATCCCATTTAGCGCCGGACATGAGATCATTCGCCAAGGTAAAAAAGATCTTACACTCGCCCGCGCCACACCTGACCTGATCTACGATCAAATGGTCGCGGCAGGTTGCGCACAGAAGGTCATATTTTCGTATATGGGCAACCCCGGTGTTGGATCACTTCGTATCGTCCGCTCTGCCATCGAGAAAGGCGAAATCGCATGGGAGGAATATTCTCATTTCGGAATGATCACACGCTTGCAGGCGGGCGCGTCCGGGTTGCCATTCCTCCCCATGAACCAGACCGGCACAATCGATCTTGAAAATGTAAACCCAAACATCAAACGCATCGCAGACCCGTATGGCGGCAAGGATGTGATCGTTGTTCCGGCGCTAAATCCTGATGTGGCGATCGTGCACGTGCAACGCGCGGACGTGAACGGCAACGCACATATCTGGGGCATCATCGGCGAGCAAAAGGAAGCCGCCTTCGCCGCGAAAAAGGTTATCGTCACAGCCGAGGAGATCGTAGACGAAGCAGTCATCCGCTCCGACCCGAACCGCACGATGATTCCTGGGATCGTGGTCAGCGCGGTGTGCCATGCCCCGTTCGCAAGTCACCCCTCCTACGCACAGGGATATTATGACCGCGACAACGAGTTTTATCTTGCGTGGGATAAGGTCAGCGAGTCAGTTGAGAGTGTAAAATCCTGGCTGGATGAATGGGTATATGGTGTAAAAGATCGGAATGAATATTGGGAAAAACTTGGCGCGGAAAAGCATGAAGAGCTAAAAGTTGAAGCACGATTCAGCGAGAAGATAAATTACGGAAGATATTAGCGGTACACAAGTAAACAGGTAAACACGTGATGAAATACTTTGACCTGGGCGATGGTTTGCCATTGCATTTTCTTCATGCCAATGGTTACCCACCAGATTGTTACAAACCGTTGCTTAATCTTTTGAAAACTGAATATCATGTCTTTGGGATGTCCCTTCGTCCGCTGTGGGAGGATGCGAAAATAGAGGAAGTGAAAGATTGGACTCCATTTAGTGATGACTTGCTCCAGTTCCTCACTACGACTGCCATGAGTACACCTCCGCTCACATCGTCCCAAAGCTCTTCTGCGAGCGCAAACTCAGTTATCGGGGTTGGACATTCCATTGGAGGCACTGTCACATTGCGAGCCGCATTGCGTGACCCAGGCAAATTCCGTGCATTGGTGTTGATGGATCCAGTGTTATTCGTCCCAAAATTCATGACGAGATGGCATATCATCCGTGTGCTGGGATTTGGAGAAAGGCTTCACCCATTGATCGCGGGGGCGAAAAAACGCAGGCGCACATTCGATGACCTGAATACAGTGTTTAAAGGATATCGCAACCGCAAGATTTTCCGCTACATGAGCGATGAAAATTTATGGATATATATAGAAGGTATGACAAAACCCAAATCAGATGGCGGTTACGAGTTGGTCTATTCGCCGGAATGGGAGGCGCAGATCTATCGCACCGGTATGCACGACTTCGACATTTGGCGCGACCTGCCCAAACTTGAAGCGCCGACACTTATCATCCGCGGCGCGGAGACGGATACATTTCTCGAAGAGGCCGCGAAGCTGGTTAAGCGGAAACAGCCCAAAGTCAGGATCGAAGCGTTGCCCAAATCCACGCACTTGCTTCCGTTGGAGCGTCCACAGGAAGTCTTTGAAATTATGCAATCATTTTTGAAGTCTTTGGAGTCAGCCAGCTTGCTGGCGAAATAACGGGAGCAAGCTCCCTGACTCCATAAGGAGCGCTATGAACGAAATCAACTACTCATCCGCTGAATTGATGATCATCAACGCCGCGCGATTATTGCGCGATGGCGATGTGGTGTTCGTAGGCGTGGGGCAACCCAACCTGGCATGCAACCTCGCCAAGCGGACTCACGCGCCAAACCTTGTGATGATCTACGAAGCAGGCGTGATCGGCGCGGAGCCTGCGCGTTTGCCGCTATCCATTGGCGACCCAACGCTGGTAAGCGGATCGCTTTCCGTGGTGAGTATGTATGATATCTTTGCCAACTACCTGCAACGCGGCAACGTGGATGTGGGCTTCATGGGCGGCGCCCAGATCGATAAATATGGCAACATCAATGCAACCGTGATCGGCGGCTACGACCATCCTAAAGTGCGTTTACCCGGCTCTGGCGGAGCGCAGGAGATCGCGGCATGGGCAAAACGCTGCTACATTATGACTCCGCACCAGAAGCGACGCTTCCCTGAAAAAGTGGATTTTATGACCTCCGCCGGATTCATCGGCGGCAAAGGTGACCGTGAAAAGGCAGGCTTGCGCGGCGGAGGCATGTTGGCTGTGGTCACCGACATTGGCATGATGGAACCTGATGAAACAGGTGAAATGATCCTGACCGCCTTCATCCCGGGAAAACAGCAGAGCAAGCAAAGGCAGAACACAGGCTGGGATTTAAAAGTTGCTTCTGAGCTAAAAGTCACGGAACCGTCATCGGAAAATGAATTGAGAATTTTGCGCGAAGAACTGGACCCAACGGGAATTTATCTAAAGGGAGCTGCATAAATGACTCAGGAAATTACACCTACACCAAAACGAAACATAGTATCAAGAATATTCATCTCCACTGATGAACCGCGCTTGCGCGCGGGTTGGAGATTGTTGATTCAAACCATATTACTTTTTGTGCTCGGAATAGTTGTTTCGTTTATCGGACTTCTTTTCAAAACCAGCACGTCAGCTACAACAATCTTAAATCAAATACTGAACCTGATCGCGATCACAGGTTCAGTATATATTGCCCGCCGCTGGCTGGACAAAAGATCTTTTGAAAGCCTCGGGTTGAAATTAAACCGCCAAACAGGAATCGATATCCTTGCAGGCATCGGCATCACTTTCGTCCAAATGGGGTTCATCTACTTCGTGATGCTTGGTCTTGGCTGGTTGACCTTTACAGGTTTTGCCTGGCAGTTTGACCCAATCGGCACGGTCGATTACCGGCGTCCTCACCTTCTTTGTGGTCTTTATCATCGTCGGGTGGAACGAGGAATTGCTCTCACGTGGTTACCACCTGCAGACCATCGCCAGCGGCATCAACTTATTCTGGGGTGTTGTTATTTCATCGGCTGTGTTTGGATTGCTGCATCTCGGCAATCCCAACGCGACCTGGGTCAGCGCGGCAGGCATTTTCTTTGCAGGGATCTATCTCGCGTACGCCTATATCCGCACAAAACAACTCTGGCTCTCGATTGGACTGCACATCGGCTGGAATTTCTTTGAGGGCGTAGTGTTCGGATTCCCCGTCTCAGGCTTGGACATTTACGCGTTGACTCGCATCAAAGTGACGGGTCCCGAACTATGGACGGGCGGCGCGTTCGGTCCCGAAGCAGGGCTGATCGTTCTCCCATCCCTGATCGTGGGCGGGATATTGATCTATCTTTATTCACAAAATCGAGATGGCGACATTTAGAGAACCGCAGGTCGTTCATCTCCCACCCGAAGCAGTGGCACGCGCCACCGCTTTTGCTGATGCCGTTATCGAGACGGTCAACTATCGCGATAGCAACCAGTCGGTGAAAGAAAAGATCCGTGACGATCATTTTGTCAGCAAGCTGGGCGAGGAGGCGGTGCGATTTGTTTTTGAGAAACGCGATTGTGTTGTCGAAGGTCCGGATTACACGATTTATTCCGGCAAAGGGAAATCGTGGGATGCGGATTTGAAAATCAACGACTTGGAAGTGGCGGTCAAAACCCAACGTCGTTCCGCCGCGAAAGATATGGTCTCTCATGGACATTTCAGGATTCCCCCGAACGCCGCGACCCGATCCTTGATATGCCGGATGCGTGGGTATGTTTGGTGGTGTTTGAGGATTTGAAAGAGGGTTATGAATGTGTAGTGTATCCTTTGCGAAAAATCAAGCAACTCATCTTTGAAGCGCCGCGTTTGAGTAGGTTGGTTGGGAAGAAACAGGCGGTGTATTTGGAGACATTGCAGAAGCATGACGTTTTCAAATAAAATTACTACATCGCTGGAGAGACTCTCCCTGCGATGATATTTCAAAAACGAGGCAAACCATGTCAACATCACACTAATCCACTCATTCAATCCGGCGAGGGAGAACTGCCGAAGATCGTGCTCACTTCAGCCGACGGCGCGGACGCAGAAATCTATCTATACGGCGCGCATGTCACATCCTGGATCCCGGCGGGCGGCAACGAAGCGTTATTTCTCAGTCCCATCGTTACATCCTGCATTCGCGGAAGGCAACGAAGCATTGTTTCTCAGCCCAAAGGCAAACTTCAGCGTGGGCACATCCATTCGCGGCGGTGTGCCGATCGTCTTTCCACAGTTTGGCGGGCTGGGACAGCTTCCTGCGCATGGCTTTGCACGTACCCAGATATGGGAACTGGTAGAGTCCGCTCCCGATCATGCCACCCTGCACCTGCATGACAACGAGAACCTGACGAACATCTGGTCTCATAAATTTGAACTCGAATATACGGTTCGGATCGGTGGCAATCAACTTGAACTTTCACTCAAAGTGACCAACACGGACAGCGCGCCTTTTGAGTTCACTTCCGCCCTGCATACCTACCTGAGAGTTCGACTTGCAATTGTCACCCTAGCGGTTGACTTGCTCCCATGGAATTGTGGAAATCCATCCCGTATGCCATCTTTGCACCATGGTTATCCATTTTAATTGTCGCCTTCGGGAGCATACTGGACTCTTTGGAAGCCGCAATTTGCGTGGTGATGGCTATTCCTTTGTTCCTGGCATTCTCAAGTTTGGGCGGTTATCTTGTCCTGGCAATATACAAAAATAAAAACGGACGATCTTCTGTACAGAATACAATGCTGGGAATTATCCGGCTTGCGCCTTATATTGTCGAGCCGGTTGAGATGAAGGTCCCTGCATTCGACTTGATACAGAATTGTGGAAAGCCAAATCACTATCGATGAATCTATCAGCAAGATTTGGGAAAACACAATTTCGATCTCTCGTATTAATCGAAAAGAAAAAGGTTTGAGTGTCTTTCATCTACTCGGTGTTCCGAAACTATTGGCGTCCTCTCTTTCGAATGCAGGGTATTGAAGCCAAAGCGGCTGGAAACCGATCAAGCTGAAGCAGGGTGAGAGTTGGGTGGGAGTACAAAGGCTAATCGTTTAATCGATTTGATTTCACAAACAAAAGCATCGCGGACATTTGTCCACATGCTTATAAAAAAACTTCGGACAGTCTTTGAGACTTCCGAATTTAGGTACTACGTTCCTTCTTCCCACGAATTCAAATAATGGGATCTGCTCTGCGGTGAGCGTATCAATCTTGATGCCCATCGCTTCGAGTTTGAGGCGGGCGATCTCGTTGTCGATATCGGCGGGGACGGAGTAAACCTTCTTCTCCAACTTGTCCGCATTCTTCGCCATGTATTCGGCGGATAAAGCCTGGTTGGCGAAAGACATGTCCATGACGGAAGCAGGATGCCCTTCGGCAGAGGCGAGATTGATGAGTCGCCCTTCGCCGAGGATGTTGATCTTGCGTCCGTCTTTGGTGGTGTATTGATCCACAAACGGGCGGACACGATTGGGCTCACCCTTGCTCATCTTCTCGAGCGCGGGGATGTTGATCTCCACGTTGAAGTGACCGGAGTTGGCAACGATCGCGCCGTCCTTCATCGCTTCGAAGTGATGACCATCGATCACGTTCAAGTCGCCGGTAACGGTGCAGAAGAAATCGCCGATCTTGGCGGCATCTTCCATCGGCATCACCTGGAAACCGTCCATGACCGCTTCGAGCGCCTTCATCGGATCGACTTCGGTGACGATGACCAGCGCACCCATCCCGCGTGCGCGCGATGCGAGACCGCGTCCGCACCACCCGTAGCCTGCCACAACAAAATTCTTTCCAGCCAACAGGACGTTTGTCGCGCGGATGATCCCGTCAATGGTGGATTGACCCGTGCCATAGCGGTTATCGAAGAAGTGCTTGGTCATGGCATCGTTCACAGCAATGACCGGGAATTTCAAAACCTTATCGGTCTCCATCGCCTTGAGGCGGATAACGCCTGTGGTGGTCTCTTCGGTGCCGCCGATGACATTGGTGAGCAACGTCTTGCGCTCTGCATCAGAAAGGCCCTTCGCCCATGAAGCAAGGGAAGGCTCAAGTTTCTCGAAGCGTCCCATCTCGATGAAGAACAGTGACGACACAAGGTCGGCGCCGTCATCCATCGTCATGTTCGGCTGGTGTTCCAACGCGGCGCGGATATGCTTGAAGTACGTGACCTTATCTTCGCCCTTGATCGCGTAGGTGGGAATCTCGAACTGATTCACCAACGCCGCGGCGACATCATCCTGCGTCGAAAGCGGATTGGAGGCAGTCAGGACAATGTCCGCGCCGCCATCCTGCAGTGTGACCATCAGGTTGGCGGTTTCCGTTGTCACATGCAGACACGCCGAAACGCGCAGACCCTTGAGCGGCTTCTCTTTCTTGAAGCGTGCGCGTATCTGACGCAGGACGGGCATCTCATGCTCTGCCCAATCCATACGGCGGCGTCCGCCTTCAGCCTGGTTGATGTCTTTGATATCGTAGTTATCCATTTAATGCTCCTTCTAATTTTAATATGGAATCGTGGCAGCTTGCTCCACGCCATCAGCAAGCTCGATCGAATTCCAAAGTTTTACAACAAACCGTCCAACTTACCAGCATCGTCAAAATGTTTTCGAAAACGTTCGATAAATTCCTTCCTTGTATAGCCATGACTCTGTGGTCCCTTTTGCTCCAGACAATAGACCGCCGCCAACGAACCGATCTCGCCGCACAACTTCCAATCGAAGCCATGTGCGTAACCTGCAAGGAAGCCGCCACGGAAAGCATCGCCCACACCCGTGGGATCTGCGATCTCATCCTCAGGGACGGTTGGGATGTGAACCGAATTGCCGCCTGCATAAAGATCAGCGCCGTCCTTGCCGCGTGTAATCACCAACACTTTGACATGCTCAAGGATCTGGTCGAGGCTCCAGCCTGTCTTCTTGGAAATCAGTCCGAACTCGTAATCATTGCAAAACAGGAACTGCGCGCCTTCCATATCACGGGACAACTCGTTCCCTTCCAAACGAAGGACCTGCTGACTCGGATCATAGAGGTAGGGAATCCCCAACTCACGGCTCTCGGCTGGAAACTTCATCATCGCATCCGGCGCGCTGGGTGAGACGATGATAAGGTCGGGCTTTTTATCCAAATCTTTCAACGACTGGGTTGCGGAGTGCCCCATGGCTCCCGGGTAGAAAGAGGCTATTTGAGCAGAAGCATGGTCCGTCGTTGCAAAGAACGAAGCGGTGAATTCGCCGGGGATCACTTTCATTAACGAAGTATCCACGCCTTTGGATTCGAGCCAGTTACGATAATCCAAAAAATCTTCACCCACCGTTGCCATCACACGCGGTTTCTCGCCAAGCAAAGCCATGGTGTAGGCGATATTCGGCGCAATACCGCCGCGCTGTTTCGACATGCCGTCCACCAGAAACGAAAGACTGATCGAACCCAATAGCTCGGGAAGAATTTGTTCACTGAAGTGACCCGGGAAGGTCATCAGGTAATCGTAGGCAACAGAGCCGGTAAGAAGAATATCCATTTGTTTCCTCACGTCATTGCGAGGGCGTTAGCCCGAAGCAATCTCCAACTCAATGGGCGATTGCTTCGCTCCGCTCGCAATGACATAACGTATTCGCACTAAAAGGCGCACTCTGTGCGAGTGCGCCCATCTTAGCGACAAAAGTTTATCATGGCATAACTGGATTGTCTAGAAAATAAGATTACAAATTTTTGTACTCAATACCTGATACCCAGTGATTGGTAACTTTGGAAAGCCAGAAAACCGAACAGGAACGCCATGTAGATACTATGCAGGAAAAGTAAACCTACCAGGGCAATTAATCCGCCGGTAATTACCGAAACCCACAGAGATTTGCGTGCTCCATCCATGGGATCGAATTGAATAAGAATATTGCGCGCCACCTGACCTCCATCCAAAGGGAAAACGGGCAGGAGGTTTACAAGTCCCCAAAAGATATTGACCCATAGCATCAAACTTATAAACTGACCTGCCAGATTACCCCCCACAGGAAGCGATGAAAGTTGGGGGATAGGAATGAAGCCCAACAACAAACCAATTGCAACCGATCCACCCATAAAGATCACGCCAGCTATTATGAGTGCCGCGAATAGAAACCCAGCGAAAGGACCCGCGAGGGTAATAATAATCTGCTGCATCGGAGATGGCGCAACATTTGCATAGCCGCCTCCCCACGAGACAGTCTCAGGAATGGTCAAACCGCCGCCCATATGAAGCACGATCTGTGAACCCTGTCCATAACTGCGGAAGGCCAGTGCATGTCCCAATTCATGGATCAGGATGGATATAAAAACGACTATGATCCATAGCAATATCTGGAGAAGGTCGCCAGACGACCCTAGAATAAGCGCGATCAACCAAAAAAGCGGATGTACGCGTATCGGGATTCCAAAAAGCGAAAATCGAAGATCAAAACGAGTGGCTGGGGGAGATTGAAAGAGGAGCATTAGGTTCCTTGTTTTATGAGACAAGTTTACTTGATGTAGTTAAGAATTCCGTGACAGATTTCATACTCAAATAATGGAACTTGTTTTATTCACCTGTAACAACTTTTCTCAGGTTGACTTCAAATGGCGGATAGACCACTCCATTCTCTGTAACGATTCCTGTCACCAATCTGTTTGGAGTCACATCGAAGGCGATATTGCGGGCTTTGGCATTTTTCGGTGCGACGCGTTCGCCCATGTATTCCAGTCCAAGCACTTCTTCGGGATCCCGTTCTTCGATGGGAATTAGATCACCGTGTTCGAGGGAGAGGTCAATTGTCGAGGTGGGAACAACGGGATAGAATGGCACGCCATTGTCATGTGCGGCAAGGGCGAGCATGTAAGTTCCAATTTTGTTCGCCACGTCACCGTTGGCGGCGGTACGGTCAGAACCGACGAAACATTTTTGCACTTTACCTGCCTTCAAAAAATATCCGGCGGTACTATCGCTGATAATTTCATAGGGTATACCATATTGTTCCAATTCCCAAGCAGTAAGACGCGCGCCCTGCAAACGCGGACGTGTCTCATCCACGAGGACATGAATCTTTTTACCCTGTTCATGCGCGGTGCGGATCACTCCAAGCGCGGTTCCCCAATCCACGGTGGCGAGTGCGCCGGTGTTGCAGTGATGGATAACCGTATCGCCGTTGTTGATGAGCGCTGCGCCATAATCTGCCATGCGTTTGTTGATCTCCACATCTTCGTCGGCGATGCGTTGGGCTTCATTCAACACTGCTTGACGAAGATCATCTGCGCCTCTTTCCACGCCGACGCCTGCCACAACGCCCAATATTCTATCCAACGCCCAAGCCAAATTGACAGCCGTCGGGCGCGCCGCTTTTAACGTACTCGAAGCAGATTTTAGATCGTCCAACAATTCGACGCTAGTTTCTGCCTTGGATTCATACCCTGCCAGTGCTAGACCGAAACCAGCCGCGGCTCCAATGGCTGGCGCGCCGCGTACGACCATATCCGTGATGGCTTGCGCGACGGCTGTATGGTCTTTGTACGCGATCACTTCAAAGCGACCAGGCAATATGCGCTGGTCTATCATCTTGAGTTGGTTATCTTCCCAGAATACGGTTCGCATGAAAATATTTTACCCGCAATTTCACTCTTTAAAAACCTTATCAGGCAGATGTGACATGGCTTGATGACCTTCCTCACCATCATTTCCATCAATTACATCGGCTGCGGTCTCCGCGACGCGTTCGATCCGTATAAGGTGTTGGAAACTGTCGGCGAGTATACTTAGGATGTGGCTTACACGAAACTAACTCCGCACTTCACACCATCTGCACACGTCGAAGAAATCGATGAAATCGGACGTGACTCTTCGCATTATCTTTTATCCATTCCATCTGGAAAAGCAGACCAATATCGCCTCGCGCAACTTGATGATTATGCGCAGTTATCGAGAGGGGACCTTCCACACTGTTCCCCATTAAATTTCAGTTTGTCCGCGCGTGTGTCGAGTGACTCCATCCTTGGAACGTGGGGATTCGGGTTGTGGAACAATCCATTCGGCATGTCCATTGGGTTTGGAGGAAATCCGTGGAGGTTTCCCGCACTGCCGAATACGGTCTGGTTCTTCGGGGCATCGGAGGAAAATTATTTATCATTTAAAGAAACTCGCGCAGAGCGGAGCAAAGCGAAGACGAAGCGCACGTTGCCAACCAAATCGCAATTTGAATCTTCGCAATCAATTATAAATAACGCTCCGTCCTCCGTTCAGCGCGATGTAATTGCTAACGGATTTATCGCACAAACCTTTCGTGCAGCCGAAGTTTCATCCATTATTGATTTTGGCCGGACTTGCTCTTCCCTTCTCCCGCAAGTTGACGCGACGCTTGATGAGCAGCGTCATTGATGAGGATGGAGTCCAATTGTGGAAACAGCAAGAAGCGCAGAAGCAAGCTTCTGCAGTCCAAAGCGTGGACCCAACCGAATGGCACAGATACAGCCTCGAGTGGCGCGAGAAGCGGGTGTCATTCGAAACGGATCATGTTCAAGTGTTTGAGTCGGCTGTAAGTCCGAAATCCGCCGCTGGGACTGGTCATCTGGGTTGATAATCAATTTGCAAAATTTACCCCGGAAGGAAAGATCGGGTTCGGGGTTTTACAAAACCCCGAACCCGCGTGGTTGGAGGTGAAAGATATTGAATTAATGTAAGGAAAACCAGCTGGTTTTGCCTACCTACATTGGGGGCCAGTATTGAGCGATGAAGTTCGCTGTGAACGGAATAACGTGTAAGAGCGCATCCAAAATCAAGCCGAGCAAAATGTAGCCGCCGAATTGACGGTTATGCTGGAAGGCAAAACCTGAGAACCAGACGGGCCAGGCGGGCCAGCCTTCGGGCGCTTCGGCAGGCTTGGGGTTGTTCAACACTTTGAGCAAGGGGATCGCATCTTTTACAGCGAAGAAGACGACGAGCATCACAGGCGTGAAGTAGCGCGTGACAAATACCAGATAGGCGATCACCACATAGATCATCACAACTGCGAACTGATCCACGCGCCGCGCAAAGGTTTCACCCACACGCACCGGGAAGGTGCCCACGCCACGGGCTTTATCATCATCGCGTTTGTCAATATGTTTGGCGATGTTGATACTGGCGACACCCAAACCATAGGGGATACCCGCCAGGACAACGTTCCAATTCCAAACACCTGAGAGAACAAAGTACACGCCCGCGATCATGATCGGACCCCAGATCAGGAAAATGGATAACTCACCGATGCCCCAATACTTGAATGGATAGGTATATAAAAGAAGCACCCCTGCACCCAGGGCAAATAGTCCGATCACAACAGGGCTGAAGTTGGTATAGAATAACGCCCACACACCCGCCAAAGTTGCCAGTACGCCGCTGACTATGAACCAGCGGATCTGCTGTGGCTTCGTGAAAAATCCCTGTGCCAGTGGATGAACCCCGTACTGCGTACGGAAGTAATTGCCATTATCGAGACCGCGGCTATAGTCGGTGTAATCGTTGAGCAGGTTGTTTGTGCCATGCGCAATGAACAGACCCAGCGTAAGGATCAGGAACGGCGCCCACGAAAAATAACCGTCGCGCCACGCAAGAATTCCCGAAATAATACAGGAATAAACAGTGACCAGTGTCACGGCAGAACGTGTGGCGATCAACCACTTCGAGATGACATCCAGCGCATCCCATTCCTTCTTATCGTCCATTTTGATGAGTTGCCACGAGGCTTTGCGCCACATCCCAAAATTTATGTTCATGACTTTCTCCTTTTGAATTGGTAATAATTTGCCCCAACGGGCATTTATCTAAAATTAGAACTCTCTCAGCTGGGATTATACTACCAACTTGTGAAATTGGATACAAACGGTCACATTCCAACCCTTTTGATTAAATAAAAAAAGCAGGGCGCATGCCCTGCTTTTTTTCATCCCGCACTCTCCTCACTTTGTCTTCGCCAACTCTTCGTTCAGCGCGATCGACAGAAGGAGTATTATCGCCAGAAGTTTTGTGTCATTGGAAGCAGACGAAGGACAACATCCAGTAACAAGCCAAACATGAAAAGTGAGCCAAACCTGCGATTGTTGTAGAAGGCATATCCTACAAAGTACAGGGGCCAGCCCGGTTGACCTTCAGGGGCAGTTTCAGGCTTGGGCTTTAGAAATATCGGATAATATTTCAAGAAGGTGGGCAATGCCAGGAATATGATCAACATCACAGGCGTAAAGAATTTTACGGCGATCAAATATAAGGTGAGCAGGTACGGTATGACCATCATCACCAGCACTGCATATCGTGAAGCTTTCTCTCCAATCACCACGGGCAGGGTGTGTATTCCCTTCTTTACATCCATATCGAGTTTGTCAATATGTTTGCCAAAAATGACATTCGTTACACCAAGCACGTAGGGCAGGCTGGCAAGGACGACATTCCAATTCCAGTGTTGTGTCAGCACGTAATATCCGCCGCCGATCATCAATGGACCCCATACAATGAGGACAGCCACTTCACCGAGCGCCAGCCCTTTCAGGGGCCAGGTGTAGAACAGCAGGAAGAACGCGCCCAGACCGAGCAATATCCATGTGGTGGGATTAAAGTCTGTATATGAAATAAGATAAAGACCCAATGCCAGCGCGATCAAGGCGGTCACAGCAAAATAGGTGAGATGCTGACGTTTCGTCATCAGCCCACTTGCGATGGGCTGTGCGCCATAAATATTGCGATAGTAGTTGTCCTTATCCACGCCGCGGACGAAATCGGTATAGTCGTTGAAGATGTTATTGCTGGCATGCGCCATGATCAGACCCAACGCCAGCGCCAGCCAGGGCAGGAAACTGAACGAGTTGTCGCGCCAGGCAAAAAGTCCCGCGAGGGCGGCGGAGATGAACGTCATAATGAGTACTGCCGCTCGCGTCGAGATCAGCCATTTTGAGACCACGTCCAGGTCGTCCCATTCTGCTTTTGAAACTTCAGGAATTACATTCAAGGCTTTGCGCCACATTGCAAAATTCATATTCGTATCTCCTTATGGGAATTTAGACAAATTATACCGAATCACGCATTTTTGAGTCTTTGACATATGTCAGAGAGTTTTCGGACAATACTCCCGATTTCAGGCTGGAGCCTCACCACGCGGCAATGTAAAAAAGAACGTTGCCCCATTTCCCACTTCGCTTTCGATCCAAATCCGTCCTCCATGGAATTCGATGATCCGTTTTACAAGGGCGAGACCCACGCCTGTCCCCTCGCTCTGCGCGTTCAGCTTATCGAAGAGCCGGAATATCTTACCAGCAAATTCAGGTGCAATGCCTATTCCGTTGTCGCGCACATATATTACTGGCATTTGATCAATTTCACCCCTCTGCCCAATCTCGATTTGGGGAGCAGGCTGATTGCCCATGAATTTGGCGGCATTGTCGATCAGATTTTGCAGGACCTCAAAAAGCCGTTGGCGATCCACCTGAACGATCGGGAGGGCATCCTGCACAACCACCGCTATTTCCCCCTGCGTGATGCGCCCGTGAAGTAACTCGATGACCTCAGATACCAGTCCGTTTAAGGGTATATTTTCCAATTTGTTGACGAGCCTGCCAACACGGGAAAGGTCAAGCAGGTCTTCAAGCAGCTTTTGCATTTTTTCGGTAGCCCCAACAATCCGCTGCATATCTTTTTCGAGGCGCATCCTGTTATCTGCCTGTATATCCTCTTTGAGAAAGCCAAGGAAGCCTCTTATGGTTATCAGGGGAGATTTCAAATCGTGCGAAACCGTATAGGTAAAACGTTCAAGTTCGGCATTTTTCAATTCAAGTTCTTCGATCAGCTTTTCACGTTCCGATTCAACCCATTTTCGTATGGTAATATCCCGCACCATTGCCATGACTGTATCAGAATCGCTTTTAGCCACCCTGGCCTCAAAACTCTTCGTTTCCTCATTCGATGGCAGTTGGTACTCAAACACATGAAGCTGTCTCGATTCCAAAGCTCGATCAATGGCGAACATAGTTTGCTCGACAACCACAGGCGGCATGACCTGGTCGATATTTTTTCCTAAAAATTCCTCGGGAGGCAAAAGCGGATCTGTGGTGGAAGAGGGAACGAATTGGATGATCGTCCCATCGCGGCTAAGCTCAAAAAGCATGTCAGGAGTGGCTTCAAGAAAAGCCCGCGTACGCGCTTCACTGTGTTCCAGCGCCTGTTGTGCATTTACCTGTTCGGTGACATCATAAAACATGGAGAGAATCGTCGCTTCATTACCGGAATCGACCAATTCATAAAATGCAGCTGTAATGCGCTTCCCGCTTTTTTTATTTGCAATCTCATAGGCGGGGTTATACAAAGATTTTCGCTCACGTAATTTTGTGATGAATCTCTGGCGCGATTCATCGCTGGACCAGATCAGCAGTTCGGTGGTCGTTCGTCCAACGCTCGTTTCAGGATCAAAACCGGTAAGCCTCCAGTATGCATTATTGGCTTCAATCAGCCTGCCATCCTTTAAAGTGGTAACACTGATCGCCACCGGACTCACATGAAAAACCTTGCGAAATCTCTCGTCCTGTTCACGCAAAGCTTCTTCCACTCGTACACGTCCTGAAAACTCAATTTGTGTTTTCTCCAAAGACTCGCGTAAAGTGTTGACCAATAAATATACAAAGATGACCAGGAGAAAATGCAGGGCGGTTAAGTCCACGGCAAACTCAACAGGAGAATTGATACTGGCAATCCTCAATCCGGCTGTTTCAGATAAAGCCATGACCCATATCGATGCAACGCTTAGAATCGAAATGCCAGCCACCAGCCGCCAGTTGGTTACGAGCGCTGCAATAATGATCACGAGGAAATAGGCATAAACCGCCGCATCGCGCACGCCATCTGCACGCCAGGCCTGATAAGTAATAAAAGCCCAGCCCACGGTCACCAGTAGGACGGCGCTTAGTTTTATGTAACCGCGGCGAACCGCCATAAGCAATAGCACTTGACTTACAAGCAAGCCGCCCAGGACGGAAATGGCTTCCCCTGAGAATGATGACCCACCAAACAGACGAAACACGATCAACAGAAATAATATGATGATCGTGCTTGAAAGAATTGTGTTCAACAAACGGGAAATTGTCTCGCGACCGTCCAGGTCAAAGAGAGGCTGAAAAAAACGACGGAGGTAACTAAAATTCATGTTGAAAATGCCTCATGCGAGCAGTATATCACGAGGGTAATTTATCGCACATTCTCCCGCACTTAAGAACGAAAAGATATGGGTCACTGCACAACAGAGTTAAATCATCAAACTCCCTCTCGTAAGCTGTGATCATCTGATCCCACAGCGCGTTCGCATCGTTGTCAAGAGTCTGGAATTCAGGGTGTGCGTCGAAATGATGGTCAGCTAGCAGCGAGGCGAGATGCGCTTTGTCAGTGTGGATATCGCTCTTGAGCAGGGTCGCTCCTTCGGGGAAGGGATATTTTGTCGAAGTGAACCGATTAAAAACAGAGAGTTCATGCCCGCATCCCATGGCAAGTTCCGCACACGCCGAGCTGATAACACCAGTACCGCCCGCCGATGAAGAGAGTTTTCATCAGCCTTCTCCCAATTCAGGGATGGGCCGGGGTACGCGGTTCGAAAAATAACTTTCCACTGCAAAGATAATGAGCGCAAGCCAAACGATGCCAAACCCGATAAAATGCGCCTGATCGAACGGTTCCTTATAAACAAGGATGCCGATCAAGAACTGCAAAGTCGGTGCAATATATTGCAACATCCCAACAATGCTCAAGGGAATCTGCTTCGCCGCAGAAGCGAACATCAACAATGGAATCGTCGTTGCCACGCCGGAGCCGATCAAGAAGAGGTCAACCCGCCCGCCCTCATGCAGGAAAGCGCCCGTCCCAGTGGACCCCACAAATGCAAGGTAGATCAACGCAACAGGAAAAAGTATTCCCGTTTCCAGCGTCAGTCCATATAACGAACCCAACGGAGATAGTTTCTTTACGAAACCATAAAAGCCAAAAGAGAAAGCCAGCGACAGCGCGATCCACGGGAGGCGGCCGTAAACAAAGGTAAGGTATGCCACACCCAGGGCAGCAATCCCCACGGGCGCCCATTGCAAAGGGCGCAACCTTTCACGTAAAAAGATGACGCCCAGCAAAACGCTCAACAACGGATTGATGAAATAGCCCAAACTCGTCTCAACGATAAAGCCTGAATTGACCCCCCACACATAAATCAACCAATTCAAACTAAGTAGAACAGCCGCAATCGAGTAAACCCCAATGGTCTTGCGGTCAAACGCACCAGAACGAAAACTCTTCCACTGTTTGGTCGCCACAATATAAACGATCAGCAAAACAAACGACCAACCAATTCGATGTCCGATAACTTGCAACGCATCCACTTCATGCAACTGCTTCCAATATAGCGGAAACAATCCCCACAACGCGTATGCACCAATCCCATACGAAATACCTTTATTCATTTGTCTCCTGTACCGATGCTAAAATGTCTCTATCGGTTGTCTTCCAGCATAGCCCGCATCCACTTCGTGCCAGAAAGCAATGTCATCTTCCCCATATTGCCAGCACAAATAGACTTCACGTCCATCCCTCAACGCAGAAAAATCCAACAAACCAGAATTGATGTCTTTTATTTGTACACCGGTATCCAGAATCTGATGGATGAGCGCGTCCAGTTTCTCGAAATCCTGCACCATATTACTCAACGCCTTATTCCCACCATTCCCCGCGGACTTTTCGATGGCGGGCCAGGCTTCGGGTTGATTGGCAAGGATTTTTTGACGGATCGCCTGCACTTCATCCATGATTGGTCGGATGGTTTTCAAGGCAATATTGGCTCCGGAAAGTGTAAAAAAGATTGGCATAGACGGTTAGTATATCATTTCAATAATATTCAGAACAAACTTTTTAGTTCAGTGTTATTATCCAGAAGAGGTGAATTATCGAATTCTTATCTGCCTTTGACGGGCGAACAATTGCTTTGCTTGTGGCCATTGCCTTCATTATTCAGGCATCCGCAATCGGGGCACAGGCATTCCTGGTTAGAGAATATAAGGGGGTTGGAACCGCATTGTTTGGGAACCTAAGCATTGCATTTGGTTTTCTACTCCTAATTTTTCGAGATCCATTACCTGCACTGATCGGTGTAGTGGTGAGCAACACATTAATTGTCACGGGCCCCATCCTTTTCTTTATTGCAGTGGGGAAGTTCACCGGGCAGAAATACAGCAAAGGGCTGGCTTTTTCGATCCTGATCGTCACCATCTTTTTCCTTTCTTATTTCTGGTATGTCAACAACCAAATTAACGCGCGAATCATTACGGTATCCCTCGCGGGTGCAGTCAGCGTCTTTGCCATTACGCATAAATTATGGCGGGCACGGCATTCCCAATATCGATTTTCGATTGCAATAACAATTATCCCATTTTTTACCTACGGGGTATTTCTCGTTCTTCGATGTGTAGCCACTTATTTTTCTCCCCAGCAAATCATTTTTTCAAATTCCCTTGTTGAAACCGCATCCTATCTACTATTGTTTATTATCAGTTTCCTCTGGACGATCGGATTTACTCTCATGGTCAGTCAACGCCTCCAATTGGACTTGATTGAAATGGCCACGATTGATCTATTGACCCGTATCGCCAACCGCCGCGCAGTTCAGTCATTTTTGGAAAAAGAGCTATCCCGGACAGCCAGGCATGGTAGTGAATTCTCAATACTCATGATCGATATGGACAATCTAAAGATGATCAATGACACACACGGGCATGACGCTGGAGATCAGGCTCTCATAAAACTAGCGCAAACCATCGAATCCGTTATTCGTAAACAAGATTTGGTGGGACGCTGGGGCGGGGATGAATTTCTGGTGATATTACCGAACACACCCATTGAGAACGCAAGCATCCTTGCAGAGCGGATCCGACATGATACATCAGCCTCCAATTTCAAGACCGCGACCATATCGTCCCTTAAGGTAACCATAAGTATCGGGATTGCATCTTCAAAACACTCGACCATACTGGATATCCTGCTCAAAAAAGCAGATGATGCGCTATATAACGCAAAAACAAGCAAGGACGCCGTCGTTCTAGCAAAATAAAAGTCCCGCGAGCACGCGGGACTTTTGATTCTAACCATTCACCCTTCTCAACCTCAAACTATTGCTCACAACGAATACACTGCTGAATGCCATTGCGCCTGCGGCAAGCATGGGGTTCAAGTATCCAAGTGCAGCGGCGGGGATGAGCACCATGTTATAGACAAAAGCCCAAAATAGATTTTGCTTGATCGTTGCAACAGTCTTGCGTGAAAGGTTAATCGCACGAGCCACGCCACGCAGGTCGCCGCTCATCAAGGTCACAGGCGCCGCCGCCATCGCCACATCGGTTCCAGTTCCAATCGCAATGCCAACGTCAGCTTGAGCGAGAGCGGGTGCATCGTTCACACCGTCACCCACCATCGCAACAACCTTCCCGCCTGACTGCAATTTCTTTACTTCGGCAGATTTACCTTCAGGCAACACTTCCGCCAACACAACATCAATATCAACTTGTTTCGCAATCGCTTCGGCAGTCTTTTGGTTATCGCCCGTAATCATCGCAACCTTCAAGCCCATCTTGTGCAGGTCAGCAATCGCGTCTTTCGAGCTATCCTTGATCGTATCCGCCACAGCGATCACGCCTTCCACTTTGCCATCCACCACAACCAGCATCGCTGTCTTCGCCTCGGATTGCAAACGCGTAACTTCGGATTGGAGTCCGTTCAGGGAATAGTTATGTATTTCCATCATGCGGATATTGCCTACGGCAACGCTTCTTCCCTCAACTTCAGCCTGCACGCCATACCCAGGCTCTGCTTTAAACCCAGATGCCTCTCCCAAACTCAACCCTCGAGCCGTTCCTTCTGCCCAGATCGCTTCACCAAGAGGATGTTCAGAGCCGCGCTCGACACTTGCGGCAAGACAGAGTAATTTGTTATCCGTGATTCGTGATTCGTGATTCGTAACAATATCCGTAACAGCGGGTTGACCTTTTGTTATTGTTCCGGTTTTATCGAGGACAACCACTGAAACCTTCCCCGCGCGTTCCAAGGCTTCACTGCTTTTGAACAGCACGCCCAACTCTGCCCCTTTGCCTGAGCCAACCATGACGGCTGTCGGCGTGGCGAGTCCCATTGCACACGGACAGGCAATTACCAACACAGCAACCATGTTGATCAATGCACGCGTGAAGTCACCTTGTGTGCCGATAAAGTACCAGCCTGCGAACGTGACGAACGCAATCGCTATCACCGCAGGGACAAACACAGCCGAAACCTGATCGGCAAGTTTCTGAATGGGCGCTTTACTTCCCTGTGCATCTTCGACCAGTTTAATGATCTGAGCGAGGGCGGTTTCCTTGCCAACCTTGGTTGCTTCGAATTTCAACATGCCGAGCTTGTTCAACGTAGCGCCAATGACAGTATCTCCCTGCTTCTTTTCAACAGGCATTGATTCACCCGTCAGCATGGATTCGTCAACGGCGCTTCGTCCCTCGACGATCACGCCGTCCACAGGGATCGTCTCGCCGGGTTTGACGAGGATCATATCCCCGACGAGAACAGAGTCTGTTGAGACCTCCGCCTGCACCCCGTCGCGAATGACGCGGGCTGTCTTGGCACGCAGTCCCATCAGCTTCTTGATCGCTTCGGAGGTGCGTCCCTTGGCGCGGGCTTCCAAAAATTTCCCAAGTTTGATGAGAGTAATGATAACAGCGGCGGTTTCATAGTAAACATGCCCAGCCAGCAAACCAAATGTAATCGGGAGTGAATAGAAGAACGCGGCGGAGGAGCCCATGACAATAAGCACATCCATGTTGGCGGACTTGTTGCGAAGCGCCTTGAACGCACCTACATAATATTGCCAGCCTACGTAGAATTGCACCGGCAGGGCAAGCGCGAGCATCAACCAGCCAAACCAGGGTTGCGCCTCACGCATTCCACCCATGACCATATCGGTGTAAAAGAAGGCGGGAAGCAAACCGAAATCTTTTCCCATTGAGAGCAGAAAAAGCGGAACAGTGAAGATCAAACCGATGATGAGCAGTCGGCGCTGCTCTTGAATCTCGTGTTCACGCGCCATCGCTTCAGCATCTTCGGACTCGCCGCCAAGTTCCACTGCTTCAAATCCAGCGGAGGAAACTGCGCGGCGTAACTCAGCTTGTGTAATAATCGTTGGAATATATTTGACACGCGCTTTCTCTGTTGTGAAGGTCACTTGTGCTTCAAGCACGCCTTCAAGATTTGCAAGCGCCTTTTCAAGTCGGCGGGCGTCGTTATCGTCCGAGAGACGTTTGATGATGAGATCGGCTTCACCGGTGGCAACGCCGTAGCCTGCACGGTTAACCCGCGCAATAACATCTGTGAGTTGCAGCTTTGACGGTTCAAAATCCACAGTGGCTCGCTCGGAGGAAAGATTAACCACGGCGGACTGGACGCCCTCAAGTTTCTTGAGGTTGCGTTCCACGGTGGCAACACAGTTGGCACAGGTCATGCCTGTGATGGGGAGTGTGAGTTGTTTTGTCGAGGGCATAATATCCTTTACCACAAAGGGCACAATGGAAAATCAGAGAAAAGGCGATCTGGCCATAATTCGTCCCATCTTTGTGACCTCCGTTTACTTTGTGGTTAAAACTTTTAGATCGTAAGCAATCCTTCAGCAGGATAGTTGATCTCTGCCAGCAGGGCTTTAATCTTCTCTTCGCTCGCAGGCGCATCGAAAGTGATAACAACTTTCTTCGTAGCTTCATCTGCTTTCACAGATTGAATTCCCTGCAACTCACCTACTTCGGTCTCGATGGTATGGGTGCAATGTCCGCAGGAAATTGCGGGGACGGTATAAGTTACTGTGGTCATGGTTACTACTCCTTGAATTGAATTTATTTTTGTAATAAGTGGTTTCGATACACCCTTCGGATTATTCAACCACCGAACTATCAAACTATTAGACTTTCGTAGACATTTCAAACACTTCGGTAATTTCCTTCAAGACGCGTTCACGCTCGGCTTTGTTGTTTCCTTGAATGGCTGTTGTTACACAGGAGTTCAGATGATTCTCAAGAATTTGGGCGCTGATCTTATTCAACGCGGCTTCCACCGCCTGTATCTGGCGGATCACGTCAATACAATATTTATCCTCCTCCACCATGCGGATGACGCCGCGCAAATGCCCTTCAACAGTCTTTAATCGCCGTAATGTGTTTTGATTGTCCATGGTTGCCTCTGCTATTTAGATACAGATCAAACTTCTCATCTTACCCCCCCCAGGGGGGATGGGTAAGCCAATAGTAAACGTATCCTGGACTTGTGTCAAGTATGAAGAATGTCATTGATTTCGATGAAATTCGTCGCATACGGAGTAGAATTGTCTTATGGAGATAAATCCCACAGAATTGCGACACGTCAGCGTTTTCAAAGAGGCAACAGACGACGACTTGAAATTGTTTGTCGAAAATTCCATCCTACGCACGATCGAAGATGGAGAATTCTTCTTTTTTCAGGGTGACCCAGCAGCATATTTTTACATTTTAGTTTCAGGGAAAGCAAAGTTATTACAATCCAACCCCGCAGGGCAGCAAGTTAATTTGCGGACGATCAGCGAATGGCAAATGTTCGGCGCGTTGGGAGCTGTCCGTGCGGGAGCCACCTACCCTGCCACTGCCCAGGCGCTTGAGCCCAGCACGGCGCTCGCTATCGAAAGCAGTTTCTTTCATACGATGTTGGAAGATCGTCCATATTTAAATTTCAGTTTGATGCAATTGATGACTGGCTATATCCAGGAGATGCAGGAGCGGTATCGTGAGCTGGCAACAGAACGCGTGGAACGCCGTATCGCATTGACCATCCTTCGGCTTGCTTCTCAAATCGGCAAGCGGTTAAGTGGAGACGAGATGATCGTTGAACTTCCACTTTCGACGGCAGGATGTAGCGGAAGCATCAGGGACAACGATCTTCACTGTCAGCCGGGTGCTGGCAGATTGGGAAAGGCGCGGGCTGGTGGAAGCAGGCCGGGAGCGGGTTGTGATCCGAAATCCGCATGGGCTGGTACAAGTTTCTGAGGGACTGGATCAGTAACCAGTACGGAATGAAGCGCAAAAGGCACGCGAAATCCCGCGTGTCTTTTTATTTTCCTTATTTGCGCCAGCGCAAAGAGGGATTCCACAATTCGGAGTATGTTTGTGGCAAATGGAAACGACACCCATCCCCCGGTCACACATGACGGTAGAAGCTGTGCTTCAAAATTGGCCCGGCACATATTCCGTGTTCATGGATATGAAGACAAAATGTATCGGTTGCTTCCTGCAAAGATTCTGCACGTTACAGGATGTAGCCGATGCCTATCAGATCCCGCTTCAGGAACTGACCAAGGAAATGGAAAAACACGTTTCTACTTTCAATCAATCTCAAAGGAGTACCTTATGAAAAACTCGTTCAAGCTTATCAGCCTGGTCATGGTCGTCGCGGTTTTATTGACCGCATGTGGCAATTCCGCGAATAGCGAAAGTGCAAACAGAACCATGGAATATTCGCTCAAGACAGCCATGGTGGATGGCAAGATGGCATTTATCGGTGTTGGAGGCGGAATAGACGGCGTCCAAAACCCGGTTTTAAACGCCAGTACCGGGGATACGGTCAAGATCACCCTGACCAGCGGCGATGGGACAGAGCACGATATTTCCTTCCCCGATTTCAATGCCACATCGGAGCATGTCATAGGCAAAGGCTCAAGCGTTACCCTATCGTTCCTGGTTGACAAGGGCGGTTCATTCCCCTATTTCTGCACATTGCCTGGTCATCGTGAAGCGGGCATGGAGGGAAAGTTCAATGTCAGTGGTGAAGACCTTGCCAGCGCAAACGAATCTTCTGCTCCCGCCGCTTCCTCCGGGGATTATGTTTCAACCGGCCCTGTTGTAACAAATGGAGAAGCTACCACCGGCGCAGATGTGGTGCGTGACCCCACCGACCTGCCCGGCCCCATCGGTGACCGGGCGCCTGAAACCGTTCGTGTCGATCTTGAAACCGTCGAAATCGAAGGACAATTGGCTGATGGCACCACGTTCACATACTGGACTTTCAATGGCAAGGTACCTGGACCTTTCTTACGTGTGAAAATAGGCGACACCGTGGAAGTACATCTCAAAAATTTATTGAACAGCAGCATGGCGCATTCCATCGACCTCCACGCGGCGACGGGTCCCGGCGGCGGCGCGGTCTTCAGCAACACGCTTCCCGGAGAAGAGACCGTCTTCACCTTTAAGGCGCTGATCCCCGGGCTCTTCGTCTATCACTGCGCGACTCCCATGGTGGCTGAACATATCGCCAATGGAATGTACGGCATGATCCTTGTAGAGCCGGAAGGCGGGTTACCTCCCGTAGACCGTGAGTTTTATGTAATGCAAGGTGAAATTTACACCAAGGAAGCATTTGGTTCAACCGGGCACTTGACTGAAAACGTTCAAGCCCTGCTTAATGAAAGACCCGAATACTTTGTGTTCAATGGCGCGGTTGGTGGATTAACGACCACCCATCCATTGAAGGCAAATGTCGGCGAGACGATCCGCATTTTCTTTGGTGTCGGCGGACCAAACTTTACATCCTCATTCCACATGATCGGTGAGATGTTCGATCGGGTATACAACTATGGATCGCTAACCACTCCACCCATGACCGAGGTACAGACCACACTCGTTCCTCCGGGAGGTTCAACCGTGGTCGAGCTTCAGCTCCAAGTACCCGGACGGTATATCCTGGTAGATCATGCACTCGCCCGACTACAACGGGGATTGGCTGGATACCTCATTGTTGATGGTGCTGAAAATCCCGAGATATTCGACGGCACACCCATGCCCGGAAGCGGTCACTAATATTCAAACAGCAATCAAGAAGCCTGCGAAATTCGCAGGCTTCTTGATTTTTCACTGGTACAGCTTTTGATACAGCTCCTGTGCCCAAAGGAACATTACCGCTTCGCCATCCTTGGACGGTTGATCATCGCCATGCCCATATAGCGTAAGTAAAACTGTCATGGCATCGGCAACCCCCTTTGGGTCGGAAGCATCCAAGTCCACCTGACCGTATTTTGCAATCCATGCAGTGAATTGTTTTTCCTCGCTTGCGGAAAGCAAAGTTGCAAACGTCTCCATTCTGTCATCTCCGGCATTACATTGATTCCCATAAATCTCACCAGAGAGGAAAACCGTCAAACTATCACAGAAACCAGCGATACCGCCTTCACGTTTCCATGAGAGAGCCAGGGTGGCGGGCATGGTCTGACTGCCGTCCGCGTCGGTATGATATTCGTACTGAACGCCATTGGCTTCCAACACAATGACACGTCCCGGGGTGACCACTTGCGCGCACATCACCTCCGGCATGGAGACATCCAAACAGGCATCGCCGAATTCGACGCTATCGTCGCTCACCAAAGAAATATCCTTGCTGTTTAATCCAAGATTCCCTGCCAATTGTTTGACTACTTCCATTTCAATAGGACTTAATGGTTTCGCCTCAGTGGCAGGAACAGCAGTCGGGGTTGTCTTTGAGGCTGTCGGTCTGACAGGATCGTTGATAATAATGGACGGTGGTTCAGCAGGTGTCGGCGGTACGCAGGCGGTCATTGCCAATACCAGCAATATCAAACTCATAAGATATCTTTTTCATTCTCACTCCTTATCCTTGAGGACGATTGACCTATCGGGAATGTTCCGAAACAATTGTATAATCGACAGATGCGTTTCAGACCTTTTTTCCTATTCCTCCTAATTCTATCAGCCTGTACGTTCCCAACCAATTCAAATAATGATTTGCAGGTTCAGCAGGCGGTGGCGGCGACTCTCGCTTCGATTCCCACGCCGCGCGCCTGCTCCTATTTCCACACCGTATCCAACCTCCACGCCTTTCGACCTGAAGGGCTTGTTCTGCGAATACCAATTTTGTGTGGGGCATCCTGTGGATATGGCTTTCTTTGATGTCAGCGCGCAGAACAATTCTGCCTCCCCCAGCACCTACTCACAAGGGCTGATCGCGGCATTCAATGGCAATCTCTTTATCCAGATGATCTGGCAGTTATCACCCGGAACGGCGGACCCTCAATTCATGCTTGATCTGATTCTGGATAAGGATGTGGATACCCGCGTCGGCACCCTGGACGTGAAGCTGATCCGCGATATGAATGTCATTTACTCCCCGATCACTTCCACCGCCTCCCCCATCCTGCCATTTGGCGCCTCCGCGGCATGGACATGCGGCGAGCGAGTCTTCGCGTGGAAGGCCTACAGCCCGCAGGCCGAAAACACCCAGGCTTTGTTCGACAATGCCTTCAACAGGTTTAATTGCAACCGATGATCAAATCCATTCAAACAACCAAAGGGACGGTCCTTATTCGTGACGCAAATCTAACGGATGCCGACTTATATCGGGAATTGCGGCTTTACGCTTTACAAGACAGCCCCACCGCGTTCAGCGCGGATTTGCAGGAAAACCAGAAGCACCCCATGCGCTTCTGGAAAGACCGTTTGAAACCGGACGAACATGGTATCACCATTTTCGCCGAGCATGAAAATCACCTCGTCGGAATGACGGGCATCCGCAAGGGAGAATCGCCCAAGACAAGACACAGCGCCGGGATATGGGGCGTGTACGTCCGCCCGGAGTGGCGAGGCTTTCACCTTGCCGGGGAAATGATGGAGTTATGTTACGAATGGGCAAAGTTGCGCGGCGTACAAATCGTCAAATTGGGCGTGATGACCACAAATGAAGCAGCCATCCGCTTATATGAACGATGCGGGTTTACTGTCTATGGCACAGACCCGCAGGCGTTGTATTACAAAGGTCAGTATTATGACGCGCTTTTGATGTGGCGATCCCTGATGAATTCATGATGAACTTTATGAGTATTCTTGACATACCGACGTGACTTCATCTAGAATGTAAGCATACTTATTCTAATACCAAGGAGGAACGAACATGCCACCCACAATCACAGAGCTTATGACGGAGATCATCAAGTCAGCCTTTGTCCCTGAGAAGGCTGAGGGTGTGGATACGATCGTTCAATTCAAGTTCACGGGTCCCCAGGCTTCTGACTGGTATGTTGTTATCAAGGATAAAACGTGCGAGTCGATCCCGGGCATACATTCCGCCCCAAAAATGACGATGACCGTTGACTCTGAAGACTACATCAAAATAGCGACCGGAGAATTGGATCCCACCATGGCGTTTATGAAAGGCAAGGTAAAAGTAACTGGCGATATGAGCGTGGCGCTGGGCATGGGAAAATATTTCAAGTTCGGAAAATCAAGTTAACGCAAATTTCGACAGGGCAGTCTCGGAGATTGCCCTGTTATTTTATGTTGTCAGAATCGTTCTCGCTGTAAAGGATAAATGATGGCAAATGCCCCTTCATCGTATGGTGAACGCCGTCAACTCACCATTGTATTTTCAGACATTGTGGGGTCAACAGAGTTATCGTCCCAGCTTGATCCGGAGGACTGGCACAATATCGTCACTCAATATCAGCAAACCGCTGCCAACGTAATAAAACGATTTGAGGGTCACGTTGCCCAGTATTTGGGCGATGGCATGCTTATCCTCTTTGGCTACCCGATGGCACATGAAAACGACGCAGAGAGAGCCGTCCGGGCAGGTTTATCCATTCTCGAAGAAGTCAATTTACTGAACGATACGCTGGAGAAGGATTTCCAAAGGCGTATTGCCGTTCGAATAGGCATCCATACCGGTGAAGTGATGGTGCGTTCCGAATCCGGCAATTCCGGAAACATCTTTGGGGAATCGCCCAATATCGCGGCACGCGTCCAGTCGGAGGCTGATCCAAATTCAGTTTGTATTTCTGCGGCAACACAGCGACTTGTAGCTGGTTTTTTTGTTGTGGAGGATCTGGGTCCACATATTTTAAAAGGTGTACCTGATCCCATGCAGTTATATCGAGTAAATAATACTAGCGGTGTACGAAGCCGGTTGCATGCGGCATCCAGGTCATCGTTTACACCTTTTGTTGGGCGTGTAGAAGAGAGAAACCTGCTGATGAACCGTTGGACGCGGGCACAAAAGGGGAAAGGTCAACTCGTAATGATCACGGGCGAGGCAGGCATCGGGAAATCACGCATCCTGCAACAGTTCAAGGAAGACCTGGGCGGTATCCCCCATACATGGATCGAGGGCGAGTCGTCACAGTATGAACAGGACACGCCTTTCGCACCTACCCTGGACCTTGTAGAAAATGCCTTTCATTGGACAGCGGAAACTTCAGCGGAGAAAAAGATCGAAGAGCTTGAACAATCTTTCTCCGTAGTGGGAATCGATCCAACAAAATCCGTACCGCTTTTGGCGGCTTTGCTTGGCGTCAATATCCCGGCTGATAGGTATCCGCCCATCCTATTATCGCCGGAGCAGCAGCGCCTGCAACTCCTGCAAACGCTGGTGGACTGGGTCATTGGGACATCACGTCTTCAACCTACTGTTCTTGTGATCGAAGACCTACATTTCGCCGATCCCTCCACACTTGAAGAGTTCGTTATGCTGGGTGACCAGGTTGAGAACGCCCAACTCATGTTGATATTTACGGCAAGGCCGCGCTTCCAGCCGCCGTGGCCCACGAGACCGTTTCATACTCTGATTACACTCAACCGCCTTGATCATGAAAGTATACGCGATATGATCGGGGGACTCTTGGGGAGACTTGTGCCAACTGAAACTTTGGAATCTCTGGTCGAACGCACGGATGGAAACCCCTTATTTGCGGAGGAACTTTCCCAAACGATGTCGGAGGCGCGCAGCATGGCAACCGCCATCCAACAAATACCATCCACTTTGCACGATCTTCTCATGGCGCGCCTCGACTATCTTGGTTCTGCCAGGGAAGCGGCGCAACTGGGGTCGGTAATCGGCAGGGCATTTTCATATTCGCTCCTATCCTCCATTGCAGAGCAGCCAGAGGAGGATTTGCAGAAATCGATCACCCACCTGACCGAATCAGGACTGGTATTTGGAGAAAAAAATTCCACCGATGTCATCTACACCTTCAAACATGCTCTCGTTCAGGAAGCCGCCTACGGTTCCCTGCTTAAGAGCCGCAGAAAGGAATTGCACCGCTCCGTCGCAAAAGCCCTCAAAGAAAAATTTTCAGACCTGTCAAAACAAAGACCTGAACTTTTAGCTCATCACCTCACCGAAGCGGGCGAGCTGGAGCCTGCTGTTGAAGCGTGGCAACAAGCCGGCGATTTCGCCCTGGCACGCGCATCCTACGCCGAGGCAGAACGGCATATAACCAAGGCGCTAAAAGTATTGGAACTTATGCCTGACACCCCAGAACGCGCTTTCCTTGAACTCCCGCTTCAGATGTCATTGGGCAATGCCCTCACAGTCACCAAAGGGTTTGGCGCCACCGAGGGAGTTAAAGCCTACAGCCGGGCACGGGAGATCTCCGAACGGCTGGGGGAATCGCTCCAATTCCAGATCATTCTGCTTAATTTGTGGGGCGCCATGAACAGCCAATCCGAGATCATCGCTTCGCGCGAACTGGCAAACGAACTCACACGTCTGGCAGAGCGCGATCAGAACTCGATGATGCTCACCTGGGCATATGAAACACAAGCCATTCAGGCATACGCAGAAGGACGGTTCGCTGAGGTGCCGGGTTATTTTGAAAAACTGTGTAAACACTACAAAACGGAAGAACATACCTGGTCGCCCTCAGACCCCAAAGCAACCACATACATTCACGCCATGCTGTCCAACTGGCATCTTGGTCAGGCAGACCTGGCGCGTAGCATGGTTCACGAGCAGGCTGAACTTGTAAAGGATATGTATCCCGGCAACGTCGCCATGGGGTTGCTGGGGGCGTGCAGCCTTTACCTGCATATGCAGGAAACAGACCTGCTTTTGTTCAGCGCCAATGCCTTGAAAAAAATTGGCGCTGAACATGACCTGCCAAACTTCATCAGTTGGGGGCTGATCTATGAAGGCACGGCATCCATTTTTCAGGGAAACAACCAGCAGGGTATCGACCTTCTCACAAAAGGCGTGGCTGAATACCTCGCCACTGGCACGCACTCATCGCTTGGTCAATACCTCAGCATTCTCGCCAAGGGATACGCGGGATTGGGAGATATGGAAAAAGCTTTCACCACCATTGAAGATGCCTTCGGCGCGGCGCGCGAAGAGCTGATGCTCCTGCCCGACCTGCACCGCATCCGAGGGAACTTATTGGTGCAACGAAAAACAGGCAACGATCTGGATGAAGCGGAAAAGTCATACCTTGAGGCAATTGCCATCTCACAAAAGTTTGGGTCGCTCGCCTACGAACTACGGGCGGTCACGCATCTGGGACGCCTGCTCCAGTCTCGAGGAAGAGGCTCCGAAGCCCTGACCTTGCTCGAACCCCTCTACGCCAAATTTACAGAAGGCTTTGACTCAACCGACCTGCAAACAGCCAAATCCCTGCTCGACGAATTATCAACCCCATAAAAGGAGAATGAACATGGCGAAGAAAAAAGTCTGTATCATCGGCGGGGGCGCAACCGGCGTCTCCCTGCTTTGGACGCTCGCACAAGATGCCCAGGCAAGCCAGGAGTGGGATATTACGCTCATCCATAACCAATCCACGGTCGGCGGACATTCGCTTACTTTCAACGTCCCACAAAACGGAAAAACATTCCCGGTCGACATCGGTGTGCAATTCATCTCGCCCATGATGTACCCGAACGTACACGTCATGTTGCAAAGACCCGAGTTCAAGTCGCGTGTCCCGATGAACGATTACAACGCGTTGAAGATCGCCTGTGCTTTTCCACCTCTCAACGGTCAGCCCATGAATTGGGGCAATTTTTCAGACTACCAGCAAGGCTCCAATTTCGCGCTCTACAACAGCGACATGCAATTCGACATCGGCGCCTTCCAGGCGTTCATCGAGATCTGCCTGCTCGACGGCTGGGGCATGAAAACACTGCAAACGTATTTTGACAACCCATCCACGCCTTACAAGAGTCAGTCCGATTTCGTCAATTACATCCTGTCCCCGTACCTCAGCATCATCAATGGCTATGGCAATGCGCTCCTCGATCAAACCACCTTCGTGGACATGTTCCCGCTGTTCGCCGCACTACCCCTTCCACAGTCATGGGGCTTCCCCACGCCGCTTGGAAGTTTTTCGAATCCGGGTACGGGGTGGCAAAGGTTTGCAAACGGAGCCCAGTCCTGGGTCCAGGCGATGAGCGATGTGGCGCAGTCTTATGTGAAATCGAATATCATCCTGAACTCCAATGTCACCGCGGTTTGGACAGATCAAAACACCGGTCAAGTCACCGTCCAATGGATTGACGGGAACAATCAACAGCAATCCCAAGTCTTCGACAAAGTTGTGCTCACCACCGATATGTGGACCAACTCGGCGATATTGAATAACCCACAAAACCAGTATTTCTGGAACAACGTCTATAACAACCCCCAAATCAAGAATCCCATCGGCTACGGCAGGGACCAGAACATGAACCCGCTCGGCTCACCCGTGACCTGGGACCTGATGTGGGGAAAATGCTATATCCACACCGATTCATCCATGCTCTCGCCTGATCTGATGCAGCAGGAGGAGACGCTTCAATTCAACGCCTATTATGCCCCCGGCTCTGACAACGGGAACTACAATCTGATAGACACCTTCACCACCTACATTCAAAAGAATGTTCTGAACGACCCAGACGCAGGCGGACTGTACCTGACGATGTACGGCTACATTCCCGATGCAAGCACGCCAAAGGTGCCTGACCCAAGCAAGGTACTTTACAGCCAGCCGTGGACGCACGGCAGATGGACTCCCTCCGCGATGGATGGTCCCAAGACCAACCTATATATGGCGCAGGGACTGGGCAACATCTCGTACCCGGGACAACTAAACACCAACGTATATTTCGCAGGCAACAATACAACTGTCGATTCAGAGGACGGCGCGCTCATGTCCGCCATGGCAATCGCCAACTATGCTTTTGGGGTCGAATATCCTCTGGCGGAGTTATCCACCGAATCTCTGTTTGCTTTTGCAATGTACAACATTTACCATGATGTCATGTTCCCCAAGCAAAATGCGGCACATGCCGTCGCCGCGCTTCACCAAATGTTGCCGAAAATGATGGCAATACGTCAACCAGCAAAGGCACAAGTCAAGGCAAAACCAGCAAAGAAAACGAAACCCAAGCCGAAAAGCGCCAAGATAACCAAGAAACCAGTCGCAAAGAAACCAGCAAAGAAGATGGCTGTCAAGAAATCGCCCAAGAAGGCGGCTCCAAAAAAGAAGGTAAAGAAATAACCACAGATAGACTACCCTCACAAAGATTGTGAGGGTAGTCGACAATCAGAATCGGTAACAGGCGGAGGGATTCATCACACGCTGGCGAGGAAGCCGAGTTTATAGCAAGATAGATGACTGGATGTATAATCTGTATATAGGATGTTATACACACAATTTGCCGTACAGTTGTCCCCTTGTGGGATAACCACCCCTACGGCGTCTTCTACAGAAGTCCGTCCGGTTAAATCATAGTTGGCACGCTCCGCAAGGATAAGCGTTTAAAATCAAAACAATCATAGGAGGATTTCAACAATGAACGAAAAGCGTAACGCAGTGCCTTTTGTCGCGCTAGCAGTTTTAATGCTTGTATCTTTGGCTTGTGGTAGTAGTGTAAGCCCTACACTCGTGGCTACTTCTGCTCCGCCAGTTGATTCAGGATCACAACCACAGGAACAACCCACGCAAGCCCCTGTCACTCAACAAACTTACAACGTCGGTGATGTTGTTTCAATTGGCGACCATGTTTTGGTTGTTTTGGGTTGGGAAAACATTCCTCCCAGTGATTTCAGCAAACCAGATGAAGGTAAAAAGTTTGTAGCAGTTGAATTGCTTGTTGTCAACAATAGTCAATCATCAATGAATATCTCAACTTTGCTACAAATGAGCATGAAAGACGATACTGGTCAGAAGTACGACACAGATTTCATGGCTTCAACTGCCATTAATGGCGCAAGCGTTGATGGCGAACTCGCTCCAGGGGAAAAGGTGCGGGGCAAAGTCGGTTTCCAAATTGCAGATAATGCCACTGGACTGCAATTTGTATTTGACGCAAGCATATGGGGTTCAGGAAAAGTTTTTGTTGATTTGGGCGCAGAGCCAGTAACCGTTGAACCTCCCACAAACATTGCAGGTGAAACTCAACAGCAAACTTACAATGTTGGTGATGTTATTGCAATGGGGGCAACGAATATCACGGTAAATGAAGTTACATATCCCACAGGCGACCAGTACAACAAGCCAAATGCAGGTTTCAAATTCCTTGTTGTTGACATTACGATTGAAAACACAAGCGCAGCAGCAATTAACGTCTCAACTCTTTTACAAATGTCAGTAAAAGATGCCAGCGGTCAAAAGTTTGGTGTTGACTTCTCCGCAAGCATGGCTTCAGGCGGTAGTTCTCCTGATGGTGAAATTGCCCCAAGTGAAAAACTTCGTGGGCAAGTTGGTTTCCAAGTTCCCGAAAATGGCACTGGCTTAGTTTTCGTGTTCGATGCTGATGTTTGGGGTTCGGGCAAAGTCTTTGTAACATTGCCATAGAGTTTGTTGTTCGAGAGACTCTCTCATGTTCAATGGGAGAGTCTCTTTCAAGCAAAGGGCGTGCCAACAAAGCGTTAGCCAGCTCTCAATGCTTGCTCGACGGTAGAATCCTCACGGTGACTCATTGAACACTCCAGTACGAATACCGAATCGCCTGCTCTTAGCAATCTTTGTTCTTGGCTTACCTGCTCTGTTGAGCACCTGTGGCAGAATCTTCGCGCATTCCGCAAACGATTGGGTCTCAATCGGCGCGCCTCCATCTGGTATATCAAGTATCGCCTGGGCGCAAGTCAACCAAGTTTGGGTAAGGGCGAATAATGGCTCATTCTATACCACATGGGTCACTTCCGACTGCTTAGACAGTCAAAATTGCGCGTCATGGCTATCCATAGAGGAATTACCCGTTGATCTAGAGAGCGTTGACCCAAATGACGCATTCACGCCCGTGCATGCGCAGGACTGCGAAGGCTTGCATCCGGACAATCCAGCACCAAATCCAAGCGGTGATTTACTTGATTGTATGTATATATTCAGCCCTGCGGGAGAAACCTTTGAGTATCACTACTTCGCGCTGATGTCAGACGGAACCGTGATGTATTTGGACAACACTCCACTCAGCATTCCTTGGATTTGTTATTAAGTAAGAGAGGAAGCGCATAAGAATGAGCGGCTAACACAGCGTGCACGCGGACGGCTGGATTCACACCGCCAAAATGGCTTTTTCGCAGCTTTGGGTTTTGGCCGTTTCGTGGGCGAGTCTCGTCCCTCCAGCCGCCACTAACGCACACCGTTACCCTTCCTTCTTCGCCTCCTGCCACAGGGACTCCATCTCGCCCAAACTCAACTCAGATAAATTCCGTCCCTGCTTCTTTGCGCCCTGCTCTACATACCCAAAGCGCTTCTTGAATTTCATATTTGTCCCCCGCAAAGCGGACTCGGCATCCACATTTTTCCAGCGAGCAAAGTTGACCAGCACGAAGAACAGGTCGCCGATCTCGGAAGCAAGCTCGAAATCGGTTTCGGCGTTCTTGATCTCTTCGATTTCCTCTTTTACCTTATCCAATACACCATCGATCTCGGGCCAGTCAAAGCCAACGCGTGCGGCGCGGTCCTGATATTCCTGTGCCTGACTCAAAGCGGGCAACGCTGAGGGGATTCCATCCAGCAAGCCTTTCTCGGTCTGACCCTTATCTTTGCGTTCAACTTCTTTGAGTTTTTCCCAGTTTGCCAATACACCGTCCACACCATTCGATTCCAGATCGCCGAACACATGCGGATGCCGTCTCACCAATTTCGATGAAATCCCCTGAACGACTTGGTTGACGTTGAATTGTCCTTCTTCATTAGCAATCTGAGATTGCAAAACGATCTGCAACAACAAGTCACCAAACTCTTCTCGCATATCGGTGAAGTTCCCAGAATCAATAGCAGAGATGGCTTCATACGATTCTTCCAGCATATGCTTGGTCAGCGATTCGTGTGTCTGCTCTCTGTCCCATGGACAGCCATTCGGCGCACGGAGGTGTGCTACGATCTCGGCGAGCGCTTCGAACGATATCCACTCTGTCAGTGCGGGGATATATAAACAAGCGCTGGCAGAAACATCTTCCCCGCTAATCTCATCCACTCTTTCTTCTTTCGTCTTTTCCTCAATAACCCACTGAACCAAATGATCTAGCAGGATACGTTGTTAGCAAAACTGTCTTCACCTGCAAAGCCAGCTCACTGGAATCGATCCCAGTCAACAGGATAGGCATATCGGGCGGATAAGGAGGAACATGCGCGGAGGAAAGTGTCCGCGCTTCGAGCAGGAGTCAACCTTGGGGGCGGAGGGATGCGAAGTGTTTCAAATGTTTGGGCAATGAGGGAAAAGTCCATGATGGTCTCCAAAACTCCGGGGGTTGAGTAGCCCCAGGCAGTAGCCGAGGGCGTATCGAAACCACAAAGTAACCAAAGTAATTTTGTTATAAGAGTTTTTATGCGTATGTGGTGGTTTCGATACGTGGCGAAAGATCGCCGCCACTACTCAACCACCGATAACACAAATTAAAACATAATCCGTAACTCGTGAATTGTATCTTACGAATTACGGATTACCAATTACGCATGTTATTGAAAGTCTAACGCTTGGTGTAGGTCGGAGCCTTGCGGGCTTTCTTAAGACCTGGCTTCTTGCGTTCCTTCACGCGGGCGTCGCGGGTAACCAAACCACGCTTGCGCAGGGCAGAAGTCCAATCGCCATTGAGCAGGATAAGCGCACGGGCAAGACCCAAACGTACAGCCTCGGTCTGACCGGTGGTACCGCCGCCCATCACCTTGACGCTGACGTCATATTTCTTGGCATCTTCACCAACCGCAGCGAATGGACGCAGGATGTCGTTCAAATCGCCCATGCGAGTAAAGTATGCGGCGCCGTCCTTTTCGTTGACCGTGAACTGACCAGAGCCATCCACAAGACGAACACGTGCGGTGCTTTCCTTGCGGCGACCTACAGCTTCATAATATTGTGCCATATTTATTCTTCCTTTTTCCTACGCCAGCGGTTCGGGATTATTCGTGCCGTGCGGGTGCTCAGGTCCCGCATAGACCTTCAGACGCTTCAACACAGAACGTCCCATGCGGTTGTGAGGCAACATGCCCCATACAGCGTCTCTGATGACACGATCAGGATGCTGTTGCAGTTGATCGCGCAATGATATGGACTTTAAGCCACCGGGATAATTCGAGTGCCTGTAATATATTTTGGTTTCCATCTTCGTGCTGCTTTTCGTGCCGGTCACGGTCACGCGCTCGCAGTTGATGACAACCACGTTATCACCCATCTCCACGCCAGGCGTGAAAGTCGGTTTGTGTTTGCCGAGCAACACATGCGCAATGCGCGTGGCGATACGGCCAAGGTTTTTACCATCGGCGTCCACCAACACCCACTTGCGTTCGATCTCGCTTGCTTTCGGATAGTACGACTTGTACACTTTCTATTTCTCCGTTTCTATCGTTTGTCTCATAATTAAGTAATCGTTTACCAAATTATCCGCAGGACTGCTGCGCTTGTGCGATCCTCTGTAATCTTATTGTCAATCGACTCTTACTTTTTATATTCTACTTCGACCAGCGTCAGCCCATGTGCAGGAGCCAGTCCGGATGGAAGTCCGCTTCGCTTTCCAGCCGATTCCTGCTTCACTAAAGAACGAGCGATCTCTTCCACTGAGACCTTTCCCTGCGCAACCGCCACCTGGACAAATACCAACCTGCGAACCATTCGATAAAGGAAGGCATTTGCCTGTACTTCAAAATGCCATTCGTCCTCAGCGACCTGTGTCCATTCAACTTTCATCACGGTCCGCACGGTCGTGCCTTTGGGCGCCGTTGGGGAACCGAAGGCAGAGAAATCGTGCGTCCCAATGAATTGCTTTGCGGCTTTTATAAGCGCTTTGCTGTTTATTACCACAGGCACTCGCCATGCAAAACGTTCACGTATCGGGTCTCGCAACGGCTGGCACAAAACCTTGTAACGGTAACGACGTGAGGTCGCATCGAAACGTGGATGAAATTTCGCATCTACGATTTCTACAGACCAAACCGCCAGATCTTTGGGCAAAGTGGAGTTCAGCGCACGCAGGAGGTTTTCGTCAGTGTGAGACCAGTCAAGATCAACTGAGGCAACCTGCCCTGTGGCGTGAACGCCGGTGTCCGTCCGCCCGGCGATGAGTATCGAGCGTCCAGTCCATCCGATTTTGTGCAAAGCTCTTTCAAGTTCGCCCTGTACCGTTCTTTTTGCCGCCTGTCGCTGGCTCCCCACAAAACCGGAGCCATCGTAGGCAAGAGTCAATTTGTAACGTGCCATGGATGTCACTCTGAGGGAGCGTTCTTCGCGACCGAAAGTCTCGCATAACAAAGGGGAGATTCTTCGCTTCGCTCAGAATGACAGTGCTACTATTCTTCAACTAATTCCAAAATTACCATTTCAGCCGAGTCACCCATGCGGGGACCCAGCTTTAACACACGCGTATAACCACCGGGGCGATTGGCATAACGAGGCGCAATTTCGTCGAAGAGCCGCTTGATCACCTGGTTATCGCCAAGCCTGGAAATCGCCAAACGACGGGCGTTCACCTTTTCAATATCACTTCCCTGCGCGCTGTTACGGGCAAGTGTGATCAAACGCTCGGCATCCCCGCGAATCGCCGCGGCTTTGGTCTTGGTGGTTTTGATGCGTTCGTGTATAAAAAATTGTTTTATCAAATTGCGGCGCAGGGCAACTCTTGCACCCGTACTGCGCCCCAACCGATAACCAGATATTTGATGTCGCATTTCAAATTACTCCGCAGAACTCAAATCTTCTTTCATATAGCCCTTTTCCTGCATCTTCTGGCGGAGCTCATCGAGACTCTTCTCGCCAAAATTGCGGATGGACATTACAGCCGTTTCACCTTTTTCAAGCAGGTCCAGCACATCACCGACAGTGGTAATACCTGTGCGTTTGAGGGAATTGAATACACGTACCGAGAGGTCAAGCGCTTCGACCGGCGTATCCGCCAACTCACTCGTAAGGCGGCTTCCACCAACTTCCTTTTCAACTGTGATGGTCAAAGTCTCTTCACTGACACCGGCGATATAACGCAGATGATCGATCACAATCTTGGCGGCGGTACTCAACGAGCGTTCCGGTGAGATCGTGCCATCAGTCCAGATCTCGAGAATGAGCTTGTCGTAATTAGTGCTTTGACCAACGCGAGCCGATGTCACTTCCCAGTTCACACGTTTGACCGGGCTGTAGATCGCGTCAATGGGCAGTTCGCCGATGGGCATATGTCCGCTGCGTTCATTTGCAGGAGAGTATCCGCGCCCACGCTCAACAGTGAATTCAAGGTCAAGTTTGGTCTTGGGATTGTCCACCGTGAAAAGGTACAGCTCAGGGTTGACGATCTCCACTTCGGCAGATGTGATGATATCAGCCGCAGTGACTGTCCCTTCACCGCGCACTTCCAGGTGCATACGGGTGCTATCCACGCCATCAAGTTTGAGGCGCAATTGCTTAACCTGTAAAGTCACCTGAATAACATCTTCACGAACGCCCGGAATTTCGCTGAACTCATGTAAAACATCGGCAATCCGAATGGAAGTCACTGCTGAACCTTCCAACGAAGAGAGCAGAACACGGCGTAACGCATTACCAAGCGTTACGCCATATCCGCGTTCCAATGGACTAATAATAAATTTACCGTAATTTCGAGCTTCTGCTTCGCGCTCGATTTTCGGCATAACCATGTTCGAGATACCCGTCACGGCTCACCTCTCCCTGTAATATACAGTAGAAACTTGGCCGGGCAGGAAGTTCCCTGCCAGCCATAGCACAATTGATCAACTAGCGTGAGTAGTACTCAACGATAAGTTGTTCGTTTAGAATGCCATCAATTTCAGCACGCTCAGGAAGGCGCTGAACAACACCCGATAACTGTTTGGTATCGCGATTCAACCAACTCGGGGATGTGCGTGCATCTGCAAGATCACCCAGCACTTTGAAGTATTCCAAAACACGTGAACCTTCGCGAACTGCTACCACGTCACCATCTTTTAGTAACATGGAAGGGACATCAGTACGACGCTCATTCACGACAAAGTGACCATGGGTTACCATGAGACGGGCCTGTGCCCGGCTGGAGGCATACCCAAGGCGATAGACGACATTGTCCAAACGGGATTCAAGAATTTGCAAAAGGTTCAAACCCGTCAAACCACGACGCTGAAGGGCCACTTCATAGTAGCGTCGGAATTGACGTTCAAGGACACCGTATACGCGGCGAGCACGTTGTTTGGCACGCAACTGGCGCAAATAATCTGATTCGCGGCCTGAACGATTCCCGCCGCGGCTGCCAGTGCGTCCATGTTGACCGGGCGCGAAACTTCTTCGCTCGAACGCACACTTCGGGGTGAAGCAGCGCTCGCCTTTAAGATATAGTTTCTCACCTTCGCGCCGGCACAGTTTACAAACCGGACCAATATGTTTCGACATAGATTACTTTACCTCTATACCTGATGATTACACGCGGCGCTTCTTCGGCGGACGACAGCCGTTATGCGGGATCGGCGTGATATCAGAAATTAAACGAACTTTCAAACCCATAGCCTGAACGGCGCGAATTGCATTTTCGCGCCCAGGACCGGGTCCTTTGACAAACAATTCCACTTCCTGGATACCCAACTGCTGAGCCGCTTTAATAGCCTGTTCAGCAGCCAGGCGGGCAGCAAATGGTGTACTTTTACGGGAACCTTTGAAACCAGCCGAACCAGCGCTACCCCATGCCACTGTATTTCCTTCGGTATCGGTCACGGTAACAATCGTATTATTGAAGGAAGCAAAAATGTGCACCTGCCCGGAGGACAATGAACGCTTGCTCTTTTTTGCGCCAGCAGTGCGGCGCGTAGAACGAACACTTTGAGCCATATTCTCTCCAGCCTTTATTTCTTGGCACCGCGTCGGCGTCCGCGACCAGCAACGGTCTTCTTGACGCCTTTTCGGGTGCGCGAGTTTGTTTTTGTTCGCTGACCACGGACCGGCAAATTACGACGATGACGTAAACCGCGATAAGACCCGATCTCGATCAGGCGCTTAATGCTCATTTGAACTTCGCGGCGTAAATCACCTTCCACTGTATAATTCTTGGAAACGTATTCGCGGATCGCAGCAACCTCAGCCTCAGAAAGGTCTTTAATCCGGGTATCCGGGCTGACCTTTGTATGAGACAAAATTTCGCGTGCACGCGTAGGACCGACGCCGTATAGGTAGGTCAAACCAATTTCCGCCCGCTTGTTGCGGGGCAGATCAACACCTTCAATTCTCGCCATAATTCACACTATCCCTGTCGTTGCTTGTGCTTTGGATTTTCGCAGATAATAAACACTCTGCCTTTGCGCCTGACAATTCTGCATTTGGCGCAGCGCTTCCGTATTGACGGTGAAACTTTCATAACAACAATTCTCCTTGCAAATATGGCTAAACTATTACAAATAGCCAAGACTATAATTATACACGTTCATCTTTTTTTCGTCCAGAACCTATAGTAGCGCATCCGGATCAAAGGACAGTCAGGAGTAGAGGGTCTCCCTCGGTGACAGCGACTGAATGCTCAAAGTGCGCTGTCAATGATCCATCCGCGGATACTACGGTCCACTGGTCGGATAAAACCCTGGTTTCAGCCGTTCCTACAAGAACCATAGGCTCGATGGCAATGGTCATACCTGCTTTAAGCAACATGCCCGCGCCTGCCCTGCCATAATTCGGCACTTGGGGTCCTTCGTGCATTTGATGTCCAACACCATGACCAGTGTATTCACGTGTCACATGGTAACCGTAACTCTCAACATAATTTTGTATTGCCGCTGAAACGTCACCTGTACGATTGCCTGCGCGCATTTTATGAATGCCCGCCTGGAGCGCATCTTTCGTGACGTCAAGCAGCTTCTGCGATTCGAACGAGATCTCTCCCACCCCGGCACTAAACGCAGAATCCGCCACCCAGCCATCCAGCACAGTTCCACAATCGATCGAAACAATGTCGCCGGCTTCAAGTCTTCTCTTCCTACTGGGTATGCCATGAACAAGTTCCTGATTAATGCTTGTTGTAATGGATGAAGGGAATGGAGGATGTCCATATCCCTTGAACGGCGATACACATCCATGTTTCCGTAACACTTCCTCAGCAGCCGCGTTGAGGTCGGCAGTGGAAACACCGGGTTTTAAAAGTGCCTGTACTGTTGCCAGTACCATTGCATTAATACGTCCTGCTTCACGCATCGCTTCAAGTTCAGCAGGGTTTTTTATATGGATCTGACGAGACCAACTCATAATTATTATTTCTTCAATGCGACCATCATCGCCTGTGTCACCAATTCTATGGTTTGCATTCCATCGATCTCAATCAATTTTCCACGCTCACGATAATAGTCTATCAATGGAGATGTTTGATCCAAATAGACCTGAATGCGATGTTTCACCGTTTCAGCCTTATCATCGTCTCGTTGATAAAGTTCCGAACCATCGAAGTCACATTTTCCTGTTTCAATCGGCGGGTTGAACTTTTCATTATAGATGTGACCGTTTGCGCGGCAGGTCCAGCGTTCGCTTAATCGCTCCACCAGCACCTTTTCCTCGGCAGTAATGAACGGAACCACATCCACGTGACCATTGAATTCTTTTAGCATGGCTCCGAGCGCGTCTGCCTGTGCAGGGGTACGCGGAAAACCGTCCAAAATGGCGCCAGCGTTACAGTCCGGACGGCTGAGGCGGTCTCGAATCATCGCGATCGTCACATCATCAGGCACAAGTTCTCCCCTGCCCATGAATGTTTGAGCGAGTTTCCCAAGTTCTGTTTGATTCTTAAGGTTCTCTCGAAACAATTCGCCTGACGAAATATGCGCCAGACCCGTTCGTTCGGACAGGATTTCTGCTTGCGTTCCTTTACCCACACCCGGGGGACCAAGCAAGACAATGAATGTTGCCATGAGGCTCCTAGCTAATGAGTAATTTTTCCTGATAACCGTGCAACTTGAGTTCTGCCTCAATATTCATAAAGGTGTCCCGAACAACGCCAACGACAATGAGCAAGCCAGAAGAAGAAACAAGGAATAATCCTGCGGAACTCGCCGCGGCCGGGAGTACAAGCTGTAGAAGAAATGGCATGATCGCCACAATTCCCAATAACAGCGCACCCGGCAAAGTAATGCGGCTTTGAATGCGGCTCAAATATTTTTGAGTGGCAGCCCCTGTGTGCACGCCAGGAATTTGGGCTCCTGATCTCTTCAGGTTATCGCCATAATTCTGTTGTTCAAAAAGAACAGTCGTATAGAAGTAGGTAAAGGCAACAACCATGAAGAAGTACATTAACCAGTAACCCCATGAACTTGTACCTGTCGCATTAAAGAATCCTTGCACCCCGCTGGCGAAATTCTTAACCCATTCAGTTTTTGAACCGATGAAAAATCCAGCCAGAATGGCAGGGAACTGTAAAAGTGCGCTCGCAAAAATCAGTGGGATCATCCCGGAAAGATTAACCATTAGTGGAAGAATGGGTTGAGGCATGCGAACATTTTTTCCGCGTTGCATTGCATAAAAGACAGCGCTCTTTTGAGGATAAATAATCGGCACGTTACGCCGCCCCTGCTGAACATATACAATGGCAAGGACGGTCAGCACAATAATGATTAGCATTGCAGGAATTAATGTCGCACGGTTGAGTTGGTCGGTCCAAAGGGCATAAAGATTTGCGGGAATTTGAGATACGATACCTGCAAAGATTACCAAAGATAGTCCCTGACCGCGGATACCATACTCGGAGATCAACTCTCCCAACCAAATTGCAAACATGGTTCCAGCGGTCATGACCAGCAGGGTTGTCACGGAGGTCAACCACAGATCTGGTGTAAACCCAAATGGGATAATTGTTTGTTGCGCCAGAGCGTTAAAGGTATTAATCTGACCAATGGCAGAGAGCGCCGCCATGGGCACAGCAAGATAGTACGTCCATTTCTCCATCCACTGACGCCCCTCACGCTGGTCTTCCTGCATTTTCCGTTGCAATGCGGGAATGATCGGTATCAATAGCTGGAGAATAATCTGCGCCGTGATATAAGGATATACACCCATAGACAACACAGAGAATCTAGAAATAGTGCCGCCAGAAAGCAAATTTAGAAAACCTAAAAAGCCTCCTGAGCCTCCCTGGGATTGGAAAAATGCCGCCAATGCTTCACGATTAACGCCAGGTGCAGGCACATTTGCAGCAAGCCGAAAAAGCATTAACAAACCCAATGTAATGAGCAGTTTTTTTCGAATATCTTCAGAACGCCATAAAAAACGCCAGGCTGATTGTTTCTTTTCAGGCATATTGAGTTTCCTCTTAAATCGGATTACCCGATCAATTCCACAGTACCGCCAGCCTTTTCGATTTTGGCTTTAGCGCCAGCCGTTACGCGATGGGCACGAACTTTCAAGGCAACTTTTACATCGCCGCGTCCAAGAATGACAACAGGGTTGCGAGAGTCGCGAAGCAAATGAGCGTTTTCCAAAGCCTCAGGAGTGACTTCAGCATCGGCTTTGAAGGAGTCGGTCAGTTGATCCAAATTAACTTCGTTGTATTCAATGCGATTGAGAGGGGTAAATCCTTGACCACGCATGAATGGCAGACGGCGATAAAAAGGCAGATTTCCACCTTGACGATAAAGGTTGCCACCTTGACCTGACCGCGAGCCTTCACCTTTTGTACCGCGTCCGGCAGTTTTTCCCTGACCCGCAGAGATACCGCGACCAACGCGTTTTTTATTCTTTTTGGAGCCTGGATTAGGCACGAGATCGTGTAGTTTCATCTTTCTTTCCTACTCTTCGACTTGAACTAGGTGAATGATTTTCTGAACCATACCACGCAAAGCAGGGTTATCCTTATGCTCAACAGTCTGATTCAATCGGCGAAGTCCAAGCGCCTTTGCAGTAGCTTTCTGGTCCTTGGTATAACCAATCGGACTGCGCACAAGGGTAACGCGAATGGTTTTTTCACTGGCTTCTTTCTTAGGCATGTTGCTTCCTCCGCTCCCAGAATGGCAATAACTCGCTCACATTTTTTCCACGGCGAGCCGCCTCTTCCTGCGGTGATTTTAACTGCTCAAGCGCATCAAAGGTAGCCATGACCACATTAAGTACATTAGCGCTTCCCTGTGACTTGGTTAAAATATCGCGAATGCCAGCCACTTCCAATACGGCACGTACCCCACCTGCCGCGATAACTCCTGTACCCGGGGAAGCTGGCTTCAACATTACACGTGCACCTGCCACTTTACCCAATACCTCATGTGGGATGGTTGTGTCGGAAAGATTTACAACGCGCATATTCTTGCGGGCGCGCTCGGAAGCTTTGCGCATTGCGTCTGGAACTGCATTCGCTTTGCCAACGCCCATGGAAATCGTTCCTTTTTTATCACCAACAACCACGGTCACACGGAATTGAAAACGGCGGCCACCCTTCACCACTTTTGCTACGCGGGCAATTTCGATGACACGTTCCTCAAATTGGTCTTGCGCTTCAAAGTTCTGCTGTTCAGTTTTTCTGTATTCTGCCATTTCTTTCTCCACTCAAACCTAAAATTGCAAGCCGCCTTCACGAGCGCCATCTGCAAGTGCCTTGACACGTCCGATATAACGATAGCCGCCGCGATCAAAAACAACAGCAGAATGCCTTTTCCTTTTGCACGTTCAGCAACCGTCTGACCCACCAGCTTCGCCTGTTCGGATTTCTTCAATCCCTTCAACTTTTCACTTAACTCACCATCCAGAGTGGATGCAGATGCCAATGTATGTCCGGCATGATCATCAATCACCTGGGCATAAATTCCCGTCAGACTGCGAAACACGTTCAAGCGCGGACGTTCGGCGGTTCCTGCCAAATTCTTGCGAACACGTATGTGACGACGCAGCCGCGCAATGAGCACGAGATTTATTAGCCATGATTTACTTGGCTCCTTTCCCAGCTTTTCCAGCTTTACGGCGAATTTTTTCGCCGAGATAATGAATGCCTTTGCCGTGGTATGGCTCCGGAGGGCGCACGTTACGGATCTCAGACGCGGTCTGCCCAACGATTTCACGGTCAAAACCAAGAACCTTAATTTGGCGGGTTTTCTGTTCCACTTCAAAGGAGATACCTGCTGGCGGTTCCACCTTTACAGGATGTGAATAACCCACATGTAGTACAAGGTTTTTGCCTTCAATTTCAGAGCGATAGCCTACGCCATCCACTTCAAGTACAACTTCAAAACCGGAGCTAACACCGTGAACCATGTTCGCAATCACAGCACGAGTAGTGCCATGCAACGCACGTTCCTCCGGATTATCAGATGTACGCGTCACAATAACCTGACCATTTTTCAGGGCAATGCCAATCAGCGATGAAAACGTGCGCTTAAGTTCACCTTTGGGTCCTTTTACATGAACATTCGAGCCTTGTACATTAACTTGTACGCCGCCTGGAACATCCACAGGTAATCGTCCTATACGAGACACTTGTACCTCCTGCCTTTCTACCAAACCTTGCAAAGAATCTCGCCGCCCACACCCAATTGACGGGCACGAGCACCGGTCATCACACCCTTGGGCGTCGAAACGATCGCAACACCAATGCCCGAAAGCACCCACGGGATATTTTGTTTCTTTGTATAAATACGTCGACCTGGTGTACTCACACGTTCAATGCCGGAAATCACCGGGCGACGCTCACGGCGCTCACCCACGTACTTTATCTTCAGGCGTAACACCTTCTGAATCGTTTGTTCGCCTTCGACCAGTTCGAAGCCCTCGAGATAGCCTTCATCTTTCATGATCTTGGCGATCTCGATCTTAATTTTTGAACTGGGCATTGCTACCAGAGCATGACCGGACATCACGGCATTGCGGATGCGGGTCAGCATATCAGCGATAGGATCATTTATTGCCATGCTATTTCCTCTATCCCTTTACCACGAAGACTTAACGACGCCCGGGATTTTGCCCTGTAACGCCAACTCACGGAAGCAGATACGGCACAAACCAAAACGACGGATAAACCCGCGCGGACGTCCGCAACGGACACAGCGATTCCGAACCTGGCTCGGATATTGCCGGCGGGATTCACGATATTGCATACATTTCTTCGCCATAATTTACGCTTCCTTCTTAATGAACGGCATACCCAGCAGTTGCAACAGTACACGTGCCTGGTTATCGGTTTTTGCGGTGGTCACGATGGTGACCTCCATGCCGCGCAGTTTGTCAATTTTGTCATATTCGATCTCTGGAAAGATCAACTGATCGCGCAGACCCAGTGTGTAATTTCCGCGGCCATCAAAGGCGTTGACAGAAACACCACGAAAATCGCGGACACGCGGGAGCGCAGTATTCACCAAACGGTCCAGAAAAGCCCACATCCTGTCACCGCGCAGTGTCACCTTGGTTCCAATCAAACGGCCTTCGCGCAGTTTGAAGTTAGCGATACTTTTGCGAGCCTTGTTTGTCACGGGTTTTTGCCCCGCAATGATCGTCAAATCAGAGACCGCAGCCTCCAGCGACTTCGGGTTATCCAGCGCCTCGCCCATACCGATATTAATCACAATCTTTTCAATATGAGGCACCTGCATAATATTTCGGAAGTCGAACGCTTTACGTAAAGCCGGGACAACTTCGTTATTATATTGTTCTTGCATTCTATTCATTGATCATTACTCCGCGGCTAATCAACTAAAGACTGGCAGTTTTTACAAACACGGTGAGATCCATCCTCATCACGCTGTACGGCAACACGGGTAGGCTCGCCACATTTTGGACAAACCAGCATTACATTTGAAATATTGATCGATCCTTCAAATTGTATACGACCCGGGTTCATATTGCGTCCTGCTGAAGTCTGCACCTGACGCTGATGCTTCGTACGCACATTGACACCCTGTACAACCACACGGCGATCATCCAATAAAACATTGATTACTTCACCGCGCTTTCCCTTGTCTTCCAGGCGGCCACTGATGACTTCTACAGTATCGCCTTTGCGAATCTTAACATTCATCCATACACTCCTCGCCCTAAAGCACTTCCGGCGCCAATGAGACGATCTTCATAAAACCTTTTTCACGAAGTTCTCTGGCAACAGGACCAAAAATACGCGTGCCTTTGGGATTTAAACCATCAGCATCAAGAAGAACTGCGGCATTATCATCGAAGCGAATATAAGAACCATCTTCACGACGATATTCCTTGGAAACGCGAACAATAACCGCACGCACTTTATCGCTCTTTTTCACACCACCTTGAGGGGTGGCAGACTTTACAGAAGCAACCACAACATCACCAATACTGCCATATCTGCGAGTAGAACCGCCCAAAACATGGATAACCAACAGTTCGCGGGCTCCTGAATTATCGGCAACTTTCAAACGAGACTCGTGCTGGATCATCGCTTATTCCTCTGCTTTCAAATCAGCTACACCAGTATCAGCTGTGCGAATCTCGTGTTTCACGATATTCTCCACCACCCAACGCTTATCGCGTGAGAGTGGGCGTGATTCAACAATCTGAACCTCGTCGCCAATCTGACAACCGATCTCGTCATGAGCTTTCACCCGCTTACTGGTATGCACGACTTTACGATAGAGAGGATGACGAAACTTGCGCGTGATCTCCACCACAACTGTCTTGGTCATTTTGTTACTGGTGACCACCCCAGTGATTCGACGACGATTGTTCATGCTTCACCTTCCACGACTTCAGCCTTTGCCTGTTCTTTCAGGATGGTCTGCATACGAGCAACCTCACGCTTCAAAACGCGTAGACGGCTGGTATCGGTCAACTGGCCCGTTACCTGCTGGAAACGCAGTTTCATTAACTCTTCGCGGGCATCTGTCAGTTTTGTTTCAACTTCGCCCGGTTTCATGTTTCTTAATTCACTGGGTTTAACCGACTTCATACCTGTTCTCCTGATTCGAGGCGAGCCACCACCTTGGTTTTGATAGAGAATTTATACTGTGCATTCTTGAGCGCCTGGATTGCCGTGGCGGCATCCAAACCACCAACCTCGAACATAATACGTCCAGGCTTTACAACTGCCACATAGTACTCAACATTCCCTTTACCAGAACCCATACGGGTTTCAGGCGGCTTATGCGTGAACGGCTTGGCGGGAAAAATACGTATCCAAACCTTGCCGCGCCGTTTCATTTCACGAACGATGGTTCGGCGGGCCGCTTCGATCTGTCTCGCAGTCACCCAACCCGGTTCCAATGCCTGTAAACCGAATTCACCGAAACTTACTTCTGCGCCGCGCAGGGCTTTGCCCCGCATACGGCCGCGCATTTGCTTGCGCCACTTAACACGTTTTGGCATCAACATAATAATCAGTACCTCTCAAGAGACAACCTGTATACGTGGCTATTCGCTCACGTATACGCCTTCGGTCGCCTCCGCTTTTTCTTCAATTTCAGGTTTCGATTCGCCTTTATAGATCCAAACCTTAACGCCAATTTGACCATATGTTGTACTGGCTTCAGCCAGGGCAAAATCCACATTTGCACGTAAGGTTTGCAGAGGGACTCGTCCATCACGCAGCCACACATCACGTGACATTTCTGCTCCACCCAAACGGCCGCCAACCATGATCTTGATACCTTCAGCGCCCTGTTTCATCGCCTGCTGGATTGCGCGTTTCATCGCGCGGCGGTAGGCAATTCGACGTTCAAGCTGATCGGCAACATTATAGGCAACCAACATTGCATCAGTATCCGGGGAACTGATCTCCTTGATGTCAAGGTCCACCTTCTTACCGACAAGAATTTCAAGAGCCGCGCGAATTTTCTTGACGCCTTCACCTTTACGCCCAATCAAAATACCAGGTTTGGCAGTGAAGATCGCGATGCGGATCTTTCCAGGATAACGTTCGACTTCCACACGGGAGATCCCTGCCTTACGATTCTTGATCGTGTCAGGCAGGTCTTTACGAAGCTTACGCACCTCAGTATTTTGCGCCGCGCCGCCTTTGGAGGCCACTCCCATCAATAACCCGCGAATGGCAAGATCCTGATGCAACTGCTCGCGGTATTGCGAACCTTCCGCAAACCAGCGTCCCTGCCAGCCTTGGTTGATCCCAAGGCGCATACCAATCGGATGAACTTTACGACCCATAATCTCTCCTATTATCTCCTGGCTGTTACGCCCCACGCTCGCGCAAAACGACAGTAACATGCGAACTCCGTCGCAATATCGGCTTGAAACGACCTCGCGCACCAAAACGACGCCATTTGCGAGTCGTTGCTTCGTTCGCGAAAATCCTGGCTACATATAGATCATCTCGACTCACCCCATAATTTTCTTCGGCATTCGCAACAGCAGAAGCCAGTAATTTTCGGACAGGTAATGCTGCGGCTTTATTTACGAAGCGCAACATTTCCAATGCGTCATTGGCATTCTTCCCGCGTACGAGATCGACCACCAGGCGTACTTTCTGGGCAGACATTGAGAGAGAGCGCAAATGCGCCTGAATATCATGCATGATTCATTTCTCCTTATGCCGCAGCTTTCTCACCAGCCATATGACCGCGGAAAGTTCGCGTCGGGGCAAACTCGCCCAATCGATGACCGACCATATTCTCGGTAATATAGATCGGGACGTGACGACGTCCATCGTGGACAGCAATCGTGTGTCCAACCATCTGAGGAAAGATCACGCTTGCCCGACTCCACGTACGGAGAACTTTCTTCTCGCCCTTTTGATTCATGGCTTCAATTCTCTTCAATAATTTGGGCTCAATAAAGGGGCCCTTTTTCAATGATCGTGACATATCGTACCTATACCTTTTTTAGCGGCTCTTCTTGCTACGGCGGCGAACAATATACTGGTCGGTCTTCTTGTTGCGGCGTGTTTTATAGCCCAATGTAGGTTTACCCCAAGGGCTTTTTGGACCCGGCAAACCAATGGGCTGACGTCCCTCGCCGCCACCATGTGGATGGTCGCGTGGGCTCATTGCGGAGCCGCGAACAGTTGGGCGAATACCCATGTGTCGTTTTCGCCCGGCTTTACCGAGCTTAACATTTCCGTGATCAAGGTTACCAACCTGACCAATCGTTGCATAACAGGTCTGACGTATAAGGCGGACTTCACCCGAAGGCATACGAACTTGGGCGAAATCGCCTTCCTTGGCAAGCAGTTGTGCTGCGCCGCCAGCCGAACGAACCATTTGACCACCGCGCCCTTCATTGATCTCAATGTTGTGGATCAATGTACCAACGGGGATACTCGAAATCGGAAGTGCATTCCCTGAACGAATTTCGGCTCCTACTCCAGCCATAACTGTATCGCCGACTTTGAGATCTACCGGTGCGACAATGTATCGCTTCTCGCCATCGGCATAAAACAACAATGCAAGGCGAGCCGTGCGATTCGGATCATATTCTATGGCTGCAACCTTGGCAGGAATATTCTGTTTATCACGCTTGAAATCCACAAGGCGGATAAAGCGGCGATGGCCGCCTCCCCGGTGACGAACCGTGATCCGTCCCTGAGCATTACGCCCGCCGCTCTTGCGCAAAGGCACAAGCAGAGAACGTTCAGGGGTGGACTTTGTTATCTCATCAAAGGTATAACCGGTCATCCCGCGGGTGCCCGGTGTTACAGGCTTATATTTTTTAACAGGCATTACTGCACTCCTTCAAATATAGGAAGTGTTTGTCCATCAGCCAAAGTAACGAGGGCCTTCTTAAAACCAGCCTTGCGAATGGACGTGCGGCGGCTTCGCAGACTGCGACCGCGTTTGGCAGGGGCGTTAATAATATTGACACGAGTAACGCTCACATCGTATAGAGTTTCAATAGCGTCCTTGACTTGCGTGCGTGTTGCCGAATCCGCAACAATAAATGAATATTGATTCATTTTGCCGGACTGGTAACTCGACTTCTCAGTAACGAGAGGGCGGCGAAGGATATCGTAAATCGTATTCATTATCTTTCTCCTATCCCAAGTGCGCCACAAGAGCATCTAAGGTCTTGACTGGTAAGACCAATTTATCATAGCCTAACAAGTCACGAATGTTCAAATATCCAGCGAGCAATACCTTTGCTTCGTCAAGATTATCAGCAGACCGCATGAGGACTTCGTAAGATTGATCCTTTTCTGGCATAAGAACCAATGCGGTTGCATTGCCAACAAGGCTAAAAATGGTGCTTGCCATCATGCGAGTTTTGGGTCCATCCAGTTTCAAGTCTTCCACAACCACAACAGCCGCGTCCGCCGCCTTAGCAGAAAGAGCCGATCGCAACGCTGCCTGACGCATTTTTTGGGGCATTCTTTGGTTATAGCTGCGAGGGTGCGGTGTATGAATACGTCCGCCGCCCACCCATTGCGCTGCACGACGCGAACCTTGACGGGCACGCCCCGTACCTTTTTGCTTCTAGGGTTTTGCGCCGCCGCCAGCAACTTCACTCCGTACCTTGGTCTCATGCGTGCCAAGGCGAGCATTTGCCATTTGGCGAATATAAGCCTGGTGCATCAAATCAATATTAATTGGGGCTTCAAAGATCGCGGCAGGTAGATTCCATTTCGCGAAGTTTTTTGCCTTCCATGTTTAACACATCAACTTTCATGATTACCTTGCTCCGTTTCATCAGCGCCTATTGCTTGCGCGCTTCCTTGATCAGAACCAGACCGCCTTTTCCGCCAGGCACTGCCCCGTTAATCCCAAGTAAATTACGCTCGGCATCCACCATGACAATCTTTAAAGCCTGGGCAGTTACGCGCTCATTTCCCATGTGACCCGCTCCACGCGCTCCCTTGAAAACACGCCCTGGGGTTGTTCCAGACGAACGGGAGCCTGGCGCACGATGGCGATCAGATTGACCATGAGTCTTCTTGCCGCCAGCAAAATGATAACGCTTGACAGCGCCTGCAAAACCCTTACCCTTGCTGGTCCCGATCACATCCACGCGTTCTCCAACGGCAAAGACTTCAACGGTTAATTTGTCGCCTACATTTACAGATTCCTTGGAACGAAATTCGCGTATGAATTTCATGGGAGGCAAACCATTTGAGTTAAGATGCCCCAATTCACCTGATGCTAATTTCTTCGGATGAATTTCACTAAACCCAAGCTGTATCGCAGCGTAGCCCTCTTTTTCAGGGTTGCGTACCTGAGTAACATAACATGGCCCAGCTTCGATGATCGTCACTGGATACGCAACGCCTTGCTCATCGAAGATCTGGGTCATGCCAATCTTCTTTCCAATAAGCCCTTTCAACATAATCTATTTTTCTCCTTGCAAGAAATATTATTGAGACTGTCAGCCTGGGCTTAGGCTGCATCATCTCCGGGCAACGCAGTCAAACAGTCCCGCGGGATGCGTTAGTTTTTGTCCCGCACAGGTACCGTTCTTACGCTGTCGAAATTCGAGAGCAGAGATCAATCATGCGGTCTCTACTCTCGTTTGACGACCAACTAAATTTTAATTTCGATATCCACACCCGCAGGCAAATTGAGACGCATCAGCATATCAATCGTTTTTGAGTCCGGGTCAAGTACATCAATCAAGCGGTTGTGTGTCCGAATCTCAAAGTGCTCATGCGAGTCTTTATCTATGAATGTCGAGCGGCGTATTGTAAACCGTTCGGTGCGGGTTGGCAAGGGTACAGGACCCACAACATGTGCACCACTTCGTTCAGCAGTTTCAACAATTCGTTTGGCAGACTGATCAAGAACTCGATGATCGTATGCTTTAAGGCGGATGCGGATCTTTTGCTTCGTCATTCAATCACCTATTCGATAATTTTGGTAACGACACCGGCGCCGACGGTCAGACCGCCTTCACGGATGGCGAACTTCGAACCCTGCTCCAATGCCACCGGCACGATCAACTCCACCGTCAGGTTCACATTGTCGCCCGGCATCACCATCTCCACGCCTTCCGGCAGGGCGATGTTGCCCGTCACATCCATCGTCCGAATGTAGAACTGCGGACGATAACCCGTGAAGAACGCCTTGTGCCGCCCACCCTCTTCCTTCTTCAGCACATACACTTCCGCCAAAAATTTCTTGTGCGGTGTCACACTCCCGGGCTTGGCTAATACCTGCCCGCGCTCCACATCTTCCCGCTCGATGCCGCGCAACAGAATGCCCGCATTGTCGCCTGCCACCACTTCGTCCAGTTCCTTGTGGAACATTTCCGTTCCGGTGATGACCGAAGATCTCGTTTCGCGCAGACCCACGATCTCGACCGCATCACCCTTCTTGGCTGTGCCACGATCCACACGTCCCGTTACCACCGTGCCGCGTCCCTTGATCGAGAATACATCCTCCACCGCCATCATGAACGGTTTGTCCGTCTCACGCTTCGGGTCGGGAATGTATTCGTCCACCACACGCAACAGTTCCCAGATGCACTCGTATTCAGGTGCCTTCGGGTCTGTGCTGGTGCTGTCCAACGCCGCTTTGGCGCTGCCGCGCACGATCGGGGTCGTGTCGCCGGGAAAACCATAACTGCTCAACAATTCTCGCAGTTCCAGTTCCACCAGTTCCAGCAGTTCCGGATCGTTCATTTGATCCACTTTGTTCAAAAAAACCACGATGCTTGGCACTTCCACCTGGCGCGCCAGCAGAACGTGTTCACGCGTCTGCGGCATGGGTCCGTCCGGCGCTGCCACCACCAGGATGGCTCCATCCACCTGCGCCGCACCGGTGATCATGTTCTTGATGTAGTCGCGGTGCCCGGGCATATCCACGTGGGCATAGTGTCGCTTGTCCGTCTGGTATTCCACGTGCGCAATGTTGATCGTGATGCCGCGTGCTTTTTCTTCCGGCGCATTGTCGATCTGGTCGTAGGCTTTGAATTCACCCTTCCCCCCCAGTCCGGCCACCTTTGTGATCGCCGCTGTCAGGGTCGTCTTCCCATGATCGATGTGTCCCATCGTCCCTACATTCAGATGCGGCTTGCTCCTGTCAAATTTCGCCTTCGCCATGTCCTTTTCTCCTTTATAGTTATACAAAAAGAAATTATTATTTCATTATTTCCTGAGCGACTGCTTGAGAAACAGGCGCATAGTGATCAAATTCCATGCTAAAAACACCTCGCCCTTGGGTGGCCGAGCGAAGTTGCGTTGCATACCCAAACATTTCAGCCAGCGGGACCATTGCACGAATAGCCTGTGCATTACCAGGACGAACATCCATTCCCTGAATTAAGCCGCGGCGACTGTTAATTTGCCCCATTACATCGCCCAGATATTCTTCGGGAACAACCACCTCCACCTTCATCATTGGCTCAAGTAAGATGGGATTGCCCTTTTGAACGCCCTCCTTGAAACCCATGGAGGCGGCAAGTTTGAACGCCATTTCACTCGAGTCAACTTCGTGAAAAGAGCCATCAAAAAGTGTAATTTTTAAATCCACCACGGGATAACCCGCAAGTACACCGTTTTCAGATGCTTCTCTAAAGCCTTTCTCAATGGGATTAATGTATTCTTTGGGGATAGAGCCACCGACAATTTTGTTTTCAAAAACAATCCCGCTGCCACGGTCTCCTGGCTCCAAGGAAAATACGACATGACCGTATTGCCCTTTCCCGCCGGATTGTTTCGCATACTTATAATTGACTTCCTTTACCGGCTTGGTAATGGACTCACGGTAGGCCACGCGAGGTGTACCAATATTTGCCTGAACCTTGAATTCACGCAAGAGACGATCCACAATAATGTCAAGATGAAGCTCACCCATACCACGGATAATGGTTTGACCAGTACTGTCGTCAGAATTAACACGGAAAGTTGGGTCTTCTTCTGCGAGTTTGCGAAGCGCCTCGCCCATTTTCTCTTGATCGCTTGAGCTTTTGGGTTCAATCGCAATAGAGATAACAGGTTCCGGAAAAGAAATGCTCTCCAGAACAAGAGATTTGATATCACAAAGGGTATCTCCTGTAAAGCTTTCTTTAAAGCCAAGGACAGCACCTATATCTCCTGCACGGATTTCCGTAACGTCTTCTCGATGATCCGCATGCATACGAATCAATCGACCAATGCGTTCCTTCTTACCCTTGGAACTATTGAAAACGGTTTGACCTTGGCTAAGTACACCTGAATAAATTCGAACATATGCAAGTCGACCCACATAGGGATCCGTTACAATCTTGAACACTAGTGCACTTAAAGGGGCATCGTCCTGTGCAGGCAACTCAAACTCATTTTCTGGATTGCCTGGCTCACTTGCTTTAATCGATGGAACATCCTCTGGAGACGGCAAATAATCAATAACAGCATCCAACAGGATCTGAACGCCTTTATTTTTCAAAGAAGAACCACAAAAAACGGGGGTCGCGATGTTTGCAATGACCCCTTTTCGCAGTGCAGACTTTAAGTTCGTCAATACTGATTTCCTGAAGTTCTAAAAACTTCATGGTCAAATCATCATCGAGTTCAGCAATTTTTTCGATCATTTTGGCACGAGCTTCTTCAGCCTGTTGCCTTAAATCCTCTGGAATTTCTACGACCTTGGGGTCTTTACCCAGATCATCTTCCCATATTACTGCCTTCATGTTAATAAGATCAACAATACCCTTAAATGTCGCTTCGAAGCCAATTGGGAGCTGCATGGGTATCGGATTGGCGCCAAGTCTATCGACGATCGTTTCAATTGTTCGCTCAAAAGAAGCGCCAACACGATCCATCTTATTGACAAAGCAAATACGCGGAACTCTGTAACGATCCGCTTGCCGCCATACAGTTTCTGATTGAGGTTCAACGCCTTGAACTGCATCAAAGACAACAACTCCGCCGTCCAGTACGCGTAACGAGCGTTGGACTTCAGCCGTAAAATCAATATGACCGGGTGTGTCAATGATATTGACCTGATAACCCTTCCATTCTGCTGAAACTGCCGCCGAGACAATTGTGATTCCACGTTCGCGTTCTTGCACCATCCAATCAGTGACTGTCGTACCCTCATCAACCGAGCCAATACGATGCGTTAAACCGGTATAGAACATAATACGCTCGGTAGTGGTTGTTTTACCAGCGTCAATGTGGGCTATGATCCCAATATTTCGATACTTCTCAAGTGGATGTTCGCGTGCCATTCTTTAATAAGTTCCTCGTTACACTCAATCAAATCCATTAAACCCGATAATGAGAGAAAGCGCGGTTGGCTTCAGCCATTTTGTGTGTTTCATCTCGCTTGCGAATAGCAGAACCCGTCTCGTTCGAAGCGTCAATCAACTCGGAGGCAAGCTTATCTGAAAAAGATTTACCTGCGCGTTCGCGCGCTGCTGACAAAATCCAGCGGAGCGCCAATGTCATGCGACGATCCGCTGATACTTCCATGGGGACTTGATAGGTTGCACCACCCACCCGGCGAGGTCGTACTTCCATTGCCGGGGATACGTTTTTAAGAGCCATATCAAACACGTCTATGGCATTTTTTTCAGTACGCTCTTTTATGATATCCATCGCATCATAGATCAGACTTACAGCCAGACTTTTCTTTCCACGTTTAAGCACGTGTTGAACCATGGTCTGAACATTCACGCTGTTATAGCGGACGTCGGGAAGAATTTCCCGCTTTTCAAGTTTTGCTCTGCGCATTTTATTTCTCCATCAAAGATTACTTGGGGCGCTTTGCGCCGTACTTCGAGCGGGCTTGCTTGCGATTTGCCACACCAGTGGTGTCAAGCGAACCTCGTACAATATGATAACGAACGCCTGGTAAATCCTTAACACGGCCACCGCGAACTAGAACCACAGAGTGTTCCTGCAACTGATGACCTTCACCCGGAATATATGCGGTCACTTCTATACCATTCGTCAATCGAACACGAGCAATCTTCCGTAAAGCCGAATTGGGCTTCTTGGGTGTCATGGTTCGCACAATGGTACATACACCACGTTTCTGTGGAGCGCCCTTTTCCTGGTGGATACGGCGTTGTTTAAAAGAATTTAGTGTATATTGCAAAGCAGGAGCTTTGCTCTTTACTCTTTTATTCTTGCGGCCCTTACGGACCATTTGATTGATAGTTGGCACGTTCAGCCTCCGACTTTCTCTTTCATCGTTATTTAATGTGTATTCACAAGAAATGAGGCCATCCTTAGTCTTTCTGATGGCCTCACTTATGGCGCCATGTGTTAGCGGGAGTTATAGCCGCTTTATGTTAGCAACGGAACGCAAGTTTATCACGCCACTTTCAAGGCGTCAAGATTACCGCTTGCCTATAAACTTCTCGCCAATGCCAAGCAAACCTGTATCCATCCTTGGAGGATGTTGTTTTTCCTCATCCTTACCGAACTTAACAATATCACCGCTTTCATTCACCGCTTCAACAGCCAACCCAAGCGATTGTAATTCTTTTACCAAGACACGGAAGGATGCTGGAATGCTCGGTTCTTCAATCGGCTCACCTTTCACAATGGCTTCGTAAGTGTTAACACGACCCTGCACATCGTCTGACTTCACTGTGAGCATTTCTTGCAATGTATATGCGGCTCCATAAGCTTCCAGCGCCCAAACCTCCATTTCGCCAAAGCGTTGTCCACCAAACTGTGCTTTACCGCCTAATGGCTGCTGAGTAACCAAGCTATATGGGCCCGTTGAACGTGCGTGGACCTTGTCTTCCACCAGGTGGTGCAGTTTGAGAACCGTCATTACACCTACTGTTACGGGTTGGTCGTAAGGAACACCCGTTTTCCCATCGCGCAGGGTTTGTTTACCAAGTGTAGGTATAGGTTGACCCGTAGTATTGGTAATCTCCTGAGCAACCTCCAGTAATCTCGCTTCGGCGATTCTGCCGCCCTGTCCCTGGTTTTCAATCCATAAACGTAAGCAAGCATTTATAGCCGCTTTGTCATATTCTTCGCGCCCGCGAGGGTCAAGATCTTCTGAATAAAAAATGGTGTCCGGGTCATATCCATGATCGCGCAACCATTCAGCAGAGGTTGACTGACGCGCATAATCTACATCATTCAAATCATAAGGATCGTACTTGCGTTTACCCAGCCATTCTTCAAGGTATAACCTGCGCACCTCATCGTCATCCTGAATGGACTCTGGATCATACTCCTGTTCTTTGATCCACTCCCAAGCAGCCACGGCAGATTCTTTCCAGGCTTGATCCACAATCCAGGCACGAGCAAGCTCGGCTTCGATTTCTTCTTCCGATGCGCCATCAAAGACAGGCGTGATCGCTCTGTATCCCAAACGTTTGGAAGCCCATCCCAAGTGAACTTCCAACACCTGACCGATATTCATACGACCAGGCACACCAAGCGGATTCAAAATAAGATCGACCGGCGTACCATCTTCCAAAAATGGCATGTCTTCAACAGGAACAACCTTTGAAACGACACCCTTATTCCCATGTCTGCCTGCCATCTTATCGCCAGCAGTCAATTTACGGCGTTGTGCAACAGATACCCGCACCATCATATCCACACCTGCAGAGAGATCTGAATTCTCTTCACGTGTAAATACTTTCACATCCACCACTTTACCGCGTTCGCCATGAGGCATGCGCAGAGATGTATCCTTCACATCACGCGATTTCTCGCCAAATATGGCACGCAAAAGGCGTTCTTCGGGTGTAAGCTCTTTTTCACCTTTCGGCGTTATTTTTCCCACAAGAATATCGTTCGGGCCAACTTCTGCACCAATACGAATGATGCCATTCTCGTCAAGGTCCTTGATTGCATCATCACCCACATTCGGAATGTCGCGCGTGATTTCCTCAGGCCCCAACTTTGTATCACGCGCTTCGACTTCATACTTTTCAATATGAACAGAGGTAAAGCGGTCGTCCTGAACGAGCCGCTCGGAGATCAAAATAGCATCTTCAAAGTTGCCTCCTTCCCAGGAAAGGAAAGCGACAACAACATTCTGACCTAGGGCCAATTGTCCACTTTCTGTGGAGGAAGAATTGGCAATGATATCGCCCTTTTTGATGACCTGACCTTTCACTACAGCGGGACGTTGATCGATACAAGTACTTTGATTGGAACGTTGGTACTTGCGTAATTGATACGTTCGAATACCGCCTCGCTCTTTAACGACAATTGAACTGCCGGTAACAGAAGTTACCTCGCCGTTTGCTTCTGCCACCACAACCTGACCCGAGTCAAGCGCGGCATGATATTCCATGCCAGTGGAGACAAGCGGAATTTCGGGGCGGACAAGCGGAACAGCCTGCGCCATCATGTTCGATCCCATCAAGGCGCGGTTGGCATCATCATGCTCAAGGAATGGGATCAACGCGGCACTGATACCCACAACCTGGTGCGGAGCAACGTCCATATAATCCGCCGAATCTGGCGTGGAAAAGATAAAGCCGGAATGGTAACGGGAAGATACTCGATCACGGACAAATTCTTTATCATCCGTTAAAGGTGCATTTGCCTGGGCAATGACATATTTGTCTTCAGCATCTGCCGAAAGATAATCATATTGATCTGAAACATAAGGCTTGATGGCAACAGGAGAGCCGATCTTGGCAATCTTTTTTACCATCTTGGAATTGATACTTTTCGCCAGCCTTATATAACACTTCACTGGATTTTGGATCGACCACATTCTCACGCAATGCTACGCCCTTCGAGACGCTCATCTTCAGCCTCCATAGTTCGGAAGACTTTTCGATAAGGGGTTTCAATAAAGCCATATTCATTTACGCGAGCAAAAGAAGCCAAACGACCGATCAACCCAATGTTGGGTCCTTCGGGAGTTTCAATGGGACAGATACGCCCGTAATGGGAGTGATGCACATCGCGAACATCAAATCCAGCGCGTTCACGACGAAGACCACCAGGTCCCAATGCGGAAAGGGTACGTTTGTGGCGCAACTCTGCCAGGGGATTGGTCTGATCCATGAATTGTGAAAGTTGCGAAGAACCAAAGAACTCACGCAATGCCGCCACCACTGGACGAATATTGACCAGCGTTACCGGTGACAATTGCTCCTGATCGCGAATGGACATGCGCTCTTTGATCACGCGTTCCATACGTCGGAGACCAATCCGCAACTTGTTCTGGATCAACTCACCCACGGTCTTGACGCGGCGATTTCCCAGATGATCAATATCATCGGGCTTCTCAACGCCATTATTGATTTGGATCATTCGGCGAATCAACCGAATTACATCGCCTTTCGTCACGGTGCGATGCGGAATGGGAATATCCAAATCAAGTTTTTGGTTCAGCTTGTAACGGCCGACACGCTCAAGGTCGTAGTGTCTTTGATCGAACAGTTGCTCTTCAAGGAACTGCCGCGCATTTTCAAGCGTGGCGGGGTCGCCCGGGCGCATCTTACGGAAGAACTCGATCAATGCCGCTTCTGCAATGGTCTGGTTACCGGAGAGGTCCCACTCAGGTTCCTGCTTGAGAGTGGACGGCATGAACAAACGCTCAGGATTATTATCCACATCCTTGAATAGAGACAATATCTCTTCATCGGAACCAGTCTTGAGAGGCGAATCTTTAATACCGTCATCTACAGCGGCTAACGCACGCAGGAATACCGTAATTGGAACCGTGCGTTTACGGTTGAACTTCAAAATAATGTAGTCGGATTTGCGGGTCTCGAATTCCATCCACGCGCCGCGGTCTGGGATCAGCTTGGACATGGCAAGCAGGCGTCCCGTCGCGCGATCCGTGGGGGCTTCAAAGTAAACGCCTGGGGAGCGGATCAACTGCGAGACGACAACACGCTCCGTCCCATTAATAATGAAGGTACCCTTGTCGGTCATCTCAGGGAAGTCGCCAAGAAAAATATCCTGTTTGATTGGTTCAGGGACATCAGGACCCGCCAACAACACAGAAACATAAAGTGGGCTGGCATAAGTGAGATCGCGCTCTACACATTCCTCAATATTATGCTTGGGCTCTCCAAACCAATATTTGAGTCCCCATTGCTTGGACTCTGGTCCCCGGCTGGGGAAATACAATTTCATCCCCTTGTTATAAGATTCGATGGGCGATACTTCGTGGAAGAGATCACCCAACCCCTCGCGCTTGAGACGCTCGAAAGAATCAAGCTGGATTTCGATTAAGTTGGGAAGTTTAATATTAACAGGGATACGCGCATAACTCTTACGTGGTAAAGAAGAAGACATTTGGTTCACTCCTGACCTTGTTGGATATGTGCGCCGTTACGAAAAGCCGAATCCAATCTCTAAATTTAGTTCTTGCCGGGTAACAGATGCAATTCAAATTTAGTGGATAGTACAGGAAGCGGCATACACACGAAGACATCCCGCGAAGTTATTTGGCGGGATAGCAAACAGCAATTATATATGATGATTAATATATACGCAAGGGATTTTTACCATTAATTTCCACCCACTTCCCTATCAACATTTGTTTGATTCTATCACACTCTGGATATTCCGCAACTTGAGAAGGTTACATGGGGTTTTGATTGATAGAATCGTCAAAACATTTTCCGGAGGCACAATGACAACACCGCAGGCAACGATCAACGACAAGCGTGAGATCTTCGGTTGGGCAATGTACGATTGGGCGAACTCTGCCTTTAGCACTACAGTAGGGACAGTATTCTTGGTCCCTACGTGGCATCACTCGCAGCAGAGGCGGCAAAAGCATACCCAGATGGGCTGGCTCGTATTTTCGGCATTCCGGTTGCTCCCGATTCTTTTTTGCCCTACTGCATTTCATTTTCGGTGGGATTGCAGGTTTTATTTCTCCCCATTTTGGGAGCCATCGCAGATTACTCCCATCTACGCAAGCAAATGATGCAGGTGTTCGCAACGCTTGGCGCAGTCTCAACAATAGCAATGTTTTTCATAGTAGGGAATCTGTGGTGGCTGGGCGGACTGCTTTTTATTATTGCAAATCTTGCGTTTGGTGCGGCAATTGTATTCTACAATGCTTATCTTCCAGATATAGCAAGTGAAACAGAGCGCGACCGTGCTTCCTCGTATGGCTTCGCAATGGGCTATATAGGTGGAGGCATTCTTCTTGCTCTGAATCTGGCTTTTTTTATCTTTAGCGATGACATCGGTGTGCCTGGAGATCTTGCTGTTCGTATTAATCTTGCTTCAGCAGGCATGTGGTGGCTGGGGTTTTCATTTTTTACATGGACAAGATTACGACCGCGTCATGCGGCACGTGCTTTACCCACCGGCGAAGGCTACGTAAGCATCGGCTTCAAACAATTGGGAAGGACATTTCGTGAGTTAAAACATTTCCCCGAAACACTTAAATTCCTTTTGGCTTATTTTTTATATAATGATGGGATACAAACAGTTATAGCGATTGCATCAACTTTCGCAGCCGCGCCACTCATACGTGGAGGAGTGGGACTTTCTCAAGACACCCTCATTGCCGTCATTCTTATGATCCAGTTCGTAGCCTTCGGTGGCGCGTTGTTTTGGGGAAAACTTGCCAATTGGATAGGGTCAAAACAGTCAATTATTGTCAGCCTGTTGATTTGGGCCGGCGTCGTTATATTCGCATACGGCGGACTTCAAGGCGAGAGCCGCGTCGTTCAATTCTTCATTCTGGGCATGTTTATTGCCATCGTCCTTGGCGGGTCGCAAGCAATCAGCCGCAGTCTATTTGCTCAAATGATCCCAAAAGGCAGAGAAGCCGAGTTCTATTCATTCTATGAAGTCAGTGAACGCGGCACGTCATGGACAGGTCCCCTGATCTTTGGACTGGCAAATCAGATGTTCGGTAGTCTGCGATATGGCATTTTAGTGCTTATCTTTTACTTTATTGCAGGACTGATCGTATTACCATTCGTCAATGTGCAAAAAGCCATGGATGATGCAAAAGCTTACGACGCGGGTAAATAATGATTTGCCTAGTTTGCAATGTCAAAACAAGCCGAGGACAATATCCTCGGCTTATTCGTTAAAAACTCCTTATTTATTCCGGAGTATAAAATTACTTAATAGACCGCCCCCCAGATTCGCATTTAGGATTGAAATACTTACGGCAGGCAGGCTGGCGGTGTTGGGATAAATCAAATATCGCGGAGACCATGCCGGGTGAAATTTTTCCTTGAAGGCATGCAAGCCGCGGAAGTTATATAACCGATTCACATTGCGATAAATGTAATTCAACGCGCGCTCAATGGCAGGGTCATCCGAATGCTCCCCCACTCCAGAAAGGGCGCTCAAACCCAGGTTGAATATGGCGTATCCGTTTTCCTTAGCCCACTGAAAAAGCGACACAAATAGGAAATCCATCAAACCTGATTCAACCTGTCCGCGATGGCGCATCAGGTCAACGGTGACCTCTTTGACTTGAAACTCGGTCACGACATTCGCGAAGGCTTCGATGAAACCTTCGCGGTCGCGGACAATCAATATCGGACAGGTATTCAAATACCCTTCATCGAACCATCCAAGCGAAAACCGCATCTCGGATACGCCGCGGTTGGAGAGCCATTCGTCGCTGATTGTGTTGAGCTCCCTTAACATGCGCGTGGAATAAGGTGGTTGTACAACATCATAATGATAGCCGAAGCGTACCATTTTATTATAGCTATTTCGCAATGTCTTGTTTTCACTGCCATCCAATGTAAAAGTGGATAAATCTACAATGGCTTCCTGACCCAGTGTCAGCATATCGAAATCAACAGGTTTAATCATGTCTACATTCGGCGAGACAAGATAAAACGCGGGCAACCAATCGTTAAGCGCGCACAGGGACCGGAATTCATGTATCGAAGAAGAGATATCCTCCATTGGACCTATCGGACCTCCCAGAGTCAACGCCACACGATTCTCAACCACATATGAAATCAAAGAGCCGCCAGAACTGAAGAAAAACTTCTTGTCGTCCAATAGAGCATATCGGGCAAGTGATGTATGTCCATGCGCACGGACAATTTCCCAGGCGCGCGAACGCTCTTCTTCAGAAGCGGCGCGGCGGTTCAAAACTGGACGTAATAGCATGAACAACGCATAACTCATCGTTACTCCGCCGATGATATATATTGAATCCGTGAAGAAATGTCCAAATTTTGTGACTGGCAGGGATTGCAATCCGGGGTCATAAAATTCTGTGAACATAACAACAGTCTGACGGACTGCCATCCACAAACCAAAACTGATTTTGAAGTGACGATCCAGTAAATAAAAACCCAGCACACCATAAGAAATCGTAAAGGCAAAAGCGGCAAGCAAAATCTGCAATCCTTGTCTTATGGAAGGCGGATCAGACCGGGCATGGAAGTAGGGTCGCAAATAGAACAACGCGCCAGCTAACAGCGCGGCAAGAGTTGCTTCTTCATAGTCAAGACCCTTGAGTAGATGAGTTGGAATGGAGATCAGCAGAACGGCAAATGTTAATATCCAACCTAGTTGTTTTCTACGCCACAAGCTGACTGAAAGTAATAGCAGAGCAAAACCCGCAAGTGCAGACGTGAGATGTCCGCCCGTGCTCACACTGAAAGGCGAGTATTGCTCCAGCAAACGGAGCCGATACTTCATGGAAGGCGTAACCGCCGAAAGGACGTTAATAATGCCCATCGCGGCGGTCAGCAATGCGATCAAATGGACGAGGTTTTCTTCAGAGAGGGCAAATCGTGATTTCATCGCAACCTCCCCGTTGCGCTATGAATTATAGCTTAGGCAGAACAATGGACTGTTGTTTCTGATATTTCCCTTTTTTATCTGCATAAGAGATTTCACATTCCTCATCCGCTTCAAAGAATAGGACTTGCGCCAAACCTTCGTTGGCATAGATTTTGGCAGGCAAAGGCGTAGTATTCGAGATTTCCAAGGTGACAAAGCCTTCCCACTCAGGCTCAAAGGGTGTGACGTTGACAATAATGCCGCAACGCGCATACGTGGATTTACCCAGACAAACCGTCAACACCTTGCGCGGGATGCGGAAATATTCCACAGTGCGCGCCAGTGCAAATGAATTAGGCGGGACAATACATACGTCGCCAATATAATCCACCATCGATTTCGTATCGAAATTTTTTGGGTCCACCGTGGCAGAGAAAACATTGGTAAATATCTTGAATTCATCCGCCACGCGGACGTCATATCCATATGACGAAACGCCATAGGAGATGACGCCCTGCCGAACCTGTTTATCTTCAAACGGTTCGATCATGCGATGTTCGTTTGCCATTTTGCGTATCCAGTGATCGGGTTTGAGTCCCATAATTTTCTCTCCAAATTTTGGTATAGGTGACAGTCACTTTAAAAGTGACTGTCACCTTGTTACTACAACAAAAACAGTCTGTGTAAGTTTGCCCGATTTTACTTCAACCCAACGGTCATAAACGTGATCATTAACTTTTAATGCGATACGGTAATATCCCGGAGCTAGTTCACTCAGCGCGGCATTTTCACTCTCATTCGCCATATTAAGTGGATACGTCACTACATAATATGATTTGATCTTCGGGCTGGTTGGAGTGAGATGATATCTGGCAGTGAATTCTGTATATTTTATGAGGTGATGGTTCTCGTCAAGGATGGAAATCGCCAATGTGCCTAAAGGATTTCCATCTTCATCGTTCTTTGGGGCCATCCAAAGCTCGGGATTAAGCGTAGAGAAGTAATCGCTTCCATCGCCTCCGCGGCGGATTTCAAAATGGAGATGACTGCCAATCGCCACACCCTCCCTCCCCACTTCACCGATCTTATCGCCTGCATGAATAGTTTGACCTGCCTCAACAACGATCTTCGACAAATGCCCATACAAGGTGAATAAATCGTCGGCATGTTTGATAACAATAACGTTCCCATAAAAATTTGCCCATGGACTATAGATCGCTTCTTTATCTCGACCCGCAAATACAACCATTCCATCCCCCGCCGCATGGACCGGTGTGCCGATCGGGTTCTCCATATCCACGCCATGATGCGGATCACGCGTGTTATTCTGCGTCGAGCCATAACGATAGGTTGGGTCTATCGAGTCATTCGCGGGCGGCTGGATGGGGCGTTGAAAGAGGAAGTGACCATCGGTGACACAATAATCAACGGTGAATGGATCACATGAGGTTTGTGTCGCGGTTGGTGCAGGTGGTGCGGATACAACTGTTGGGTTGGGAGTTTGGGTTAATGCTATGGGAGTTGATGTTAGAGTAGGCAAAACATCCGCCGCGACAGGTTGGATCGCTGGTGCGCAGGAGACGAGGAAAAAGATAAGCAGGAAAACGATATTTTTCATAAAAGCACTTTGGACTCAGCCAGCTTGCTGGCGTTATTTCGGGAGCAAGCTCCCCGATTCCATATCTTTAACTTCAAAGTTATAATCAAATTATGGAAGATATTTACAAAACCTATCTCCACACCCCACCGCATTATTTTGTTTCGAATGCGATGTATATGGTGACGGGGGCTATTGTACACAAACAGCATCTATTAAGCGAAGACAGAAGAAAAGAGTTCTTTTTGAAAACGCTATTTGAGAAGGCGACTTTGTTTGGTTGGGATATGGAGGCATGGGCTGTACTGAACAATCATTACCATTTCATCGGACAAGCCCCGGAAACCGCAATCTCTCTGGGAAAATTCCTTCAACAAGTTCATTCCATTACCGCTATTCAAATCAATCGTTGGGACAACACACCAGGCAGGCAAGTTTGGCAAAATTATTGGGATTCTTGTATCACTTACGAAAAGTCTTATCTGGCTCGAATGCATTATGTTCACAAGAACCCAGTAAAACATGGGCTGATTGATAACGCATTGAATTATCCGTATTGCAGTTATAAGTGGTTTATCGAACAAGGTGATGATGTGTTGAAAGAGCAGGTTTTCGATCAGCCCATTGACAAGGTGAATGTGTTCGATGACTTTTAGTAACTGATTGTGGACTCAGCCAGCTTGCTGGCGTACTTCGGGAGCAAGCTCCCGACTCCAGAGTTAAATTCCTCCCCGTTCTTTCATTACAGCTTGAATTTCCTTCTCCAGCTTATCCGCTTCCTTTTCCAGTTCAACCAATTCGAGCAACATCTTCTCCCCCACTGATTTATCCTCAAGCGAATTGATGTTGATGCGCACGTTATAGCCTGCCGCTGTCAGCGCGGCGCGGGACATGGCGAAGCCGGACATGGCGTCACTGATGGCGTTGACATTGCCTTCTTTTGCACACTTGAGAGCAAGCTCCATTACTTTAACGACATGCTCGGCAACATGCAATGGAACATGCGCGGCGTTGAGCGTAGCTTGAATAATGGCTGTGGCTCGTGTGGTTTGTTCTTCTTCTGTGCCTTTGGGTAATTTGAAGGTCGCCATCAAGACTTCAAATGACGAGGCATCATCGTCAGCGGCTTGACGTAATTCTTTGCGCAAACTTTCAGCCATCACGCGTATCGCCTGCATACTGGCTTCGACGTTTGCATATTTCTTTTTGCCAAGCGTGAGTCCTGCAACCATCGCGACCAGCGCTGCGCCCATTGCTCCTGCGTATGCGGCGGCGGCTCCACCGCCGGGAGTTGGCTGTAGGGGCGGCTAATTCTTCGACAAAAGAAACAGGCTTGGGCGTAGAAAGATCCGAGGCGGCGGATGAAGAGTAAAGCCTGGATTTCAAGAATCTGTTCGGGCGAGAAAGAGTCCAGTTGGGTGTACCAGACCGCCGCATCCACCAAAGCCTCTTGCGGGATCAATCCGATCAGTTCGCTGTGATGAATGACCCACGCCATATCGCTCTGCCTCACGTCGAACAAACTCAACCACGCGGGCGATGGGCGTTTCGCGGAAGTTAGTGAGGTTCATCGAAACCTGCGCGCGACCATCAACAAGCAAGCCCAAGCCTTTGACGTATCGCAGCCCGCCCGATGATTGCCGCACGGCTTTGGCAATTTTCTTTGCGATGTCTCACATCATCGGTGGTGAGATAAATGTTGAATGCAATCAGCGGCTCGCGCGCGCCGATAACCGTTGCGCCCGCCTTGGGCAATTTGCTGGGACCATAATCCGGCTTGCGTTCGGGGTTGGATTCGATCTCGGTCTTGAGCGCTTCGTATTGACCTTTGCGGATGTTTTCGAGATTGGCGCGTTCGGGACGAGCTGCCGCCGCTTCATATAAATAGACGGGGAGGCTGAGTTCGTCTCCCACGCGTTGACCTACCCTTTTGGCGATCTCTACGCAATCCTGCATGGACGCGTTACTCAACGGGACAAAAGGCACCACATCCGTCGCGCCAATACGTGGATGCGCGCCAGTGTGGGCGTCAAGGTCAATCAGTTCGGCGGCGGTCTTGATGGCACGGAAGGCGGCTTCCTCCACGGCAAACGGCTCGCCTGCAAAGGTGAGCACCGTGCGGTTGTGGTCGAGGTCAGAGGAGCGGTCGAGCAGGCGCGCGCCTTCGACAGAAGTTATGGCAGCGACGATCTGGTCTATGATTTCAGGTCGCCGCGCTTCGGAAAAGTTGGGGATGCATTCGATGAGTTGGGTCATGGGTGTCTTCTAGTCTGCTGGTCTTGTAGTCAGGGTTTCGGTTAGTGACGGTAATTATAAGAGATTTACATATCCTTTGTGCTATACTCGCAAAAGTCGTTTTCAATTAGTTAGATGGCAAAGTCGAGGTGGCTAATGAGCAACAATCCCTTAATCAACATCGACGAACTTTCCAAACCAGCTACAGTTTTAATCGAGAAAATATCTGATGCTGTAGGCGGAATATTTGAGCCAAGTCAAATTGTCCGCGTGGCTAAAGCCGAGGCCGAAGCTAAAACAATTTTGGCAAAGGCTGAAATCGAAGTAACCGAAATACAACGACGTTCCGTTAAACGATTCCTAAAAGAGGAGGAAAGAAAACAAAAGAATATTGAAAACATTACCCAAAAAGCTCTTCCTCAATTGCAAGAAGATGCACAGCCAGACAAAATTGAAGAAGACTGGATAGCCAATTTCTTTGATAAATCACATTTGATTTCTGACAATAAGATGCAGGAATTATGGTCACGCGTTTTAGCAGGTGAAGCTAATTTGCCTGGCAGTTATTCAAAAAGAACAATAAATCTTCTTGCAAGTCTCGATAAGAGTGATGCAGATCTCTTCACTCGTTTATGTGGGTTTGGATGGCATATAGGGAATGTTGTTCCGCTAGTATATGATGAACAAAATGAAATATACAACAAACATAATATGAATTTCAATTCCCTAGCTCACCTAGAAAGCATTGGTTTAGTTCAATTTCAAAGCTTTGGATATAGACGTCTTAAACTTCCCAAAGCGTTGCAAGTATTTTATTATGGTAAATCAGTGTTATTAGAGTTTCCAAATGATGCTGATAATATCTTAGATATCGGCAAAGCCATGTTGACTCAAGTTGGACAAGAACTAGCACCAATATGTGGTAGTCACCCAATTCCAGAATTCTTTGAGTCTGTTTGTAAAAAATGGACTGACCAAGGTCACATCAAAAAAGAAGAGCCACTACCAGATACCCGACCTCCTGTTAAATCCGAGTGAACAAACAAAAATCTCCTGTCCGTCGCAGGAGATTTTTGTTTGTAGGGTTGGGTGAACAAGACCTGACATGTCTCATACGTGCAGCGCCCCTCCCAGAAAACGCTTAAATCCACATGATAAAAATGCTATAGTGATTATGGAAAGGTATCCATTGTTAATTTGACTGGCTCGAATTATCCAGTCAAGCCGTTTTTACCAGAGGTAAAAGGAGGAACATTATGAAAGCTAGAAAGATTACAAGACTGTTGGCGATCGCAGTCATTCTAATCTCAATCTCCGCGTCCGAGGCAATGCCTGTCACAACTACGATAAAAGCCAAGAATTACCAAAATCTACAGCCCACAATCCAGAACCTCGAGAAAGGGGGGACAGACGGTCAGCCGCTTGACAACCTGTTTGTCAAGGACCAAAGCAGCAAACAGAATAATCATGATAAGTATATAACGTTCACCACCCCAAATGAAATATTCAAGGGGACGCGAGATTACAGTTTGCCTGTCTACATTCCACAGGAAGCTATCACAGGACTTAAAGTAATAGTCAATTTCAGAGGTCCCATCAAGACGAAACAGGCTTGGATATGGATGGCATACAACTGGACTAAAGGAAAATGGATAAAAATTGGTGACAATGGATCGGTGACCGCAAACAAGTGGAAGCTGCTAACTTTTGTTATTAAAAAGCCTCAGCAATATATGGATGGCAATGGACTGATTCAAATCTTGACGAAGTCAAACAATGCTTCTGGAAATGCAAAAATAGATTATGAAAGCGTCCGTGCCACCTATCCCTGTCTGGCACAAAACAACTCATACCCCACTACATGCGCTGAAGAGGATAATATCAACGTTCCTATTTTCTCCAGTAATATCATTCGATTCAAGGTAACGGCTACACATCCTGAATATGAGATTGGAACCGATAACTGTAGCGCCGATTTCTCTGGATGCAATGCATCTGCTGGTAAGGGAACTTTGGCATCGGATGTCTGCGAAACTCTCAAGGATGACGGAAAAAATGTTGTAAAGGGATGCAATCAACCGGAGTGGTGGCGTCCATATAAAATGCAGATCACCGTAGAGAATATTAATGGTGATTATGATTATCTTGTTCTTTATGAAAAAATCAAGGGCAAGGCCTCATGGCCTCAATATTTGGTTTTGTATGAAGATGGCAATATGAGACTTAAACCCCAGCCTCCAAGCGAGCTAAGTGATACCTGCTTCGGCAGTTCTGTGATTATTGGTCCGGCAGGAGATATTACCTCCACACGACCTTATATAGACATCCAGTCAGTTCAAGTCAACCTTTCCCCCTTAACTCTTGATCTCGCTTATCGAGATGGAGGCAAGGCACATATAAACTTATCCGTTAACCCTAAAAGGGCAACTGCAGTAGTAAATGTCCATTACCCAACAAGCACCAGTATTCCATTCGCGGTATTCAGATCAATGTATATAACAGATGGAAACGCGGATGTGGATCATATTCAGACATCACAGGGAGATTCTCCTATTCTGGATGGATGGAGTCACTTGGAAGGTTTTTGGTGGTTTTTCCATAGAACAATTCGAAGCACGCACAACACGTCTTCTCCTGACATTCGAATAAGGGTGTTGAAGTAGCAATGACCTGTTTGCACAGCATAACGTCACAATGCAACCAAATAAGTTTCTACTGCACCCATCATAAAACTTGATCATTTATTCAAAAATCTCCAATCATATTGGAGATTTTTGTTTGTCGTTTTCGACCTCACCCCCCAACCCCTCTCCCACGGGGAGAGGGAAGTCTGTCCACTGAAAAATCGTGTATGATTAAGGCATGAACGATCAAATGTCAGCCAAAATCCGCAAGGTCTTGAGAAAACTCAAGAAGGAATTGCTCCGCGTCTATGGCAGGGAAAACGTAGAGAGTATCATTCTTTACGGTTCACGCGCCCGCGGTGATGCTCGTGAGGATTTCGGATATTGATATTCTGGTTGTGCTAAAAAACGACTTCAACTACAGCGAGATGCTTCGGCTTAGTTCCGAACTAGTCTCATCACTTTCATTGGAAAACGATGTTGTAATTTCGCGAGCATTTGCTAAAAAAGCGGATTACGAAAAGCTCCAAATACCATTCCTGATGAATGTCCGACGCGAAGGGGTGCCGGTATGAATCCTGAAGTCAAAGCATTGCTGGATAAAGCGAAGCGCAGTCAAAAAGCCGCGGCAAAATTATTCAAAGATGGGGATGTGGATTTCACTGCATCACGCGCATATTATTCACTTTTCTATACGGCGTCGGCGTTGTTGCTATCACGCGGGCTTTCGTTTTCCAGTCATTCCGGTGTAATTGCAAATTTTGGAAAAGAGTTCGCCAGAACTCGCGCAATAGATCCGAAATATCACAACTACCTGATCGAGTCACAAGACAGGCGAAACATTGGGGATTACAGCATTGTCGCAGAAGTAACCGATGAACAAACACAAGAGATGTTAGTCGGGCAAAAGAGTTTATCAAAGCTGCTGAAGTGTTTTTAAAATAAGGATACTGTGTATTGAGGTCTCCTGGCATTGTCGACAGGAGATTTTTTGTAGGATTGGGACGAACATCCCGTATAATCCACATTATGGAAAAATCCCGACTTGAAGCCTTTAGTGATGGTGTGTTTGCGATTGACCTCACCCCCAACCCCTCTCCTTTTAGGAGAGGGGAGTTTGTTCGCTGAAAAATCGTGTATGATTGGGGCAGGAGAATAAACCATGACTAATCAGGAACTCCTTAATCGAATTACGATCAATCCCAATATGGCGTTCGGCAAGCCGACTATTCGTGGTCTGCGCTATTCTGTCGAGTGGCTCTTGGAAACGCTCAGTTCTGGAATGACGAATGATGAAATCCTTGCGGATTATGAAGACCTTAAATCAGCGGATATTCAGGCTGTTTTACTGTATGCCGCCCGATTGAGTCAGGTCAAACGGATGAGCGTAGTTGTGGCATGAACTTCCTCGTTGATGCCAACCTGCCGCGTCGCCTCGTCCGGGTTTTTCAAGAGCGCGGTCATGATGCATTCCATACGCTTTACCTACCCAATGGAAATGCAACGGCTGACACTGCGCTTCTGGAATATTCCGAAGAAAACAATTGCGTCATCACAACCAAGGATTCTGATTTCAGCACTTCATTTTGGTTACAAAACCGCCCAAATAAATTACTGCTCCTATCAACGGGAAACATCCGCAATACTGATTTGGAAATTCTTCTCATTGCAAATTTTGACCAACTTATTGAAGAGCTAACAAATAATCGCTTTGTCGAATTAACTCGTGAACACATAGTTGTTCATCTGTAATTCAAAATCTCCTGTTCTTGAAAACAGGAGATTTTTTGTTTGTGAGTTCGACGCTTCGACAGGCTCAGCACAGCGCCTCACCCCCGACCACTCTCCTGCAGGAGAGTGGAGTTTGTCCGCTGAAAAGATCGTGTATGATTGGGGCGGGAGAATAAACCATGACTGACCAGGAACTCCTTAATCGAATACGATCAATTCAAAGGTGCTGGTGGGCAAGCCTGTCATTCGCGGCACGCGCTTGAGCGTTGAATTTATACTTAATCTACTCGCTCACGGCGCGACAACAGACGAGATCGTCAAGGAATATCAGGGGATAAAAGCGGAAGATGTGCGTGCCTGTATTCTGTTCGCCACCAAGTCGCTCGAAAACACTGTCTTCATGCCATTGGCAACTGAGGCATAATAGCGAATCAGTTTGTGGTGGTTACCGAAAATACAGTTCGATTTGCAAAAATGAAATAAGCGTAAAAATCTTCTGCTTTTTCAGCAGAAGATTTTTGTTTATAGCTTGCGATAAACTCCACGTATAATCTACATTATGCAAAAATCCCGCCTTGAAGCCTTTAGCGATGGTGTCTTTGCCATCGTAATCACCTTATTGGTTCTGGATATTCGTTTCCCCGAAGTGGAATACAGTCTATTTGCAGAGACTCTGGTTTCCATTTTGCCGCGCATTCTGGCGTATGTGATGAGCTTTATCATCATTGGGTTGTATTGGGTCACGCATCACAACTCCATGCACGCCATGAGAAAAACAGACCGTGGTTTCCTGTGGCTGAACATCCTGCTTTTGCTGTGCGTGAGTTTCATCCCCTTCCCCACTTCACTGCTGGGACGGTATCCATTTCAAGCGGGTCCGATCATTATTTATGGTATCACCTTGATCGTTTGCAATGTCGTTGGGGTCATCATGGTGTTCTATGTTTATTATCATCCCCATCTGGCAGTCACTGAGTTCAGTAAACAATATATGCGGAGTCACATACCCAACTATATTATTATCAACAGCGCGTATCTTGGGGCAATTCTATTGGCAAATCCACTTCCGCTCTTAAGTTATGCGATCTATATTACCGCGGTCGTGCATTCTGATCGTTTTCCTCCCAAAAATAGATGATGGAATCAATTACCAGGCGAAAGAATGATCGCACAGAATGCAGGGCTTTGGAAATAAGCTCTGACAATAATCTAACAAACCATCCGTAAAAATCACAGCGTCTACTCCGTCAGAAGGTATATCAACTTTATATGAGGTGTACACATGAGTCCAAACAATTGGAATCAAGCAGTTATCGAGGAGTTTCGCGCCAATGACGGTAAAGTCGGCGGGCGGTGGGAAGGCAGGACACTGCTCCTCTTACACACAATCGGAGCGAAGAGTAATGAGCCACGCGTCAATCCGGTGGCGTATGTAAAGGATGGAGAGCGGATCGTGATCATTGCATCCAAGGGAGGCGCGCCGACCAATCCTGATTGGTATTACAACATCCTTGCCAATCCACTCGTCAGCGTTGAGGTGGGCGCTGAACAGTTTCAAGTGAAAGCGACCGTTGCAGAGGAACCGGAGCGAACGCGTCTATATAACAAAATGATCGAAATGATGCCAAGCTTTGCTGAATATCGGGAAAAGACCACGCGCACCATCCCTGTGATCGTGTTGACGCGTGTGAATGAAGACAAATAACCCTGACTCACCCAAATCTCCCGCAGAGCGGGAGATTTTTTGTCGGGTTTAGATACAATAAACCAGTGATACAATACCAGCAGACAAAGGGGAGTCGATAAAAGCAATTCGCTTCATCAATTCAGAAAAAGAAAGATTGACATGCATCCAATCATGACCATCGCAATCATCAGCGAACGAGGTCCCCGGGCAGGCGAAATCGTCGTCGCGGCTTCCACAATACTGACCATGACATACCTGACCGTGAAACCGGTCTCATCCACCAACAGCTGCAGGGATGAATTCATCATCGCTTGCAGGGCAATGGTCCGCAACGGGACACCGAAAAAATACACCGCGAAAATTACCAATCCGGCCATGGTAGATGCTGAATACGCGGACTTCTGGCTGGCGTTCGATGTAAAAGGCGAGAAACAAGCAAAGCAAATTCTTCAAAGTTCCGGAAAACCGCTTGAGAAGGGAAGATATGATTTCCCTGGCATGGTTCATTTATTTGAACACATCGTTCCCGATCCTCCAAAGAACGGCGAGGATATCAAGCCGTGGATTGGCGTACTTGCCGAACAATTAGAGCCTTGGAGGGAAAAGATCAAAAAGATGCATTTGCAGTATTCCTAGACGGGGATAAAATCCAGTAAGACCGCCAGATGAGGTGACTGAATGGAAATCAGAGAATTCAGGCTACAAGACGAGGAGGAAGTCATTGCTCTTTGGAAGGAGTGCAACCTTGTCGTCTTATGGAACGATCCGAAAAAGGATATCCAGCGGAAGTTGAAAGTCAATCCCGAATTGTTTCTTGTTGGAGTAACGGAGGAAAAGATCGTGGCAACCATCATGGGCGGATATGAAGGTCATCGAGGCTGGGTCAATTACCTGGCTGTACCCCCATCGCATCAAAGAAAAGGATATGGGCGGCAGATGATGGAAGCTGTGGAAATCAAACTCCGGGTGATGGGTTGTGCCAAGATCAATTTACAAGTGCGGGAGACCAATTTGGAAGTGATGGCATTTTACAAGTCCATTGGCTACGCGGTGGATCATGTCATTGGCATGGGGAAAAGATTGGAAAGTGACACTTAATAGGACCGGCAAATCAGTGGAAGTCGATTGGAGAATCCATACAATGGACATAAACCTGCGTTCAAATCACAAGGTCATCCTGGATAAGTTCGTCCAAGCCTGTAAATCAGACGAACGCATCCTCGCCGCCTTTCTGGTTGGTTCGTATCTAAAAGGGAATCCTGACGAATACTCTGATCTTGATCTTTACCTCATCACAACAGATGAAACGTATGACGATTTTGTCTCTAGTCGTGATTCGTTTGTTCGGCTTTTAGGCAATCCAATGTTTATCGAAGACTTTGATATTCCAGGTATCGTTTTTCTGATCTTTCCTAATGGTTCGGAAGTTGAGCTATCGTACATTCCCGAAAGCCAGGCAGATCAAGTTTTCAACGAACCATTCAAAGTCCTTTTAGACAAGAAAAGTATAGCGGCAGGAGTTATCCCTCACGAGCGTGAAATTGATTTGGACCGGCAGAAAGAAAAATTACGCCGCCTCATTTATTGGTTCTGGCATGACTTCTCACACTTCATTACTGCCATGGGACGCAACCAACTCTGGTGGGCACAAGGACAGATCGAAGTGCTTCGTTCCATGTGTGTGGGTCTGGCTCGGCTGCAGAATAATTTTTCAGATCCAGATATTGATGAGGAGGTTTATTTCAAGATCGAGAAGGCGATGTCGGTCGAATTGTTATCGCCATTGAAAAAGACTTTTTGCCCGATGGAGAAAGAAGAGATGTTGAAGGCGGCCTTCGTACTTGTTCAGTTCTACAAGGAAATCGTACAGCCATTGGCACAGTCGCACGGGATCATCTATCCTGAAAAGCTCGAACATGTTATGGTCGAAAGATTGAACAGATTATGATAAAACCCATTGTCTCACAGCATTTACAATCTGCTTATATCGTCTGTCACAACTCATGAGGAGACAGTATGCCAACCAAAACGATTGACGAATACATCGCAGGCTCTCCCAAGGAGATTCAATCCATCCTGAAAAAAGTCAGAGCCACAATTCAAAAAGCCGCGCCGAAAGCGGAAGAGACCATCAACTACGGGATACCCACGTTCACACTTAACGGGAATCTGGTCCACTTTGCGGGATATAAATCTCACATTGGGTTTTATCCCACACCTTCGGGGATCGAGAAATTCAAGAAGGAACTCTCCGCTTACGATGGCGCAAAAGGATCAGTGAAGTTTCCGTTGGATAAGCCAATTCCCTATGCGTTGATAACAAAGATCGTAAAGTTTAGAGTTCAGGAAAATTTGGAAAGAGCAGAAGCAAAAAGAAAGAAGAAAAAGTAGATCGCGGATTGTTACGCCACGTCCACTCCGGTGGCACGCGCCAATAATTTGTGAATCAACGCGGTCGGCAGGATCAGTATCACATGCACAGCCGCGCTCAAGCCAAAGATCACTGCCACCGAGCTCAAAAAATTGCTGACACGCGGCGCAATGTTATCCAGCATCCACGGACCTGCACCGATCAATAAAGCGAGTCCAAACAGCACCCCTACTGAAATCGCCAATTCCAGCCACGCGTGACGATCTGATTCAGACGGCATCATCGTGCTGCTAATGACAAAAGTCAGATAAAACCATAAATAAAAATCGTTGGCGCGCGGCAGGGCGCCCACTCCCATCCAGAACAAATTGAATTGACCATTACGAAGCGTATCCCACAAGATACGCATGTTGAGTGGATAAAGCGAAACATACGCAACAAAAAAAGTCCCCACGATCAGCGGTGCGGCGCCGATCAGTGAATCGCGCACGCGGTCCGCCCGGGCGGTTTCCACATAGCCAAGTTGCAATCGTCCATCGGGCAGGGGTTGTGGAAGAATCGAGAAGCGGCCCGTTGGCACTCGCAGAATCTTCGCCATCAAAAAGTGACTCAACTCATGCAGGAAGACGCCGGGGAGAAAGATGAACGAAAAGATTCCCATCGTTAATGCTGCGTCACGGGTCAATATTAGGAACACCGCCTGTATCTCACGATGCAAAAGCCGCTGAAGCCAGATCAGCGGCACAAGCATGCATACAAACCAGAAAAATCCTGTGAGTTGAGAAGTCATGATGACATGTCATTGCGAGGGCGTCAGTCCGAAGCAATCCCCGCTTCGTCTGCGAGCCGAATAAGCACCGCTCAGCGCGAGACGGAAGCTGCCGCCTTTGTGATGGCGATGAAATCATCAGGCTTGAGGCTGGCTCCGCCGACCAGCGCGCCATCAATATCAGATTGCGAGAAGAATTCGGAGGCATTCGCCGCGGTCACCGAACCCCCATACTGGATTCGTATCGCCTGTGAATTTTCCGCTCCGAACAGTTCGCTCAACGCGGGACGAATGACCTGGGCATGCACAGCATTGGCATTTTCTCCGCTGGAGGCTTTGCCTGTGCCAATCGCCCAGATAGGTTCGTAGGCAACAACGATCTGCGCCGCGCTGACAGAGTCTACATCAGCAAAACCGAGTGTAATTTGGCGGCGGACCACTTCAGAGGTCCGATTTGATTCGTATTCATCCAGCGTTTCGCCCACGCAAACGATCGGTGTGAGATCATGTTTCAACGCCGCACGCAGTTTCTTATTCACAGTCTCATCCGTTTCACCAAAATACGTGCGTCGCTCCGAGTGACCGATGATGACATACTTACAAAATTCCTTCACCATGTTCGGTGCAAGTTCACCGGTGAATGCACCCTTTTCCTCCCAGTGCAAATTCTGTGCGCCGAGACCAATTTGAGTTTCCGCAAGCATTTCAGACAAAGCAGGGAGCGAGGTGTAAGGCGGGCACAACACTCTTTCCACATTTTCAATTTTATTCAATTCACTTTTAAGTGCGTCAACCAGTTCCCGCGCCTCGACAACGGTCTTGTTCATCTTCCAATTTCCAGCAACAATGGGTATTCGATTCATATCAGGTCACCTCTTGAATTACCATATTAATACGCAAACGATTTATTGAAGCGGCGTGATGTTGAACGTCGCTCCCGTATCATCGAGAATGAATTGGACTTCAAACAGATAGGCATCGCCGGATTGACACGCCACATTCCAATGTTCGATCCAAACACCATTTGCATCAGGTTGTTGAATCACTTCAATCGTCGAGTTAGCTCCCACAGGATGATCACAGCCGAGCGCGACAGCCGCTGGAGCCATAACATTCCAGGTATCATTTTTTAGAACGTCATTTCCCAGCCCACCGCTGGGAGGATCGTCGTTACCAAAATCGGACTGAGGGATAAGTTGATCGCTCGGCTGTTCCTGAAAAGATTCCACTGAACGGTTCGCCCTAAAAATGGAGAGCCCTGCAACCCCCAACAGCAAACAACAACAGCACAGAACCACCACCGCAATCACTGCGATTAAAATCGTGCGGTTGTTCTTACCTTTTCCCTGCCCCGCCACCAGGATTATGATCGTCAAAAACAGGTCTTTGTTCCATAATTGTTTGATCTTCCATTTGTTCTCCAGCGCAAATTATAAAAGATAAAGAAATGGAGCAGAAAGAGGAGTTTCTTTCTGCTCCATTTTATTTCAACGACACTTTATTTATCCATCAACGCCGCGACCCCGGGCAGTTCTTTTCCTTCAAGAAATTCAAGGGACGCGCCCCCGCCGGTTGAAACATGAGTCATCTGTTTGGCAACTCCAGCTTTCTTGACCGCACTCGCCGAGTCGCCGCCGCCGATCACAGTCATCGCACTGGATTCAGCCAGCATTTTCGCAACGGCAAAGGTACCCTCGGCAAATTTAGGCATTTCAAAGACGCCCACCGGTCCATTCCAAACCACAAGTTTTGCATCCTTCAAGGCATCTTTATATAACACAATTGTTTTTGGTCCCACATCCAACATGCGCCAACCCGCAGGGATCTCATTGACATTGACAATCTGCGTGTTGGCATCCGCATCGAATTTATCCGCGATGACCGCGTCCACAGGCAGGATCAATTTCTCGGATGATTTATCCATGATGGATTTGGCGGTCTCGAGCGAGGACTCTTCTACAAGGCTATCCTGCATATTACATCCCTGCGCGGCCAGGAAGGTATTCGCCATACCGCCGCCGATGATGAGCTTGTCGCATTTTGCGAGCAATGTTTCCACAACCATGATCTTGTCGCTGATCTTTGCGCCGCCCAAAATGGCAACATACGGATGTTCAGGATTGGCAACCGCTGCGCCCCAGATATTCCAATTCCTGTTCCATCAGGAAGCCGGAAACGGCGGGGAGATAATGTGCGACTGCCTCGGTGGAGGCATGTGCACGATGGGCGGACCCAAACGCGTCATTCACATAGACGTCTGCCAGCGCCGCCATTTGCTTCGCCAACTCTGGATCGTTTTTCTCCTCCCCCGCATGGAAGCGCGTATTCTCCAGCATGATGACCTCGCCAGGTTTAAGCTCCTTTGCCATCGCTTCGACTTCAGGTCCCACACAATCGGGCGCCATTTTGACAGGTCGCTCCAATAACTTGGATAAAACTTCCGAAGCAGGACGCAGGCTGAATTCCGGATCTGGACCGCCTTTCGGACGTCCAAGATGACTCATTACAAGGAGAGAGGCGCCCTGGTCCAAACACATATTTGATAGTTGGCAATGCAGCGCGGATACGTTTATCGTCAGTTACTTTGCCATCCGCCATCGGCACATTGAAATCCACACGCATAAGAACGCGCTTTGTCTTTAAGGTCAATATCTTTTACTGTTTTCTTGTTCATTTTTCCTCCAAACATAAACAGGCTTACATGAAAACAGGCACACAGTCCTGAATGACTTGTGTACCTGTCTCCTTGTTTGCGCAACGCCCTTACAAACTCTTCGCCATCAATGCCGTCAGATCGGCAGTGCGGCTGGCGTAACCCCATTCGTTGTCATACCAGGCAACCACCTTGACCATGGTACCCATGATGATCGTGTCCATGGCACTGAAGACACTGGAGAACTGGGTACCGCGTAAGTCGGTGGACACAAGAGGTTCATCTGTGACATCGAGAATGCCTTTCATGGAACCGTTGGCATACTCTAACATGGCAGCGCGGATTTCCTCTGCAGTGACTTCCTTGTTCAAGATGGCAGTAAAGTCAACAACCGAAACGGTGGGGGTTGGCACGCGGAAAGCCATACCCGTGAATTTTCCCTTGAGCTCGGGAATGACCAGACCCACCGCCTTTGCCGCACCTGTTGAGGAGGGCACGATATTCTGTGCCGCCGCGCGTGCATCACGCAAATCCTTCGCACCCACATCCTGCAATTTCTGTGAATTGGTGTACGCGTGAATGGTGGTGAGGAAACCCTTCTCGATGCCGAACTTGTCATTCAATACCTTTGCAACAGGAGCAAGCCCGTTGGTGGTGCAGGAAGCATTGGAAACGATATTATGTTTCTTGGGGTCATATTTATCGTCGTTCACGCCGAGTACAACAGTGATGTCCTCATTCTTGGCAGGAGCGGAAATGATAACTTTCTTTGCGCCGCCCGCTTCGATATGCGCTTTGGCTTTGGTTGCATCCGTGAAGAACCCGGTGGACTCGATAACGATATCCACACCCATGTCCCTCCACTTGATGGCGCCTGGGTCGCGTTCAGCCGTCACCTGGACGGTCTCACCATCCACTACAATGTTGCCGTCTTTTACTACGACTGTGCCATCATACGGGCCATAGGTTGAATCATATTTCAACAAATGAGCATTGGTTGCTGGGTCGAACAAATCGTTGATTGCAACAACTTCAACCTGGTCCGCGACGCGTTGTTTGATGGTACGGAAGACAAGCCGTCCGATCCGTCCAAATCCATTAATACCTACTTTTACTCGACATTTCTAACCTCCGAAATAAGTTTGTGATGATTAACTCGCTTTACACAATGTTTTTTGAGCGAAGCGAAGAATCTTAGAGTGAATTGATTAATGCAAAAATATTTTATCACAGAGACTTGATTGAACAAATAATGACGAATGTAACTTTATTTATTCCAGCGGCCCTGTGTATTCATCGAGAATCTCGATCAATTTCTCAGCTAATTTGGAAGAATCGTGCCGCCAGGGATGACCTTCATCTGTCAGGTTTTCGAGCCGAACCCGGGCATCTGACAATGTCTTTTCATCGGCACGCACCCATGAGGAATCTTCGGCAAGTGAGCCTGTGTAATTATCGTTACACAGCAATACATCGAACACCCGATTTCCAATATGATCTTCCAATGCGCGGACGTGGTCATGGACAGTATACACATCCGTTTCGCCAGACTGTGTGGCAACGTTACAGACATACACTTTGACGGCGCGGCTCGCCTGTATCGCACCTAACAGGTCCTGCACAAGCAGGTTGGGAAGAAGACTGGTATATAAACTGCCAGGACCTACAATGATCATATCTGCATTCAAGATTGCCTTAATGACGGGCGGAAAAGCGGGTGCATTGTTCGGCTCCAGCCACACCCGGCGGACTCGTCCCGCCATCTTGGGAATGCGGCTCTCCCCCTCCACCCGAACCTGGTTCAACGAATTAGGCAGCTGCATATCTGCGACCAGTTTTACATTATGCAAGGTGGAGGGCAAGACACGCCCGCTCACAGACAAAACCTTGCCCGATTCTGCAATGGCGCCCTCGAAGCTCCCCACGATCTCAGCCAGCGCGGTGATGAACAAATTCCCAAAGGAATGTCCATCCAATATACCCTCACCGCTGAAACGATATTGAAAAAGCTGGGTGAGCATCTGTTCATCGTTCGACAACGCCGCCAGACAATTTCGAATATCACCCGGCGGCAGGATGCCAAAACTTTCACGCAAACGTCCTGAGGAACCACCATCATCCGCAACCGTGACAACTGCCGTCAGGTTACGCGTGTACAACTTCAAACCGCGCAGAAGCGTAGCCAATCCATGCCCACCGCCGATGGTGACGATTCGGGGTCCACGCTCGCGGCGGCGGTAATTTGCAAGCTCATCCACAAGTGGGCGGTCCGGGCGGACAAAGGGCCGCAAAAGTGCGCGATTAAGTCCCCCGATCCCCAAGGCGACCATCCCAAGACCAAGGCAGGCAAATATCACCACGCGCAGCACACGCGGCAAAAAACGAAGTGACACATACGAAAGGAATGTCAATAAAGCCGGGTTGTTCGAGTCGGTTCGATAGAGCTCAAGCAGGTAAATCCCCAAACCAACACCCAGGGATGTAATCCCTGCCAATATAAGGAACATCCAGCGTTTAACGCCCAACCCCGGCGCAAACCAACGCCTCAATTCCTTGAAATTGCGCGCAAAACGTCCATCTTCTGATTTTGGGAGCATGCTCATAATTCGGAGTGTAGCAGGGTGAGGGACGGGAGTCAACGGACGATTAATTGAAGGGAAACGGAAATACGGATTGGAACGCGCCATCCATTCTTCTGTTTTCTTATCTGCTGACAGATTTGTTTATGCGCTTCCAATCCGTTACAGTTATAATAGCTGCCTATGTCTCTCACAGTAGCCATTGATATCGGCGGAACTCATATCCGCGCAGCCGCATACCAGCCAGGTAGCATAATCCCCATCGCTCACCAGCGTACAAAATCGCTTGCAAATACGCCAGGGGTCTTTGACCGGCTTGTCCAAACCATAAAATCCGTTTGGCAGAACGGGAATGTCAGTTCCATCGGCATCGCGTCGCCCGGTCCGCTTGACCCATATACCGGCGTTATCCTCGACACGCCCAATATTCCCCAATGGAAGAATTTCCCTCTCGCCCCCAAACTCTCCGAACATTTTGGCGTACCCGTCCATCTCGACAACGACGCCAACCTCGCCGCGCTCGCTGAGTGGCAATACGGCGCGGGCAAAGGGCATCACAATCTCGTATACCTGACCATCAGCACGGGCATCGGCGGCGGCGTTATCAGCAACGGTTCCCTGATCGAAGGATTCCATGGCATGGGCGGAGAATTGGGGCATATGCTTATAGACCCGCACGGTCCACTTTGCGGATGCGGTCATCATGGACACATCAAATCGTTTTCATCGGGACCCTCCATCGTGCGATATGTCAACGAGCAGATCGGTATGGGACAAAAATCTTCGCTTCAAGCGGACCCCAACCTGTCTGCGGCGCAAGTAGCCGACGCGGCATTCCAAGGGGATTCGCTTGCGGCCTCGGCTTTCAACCGTGCGGGAGATTATCTGGGTATGGCAGTGGCAAACTTTCTCGCCATCTTCAATCCATCCATTATCGTATTTGGCGGCGGCGTATCGCAGGTGGGCGATCTTCTATTCAAACCCTTTGAAGAAAGCTTGCACAAACATATTTTTCATCCGCACTATCTGGATGGTCTTGTGATCGCCAAAGCCGCGTTGGGTGATGACGCAGGTCTGCTCGGCGCGCTGGCATTGGCCAGGCTTGCCTTGAGCTCGTCGAAGGGAGGAAGACCGAATGAAAAGAATAAAATTTAGCAAGTCACAAGTTCATATTTTGAAGTCAGCCAGCTTGCTGGCAAATATACAGGGGCAAGCGCCTGCACGCCAAAATAGCGATTCATTATGGCTTGCTACAAAGTGGTGGACCGCGGATAGGGCGAGATCAAGGCTTGTTAAACGGAATCAACTTCCGGCTTGAAAAGCCGCGCTTAATCCATTAAGCGAAACGTCCTGTTTGTGTCGAGAGCGATCGGAACACAAGCCGCAAAAAAGTTAATCAAGGAATCAACAACATGAACAAGTTAAATGTGCCGGGTCCCAAGGCTCAGGCATTGATCGAACGTGACAGAAAGGTGGTCTCGTCGTCCTATCCACGCGGGTATCCATTTGTGATGGATCACGGCAAGGGCGTGGAAGTATGGGACCCAGATGGCAACCGGTTTATCGATATGATGGCAGGCATCGCGGTCCTTTCGACAGGACATTCCCACCCCAAAGTGGTGAAAGCCGTGCAGGATGCGGCGGAAAAGTTTCTGCATATTTCGTCCGACTTTTATCATGAAGGCTGGATACGCCTGAGTGAAAAACTGGATGAGATCGCGCCGTTCAAGGAAACTGCCAAAACATTTCTAACCAACTCAGGCACCGAGGCAGTTGAAACTGCCATCAAACTGGCAAAGTTTCATACGAAGCGGCATAACTTCATTGGCTTCTTCGGAGCATTCCACGGGCGCACGATGGGGTCAGTGGCATTCACAGCCAGCAAGCCGCATTACCATCGCGGCTTCTACCCGCTGATGCCCGGCGTGACGCATGTCCCCTTCCCAGATCCATATCGCCCGATTCTGCAACGGAAGCATGGCGAAGATTATGGCGAGACAGTCGTGCGCTTCATCGAAGAGCAAATATTCGATCATAATGTTCCAGGCGATGAGATCGCGGGCATTCTCGTGGAACCAATTCAAGGTGAGGGCGGATATCTTGTTCCACCAGACGGTTTCTTCCCTGCGCTTCGCAAGTTATGTGATAAATACGATATTATGTTAATTGCCGATGAAGTGCAGTGTGGTATGGGGCGCACCGGCAAATGGTGGGCTACCGAGCATTGGAATGTGGAGCCAGATATTGTCACTTCAGCGAAAGGTATAGCATCGGGTCTTCCGCTGGGAGCCTGCATTGCGCGCGAGTCTGTGATGTCGTGGCCCAAGGGAGTCCACGGCAATACATTTGGCGGGAATCCCATTTCATGTGCGGCTTCACTGGCAACCATCGAATTGCTCGAGGAACAATACCTAGCCAATGCAACAGAAGTCGGTCACTATGCGCTGGATGCATTGCAGGAGATCCAAACGCGGCATACATCTATTGGCGACGTACGCGGCAAAGGTTTGATGATCGGTGTGGAATTTGTAAAAGATAAAAACACCAAGGAACCCAACGAAGAAGTCAGAAATATGGTTGAGAAATTGGGCTTCGAGCATGGGCTGCTATTACTGGGTTGTGGAAAATCCACAACCAGACTCGCGCCGCCCCTTTGCATCACCCAAAACGAAATGGATGAAGCACTCGACATCTTTGAAAATGTGATCACGCTGGCTGAGAAGGAACAAGGTTTGAGGTGAAGTAAAACCAAACACAGGCTGGACTCGATGTGTCGAGTCCAGCCTGTGTTGATTCTAACTTTGTCTCTATTTGGGTTGAAGAGACAAAGTGCTAACATGACATCACGATTTACTATGGACACCCGGTAGTAAAGGAGAGGAGGTCAAAAGCAATGGCTGGGTCATACCCGGCGCCAAATTCCAGAACAACCTTTGTAATCCCACTGCCTGAGAGATTCCAAGTCCAATTTCCAATCTGACCGGGTGAGGCAGTAATTGCATCGCCTGTGATCTTTAAGTCTCCATAGCCCGATGAACTGCGCGGCACTGATGCCGCTGGCGTAGTGTAGGCAATCTTTTGGGTGGCTACTACAACTCCATTGGCATCATAGCCTGTAAGACTGATGTTATGAGATGTGCTCAAACTTGGGTTCCAGTCTCCAAAGTCCAGCATATGCAGCGAAAAGTTGCTTACTGAAGTCCCTGCTGCAAAAGTGAAGGTGTATCGATGAGCCCCAAGAGCCATTCGAGTCTCGATGTCGCTAAAGCCTCTATCGAGCGTTAGACCACCATTGTTGATAGCATTCCCATTTGGCGCACCATAAGCAACTGGTTCTGATCCCTCAAGTATCTTTACCGCCGTCCCTTTGGCATCAATGTCCAATCCTGGAGCTACCACCCCCATCCCCTCTACCGATTGTCCCACCGCAATTTGTGAAAAATTAGCATCAATTCTAGGCGCCTGGCAGGCCTGGCACTCAGTGGTAAAGGAGAGGAGGTCAAAAGCAATGGCTGGGTCATACCCGGCGCCAAATTCCAGAACAACCTTTGTAATCCCACTGCCTGAGAGATTCCAAGTCCAATTTCCAATCTGACCGGGTGAGGCAGTAATTGCATCTCCTGTGATCTTTAAGTCTCCATAGCCCGATGAACTGCGCGGCACTGATGCCGCTGGCGTAGTGTAGGCAATCTTTTGGGTGGCTACTACAACTCCATTGGCATCATAGCCTGTAAGACTGATGTTATGAGATGTGCTCAAACTTGGGTTCCAGTCTCCAAAGTCCAGCATATGCAGCGAAAAGTTGCTTACTGAAGTCCCTGCTGCAAAAGTGAAGGTGTATCGATGAGCCCCAAGAGCCATTCGAGTCTCGATGTCGCTAAAGCCTCTATCGAGTGTTAGACCACCATTGTTGATAGCATTCCCATTTGGCGCACCATAAGCAACTGGTTCTGATCCCTCAAGTATCTTTACCGCCGTCCCTTTGGCATCAATGTCCAATCCTGGAGCTACCACCCCCATCCCCTCTACCGATTGTCCCACCGCAATTTGTGAAAAATTAGCTGTGACAACAGTTGGTTGACATATCGGAGGGGTGGCTGTCTCGGTTGGGGTAGCTGTTTGCGTTGGCGTTGTGTCAGTCCCCGTTGGCAAGGTCGCTGTCATGGTTGGAGAGGCTGTTTGCTGTTGGGGTAGTGTCTGTCTCCGTTGGAAGAGTCGCTGTCATGGTTGGAGAGGCTGTTTCTGTTGGCGTTGTGTCAGTCTCCGTTGGAAGAGTAGCTGTCATGGTTGGGGAGGCTGTTTCGTTGGGGTTGTGTCTGTCTCCGTTGGAAGAGTCGCCGTCCCGGTAGGGGTGGCTGTTTGCGTTGGCGTATGATTTCGTTTAACTTCAATAATAGATTCCTGAACACTATGAGCATCAGTTGTGCTCATACCATCAGAGTAGATGATGACCGCCGTTATTTCTCCCTCACCAGGCACGTAATCAGGGTGAGCATTGGCATTTGCAACCATTTGCTGAGTCTCAAGGCTTGCAGCCGGATTTTCTTCCCCGAGCAGAATCCAGATTGCGTTTTGGACGTCTTGGATGAATTCGAGAGTAGGTTTTCCCGGACCCTGGATTTTGTGATTTAGAACATAGTTGATTTCGTTCCATGGCAATTCCGCCACATCGGGCGGTAAGTTTGGGCTTGTGCTGGCATATAAGGTGGCGGGCTGATCCTGTAACACGCCGACAATATAATGCTGAATACACCAGCCAGGATATATCCCGTTGAGAATATCAGCGCCATCCGGCACGTTGCTAATGCTGATATCGAAAAACCCCTTCAAGCTCTCAAACGTGGTTCCATAATCGACTGTTGCGGGTATTCCAGTATCCAAATCTGGGACAAACGCAAGGTTATTATTCGCCGCAAAGGTGTTGGCGGGTATGAGTGAAATGATGAGAATTAAGACAAGTATATTTGAAAGATATCTTTTCATTTTTCGCCTTTCCTAATATTAGTGCAAAGTTATTGCGCCTTACACAATTGTAAGGTATATGCTAGACCATTTCATATCCAAAATGTTACAGGTTGGAGCATGCGCATATTCCAGCGGTAGCATTCCTCAAGCAATTGCTACAAGGATCTTATTCTCTTACATTTTGCAAACACGCCGGTGATAAAATCTTGCCATGCTTCCAGATTTCCGTGTACGTCAACGCGACTATCTGCTTGAAATTTCCCGCGCTCTCACCCAGGAACTGGATTTGGATAAGCTACTCGCGCGCATTTTGCGGATTTCCATCGAAATGCTGGCGGGGCAAGCGGGTCTTATCGCGTTAAAAGAGACCGATGGCTGGCGCGTCGCCACCGCCCATGGCATTGCCCCAGCTTTCCTTAGCTACCTCACCCCTTTGCTTGCCGAAGAAACCGTCCGCGAATTGGATGTTCGTGAACTCAATCGTATGCTAAAGGAACTGACCTACACGGCAAGTATGGGCATTCTTAATGGAACAGCTCTGCCCCTCGCTGCACATGGACAGGTGATAGGTGTCATCTTCATCTTCCGAAATTATCCCGACCTTTTCACACACAACGACCGCATACTCCTCCAATCCTTTGCAGATCAAGCCGCCATAGCTGTATACAATGCGCGTTTGTATGGACAAGTCTCCTATGAAAAACAACGCCTTGATGCCCTGCTCGATTCCGCGGCAGATGGTATCCTCATCCTCAATGCAGATCACACTGTTGAAAGATGTAATCTCTCGTTCGAAAAGCTTTTCGGCGAGCCTCGCCAGCAGATCGTTGGCAAAAATCATTCAGAGATCATTCATTGGGAACAAAACCCCCAAGGCAAAACACTCGATGAAGCAGAAGCAGATGGATGGCCTCTCACACCCAATGCTACCCTTTATGTAGAAGGTGATTTGGAAAGGCCTCTCCCCCCTGCCCTGCCTGTTGGCGTCACGTACGCGCCGCTACTTTCGGCAGACGGGAGGCTTCGTAATATTATTGTGGCGGTACGTGATATTACACATTTCCGGACGGCGGATCAGATCAAATCAACGTTTATTTCCATTGTCAGTCATGAACTGAGGACACCCGTTGCACTCATTAAGGGATATGCATCTACCCTTCGGCGCGATGATGCAAAATGGGACAAATCCACGATCAATGATTCGCTTGCCGTGATCGAGGAGGAAGCGGATCGTCTCAGCAAAATGATCGACGACCTCCTCGATGCGTCACGCCTGCAAGCTGGGGGGTTAAACATCAATAAGGCGGATGTTTCACTGGAATCCATTTCAAAGCGGGTTGCTGAACGTCTTTCCACACAATCCAATAAGCACGTCATTGTCACTGACTTTCCTGAAAAGTTCCCTGTCATTCTGGCGGATGAAACACGTATCGAGCAAGTTATCCTCAACCTTGTATCCAATGCGCTCAAATATGCATCCAACGGTGAGATCAAAATCACAGGTCAGGCTCGCCCTGAACAGGTGGTCATTTGCGTTTCGGATGAAGGTCCTGGCATTGAAGCCAGAGATTTGCCGCACATCTTTGACCGTTTCTACCGTTCGACAAAAGCAGTCAAAAACACAAAAGGCGCGGGGTTGGGACTTTATCTTGCCCGGGCAATTATAGAAGCGCACGGTGGGCGGATCTGGACCGACCCGAAACCTGATTCGGGTGCAAGGTTCTGTTTCTCTCTGCCGCGTTGATGTAAACATTTGGACTCAGCCAGCTCGCTGGCGTATTTTCGGGAGCAAGCTCCCAACTCCAAAGTTGCCAGGATGGTAAAATCTATCGAGCCAGAATCAGGTTTCCCTGAGGTTGAGGCGAAAGTAAAGTCAAAAAAAAATAAAATCAGAAATCGGAAATCATAGAATGCCACAAACTCAAATCGCATGTCCAAACTGCCGTCAGATGATCACGGCAAATATTGAACAACTCTTTGACGTCACACAGGATCCACAGGCAAAACAAAGACTTCTCAGCGGCGCATCAAACATGGCGCGCTGTCCCCATTGCGGCTATCAGGGACGGCTGGCCACCCCGATCGTTTATCACGATAACGAAAAAGAGTTGCTTCTGACCTTCTTCCCTCCAGAATTGAATGTGCCTCTCAACGATCAGGAGAGGACGTTTGGACCGCTCATCAAAAAAGTGACCGAAAGCCTGCCTCCCGAAAAACGTAAAGGATATTTGCTCAAGCCCATCCCCAACCTGTCGTATGAATCAATGATCAAACTGATCCTTGAAAAGGATGGGGTTACGCCCGAGATGTTGAAAGAACAACAGGATCGCGTCGCAGTGATCGAACAACTCCTGCAAGCCAATACGGCAGACGTGCGCAGTGAGATCATCAAGCAAAACCTGAATCTATTCGATGAACAGTTCTTCGGTTTATTCAGTCGTCTTGCTCAAGGCGCGGCGGGAAGTGGGCAGGAACCTGTTGCAAAAGCAATGGTCGAGTTACAAAAACAGCTTCTCGAAGAGACTGAGTTTGGACGTCAATTGAAAGAATCGGTCGGAGAAATGGAAGCTGCTACCAAGTCACTGCAGGAAGCGGGACAGGGTCTGACGCGCGAAAAACTGCTGGACATTGTCCTTGAGTCGCAAAACGAGGCGCGTATTCGGGCATATGTCAGCCTTGCACGCGGCGGCATGGATTATCAATTCTTTCAACTGCTCAGCGAGAAAATCGAAAAGGCGTCTGGCGATGAAAAGCAAAAACTAGAAGCGCTACGCGAGAAGTTGCTGCATTTCACCAGCGAATTGGACAAGCAAATGGAAGCGCGCTATAAGCAGGCGCAGAATTTCATTGAAATCATTGCTTGCACAGGATGACATCGTAAAAGCGGTTCAGGAAAACCTGCAGGATTTTTCACAGGATGCTGTGGAGGTCGTCAACCAACTTTTGAAGCAGGCTTCAGAAAAGAACGACTATACGCGTATGGGCAAATTACAAAAAATGGTGGAGATTTTGCGTCAGGCGACAACCCCGCCCGAAGTGGATTTTATCGAACACCTGCTCGACGCTCCTGATGATGCCAGCCTTGAGAAAATGCTGGATGATAACAAAGAAATGATCAACGACCAGTTTATGGAAGCGTTGATCGGTTTGGTCGGGCAAGTGGACCAGGCAGCGGGACAAGGCAACGAAGAGGCCAAGGCGTTGAGTGAAAAATTGAGCAAGGTTTACAAAACTGCATTGAAGTTTTCGATGAAGAGGAATATAGGATAGAAAACATAACTCGCTTTCTCCTTCCGCCTTTTACAACATTACATAGATTGATTTACAAAGCAAGAAGCCAACCGTTATGGTTGGCTTCTTGAGTATCGACTGAGCGCTATTCTTATTATGGTGTCACAAAGGAGAAGGAGGAGGACCAATTGCTGGGACCGTTGGGACCCAGCGCCCGCACACGCCAGTAGAGGGTCTTCCCGGAAGGCAGGTTGGAGGGAATCTTGTAGGTCGAACCCTTGAGCTTGACATTGAACAGTTTCTTGGAGAAGGTTGCACTGGTGGAGACCTGAATATTGTATTTGGTCGCACCGCTCACGTTCTCCCAATCCAGAGTTGGTTTGCGAGTGGTAATTGTCTCTCCATCTGTAGGGGTCAGCAAGACCGGCGCCAGCATGACCGCGCGGAAGGAGAAAACCTTCGACCAACTCCCCGGGATGTTGAGAATATTGAAGGCGCGTACCCGCCAGAAGTACTTTGTGTTCGGATCAAGATCGGTCGGAACCGTAAAGTCGGAGGTGAGCAGACTGGTCTCATCGTACACCAGAGAATTGAACTTGTTATTGGTTGCGATCTGCAACTGGTAATGATCGGGCGCGGGTGTTGAGTCAGACCAGTCCAGATCGGGGGTGTACTCCTTGACGAGGGCATTGTTCTTGGGAGACTTCAAGACCGGCTTGGAAGGATTGGAAATACAGGTGTAGATCTGCACATCGTCCACAAACCAGCCCAGGAAAGACACTGTGCTGTCGGTGCCCAAGCGCCAACGGAATCGAACATTTTGTCCAGCCAGCGAGCTCAAATTGTATAGAGATGAAACATAGCCGTGACTGTCTCCCACAAAAGCGGAACGTCCCTTGAGCTTGTTGGTGTCACCGGGATAATTGGAAATGGTGCCTTTATATTTCTGTCCAGCGGAGAACAAACCTTTGGCATCCTTCCAGGTACTGCCATTGTTGGTGGAGTACTCGAGCACGCCTCCATCGAAGTAGTAATTCTTGCCTTGATAAACGCCGTAATCCAACAGGAAGGCATGGTCGAAGTGCAGATAGGATTTGGAGCCAACCGGTAAGGAAACCGGGGAAGACATGGTGAGCGATGCATCGGTGCTTTTGTGAAAGTCATCGCCATAGAACATATGGGTGGGGCTGGCGGCATACCAGTCATCCAGTGACCAGGCATCTTGTGCAGTCCAGTTGGCATCGCCACTCTCGAAGTCATCCTGGAAGAGGGTCAAGGATGGGTCAGTGGACATGTTGGAAGGACAGAGCGCTGTATCGGGGTTGAAATTGGAGGCAGGCTGCTTGTTCATCTCGACGGCCAGCAGGGCATTCTGGACCTGAACGCAATCATTGGAAGTGATCCCGATCTGTCCGATCAGGTTGGAGCAGGCTTGCTGGACGGCGTAATACAGATCGGAGTAATCTGAACCGGAAGTCAGCAGATTGGTGTTGGCTTCGTAGTAGATGGCGGCGGTCTTGTCCCAGCCGATACCTGTGATGGTTTTCTTGTTGAAGGTGCCGCCATCCACCATCAGATAGACGGCTTTGTTGTTGACCCCGCTGTTATGATGGATGCCGCCATTGTCATTCAGCGTTTTGCGGTATTTTGAGCTGGTCATTTTGTCAGGATCGCCCTTTTGAGGCGGGTTCTTCATGTTGCGGATGGCGCCCAGACCTGTGGTGTCTTCGCCCAACAGCCATTTGACGTTGGCGGAATCGTTGCCGAGACCGTTGGTTTGATCGTAGTATTCCCCGAACACGTCTGAGATAAACTCGTTGATGGCTCCCGATTGGTAGAAGTAGAACAGGTTGGATTCGTATTGAGTGACGCCATGCGTCAGTTCATGCGCTACGATGTCGTCTGCCAGGGGGAAACCATATTTGTCGCCGTACACCATCTGGTCGCCAGACCAGTAGGCGTTGCCATAGTTGTTGCCGTAATGGACGGTGGAGAGAATGGTCATCCCGTTGTTGTCAATGCTGTCCCGCAGGTACTTGGTGGCGTACAGATCATACACGCCGAGTGCATATTGATGTGGGCTTTCTTGGCTTGATTATCCCCGGTTGAACAAGCCGGATCTGTCTGATCACATACCAATGTCCCCGGTAAATTCGTGCTATGATTGGTGGTGTATGTCTTGACTTGTACACCATTGGTAAGCTGAAAATCGGCTGAACTTACCAGACCTGACACAGTCGCACTTACCGAATAACCACCAAACACATTGTTGGATGTAAAGGCGGAAGATGTTGCTATACCATTTATATCCGTGATGGCAGACGTTGTATTAGTGTGGGTATCAGCAAATGTGCCACTGGCTCCGAGACTCGGGGCTGTGAAGGTGACAGTTATTCCGCTTATGGGTTGTCCCAATAGGTTAACAAGTTTTGCTTTTAGCAGTTCTGAAAACTGAGTTTGCAATGGCGCTGATTGGTTTGAGCCACTCTCAATCTGAATATTTGCGGGGTGCGTTGGATCCAAATCCAATGAAACAATCCCATTATTTGTGTTGAGAAACAATTTGCTTTTATCTGAATTGACTGCACCAGGACCGAATGTGGATACAGACGGAATTATTATCGAAGATACGATAGAGTAATTTGTTAAGTCTACAAATTTGATTGATCCTGCACTCCCAAGTACAGCTATCAAACCAAGACCTTGTACTTCATTCAAATAACCTGATGTATTAAAAGTACCAAGCTGAGTACTTAGTGAAAGATCCGATGGATTTGACCAAACCTGTCCTGTATTTGTAAATATCTTGCTTTCATCGTTTAAGAGAAGATATGTGCTCGCTGTAAAACCAGTAATATGTGGCGTGGTGGTTGGGGTTGGGATCGTGTCTGTAGACACATTGAACTTGTACAAATGATTAGGACTGAACTGCTCATTTGCAAGGAGATAATTGTTATCCGCGGAAATTGCAAGAGTGGGACCGGCTCGAATGATAAAACTCGATCTGCTGACATTTGTATGTGATGTCGTATCAATTACATGAATGTATTCAAACCCAAATGAATACGGACTTCCGCTTGAATACAGACGGCCGGGGCGTCCATACTTGACGTCGAACGGCGTGTCACTTTCATCGGGAATAACAGATGCGGAAACAGTAAGTGAATTTGTATCAATAAAAGCAATTTGATTGGAACCACTCAGTGCAACTGCAAGCTCGCTGCCATCTGGACTCAGATCCATTCCTTTTGGACTTGAGCCATTATGCAAACGTATCTCATCTAGTAGCTGTAAGGTTGACGTTGAAATAACATCGATTTTGTGACCTATAGTGTTCGATCCATAAATAACATCGTTGGCATCATCAACAACGATGTCTGAATATGGCAGCGAGCCTGTAGGGAATGTACCAGGTATTCCTGGGGGAAAGGATGTGAGATCAATTGCAGCAATTCCATTGGATGTGCTGACAAAAACCTTGTTCCCATCTGATTGAGCAACCAGTGCGCCCATGGAGCCCGCCAAGGTATATGTTGAAAGTGCATAGAAGTTTTCCCCATCTACAAATGAAACTGAACCGGAACCCGCAACAGCGATAGCATTTCGTGTGGGAATAAATACCACCTGTCCGTTGATGCCCGTTGAGCCTATTTTAGCTTTCAAGTCAGGCGACCAGATCTGCCCAGTGTTTGTAAAAACATAACCATTTACAGGATCCACAATATGCGTTACAGCAGATAAAGTCGATGTATGTGGAGTGCTTGTTGGTTCTGGGATGGTGTCCGTTGATATATCATACTTGTAAATTTTCTGTGGCGAAAAATTGGCATCGTTGGCGTAAAGAGAATTATTGTCCGCTGATATTGACAATCTGGGAGCAGACCTCACAATATGATTCGATTTACTGACTTCCAAGTGTGTATTTGTATCAATCACATGTATATATTCAAATCCTGAAGAGTCTGGATTTCCGGTTGAATATAAACGGCCAGGGCGCCCATAGATTACATCCCATGGTTTGTTCGGTCCAACTGTACCATCGGGCACAATAGTGGCGATGGTACCGCCTGTATTAGGGTTGACAAAGAGTATCGAACCTGTACCACTTTGGGCAATAGCCAATTCACTTCCATCCGGGCTGAGTGCTATTCCTTTTGGAGCCGCCCCCGCAGCTGAGATTAATGCTTTTTACCAGCTGTAATGTTGTAGTAGAAATCACATCGATTTTGTTCCCGTTCGAGTCTGAACCGTATATCCAGCCGCGTGATTCGTCAAGAGCTATCTCAAAGTACAATGGCCATACGGTTGATAATGAATTCCGCTTTTGCTCAATATTGTTTTGAACTTTTGTTGATGCTTGACTGCTCCACGCATCATCGATCTGATTGAAATGAAAACTGATGCCTCCCTTTTGTGCATTGACCAGCACCAACTCGCGCACAGGCAGACTTTCGTCTTTGGCTGTCACTTCCATGCGCCAGACGAGTTCGGCAGGACGGTTGCTGGGTCGCAAGAGGCTCTCATCGAAGATCCACAACTCAGGGTCGGAAACAACGAAACTGGTCTACAGGTGCCTGATACCACTTTGCTACAGCTTGCAGCGCCGTGTCGCTAGCTTGGGCAGGATCAATCTCCGGCTGGGTTTGAAGCGAGAGGTTTGGTGAGACTTCCCCGTTCATCGAATACAAGTCGCCGTCCTCGTTGGTGTTGACGATCAACTCTCCACCCATGACCGGAATGCCCTGATAGTTCTGCTGGTAACGAACTGTCACGCGTCCATCGTCAGTTTCATTGGAGCGCATGGTCGTCAAATCTTGTTTGGGGTTCTTCACCCCGAACTCAGGCGCAAAACGTTCTGCAAGCGCCATGGCAGGGTCGGAAGATCGTTTAACCAGATTGGCTCCCAAGGCTTGGGAGGCGGAAAGAACCTCTCCACTTTCGGGAGTGATGAAACTGACCTTGCCGGTTTCAGCGTTGACCTCGCGTTTGATGCCGTCGCCATTGCCTTGAGCGGCAACAGGCGGAAGTTGAAAGCTGGAAAACATCATCGTCAGGATGATGATGATGGAGGTGATTTGCAGAATTCTGCGGTTTGTATTCATGTGAGTTCTCCCTAAAATAGTTCTTCATTCCCCCGGCGAGTAATGATTTTCACGGGGCGGTTTTGGGTAGCGTATCAGATTAGTGTATACGAGTCAACGAAGAAAAGGTTACAAAGTTATGCGATTCGGAGTGTGGCGCTTCTGCTTTTGAACTTATTGCATTGATTCCCTCAACCCTTCAAACAAATCAGTTTCCACATTTCGTCCGCCATTTACAAGACTATAGGCTCGGTAAAAACTCCCAACACCAAACACCCTGCTCAACTCCTCCAGCGACCATTCCGAAATCGGACCATACCCAGGCAACTGCGATTTATGACATTGGATTGCTTTTTGTACCTTATCCATGTACTTCGTATTATCCAGCCGGGTGGTGATCTGCCAATCCTCCCAACCAATATGGTGACGCGTCACGCCGTCCACGTCCATGCTGATGCCGCCAAAGGCTTCATTCGCCGCGCCGACAATATTAACTGAATCGACCATGTAATAAAACTTCGAGACGCGATGAGGTTCTCTATTTCCATAACTTTCATCTGCCGCGCAGATCAATGCCGCGGTTATAAACTGCGAAAGCGCGATGTGATCGGGATGGCCATAGTTACCATCCGGTCCAAACGAGACAACGACCTGCGGCTGGATCCGTCGAATTTGCTCAACAACCTTTCCAACAATCTCTTCGGGATGTGCTTGATCCACATCGCCATCCATGTAAGTCCAAAAATGTGACTTCCTTGATACCGAGATTTTCAGCCGCACACTGCAACTCCGCCTCACGGATTCGGGCGACTCCTTCAAAGCCGGGGTCTGGCCCTTCGGAATCAAACCAGCCTCTCTCCCCATGCGTCGCGCAGACGAGATACGTCTCCACGCCTTCCGCGGCATAACGCGCCATTGTGGAGCCAAGCCCCAGGGTTTCATCATCAGGGTGCGGAAAGACTGCCAGCAGCTTTTAATTTGTTATTCATCGGACCCATCCTTTAATCGGTAGCCAGTTTATAGACTCGCTGAAATTCCTGCATATACTGTTCGGCAATCTTTTGGTTATAAATGAAGATAATGTTTTCATCGTTCTTCTCTTCGGCGCTCTTGGAAAAGTTGTACGACCCGGTCGCGACGATCTTCCCATCGATAATGAAAACCTTATGATGCATCTGACCATCGTTGCCGTCGATGCGCACATCCAAACCTGCCTGTCGGAAAGGATCGAATTCCGTGCCAGTATTCGACGCGATCTGCTCTTTGTCCATCACACCTTGTATCGTGAGACCCTCCTCCGCCTTTTGCCGGACAATATCACCCAGTTCGTTCGTGGTGAACGAAAAAGCAAGGAAATAAATACTGTCTTCCGCCTGGCTCAATAAATTATAGAGCGCGGAGAGTACATGGTCATCCGGAGAGAAGTAGACATCCACGCGTGTTCCATTGATCGTGACCGTTGGGTTTGGCGTTTGTGCAACGACATTGGGACCAAACTTATTATCTTCGAACATTTCTTTAAATTCGACGGAATAATCTTCCGCCACTTTTGTCGAGAGAATCCGCATCATGTTATTGTTGTCATCATACGTGCCTGAATCCGTGTAGTTCATCGAACCCAGCCAGACTTCAGAACGGTCGATCACGACAAATTTATCGTGCATTAGACCTTGAAGTTTATCACCAAGGATGGGAATACCTGCATCCAGCAATGCCTGCACGTCGGAACTGTCCATATTGGTGGATTCCATGACAATGCGAACAGTAACACCTCGGTCATGCGCACGGATCAGGGCATAGCGAAAGCTATTCAACGTAATGCTATACGCGGCAATGTCAATGGTCAGTTTGGCTTTGTCTATCGCATCTACAAGAGGTCCATCTACGCCGCCCGTGCCCTGTGTGGAGAACGGGTTGGCTGGGTCAGTAAAATATAATTCGAACCACGAGCCGCGTACGCCGTATCCAACCTGTAAATCAATGGGCGTGAGCACATCGCCAGAGGGCGTTGAGGTCGTGTCCACAGGCAGGGTGGGGGTCGAAGTGTTATTCCCGCAAGCGGAAAGAATGAATACAACGACAAGTAACAAATATAGAAAACGGGATGTTGATTTCATAATTCACCTTATACTTTCAACATCATCGCGTCGAGCGGAGGCTTTCGTGCGCGTCGAAAGCCGTAGACGAGACGAAATTTCCATTGAAAACCTGCGCTTCGTCTGTGCTACGCTCCGCTCAGCGCGATGGGTTTATTTATTTTCCTTCCATTTCTTCCTTCAACCGCTTGGTTAACACTTTTATCACAACCAAACTTACTTCAGGGCGTTCACGAATGAGACCTTCGAAACTTTTCTGGTCAATGCACAAGGTACGCACATCGCCGGATGCGATCAATGATGGCAATGCGCGGCTCACGATTGAGAATGGACAACTCACCCACATACTCTCCCATCGTACGCCGCGCTACTTCCTTTTCCTGTCCATCTTTTGAAATACAAACCTTCACTTCGCCTGAAACGATAATAAACATTTCATCGCCCTGTTGGCCCTGCTCGGCTAATACATCGCCGTCAGAAAAAACAGTTTCGTCTGAAATTGCCGCAACCTGCTTCAAATCCAAAGGCGAGAGGTCGGCAAAGAGCGGCACCTTTCTGAAAAATAAAATTCGATCCATCAAAGATAATGTTGCCAGTGTATCCATCTTTTCTTCTCCAAAGCTTTTCGCAAACGCGGCGCACTCGCGGATCCATTCATCATCGTCCGATAATAACCGTTCCCAGTTGATCGTTCCAGCCTCTACACCATCCTCCTCCCAAAGTTTCATCAACGGTTGCACAATATCACGATATTTTGAACTGATCGACTCCAATGCTTCGATGACGTTCGCACGTTGACTCGCATCTCGTGATCGCAAATTCTCGACTGCCGTATTCATCGCATCTCTATCGCCCAATAAACCGATGGCACGTAAGGCTTGGACTCCATATTGATGTGACTTCTGGTGCAATGACTCTTCAAGAAGTTGCAGCGCTTCATTCCCGGACTTCGAGTTGACTCCATGCCGAAGATCATGATACTCCCCCGCACTGGACACTGCCGCACGCGCAAACCTGAGAATGGGTTCTGATGGAGGGAGGGGCAACTGCTCGAGAGCCAGCAACGCGCCTTGAGATTTATCCGATTCAAATAAAGCATCAAGGACAGGATTCAACGCAGGCGCGCCGATCTCACCAAGTAAGCTTGCCGTTGCATCCAACACAGACGGGGATTCAACGCTCAGCGATTGAATAAGATAAGGCAAAGCTTTCTGCGAATCGATGTGAGTTAATGAAGTCAATATCACGCGCTGAATGGAGGGCGGCAAATCTCGCTCTTGTAGTTCGTTGGCGAGGAAGTCAAAGGCTTCGGTATCGCCCCATTCGCCGAGGGCGATGAGGGCCTGTTCACGTGCGATTGGGTCGCCGAATACGGCTGTATGTCGAAGATATTTTTTGGCGCTATCGTGATTTGGATTGATGCGCAGCAACGATACAGCCACTCGCGCACGGACTCGTGAGTCTTCATCATCAAGCAATGGAGAGATATAAGTCGTCAGACCGAATCCGTGGAGTGATAAAGCTGTCAGGGTGGAGACGGCTTCGTAGCGCACATCAGGCTCGGGGTCGGAGAGGGAAGCGGCGATGTCCAATAAGGCAGGAGTCGCTTTGGATTGAGATAAAGCTTTGAGGGATGCGGAACGTACCAGCGAGTCCACATCGCTTAATCCAGCAACGAGAGCGTCCGTTGATTCGGGCAACGAAAGATGACCGAGGATCTCGGCAGAGACACGTCGGATGATGGGATCGGGATCGCGCAGGGACGTGAGGGCGGTTTGCACGGCAGTGGCATCGCGATGAAAGCCGCCGAACGGGTCGCTCTTCGCTGTAAAAGAGATGCGGACGACCCGCACGAAGCGCATCGATGAGGGCGTTGTTATAGCCGCGCCGCGCTTGATAGATGATGTAGGTGCAAGCCGCGGCGGCGAAGAGACCGACGAAATAAAGTTGTTGAGGCGTGAGCGATTGCTCGCCGATGATGAGGATGCCGCCCGCGATGAACGTGCCCGCCTGCTCGGGAACACCGCTGATAAACGTGCGGACCTAATCACGCTTTTCGGGAGGCACCACATTGAACATCGCCTGCCACGCCGAATCGGCGAGACCCGAAAGCCAGAGCATTTGAATGAAACGAAACGCAACAATGACGATGAAGGCAGGCGCAATGATAAGACTGCCAAAGCCAACAAGATAAATGAGAGGCAAAGCAAGAACAGCCGCCATGATGCCAATGCGTGCATAAAGTTTATTGGCAAGAAAAAGCGATGCAAGAAATGCGGCGGCAGTGCTGACTCCATTGAAGAGACCGAGGAAGGATGCGAGCGCATCTTCGTTTACATATTGTTCGGTGGCGGCACGGGAAAACGGAAGCGAGATGGAGAAATAGAGAATGGAGAAAGAAGATCGTGGAGATGGAAATCCATGTCATCAGCGATGAGCCACGGACATATTGATAGCCGCGTTGCATTTCTTGAATCAGAGTTGGCTGTTTGCGGCGGGACTTTTTCTGCGGAGGCGTATCAACTTTTTTCCCAGCAAGAAGCGCACGGCTGAGAATGAACGAAAGGATGAGAGCCCCAGCCCAAACGATGAGCAGATTTTCTGTCCCGATGGAGGCGACGAGCAAGCCTGTGACAAATCCGCCGATGACTTGCCCGAGGATGCGAGAGGCATTGAATAGAGGAAAGAGTCGCTTGGCTTGACGTGTGTCACAAACCACACCAGCGATGCCCCAAATGACAAGTCCGATGAGGATGTTGAGCACTTCCTTGCCAAGCCATAAGGCGGGATACAACCAATTGGAATTCGAGAGCAATGCAAAACGGGCAAGGACAAGAACTACAGAAACCAACAGCGGAATGGCAACATACAAGATCTGTTTCGGCACGCGGCTGAGGAGGGCAGTCATGCCAAAGGACATGATCATGGAGGTGATGCCCAGCCCCACGAACATGTACGGCAAATACTCCACGCCGAAGCGGGCAAAGAAGAGCGCTTCGATACCTGTCCCACCGAGGGCGGCGCCTACGGAGGTCAACAGCATGACGCCAATGGTGAGCGATGCCATGCGGGTTTCGTTGGGTTTGAGAGAAAGGAGATTGTTCAAATGATGAATGCAGAAGGCAGAGCAAGATTTATATTTCAAACGGTGGTTGAGTAGGTCGAGGCGACAGCTGAGACCGTATCGAAACCACATTATGAAATTTCAAGTTAGTTTGTTATCGGTGGTTTCGATATGCTCCTCACTACCGTTCGTCGCTACTCAACCACCGATTGATTATTGTATTCTTCTTCCGCCAGCCGCGCGGCTTTTTGGAGCGCCTGATCATACTTGAATATATATTTCATCATGAATTGTGCGACAATACGCCGCAGAAAATGTGGCAGGGGCATGGACATTTGCATAAGGTCATGCACGCGCGTCCCGCCGTTGGGGAGCGGTTCCAACCGGATGGTTTGAGTGAGGTTTTTCTTGCCGTTGTCAAACAACTCAATGGTCGAATATTCAAACGGACGCCAGTCGAGCGCCACTTCGGTGCTGACGCCTTTGCCGTGTGCGCAGTGATTGCTCATGCCCTTACCGGTTCGTCCTTTGGGTCGGTCGCCTGCGTACCAACGGTTTTCTTCACTTCCCCAGAGATTGCGTTTGAGCGGGTCTTGCATCCATTCCCAGGTCATATGCGGAGGCGTGGCGAAGTCGATGCGGTTAACGACATCCGCATCTTTTTCATCGATCAGGATGCGGCGTTCATCAGTGATCTCTTTGTAACGAACATGCAGGTCAATGTTATAGGTCTTCACTTCCCCCAGATGTTCATATTCTTCCATTTGAATGGTCGCGTTCTCGATTTGCAGGGTCAAATGTTCAAGGCATTGCTCGGTGAGCATCATATATGCCCGCCAGCCCGTTGAGTCAGCGACATGGTTTTTCAAGAGACGGTGAACAAGATTCACGTCCGAGCCAACAAGTTCGCGAGTATTTGCGATGTGCTGAATGATGTAATCACCGTGATGAGCAATGAATTTCAAATCCAACGAAGGGATGTTGATACAGGCGTTGCAGGTACAGGTCGTTTTGCGGCGCATGGAAATTTGCCTGTCACGAAATGCCACATATACAGAACTCCATGAACTCGATCAGTGTTTCACCGCGTGTTACTTTCGATTCATCTACATACGCAAATACTGCATCGCCCTCCAATTTGGAAATTGTCATCAGGGGCATGATCTTTTCGCAAAGCAGTTCAAGCAATTCAGCGAGGATCGCTTGCGAATGTTCCAACTCCGTCTTTGCCACAAAAGACGTGTAGCCCGAAATATCGGCGATGACAAGGTATCCGTGTTGCGTGGAAGTGGACATGGTTAGTCGTGATTATAACCCCAGCCCCCACCGCCCTACGGGCACCTCCCCCAAATACGACATAAAAACTCTCTATACGACTTAAATCGACTTGTCGTATTTGGGGGAGGCTGGGAGGGGGTCGCTTATAATCATGCCCTATGACAAACACCGCCAACCGCCAGATCGCCCGCGCCGCCGGGACTGTGATGTTCGCCATCATCTTCGGTCAACTTGCCGGGCTGGCACGCGGCATCATCGTTGCGCGCCAATTTGGCGCCTCACCCGAACTGGACGCCTTCTTTGCCGCCAACCGCGTCAGCGAAACTCTCTTCCTCTTGGTCGCGGGAGGCGCGCTCGGCTCGGCGTTCATTCCGACGTTTACCGGATTGCTCGCACGTGACGAAAAGGACTCTGCATGGAGGCTTGCTTCCGCACTGGCGAACGCGGTCACTCTCACCCTCAGCCTGCTTGCGGCGTTAATCGCTTTGTTTGCCCCGCAAGTGGTTCACTATCTCCTTGCGCCGGGACTCTCCGAAAATCCACAGTTGTTTGCGCTTACGATTTCACTTCTTCGCATTCAACTGATTTCCTCCGTGCTCTTTGGTCTCGGCGGATTAATTGTCGGCATCCTCAACGCGCATCAAGTTTTTTTTATCCCTGCTCTGACTCCCGCCATGTACCAACTGGGAATCATCTTCGGCGCAGTCTTTCTCGCGCCTTCTATGGGCACCTACGGTCTTGCCTGGGGAGTTGTCACCGGCGCGATATTTTATTTGCTGATTCAAATCCCCTCCCTGCTCAAACGAAGAGGGACTTACACATTCTCGCTTGAACTGCATAACCCAAATACGCGGCAAGTCATCTTCCTCATGGCACCGCGACTGATCGGCGTGGCTGTCGTTCAACTTAATTTTTGGGTCAACACCAATCTTGCATCCAGAATGGAAAAAGGAAGTGTTGCCGCCTTATATTATGGATTTGCCCTCATGCTCATGGCACAAGCCGCCATTGCCCAATCCGTTGCGATTGCCGCCATGCCGACCTTCTCGGCACAACACGCGCTCGGCAAACTGGACGAAATGCGCTCGTCGCTTGCGGCTTCCCTGCGCGGGATTTTGCTGATGGCATTACCGGCCAGCATTGGATTAATCATCCTGCGTGAGCCATTGATCTCATTCTTATACCAGCGCGGCGAATTCGATGGACGCGATGTCCAACTGGTGGCGTGGGCATTGCTCTGGTATGCGGCCGGACTCGTCGGTCACTCTATTATGGAAGTTTTAACTCGCGCTTTCTATGCACAGCAGGATACAAAGACTCCCGTCATCATTGGCACCATTGCAATGGGACTGAATGTGGTATTTAGTATTTTATTTTCACAATACTTTGTACAGATCGGATGGCTTCCGCTCGGGGGTCTTGCCCTGGCGAATTCATTTGCCACCGCGCTCGAAGCGACCGCGTTGTTCATCTTTATGCGCAGACGACTGAACGGCATTGAAGGCAAATCCATTGCGGATGGCGTTTGGAGAATTGGGTTGGCGGGGCTTGGGATGGGGATCGGCTTATTGTTCTGGATCCAGGCTGCGGACGGAATGACGCGTTGGCTCGTCGCTTTGGGGGGAGTCGCTGTGGGTGGTGTTATTTATTTTGCAGGAGTCGTACTTTTCAGAGTCCCCGAAATAAAAATGGTGATAAATGCTGTGAGTCGTCGTCTAAAAATGTGACTGTCACACTGATGTGACAGTCACATTCATCTTTACTTCTTGGGGGCGCCAAACAACCCGCCGAGCAGGTTGGCGGCATCAGCCATGTCGAGTTTGCCGTCGCCTCCCACCTCCAAAACTCGATCAACAAAGGCGTCGAACTGCGGTGGAAGTTTATCTTTGAGATAACCGATGACCACATTGACCGCCTTTTGCGCTGTCTCTTTCGGTAGACCCGTCTTCTGTACAACAAGATTCACAAGTTCGTTCATTTTATTTCTCCTTTTTATTTTGATTATTTCCAGAGCGACCATTGTACTGTTGCCACGATCAACCCCAACAAAATTCCTCCTACAACTTCCAGGGGCGTGTGACCCAACACTTCGCGCAAGTCTCTGTCACTGACGGGGTGACCATGCAGCAGTTCGTCAAACAGAACATTGATTCGCTGGGCATGGATGCCAGCCTGTCTGCGCACGCCCGCGGCATCGTAGGTCACGATCATCGTGATTGCCACACCCAAGGCAAAAAGCGGGTTATCAAACCCATCATACAACCCAATCCCAAGCACTGTGCCGGTCATCAGCGCCGAATGTGAACTCGGCATTCCACCCGTGGTCAGAAGCAGTGCCCAATTCCACCGACCGGTTCGCAGGTAATCAAGGGGTAGTTTGATGATCTGCGCCAGAAGCCAGGCGGCAATTCCGGCAATGAGCGCTTTGTTTTGAAAGATTGCCACAAAATTCATTCAGACTCTTCCTCGAAATCCACTATCGTCTCACCGACCACCTGCTTCACGTTTAGCTCCGCCGCTTCGAGAAGCACGCCGCAGCGCGCCGCCAAAGCCTGTCCCCGCTCGAACAACTTGATCGTATCTTCAAGCTGACCCTGCTCACTTTCCAGCACGGTGACGATCTCCTCCAGCTCAGCCAGGGCTTCTTCATAAGTAAGTTCTTCAACGGGTTTTTCTTTTTTGGATGATGATTTTGCCATAATTACTCCTGATGGCGCTGAACGGAGATGCCGAGAGCAAGTCGAGGCATCGTAGACAAAGCGCATTTGAATCAAATTTATTGTTTACCGGTTACCGCGCTTCGACTTCGCTATGCTCCGCTACCCTTCGGGCACGATGTCAGCGCGATGATTTAACTTCAAACTCTCCATCACTGACTTTAACCTTCATTTCACCGCTCGCGTCAGCAATGTGAGATACAACTTTACCATCATCTTTACGCGTCACAACCGCATATCCGCGCGCCAGCACTGCCAGCGGATTCAACGCTGCGAGCCTACTCTGCATTCCTTTGACTTGTGTGGATTGTAATTGAATTCGATGAACAAGGGATGAATATGCCCGCCGCGAGAGATCATCCACGCGCTGGGTTTCAGACTGGATTCGACGCGCTGGAGACAGGTATCGGAGTTGAGCAGTAAGAGAGGAGAGTGAGGATTGTTTTGAGTTAACGATACTGAGGATATGAGTGAGAATTAGAGATTGGAGATGGGAAACTGTCGCGGTCAGGTCTTGAATTGTAATTGGAGTCGCAAGCTCCGCCGCGGCGGTCGGAGTCGGTGCACGCAGGTCGGCGGCAAAATCACAAAGCGTGAAATCCGTTTCGTGACCCACACCACAAATGACAGGCACAGTCGACGCGGCAACCGCACGCACCACACGTTCGTCATTGAACGCCCATAAGTCTTCAATAGAACCGCCGCCGCGTGCAATGATGATGATATCGGGGGATTGGAGAAGTAGAGATTGAATGGCCTTGACCAATGCAGGAGGCGCTTCTGTGCCCTGAACCGGTGAAGGAGCCAGGATCACCTCCACAAGCGGCAAACGGCGCCGCAACGTGTTGAGCATATCGCGCAACGCCGCGCCTGTTGCGGACGTGACAATTCCTATCTTTTGCGGAAACTCTGGAATAGCAAGTTTTCTTTCGGGGTCGAACAACCCTTCCGCTTCGAGCATCGCTTTGAGCCGCAGGAACTCCTGAAACAATGCGCCTTCGCCTACAGGTCTAATTTGATCGGCATAAAGTTGATATTGTCCCTGCGGTTCGTACACACCGATCTTGCCATGCACTTCCACTTCCATACCATCGCGCAGAGACAGGTTCAGTCGCGCCGCGCTCGTCTTCCACATCACACATTTGAGCGAGGCGTTGGAATCCTTGAGAGTGAAATAAATATGACCTGATTGAGGGCGTGACAGATTCGATATCTCACCTTGCACCCAAACATCCTGAAGGACTTCATTCTCCTCCAGCAGTTTGCGGATATGGAAAGTTAGCTTGGAGACTGTATAAGTTTGCGGAGTTGGCGAAGGGAAAAGTGAAGGTTGCATTATTTAGGAGGATAATCGAAAAACGACTATGATGGAAGGTTGAAAGAGGAAAGATATTTTCGCCTATAATTGAAAAATTTGTTGAAACATCACAAGGATAAACCATGAAAAAGAGATGGATCGAACCGGTCATGCTTATAGGTACAAAAGTTATTTTAGAGCCCCTTTCGCTTGCACATGCGGACGGCATGATCGCCGCTGTCAAAGACGGGGAACTTTGGAAGTTATGGTACACATCCATCCCTTCACCAGAGAAGGTGGAGGAATATATCAAGATAGCGTTAGGCATGCGGGAGAACGCAGGCGCGATGCCTTTTATTGTCCGCGAAAAGGAATCGAACAAGATCATCGGTTGCACACGCTACTTCAATGTGGATGAGGTCAATCAGCGGCTGGAGATCGGTCACACATGGTATTCAGAAAGTTATCAAAGAACGGTGGTCAACACCGAATGCAAGTATCTGCTTCTGACACATGCTTTTGAAAAACTGGACGCCATTGCCGTGGAACTCCGCACACACTGGCATAACCACAAATCACGCGCCGCTATCGCCAGACTGGGAGCCAAACAGGATGGCGTGTTGAGAAACCATCAAAAGTCTGCTGATGGCGTTTACCGTGACACGGTCGTATTTTCAATCATCAATTCAGAGTGGCTCGCAGTAAAGAAATCGCTGGAATTTAAATTGAAGGATCAATACTAACCTGTAACTTAACTTGAGTGTACAAATTCTCTGCTACAATTTGAACATCCGATGAATCATTTATGGTCACCCTGGCGTATGGAATATATAGAAAACAACACCAAAGAAGAGGGCTGCGTGTTCTGCATTGCTCAGGCAAAAGAGGACAGCGCTGAGAATCTGATCGTACAGCGCGGCGAGCGCGCCTATATCATTCTCAACCGCTACCCCTACACCAGCGGGCACTTGATGGTCATTCCTTTTGAGCACAAAGCCAATCTCGAAGAACTTGACTCCCCAACCCGGGCTGAGATGATGGAACTCACCTCACGTTGTACGACAATCTTGAAAAACATCTACAATCCGCAGGGTTTCAACATTGGCGTCAATATCGGCGAAGCGGCGGGCGCAGGTGTAATTGGACACGTACATATCCATATCGTCCCGCGCTGGGTTGGTGATACCAATTTCATGTCATCCATTGGCGGGACGCGCGTTCTACCGGAAACGCTTGAAGATGCCTACAGGCGCGTGAAGAACGAAGTTTCAAAATAAAAAAACAGAAAGGGGATATTCAAGTTTTCCATTGCGAGTCACAATTCCTCCCATGAAATCGATTTTATATAACAGGGACAATGATCATGATACTGGTGAGTTGCCGTCCCCAACTCACATCCACTCCCAACCCACCTACACAAAAAGTTGACACCGCCGCGCACGACATCAACAACTCCCCTGCCACAGCCACAGCAAACATCCACCCCGCAATCTATTTCTGCTCCGGTTCACCTGGGTCCTGACGAGTTTCCACAGGACTACAATCCATTGACCGGGCAACGCGTCGAAGACCCGTCCCTGCTCAAGATTCCAGCGCTGTTGATTTCCATTTCACATTTTCCATCGGTTGCACGTCCGCAAGCGGGCTTCTCTTTTGCGCCATTTGTGTATGAGTATTTCATTACCGAAGGCGCAACCCGACACCTCGCAGTTTTTTACGGCGAATCTCCTGAGCCTGAAATTCCTCTGCATGGCGATTGTGAGATTCGAAATGAACCGTTCACAAAAACCGATAACATCCTCGGCCACCGCGTCTGGTATGACGAAAATCAAAACGGGATTCAGGACCCGGGCGAAGACGGCATTGGCGGAATTTGCGTCAACTTGTATGACGCAAACGATCATCTCCTTCAACAAACTACAACGGATAGCAACGGCTATTACGCGTTCAATGTGCAGGCAGGAAAATATATTGTCGAATTTGTGAAACCTGCATGGTTGGAGTTTACACAGAAAAATGTCGGGGATGAGAATCAGGATAGTGATGCGGATCAGGAAACGGGTCGGACGGAGGCGGTGGAAGTCGAATCCTCGTTTCTTCTTTTGGACGCAGGCTTGGTCCCGTCCACAAGCATTACCCCAACTCCAGACTCATCCACCCAACTCCCCACCGCTGAAGTTGGACCTGTCCGTTCGGGCAGATTGGTTTACAGATTCCTCGGAAGCCTTTATCAAAACAGTTGCCTGATCTACGCCTCTGCCGACCCGGATGTGCTGGCTCAAATTCCAGGCTGCGCCACCGTGCCACACACCGACGCGGGCGGCGGCGCGATGCTGCCACTCGAACGCATGAAAAAGATCGCAGGACAAAACAGCGTAGGCAAAGGGAAATTCAACTACGCCAGTAATTTGTATGCCGACGAACCGCCAACCAATGGAAAACCCGCCCTCGAATTGGATGAATATTGGGCGCGGCTGAACCAATCGAAATGGGTTTACGATGCGGCGTCGGAAGCATGGTGGCGTTATGCCGATAAATCCAACGAAGCGACGGCTGGCATCCTTTACCCACAAGTGGACAGGTTGACCAACCGACAGTTGATGGTCGAGAATGTAATTGTATTGTTTGCCGAACATACCGTGATCACACCCACCATTGTCGATATCAATTTAGAGATCGGTCAACTCGGCAAAGCCTATCTCTTCCGTGATGGGCAGATGTATGATATTCGTTGGAGCACACGCGCCAACAAGTACGAACAAAAGACCGGTTTGCGGACACCCATCCAATTTCAAAACCCGGACGGTACACCCGCCGCGCTTAAGCCGGGTCACACCTGGGTAATCATCCTTTCAACGCAATCCTATCTTGAAGATCAATCGGACGGACTCTGGCGCGCAAGGTTTATTGCACCTGAAGGTGCGAAGTAAAATCAATCCATGTTTGTTAGACGCTCTTCAATTAGTCAGACCATCATTATCCTGTCGCTTCTCCTGGGTGGCTGCACTGGTATGGAAGCAACCACAACGCCATCGAATCCAACAACGGTGGCTAACACTTCCGTTCCACTGCAAACACTTGAGCAAGCTACATCAACACCCACCCCTCCGCCCATAACGATCAATCCGCTGACGGGCTTGCAAGTCGCAGATCCATCTTTGCTTGATCTTCCCGCGCTTCTTATTTCCATCTCAACGTTTCCTGTTACGGCACGCCCGCAGGCAGGACTGTCCTTTGCGCCCTATGTCTTTGAGATTTACATCACCGAGGGAACCACGCGTTACCTCACATCATTTTATGGCGAGTTTCCCGCGCCCGAAGCGCCCGTCACTGGTAATTGCGATGTGCGAAAAGAAATCTTCGAGCAAACAGATTTGATCATCGGCAATCGCGTTTGGCTGGATGAAAATCAAAACGGGATACAGGATGATTGGGAACGCGGCATCGGCGGTGAGTGCGTCAACTTGTATGATGAAAATCTCAATCTGCTTCAACAAACTGCAACTGACTCGAATGGTTATTATGGGTTCAATGTTAAGGCGGGCAAGTATTATGTCGCTTTTGCAAAGCCAGACGGCGATGGAATTTAGTCAGAAAAATATTGAAGATGAAGAAAAGGATAGTGACGTGGATCAGACATCGGGTTGGACCGATGCGCTGGATGTCACATCCTCGCTTCTTTCTCTGGACGCAGGCTTGATCCAGACCATCCAGCCTGCATCCACATCCGAAGCTTCCTCCCGCGGAAGTGGGACCCGTGCGTTCGGGTCGTCTCGTCTATGCGGATATTGCCGCATTCTTCAAAGACTCGTGTCTCATCTATGCCTTTGCATCATCCGAAGTTTTGCCAGAATTGCCAAAGTGTTTCTTTGTGGATCACAACATTCAGGGCGGCGGATACATGCTTGGCATCGACAAGATGAAGCAATTGGCACAGCGAAAGCAAAAAAGGAGAAGTGGATTACACGAGCAACGTTTATTCCGTGAACCCGCCCGATGGAGGCGAAGACGCGTCGCGGCTGGATGTGTACATTGCGTGGCTGAATCAAACCGCCTGGGTTTACGATCCGCTTTATCAAAGTTGGTGGCGCTACGTGGACGATGGCAGTTCAGATACCGCGGGCGTGTTGCACACAGAAGTTGATCGCCTAACAGAGCGCCAATTACATTTCGAAAACGTGATCGTTCTATTCGCAAAGCATGATGTCATCTCGCCAACCAATCTGGATATTCATCTTGAAAAAGGCTTGACGGGCAATGCCTTGTTATTCCGTGATGGAAAGAAATATGATATTCAATGGAGCACCAAAAATGATTCACCCATTCAGTTTCAATATGAAAATGGGGAACCGTTTCCATTGAAACCCGGTCATACATGGGTGTTGGTTGTCACACCCAAAACCGCGGTGACCGAAAAGAAACCTGGCAAATGGCTGTTGCAATTCAGCCAGCCGCCGGGGTCAAAATAATATCGCGCTGAGCGGAGTGCAACGAAGTCGAAGTGCAGTTACACATATGTCACAAACTCATCTTAACTTTCCTTCTTATCTTTCTTCTCGCATCTTGTAGCAACTCACAAGATATTCAACCCACCCAACAAACACTTCCACACCCACAATCACAAATACATCAACAAGCACAATGCGACACAACCATCCACGCAAACATCCACTCCACAACCGCATCTCGCGCCTATTACCTACGGACCCGATGCAAAAGACTTCCCATCCAATATCAATCCTTTGACTGGGCGCGCTGTTGAAGACCCATCACTATTGAATCTTCCAGCAGTGCTGGTTTCCATCAGCAACATGCCGGTTACTGCACGTCCACAGGCGGGACCGGGGTTTGCTCCGTGGGTGTTTGAGCTGTATATCGGCGAAGGCGCGACGCGCTTTATGAATGTCTTTTATGGAGATTACCCGCGTGCGGTTCCAAACATCGTTGGCGACTGCAAAGTTCGAGAGGAGATTATTCATCCAAGCGGGGATTGGATCGGTAACCGCGTCTGGTTGGATGAAAACGGAAACAGCATACAGGATGATTGGGAGATGGGAGTCGGGGGTGTATGCGTCCGCTTATTGGACGGGAGCAGTCGCGAGGTCATGAGTGAGACGAGCACGAACTCCAATGGCTATTACGCGTTCGAGAGTCCCAGTGTTGATTCGATTATCCAATTCATCAAGCCATCTACTTATCAATTTACCAAATCAAACGTCGGTGACGATGACCGCGACAGCGACGCGGACACGAATGGTGAGACTCAAGTCATTCCAGCAAACTCGTCCGGTTCTTTCTGGGACGCAGGCTTGACTCTGTCCGAAGGAACGATACCCACACCGAACCCGATTGCAACAAGCACACCCTGGTACATTCCATCCGAGCCTTATGTGGGACCGATCCGTTCGGGGCGATTGACTTATAACCAGATCGGCGGGATGTTCCCCAACAGTTGTCTCGTGTATGCGAGCGCGGCATATGATATTGGCAAGAAACTGGACGCGTGCCAGATCGTCTATGGTGTGGACGCAAACCACACCGAACAGCGCTTTATTGCCCGTGACGCGTCTGCGTGAACTTGCAGAGGAAAATTTGAACCCGAAACAACCTGTCAACTATTCAGGGAATTTGTTTTCAGACGATGTGCCTCAAGGTGGAAAGCCTGCCAACACCATCAATGTGTACTTATCACGCTATACACACAATCCGGCTGGCAATATGACCCGATCTCACAATCCTATTTGCGTCTCACCGACCGCGCCGATTTGACCGGTGAACTCTTCCCCGCAACCGACAGACTGACCGGCAGACAAACGGCTTTTGAAAATGTGATTGTCCTATTCGCAGATTACAATCGCTTTCGGCACAATCAATTTGAAGTTGATCTCAGCCCCGGTCAAAAGGGATTCTGCTTGGTTGTTCCGTGACGGACAGGCTTTTAAAATCTATTGGTCAACACAAAGCCGCGATTGGGAAAAGACAACGGGGCTATTGCGTCCTCTGCACTTTGTCGATGCGCAAGGCAATCCTGTTCCCCTCCATCCGGGTCGCACATGGATTCATCTCTTCACTCCATACTCGTCCGTAACCGATCAGGGAGATGGCGAATGGCTGGCAACATTTGTCCAGCCGTATGATCCAGAGGATACGCCCGTGCCGTAAACGCCTCGGTGGTTGAGTAGGGCGAAGCCCGTATCGAAACCACCAGTAAGCAAAATATTTCTTGTTATATTAAACATTCTGGTTGGATGTGGTTTCGACTGCTTGCGCTCAACCAACGAACATGATTGGAAATCTTATGCACCCTTACATCATCCCACTGAAAACCCTCTTCGAGCAAAGCGCGGACCCTTCCCAAGCACAGGCAATGAAAAAGTATATGCGCAGTCAATTTGAATATCTGGGAATCAAAAGTCCATTAAGCAAGGCACTACAAAAGGAGTTTTACACACAACGCGGTTTACCTGAAATCAACGAACTCGACATCATCCTGCGCGACCTCTGGTCATTGCCGCAACGGGAATACCAGTACGTTGCCATCAGTCTCCTTAAAAAAATTGAGAAACAACTCCCCGAAGAATTCATCCACACTATCGAATATCTGCTCACTACCAAATCCTGGTGGGATACGGTGGATGCTATCGCAGGTCACACCGTTGGAACACACTTCAAGCGTTATCCCGCGGTGAAGAAAAAGTGTCTGGCACGCTGGCGCAAATCTGATAACGTTTGGCTCAGACGGACATCGATCCTGTTTCAATTAGGCTATAAAGAGGAAACAGATTTCGAGTTGTTGTGTGACATCATTCGGGAGAACTTAAATTCAAACGAATTCTTTATCAACAAAGCCATCGGCTGGGCGTTGCGGCAATATGCTTACACCGATCCCAAAGCTGTAAAGAAGTTTGTAAAAGAAACAAAGGAATTGAATCCGTTAAGTCAACGTGAGGCGATGAAACATTTGGGGTGAAATATCAGTACCACGTCATGAAAGCTTCAAACGGGAGGAGAGATGCTTCGCTCCGCTCAGCATGACATGGGGCAGTTTTACAAATCAATATTCACCCTATTCTGCATGGAATTGGCGATCTGCGTAAATCGTTCCATGAGGTGTTCAGCCAGCGGGGCATCAAAGCCACATTCCTCCACCGCTTTGTTCATACACCACAACCATTCATCACGTTCCGCTTTCCCAATGGGAAACGGCATATGCCGTTGACGCAAACGCGGGGGACCAATTTTTTCAACGTATAACCCCGGTCCACCCGACCAGCCGGAGAGGAACATAAACAACTTCTCGCGGGACTGAGTCAATTCATCAGGATGTATTGCCCGCACCCTTTTTGCTTCAGAAGCGGAATCCATCAAGTCATAAAAACGATTCACCAGCGATTTGAGACCCGTTTCGCCGCCAATCAGTTCGTAAAGGGAGGGTTTGAATTCGTCCATGCTTGAATTGTAATACATGAAAAGAAAAATTTTCCGTCACACCTGCACCCACCACAGGTGCGGTGTTGCGAGGGCGATCCTTTTCCGCCCGAAGCAATCTCCTATCTCGTGGTGAAGATTGCTTCGCCTTATCAGGCTCGCAATGACGGAATGTGTTTTGGGTTTTAGGTACTTCCAAGAAAAACAACATCACTTCATAAACCGCTTTATAATTACATCGTTCAACCCTACACAGGAGGCACAATGAGCAAGGAAACGGAAGCAGTCATTCTCTCCGCGGCGCGCACGCCGGTCGGAAAATTTCAGGGGGCGTTGAGCAGTGTCCCTGCAACGGAGCTCGGCGCGGTCGCCGTCAAAGCCGCGGTCGAGCGTGCAGGCATCAACCCCGAAGAGATCGAAGAAATCATCATGGGCAACGTTGTGCAAGCCGGTGAGGGACAGGCTCCCGCGCGTCAAGCGGGCATCCATGCGGGCATCCCGGCAACGGTCAGCGCGAGCACGGTCAACAAGGTCTGTGGCTCCGGTCTCAAAGCCGCGATGTTCGCCGCGCAAGCCGTCCGCGCGGGAGATGCCGATCTGTTCGTGGCAGGCGGGTTTGAGTCCATGAGCCGTGCGCCCTATCTCGTTGAAGGTCGTTCGGGCGAGTTGAAGTTCGGCAACCAGTCGCTCACCGACGCCCTGCTCAATGACGGTCTCTGGGATCCGTTCGAAAATTGGGGGATGGGCAACGCGGCTGAATTTATCGCGGACGAGTACGAGGTCACACGCGAAGCGATGGATCAGTTTGCGCTTCGCTCTCACGAGAAGGCTGTCGCGGCTCAAGAAAAAGGTTTATTCAACGCTGAGATCGTTCCCGTCCAAATTCAGGGACGCAGAGGCGCAGTCACAGAGGTGACGCAGGATGAAGGTCCGCGAAAAGATACGTACGCTGGAAGCGTTATCCAAACTCAAGCCCGCCTTCAAAGAGAATGGCAAAGTGACGCCGGGCAATTCATCGCCCATGAACGACGGCGGCGCGGCGGTTGTGATTTCATCGCGTGCGTATGCAGAAAAGAATAAGATCAAGCCGCTCGCGAGAATTATTGGATACGCGCAGGCGGCAGTTGAACCAAAATATTTATTTGCCGCACCCGCATATGCAATTCCAAAATTATTGAAGAAGGTCGGATGGAAGTTGAAAGATGTTGACCTGGTCGAACTCAACGAAGCCTTCGCCGCGCAAGTATTGGCAGACGGATACGCACTCGCAGACGATGGCTGGGATTGGGACAAGGTCAACGTGAACGGCGGCGCCATCGCGCTCGGTCACCCACTCGGTGCAAGTGGCGCGCGCGTGTTGACAACGTTGTTGTACGCGTTGAAAGACCGCGGCTTGAAGCGCGGCATCGCGTCGCTGTGTTTGGGCGGCGGCGAGGCGGTCGCGATGGCTGTGGAGATGGAGTAACAAAAGCAATTCCGGTGGTCGAGTGCGCCGAAGGCGCATATCGAGACCACCGCTAACCGGATTTATTTTGCTTATATGGTGGTCTCGATATGGGCTTCGCAACAACCGCTCAGCCCTACTCGACCACCGGAGCATGACAATAATTATCGAGGAGAAATTATAAAAATATGGACACAACCGAACGCAACGAAAAGATCGAACTATACGGCAAGGGCTTCGACATGCTGATCGAAATCCTCAAGGACATCCCGCGTGAGATGTGGCAATTCAAGCCCGCGCCCACGGAATGGAGCATTCATGAAGTTATCATTCATCTCGCGGACTCGGAATCCAACGCCGCGTTACGTGCCCGCAAATTGATCGTCGAGCCGGGCGGGATGTTGATGGGCTACGACCAGGATGCGTGGACATCCACGTTGAATTATCACGATCAGGATTTGCATGATACTTTGGAAGTTACTCGTCTTGCACGGAAGACCACCTATGAGTTGTTGAAGAAACAACCTGATGAAGTTTTCACACATTCGGTAAAGCACCCCGAATACGAAGAGCCATATACATTCGAGAATTGGCTGAATATTTATTCCGCGCATATTCCAGGACATATTGAGCAGATCATGAATAATTATAAGATTTGGAAGGATACACAAGGCTAACATCATCGCGCTGAGCGGAGAGACGATGATCGTTCAGTCCCGCAGACGAAGCGCAGGTATGCAAAGTGCGCTTCGTCTGCGTTCGTCGCAACGAGCGCTCCTCACTCCGCTCAGCACGACAGAAGACTAGGAGACTAGATGGCTATAAGACGAATTTTCGTCATTGGCGCAGGGACGATGGGCAACGGCATCGCACAGGTTGCGGCGACAAGCGGATACCAAGTCACGTGCATGGACGTGATGCCAGCCGCGTTGGAGAAAGCCAAAGCGGCGATTGCCAAGTCCACGGGGAAGTTGCTCGAAAAAGGAACGATTACCGCGGAGCAAAAGTCCAACGCGGATGCGATCCAATTTGTGTTGAACATGGACACGATGAAAGACGCGGACTTCGTCATCGAAGCGGCAACCGAGAATCCTGAACTCAAGTTCAAGATATTCAAAGACATGGACGCCAACGCGCGCGAAGGCGTGATTTTGGCGAGCAACACATCGTCGATTTCGATCACGAAGATCGGCGCACAGACCAGCCGTCCCGAAAGCGTGATCGGGATGCACTTCATGAATCCCGTGCCGTTGATGCAACTCGTCGAAGTCATCAAGGGACTTGCCACCAGCGAAGATACTCTCGCATCCACGCTCGAGTTGTGCAAAGTCATGGGCAAGGAAGCCGTCGAAGCCAACGACTCGCCCGGCTTCATCTCCAATCGCATTTTGTGCCCGATGATCAACGAAGCGATCTTTACGCTACAAGACGAAGTCGGCACGCCCGAAGCCATTGACGCGGTGATGAAGCTCGGCATGAACCACCCAATGGGACCGCTCACGCTCGCGGATTTGATCGGGCTTGATGTTGTATTGTTCATCATGGAAGTGTTACAACGCGACCTCGGCGAAGACAAGTACCGCCCCGCGCCGTTGCTGCGCAAGATGGTGGATGCGGGGTATTTGGGGAGGAAATCGGGAAGAGGGTTTTATCAGTATTAACCCTGTGCTATACTTTCTCAATCAGCAAGGAGTTTGACATGGTTCTACCTGTTGCCATCGAGCCAAAAATAATAAAAAAAAAAATTACCTTCATAATCCAGCGCAAAACGATTATTCCCGAACCTGCAACCTGAGCAGGCAATTGTGGAATTGCTCCTTGAACGCGCCAAAAGAACCTGATCAAGTATCAATCGGCGGCGCGCGAATTTGAGACAAAGTACAGCCAGGATTTTGAGACCTTCCGCAAAAAGATTCTCGTCCAAACCTGATTCAGCGACAGAGCAGGATTACTTCGATTGGGAACTTGCAGTGACGGGCGCCGCGGACATGCAGGAGGAGATCAAGCGGCTGAAGGCGTTGCAGAAAAAATCATGAACGTGGAAGATTTGCCCGCCACACTTGGGAAGGAACTCGAGCGGCGCAAGTACTTTGTCCGCATGGATATTCTTGACCAGACCGCGAGCCTGGTGAAAATCCGCCTCTACATCACCCCCCGACCTGTTCGTCCAAATTTATCGCAATGACCGATACCAGACCACCAACCTGGTTCTGATTCACAATAACCAGCGGCTCTACGCCCGTGACGAACTCGACGGTCACTGGCACAGACACACCCACCTCGCGCCCGAAAAACATGACACAAGCAAAGAGGGACAAAGACCTGTGGAAGTCAGCGAGTTTTTGGACGAAGTGGAAACAGTATTAGCCGCGTTCGATTTACCATAGGTGGAAAAGAAACGTCTTAACCATGATTAGAAGGATTGAGGGATTACCTTGATAGGGAGTCAATAAGCACATGAAGTATGAAGAATTGACCCGCCGCATCATCGCCGCCGCCATGAAAGTCCACTCCACGCTTGGAACGGCTTTCAAGAAAAGATCTACCAGCGTGGAATGACAATTGAAATGCCGTACCAAAACCTTGCCTTCGAGACCGAAAAGGAAATGGACATCTTCTACCGCGGAATCAAAATCGGCACCCGCCGCGTGGACTTCTTCGTCGAGCAATTAATCATGGTCGAACTCAAAGCCCTTATTCAATTGGAAGATGCCCATCTCGCCCAAGCCATGAATTATCTCGAAGCGTATAATATGGAAATCGGTTTACTGATTAACTTCGGCGCAAAGAGTTTACAATTCAAGCGCGTCCACAATAACAAGATACTAAAACTCGGGGATGACGACAACAATCCCCCAGCGAAGTAAATCACGGCAATCCAGAAATCAAGGTAATCCTTCCATCAGGAAAATCAAGGTTAAGACCATGCCCCATGACCAAGCCTACCTCCAAGCAGAAAAGGAATAGTACGGCGCTCGAACGACCAAAAAAAGAAGTGGTAGAATCCGAATATGAAAGAAAACATACCTGTCTTGAAAGAAGTCAAACCGCAAAAAGACTTTTGCCTTCAAGTCAAATTCTCGGATGGCGTGGAAGGCAAAGTTGACCTATCAGAATTCGCGGGCAAGGGAGTCTTCGCGCTGTGGAATGACTACAGCCAATTCGAGAAAGTGACCATTGGCTCAAGCGGCGAATTGGTATGGAATGAAGATGTAGATATGGACGGATTGGGGATTTACCTGAAACTTACAGGGAAGAAGCCCGAAGATATTTTAGTAAAACTTCAAGAACTTTCTCATGCCTGAGATCAGCCGCTTCTTCGGGATCAGCATCAAGATGTTTTTCGGCGATCATGTCCCACCACATTTTCATGCCGAGTATGGAGAGTACAAAGCACAAGTAAATATTCGCTCCCACGTAATCATAGCAGGAGATCTGCCGCCTCGCGTTTTGGGGATGGTTGTGGAATGGGCATCGCTTCATCAGGATGAATTATCCGAACTGTGGGAACTTGCATCGAAGAATCAGCCCCTACACCGTATTGAACCGCTTAAGTAATCTGTCCTTAAACCATCGCCCACTTGACCAAACCAGTGGGCGATTTTCTTTCCAGAGTAAAATAGAGTTTGCATAAATTGAGTCACAAGAAGTATAGCAAATGATTCACCTAACCTTTTCTACCAAAAGCACAAGCCCTTCCCCCGCCTGCCCCCGAATGGGGGTTAGGGGGAAGCTGGAAGGGGGTCCCCATGCCCCATGACCAACCCTACCTCCAAGCAGAAAAGAAAATCGAACAAGCGCGGCGGTTAAATAAAAAAGGCACAAGATTTTTCTTGTGCCTAAGGTGGGGCGTGGAGGAATCGAACCTCCCACACTTCATCCCAACCATAAACGGCAAACACAAAACTGATTCACGTGTATCTCTTGTAGATTTTGAGACATGTCACCAGACACCCCAGAAGTGTGGTCGCACCACCTACAAAAACTGTTTGTAAGATTGTCTTCATATTGACCTCCAATTTCGCGTTTAATTTCAAGGCGATATTTGCAGAGGCAGTGATTGCCAATGCAATACAGAAAGACAACATGGTCTCAATCAAGATACCACATGTTCCAGAAAAGTATTTACCTAGTATTACAACGCAAGGTTGAGAGCAGAAAACACCAAAATCTGGTTTATCGTCTCAGCCGACTGGCATTTTGGATACGGATTTAACATGACTTCAGGTGATTTTCAATCTAAAATTGGTGCGAATCCAATCGGATTCGTACCCCATTTTTGTTGAAGTCAGTTTCTATTGGCATTTTGTCACTTATCGCTCTCACCGCAGGGCTAACTGTCTCAAATTACGCATTTTCACTCGTAACCTTGCGTTGTAATACTAATTGAGCCAACTTTTTCTTGCGGTGTGATCGATACGCGACGAAGTTACGTTGCTGGTAATAGCGCACCCGCTCTAAAGCAGATTGAATATCCGAAACAAATGAAGGCAATACGCTGCAAAGCAAAATGCGAACCTGATAAATGGTGAGTGCAGGAGCCTGTTCTTGAAATTGAATTCTCAAACGGACCAGGAAATGATGAGCCAGAGAAACCAAGAGCATATGATGATGCCATCCGATCCAACTCCGCATCTCGTACTGATCCATGCTGACTTCGCCTTTACTCTCTTCGAAAACAGATTCTATCGGCCATCTGATTTCGCTGATCCGTACGAACTCCTGCAGCAGCGTGCTGACAGGCGCATTGCTGAAATAGTATTTGATCTCGGTGGGATCCTCCAGATTGCGGCGAAGGATCAACCACAGTTCGCCAGCAGGCAAACCATTACGCGATTCGGTCACACGCAGAAAGGCAAAATCACAAACGAGGGCACCCTTACTACCTTCTTTGATCACGGCTTGCACCCAATCTTGCTTTTGAATTTTTTGCACCAGTTGCTGGACTGGAACGGGATGCTTCCTGGTATCACTCAGACGCAAACGAGTTGGAGGACGACCGTGACCGCTCCAGGGTGGAACATGAACCTTGGGCGGGGTACACCAGATCAGCGTGTTCTCTTTGATGGCTGTGAAATAGTGCTTTCCCGTAGCCGCCACACCGTCTCGAAATGCAGGGCTGTCTCCATACAAGGCGTCTGCCGCTACCCAGAAAAAGGGCAATTTGCCTCGCTGGAGAGCATTTTTCAACAATGCCAGCCCGATTTCCGGCTTCGTTTTGAAAGCCAGATCTTGCGGGACACCGCACCCTTGCCGTTGCTCGGTATGTTCTTCTTCACCTGTACCTGCGGTACTGGCGCAGACCAGCCACTTTTCCGGCATGAACAACTGCCCTTCGATCAAACTGTATCCTTTGCGACTGGCATAGCCCAAATACACGCCCACTTGCCCGTTCGCGATCTTTCCCACCGAGCCGCAATATTGAGCTGCCACGCCCACCGATTCACTCCCTTGCTTGACAACACTCGATTTATCGATCAACATCACTCCATCCGCTTCTCCCAGCGATTTGCCGATCAGTCCTTGATGGATCGCGATCACAGGTTCCGTTTTCCACTGGCTTTGCCCGACATAGTATTGCAGACTGCGCACTTTCTCTTTCTGTCCCAGTGCCATCTGTTCCACGTTCTTGCGCGTGCTATTCCCCAGCAAGCCCTGCACATAGGTCAGGCTTTTCTTGATTTGCTCCATTCGCTGAAAGGCAGGTTTGAACAGTTTCATATATTTCTTCAATTCATTCGAAAACAGTTTGACATCTTTCGTCGACAGATTGCATTCGGGTGCCCTACACGTTTCGATTTCAATCCCACGAGCCCGAGCCTTGGCTGTACTGCTCATTTGATTGCCTCGACCCGACAGTTTATCGTGACTGGTTTCGGTTACAATTTCTTTGGGCATGGTGGTCTTCCTCTCTTTTTCACTGCTACGTGATTGGAGAAAGATACCATGCCTTTTTATCTCAAGCTATGCTGTTTTTCACTCGCAACCTTGCGCTGTAATACTAGGTAAGGGCTTGTTAAAGTACAATGAACAATATATCACGATTATAAAATATGACCATCCCATATTCATCCCAACTTTACATACACTTCCCCCAAATCCGACACCAGATATTAAATTTGCATCCCAACTTCCCATGTCGTATTTGGGGGAAGACGGAAGGGGGTCCCCATGCCCCATGACCAAGCCTACCTCCAAGCCGAAAAGAAAATCGAAGAAGCCCTGCAATCGGGTGCGACGGAACTTGATCTCCACAGCATGAAGTTTAACCGAATTGCCAGAAACAATCGGTAAACTAACTCAATTGCTAAAACTCGATCTTGGACATGATTGGCAAAAGAAAGGTGATGAGAACAATCAACTAACGACACTGCCAAAGTCACTCGGATACCTCACGCAGTTGCAGACTTTGAATCTCTCCCAAAACCAACTGACAGCACTACCTAAGTTCATTAGGACAACTCACTCAGTTACAATTACTAAATCTCTCCAACAACCAACTTACAGCGCTACCAGAGTCAATCGGGCAACTCACGCAGTTGCAGACACTTAATCTTTCCAGCAACCTATTGACATAATTACCAGATTGGATCGGTCAATTATTGCTGTTAGAGACTTTAACGATAAATTCTAATCATTTTAATAGATTTGCCAGTTTCATTACTTAAATTGGACAATTACATGTTCTTCAAGTAAAATATTCAATGTTTACTGATTTACCAAGATTAGCTGAATCGATATTCGAAGAAATGCGCAAAAGCAACCTCATCTACAGGGTAGTGAATAAAGTTGCAGGTCTCTACAAACAAAAAAACAAATTGACAAATAATTCTGTACTATACTACGACGACAACCCTCTCAACCCCGAACTTGCCGAAGCCTATAAACAAGGTCTTGAGGCTGTAAAAACCTACTTACGTGCCAAAGCTACTGCGCAAATTATTCTCAATGAAGCCAAACTTATCCTTGTTGGTGAAGGCGAAGTGGGCAAGACCTGTCTGATGGATGCATTGCTTGACAAACCATGGCAGGAACATCCCTCCACACACGGCATCGAAATCCAATCATTCAAAGTCACCAACTCCGAAACCCAAAAAGAAATCACCCTCAACGGCTGGGACTTCGGCGGACAGCGCGTCTACCGTCCCACGCACCAGTTGTTCTTCAGCGCGCCCGCCGTCTATCTCGTCGTGTGGAAGCCGCGCGAAGGTCCCCAGCAGGGCTTCGTCAAGGAATGGATTCAACTGGTCAAGCGCCGCGAGCCGAGCGCCAAGATTATCGTCGTCGCCACGCACGGCGGACCGCAACAGCGCCAGCCCGATATTGACCGTCAGGAACTGTGGGACCTCTTCGGCAAAGAAACCGTCGTTGACTTTTTCTTCGTGGATAGCAAGCCCGATGCGCACGGTCACCGCAAAGGCATCGCAGAACTCAAAGAAGCCATCGCCCGCGTCGCCGCGACCCTGCCCGAAGTCGGTCGCTCCGTGCCCAAGAGTTTTGCCGATGTCCGCGCCGCCCTCCAAGCCACGGGCGCGCCCTACCTGCCTTTCGATGAAGTCCTCGCCATCTGCCGCGCCCACAACATGGACGATGAGATCGCGCGCCTCTTCATCACCATCTCGCACCGCCTCGGTCACCTCACGCATTACGAAAACGACCCCGCCCTGCGCGACATCGTCATCCTGCGCCCCGACTGGCTCGCCTCCGCCATGAGTTATGTGTTGGACGATGAAGAGACTCGCAACGCACATGGCTTGGTGGATTTCTCCCGCCTCGGTCATTTATGGGATGACCCGACTCGTCCAGCGGATACCCGCTATCCAGCGACTCTCCACCGCATCTTCCTGCGCCTGATGGAACGCTTCGATCTTTCCTACCGTGTGGCTGGTCTCTCCAAAGACGAAGACTCCAACCCTGTCAGCCTCATCGCCCAACTCGTCCCCGATACCACTCCCAAAGAAGAAGATTTCACCAAAGCCTGGGCTCCCGAACTCGCCTCTGGCGACATTCAACAAACTCAAATCTGCCGCATCGTCGATGCCGCCAACGGTCAATCCGCCAACGCCGAAGGATTGTTCTACCAACTCATCGTCCGCTTGCATAAATATTCATTAGGTCGTGTCAATTACAACGACAGCGTCCACTGGCAGCGTGGTCTGATTCTCGATGCAAACTACAACGGTCGTGCCTTATTGCGTCACATTGGCAACGATGTCCACATCACCGTCCGCGCCGCATTCCCTGAACGTTTTCTTGGCATGTTGACCGAAGAAGTGAAATATCTTGTCGAAAGTTTTTGGGAAGGTTTGCGTTGTGATGTCACTGTGCCATGTCTTAATCCAACACCATGATTGCAAGGGTCTTATTTGAAGTTCAGCAAACTGATCGAAAACAAAAAACGGGATCGTCACGAACAACCTTGTCCCATTTGCAACGAATGGCAAAGCATTGAACAATTACTGTCGCAATGCTCCTGCCGCAACACAACCAATTTCACTTGATATATTGATGAAAGAATTTGCACAAGTCAAAGACAAACTGGATGATAGTCAACGACAACACCACGCCGCATCTTGAGTCAAGTTGACAAACAATACGCCGACCTCATCCAACTCTTCACCGACGAAGCCAAAGAAGGTCCGCGTCTGTTCAGTCTCTTCCCACTCGATGGCAGCAAGTTCAATCCCAAAAACTGGATACGCCATCAATTCCGTTTGGTTTTGTGGTGTGAACACTCACGGCTTCCGCTCCCTGTGCTCAACAATGGCGACATGAAGAAAGGCGTCTACGATTTTGAACTCGACCAGGATTGGTTCAAGAAAGCCGCGCCTTATTTGAAATTGGTCACTGGCACATTGAGTTTGGTTTTACCTGTCGCTTCTTCCACGCTCAAAGTAGCTGAACGATGCCGCCACCAAAGCTTTGCAAGATCAAATCGGTCTCGGCAAAGATGTGATCGATGCCATCGTTGGTGAAGGCTCCGCCCTCAACGAATTTTCAAGCGTCATCGATTCCGCCGACATCGAACGCGGCGTCGGCTCTCGCGCCGAAAACGCCACCCTGCGCGAACTCCACGCCCTGCTCAAAGCCAAAGACCCCGGCTTCGGCGGTCTCGTCCGCGTGCTGAACAAACGCAACGAGTTTCTCTGGGTGCATGAGAAGTTTGCGGGTGAGTATTAAATGGATAAGACAAGAGATTACTTTTCTGATCTTTACAGGAAAATACGATCCTTCAAAATTATCTCGATTGTAGTAAGTAGTCCCCCACTGATTTTGTTCGGCATCACCGTTGTGGCTTATGGATTCTTTTCCGCACAACAAGGTTTTGCCTGGGATGACTGGGTATTCGCCTGGATGCCTCGATTTGCAGGCGCCAGTGGATTGCACAGATATTACTCCATAGACCGTCCGATCCTGGCATACTTGTTCGCCTTCACATCCTCGTTTATCGGTCCTTCGCCGTTCGCCTGGCAGATATTTGCCATCTTCTGGCGCGCCATGAGCTCGATCGCTCTTTGGTGGAGTCTCAGGCTGGTCTGGCCCGAAAACGGGCGCAGAGCCTTTCTGGTAGCTCTCCTCTCACTCCTCTATCCTGGTTTCAGTCAACATTCCATTGCCATCGCGTATGGACATTATTCCCTTTTACAGACCGCCTTTTGGGTTTCCATTGGACTGATGATATTGGGCGTCAAAAGCACAAAATGGAAGTGGAGACTCCTATCCGTAAGCGTTCTATTATCAGCCTGGCAGTTGTTTTCAGCAGAATATTACTTTGGCTTGGAAATTTTACGACCGATCTTTCTATGGATTGTATTTACCGAGGCAGAAAACTCGAAGGAACGTTTCAAGAAAATTCTGACCGCTTTAATCCCTTTCGCTTTGATCGACGCGGCATTTCTCTATTGGCGGATTTTTATCTTTGGTTTCAACTCGTACCAACCGGACCTTATCAACGACCTGCAAAGTGCGCATCAGTCCGGACTTTCAAATTTGCCCATCACCATCGTAAACGCGCTGGTTACAACGACGGTCAAAGCCTGGACAACTCTTCTCCATTTTCCAGCAGTGCTCGAGGGCGGAACAAAATTAACCATAGTCTTCACGCTGGTTGTAATAGGCATATTCTGTTTCTTCTACTATCTCCAATCAAGGCAGAATTTCAGCAGTGAAACCCCGAACAATGCCATGCAATGGCTGATCACAGCCGTCTTCTCTTTGCTGACTGCCGGGATACCGTTTTACATTACACGGCTTCCCATTTCGCTCGTATTTCCAAATAACCGTTTTACGATGCCGTTTATTTTTGGTTCATCGGTTCTGTTGGCGCTTATCCTTGAACGACTGCCTGGGCAGACCGTCCGAGCCACCCTCATCAGTCTGATTATTGCCCTCGCTGTTGGAACACAGATCGATTACGGATTTCAATTTCGGCAGGATTGGAATCTGCAAAAATCATTCTTTTGGCAGATGACCTGGAGGATTCCCAATCTGGAAAAAGGCGCCACATTCCTATCGGATGATTCATCCATTAAATTTTCAACAGACAGTTCGCTTACTTTCCCCATCAACTGGATTTACAACCCGGATAACCCAAACGGAGAAGTGATCTATAACTATTACTATATTTCTACCAGGCTGGGTGGCGGCCTTCCCGGCTTGAAGAAGGGCTTGCCCATAGAACAATCGTATCGGATGACTACATTTAACGGGTCAACAGACAATATCGTCCTTTTACAATTTTCGCCTCCCAGTTGCCTGCATATACTGGATGAAAATTACTATCAGGATATTCCAACCGCTCCCAATTCAATAGAGCATCACAAGGACAATGTTGGATTCTGGAATTCCCGTCCTCACGCGCAGGACGGGTCAGGCATTGTTTCTTTCGAATACAGGCCAAATCATCCCTGCATCGAACGAAGCGGCAGCGCCTCCCCAATCTATTTTTGGGAAGGAAATCTCCCACGGTTGGTGCTACTACTTTCAAAAAGCAGACCTGGCGCGTCAACAAGAGAACTGGCCAGAGGCTGCTGAAATTGGCGACAAGGTTTTCGCAATCCCTTATTACCCGGACGATGCCTCAGAATTCTTCCCATTTATTGAGGCGTATGCCCGTGTTGGGAAACTTGACACCGCCCACGAACTCACATCCCTGGCAATGAAGAACATGCCAATCCTAAAGCCAGCCATATGCGCAATGTGGTTGAGAATAGGGCAGACCAGCGACGACCAGTCTATAAAGCAGTTCGCAAATGAAATGAAAACTGAAATTCACTATTGCCCCGTGGAATAAATACGATCCCTGCCATTTTGCATCAACTCCACACCCCATAACAAACAAAAAAACAGAGCTGCCTCACGGCAACTCTGTTCGGTTCGCAAAACTATAGAGTCTTACGAGACGGGCACCACGTTGGCGGCTTGCAAACCCTTGGGACCATCCTCAACGGAAAACTCCACTTTCTGCTCGGCTTCCAATTTTCGGTATCCATCAGACTGGATCGCGCTGAAGTGAACGAACACATCCTCGCCATCCTCACGACCGATGAAACCATAGCCCTTGGTGGCATTGAACCACTTCACTGTACCAACATAACGATCTGCCATCTTACATCTCTCCTGCTGAAAAAATTTTATGCCCGCCCGCCTTTACGCTTTCAGAGGCGAACCGGGCACGATGCCCGCAAGGTTATCACGGCTGTTTTTTCATGTCAAGACTTGATCAGACCCTTATAAATGGACGCATAACGGGACGTTAAATGGAACCACGGCGGCGACCATTTTGTGACAGGCTTCCCTCTGCGGATGACCTTCCGCATCCCCTCCGGACCTTCAAACTGCTCCAACAAAAGCAGGCTTCTCCCTAACTCAAACGCCGCGTGCGCGTCCGAACCAACTGTCCCTGCGATCTTATGCTTCTCGGCAAACGCCCGCGCCTCATCGTTAAACCTGGGATTCATACAACGCGAGTTATAGACCTCAATCGCATCCACCTGCGGGAGGATCTCAAGCAAATCGGACTCCTTCCAGCCTCCCGAACGCAGCTTATCGAACGGATGCGAAACACTGATGAACGCACCTTGATCCTTCAGTCGGCGAATAGTCTCCTGTGGAGACAGTCCTGCTGGAATCTCCTCTGTCACAAACGCGGCGAGGATCTCTCCACGCGTCGTCATAATTTCCTCTCCCACGATGACCAGTTCCGGGTCCAGAGCCTGAGCCGCCTGCGCGCCCGCAATTGTGTTATGGTCGGTGACGATGACCCGGTCAATCCCCTTGCGGCGACAGGTCTTCACCAGATGGCGCGGGCGCGTCAGGGAATCCTTTGAAAAGATGGTATGACAGTGAAATTCAACTTGATACAAATTCATGGAATTTGTCGTTTGCGTTTTTATCATATTGCATATAGAATTAATCATATATGAATCAGGGATCAATGGGAAGAGGTAAATTCATTTTTGTGGGGCTGCCATTCATCCTATTAATTGCGTATTTAATATTTGTTCCATCCCCAATAATCACTAAAATCGAAATTCAAAATAATCTGGGATACGTCGCGGAGGGATATGACTTCCGCATTATGAAGTTAACGTCAGAAGGCGCAGTGGATTCCCTTTCCCACGAAACATTCAACTCTTCGGTCAGAAGCTTTACCCTCGATCTAAACTTGAATAAGGCCTATGTGATCACAAACGACGGGTTGGTGAGCATCATCAATATCGAGAACCCAGCCAATCCTTTCAAGGTTGCTTATTTCGACACTCCCGGAATTCCTCAATCCGTTGCCGTCAACGGCAAGTTTGCTTACGTGGCTGATGGCCTCGAAGGGATTCAGATATTCAGCCTGCATAATCTATCCAACCCCGTCAGGATCGGCGTTATCGATGAACTTGGGTTTGTTTCAGATATTATACAAATCAATAACCTGACCTATGCGGCACGCAGGGAACAGGGCGTGGACATCTACGATCTGAGCAATTATGCCGAACCGAAGTTAATCGGCCATTATGACGCGGGCGGAGTTATTGGACAGATTGCCATCGAAAAGGTTACCGAGGACAATGGCAGGGAGTGGATCCGAGGCACATTGCTTGTTGGCCAACACACTGTACAGATTGTGGACTTCACCAACCCTCAACAGCCTGGTCTGCTCAACTCCTATGATTTTGCTAATATATCCGTAGAAAAGGCATTTGTTCGAGGGAAACGGATATTTGCTACCCAAGGGAATGGAACAGTATTGGTTTCAAAGATCAATGACGAAGGAAAATTAGAACAACTCGCCACAATAACCGGTCCACACGCCGTGCTTGATTTTGCGATCATGGAAAACACCGTTTTTTTGGCGGAAGGTTTCCAAGGAGTACAAGCCTACAGTTTTTCAGATCTTAAAGATATTTCACGCTGTGGGAAAGCCCTATTCAAATTTCTGGAATTTCAAAATATGGATTACAGTATTAAGTTTATTCTTTCTTCTCATCTGGCTTGCTTTTTTTGCCCAATTTGTTCTCCCAGTACAAACATTTAGAGATCGACAAAAGATTTTCGAACGTTTAATCTCACATCTATTTGGAAGACACGGTCCTGCGATTTTCATTGAGAATGGAGTAATCAAAGAACATTCTGGAGAACGGTTGAAAAAGGGTCCCGGGGTTGTGTGGCTCAACTCAGCCAGTGCAGCAGTTACTCGTACAGCAACTGAACTCAAACAGGTGATCGGTCCCGGAGTACATTTTATTGGCAAAAAGGAAACTATTGCCGGCACCATAGATCTGCATACTCAAACTCAATCTCTGGTCCGCAAGGAAACTGACAAGCCTTTTGCAGAAGAAACAGAAGAGCAAAGCAATGAGGAATATCAACTGATCCAGGATCGCCGAAAAATGGTCAGTGCCCTAACTCGTGATGGGATTGAAGTGATTCCTAGCGTTTCTATTACTTTCAGGGTAGATACGGGTTTTCCAAAAGATAACGAACCGGGCTCAAGATTTGGTTATAGGGTGGGAATCACAAGGAAAGCCAAAGAAAACGAAGAAGAGAGTGATAAAAAGGCGATCCGTAAAGCAATCATTGGGCAAGGAATTAACCTGAACTACCTGCCCAATTCGACGCGCCACCGTCTTGCTTGGAATGAACTCCCTGCCGCACTTGCTGTGGATGTCTGGCGCGAGTATGTTGCAAAATTCACTCTCGATGAGTTGTTCTCACCAACTCAAACCGTCCCTCCTCCGCCAGAGAAACTTCCGGCACCGCCTGAAAAAGAGGATGACCCGTTCCAACCCTTGCCAACAGATGCTGCTCGTGGCTCCATACAAGTTAGTATCATTGCCATCCTCCGCGAGATCAATCTACTCATGAAAAAAGTGATCGAACGACTCGAAGAAAAGGAAGAGAAAAAAACATCTCAAAAAACCGAAGGGTCTGCGATGCCTTCACTTGATGGCGACAAGAAAGCAGAACATCAACCAAAAACAGCATTGCAGGTTATCAATGATATGGTTAAAGCCCGCTTAACCCAAAGTGAAGTGGACCACCTTGACGACAATGGCAAACGTATTGACAAAAACAGGCGAAAGAGTGAAGAGCACAGATTATTAGAGGCGCGAGGTCTCATAGTCCAAAATGTTAACGTTCGCAATTTGAACTCAGCCCTACAGTAGATGAACAATTGATAAGGCAATGGTCGGCAACTTGGCTGGTCAACGCCAAGTCTGAAAGCGGTCAAATTGACCGCAAACGCAATATCATCGAAACATCTGCCCGTGAACAGGCGCTTATCAAATACGCAGAGGTACTCAGCCGCGAAATCAACGATTTGGCAACAAAGAGACAACCTGAAATCAGGGACATGCTAAAGACACTTTTTATGCGAACCCGTGCCCTGATCCGCAGCGGCAAACATAGTGACACTTTGCGCCCACGCATGAGCTTAGAGTTACAGGAAATCGAAGACATGATCAAGTGGATGGAGGCAAACGGCACATGACAACGCCCTTAGCTTCATCCAGCACACAAAATGAGACTGCTCTGCAGAAAGAACAGCATATTTTTCAAGAATATTTTGCTCGTCTGATCGACGCTCTTTTAACTAAGCTGTTTGACCTCAGACCTGAAAAGGCGGTCTGGCGCAGGAGATATTTGATCTTTCTATTCCTTGTGTCGGGTTTTTTGATCAGCTTGAGAGATTATCCCTTACAGATTTGGGCAGGGTACGTTCAGAATATCTTTTCCTATCTTTTTGTACAGAACATCTACACGCCTAATCATGTTGGAAACCCGCTCACAAATTTATTCTCATTTGGATTGCAAGTCCTGACCGATCTACATACGCTTCAGTATCTGCCAATATTGTTCATCACGCTCTTTATTGCATTTCAATCCGCTGCCTTTTACCTGGCAAATATCTTTGAACTTGAGGATGTTAGTATAGCCCGCAGATTTGTCAGCGAAGTCGCTTTATCGGGCAGTGATGAGACCATTCGCATTACGCAGGGAGATATTTTCGAGGAGCACAGGACCTCGCCCAATTTCCTGATCGGCGGTCCAGGCAAGGTGGTGGTTGATATTGATTCAGTTGCCCTATTTGAAAAACCGGATGGTACCCCGCGGGTCATCGGACCTACTGGCAAAGAGCCAAACGGTAAAGCTATGCTGACAGGGTTTGAACGTTTCAGGCAAGCCATTGACCTACGCGACCACTACATCGAACTCCGTGACCAAACCGATAAAACCTCTGCTGTAAAAAGCAGGAGCCGGGATGGAATTCCTGTAACAGCAACTGATGTGCAATTCATGTTCAGTGTCTATCGCGATAAACAAGAGCCCGATGACAATAATCCATATCCTTTCAGCCAAAAAGCAATCGAGCAATTGGTATATAAAGCCACCTCGCCGCGTAACACCCAACCTCACAAATCCATCAACCTTTGAGTTTTCCTGGATTAACAATATGATTACGTTCATTCGCGGAAAATTGGGTGGCTTTATGAATGAGCACAAACTGACAGAATATCTTGCCAGCATTGGACAACCGGAATTCGACAAGTCCGAGCACGAAAAAAAAGAAATTGAGGAAGAAGCCAAATCATTGGCTTCATTGATAACAGAAAATTCATCCAAGGATATCAATGAAAAATCCTCGGATGACAAAAAACAAGATGAATTCCTATCACGCTATTGGGTCAAAAATAACCTTTTTGCTCAATTCACAGAGGAATTTTCAAAAACCACCCGCGAAAAGGGTGTGGAGCTTCACTGGATTGGTGTAGGAACATGGAAAACGCCTGTTGAGGTCGTTTCTGAAAAGCACCTCGAAGCATGGAAGTTGAGCCATGAAAACAACGCCAAAGGAAACCAAAAAGCCCTGGATGCACTTAAAGACGAAACAGTTATTCAGGAAACCGTAAACCTGATCCAAGAAGTTCCTATTAGCACGCGTTTCAAACTGCATCTGAGGAATACCCCGAACATAAAAACGCCATGCGCGCCATGCTCAAAGCCTATCAACAACAGTTGATTAAAGCCAGAGATTTCATAAATGCCAAGGCTAACACAACGCCTGAAGAATATGCGAGCGCTGATATAATCCAGCAGGCAATCAACAACATTATCAAGGCATTTGGCCATGGTGTAAAATGAAAACATTTGCTGAAGAAACAATCGTATATTCTATTGATGTAAAGCGGGCAAAGAAAATATTTATGTCCATCGTAGCACTCATAATCATATCAACCGAAGTTAGAGAGGGAATCATTATGGGGAAAGCAATCGTAGCACTCAAATCAACAGTCCTGACACATGGACTGCCGCGCCCACAAAATTTGCAACTGGCACGGGATATGGAACGCGCCGTCCGCGAGGAAGGTGCGACGCCAGCCACTATCGGTTTCTTGGATGGGTATCTGCATATTGGGATGACCGATAACGAACTCGAAAGACTGGCTAATGAAAAAGATGCCTATAAAGTAGGTCCGCGCGATTTTGCCTCCGTCATCACCAATGGGGGCAATGGCGGCACAACCGTCGCAGGGACAATGCTCGCCTGCAAGCACGCAAACATCAAAATCTTTGCCACAGGCGGGATCGGCGGTGTGCATCGTGGCGCGGAGCACGCCGCGTCATTCGATATATCGGCGGATTTGCAGGCTTTGGCAAATATTCCCATGATCGTTATATGCGCGGGGGCAAAGGCAATTCTCGATCTACCCGCGACACTCGAATATCTCGAAACAATGGGTGTGCCCATCATCGGATATGGAACGGACGATTTCCCCGCGTTCTATTCACGCGAAAGCGGATTGGAAGTTACAGAGAATCTCGATAACCCGCAGGATATTATTGATTTTGCAAAGACACATTGGAACGCCGGTCTGCAGAGCGCGGTCCTGGTGGCAAATCCGGTTCCCGAAGCAGAAGCAATTTCAAAGTCCGAGATGGAACCGTTCATCGAACGAGCCATTCGAGAGGCAAATGAAAAGGAAGTCCACGGCAAAAAGGTCACACCTTTCCTTCTCCAGCGTATCAATGAATTAACGAAGGGCAAATCCATGCGCGCAAATTTATCTTTATTATTGAACAATGCCCGTCTTGGAGCGCAAATCGCCTGTGCCTTGCGGACCAGCGAAAGGCGAAAGGCTGCCTGATGAAAAACGGATACACGCTTTCTGAAACCTTCCACGCCAAGCCATCTGAAATTTACAAAGCCTGGTTGAGCAGTGACGGACATTCTGCCCTCACCGGAAGCCCGGCAAAAGTGAACGGTAAAATTGGCGGAGAATTTAGCGCGTGGGATGGATATATCTTCGGTACAACTCTCGAACTGACGCCGGATCAGCGCATCGTTCAAGCCTGGCGGACGTCTGAATTCCCGGACGATGCGCCTGATTCTCATCTGGAAGTTTTATTGGAACAAACCGCTGGCGGCACCAAGGTCACGCTCACCCATTCTGATATGCCTGAAGACCAACTGGAAGGCTACAAACAAGGCTGGGAGGATTTCTATTTCAAGCCGATGAGGGAGTATTTTGCGAAATAAAAACTCATGGTTGGGGAGACAGTTCGAGTTCTCACGTATACCTTGACAAATTAGAACGCATGTTCTAAAATCCATCCAGTTGGCACTCTACTCGACAAAGGAGGTCGAAATGACTACCTATCGTAGAAATACTGGAAATGGACTTGGAGCTTTGTTCCGCGATGCGACCCGTGGAAAGAAAATGAAACGGGGCGCCACCTGGGGCGGCATGATCATCGGCGCATTGCTGGCGTTTGAGATCTTCAACTTCAGCACTACACAATTTGCCCTGCTGGATGTGCTCGGCAACCTGACCTTTGCAGGGATGCGCTGGGCAAGCATTCTGGCGATCGCTTTCTGTGGCATTGATTTTGCAGGCATCGCCCGTATCTTCACCCCCGAACAAGGACGCGACGAACCTGCAGAAGTCTGGTATTTGTTCGGTGCCTGGCTTCTCGCGGCAATGATGAACGCCTCACTGACATGGTGGGGTGTATCAGTAGCCATCGTGAACCACACCAGCGCCAGCGGAAACGCCGTGATTAGCGGCACAACCATGACAAAAGTCGTGCCTCTCTTTGTCGCCGCGATGATCCTGTTGATCCGTGTGCTGTTGATCGGTACCTTCTCGATCGCGGGAGACCGCCTCTTCACTACGGATGAGCGCCGCGCCTATAACAACGCGCCGCGTCCAGCGCAGCAACAGACTTACCGCCCTGCCAGTCAGGCAACCTTGCGCCCGGCTTCAAGTATTAATCGCCCGGTCGCTCAAAACACCTATCGCCCCGCGCCGAAACCTGCACAACAAACTTCGTTTGCCCAACGACAGGAACCTACCTATCACAACCTATCCTTCAACGGACAGAATAACACCGATCGCTCGTACGACGCGTAACCCTTCGACTACACTCAAGGCGAAGCAATTTAAAACCGAACTCACTTTCGAGCTCGGGTCCCTATATCAATTTTGAGGAACCCACCCATGCCCCGTGCTCGCACTTCATACCAAGACGATTGGCAGACAGCCGCTGACCAGCAACAAGGTAGCGGCTGTTTGTCGCTTTATTCCCTTCCCATCCTTGCTGTTGCGCTGATCACCGGTTTATTGACAGCCCTTTCGTTCAACGCGCCCATTCCCACAGCGGCGTTAGCTCTGCCCAGGGAAATGGATAAGCCAATCTTATCCTCAGGTATTTCCCCGATCTTCACACGCGAGGTTCAGCACTGGGCGAATGACATCCTCCGTTGGTCAGCCGCATCAGCCCTTGACCCAAATCTGGTCGCCGTTGTGATGCAGATCGAATCCTGCGGAGACCCACGCGCGACATCCAGTGCGGGCGCCATGGGTCTGTTTCAGGTGATGCCTTTCCATTTTTATTTTGGAGAGAATCCATACAACCCGGAAACCAATGCCCTGCGCGGATTGGAATATCTTTCACGATCGCTGCAAACCTCCAAAGGGAGCGCCCGCCTCGCGCTGGCTGGCTACAATGGAGGCATTGGCGTCATCACGCGCGGCGAATGGGCATGGTCCGCACAGACTAAAAGATACGTACAATACGGCGCGCCGATGTATGAAGATGCCAGAGCTGGTTTAACACAGAGTCCATATGTGCAGGATTGGTATGCCAAATATGGGGCCGGGCTTTGCAATCAAGCCGCACAGCGCCTGGAACTTCCGTGAAACCAATCCCTCAATTACAAACTGTCATTCAACAATGGCAGCCAGATTGCGAACGTGGTTCCCTGACCCTCTTTTGACTCCACTTCGATGCGCCCTCCGTGGTGCTGAACGATCCATTGGGTGATCGAAAGTCCCAAACCAAAACCTGTCGCCTTGTTACGTGTTCGTGATTTTTCGGCGCGGTAGAAACGCTCAAAGATATAGGGCATGTCAGCGGAGGGGATACCGGGACCGGTATCACGACAAATAATGCGCGCCTGGTCTCCCACTTTTGCAAGGCTCAGAAATACGTCACCGCCCTGGGGTGTATATTGGATCGCATTCGCCACTAGATTGATCAATACCTGTTTCAAGCGATCGCGATCACCCTTGACCAGCATCTGGTCGATCTCATTCAAGTGGACGTGCACTTTATTTCCAGCAATGATGCGCATCTCCTGAAAAACTTCTGTGATGAGAATATCCATTTCAACGGGTTTAAGGCTGAGAGGCAGTTTCCCAGACTCGGCTTGCGCCAGCATCAACAAACCGCCCACCAACCGCGTTAGGCGTCCCGCTTCCTGGTCAATGCTGGTGAGAAACTCGTCATCGAATTGCTTCATGTGGCGCATCAGATCCACATTTCCCTTGATGACCGTCAGCGGGGTGCGCAATTCATGGCTGACATCTGCAAGAAAGCGCTGTTGAGAGGTGAACAACACCTCCAACCTTTCGAGCGTCTGATTGAACGTTCCTACCAAACTCCCAATCTCATCCTCCTCCAATCCCTGCAAAGGGATGCGGCGCGAAAGATCGTCTGCGCGATTGATATGTTCAGCCGTCTCCACAATCGACTTCAACGGGTCGAGCGTTTGTCTCAGGGTGAACCAGGAGGCAAACCCCGCAATGAGCACTCCATAAAACCATATGACCAGAAAAACATATAGAAGATAGGTGCGTGCAGATTCCACCGTTTTTAATTCAACTGCCACCTGCATAACAGCTACGCGATGCCCCTCATGCGTAAGAGGCATACTTAATACGCGTAATGGCGTACTATTGATATTGGTCTCCCGATAAACCGGGTAGCTTGTCCGCTTGCTTGCCGGGTCAAAAGCTGTTTCACCTTCCCGAAGCAAATTGAAACTTGCCTGCAACTTGTCATTCAAACCCCATACCTGCACATGGACGTTGGCCCCCATATTTACAGGGAAAGACTTGAATTGGATTTCTTCAAGAGAGTTCACTTCCGCCACCTTGATAAATTCGTAGACGGTCATTTCCAGCCCATCATCCACCTGGCTTAACAAAACATTATTGACCAACAGATATGCCGTCGTACCAAAGATAAGCAGAATCCCGCCCATCAGCAAGGAATACAGAAGGGTCAGTCGTAAGCGCAGAGACATTAAGATTTACAATTTTGGATTGACGATTTGGTACAAGGTATCCCAGTGGGAGGAGTAGAGATCAAGGATTTTCACGTAACACATATCCAACGCCGCGGACCGTATGAATGAGGCGAATTTCCCCATCACTCTCCAGCTTCTGGCGCAGGTAACGGATATATACCTCCAACACGTTACTTTCGCCGCCAAAATCATATCCCCATACACGGTCAAAAATAACTTCACGGGTCAACACCTGTTTGGGATGACGCAAAAACAGCTCCAGTAATTCATATTCCTTGGCGGTCAGCGATATGGAACGGTTGCCGCGTGAAGCCTGCCGCGATCCCGTATCCAATGAAAGATCGGCAAATTTCAAAACCGGGATACGTTCAGGTTGGGTTCTACGCAACAACGCACGCACACGCGCCAGCAGTTCGTCCAGGTTGAACGGCTTGACCATATAGTCATCCGCACCTGCGTCCAAACCTTGGATGCGATCCTGCACTGTATCTTTTGCTGTCAACATCAATATGGGTATCGAGCCGCCTGTGCGCAACCGATGGCAAACTTCCAACCCATCCATACCCGGCAACATCCAATCCAAAATCACAAGATCCGGCGTATGGTCACGCGCCAGAATCAACCCCATGCGTCCATCTGTGGCAGTGTCCACAGTATAACCTTCATAAGCCAGACCCCGTTGTAGTAGTTTCAAAATCTGCTGATCGTCTTCGATAATCAGGATACGTTCGTTCATAATGGTTACTCCTGACCAAAATATACCACAACTTAATGTTTCATTTGTTGATAAAAAGCCGCTTCGCTCTTACGCTGAAGTCTGATTCTGTTCAACAATTTTTTTCACGCTGATTCTTTTTTACTCACCTAAACTTGACACCCCTTGCGGGCAGTGTATAATCACGCATAATAAGACAGCGTGAAGATAAGTAACTATTCAACCGCTCAGAGAGCCATCGGTCAGTGCGAGATGGTCGGGCAGATAGCGAAATCCACTTCACCCTTGCCCTCGCAGGGACGCGCAAAGATCAGCGCAGTCGTAAGAGGGACGTGAGCGCCCGTTACAGCGCACTCCAAGGTCGCCCTCACCCTAACCTTCTCGCAACGGAAGAGGGAACAAGCGGCAAAAGCAGGTGGCACCACGAGACGCCCCCTCGTCCTGCAAACGGACCGGGGGCGTATTTTATTTCTGCACACGGAGGTGCAACCATGTTAGATATAAATTTGATCCGCGAGAACCCCGATATTGTCCGCACATCGCTCAAGAACCGCCAAATGGACCCATCTTCTGTAGACAATATCCTCAAGCTGGACGAGCAACGCCGTACCCTGCTTACTGAAGTGGAGAAATTAAAGGCGGAGCGCAACACGGTCTCAAAAGAGATCAGCAAGATGAAAGACGCTGCGGAACGTGAAAAGAAGATTATCTCGATGCGTGAAGTCGGCGATAGGATCGCCGCGCTCGATAAGGAAGTGGCAGACGTCGATACAGAATTAACTTCCTTGACCAGCGCCCTGCCCAACATCCCGGATGAACGGACACCGATAGGCGCATCCGAAGACGAGAATGTGGTGCTGCGCACCGTTGGTCAACTGCCTGAATTTGATTTTGAACCTAAAGCCCACTGGGACTTGGGTCCCGCGCTCGGCATCATAGACTTTGAGCGCGGCACAAAGATCACCGGCTCGCGCTTCTACGTTTTAAGCGGAGCAGGCGCACGCTTGCAGCGCGCCTTGATCGCGTTCATGCTTGACCTGCATATTCGACAGGGTTATACAGAAAAATATCTGCCTTTCATGGTGAAGTACGATACAGTCTTCGGCGCAGGACAACTCCCAAAATTTGCAGACAACTTATACAAAGATCACGAAGAAGATTTGTATCTGGTGCCAACTGCTGAAGTGCCGCTGACTGGGATGCACATGGGCGAGATCCTTGATGAAGCACAACTACCCTTGAAATATACAGGTTATACACCCTGCTTTCGCCGCGAGAAAATGAGCGCAGGACGTGATGTGCGCGGCATCAAGCGCGGACATCAATTCGACAAGGTCGAGATGTACATGTACGCAAAACCAGAAGAGTCAGATGCCCTGCTCGAAAAGATGCGTGAAGATGCGGAAGCGACCTGCACTGCGCTGGGTTTACCCTACCGGGTAAAACAACTGTGTACGGGCGATATTGGTTTTGGCTCAGCCATCACGTATGACCTTGAAGTGTGGGCGGCGGGGTGCAATGAATGGCTGGAAGTCTCATCGGTCTCGAATGTTCGCGACTTTCAGGCGCGACGTGCGAATATCAAGTATCGCCCCGCGGATGGCGGCAAGGCTCGCTTTGTCCATACGCTGAACGGATCGGGACTGGGGCTGCCCCGCACAATGATCGCCGTGATCGAAAACAACCAGCAAGCTGACGGTTCGATCATTATCCCTGAAGTCCTTCGTCCGTGGATGGGCGGAGTGGATGTGATCAAATAAAAACGTAACGCGACATTCATGTCGCCGCTTGGTAAATACGATATAAATGTCGTGTAACACAAAACTATGCCTCCAGATTTTCTTTCCTCTCTTCAAACTGCCTGGGTCTTTGTTGTAGACACATTGACACTGTTGATTCTGTTGATAGGGCTGGTCGGATTGATCATACCGATCTTTCCCGGACTTACCATCATGTGGCTGGCAACGTTGGTTTACGCTCTTCTACAAAACATGGCAGGCAGAATGACAGGCTGGGACTGGTTTGCTTTTGTTGTAATTACCATCCTGATGATTGCCGGTAACATCGTGGATAACATCATCATTGCGCGCAAGATGCGCGATCAATTCATTCCATGGAGTTCCATTCTTCTCGCGTTCGCGGCGAGCATCGTTGCCAGTATCTTTTTCACTCCGCTCATTGGTTTAATCGCCGCGCCGCTCGGACTCTTCCTCGCAGAGTTGCGAAGACTCAAAAATCGAGAGGACGCCATCAAATCCACGCAGGCGTATATGATCGGATGGGGCTGGGCATTCGGCGCAAGGTTTATAATAGGACTGACTATGATAGGTTCATGGATGTTGTGGGCATGGATCTAATCCCAACGATATAAGGAGAAAAAAGATGGGCGACTTTGCAAATATTATGGGGATGCTTGGCAACCTGGTCAGGGCTCTTGGGTTTTTGATCTTTGGGTTTGGAATTGCGCGCTTCACGCTGGATGCTTATAGCAAAGCCAACTGGCAATTACAAATCGCGCTGGCGCTGGGCTTCTTTGGTCTGCTGATCGGTCTAACCGACTTCGCTACGGCTGGCTCATCGGGCATGTATGCGCTCGGTGCAGGAGTGGCACTGGTCATGAACATGATGCCAAAGAAAACCGAAGGTGAAGAAGAAAAGAAAATGTAGTGTTCAGGCTCCCGATCGGGAGCCTGAATTTTTTTATTTCTTTGCTTCCTGCACGGCTTTGAGCACGATCTCTTTGAACCTGTTCCCAGCCTCCCCATCATCCAAGCCAATGAACACGCTCGCATTTTCCGAAACATCCGTGAACATGCCGTTGATTTGAATACCAGAGTCGGGGATCATTTTTGCAAATTGTGTCTGGGCATAATCCTGTACGACCATGTTGGGTAATTGCGCAGAAAGAACTGCCACCGGCGTCCTCATGCTTTTTACAGCCAAAAGCATCCAGCGCGGCGTGAGAACAACTCCCTGAGATGCGCTCTCAGTTTTCCCAAACAAGCCCTTCCTGGCTTTTTCCGAATCGGTCTGAACACAGATCAATGTATCAGATAATATCGAGCCAAGGTTATACAGCTCAATATGGGCTTTGATCGCCTCCACCATTTCCGATACCAGAGCTTCAAACGAGACTTCGTATGTTGTTCGTTTCCAATCGGACATCGACGATTCTCCCATCCATTATTTTAAGTTTTCGATCACGCTTCCCGCGACAACTTCGGGCTGTTCGCCATTAAAGATGCGGATCAATGCCTGTTGCAGGAGTGGACTCACTTCCATCAAGATGGCATCCGATGGAATAGGGTGCGCGGCTTGAAGCACTCCATTGATGGACTCTTTTAAATCAGTATCCTCCCACCCATCGAGCGCTTGTGGGCGCGTTGGCAAATAACCCGCAGCCCTCGTCCACAATGCCATATAGTCACTATCCACCAGATAGGCAGCAAGCTCTACTGCCAGGGGCTGTTTTTCTGCATCAGAACCCGCCAATGACCAGACCCAACCGTCTGCAAGTGAATAAGGCGCGTCATTCAATCCAAATACCGGGATATAGTTCCCGCTCCTGACTCCAAGATCACTCGAAACCCATATCACAGCCGCGCCTGCTTCGCCGCTATAAAACATGGGAACGACTTGCTGATCTGTCTGATAATCCTTTACTGTAGGCGGAACTACCCCGCTTTCGAGCGCCTGCTTCTGGAAGGACAACACTCTCGTCAGAGTTTTTTCATCCAGCGTCAAGACTCCCTGCGCATCGACAAGCTGGTTGTTCTCTGACAAATACAGCGACAAGGAAAAGTAAGACTTGGGGTCTGAGGCGGGAAATACCATTTGGTTTCCCGAATTTAGAATTGAACCCCAGCTTGAGGGCGGCGCGTCGAAAACAGCCACACGATAAACGATCACCTGCGCATCTGCCGCGAACGGCAGACCAAACTCTGAATTTTGAACATGCGCCAATTCACGAGCGACCGTATACCAATCGGGTTCCTGTAAGAGAGTCGTCAACCCATCCAGGGGATGGACGAGTCCCATCTGCGCCGCGGCTCCCATATCGGAATAAGATAAGGCGATCAGATCAGGCGCGACCGAGGTTGCGGCTGCCGTAGTGAGCGACAGAGAATGTAGCAGATCATTATTTCCATCCTCCGATTTTATGCGGACTTCGATCTTGACGCCGGGATGCTCGTCTTCAAAATCTGCCAATCGTTGTTTGAGTAAATTTGCCGAGGGAGTACCGGCTTGCGGGTCAAAGCGCACAGGCAGCCAAACGCGCAAGGTCTGTGACCCAACTGGAGGCGGCACGGTGGACGTAGGTTCAAGCTGAGGCGTGGATGTAGCTTGGGTAACCGGAACAGGGGTCGGCGTGAAGAGAAGCGGGGCCAGGGACGAGCAGCCTGCAAGAAAGAGGAGCGCTATATAGTTTATGAATTTTATTTTGCGAGTCATTATTCCAAAGCAATCGGTGTGCGAAGGAGAGCCGTCAAAAGTTTGACAGAGTTTTGCACATCAGAAAAATCCACCATCTCAGATGGTGAGTGAACATACCGAACGGGAATGGAGATGCACCCGGCAGGAACGCCCGCACGCGTACTTTGCATGGCGCGCGCGTCGGTGCTGCCGACGAGAAGCACTTCGCGCTGGTAGGGTATTTTATTTTTTTCAGCAGTACGAATCATCCATTGCACAATGCGAGGATCCGAGATCATACCGACATCCTGAATTTTAATGCAGGGACCTTTGCCCAACGCCATTTCCATTTTGAGTCCGTGGGGCGTATCACCCGTGGGCGTAACATCCAATGCGATGCCAATCTCGGGATCAACCCCAAAAGCAGAGGTGATTGCGCCGTGCGTGCCAACTTCTTCCTGGGTTGTAAAAACAAAGTATACATCGTGCGGGGTGGAGTCGCGGCCCTGACGGTTCGTCTTTCGCTCACCGTGTCGAAGGGAGAGCGTCCGCAGGGTTTCAATGGCGACCAGTACGCCCACGCGATCATCCATCGATTTGGCAACGAGACGATTTCCAATCTCGGTAAAGGGACGGTCGAAGGCGGCGACATCGCCGATCTTTACAGGACAGTCTTTACGGCTGGTTGCCCCGACATCGATATAAACCTTGTCGAGCGTGGGAAGTTCATTGATATTGCCGAGATTATCATACCCGATCACGCCCTGCACTCCATTCAAGAAACGGACACGCCCGCCCAGAACGTAGCGTCTCATCAATGTTCCCAACGATGAAAATCGAACGAAACCATTATCATCCACGTGGCTGACGATAAGACCGATCTCATCCATATGTGCGGCGATCATGATCTTCTTCGTATCCCTGGTTCGTTTGGTGGGATTCTTATGAACAATGAGGTTGCCAAGCGCATCCACTTTTATTTCATCGGCAAGCGACTCGACTTCCGCACGCACAAGTTTACGAACATTATCTTCATACCCAGAGGGTCCGAAGGTTCCGGTAAGTTGCTGGAGGAGTTTTTTCATCAATATGGTTTCCTGGTTCGATAGTCTTATAGTTCGGTAGTCAGTCGAGTTCTGAGTGTCTGTCCGCTTTCGTAAACCTGCTCGGATTTACGAGTGAAAATATGAGCTTTACTTCTTCCCATAACCCTCCATTCGCCGCCGAGTCTTCCGATCAGGGCAGTATCTTCATCCACGCCGATCATCCGTTCGCCATTCTTGAGCTTGCCCTTTAAGGCAAAGATAAGCGGCTTGAATATGACTGGCATCGCATCGAAATGAGGCATGATAAATGCAACCGGCAGAATACCAAAACCTGCCTGTGTTTGTGAAAGGCGGAAGCGCGGCATTTGCCTCGCCAGGATCATGGCGCCTGCGGAGCAGCCCGCATAAATGGAGCCGCGTTCCCATGCTCGTTGTGCGGCGTTCCAGGCGCGGCTCCCATTCATGGTTTCATACAAGTACCCCGGGTCGCCGCCAGAAAAGTAAATCAGGTCGGCGTTTTCGAGAAACGGTTCCCATTGCGGATCATCGGCAGATTCACGATCAAGAATGCGCAGCGCATTCACTTCCGCGCCCAGTTTCTGAAAGTGGTCAACGCCCATGTTTGACCAACGATTGACGCTGGTGTCACCTTCACGACCCGCAGCGGTCGGCAGGCAAACGACGCGCGGCTTACGTCCCTTTAAATTCAAGCTATCGAGCAGGTAACGATCAACTTCATCCATCACGGGAAGATATTCACCAGAACCAACGAGAGCAATGAGTCCATTCATGAGACACCTTTAACTAGAAAAGCATACGACATAAGGTTAACGACTTGCAATGAGTGAGGGAGTGATTTTCTTCAATGCGGCGTGAAGCAGGTTAATCGTATCCTTCCAATCATCCACACGTGAGATACTGATAGGGGAATGGGTATACCGATGCGGCACCGAAACTGAAACAGTTGGAACGCCTGCCAGTGAGCGCTGGATCGCGCCCGAGTTTGTGCCGCCTCCGCCAGGCTGGCGGAATTGATAGCGAATATTTTCAGCGTCTCCTACTTCACCTAGAAAGCGAACCAGCCGCGGGTCGTGCAGAGTCGAGCCGTCCGCAATATAGATCGCGGGACCCCGCCCCAGTTTGGTATTGTACGTCATATTCTCACTAGCATCGTGATGCGGCAGGTCATGAGCGGGCGTTGAATCGATGGCAATCGCCATATCAGGCTTGAAATATTGCGCCGCCACTTTTGCACCGCGCAAGCCAATCTCCTCCTGCACAGAGAATGCTGCACAGAGGTCAATATTTGCAGGCGCATGCTTCAACAACTCGATCAGCGTGGCCACACCGATGCGGTCATCAATGGACTTCGCCATGATCGAAGGACCCACACGCCGAAATTTTGTAGCAAAACTTGCGCGGTCGCCCACTTTTGCCTTGCCGCTAATGCCAATATCAATACGCAACGCATCCAACGGGACTTTGCGCTTACGTTCATCAGCCTCCATCAAGTGAACAGGTTTACCGCCGATAACACCATTGATATGTTCCCTGCCAACCAACACTTGCTTTCCAATCAGATGACGCGGATCAATGCCGCCAACCGTTTCAAAGCGATAAATTCCATCGCCATCATCGGCAACGATAAAAAAACCGACTTCATCCATATGGGCATCGACCAAAACCCGCACACGCTTCGCTCCACGCCCCAATTTGGTTGCCAACACACTGCCCAGCGCGTCCACCCGAACCTCATCCACATGCGGCTTGATCTCCTCGAGTATGATCTTGCGCACTTCCTCCTCATCGCCCGATACGCCGATGGCATTACAAAGTTTTTCGAGTAATTTAAGTTGGGTATTTCCAAAAGAGGGCATATTCATCCTTATGGAACCAGCCAGCTTGCTGGCGTAATACGGGAGCAAGCTCCCTGACTCCAAAATTATTCCCAAACAATCGTATCAACAAAGTCAGCTTCAAGTGAAGCGATAAATTCAGCCAGCAACCGCCCGGCGCGTTGGATATCTTTTATAGAAACTGATTCAACAGGCGTGTGCATATAACGGATCGGGAATTCCACCAGCGCGGTGGGGATCCCTTCCAGGGTCGTCTGCATGGCATAGGCATCCGTCCCCGAATGAGCAGGCGTTACATCCAGGAACCAGGGAATTTCGAGCCGATCTGCAAGCTCTTTCAGTTTTGTGTGCATGAACGGGTGCATATTAGGACCGATACACAAACCCACACCTTTGCCCAGAGGATGGGTCTGCCAATCATTTGCGCCGGGGCCCTTGGCAAACGTCCCGTCAACCGCGATGGCGATTTGTGGGCGCAACTCGAATGCCGAGCTGGAGGCTCCCAACAAATTGATCTCCTCCTGAACAGTTGCCACTGCCCAAACATCCCACAAGTGAGATTTATTTTGCAACTCTTCCAGGCAAACTGTCAACGCAGTGACAGAGGCGCGGTTATCCATCGTATGACCCGAAAGGATATCGCCCGCCAACTCGATCGGTTCATTTGCGAAGGAAACCAGATCGCCAACCCGCACCTTCTTTTCCACTTCACGCGGGGTCAGGCCGGTATCAACCAGCAAATTACGAATGCCAACAACCCCCTCACCTTCGGACTCCGGCAGGAATCGTGCGGGCGGCATGGCAATGACCGCGGGCAATTCTTCGCCGCTGTGGGCATGGACAGTCACCTGCGCGCCGGGGAGTACGCGAATATCAATGCCACCGATATTTGTGATGTGAAGAAAACCATCATCAAGGCGAGAGACCATCATACCGATGGAATCCATGTGCGTGGCAATCATAATAGAAGGACGCGGGGATTTGCCGGAACCCTTTTTCAGTCCATGCAGGGAGCCGACGCGGCTGAGGCTTGTTTCATCCACAAGCGTTCGCCATTTCTCTTCGATAAGTTTGGCAATCGGCGCTTCGTGGCCCGATAAGCCCGAAACGGATATCAGTGATTTCAGGAATGCAGAGGGGTCTGTCATATTATGGGAAAGGCGTGATGGTTGGACTCGAAGTAGTGATGGGAGTCACTGGTGTAAAGGTTGAAGATGGAGTCAACGAAGCAGTGGGGGTGAAAGTTGAACTGGGAGTATAGGAAGGTGTCGTAGTTGATGTAATCGTGGGCGTATCGCTCGCTGTCGGGGAAGCTGTCCATGTTGGAGTAAGGGTATTGGTAAGTGTAAATGTTGGCGAGGGGGTAATGCTCGGTGTAATCGAGGCAGTCGCTGTGATCAGGGATGGATCAGGCGTAATCGTTTTGAATTGCAATGTACTTGTCAGGGTCAAAGTAGGGGTTTCGGTAACAAAAGCAGAATCCGGCGCAAGCGCCATGGCAACAAGCCCAATACAGTAGCACGGAATGGTTGCGAGGGTGATGGCGATCAGCGTGAGACGGAGGCGTGCCTGTGGGTCAGAGGCTTGAAACATGATGGGTAGATTATAATCCATTGAACCTCCAGGATAACCAAACATATATGATCCCTATTCACCTCCGTATTTCAGGTTTTTTATCTTATCAAGATGCTGTTGAACTCGACTTCGACACATTTGACCTCGCCTGCATCTCAGGACAAAACGGGGCAGGTAAATCTTCCCTGCTGGATGCCATCACGTGGAGTCTCTTCGGCGAAGCACGCGGCAAGAGCAGTGACATCATCAATCTGCATGCCGATGTCAAAGCAGCGGAGGTGGCGCTCACCTTTAAACACGAAGGCAATACTTATCGCGTGCAGCGTACATTGCCGCGCAACAAAAGCACCGTGCTCGAATTTCAAATCCTTGATCCTGGAAAAGACCCTCACCCCGGCCCTCTCCCAACGGGAGAGGGGGTTTGGCGTCCCCTCACTGAGAAAACAACCCGCGATACACAGGCGCGCATCGAACAAACGTTACGCCTCGATTATGAGACCTTTGTCAACGCGTCGTTCTTTTTGCAGGGTCGGGCAGATCAATTCACGCAACAGAACGCCACCAAACGCAAGGAAATGTTAAGCAACATCCTGGGTCTCGAAATGTGGGAGGAATACAAGAACAAGACCGCAGATAAACGAAAAGCCATCGAACGCGAAGTGGATGAAATCGATGGACGTGTAGCAGAGATCGACGCGGAACTCAGCGAAGAGGAAACCAGAAGGAATCGGCTGGGGGAACTACAAATAACGCTGCATCAGTTATCAGCGGCACGCGAGGCGAAGGAATCCATACTGGCAAACATCAAGAAGAACGCAGCGCTGTTGGACGAGCAGCGTAAATTGACATCCACTTTACTGGCCGGACTCGAACGCTCACGCACGGCTCTTTCTGGACTTGAGACTCGTCTCGCTTCAAAGGAAGCTGAGCGCGCCTCCTATGCTGATCTTGTCAACCGCGCGGCTGAAATAGAATCGGCTTACAAGGAATGGCAAAAGGTCCGCAAAGAGTTGGAAGACTGGGAAGCGACAGCAGCGCAATTCCGTGACCACGAAAAGGAACGCGCTCCCCTGCTGGAAAAAATCGCCGCGCAGAAAGCCAGGTTGGAGGAAGAGAAGCGCGCGTTGCTGACTGAGGAAGAGACAGTTGACAATCAGTTATCTGTGAACAGTGAAGTGAAAAGTGAAATTGGAAGAGCACAAAAACTTTTAGAGGCAGCGGAAGAAAAATTAAAAGAGCGTGTTGAAGTGGAAGGCAAACGCAGCCAGGCACGTGAACGTCAAGCCGCGCTGAAGGTTGAAAATGAGGCTCTGAAAGTGGAGATGAATCAACTCAAAGAGCGGATCGAGGCGCTTAAGTCTGCGGACGGCGCGACCTGCCCATTGTGTGGTCAGGAGTTAAGCGAGAAACATCGCAAGTCCACGCTCAAGCAATTGGAAGCAGAGGGCAAAGAGAGAGGCGACCGCTATCGAGCCAACACGGACGAGTCAAAATCCATTGCCAAGGAAATCACGGAGTACGAAACACATATTGCGAAACTGAATTCCGCTGAAAATGACCGCGTGAAATATGCCAGTGAAGTCTCACAACTGACTGAGAGAATGGAAACCTTGCAAGCGGTTGCAAAAGAGTGGGAGGCCAGCGGCAAAAAACGTTTGAAGGAATTGGAAAAACTTTTGGAAAGCGGGAAGTTCGCCGGTGACGAGCAAAAACAACTCGCCAAACTGGATAAGGAACTGGCAAAACTCGGCTACGATGCAACGGCGCATGACAAGGCGCGTCAAACCGAAATCTGAGATGCGAAATGGGGAGGAAGAATACAGCAATTTGAAATCTGCAAAAGAAGTGAGCAAACAGATCGAAAGTGAAATTGCCAGCTTGCAAGCGGAAATCAAAAACCGCAAATCCGAAATTGCAAACCTGGATACCGAATATCAGTCCGCAAAATTGACTCTCAAATCAGCCGAAGCCCAATCTCCCGATCTTGAAGAAGCCGAGCGCGAACTGTTCCGCATTCGCGAAGAGGAGAATAAGGCGCGCAGTGAATTAGGCGGAGCACAACAGCGCGTGGACATTCTCTCCACGCAACGTACGCGCAAAGCGGATTTTGAAAAGGAACGCGAAGAATTCCAAAAGCAGATCGCGCGCCATAAAACTCTCGAACGCGCTTTCGGCAAGGATGGCGTCCCTGCGCTATTGATCGAACAGGCATTGCCGCAGATCGAGACCAAGGCAAATGAACTACTGGATCGTTTGTCGGATGGGAATATGTCCATCCGGTTCGTGACCCAGGCGGAGTATAAGGACAAGAAACGTGATGATCTCAAGGAAACGCTCGATATTCAGATCAGCGATTCAGCAGGCATCCGCAATTATGAAATGTATTCCGGAGGCGAAGCTTTCCGAGTCAACTTTGCGATACGCCTGGCGCTCTCCGAAATTCTCGCGCAACGCAAGGGAGCACGCCTGCAAACGCTCGTCATTGACGAGGGCTTCGGTTCACAGGACATTCAAGGCAGGCAGCGTCTCATCGAAGCGATCAATCTTGTGAAGAATGATTTTGCAAAAATTCTGGTTATCACACATCTCGACGAACTCAAGGATGCATTCCCCACACGCATCGAGGTGGAGAAGACCGAGCGGGGGTCGGTAATTCAAGTTATCTAATTTCAGCCGCGCGAGCCGCCTGGAGCATTCATGGTCTATTTTTATCTATCCACCGCATTTTTCATCGGCGGCATATTGGTCATTTATTGGCTTCACAACCAATATCATCTTGACATCGTTGTCGAACCAACACCTCCTCCATCGAATCCGCCGCTCATTTCGATTTGCATTCCTGCGCGCAACGAAGAGCGAAATATTCGCGCATGTGTGGAAGCCGCGCTTGCACAGGAGTATCCCAATTTTGAAGTGATTGTTTTGGATGACCGTTCGACAGATGCGACTCCTGAGATTCTGGTCTCGATACGTTCCACTACTCGACCAGCGAACAAACTTCAAGTCATCAGCGGCGCGGATCTACCCGCAGGCTGGGCAGGCAAACCCCATGCCCTGTATCAAGCTTCAGCCGTCACCCGCGGCGAATGGCTCTGTTTTATTGACGCCGACACCTTCCTCACGCCCGACGCGCTCGCCTCCTGTTATACCAAAGCCATCGAAACCCAGGCGGACATGTTCACGATCATGACCTTCCAGATCCTGGGTTCCTTTTGGGAAAAGACTGTTTTGCCGCTCGTCATGACCGCCCTTTCCGTCGGCTTCTCACCGCGCAAGGTCAATGACCCCACTACAAAAGACGCCATCGCCAACGGGCAATTCATCCTCATCAAACGTTCTGTCTATGACGCCATTGGCGGGCATGAAAGAATCAAAGACCAGATCGTGGAAGATAAAGCCATCTCAGAACAAGTGAAATGGAACGGTTACCGGCTCATTGTCGCGGATGGAATGAAAGTGGCAAAGACGCGCATGTACACCTCCCTGCCTGAAATGTGGGAAGGCTGGACGAAAAATATCTATCTCGGTCTGCGCGACCAGCCGACGTTAATGGCGCTGGGAGTTTTTGGCGCCTTCCTGGCCGTAGTGACAGCGTTGTTTCTGCCCGCCTGGCCCCTGCTTGGCATGTATTGGTATTGGAAAGGCGGCGAATGGATGGCAATCACAATCATTATTGAGTCCATGGTATTGTGGACATATTTGATTCGTATGCGCGCACAGGTCGCCGTCAACATGGAAATTTCTCCCTGGTACGCGTTTACCACGCCGCTGGGCGCGGCGGTATTCGGCGCGATGATGTTCACGTCTGCCTGGAAGGTGTTATCTGGTCAGGGCGTTTCGTGGCGTGGAAGAACATACCATTCTCATTAATACTGCGGTAAGGTTATCGTCCTACAATAATTTTTAAAGACAAATTCAAATCAAGCAAAGGAAAAATAATTAATGAAACGATACCTGTTATTCTTCGGAGTGTTAACGCTCCTGCTCAACGCCTGTGGAAATACAGAGGCAGGCGACATCGAAATTCACGAGCCGTGGGTGCGCCCCACCGCGCAGGGCGAGAACGCCGCAGTGTATTTCATCCTCCACAACCATTCAGCCAATGACGATGAACTTATCGGCGCGTCGTCGAATGTGGCAGATGTGGCTGAGATCCACGAAAGCAAAATGGAAAACGATGTCATGCAAATGAACATGCTCACCTCCCTGCCCATCGCCGCAGACGAAGAGGTCAACTTCACACCAGGCGGACTCCATATTATGCTCGTGAACATTAAACAGGAACTCAAAGCAGGCGACCATATCGGGGTCATTTTGCATTTCAAGAACCATGAGGATATTGTAGCTAATGTCTCTGTGGGAGATGCGCCCGCGGGCGGCGATGACCACGACCACGAATAAAACGGGAACATTTCGGCAAGGTTCATCGTCAAGCGCTGAAAGGAGATCACCATGAAAAAGTTAATCATATTCTTCATCGCCTTGATGCTAACCGCCTGTTCCTTCGGCAGCCAAACCGAACTCAGTAGTAATCAAAGCAAATGGCAGAATGCCAATATCACGCACTATCGTTTCGAGTTGAATATCGGTTGTTTCTGTGCGTTCCGGGATCAGATGCCTGTGACCATTGAAGTACAGAATGGCGGGATCGTTTCGATCAGCGCGCCGGACGGGAACGTCATCACAAAGGACGACCCCAGCTACGAGTACATCGCGCGCTACGCGACGATCGACCGCCTCTTTGCGGAACTCGGATCTGATTCTGTCCGAAACGCCGACGACCTCACCGTGACGTACGATCCCACCTACGGCTTCCCCACCGAAATCAACATTGACTTCATCAAGGATGCTGTGGACGATGAGCTGTATCTATCCGTTTCAGGTTTTGAAAAGCTTCCTTAAACGGAAACAACCACCGGCTTCATAAGAAGCGAAAAAACTCCCCGAAGAAAATTCTTCGGGGAGTTTTCGTCCAGGTTATTTCATCTGTCGCCAAGCATGACCTGGTCGGCGCCGCGGTCGATCTCCCACGGGTAGATGATGAACGCGTCTGTGGTTGCGGCAAAGTAATCAGGGCGAACTTTCCCGAACAAACTGCGATACGGATTGAAATGTAAAACACAGGTTTCAGGAAATCCCCCCGCGGCAGAAACGCGGTTCTTGACCGCTGTGATCGTACGCCCCGAACCCCACACATCATCGACAATCAACGTGGGGCGTCCACGCAATTTATCCTCGGCCGGGAATTGGATGAACTGGGGCCATACCATGAGTTTCGCTTTTTCGCTGGCAGATTGCGCCGGGAAGTCCACCGCCGCAGTCAGCACATGGGTAATATCCATTGCTTCGGCGAGCATACCGCCCGGCACGATGCCGCCGCGCGTAATGATGACCATGGCGGTGAATTCGCGCAGGAATTGTGGGACGAGATGATCGATGAGGCGATCCATTTCATCCCATGAGATCATTTCACGACGGGGTTCTTTTTGAGGTTGCATTACTTCGACTGCGCTCCTTGGTCTCGATATGCTTCGCTGCTCGACCCGCAGGTCGCTCGGCTCAGCGCGGAAATTAACCCAGTACTGCCGCCAGCGGCGCCGGTGCGGCGACACGGATGGGTTGACCAGCTTCTTGTGCCTGCTCCACATCACGCGCCCAAATGTACAGGCATGTGTGATACGCAATGGATGTATAGGAAGAGATCACACTGGCAAGCATCACAAAGGCAAAGAAGATAAAGGCGGCAATGGCAATGCCGATCACTGAAACAATATTGATACCGCCTGTCAAATAGGCGGCTCCGCCGCCGACTGCCAACGCGATCACGAAACCGGCAAAACCCAGGGCAAAACCGATCAAGCCGGTCACCCAACGGACGCCCACGGTGCTGATACCGATCAACAGCAGATTCTCCTGCGTGATCTTTAAGACTTTCTGCATTCCGGCTTTCAGATTCAAATCGTCGATAACCATGGCGGGCAAAATGAGATAGGACGCCTCGGTCCATAACACTTCGAGCAGACCTGCCGCGCCGCGTACAAGTCCCGCCGCAAAACCGCCGCGTCGATTCCGTTTTACGGCGTTCTTGATCGCATTGACCACAGTCGAAGCCGCGGCGAGTGTAAGAAGGTCAAAGAAGTCGCGCTTCACGATCTCCCAGGCTTTATCCATGCGCCCGTCCCCCTCGGAGAGATACCCGAAGATCAAGTAGGAAGTCATGCCTGAGAAGATATAGGTGACAACGAATTGCACGAAGACCATGACCGCGCCCATCAACCCCACAACGATATTTCCGAACTGTGAACCGCCGACCAGGAATGCCGTGCCTGCTATGGGAATGATACCGATCACTGAAACGATCATCCCAACGATCAACGCATAGATGGATGGTTTAAGCAGGTCTTTATCCTTGAACGCCATGCTCCAGGCTTGTTTTAAGAACGACCAACCTCGTGAAAATGATTGCATAAATTATTCTCCTCTTTGTTCACGTCATTGCGAGGGCTGATGGTTGAGTAGGACGAGTGCTTTTCTCGTCCGTATCGAAACCCAGCCCGAAGCAATCCCCTATTGTGCGGGGAAGATTGCTTACTCTAAAGAGTACGATAACGTCGGGATTTCGACGCTATCGCGTCTCAACCCTCCTCGCAACACCGCATCTGCGGTGGGTGCAGGTGTGACATATACCGCTTGATTATAGCAAACTTATTGGGTCTACTTCAATCCGCCAGCCATCCAATTTGACTGCGCTCAGCAGGTCTTGTGAATTTGTTCCGCGTAAAACAATTTGCCAGCGATAGTAGCCGCCCACTTTCGCGAAGAAACACGGAACGGGTCCGATCACCGCGGCTGACCGATGTCGATTTACAGATAATTTCTCTGCCACCCTCTTCGCCTCTTTCTCCGCCGCGGCTTGATCCTGATCTCGATATTCGAGTCGCACCAGCCGCGTGAACGGCGGATATCCCAGGCGTTTGCGTTGTTCCAGTTCATATTGATGGAATCCATTCACATCATGTTTCGCCGCAGACTGGATGACTTGATTCTCGGGGTCGAAGGTTTGCAACACCACTTTTCCACCCAGTTCACTGCGACCTGCGCGCCCAGCCACCTGCGTCAGCGTTTGGAAGACGCGTTCACCCGCAGAACGGATCAGGCAGATTCAAGCCCACATCTGCGAGCACGATACCCAACGAGGGTCACCAACGGAAGGTCGAGTCCTTTGGCGAGCATTTGCGTGCCGATCAACACGTCCGCTTTGTGGTTGGCGAAATGCGTGAGGATCATCTCGTGAGAATCTTTTTTACGAGTCGTGTCCCAGTCCCAGCGCAGGGTCTTGGCTTTGGGGAACAACGCGTTGACCTCCGCTTCGACCTTTTCGCTACCCAGTCCATATTCTCGTATTTTCCGGCTGCCACACTGCGGACAACTCTTCGGCTTGCCGCGTTCGTATCCGCATTGGTGACAAAGCAATCTCTCTTTGTTTTCGATGTGGAGCGTCAACGGCGTTTCGCAATTGGGACATTTCAACACATGTCCGCAAGCGCGGCAAAAAATATAGGTGGCTGTCCCGCGTCGGTTGAGGAAAAGGATGGCTTGCTCGCCGCGCTTGAGGGTGGATTCCATTTCCTTGAGCAGGAGCCGGCTAAAGATCCCGCGTTGACCGGCTTTCAATTCATCGCGCATATCCACGATGTGAACAGGAGGCATTTCTGCTTGCACAATACGCTTCGTCAAATCCAATTTCTGAATTTGCCGGGTGTCTGCTTGATAGCGCTGTGTAACAGTGGGCGTGGCAGAACCCAATACGCAGACCGCGCCGCAGAGACGCGCATACATTTGCGCCGCGCGCACTGCATGATAGAACGGCGGTTCGTATTGATAGTAGGAGGCGTCGTGACACTCATCCGCAACAATGAGACCGATATTGGGCAGAGGCGCAAACAAGGCGCTGCGTGCGCCGATGATGATTTTGAGCCTGCCTGCACGAGCGCGCCGCCAGGTATCGTAACGCTCGCCCTCCGAAAGTTTGGAGTGGATGATACCCACCCGCCCGGGAAAACGTTGCAAAAAGCGGCGGACGGTTTGCGGCGTAAGCGCAATTTCAGGGACGAGGATAATGGCTTGTTGCCCGCGCTGGATGACTTCTTCTGCCGCCCGAATATAAATTTCCGTTTTGCCCGAGCCTGTCACGCCTTGAAGAAGGAACGTTTCGGATTGCCTATTGCGGATTGCGTTTGTAATTTCTTTCAACGCAACAGCCTGCTCAGGCGTGAGTTCCACGATCTGTTTATTGGTATACGTATCTACTTGTTTTCCAGCCTTTTCCAACGGATCACGAAATATTTCGCTCTCGAACAATCGAATCAGCCCGCGTTCTTCGAGCTCCTGCAAGTCGTTGAGGTTGCATCCCGTTTCGGCGTAGACCCACGATAGGTTGACCGCGTCGGGTTGCTGGATCAAGAATCGCAACGCGGACTGTCTGCGGGCAAGCGTTTGCTTCGTCCCCAAATTCGGCATTTCGCTTTGCGCTTCTTCCGGCGGGACGGCGAGCTGCGCGACGCGAATATATTTTGTCCTCACCCGCGGCGGCGGCAGGATGCTCTTTGATTCAAGCACACCTTTCCGCACGAGATACCCCGCCGTCTTGCGCCAATCCACTTTGGAGAAGTGCGCGTCGATCTGACGTCCGCGCAGGGGACCGCGTTCTTGAAGTAATTTTATTAGGCGGTGTTCAATCGTAGTTTTTTGCGGAATGTAATTGGTAACTCGTAATTCATAAACGGTATCCACCTGCTGACTCAACCCCACCGGCAAGAACAAGCCGACCACAGCCGCCAACGGCGCGAGCGTGGACTTCGCCATTTCCTCCGCCAGTTCGATCTGCGCCTGCGTAAGCACGGGGTCAGGGTCAACAAGTTCGATGACCTCCTTCACCTCCTGCACGGAGGGCTGGTCAATGAAGCGTAAGACCACTCCCTGCACGGTCTGCCTGCCAAACGAAACGATGACCAGCTGCCCGACTCCCACCATCCCAGCAAGGGACTCAGGGACGGCATAATCGAATACACCCGAAACAGCCGGGACGTTGACGACGATTTGAACGAAGGAGGTCATTGGGGTGATTGTATCGTGAAAAAGTTTAATGATGGTATCATGCCAGACAGAATTGACATGCAATCGTTATATGGCATGATTGCAGTCGCATTTATGAAATCGTATAATTCTCGTTGTTGCCAACTCGTTCCAGAGGAGAAAAATGGAGCAACAGTCCTGGATCGGCCGTTCACTCAACGGAAGATATAAGATCGAAACACTACTTGGCGAAGGGGGCATGTCAGCCGTCTATAAAGCGACGGACCCCAACCTCAAGCGCGTTGTTGCCGTAAAACTTATCCATCCGCATTTATCAACCGACGATGATTTCATCCGTCGTTTTCAGACGGAAGCCGCGGCGGTCGCATCCTTCCGCCACCCAAACATTGTGCAGGTCTATGATTTCGAAAATGACGATGAAAATTATTACATGGTGTTGGAATACATCCTCGGCGAAACGCTTCAGGAACATCTGGATTTTCTGCAAAACTCAAATACAAAAATGCCGATCCATGACTCCGTCCAGATCATTCTGTATGTTTGTGATGCGCTTGGATACGCACACGGACAGGGGATCATCCACCGCGACGTCAAACCCGCCAACATCATGCTTGACGCTGAGGAAAGAACCGTTCTCATGGATTTCGGGCTTGTCAAAATTCTCAATGCCACTTCCCACACTGCCACCGGCGCCATTATGGGAACAGCCCGTTACATGCCGCCTGAAATCATTCGCAACGAAATGCCCGACGAACGCTCCGATCTTTATTCGCTCGGCGTTACATTTTACGAAATGTTGAGCGGCGAACTGCCCTTCCACGCAGATTCCGTTATCACCTTAATGATGATGCACCTGAACGATCCGATTCCCGACCTGAGTATTTTAAATCCGAACATTCCGTCGGAACTGATTCGGATCGTCAACAAGTCGTTGGAAAAGGATCGGGATAACCGTTATCTCTCAGCAAACGAGATGGCAGGCGACTTAAGACGCTTCCTCTCCACGCTGGAAACTGTTTCCGTCTCATCGGTTTTTTCCTTGTCCCAGGGAGAACCCACGCTTGGTTATTTGAAACTCAAACTATCCGATGGCAGTAGGCACGAATTTGAAGTTTCCAAACCAGAGGTCACGATCGGGCGCGGACAGACGAACGACATCATCGTTCAGGATGAGAAAATGTCGCGGTCGCACGCGCGCTTCGAGTTCAGCGACCAAGGTGAAGTCAGGGTCGTCGATACAGGATCAACCAACGGGATAAGAGTGAACGGCGTCAAAACGGTCAGAGCCGTCATCAAACCCGGAGACGTTATCCAGATCGGCGGATGTCAGATCCAGCTTGAGGGAATAATCGCAGAAACCGCAGGGATGACCATGATCGAATCGAAGATCGATCTCGCGCAAACAGCCGCCGAACCTAGACCGCCGAAAGTTCCCAGCGGACACAGCCGGGGACGTATCGTCGTTTCCACACCGGAAAAGACCTGGGAGGTTCCGCTGGACGACACCGTGGAATCGTTGTCCATCGGTCGCGGCAAAAATAACGACGTGGTGATCAATCATCCAAGCGTTTCACGTTCTCATGCACGGATCATCCGCGAGCATCAAAGGTTCAAGATAAAGGACGTGGATAGCATTAATGGGTTGATCGTCGAAGGCGAAAAGCGCAACGAAGTGATACTCGAACCCGGCATAACCGTGGAACTGGGTTATGCAAGCATTGTTTTTGAAATAAGTTGAAGTATGTTTGCTATAATGATGTTATTCTACACAGGGAATCACATATGCCAGCGCCTGAAAATATCCGCAACCTTGTAAAACGCTTTGAAGAAAATTTGGATTCGTATCGTTCGAGCAAGTATAACGAGACGCAGTTACGGCGTGAGTTTTTAGACCCGCTGTTCGAGGCGCTGGGCTGGGATGTGTTCAACCAGCAGGGGTATGCAGAAGCCTATAAAGACGTTATTCACGAAGATTCGTTGCAAATAGAAGGTGCGACCAAAGCGCCTGATTATGCTTTTCGCATCGGGGGACAACGCAAGTTCTTTTTGGAAGCCAAGAAACCATCGGTCAAAGTAGAAACGGATATTTATCCTGCATTTCAGTTGAGACGTTATTCGTGGTCGCCAAGCTGCCTATTGGCGTGCTTTCGGATTTTGAAGAGTTCGCCATTTATGAGAGCAAAAGCAAGCCCGATAAAAAGGACAAGGCTTCGACGGGACGCGTGGCATTTTATACCTTCCGCGATTACATTGAGAAATGGGATGAGATCGCAGGTATCTTTTCGCGTGAGGCAGTTCTCAAAGGTTCGTTCGATAAATATGCCGAAGGGTTGAAAGGCAAGAAAGGCACGGCCGAAGTTGACGATGCTTTCCTTTTGGAGATCGAAGGCTGGCGCGATTCTCTGGCAAGGAATTTTGCCTTGCGCAATCCATCCTTGACGACGCGTGAATTGAATTACGCGGTGCAGATGACGATTGACCGCATTATCTTTTTGCGCATCTGCGAAGATCGGGGAATTGAGCGGTATGGGAGGTTGCAAGGATATTGCGACCCCCTCCGCCTTCGGCACCTCCCCCAAATCCGCAGGGGAGAAGACTTCTCGACAAAATGATAGTGCGGATTTGGGGAGGACGGGGAGGGGGTCGGTATATGAAGGCTTGGTTGCAAGTCTTCCAGCAGGCGGATGCGCGTTATAACTCTGGGCTGTTCCACTTCCCCACAGGGCGCACAGCGAAAGATGAGAAAAATGCCAGTAGCGCCGCAGACAGCCTGACGTTAAGTTTGAACGTGGATGACAAAGTCTTGCGTGATATTCTCGGCAGTCTGTATTATCCAGAGAGTCCGTATGTCTTCTCTGAAATCCCAGCCGATATTTTGGGACAGGTGTACGAGCGTTTTCTGGGGAAGGTCATCCGGCTGACGGCGGGACATCAGGCGAAGGTGGAAGAGAAGCCCGAAGTGCGCAAGGCGGGCGGAGTGTATTACACGCCCACGTATATCGTGGAGTACATCGTCAAGAATACGGTGGGGAAATTGCTGGAGGGTGAGCCAGAAGCGTTAACCGCTAAGAGCGCGAAGGACGCAAAGGATTCAAAAAACCTTGGCGCTCTTGGCGGGCTTCGCGGTTCAAAAGAATTGACCCCGAAAGAAGTATCAAAATTAAAAATCCTTGACCCCGCCTGCGGTTCAGGGACATTCCCCATCGGCGCGTATCAATATCTGTTGGACTGGCATCGAGATTGGTATAGCGAGAACGATCCGGGTAAGTTGGCGAAATCAAAGAAGCCGCCCATCTTTCAGGGCAAGGATGGCTGGCAATTGACGATTAGTAAGAAGAAGGAAATCCTGCTCAATAACATTTACGGCGTGGACATTGACCCGCAAGCCGTGGAAGTGACCAAACTTTCTTTGTTGCTCAAGCTGGTGGAAAACCCAGGTCAGTTGGATTTTATGGAGGAGCGCATCCTGCCTGACCTGAGCGCGAACATCAAATGCGGGAATTCGTTGATCGGCAATGATTATTACGAAGGACATCAATTGACGATGGGTTTGAGGATGAAGAAGAACGTTATCGCGTCAATGCCTTTGATTGGAAGGCTGAATTTCCGCAGGTGTTCATTCAAGGCGGGTTTGATGTGGTGATTGGCAATCCGCCGTATGTGCGACAAGAATTATTGAGTGAATTAAAAGAGTATTTTCAAAGCCACTATCAAGTTTTTAGTGGAACATCTGATTTATATTCTTACTTTATTGAGCGTGGAGTATCGTTACTAAGAAACAAAGGACTTTTTTGCTATATCGTAGCAAACAAATGGATGAGAGCAAATTATGGGGAGTTCTCAGAATATGGCTCAAACAACAAGGACTTTTAGAAATCACTGACTTTGGTGATTTGCCAGTTTTTGAAAATGCTACAACTTATCCTTGCATTTTGCGCATTGTAAAAGACAAACCCAATGTTGCGTTTCATGTAACACAGGTTGAAATCACTGAAATCCTTGAATTTAGATAATTATGTCGAAAAACATCATTATGAACTCGATCAATCAAAGCTGGATAATTCTGGTTGGTCACTCGCAAGTAATAACATTCAGAATTACTTGATAAGCTAAATCGAGTTGCATTACCTTTAAGTCAATATACAAGTGCAAAAATGTATCGAGGCATAGTCACTGGTTACAACGAAGCCTTTGTTATCGATTTAGAAACAAAAAATCGACTAATAGCCGAGGATTCTAAGAATGCAGAGATTATCAAACCATTCTTAGCTGGGCGAGACATAAAACGCTACACTTTCTCGTTCACTAATAGGTATTTGATATTTACTCGGCGCGGATAAACATTAACAATACCCCACTATTGAAAAATACTTGTCAAATTTTAAAGAACGTTAATGCCTAAACCGAAAGACTGGAAAGGCGGCAAATGGGCAGGCAGAAAATCAGGCTCATATCGTTGGTATGAGATTCAAGACAGCATTGATTATCACGAAGAGTTTGAGAAACCGAAAATTGTTATTCCTGCAATTGTTCAAAATGCATCTTATGCTTTCGATAGAGAAGGCTATTACTCAAACGATAAAACTTCCATAATTGTTACAGACGATTTGTATCTACTAGGCGTTTTGAATTCTAAAATCCCTGACTTTGTTATGCATTTAATTGCATCTACGAAGCAAGGTGGTTATTACGAATATAAGCCAATGTATCTTGAGCAACTTCCCATTCGCACAATCAACTTCTCCGACGCTGAGGATAAAGCGCGGCACGATAAGATGGTGTCGCTGGTGGAGCGGATGCTGGAACTGCATAGGCAGAGTCCGCGTATGCCGCAGGATAAGGAACGTGTGGCGCGGGAGATTGAGTCCACGGATAGGGCGATAGATAAGTTAGTCTATGAGTTGTATGGGTTGACGGAAGATGAGATTAGGATTGTGGAAGGTTAAGACCTGACAGGTTTTATGATGACGATTATTAATCAGACTTCTTTATGTGGCTTGCTACTCAATCAATCAAGGCTCCGTGGAAACCTGTCAGGTCTGTGGAGAATGGTTGAGGATAAAGCGCGGCACGAGAAAATGGTGTCGCTTGTGGAGCGGATGCTGGAACTGCATAAGTCCCGTCCACGCACGCCGGGGGAGAAGGAACGTGTGGTGCGGGAGGTTGAGCGAGGATGAGATTAGGATCGTGGAAGGCAAATAATAAAGATGAAACAACTATTTACATATTTTGGACTTGCATACTTGATCTCCTGGACAATTTGGCTGCCCTTATACGGAGCCGCTTTCGGTCTGACCCATTTGCCGGTTTTGCCTTTTCAACACGCGCTCGGTGGGCTGGGTCCTTTAGTGGCTTCCTTTCTGACAACGTGGATATTCTTGAAAAAAGAAGGAGTTAAGCATCTTGTAGCAAAGTGCCTGCAACTGAAACCTCTGCTGTATGTAGCCATCGCCTTATTCAGCCCTTTCGTATTGGCTTTTATTGCAGTATTCATGGGCTACTTCATTGACAAGACCCCGATTGATTTATCTGGACTACTAAGAGCCAGGGAATTTCCGCAATTCAACTTGCTGACCTTTTTCATTTACAACCTGATATTTTTCGGGTTCGGTGAAGAAGTCGGCTGGCGCGGTTTTGCCCTGCCCCGGCTTCAAAACAAATTGAATGCACTAGGCTCAAGCTTAACCCTGACAGTCTTTTGGGCTCTATGGCATATCCCATTATTCTTTTACAGACCTGGTTATACATCGATGGGCTTGGCGGGGATGATGGGCTGGGTTTTCAGCCTGCTGACTGGCAGTATTTTATTGAGCTGGTTGTATAACTCATCCAAGGGAAATATCTTGATCTGCGCGGTGTTTCATTCAACGATTGATATTGCATTTACAGCAGACCTGGCTGGAATCAACGTGGTTAACTACATGGGTTTCTTAATCACCGTTTGGGGCATCCTGACCATTCTTATTTTTAAACCAAAGAACCTGGCGGCAAATGACCGGGAGCAGGTTGCCAGCTACTAAGTCGAGAAATGCTGTCGCTGCATAAGCAACCTGCGGTACGCACACCACAAGACAAAGAACGTGCAGTGCGGGAGTAATGCAACCAACACGCTCCCTCGAGGGTGTGCGTTGGCAGGAACGACTGTGACAGGAGGAGCCGTGGCTAAGTCTATTCGAGTGACATTGGAAATTGGACCGAAGGGCAAGAAGGTGGTGGCGGTGGCGCCGGACTGGCCCGGTCTCGCGCGCGGGGCAAAGACCGAGGCAGCGGCGATCGAACGCTTACTCTCCTACGTTCCACGCTACGCAGCGGTGACGAAGCTGGCTGGGATAAAAGCCGCGTTTGCGACCAGCACCGGCGTCGACGTGGTCGAGCGCTATCCGGGCACAGGCTCAACCGACTTCTGGGGTATCTCGTTCGCGTTTTCGAGCATCGACCAGCAAGCCATGTCAGGCGCAGAATTGGAGCGAGAACTGACGCTGATGCGGGCGTGCTGGGCGTTTTTCGACAGTGTGCGTGCGCGCGTGTCGGCTGAGATGCAGCCGGGTCCACGCGGCGGCGGGCGTAATCGGGACCAAATCGTGCGCCATATATTTGCCAACGAGCAGGATTGGGCGAAGAAGCTCGGCGTGGTTACGCCCGATGAGGCGATGCTGACCAAGAAAGGAATGAAGGCGCATCGCGACGCCTATTGCAACGCAATACGGGACTATCACTCACAGGGCAAGTTGGCCGGCAAGGTGGCGAAATGGCCGCTCCGGTACCTGATCCGGCACACTGCGTTTCATACGCTCGATCACGCCTGGGAAATGGAAGACAAAGATCTGACCGTCAAATGAGCGTGAGTCCGCAAACTTGTGGAACTTCCTGCTTATACATATATGAGTTGTCCTCTAAAGGGGATGATATGGATTGATGGAAGAAGAGGTTAAGGTGGTGGAGAGTGCAAGGTAACTTCTCAATTGTCGTATAATAAGCATAAGAGCGATAAACCTTCGAAATCGCTGATTTGGAGAACAGCCATGGAGTACAAAAACATCATTACTCTTGAACCTGGAAAACGCGGCGGCAAGCCTTGCATTCGTGGAATGCGGATTACCGTGTACGATATATTGGAATATCTGGCTTCTGGCATGACAGAGCAGGAAATCCTCAAAGATTTTCCCTACCTGACAAAAGAAGATATTTTAGCCAGCCTTAGTTTTGCCGCTGTTCGTGAACGCCTTATGGTGGCTGTCCAACCATGAAGTTGCTGTTATTCGACCAGAACATATAAAAATTCCCAGCCATAAATCATTGGCTGGGAATTTTTATTACTTCAACACCACCGCCGCGCCATACCCCACAACGGACGCATAATCTCCTGTCACATCGCCAGAAGTCGCGTGACGCAAGACTTTTACTCTATCCGCGCCGAGTTCGCGCGCTGCCCATAGCACGGCAGTGAATGCGCCAAGTCCGCAGGCAAAACCTTTTTCTGCGCGTTCCAAATCGAATGCACCTTCCGGGTCAAACGACTCGATACGCTCCAGCATGGCGCGGTCATATTTCAAGGCGGTTTGTTGATTATAAAAATGAGACAAGTCCGTGCTGGCGACGAGGGCAAAGTTCCTAGCGCGTAAAACTCGCGCAAGCGCGATGCCTACTCCTTCAGAGACGCGTGAGTCCTGCGCCCGCACCATAATGGGAAGTAATTTCCAATCAGACTTCAAGGCGCGTTGCAGGAAGGGCAGTTCGATCTCGAGTGAATGTTCAGGGTCATTGGAAACGGTCACGAGACCAAATCCCAATTCCGATTTCAGAGCAAGATTGAGTTCGGTCAAGACATTTTTATCCACAGGGATATTCCCCAAGGGCGTGTGATATGCGTCATGCGCCGTGGTAAGCAAAGGTTCATAATACGGATGGTGCATCGGTGCGATCACGGCAACCAGGTCTGGTTGTTGATCCCGAAGCGCGGCAAACGCATAGCCCGCGACTGCGCCGGAATACTTATGTCCCGCGTGCGGCGCGATCACCGCCACCACTTCCCCATCCAGTTCAGGCAGTCGGGCGTCGTCCATGTATTGATCTACATTGCGAGCGAGCGTCTCTGGGTTTCCCTCATACCATTGTCCCGCAATCGGCGAAGGGCGTACATCAAGCATAAAAAGATTGTAGCACTTTTTGTGTGGCGCGAAAAGCAAGCGGCGGTAAATGGAATGGATCGAACCATTCGACCGCGTCCGCATCATCGTCCGGCTTCATTTCCCCGCCGATAACCTCTGCGTGATAGACGATGATAAAGTCCGCGCCGCGTGGATGTTCACGACCTGAGACGATATCATACACCCGCGTCACGCGGACGCTCAAACCTGTCTCTTCCAAACATTCCCTTTCCGCCGCCTGCGCCGGGTCCTCGCCCCCATCAATGAAACCCGCGGGCAATGTCCACATGCCGCGAAAGGGTTCGTTTACGCGTCGCACAAGCAGGACGCGTCCTTCATGAGTCACCAGTACCGCCGCGGCAACTTTTGGGTCCACAAAATGGATCCACCCGCATTGCGGGCAGATGGGACGAATCATTCCAAAACGCTTTTCGTAATTTAAGGGGTTTGCACAACGGGGACAGAATTTGAAATCGGGGTTTGTCATTAATAACGTAGGGAAGGGCGGTCGCCCTTCCCTACAATTTATTTATTTCCAACGACGGGCGGATAGCTGCCGCATCAGTCCCATAAATATCGCACTGACCACGGCGGTAACTCCGAAGACGATCTGCCAGAGGCGCGGCACCAGCGGCGTCTCCTTCTCAGCCGGAAGCTGAGCCGGTTCAACGGCATTTTCAGTCTCTCCGTTCTTCAACACGGGAGTTTCCAGTATACGAGTTGAATCCTGCGCTGGAGCAACTTCCGTGGACTGGGGAGGAGCCAGCGCCGCGGGGGGTTCGCCGTTCTGGGTGTCCAAAGTGAGCGTCGGTAAGGGCGACATTTCTTCGGCAGGCGCTTCCAGCATGGGAGCTTCTGCGGAAAAGAGCTCAGTGTCGTTGCCGCCTCCACTGCCGCCGATCCCATAAGTGCTTTGCGAAGCCAGTTGCGAGCCAAAGGAATTCAAACCAAAGGTCAGGAAGAGCAGCAAAGTTGCCACGACACTTGCATATCGAAATAGGGGATAAGAACGCGGCAACGGGGGATTTTGCCCAACCATTTTGCGGGTCAACGTGAAGTTACGCGGCGCTTTGCGGGAGGGCAGTTTGCGGAGCAAGATTCGAGCCGCGCGTAAATCATCCAAAACGGAGACAAGCTCGGGGTCGGTTTTGAGGCGGGCTTCCAATTTTGTAGAGTCGGAGGGTCTGAGTTCCCCATCCAAATATGCAGAAAGAAGTTCAAGATCACGTTTCATCATTACGCATTTATTCCTTCTTCCAGACGATACGAAGCGGGTAAAAGTTCCGCAAAGCCTTGAAGACACTCACGTAATCTTAAGCGTGCGCGTGCGAGGCGACTCTTGATGGTGCCCAGCGGCACTCGCACTGCGACCGCGACCTCGGCATAATCCATACCCTGAATATCTGCCATGATCACGACGGTTTTAAATTCGAGCGGCAAGTTGTTGAGGCAGTGCTGGATGGCGTGTTCCACTTCGTCGGCTTCCATTTGCTGATCTGGGGTCATGTTCGGGTCAGCGAGCCAGCGCGGGGAATCCATTTCTTCGCCGTCTTCAGTATCGGGTTCGAGGGGCGTTGTGGGACGCCGTTTTTTACGACGCAGTTCATCGTAACAAGCGTTGGTTACTGTGCGCATGAGCCATGCTTTGAACGATCCGCCGCGGAAGGAGGTGATGCTTTTGAACGCCGAGATGAAAGCCTCCTGCGAGGCGTCCGCGGCTTGGTCCTCGTCGCCAAGGATACGCAACGCGGTATTGAAGACCTTGTCTTGATAGTGCAGGACAAGCGTATTGAAGGCGTCAAGACTGCCGTTTTGCGCGTCAGTAATGAGGGCTAGTTCATCCATTGAAAGTATTTTATCACTGCAAACAATTAACCGCTAAGAGCGCAAAGTTTGAAAAGTTTTTTTTCTTAGCGTTCTGCGCGGGCTTTGCGGTTCAACAAGAAATAAAGGATTCGCCAAACCAACATTCCAAATGCAGATGTTGCGCTCAACACCACCGCAAAGATGGGAATGATCGGGGCGTTGAGGAGAAGTCCGCGAATGACGGCGGCAAGGGGCGCGGCGAAGAACATGGCAAATAGGGGTCGCCAGAGTTGTTTGGGGTTTCGTGTGATCTCTGGTTGGAAGAGTCCGAGAAATGGAGAAAGAATAAACCAGGTGATAGCAAGCGGAAAAAATAATACAGCCATGCGCGGAAGAAAGGATGTACCTGTTTCTCCATGCGTGGCAAACCCGATGATCGTGACGACGGCAATTGCCAATATGTCACCAGCGACCAAAAGACGATTTGAGCCATCCATTCTCTAAAACCCACGCAGCAGGAAGAAAACAAACGCTCCGGCTAAAACAAGAAGAATCGCAATTGTAAGGACCAGCCGCGCTCCACTACTTTCCGCTTCATCTTCAAATGGATTCCTGCTGATCACAGGTTCGGAGGGCAGTGACGTGTCCGCCGTACTCATGGAAACATTTTCGCGCCGCTCGCCTTGCCGCTCGCGCTGCATATCTGCATTCATCTGCTCGACTGCATCTTTTGCTTCTTTCAACCCAACGCCATGCGCCTGCCGATAGATTTTAATGGCTTCGATCTTGTTTCGCTTTATCAACATCTCCCTGATTCTGGTTTCAAGGAGCGGATCATTGAATGGGGTTTGCGGCGCAGGGATACTCACGCTTTCATCGCGCGCCATAGCCTCAACGGCAGATTTAGCCTGGGCGAGTCCGACGCCGGTGACTTCCCTGTAAAGTTTGATCGCATAGATCAACTGATCCGCATTGATGAATTCACGGATCTGTCGTTCTCGATCAGGCGGCAAATTGGACATACAACCTCCTTTTATTCAACCAAAAGGCAACCCGCGTGGTCGCCCCAGTAATTTATTCCTCATTCCTCAACGCAGGGAACAACAACACCTCACGTATCGAATGTTTGTCCAGCAATAACATTGCGAGCCTATCCACGCCCATCCCAAAGCCGCCGTTGGGCGGCATACCGTAGCGCATGGCTCGCAGGTAATCTTCGTCAAGCGGATGTCTCTCTTCTTCGTTGTCAGCGTAGTCACGTCCCATTTCGAGGAAGCGTTGTTCCTGGTCTATGGGGTCGTTCAATTCGGTGAAGGCGTTGCACAACTCAAAACCAGCGATATATACTTCAAAGCGTTCCACGGTCAACGCATCATTGGGAATGGATTTTGCCAATGGCGAAATATCGCGCGGATAGTTATAGAGAAACGTCGGTTGGATCAACGTTGGCTCAAGAAATTCGCTGAGCAGGAAGTCGATCAACTTGCCGCGTGTCATATTTGCATCCGGGACTTTCCCCGGGTGTTTCGCTTTCATGGCATTGAATAATTCCTCGCCCGTTTTGTATTCGGCAATATCGATACCTGAAGTTTCGAGAATGCCCTGTCGCATTTCAAGTCTTTTCCACGGAGGCGTTAAATCGATCGGGTGTTCCTTGTATTTGATCTTCTGGGTCCCCAACACTTTCTGCGCAGTATAAGAGACCATCTGCTCAGTCAATTCCATGACTTGCAGATAATCAGCATACGCCCAATAAAATTCCAGTTGCGTAAATTCAGGATTGTGCTTGAACGAGACGCCTTCATTGCGGAAGTCACGTCCGATCTCGTAGACTTTTTCAAGATTTCCAACAAGCAGTCGTTTCAGGTACAGCTCAAAGGAGATGCGCAGGTACATATCCTGCTCAAGTTCGTTGTGATGGGTTGTAAACGGACGCGCCGCCGCCCCACCATATAACGGTTGCAGGATGGGAGTCTCCACTTCAAGAAATCCCTTGTCATCCAAAAATTCACGCAGAGCTTTAATGATGGCTGCGCGCTTGCGGAATGTCTCACGGACATCAGGATTCACTGCCAAATCGGCGTAGCGTTGTCGGGCACGGAGTTCGGCGTTATCCAACGCGGCGTGACGGACAACGCTGCCGTCTTCGAGAGTCTCGTCTTTCGCGGCGGGGAGAGGGCTGATGGATTTGGCGAGCAGGTTAAAGTCATGAACGTGAAGCGTTACTTCGCCAGACTTCGTGCGAAACATGACGCCTTGTGCCTGAATGAAGTCTCCGAGATCCAGCATCTTGTTGAAAAAGTCCACGCGCTCTTTGCCAAGCTCGTTGGCGCGCAGGAACAATTGAATCCTGCCTGCTCCGTCTTCGATATGAGCAAAGGACACCTTGCCCATCGAGCGGCTGGCACGGATACGCCCGGCAACGGTCACTTTTACTTCCACGCCTTCAGGTTCCTTCGCTTCGAATTCAGCGATGGCATCCACACTCCTATGCGTTCGTTGCGCACGCGTCGGGTAGGCTTCGATGCCCTCCGCACGGAGTTCCTCCAATTTTTGTAGACGTACCTTTTCCAGTGAGTTGTAGTCAGCCATCCGTTCCTCCCCCTTCTCCCTCAGGGAGAAGGGCTGGGGATGAGGGAGATATTTCCCTCACTCTCTCCTCTCCCAATGGGAGAGGGTATAAACAAAAGCCCCGCGTTCCATCACAGGTACGCGGGGCAAACTAGACCGTTCCTGTGTCTAACCGATTTTCAGGATTTTAACACTATATGTGCCGCCCGGCGTTTCCACCTTGACGCTATCACCGATCTTGTGTCCGAGAATGGCTTTGCCAATCGGGGACTCGTGTGAGATCTTGCCCTCGCGTGGATTGGCTTCCGCCGCGCCCACAATGGTAAAGGTCTCAGCTTCAAAATTACCTTCTTTGATCGTCACCTTGGAACCCATTTGAACGCCGTCGCTTTTCTTCTTGGTACCGTTCTCATCAATAATGTTCGCAGTAGCAAGGAGGATATCCAGTTCCTGGATACGCCCCTCCACAAAAGCCTGTTCATTCTTGGCGGCTTCGTATTCGGCATTCTCTATGAGTTCTCCGCCTTCCATGGCTTCATGCAGACGATTGGCAACTTCCTGGCGCTTGGCTGTGCGCAGGTAGTCCAGCTCATCCTGGAGCTTTTGATAACCATCTTTGGTCAAAAAATTTGTAGGCATCTTTTTTTTCCTGCTATAAGAATTTTGCATCTCTGGACAGAGATGCAAATGATGAAACCCGATATTTTTCTGTGAGGCGGAGTTAATATATCACGGATTAAGTGCCAGTACAAGTGACCCTGACCGCCTATTCCGACTGGAGCAAACGGATTCCTCTCCACTCCTCCCAGTAGGATTGGATGGCCTCCTCAGCCTTTTCAGGCGTGTCGAAGGCATCTCCCAAACTCGGAAGTTGGGAAGCATACGATAAAACCGCCTCTTTCCACGACTTTAGACCTGTTGCGGTTATTCTGTGAGTTTCTTCTTGCATCCCGATGGATTTCGGCTCCAGTTCTTCAGATTTGTAGAAGATATAAGGAACATCGATATCATAGAGAAGCGGACGCCCCAACAGTTCGGCGGCTTGCCGCACAAGGACATGGTCAACATGAGAACCAACCGATAGCTGACAAACCAGCACATCGTCAGGGTTGAGGCGAGGCAGAATGATGTCCGCGATCTCCTGAGGAAGTCCGGCGTCGTCTGCTTGGGGCGCGAAGGAAATTCCCGAGTAAAGCCAATCCCCGCTTTGCCCGCGTCTGTAGATGCAATCCAGAAAATCGAAGTGAACGGTTTTTGCACCCAGTCTGCCCGCTGCTTTTTCATCCTCCAGACGGCGCATACGAATGGACTTCCTCGGCGGAGGCAAAGCCCCACTGTGTGTGAAGGAACTGCGCAAACGGAGAGGGTTCGCCAGCAGGCGGGAAGCCGCACATAAATGTCCATATTTCAACGGGGACACCTGAATGGGTCTGTTCATAAATCAAGCCGCCCGCAGAAAGAGCGGCATCATCAAGATGAGGAGAAAGGTATATCCATCGCATGGTTTGATTTAACCACAAAACATGCAAATCGCCGGGGATTTTAAGATATAGTGATATTGATTTTGCTTCTCACTTCATGTACACTTGACATCGGAGGCAGATATGCAGGAAAGACGCAAACAGCCACGCAAGAATCTCATGTCCTACTCACAGGTACATGAACTGCACAATGGAAAACTGGTCGGGTATCTGGGAGATCTTAACTTGCTCGGCGCCATGGTGATCAGCGATCAAAGCATGGATATTGATACCGAGTTGACAATTTCCATTGAATTGCCTGAATTGCCCAACACCCGCGATGCAAGCATGACCATGCCGGTACGCGTGGCGTGGTGTCATCAGGATCTCAGCCCCGAATACTTTAATATTGGCGTCGAATTTAAAGAGGTCCCACCGAAACAAAAAGCCATCATCGAAGCCGTGATGGAAAACTACGAGTTTCGCCGCCAGACCCCGAATTACCCTCCGCACCCGTCAGAACTCGATCAGGGAAAATAAATCACAATGACGCAACGCAGGAGCTTGACCCGTCAGCGTGTGTTATTGTAAATTCACCGGCATATTCTAAAGAACACACAAGCTGACCGATTCCGATCAATACCACCAACAGCGTTAGATTTCCGTCTTGCGCTGTTTTTTTGTTTACCTAATCAGCTTTTTATTCTATAATGCCCTGAAGCCCAAAGAGAGAAAAACATGACCCCCTCATCCTCACCCTATTTTTTTATGAGCTATAGCCGGGAAGATGCCAGCCAGCAACGCCGGGTGGTCGCTGAATTAAGGGAGCGCGGCATAAATGTTTGGGTGGATACCGAAAACCTCATCCCTGGCTCTCCAGCCTGGGAACGTGAAATCGAACGCTCCATCCGCGGCGCGGCGGGTTTTATTGTTCTGCTCTCCCCTGAATTCGAACAATTCTGAATGGGTACGGCGCGAGATCAGTTTTGCCGAAGGGAATAGCAAACGCATATTTCCCGTATTGATCCATGGGAATGCAAACGACTCGATCCCGCTGCGGCTTTCCAGTCACCAGCGGGTGGATATTCACGGGAATATGAACAGGGGCATGGACGAATTGGCGTCAGCTCTCAACGATTTCCTCGGAGCTACCGCTGTCAGTAAACGGCCAAAGCAGAAGAGATCATTTGAAATAAAGCCTGCGGATTTGAAAAAGTTTGCCCTGCCGAGCCTGCTGGTCCTAATCGGGCTTGCCTGTATTGGGGGATTATTCATTGCAGGTAATTTTGTTTTCAACAATATCCCGACACAAGTCGCGCCCACCACGCCCTCCAATGTCGATCCACAAATAAGAAAAACCGCCACCAGCCCGGCAGTGACCGAAGAACCTCCTACTGGCAAGATCATATATACTTGCCAGATTCAGGGCGACGAAGTTTGCATTATCAACGCAGATGGTTCAGGCTGGAGGCGGTTGACAGACACCTTCGCCAGTTCCAATGCATCCCTTTCACCAGATGGGAAAAAGGCAGTTTATATATCAAGCGACGGAAAAACTTCCGAGATTTATGAATTGGATATCGCCAGCGGGAAATCAACCCGGCTTACAGACTTAAAAAGAAGTCTCGGATCTCCCGAGATTTCACCCGATAATAAGCAGATCGTTTTTCATTATCGGTCGGGCAGTGATAATTTTCAATTATGGATCATGAAAAGGGATGGAAGTGACCCTGGAGAATTTTACGGCGAAGCAGGCAAGGATATCCATGACGGGACCTGGGCACCAGACGGCAAGCAAATCTTATTTGCCATGGGCAAGGGTGATAACAACAAACTATATACCATTGATTTCAATGGACGTGATCCGCAATTGCTCAATCAGTCTATTGACACGCGCGGACGCAGTGACTGGTCAATCAACGGATTAATTTCTCTTGATATGGGCGGCAGCCGGGCTCATGAAGTTTACTTGATGAATGCAGATGGAAGCAATTTACACCAGGTTTCCCCGGCTGGAATGAACTCCCAAGGAGCCAGCTTTTCCCCGGACGGCAAATGGATCGCTTTTACTGCCTATACCAATATTGCACAGGATCTGAACTCATGCGAGATTTTCATCATGCGTATTGATGACGGTGAAATGCGTCAGCTAACGAACAATGGTTATTGTGATTACCAACCCCGCTGGGGAAATTGATCGCTGTAAAGTTAATTTTGCTTCCAAATTCCAATTACAAACTATCAATTCCGTAGGGGAAAAGTCATGTTTTTCCAATCGTTTTTACAAGTCACTGGAGGTATACTACCGTCGTTTTGATAAGCATGGCAAACCCGCCGGAGCAGAAGCATCATGAAAAAATACAGATCAATTTCTACAACCCTCATTGCGCTCTTCTTTTATACAGTTACAGATATTATCATCTGGCAGCGCATATTTGAAGCAAATAATATGGTGGAATATGCCAGCGCCTACCATTCTGGCTGGTTCATATCTTTGACAGGTTATGCCACCATCGGCGTCCTGCTCATGTGGGGCGCCTGGAGGGATTGCCTTTACTTCCTCCTATCGCTTTTCGTCACTGCGTTCAGCGGACTGGAAGATATCTTATACTACCTTCTGGACCGTAAGCCCATACCAGAGTCTCTGCCCTGGCTTGCCAACAATCCCATGATCTACCAAAGTTCCCGAACCGGATTAATCGTCTCCGTGGTATTTTGGTTATCAGCCTTGGCCGTGCTTTATCTTGTCGTGTACCGACAACCTCGCGCCTACTCAAAACACGGTCAGGCATAGGCGATTCCATAGTAGAACAATGGGGGAAATACCTAATGTCAATATAGTCCATCTGTACCAAATTTATTGAAACTCTCATTACCTTAACAATTATTAATTAATTGCTAAGGCTTCTTTTACACAGGGAAATTATATTAAGGTTACATTATGAACTTTGATTAACCACATTCCAGCCTCTGTGCCTAATGCTGCGCATGAAAGCAAGGGTGGAAGAGTTTGCTTTTTTTCCTTTCAGTCGTTCAAGTTTTCCAGGAGGAAGCTATGGAAATACTCATCCTTGGGGTTGAAGTGCTTTATCTTATCGTTGTATTGGGGCTATCCCTCTACGGTCTGAACAGTCTGATCGCTACCATTCTCTTTTTGTTCAGAAAAAACACCAAACATAAGAAGATCACCCAGTTTGGAAAATGGCCCCGCGTGACTGTGCAGATCCCGATCTACAATGAAAAATATACCGTAACCCGTTCCCTGCAAGCGGTGACAAAACTGGACTATCCGTCCGACCGTATCCAAATCCAAGTATTGGATGATTCGACAGATGACACCGCAGAACTTGTCACAGAATTGGTCCGTGAACATAAGAATAAAGGTATTAACATCGAACGGTTGCATCGCATCAACCGTACCGGGTACAAAGCTGGCGCATTGGAAGAAGGACTTCACAAGGCAACCGGGGAGTTTATTGCGATCTTCGACGCAGATTTTTCTCCCTCAACAGATTGGCTGAAGAAGACCATTCCATTCTTTCAAAACCCGGTTTTGGGTTGTCTTCAAACTCGCTGGGGTCACGTCAACCGCAAGTACAACACGCTGACACAGGCTGAGGCAATGGCGATCGATGGTCACTTCATTATTGAGCAGAGCGTCCGCGCTTCCAACGGTTTCTTCTTAAATTTCAATGGAACGGCCGGTTTGTGGCGGCGCGAATGTATCGAAGACGCAGGCGGCTGGCAATGGGACACCCTGACAGAAGACTTGGACTTAAGTTATCGCGCCCAAATGCGCGGCTGGAAGATCGAATATGTGCCCGAGGTAGTAGTGCCAGCTGAATTGCCCATGCAAGTGGAAGCCTTTAAAGAACAGCAGTTCCGCTGGGCAAAAGGCAGCTTTCAGGTGGCCAGGAAAATTTTACCCAAACTGCTCACACAACCCGGACTGCCTTGGAACGTACGCCTGATGGCAATTTTTCATCTCACCGGATATTTCGTTAATCCACTCATGCTTGCGGCATTAATATTGACTCTGCCGGTTGGGTTACTGATCCCTCAAGCGTTTCGCATCTTCCCCTTTACCATCATTACAGCCATAGGACCACCCTTGCTCTATGCAACAGCCGCCGCTTCGCGCACGTCCAGACTGAGCGAACGGCTGAAAATACTTCCCCTCTTGACCATTGTAGGTTTTGGTATCTCGCTCAGTACCTCCATCGCTGTACTGCAGGGGTTAACCAAAAAAGGAGGTACGTTTGTGCGAACTCCCAAACTCAATCTCGGAAATCGCCGCAGGCAAAATAAAAAAATTGACCGCAAATATTTACCGCCCATCAGCCCTCTGATATGGGCTGAAGTTGCGCTGGGTATCTACGCTCTCATTACGGTCTTCACGCTGGAACATTCCGTGGGCTGGGGTCTCGTGCCATGGATGGTTATTTATACGCTGGGTTACTTTTACGTTGCAGGCTTAAATCTCATTCAGCACGTACAAAGAGGCGACGAGAAAATTAATAAAGCGGTGGGCAGTGCGGATTAATGCAAGAGAGAACCGGGCGTCCCCTGCCTGGCATGTAGAGAGTAGTACAAGACAAGATTCAGGAGGAGCACTTATACTGCCACCGACACAGGTACATCCATTTTCTCTTTGGCGTTGCCTTTGAAAATCCCGCGCCGTAGGAGGGACATAGGCATAGTCGCGCCCCGCAGCCACACACATATTGACTCGTCTGTTCTGTATCGTGGGTGGGTCGAGAGATACCCAGGCGTGCGGAGCAGAGAAAGCAACCAGGTCGGGACTATGAGGCGCATAATCGGTGAGGAAAAGGTAGTTAAATTCACCCAAGGGCGAAAGGCTGGACAAGTCCGCTACATATGATGCGGGAGTCAGCACTTCGTTCACGTGGGTAATCTTGCTCATCAATGGTCAATCCTCAGGAACACGAAGAAGAAAACAGGGCATTCAATTAATACCGCTTTACTCTTATAATACAAGTACCCGTGTAAAGGAATATTATGGCTCAATTATCGATAGGTCATGTTTTTATGAGCTACAGCCGCAAGGACAACGATGTCATGCAGCGAACAGCGGTATTCCTTCGCAAACAGGGAATCAAAGTATGGGTGGATAACGAAAAGCTGATTCCGGGAACTCCCGTTTGGGAGGAGGAAATCGAAAAGGCGATCAGGAGCGCCTCCGCCATTGTTGTGGTACTTTCACCGGATGCAAAAAATTCAGAATGGGTGAGGCGGGAAATCAGCCTTGCCGATCAAAACCACAAACGGATTTTTCCCGTACTGGTACGAGGTGACGAAGATTCATCCATTTCACTGCGGTTGATCACACGTCAGTTTGTGGATCTGCGCGACAATGAAACAGCGGGCTTAACCTCATTACATAATGCGCTTTCTGAATATCTGAAAGAATCAGATGCACAAGAAGAAATGAAAAAGGATGCTATAGAAAAAACATCCAATCCGGAAATTAAGAAGACTTTGATTTCTGAAACATCCAGCCAGACCATTCTTTGGTTTACACTGGGCTGGATAATCAGCGGAGCAATCGGAGGATTTATCTATAATAGTTTTGAAGAGATTCCTGGCGAGATCGCTGGTGGAGCAATCGGCGGGGTAATCGGTGGAATTGTTACTGTCACTGCTTTACGATTCACTGGAAAAATTCCCCACTCAAAAAACCTCATATTGATGGTATTGGCGTGGGCTTTTGGTGGCTCCACCGGTTGGCTGATCGGCTGGGAACTCACCGAGGCGATCGGAGCAGGAATTGGGATGGTGATCTTCGTTATTATCGGAATGTCAGGCACCTTGGGCGTAAACTATATTCGTTCCATTTGGAAAAGCTTCGCCTTAATCGTCCTAGCTTGGGCAATTGGGGGAGCGATTGGGTGGTCCATCTCGAAAGGAATGATTGAAAATTTAGGTGGCGACCTTGCAACCAGTTGGGCGGCTGGTACCGCCATCGGCTGGGGAATTGGTGGGTTTGTAATGGGTTGGCATTTATTGAAAAAAGATACAAACTTTTAATTTTGTGAGACGTTACTTATACGAAAGAAAACAATTCAAATAGAGAGCACATGGTACAACCTTCAACAACCAATCACGTTTTTATAAGCTACAGCCGTAGAGACGAACCCATCATGCGACGGGTTGTTATGTTCCTCCGCAAACAGGGCATAAACATTTGGCTGGACAATGAAAAACTGGTGCCTGGTACGCCCATCTGGGAAGCAGAAATCGAAAAAGCAATTATCAACGCTGGGGCTGTAGTTGTTTTGCTTTCTCCGGACTCCAAAAACTCGCTATGGGTACGACGCGAGATCAGTTATGCTGAAGATAATGACAAGCGCATCTTCCCAATCTTAATCGCAGGAAATGAAAAAGATACTATTCCGATCCGTTTGACCAACCATCAAAGAATTGATATTCGCAAAAATGAATCAGTAGGGCTTGATTCACTCAGTGCTTCAATTTCTGTATATTTCGAAGAATTAGCGCACAACGATAATGAACAAAATGCCACAGAACGAAAAGCGAAAGAAAAAACGAAAAATGTAGGTTCTTCCAACCCAAAAGATGTAAAACAAAAGCCCGCCCGTGTAAAAACAAAGCATAAGGTCGCACAAGTAGAAAATAGTGAAACGGCAGGAAAAGCATCCAAAAAGAAAACTACGCGATTGGCTCAAGAAAAGGATATTGGTCGTCAACCTTTAGAAGGCGAACATATAATATTTTCAGACAATGTTAACTGTGTAAAGTATAAAATTATCGCCCCTCCTCCTAAGAAAGGTAGCTTTGGAGGAAAATCCAAGGACTTTGTGGCACCTCGGTATTATGAGGAGCCACCACATTTAGGCAAACTAATAGTTACTAATTTCAGGTTGATTTTTTGGGATCAAGATAATCAAGAGGATGTGCCAATAGTTCGTTTATTAAGTTTGTACTCTTTTGAGGAACCTCATTCTGAGGTAGAACATTCATTATTGTCACACAAGCCTGAATTAGATCGTGCGAACAGAATTTCAATTCCCGGGCAGGATTGTTTTATCAAACCACTAGACGGAAGAGACGCCGAGGAACTCATCAACAACATTAATAGTGCTTACATCGAGCTTAAATATGATCCGCCACTAATCAAACGGCGTCGGATTATTGGCTATTGAAATAATGGTAGCTTTATTCAGTTCTCTCCGTTACCCGAAGATTTCTTCACGAGTATCTTAGAATCTGCTACTTTCTGCTTTGTTGTGGTTTGATTCGTACTCTTTACACTTTTTTTCGTCGTGACTTTTGTAGATGACCCCTTTTTCTTCACTGCTTTCTTCCTCGGCTTTTTGACCTTCACTTCTTCTACAACTTCCTCTTTCATGCCAAACATTTCATCCCACTTCGCTTGCATGGACTCTACACCCGCGCCGTTCAACGCATTGTAAACCGCCTGCCAACGCTCATCATCTACGAAACGCCAGTCCATGAAGACGTGGTGTTGGTAGGCGTGCAGTTCAACATACAGACCCTTTACCCCAGAGTTCATCACACGAACGGATGTACTCCAAGTGTGTGACATAATCTTTGAAGATGACGTAGCCTTCGAAGGGCAGGCTCAACGCTTCGGCGAGAGATTTCTGCCGCAGGTCGCCAGTAGCTTTATCAAGATACGCGGCAGAAGTTTTGATCCAACCGCCGGTATTGGCAAAGCGGTTGTGATAGAGGACAAGTCCACGTTCGTCGTTGTGGACGTTTGAATAGGCGAAGACGTTTTCATCCACAGAGCCGTTGGGGGTGTAAAGGTCATAGAGGAAGAACTGCTCCACACCAGCGAACACGAAGCGGCGGTGAAGGATCGGGAATATCTTCCAATCGTGCCCGGCGATAAGTCCTTCGTTGGGTTGTTCATCCATTTTCGGCTTGCGGAATTCCATCCCATATTTTTCGCGGAAGCCTTCGACCTGTCCGTGACCGAACATGGGCAAGCCGGGCAAAGTCGCAAGCACTGTCGCCACGCCGAAATATTTATCACCATCGCCATATTGTTCGACGGCTGTTTTTTCATCGGGGTTGTTCATGAAGTTGACGTAACGCTTGAGAATTTGCGGATCGAACTCCAGCGTGTTCTTGATCGCCATGCGATACTTGGCGTTATCTTCATCGCGCAGCATGTGCATGAACGCCGAGTTATACACACGATGCATTCCCAGCGTGCGGACGAAATATCCCTCCAAGCAGCCAGAACGCTTCGGCGAGAAGCAAGGTATCAGGGACTTCCTTCGCGACGCGGTCCACGACCTCGCGCCAGAACTCTTCGGGGATCGCCGCATCAAACTCCGCCCGAGTCATGCCATGCTCAGACCGGGACGGGATCGCGCCGCCCGCGCCGGGTTCGGGGAACCACAAACGCTGAATGTGTTTCTTCGCCAGCGTCATCGCCGCATCAAAGCGGATAACGGGGAAGTTGCGCGCCACATGCAAAATGGTTTGAATGACCGCTTCACGCACTTGTGCCTGCGAATAATCAAGTTGTGCAGTGTCGTTCCACGGGAAGGATGTGCCGTCATTGCCATGATAGATATAACGCATTTCGCCCGAATGAACGGTCGTATCGTTGAAAGACAACGGATGCATCAGAATGATCGTAATAATGATCTTCAAGGACAATGCCTGCACGCGAATATCATCTGAAAGATCTTCGGAGTTGAATGTATAGGAAGGGTAGGGGGAATAAGGAAGCGACAGGAACCAATCGGGATGTTCCATCACCCACTGCGAGTCGATGCCCATGTGATTGGGAACCATATCCGCAGAAAGCCGAATCCCACGCTGCCAGGCACGACTTCGCAAATTCTCCAATGCTCCCCATCCTCCCAAATCTTCCGCAATATCGTAGGAATAAAGCGAATACGCCGAAGCGACCGCGTCTGCATCGCCCATGCGTTGTTTGATCTTTTGTGAGGCGCGTGAACGTTCCCACAAGCCAATCAGCCATAAACCCGTGAAGCCGCGGTCTCTCAACAGATCCAGTTCTTCGTCAGGGATTTGATCGAGAGTCTTGATCCAGCGGCCATATTTGCGCGAAAGTTGTTCGAGCCATACGTAGGAATTCTTTGCGATAAGAACCAGCTTCGGCATCCATTCTTTATCAGGGCTGTATCTTTCGTATTCCTGATATTCACCGCCGCTATAAGATTGCAAAGGCACATCGGGTTTGAAATCTCCATGCGCCAGATGTTGACGGATGACTTCTTCGCGCAGGAAGTCGATGCCGCGAATAATGCGTGAGACAAACGTTTCACCTAATAAACCTCCCCATTTGGCAAGGATGAATTGCAATTGTCCTTCCAAAGAATCCGGGGAGGCTTCGGATGGCGCACGCAAAATATCGAACAAAGAGTCTCCACTGCCCTGAATGTTCGGTGCAGTGTTTGCGGTCTGGGCAAAGAATGAATTTAAGGAGGCGATCAGGTTTTTATACGCGGTGGGCTCCAGTGGTTCATCGTCCACCAATTCAAGTAAGGGATTGATCGCCGGGTTTGCATTATGCGTGAAGACATAGATCAATTCTTCGATTGTTTTCACGCGCCCGTTCGGTAAGTTTTGTGAGGTATTCTTCCACCTTTTCATCCCCGCGATAAACATCGTCGGGAGGAAATTCTAAAATGAACTTCATTTCGGTGGAGGCAACCGACTCTGCGCCAAGGTTTTCACCGACTGCCGCCACCGCGGCCTCCATGACTGCGGCGGGCGCGTACTGTTTTACGAGCACGCGCAATGCCTCATCAATTAAGGACAAGGCATATAGGTCAGAGGCAGGCACCGGCTGGGCCCGATGCGCTGACATTTGGGATGCAAATTTCCGGGCGGAGGCAAAATCGTCAAAGACCACGCGTCCGTCCGGGCGGAAAAAATCCGCATTGAATTGATAGGTATCGCGGGAGGTTCGTGTGATATGCATACTAGCAATGATAACCCAAGTCGTGAATGATTTCGAGTATACTTTGCCGCGATGTCCTCACAAGCGCTTAATTTGATATTGTTTCTATTACTGGCAGCGTTATATCTGCCCGTTATCGTGATGCTTATCCAGCGCCGCAGCGGTCATGAGCCAGCTTCCCTGCTGCTGGTTGGATATTCATTAACGGCTCTATTGTTGGATGTGATCGAAGGTTTGCGGCTTGGCGGCGTGCTGCGCATGGACGCGCAATTTGCACAAGAACTTCAGATCTATGGAGCGTTATTGCTTGCGGTCCTGATGACATTGACCGCGCTAAAGTTCACCCGCCGCGAAATCTGGACATGGCTCGGCATGGGTGTTTTTTGGGGGCTTGTCATTGCAGCGATCATCCCGAATTTTTTGGGTCTGGGTGAGGTCATTTGGACAAACGGTTCGCTCTCCCTCACGCGTGAACAGCTTGCACCGGCATGGTCTGCGCTGGGCTGGCTGGTTTTCACTGTCGCCGGGTTCATGATCACACGCATCGCCTATTCACGTTCCCGCCAGCCGCTTTTACGGAACCGCCTCAATTACTGGACCCCGGTTTTTCTCCTGATCTTTCTCAGTGACTTATTGCTGATCTTCGGAAGGCAATTCCCAGGCAATCCATTACGGCTGGGAGTTGCCGTGCTTGCGGCATTCATCATCGTCACCCACGACCCGCCCGACCTGCGCGAAGTTGCCAGACGCGTATTAATCTATATCATCACAACCATGGTGATTGTTGGGTTTTATGTTGCAGGCTTCTCTGCCTCGCAAGCCGTATTCAATGCCCTGCCTAATTTCAACCCGTTGCTCGTCGGCGCAGGGATTGCTCTTCTGCTTTCGTTCATATTCACGCCTTTGCTTTCGCTCGTTCGCAGGCTCGTGAACCGCTGGTTCAATCTCGAAGAGTTCCATGCCGGAAAAACACTGCATGCCTACAGTGAACAAATCAGTAACATCCTCGACATGCAGAGACTTGCAAATGTTGCCGTGGGTCTCATCATCGAAGCCATGGATATCTCGCGCGGCTTCCTCTTCCTGGTTGACCCTGAACATACCGGCGAAGGATACCGATCGTATCGTGTGCGTGCGGTGCGCAATCAGGGAGAACGTCAGATCAAGATCATGACCATGACGGAAGACAGCCCCGTTGTGAAATATTTTTTACAGGAACAACGTCCGCTTCTTCAATATGACCTCGACCTGCTCCCCGCTTATCGGTCTCTTTCCTCACTGGAGCGGGAGTGGTTCAGCCGTCTCGAATCGGAAGTGTATTTGCCGATCTTCTCCAAACGTGAATGGATCGGTATGCTTGCGCTCGGCGCAAAGATCAGCGGCAACCGTTACACCGAGGAAGACCTGGTCACCCTCTCAGCTCTCGCCAACCAGACGGCAGTCGCGTTGGAAAATGCCCGTCTTGTTGATAACCTCGTGCAACTCAACACCGAATTGCGGCAAGCCTATCGTTCGCTCGATAAAGCCAACCGCGACCTCGAACGACTCGATCAGACCAAATCAGACTTCATCAGCATTGCCTCACACGAACTCCGCACCCGTCTGACCACCATGGTCGGTTACACAGAAATGCTGCTGGAAGACGATACTCTGCCAGGTGTTGTCAAGGAAATGGTAAAAGGCATCTCCAAAGGGACAAGACGTCTGCACGAGATCATGGATTCCATGTTCGACATCGTGCAGATCGACACGCGCACCCTGCAGATGCATGTCATCCCCGTAAACATCGGAACGTTGATGAGGGAAGTGGGAAACTCGCTTGAAAAAACGTTTCAAGGAACGCAACCAAACCTTAACCATTGATTTGCCGTCCCTGCCTACGGTCAAAGCAGATCCAAATCTTTTAAAGAAATTATTTCAGCACTTGTTGAGCAATGCCATCAAATTCACTCCCAACGATGGCAAAATCACAGTGACCGCCACAGCCTTGCCTCTACAAAGCGCAGACCTGCCAAACGGCGGCGTGGAGATCATTGTCAGCGATACAGGTGTGGGCGTCAGCCAGGATTCACGCGACATTATCTTTAGCAAGTTCTATCAACCGGGTGACGTATCCAAACATTCCACCAGCAAGACACGTTTCAAAGGGAGCGGCGCCGGGTTGGGGCTGGCGCTCTCCAAAGGCATTTTGGAAGCGCACGGTGGGCGCATCTGGGTGGAAAGCGCAGGGTATGACGAAGTCACCTTCCCCGGCAGTCAATTCCATATCTTGTTGCCGCTAACTCCCGGATAAGGGACAGGAAACAATGCCCATCGGGGCAGGAAGTGAAAGTTGAGATTGGGTAAGGTAGATAGGCAGGTAAACAAGCAAACAGGTAGACGGGTTTGCTGTTTACCTGTTTTCATTTTTACATGGTTACTTGTATACCTGTCTACTTGATACTCTTTTTGATACACACGATGATTCTTATATTCCACACCATTTAAATTCTTCAAGTCGGCACGCATTTGCTCGGTGGTCTCCGCCACCTGGGTCATTTCCACATGGGCAAATTGTTTGAACTCCAAAAGTGTATGCCCCATTTCAGAGTACAACATGGCATTGCCGCCGTGACCCTGAAACTCGGGCAGAATCCCCATTCCATTGACAGCGACTGTGTCGTGCGCTTAAGCTCAAGCAGGATATCGATCAATCCAAACGGGAACAGGCGTCCCTGTGAGCGTTGAAGCGCCGCAGAAACATCATGAAAGGCAAAAAGGAATCCGACCACATCCTCTCCCTGAGTGATGATCTTGATGAGACGGTGATCTGCAATGGTCATAATGTTGTCAACGACAAAATCGATCTCGCGCTGTGTGAGTGGATAATATTCCCAATTATTGACAAAGGCATCGTTATACGCTTCGCCAATACGTGAAGCCCACGAGACAAGTTCCCGCTTATTCTTGAACTTCTTGACCTGTAACCCGCCGCGTTGCATTACACGTTGCGTGATCCGTTCGACACGTTCGGGGATTTGAAACTTGTCGGCTGGCAGGTAACACGATACAAAATCCACCTCCTTTGTAAATCCCTGCGCCTCGACCAGACGCTGGTAGTATGCGTAGTTGTAATTCAACATGGTCATGGTGTTGCGATGTTCATGTCCAAAGACAAGGATACCGTAACCATCGAGAGGTCCCATGCCTTTGGGACCAACAACACTGTCCAGTTCACGGGCCTTCGCCCACTCGAATACAGTATTGAACAAAACGGATGCCGCCTCAAGATCATCTTCACAATCAAAGAAATAGAAATCGGCTTTCTTCGTATTGTGATATTTATTGAATAATTTATTTTCAATCGCGGCAATACGACCAACATCCCTGTCATCACGCACAGCCAGGAAAAAGTCCACCTCCGAATGTTCGTAGAATGGATGCTTTTTCCGGTTGAGATAGGTATAGGCATCGATATTCATCAACGGCACCCATTGCGAACAACCCTTATAAAGCCGATGAGGAAACTCTACAAAACGTTTCACTTGTGACTTATTGTCTGTGTCAACCTTTTCGATATTAATCATAAAAACTCCCAATACAAATATGGATCTCGTACATAGGGAGTATCTAAACCCACTATGACGGAAATCTGTTGAGGCTTAGGAACTCTCCATATATATAACCCAAAACCACCTTAACAGGTTCATGCTATACTTGAAAAAAACAGACGGAGGAAGCATTCATGACAACAAAAAAGCAATTCGATTCGTTTAGCAAATCGGAATACCTTCGAAAGTACGCCGAAGCCATCGTAAAAGTGGGAATCAACCTGCAGGCAGGACAAAGACTTATCATCACCAATGCTTCCTCGCGTGGAGTTCCACCCGCCGGGCGTGACCTTGTCCATGAAGTGACCAAAGCCGCTTATGCTGCTGGAGCCCGCTATGTGGATATAATCTGGGGGGATGAGGAAATGAATCGCATCCGCCTCCAAAATGCTCCGGACGGCTCCTTCACCGAATATCCCAAATGGCACATCAACGCAGTCATGGATATCATCAATCATGGGGATGCCCTGGTCTCCATTTATGCAAATGATCCCGACGCATACGCTGGATTGGATGCCGAACGCATTGGCGCAATGCAAAAAAGCCACCTGGAAAATTATTCCCCCATCAGCGCGGGTGTCAGCCGAAATGCCATCAACTGGTGTGTGGTTGCATCCGGTGCACCAGCCTGGGCAAAAAAGGTGTTCCCCGACCTCAAGCCGAAACAAGCAGAGGAGAAATTATGGGAAGCCATCTTTGAAACCACGCGCGCCAATCTCCCCGACCCCGTTGCGGCATGGATGGAACATATCCAGAACCTGGTCAAACGCGGAAAATATATGCAAGCCAAAAAATATTCGGCTCTCCATTACAAGGCGCCCGGTACCGATTTAACTCTGGGCCTGCCCCAGGGACATCGCTGGATCGCCGCACGCATGCCCGCTGAAAACGGTGTGGAATTCACAGCCAACATGCCCACAGAAGAGATATTCACTTTACCCGACCGCCACCACGCCGAAGGGACAGTCGCGGCGACATTTCCACTTTCCTATGGCGGGAGTTTGATCGAAGACTTCAGCGTCACATTTGAAAACGGACGCGTCGTCAAGGTCAACGCAAAAAAGAACGAAGCCATCCTCCAAAAATTGGTAGACACAGATGAAGGCTCGACACGGCTTGGTGAGGTTGCTCTCGTCCCAGCCAGTTCGCCCATTGCCACGCGCGGGCATCTCTTCTACAACACGCTTTTCGATGAGAACGCATCCTGTCATATTGCCATTGGGCGCGCCTATCGCTTCACAATCGCTGGAGGCGAGGAGCTAAATGACGAAGAGTTTATGGCGGTTGGAGGAAACGTCAGCCTCAACCATGTGGACTTTATGATCGGCTCCCCACAAATGGATATTGACGGCATCAAAGACGATGGCACGCGCGAACCTGTCATGCGCCAGGGCGAATGGGCGTTTGATGTTTAGGTTATAACGTAACGCGACATGAATGTCGCAAAGTTAAGTTCACGTACAAGCGACATTCATGTCGCGCAACAGAAAAGAGCCTTATAACGAGGCTCTTTCATTTTTAGAACATCTGTTATAATTTTGAAATCCCGAAGGAAAACGCCGCATGTCAACCAACAAAACTGGCATCGCTTCACTCACAGAAGGACTGCCGCCCACTTACTGGTTAATCTGGACGGGCACGCTCGATTAACCGCCTCGGCGGATTCGTCATTCCTTTCCTCACCCTTTACCTCACAGTTCAACGCCAAATCCCGGTCAGTCAGGCCGCGCTCGTGGTTTCACTCTTCGGCGCAGGTTCATTTATCGCTCAACTCACTGGCGGCGAACTCACCGACCGCCTGGGTCGTCGCCCTGTCATGTTAATGAGTTTCTTTATCACGCCTATCTTCATGGTCCTGCTGGGGTTGGCACGCGATCTCGCACTCATCTCCATCTCTACTTTCATCGTTGGATTTTTTACCGATCTCTATCGTCCTGCCGTGGGCGCGGCAATTGCAGACGTAGTCCCTTCCGAATCACGGACGCGCGCCTACGGATATAACTATTGGGCGATCAACCTCGGCGCCGCGGTCGCTCCTCTTCTCGCGGGACTGATGGCTGGATACAACTACCAGATCCTTTTCGTGACTGATGCCTTGACCACCGCGGTCTTCGGTTTCATCGTTCTCTTCGGGATACGAGAGACTCGCCCCGTAGAAACACATCATATTGCGCATGCACCTTTGAACGAGCGGTTCAATCAACTTAAACGCGAACCCATCTTGTTGATCTTTTCACTACTCACACTGTTCTTCGGCATCGTCTACACACAGGGATATGTCGCGTTGCCTCTCGACATGCAGGCAAATGGATTGGGTCCACAATCTTATGGGAGCGCAGTAGCGGTAAATGGTTTCCTCATTATTCTGGTTACCATCCCGATCAGCAACATGGCAGCCCAATGGCCTCGTTTTGAGACCATCGCCGTTTCTGCCATATTTCTTGGGCTTGGATTTGGATTCACAGCCTTCGCGACCACTTTACCCTTGTTCATGCTAAGCGTAGTGATCTGGACACTGGGCGAGATCGCGGCAACCTCTGTCGCACCCGCCATCATTGCGGACCTTTCACCCGTCAAACTACGCGGCTTATATCAAGGTATCTTCGGCTCGGCATGGGGACTGGCATTCTTTCTGGGACCTCTGGCTGGCGGCTGGATCTACGAACATCTGGGCAAGAACACGCTCTGGGCAGGTTGTTTTGCATTAGGAGTCACCCTGGCCTTTGCTTATCTTGCAATGAGCAAACCCGCGCAACATCGCATGGAACAAACACATGCATCCTCGACAAATTGAAGCATCACACGCGAAAAGGTATAATCTTATTATGCCAAACGCAAAACGTCTCCCCGTGGAACTGGACGAACTGCTTGCCGCAGAGTTTGATTACATTGCACAAACTGCCAGCCAAGCCAACGAAGACCGCGCCCGTGTATCCTCCTTCTATTTGATCGCGGTCGGTTCTTTGGTCGCGGCGTTGTTCGGGACACAATTATTTGATACCGAAAAATTCACACAGACGGTCAAGATCATGTTCAGCGGGCTCTTCATCCTGCTCACCCTGCTGGGAGCCTCCACTGTGTTGCAGTTGGCGCGCTTACGAGCCGCCTGGCATGAATCCATGATGGCCATGAACCAGCTCAAGGATTTCATGATGGCGCAAAGCCCCGAACTGGTCAAAGCCTTTCGTTGGAAAACCACCACGCTCCCACCCAAATACAAAACGGGCAGCGTCTCATACTATCAAGCTTTTGAAGTTGCTCTCATCGGCGGACTGATGTTTGGGGCGGCTATATTCTTCCTACAGCAGGCATTCTTTTCAATAGGGCTTATTCATTGGCTGGTATGCGGCACGGCCGGGATATCAATTATTTATCTCCAGCTTGTCATGTACAAACGGGTACTGACGTAAAATATGCCTCGCGACTACACAAATCAACCGCCTGCCGCGTTTCAAAGAAGACAGCATCTGATGAAAGAGGACGACTGGATCCGCGCCTTTTTAAAGGAAGCTCGGGTCGGGCATATCGCCACTTCTGTGGATGGACAGCCCTTTATCAATCCCACCACCTTCTGGCTTGATGAAGAAAACCACCAGATCGTTTTTCATTCCAATGCCGCGGGGAGAATCCGCTCGAATATTGAGAGCAACCCGAAGGTCAGCTTGGAGGCGAGCGAGGTGGGAAGCTTACTTCCTTCCAATGTTGCGCTTGAGTTCTCGCTTCAATTCCGCAGCGTAGTCGTCTTCGGCACGGCACAGGTTGTCACAGACTCCAATAAAGCACGTCGCCTGCTTTACGGATTGATCTCTAAATATTTCCCAAAGATGACCGCGGGTAAAGAATACCGAGAGATCACGGACAAGGAATTGCGCGCCACATCCATTTATGCGATCCAGATCGAATCCTGGAGCGGAAAAGAGAATTGGGCTGAGCGCGCTGACCAAAGCGACGAATGGACACCACTCGATGAAAAGTGGTTCGAAGAAGGATAGCAACTTCCAAAATTAAAGAACGTAAATTAAGGAGCAAGTATTTTTCAGAATTGGAGCATAAAATGTCTCAAGACAAATTTCGTACTGAAGAGTTTCGTGTGAATGGTGAAGAACTTCTCACTAAAATCAAAAATTTGATCAAGGAGGGAAATGTTCGGCGGGTGATCATCAAGGATAAGGATGGAAAAGTGGTTTTTGAGATTCCCTTAACCTTTGGCGTTGTCGGCGCGTTGCTGGCGCCCCAACTGGCCGCCATTGGAGCCATCGCTGCGTTATTGACCGAAGCAACAGTCGTGGTTGAGAAAGTGGAAGCCTAAAGAAGAAGGCTTGCGCCATCATCCAAATGTCGTAACAAGGTGGGGGGTTTTTAATTAAGGAACTTGAAGCGCCAGCATCAGCGCCTCATATTCCTCCCTGCAATCAGGGCACATATCCAGGTGTTGTTGCACAAGCGGCATCAAACGAGTCGGGTCTTCTCCACGCATCTTCATTTCGGCGAATTGATCGATCAGCGCGTGGACTTCATCGCAGGTGAGCTCGTGTTCCTGGGTACGCGCAACCATATCCAGCATACCTTTCAAGCCTGCATCAGATGGGGTATCGAAGAGTTCTTTAAACCAATTTAAGATTTTATTCATCACACACAAGTGACACCCATCCAGCCGGTTTAATTACCAAACATATCCAGTAGTTCTTTAGGATGAAGCCCTTCTCTTTTTAGGCGACGCTTAAGCCGCAGCCGGGCATCGTGCATCATTTTATAGAGTGCATTCCGATTGGTCCCCATACGGCGTGCAACTTCATCCATAGGGACTTCCTTGATGCTGATTGCCACCATCGCCGCCCGTTGACGCGGGGTCAACTCCTCATCGAAGATCTGTTTGACCAATTCCAGTGCGTCCTTGCGTTCCAATGCAAATTCAGGAAGGGGGTCGTCAGAAGCAATTCGTTCTGACGGCATATCACCGGGATCGTCGCCCTCTTCGAGTCCATCCAGAGACACTTCCTTCCATTTGCGAAGACGTAGTTCATTCAACGCGATACGGATGGCGATCTTATAAACCCAGGTAGTGAATTGACTGCGCCCTTCAAAGGTATCCATACGATCAAGCACCCGCACCGATGTCTCCTGGATCACATCTTCAAGAAAAGCATCGAAATGTCCCGTATTTGGAGAAAGCCAGCCTGACAGCGCACTTGGGAGCACGCGCAGCAACACAGCCCGCAGGTCTGCGAGCGCAGACTCGCGCCGCTGGTCTGCGGAATGTAGATCGGCAAGCCAGGTTTGATTATCGCGTAATGTTGGCATAGTGCATTATAGTCCAGAGATATGGGTGTAAGATAATTCCCAAACCGTTTTCACACAAGGATACAAAATGAAAATAGACAACTTACCCACTCTGACGACAGATCAAATGATCGAAGTAGATCGTCTGATGATGGAAGAATGGGGAATCGATCTTATACAGATGATGGAAAATGCGGGACGTAATTTGGCAGAACTGGCGCGTCGTCAGTTGGGCGGAGCGGTAAAAGGCAAAAGGGTAACCGTGCTCTGTGGAAACGGGAACAATGGCGGGGGCGGAATGACCGCCACGCGTCATCTGCATAATTGGGGCGCGTCCGTCGAAGTCCGGTTGGCTGGTGATGAGAGTCGGCTCAAGGAAGCCCCTGCGCATCAATATCGCATTTTGCAAAAAATGGACTTGATGCGCACGTCGGTTGATCTTTCCAATACCGATCTGATTCTGGATGCCATGCTGGGGTACGGAGCAAAAGGTAATCCCCGCCCACCGATTGCAGATTGGATCTGTCTGGCCAATGAAAGTGGACACCCAATTCTTGCGCTTGATGCTCCTTCCGGCTTGGACACCACAACGGGACTCCCTGGCTCGCCATGTGTTCACGCTTCCTCCACACTGACACTTGCCCTGCCAAAAACAGGCTTACTCGCCCTGACAGCCAAACCATTCATTGGTGATCTTTACCTTGCAGACATCAGCGTGCCGCCTGCGTTATACGAGTCAATGGGTTTGAAAGTGACCTCGCCGTTTGATAAGGATACCCTCGTGAAGTTGGGATAAGCGTAAGAAAATTTGAACGGTATGTGTCATATAACAATCATCATACTCAGGACAGGTAATGGATTCAAAACTCGCGCCCAACTTTACTCTTCAATCTGCAGAAGGTATTCAGGTTTCTCTAAAGGAAGCGACGCAGTCCGGCAGCAACATTCTTCTCGTGTTTCTACGTCACCTTGGTTGAATACCCTGCCGTGCGCATGTGATACAGTTGTGTCAACATCATGAAGAATTTCGTCAACTAAACACACGGGTATTGATCATCTCGTTTGGAACTTTGCCTGCTGTGCAATCATGGCTTAAGGAGACATGCGACAGTTTCGACGTTTTGCTGGACCGCGAACGGAACGTGTACCAAGCCTATGAGTTGGAACGTTCCTTTCTTCGCACACGGAATTTGCGGACAATGTGGACTTATGTGCGCATGAAACTTGCAGGCTGGAAGTCACAGGGCTCGGGCGGTGATGACACATCCCAGCTGGGTGGTGACTTCATCATTGACTCGCAGGGCGTTATGCGGCTGGCGTATCGTAGTTACGACCCCACCGACCGCCCTTCGCTGGAGTATTTGTTGAACGAATTAAAAAAACTTAATCCATAGGAGTTATTCATGGCAGAGAAAAAGTATGACGTTGCCATTATCGGTTCCGGCATCGGCGGCTCGACGCTGGCGGCAATTTTGGCGCGGCAGGGATTATCCGTGCTGGTATTTGAAGCGGGGACTCACCCGAAGTTTGCCGTGGGCGAATCCATGATCCTTGAAACGTCCGAGACGATGCGGGCTCTGGCGAAATTCTATGATGTTCCAGAGCTGGCATATTTTAGTTCCGAAAATTACCTGGCATACGCAGGCACTTCACACGGCATCAAACGTCATTTTGCTTTTGTGAATCATTTAGCGGGGCAGGACTTCGACCTTACCAAAACCCTGGAAGCGATCATTCCGAAGGAACCTTACGGGCATGAACTACAACTGTACCGCCAGGATACCGACTATTACCTGACCTCCATTGCCATCTCGTATGGAGCGACGGTCCTTCAAGGCACGCCCGTTGCAGAAGTCAATGTCAAAGCAGATGGCGTTGAGATCAAGACCAGCAAAGGGCAAACCTACCAAGCCGAGTATCTTGTAGACGCAGGCGGATTTCGATCACTGGTTGCAGATCAACAGGGCTGGCGCAGTACCGACCTGCAAACGCATACGCGCGGCATGTTCACCCACATGATGGACGTGCCCTGCTTTCATGACGTAACCGCGTCGCATCAGGAATATGGCATTCCCTATCGTCTATCGGAAGGTACTCTGCATCATACGTTCAAAGGCGGATGGTTATGGGTCATCCCATTCAACAATCACGCCTATTCCACGAATCCATTATGCAGCGTTGGCTTGTTACTCGACCCGCGTATTTATCCCACCCGCAACGACATCAGCCCGGAGGAGGAGTTCTTTGAGTTCGTGGATCAATTCCCCAAATTGAGAGAACAGTTCCAGAACGCCAAAGCAGTGCGCGGCTGGGTAAGAGCCGACCGTTTGCAGTACACAGCCAAACACGTCGTCGGAGACCGCGTTGCGTTGCTCGGTCATGCGGCAGGATTCATCGATCCGCTTTATTCAAAAGGTTTGTATGTCACGCACATGAGTATCATGGTGCTGGCAGACCTGCTGCTCAAAGCGCATGAGACGGGCGATTATTCAGCGCAAACATTTGAGCCGCTTGAAAAGATCACGCTCAACTACATCAACATGCACGACCGTCATACAGCAAATTCGATCAAGTCGTGGTCGTACAATTACAAATTGTGGCGGGCGTATTCGACGCATTGGTTATTGGGCGCCTATCTCGAATATTTGAAATTGAGTATCACGCGCATGCGCGCCAAAAACCGCGCCGAATATATCGAACTATTAAAAGAGAACAGGTTGATCGGCGGAGGCTTCAAAGAGTATATTGCCATCCAGGAAAAAATAGATGCGATCATGGAACAAGTGAACCCAGAAGACGATGCAGATGTCGACCGCGCCGTGGCTGAGATCACGGTTCTCTTCAACTCTTTTACTTGGACGCCCAAACCCTTCCGTGATGTGTTGAACGGCAAGAATCACTTACCCAAAAGAAAATTCCGCCTGACCCTGTTCAACAAGCAGGACGGCTTTATGGGCAGCGGCGCGTATCGCCAGCATTTCTTCGGCGATATGTCGCTCTTGGATGTGATCTACAAAGGGGCGATCGATATCTTTGAGTATTCCAAATTGACATTGAATTTCAAACGGCGCTATCACAATCGGCTTGCATGGCAGAAAACTCCCATCTCCCCTCGGGAGAAGGGTAGGGGATGAGGGCGAATGTTTGACACCCCCCTGCGCCGCTTCAAAGACCGCGTTGGCACGCCGCTTGCGAAACGCATGAGCCGTGTCTCGCCGCTCTTCATGTCCGGGCTTTCACTGATCGCGGGTTTACTTGCAGCGTACATGGCATTCAAACAGCAATATCTCTGGGCGCTCGGGCTTTGGTGCCTTAACCGCGCCCTGGATGGGCTGGATGGCTTGATCGCGCGTCTGCATGATGGGCAGACCGACTTCGGCGGATACGCCGATATCCTAATCGACTTTGTGATCTATGCCGCGCTTCCCATCGGACTGGTGGCGGGTTCGCCCTCGAATGAGCGTTACCTGGCTTTAGCCTTGATGCTGGCATCCTTCTACGTCAACACCGCCTCATGGATGTACCTCTCCGCCATCCTCGAAAAACGAGACGCCCGCGAACCCGGGACGCAAACCACCGTCATCATGCCCGCCGGCTTGATCGGCGGTTTTGAAACCTTTTTGGCATACGGAATATTCTTATTATTTCCCGCATCGATCACGACACTGTTTTCGATCTTTGCCGTGCTGGTGCTTATCACGATCATTCAAAGATTAATGTGGGCGCGGCGCGCCCTGGGATAGAATTCACCTTACGCAAAACAAATGCTATCAACTTCCGTAACGCGGCATGTTGCAGATTAATAATTAAACCGAGCAATCCCTGAGACCCGTTTCGAACCACAGAGACACGAAGACACAGACATGTGCCCGAAGGGTGGAAAAACTTTTTAAATCTCCGTGACTTGGTGTCTCCGTGGTTAGACTTTAGGCTTTTCCTCAGAATTTTATTGCTCGATTATTTTGTAAAGATGCAATATGTCGCTCTTGCCCAAGAAGAACTCAAAGGGCGAGACTGCGAAGCGTCTCGCATTACGAACAAAACTGTGTAAGGTGAGTTAATAATTTAAGCCTTTTTCATTTCCTGCGCGCCACGACCACTTCCGAACTGATCCCCCGCGCTGCAACTATATTGTGGTGCAACAACTCCCAGTTGTCCTCTGCAAGAAAATCGAGCGCCTCGACAGGCCTGCATCCGCCGACCCACTTCGGGTTGAGTGTGAAGCGCAGGTTCCAGAAAGCAGTCCAAAGTTTCGAGAACCAGCCTTTGCCGTTCGTAAGACCCGTCAGACAAAGCAGTCCGTCTTTTTGGAGCAGACGTTTTGCTTCGCCGATCACTGCTTGGATCTCATCAAACGAAAGAATATCCAGCACATAATTGGAAACAAAACGGTCGGCGCTTGCCGGGGGAAGAGGCAGGGATGTTCCCCCCTCCGATTTCCAAAGTGTCGCGCGTTTCCCAAATCGTGCCAGCCTTTGCCTGCTCAACTCGATCATCGTCCCGCTGACGTCACATCCCCAATACGCTGCGTGTGAAGGCAAAAGGTTGACGAAAAGTTCCTCTGCAAAACGCCCTGTCCCGCACCCAAATTCAACCACTGCCCGTGCTTCATTAAATTTCGCATGTCCCACAAGATCGGCAAGAGCCACATCTTCGTAATACGCCTGCTTATCCTGCCTTCTGCCCGACCGATCATAGAATTTCTCAACTTCGGTCTTTGTCAGCCCGCGCGGTTTCATGAAGCCTGCACCTCAAACAAATGCTCGGCAGGAAAATATATAAACACCTGCTCGCCTAGTGGATAAATCGGCGAGGGCATTTGCATACGTGCGCGCACGTTCCACTCGCCCAACCTCAATTGATACTCCACCACTTCGCCGCGGTACAAACAATTCTCCACAACACCCAAAAATGAATTTTCACCTTTTTCTTTTTGGATGCGGATATGTTCCGGGCGAATGGCGTATATGCTTCGACCCACTCTTTTCTCATCATTGATTCGGACTCTGCCAACCGCCGCATCCAACCACCCCCGATCTGCTTCGCCTTCGAGAAACATGGTCACCCCGACGAATTTGGCGCTGTCCACGCAAGGCGGATTTTGAAACAGTACATTCGGCTTATCGTAAGCCGTGACCCTGCCCTTTAATAAAATCGCCATACGGTCAGACATGGCCATCGCTTCGCCCAGGTCGTGGGTGACGAAAATGGTTGTGATCCCCAACTCGCGTTGAAGGGTGCGAATGGCTTCCTGCAAATTCATACGCACTTCGGTATCGAGACTGCTCAAGGGTTCATCCAGCAAAAGCAATTTGGGGTCGGTGACCAACGCACGCGCCAATGCGACTCGCTGCCCCTCCCCGCCCGAAAGTTGACCCGACTTGCGTTTTTCCATACCTGATAGCCCGATCAAATTCAACATACGTTTGACCTCCCTGCGAATTGTTGCAGACGAAGCGCCCTGTACTTTCAACCCAAAACCAATATTGTCTTCCACATTCAAAAATGGAAACAAATAAGACTTTTGAAACATCAACACTGCGCCGCGCTTGTTGGGGTCGATATTCAAAATACTTATGTCGTTGAATTGGATGTCCCCGCTATCAGGACGCTCAATGCCCGTAATGAGCTTTAGCAATGTGGACTTTCCTGCGCCTGAAGGTCCCAGCAACGCGACCATTTCTCCATCATTAATCGAAAGGGAAAAATCCTTCAATACAGGCTCGGGTTGGTTGGGATAGGTTTTGTTGAGGAAGAGTAGATTTACCGTTGTCATAAGTACCTGTTTATATCATTGCCTTGCAAGGATATGGAACCTAATACTGCTCGCGAATTTCATTCCCATGCCGATTGATAGAGCGTGCAGTGAATGCGATCACCAGAACGGGCGGCGCGAGGAATAACAAGGAGAGCGTTGCAATCGTGGATGGATTTCCGCCCGATGCGGCAGAGAATAATAAAATGGGCAGCGTGATAATTTGCCCGCCGCCGATGAGCAGGGTCAGCAGGTATTGACTCCATGAGATCAGGAACGCAAACATCGTCGCAACGATAAGACTCGGCGCAATCAACCGCAGTGTGACCTTGAAGAGGATCTGCGCAGGGCTTGCTCCCAGGGCAAGCGCCTGATGTTCATAGTTCTCATCATAACGGGCGAAGGCACTGGACAAAGTAAAGATCGTATATGGCAAGGTGGGGACGAGATGAGCCAATACCACCCCGGTGATCGTTCCCGTAAAACCGAGTCGTAAAAATAAAATATTCAATCCCATGCCAATTGCCAAAGGCGGAACAATGGTGGGAAGAAATAACAACAGCCATGCCAGCTGCCTGCCTTGAAATTTACGGAGTCCCAGCACGCGCGTGGCCGGGAGAGCCAGGACCATTGAAAGAATACTGACGAAGAGCGCTATCCATAATCCCTGCTTCATACTGGTCAATGTACGCGGGTCGTTTAATGCACGAAGAAATGCAAACGTTGTCCATTCATCGGGGAAAGGTTGCGGAAAGAACCAACGCGTAGAAAAAGCATATGTCACGAAGAGCAACACAGGCGCGATGAGTATGAGATAGAGGAGTGCGCGCAGGGAATAGGTGAGAAGGGTTTTCATTTTTTGGTTATTGAGTGGTTGAGTAGACGGTGGACAAACACGCCGTTTACTCAACCAGCAAGATCACTCTTTATTTTCACTCAATTTCAAACTAATCATCGCTACGACCAGTACGATCAGGGTAATAATCAGGCTGATGACCATGCCTTCGGAACGGGCATGCAGGTCTGGGTTAAGGAAGAAGCGCAGGGCTAAAACAGATAACATACGCGGGTAGCTAATCCCCAATAAGGCAGGGACTTCGTAACTGCTGAAAATAAATCCAAAGACCAATAATGCGCCTGCCAGCAAGGCAGGCATGACTTGCGGAATAATCACATAACGTAAGCGTTGCCAGCGGTTTGCACCGAGATTTTCAGCGACGACTTCGTAGCCAATGGATTGTGAACGAAGAACTGCAAGGATAATGATCGTAAGAAATGGAATCTCTTTGCTAATATAACTGAGAATAATGCCAAGACCGAAAGGGCTGCGTACGAAGATGGGAAAATCCGATGGCGTTGTAATCAGACCCAGCGCTGCCGCCCAGCGTGCCAGCAATCCGCTTTGGGAAAGGAAAAGCAGCAGAGCCACAGCCCAAACCAAATGAGGGAAGGCGAGATTCCAGTTGAGCGCGAGCGTGTCGGAGTTTGTGCGATGTACTGAAAGCCAGACAGCAATGAGCAATGCAAATATTGAAGCCAGCAAAGTTGACGAAATGCTGATCCATAAGGAGAAGACCAGGGATGTCCAAAATTCTGAATCGAGATTCAGCGTAACGCGGTAGGCATCCAGGCTGGCATGACTCTGCCCGATGACGCTGATGACTCCCAGGCTTTCCGCGACGGCATATAAAAGACTCGCACCCAGCAAGACCAAAACAACGGTCAATGCCGGGGCGAGGGAAAGCCAGGGAGAGGAGGGGAGTTTGCGGAGCATAGTTGCCGTCATTGCGAGGAGCGTTCGCTGCGACGAAGCAATCTCCTTGTTACATGGAGCATAACATCAGTTGCGAGATTGCTTCGCCACTTGCTCCGCTCGGCTCGCAATGACATATTTTATTGTTGTTGTAACACAAACTTCAACCAATCCTGTTCGACAAGATTCTGATATTCTGCGGCGGTGTCACCGACGAGGGATTTGGCGAGGTCGGAGGCGGGGGTGGCGGAGTCGCCCAATTTGGACGCGGCAGATTGAAGCGCAGAGAGAGCCGTTGCGTCCGTCACGCGGTTTACGTCGATGGCGTAACCAAGCCCAAATCCGTTTTCGGGCAGGATCTGCGCCGCTTGCAATTCGGGTTCCAGCAGCAGGTTTGCCAACACGAGCGCGGCAGCTTTGTTTGGCGCATTCAATGGGATGGCAACGTAATTGAAATCACCGATCATGTAATGATCGAAGACAAAGGCGCGTGAGGTTTCAGGCGCCAGCCCCTGTTGGATGGCGCTGCCTGCGCCGCTGATGTCCTGTGTCATACTGAAGTCAATTTCATTATTGGCAAACAGACCGCGCAGTTCGCTCTCGTCCTTGGGATACGTTTCACCCTGACGCCACAGACAGGGTTTAATTTCGTTGAAATACTTCCACAATTCAGGAGACCACTGCTCCCAGACGGCCTGGTCGAATTTCTTCCACTGTTCCGTGCCGCCGCTGATCTCATACAGCGCGCCTTTGACGAAACGCGTACCGATAAAGCCGCCCGGTCCCGGCGCAACGTACGTAAAACGACCGGGGTGCGCGCATGACCATGTCTTTAATTCGGCATACGAGCGCGGCAATTCGTCTGCGCTCATGCGGGCAGAGTCATAAACAAATTGGAATTGCGCCGACGACCACGGGCTTTCCATGTCATCCACAGGGTTGCCAAAATCAAGATTGATGGCGGGGTTCTCCCAGTTGACATATTTGCTGTTCGGAAGTTTCTGCGCCCAATCTTTGTAAAGCATGTCGGCTTGTTTGAGCGTGAAGAAGTTTTCACCGTTGATCCAAATCATATCCACTGCACCGGGGTCTTTGCCTGCCTGCTTTTCACTTAATACCTGATTAACCGCATCCACGGTATCGGCAAGCGGGACGCGATTCAAAGTAATGTCATATTTCTCTTTCAAGGATTTGCCATAAAAATCGTCCACGAAAGCGTTGATGCTATCCGAGCCGCCCCAAATATACCAATTGATGGTCTGTCCTTTGGCGGCGGTAAGCACGGTGGTCCAATTTTCGATATCGAAGCCGCCTTCCATCATCGGCGCTTCGGTCGCGGCGCTGGGAGTGCAAGCCGCCAGCGTCATCGTGAATACAACGAGCAGAAACACAAATCTATTCATTATCTCTCTCCTTATTTTGAATGATGAAGCACCTGCCCCTCATCTCCGGCCCTTCCCCGTCGGGGGAAGGTCAGTCCTCTCTCTTCGGGAGAGGGTTAGGGTGAGGGAGATGCAAAGCGATATTTCAGAAACGCCATCAACTCTCTACCAATATTTTGTAAAGTCTCACGCATGAAGAAATCAGCCACTTTCAGAATTCCACTGGAGAACGTTGGGTAGGGAAAAACCAACCGATAAATTTTATATAAGGAAATCTTTTGGCTCAACGCCAGCGTGAAAAAGGAAATCATCTCGGAAGCGCGCGGACCGACAATGGTGACCTGTAAAATTTGCCCTGTCAATCGCAGCGCGTCTACAATGATGAATCCATTCTCAATATCATCGGTATACCCGCGGTCGGTGTGATCTTTGAAATCCACACGGATACGCTTGACCAATTGAGAATGATATTTCTCGGCGATCTGTTTTTGTGTCAGCCCCACATTTGCCACTTCTGGGTCGCTAAATGTTGCGTTCGGAAAAATGGGTTCCTTTTTCGCAAGCGGCAAAAATGGGAATGCAATGCGTTGCGTAACCCTGCGTCCCTGCGCGTTGGCTGAATGGGTAAAAGCAGAGGTGGGAGTCACATCACCAATTGCGTATACACCCTGAATATTCGTCTCCCCGAATGAATTGACTTCAACTCCTTTGTGCGCATCCCACTTTACCCCTGCTTGATCCAGCCCGATCGAGTCGATATTTTTCACACGACCAATCGCTATTAAAACCTTATCTACCTCCTCAACTTTAATTTCTTTGTCACCCTGTTTCAAGGTCAACGTTCTTGTTGTTTCATCAAATGATTTCGCTGTCGCGTTGTAATAGGTAACGATGCCCTTCTTTTTGATCTCGGGCTGCATGGCTTCTGACACTTCATCAATGTACACCGTCAACGGACGCTCATCCAGGGCAAACATCGTCACTTTTGTACCCAACTTTTGAAAAGCAAATGCCATTTCCAGCGCGATCACACCCGCCCCAACCACAGCCAAATGTTTGGGAGCCTGTTGGATGTCAAATAAATTTTCGTTTGTCAGCGTACGTTCTTTCGGCAGACCGGGGATCTCCAATTCACGTGGACGCGCTCCCGTAGCAATGACAATATGGTCGGCGACCAGAGTTCGTGTGGAACCATCGGATATCATGCTTACCTGCACTTCACGAGGACCGCTAAATTTCGCCCAGCCATGAATGAAGGTAATATTTTCCATGTGCGTAACTTCTTCGGTCTCTTTATCACGAAGAGCATCTCGTTTGCGCGTCACCTGGCGTACCACTTCGTCCGCATTCATGCCTGGTTTAAAATTCTTTGCCAGATGGATCAAGGTCTTCGATGGAACACAACCCACATTCGTACAGTCACCACCCACAGGTCCCCCTTCGATAAAAGCAACCTGCTTTCCAAGATTTGCCAACCCCACTGCAACGGTCATCCCCCCCGAACCTGACCCAATTACTATCGTGTGAAAATGATCGGTCATTTTGAAATCCCTTCCCGTTTTTTGAATATTCTCGATAAAACGATACTTACGATGAAAATTACGATTGAAAACCCAAGTGTAACCGGGTTTAGTTTTGGCAATCCACCATCAAGGCTCTCAATCGAGGCGCCAAAGCCTATAAAAGCGACTGTCCCTGGGATGGAGCCAAGGGCAGTTGCTAAAATAAATGGGACAAATTTTATTTTCAAAAACCCAGCCAAATAACTGACTGCATCGTATGGTAAAAAAATGAAGCGCATCACCATCACAGTCTCGAAGCTATTCTCACGCATCCGCCGCGTATAACGCTGGATAATTCCATTCGAGCCATCGTCCTTCAAAATGTCATCGCCAAAAAACTGACCGACATAAAAGGCAATGGTCGAGGATATATTACCAGCAATGATCGTATACAATACACCCAGAAACGGACCAAAAACAAACCCGCCTGCCAGGGTCAAAACTGTCGCTGGAAACAGGATCAAAGGTCGTACTGCATACAGGATCACATAGATCAACACACCCCAGGCCCCGTTTTGCATAAACACCAGCATACGCTGAACAACCTGCAGCGGCGAAAGATCATTCACGCTGGCATACCATTGATATGAAACAATCAGCGCCAGCCAAAAAAACAATGCAATGATTTTCTGCGCATTTCTTTGAAACAAATTCTTTTCTACAGATTGTTCGGTCATTTCATTTTCCTCTCATATTTGGAGGGCAAACGTACCGTACTTCTTACCATTTTGATCTTGATTAATACTCTTGTAAGAAAATAGAATTCCTCTTATGTCAATGGGAGAAAGAAAAAGGAATATTTCTGGTTGGGCAATTTTAGGTGAATTAAAGGGAAACAACCTACGACCATGATTTCCATCAACCATATCTGGTTTTCATGGGCGGCGTTCATGCCTGAGACAAGAGTTATCGAACTTAACGATCTACGGTCGAAAAGAAAAGGAGCGGCAATAATTACCCATTCGCGCGCTACTCTCAATATATATAAATCGTGTAAAATAAATTGCTATGAGATCCTATCGAAAAGAACTCTGGTTCAATATTCCCTCTCGAAGAGGTTTCGTCAACATCACCCCGCAGGTGGAAGAGGCATTGCATGAAAGCAACATAAAAGAGGGGTTCGTTTTGGTGAACGCCATGCATATCACTGCCTCGGTTTTCATCAACGACGATGAAGGCGGGCTTCACCAGGATTATGAAACATGGCTGGAGAAACTCGCCCCGCATGAACCCACCCACCAATACCGCCACAATGACACAGGCGAGGATAATGCCGATGCGCACATGAAACGTCAGATCATGGGACGCGAGGTGATCGTGGCTGTCACAGACGGCAAACTTGATTTTGGTCCCTGGGAACAGATCTTCTACGGTGAGTTCGACGGACGCAGAAGGAAGCGGGTACTTGTAAAGATCATGGGAGAATGATACAAATCATTGATGATCGATTGTACTGGAGGCAAAAATGACTGAAAACATAACCAAAGGGGAAATGCACGGATGCATCGTATGCGGGAAACTTTACCAACTCTACGTTGTCTACGACCCCAACGGAAACTACATCGACAGCAAAGTTATGACCGCAGGTGGGAAAAAGGTGCCGGGCGTAAACCGTCCGCTCGTGGCGTGTGAAACCCACAGCCCGGCAGATATAGAAAGAGCCGTCGAAAGAACCTATGGCGAAAAGGTATTTAAAAAGAGGAGAAATGATGGAAACTCGAAAATTTGGACGTACAGGCCACATGAGCACAGTCGCCATCTTTGGAGCCGCCGCATTTGGGGAAATTTCGCAAGCAGATGCCGACGGAGTCATGGAACAAGTCATTGAAGCGGGCATCAATCATATTGACATCGCCCCCTCCTATGGGCAAGCCGAAGAACGCGTCGGTCCCTGGATGCCGCGCGAACGCAACCGTTTCTTCCTGGGGTGCAAAACCATGGAACGCACACAACAGGGCGCGTGGGAGGAGATGCAAAGATCCTTCAAACGTTTACAAACTGATACCTTTGACCTATATCAATGCCATGCCATCACAACCATGGAAGAACTGGATGCCGTTACCATGAAAGGCGGAGCGCTCGAGGCCTTCGTGGAGGCGCGTCAGCGTGGACTGATTAAATTTATTGGCATAACAGGCCACGGGGTGAACGCTCCGCAGATCTACCTCGAAGCGTTGCGGCGTTTCGATTTTGATTCTGTTTTGTTCCCACTGAATTTCGTCCAAATGGGAAATCCGGAATACAGAAAATACGCTGAAGAATTAATCGCTGAATGCAAGGCAAAAGACATTGGCACAATGATGATCAAATCGATCACAAAAGGACCGTGGGGCAGAAGAAAACATACAGCCACCACGTGGTACGAGCCCTTCGACACGCCAAGTGAAATTCAACGCGCAGTGAACTTTGCGCTGTCCTATGAAGTTACCGGGCTTTGCACGGCAGGTGATACGCGCGTTCTGCCCATGATGATCGAAGCATGTGAAAACTTCACAGCCCTGAATGACCACGAAAAAGAGGAAATGATACGGTCTGCAAATCAATATGAGCCGCTGTTCGTATAAAGGGATTCAAGCGCGAACCCCATGAGCACCGAGTTTTTCGAATCGATCAAACAGGGAGATAAGGAGGAGGTGGAACGCCGCCTCACACTGGACCCGGTCCTGATCCACACCAGAGAGAATGGACTCAGCCCAATTCTGGTCGCGGCTTATCACCAGGAACCCGAGATCGCCTCTTTTCTCGCAGATAAAACCGTCGGGCTTACGATTTTCGAAGCCGCTGCCACGGGTAAGATCAATAACATCATCCGCCTGCTCGCCCGTGACCCTGATCTCGTCAACGCTTATTCAGGTGATGGATTCCAACCTCTCGGACTGGCATGTTTCTTTGGCTATCTGGATGTAGCTGAGTATCTCATCAAAGCGGGGGCCAACATCAACTCTCCATCCAACAACAAACTTAAAGCCGCGCCCATACAATCCGCCGCGGCAGGCGGACATCGTCAAATCGTCAAAATGCTTCTCGAAAACGGAGCCGACCCGAATATCCGGGAACAGGCGGGCCATACTCCGCTGCATGCCGCCGCACAAAACGGAGATGAAGAATTGATCCGCATCCTTCTCTTCGGCGGCGCAGACATAAACCTCAGGAGTGAGGATGGCAAAACCCCGCTCGATCTTGCCATCGCAGAAGGGCATGAAAAAGCGACGCTCTTATTAGGAGAAGGGATTACGAAAAGGTTTCGGGTGAAAAGGGAATAAATAAGAAGAACGGGCTTGCACCCGTTCTTCTTATTCAACCTTCTATTTATTCAACTTCTATGGACAATCTTTTGTGAAAGTCACCAATCGTTCGATCTTCTGGCTATTATCAACGCGACCACCGCCCTTGTTCAAGCCAACAAACTGAAAATCGAACCAGGCTTCATCCAATCTTAAGTTCGAGCTTACATCCTCGCCGCTGAATACGATGGAAAAATTTCCTCCTCCGTTATCCACCATCTCGTCTGCGCGTTGCCACGCTGATGGGTATAGTGCGCCTGGTTTATCTACAATTCGATAATAAAAATCAACCTTCTTGATCGTCGGATCATTGGCAGTAACATTAAAAGTGATATCTCTGGGGGTACACCGAAGGGTAAAAGCATCTCCAGACATGGTCATATTAATGAAAACACCTTTCCCCAACACGTTATCGAGTGCAATGGGTGCAGCACTGCCATCGGCTGGCGGCGCTGCTTCTGTGGGAGCCGCCACGGCAGGAGCCTGGGTTGGCTCCACCACCACGGTCACCACAACAGGCTCAGCAGGAGGCACCTCAGTAGGTACCTGAGTGGCTTCCACCATCACCGTCTGCACGATCACGACAGGCGTCTGGGTGGGTTCGGGCGGAGCCGCCACAGGTTGTTCGGTAGTTGCCGGCGCAGCACAGGCCGCCAGCGCAAACACAATAAACAAAACAAAAATTTTTCTCATTTTATTACTCTCCTTTTTATGGTCTACAAATTCTATATGCAAATAGCGCGCACGAAAATAAAAAAGGCTCGATTTCACTTTGCAAGAATGATAAGAGTACAAAATTACCAGCCGCGGCAAATTGTCGGACAAGACACTTAATCGTCCATTCAGACAAAACTTGTTATAATTCTGAACATGTTAACTCCTGAACAGATCGAAAATCAACTTGACCGTATTCTCTTAAAGGTACAAAAGCCGGGTCGATACGTTGGCGGCGAGCTCAATAGCACGATCAAGGATTGGAATACCACACAAACGAAGGTGGCTTTTGTCTTCCCTGATATTTATGACATTGGCGTTTCAAATGTGGGACTGAAAATACTTTACGACCAGGTCAATCAAAGAGAAGATGCGCTTGCAGAGCGTGCCTACGCGCCCTGGCTGGACATGGAAACCCTCATGCGCGAACATGGGATTCCGCTTTATACGCTCGAATCAAAACAACCCCTGGCCTGCTTCGACCTCATCGGCTTTACCCTCCCCTATGAAACCCTTTACACCAACGCGCTCAATGTGCTTGACCTTGCCGGGATCCCCATCCGTTCGCTGGAACGTAATGAGACTCATCCGTACATCATCGCAGGCGGACATTCCACCATGAACCCAGAACCCATGCACGCTTTTATCGACGCGTTTGTGATCGGTGAGGGTGAAGAGGTTATTCACGACATTATCAACATAATATCGTCATTGCGAGCGAAGCGAAGCAATCTCCCCGCAAACCAGGAGATTGCTTCAGGCTATCGCCCTCGCAATGACATATTAACAGAACTCGCAAAAATACCCGGCGTATACGTACCAAGCCTCTACGAAGCTTATTATCTTGAGGATGGCACTGTCTCCCACATCGAACCCATCGTCGATGATATTCCCAGGATCGTCACGAAGCGCATCGTACCCATCCTGCCTCCCCCGCCGACGAAGTTCATCGTTCCCAATATAGATATTGTCCATAACCGCGTCTCCGTGGAGATCATGCGCGGATGCACGCGCGGGTGTCGATTCTGTCACGCAGGGATGATCACGCGTCCCGTCCGCGAAAGAAGCGTGGATGAAGTCCTGGAGGCGGCAGAGGAGTCGATCAAGAACACAGGCTTCGAAGAACTGGCGCTGTTGTCGTTGTCCTCATCCGATTACACTCACGTGTTGGAATTGGTCACAAAGGTCGGCGAGAGATTCGCTGGCAAACATCTCAAAGTATCACTGCCCTCCCTGCGAATCGAATCGGTTTCAATTGACCTGATGGAAAAACTCAAGGACAGCCGCGCGGGCGGATTTACACTTGCACCCGAAGCCGCCACCGAACGGATGCGCCGCATCATCAACAAATTTGTTCCAGACGAAGAAGTCATTAATACCACGCGCGAGATCTATCGCCGCGGCTGGACAACGATCAAGTTGTATTTCATGATCGGGCACCCGAGCGAAACGCTTGAAGATGTGCAAGCGATAGCAGACTTATGCAAACGCGTTTTGACAGAAGGACGCAAAGTGATCGGTATGAAAGCCAAACTAAACGTGGGTGTCAGCACGTTCGTGCCAAAATCACAGACGCCCTTCCAATGGGTCTCATGTGATACACCCGAACAAATTCAGGCGAAACAAACTTTGCTCAGGGATAACCTGATGCGCGATAAAAATATCAAACTCAGTTTAACCAAGGCGCATGACTCCTACCTCGAAGCATGGCTCTCGCGCGGCGACCGTCGCATGGCAGAGGTAGTGTATTCTGCATGGAAGAATGGCACCAAATTCGATGCCTGGAACGAAGGCAGCAGTTACGAGGCTTGGATGAAGGCTTTTGAGGAGCATGGTCTCGATCCACTCTTCTACACACATCGTCAACGCCGCACGGATGAAGTCTTCCCGTGGGAACACATCACCGCCGCAGTTCGCAAGAACTTCCTGTTTCAGGATTTCCGTATGTCGCTGGAAGGTGAGATACGCGTGGATTGCCGGTTGGATTGTTTTGCCTGCGGCATTCTGCCAACGTTTGCTGGCATGCGGCGTGAAAACCCGGGTGATGTTTGGAAATGTCCGGATGTGAAATCGCCCGCACCCAAGATCAAAGTCAACCATGAATTGCCTGTAGTTGGAGATTAACCGGTCATGTCAAAAGACACTAAAGAAATCTTTATTGCAAATTTGATATGCGAGCGCGACAAGTTCGAGCTATTATTGAATCGCGTTGGCTACGCCCGTCGGATGACCTTGAAAGGCGTGGTTGGAAAATGGTCGATCAAGGATATTCTGGCTCACATTCTGGCATACGAACAGTACATTGCCGACCGTATGGCAGAAATCGTCCATGGACTCTCCTACACGCCTTGTAAAACACAAACCGCTCTGGATGCTTTCCAGGATGAATTCGGTTACCCCGATTTTGGCTCTCCCCTGCTGGATGATGAGGCTCCGAGCGAGTGGGTCATTGAAAAATACAGGAACGTCTCATTGGACGATGTAGTCGCGCAGGAGCTTCAGGCATTTTCTTCCATCGTTTCTTCACTGGGGCAGATGTCGGAAGAAACGATCAGCCATCACAATCTTTACAACCGTATCGTCAACCACACCTATCAACATTATCGTGAGCATACTCACGAGATCAAACACTGGTTGAAAATCAACGGCATTCAAATAAAATAAATGCGTATCCAAATCACGTTTTCAAAGCAGGGCGCTTTGCGCTACACGGGTCACCTGGACCTGCATAAACTATGGGAACGCGCCGCCCGACGTGCGGAACTTCCGCTGGCGTATTCACAGGGATTTCATCCACAACCGAAGATGAACATTGCCGCCGCGTTGCCACTGGGGTTTTCTTCGCGCTGTGAAGTTCTCGATATGCGGCTGGAGCATGACATCCCGCTGGATGGATTACAAGAGAAACTTCAAGGTACACTTCCAGACGGGATCCAGGTCTCTGCCATCGAAACCGTGGACGAGCGCGCGCCGGCGTTGCAAACGCAAGTGACATCAGCGGAGTATGAGGTCACTTTGACAGAAACAACTCCCGCGTCCGATCTGAAGCGGAGGATTGATTCCGCTATGGAATCCGAATCCATCATCCGGGAACGGCGCGGCAAAACGTACGACCTGCGTCCGCTGGTGGAGGAACTCTCCCTCGCGCCGCCACTTCTCCCAAAAGGAGTGGGTCAAAAGATATTCATGCGCCTGACTGCCAAAGAGGGCGCAACCGGACGCCCGGAAGAAGTGTTAGATGTGTTGGGCATCGCGTTCGATGAAACCAAGATCGAAAGAACTCGTTTGAATTTTCAATGATAACCGGAGGAGATATGGCATTACTTGGAGCGTTCTTTTTTGGGTTCGTACCCATGTTTATGTTCGCGGCATTTGTGAATTGGCTGGATCGCTATGAGAAGGAGCCAAAACTTTTGCTCGGCGCAGCTTTTGTTTGGGGCGTGATGATCGCCGGTGGCGGCGCATATATTTTGAATACGGTCATCGGCATTGGAATTTATTCCATCACTGGCTCGGTCAGCGCGGCAGATACAGGCACCACCTCCATTGCGGCGCCGATCATCGAAGAAGCGCTGAAGGGCTTTGCCGTTTTTATTGTTTTCCTCCTGTTCCGCAAGGAATTTGATTCGGTTCTGGATGGCATTGTCTACGGAGCCATCACTGCCATGGGCTTTGCAGCCATTGAAAACGTTTTATACATTTACCGAAACGGTTTCCTGGAAGCGGGCTGGCAAGGTTTTTGGACCTTGGTCGTTATCCGCGTACTGCTGGTTAGCTGGATGCATCCTTTCTTCACAGCGTTCACGGGCATCGGTCTCGCCATTTCTCGCATGAGCCGCAATGTATTGATCAAGATCATCGCTGCTCCAGCGGGGTATACAGTGGCAGTCATGGCACATGCCTTTCACAATACATTCAGCACCGTGATCGGGGGCGGCGGCGGGTTTATCCTGGGCTTGATCGCCGATTACTTCGGCTACGCATTCATGGCTGTCTTTATTATCTGGATGATCATCAATGAAAGAAATATCCTGAAAAGGCAGTTGGTCGAAGAAGTACACAACGGCGCCATATCACAAAAACAATATCAGTCTGCCATTTCGTTCTTCCAAACCAATGTGCATTTATCCGCACTTACTTCAGGGACTTTCCGTTCCACTTCACGTTTTTATCAGGTATTGGGCGAACTCGCCCACAAGAAGGACCAACGCGCCAAATTGGGCGAAGAGGGCGGAAATACGAAGATCATTGAAGGATTACGCGGCGAGCTTTTACGACTGGCGCCGCTGGCAAGAGCATAGGCAGGTACCCAGAGTTCGGAAGCCCGCAAGACTTCCGAACTCTGTTTTTGATGATAAAATCCCTTCGCCCGCCCCCGTAGCTCAGTGGACAGAGTGTCGGCCTCCGGAGCCGAAGAGCGCAGTTCGAGTCTGCGCGGGGGCGCCATTTATTTTCCCCAAAAGGCAATTTCAAATTGGACAACAAATCAACTCGCAAACGAGAGATTTCCCACTCGTTTCGCACCCATTTCATTCATTTATTCGTTGAAGAAAAAACTCCCGCGTACATTTATCTATTTCTGGGGCTTATCACGCTCATCGGGCTGGTTCTCCGAACTATTTGTGATCAACAACCCGATCGATTATGACGAAGCCTATACTTTCATCTATTTTGCATCCAGGCCATTCAAGTACATCCTGGCAGATTATCACGCCCCCAATAATCACATCCTTAATTCAATTCTTATCGGAATCGCCTATCGGATTCTCGGTAATCATATATGGATCGTGAGGTTGCCCGCTTTGATCGCGGGCGTACTCGGAATTCCCGCCGCGTATTTCACAGCACGGAGATTTTTTACGCGGGAACAGGCATTGGCGGCGTCTGCCATACTGGCGGTTTCATCGTCTCTGATTAATGATGCCGCCAACGGACGCGGCTATACAATGGTGGCTTTGTTCTCTTTGTTGCTGGCAAATTTTGCAGGAATGCTGGTGACCCATCAAAGCCGCCCAGCTTTGATTGCTTATGCCATCACTGGCGCGCTCGGGTTTTACACCATCCCCATATTTCTATACCCCATGGCAGGGATTTCCCTATGGGTGGCGGTAACGTATCTGACCGAGGACAACACGTGGAGGCATCGGTTTGCCAAATTGGGAATATTTCTGGGCGCCTGCGTTGCATCGGGCATTTTGACCTTGATCCTCTATTCACCAGTGATCATTTTCGGCACCGGGTTTCAGTCCATTGTCGGCAATAATATTGTCAAACCATTGACCTGGTTTAAATTCACAGAAAATTTCAACCACCGCATCCTCCAAACCTGGCAGAACTGGATGAGACCATTGAGTTCAAGTATCCAATATCTGATCACTGGTGGCTTCTTGATTTCAGTATTTCTCTATCGAAAAGTTTCCAATCAGAAGATACCCATGCAGCTTGCCCTGATCCTGGCGGTTTTCATCCTGGTATTGTTGCAAAGGCTCACGCCCCTGCCAAGAATATGGAGCTATCTTGAAATGTTCTACCTGTTCTTTGGGGCTGTAGGGCTGGCGTGGTTGGGAAGGTTTCTTCTCGACAGGTTCATCCATTATCCTGCGAGCCAGAAGGTGCTCACAACAGTCATTTTGCTGACCGTTGTATTGATTTTTGCAAATGTGACCTTAAATACCTTCAGCAAAAAAGCGCTAGCCGACCGCACGGTCAAGCCTGAGCAATTGGCGGCAGAGTATCTGGCGAAGCACATTACGCCGCAGGACATCATTATATCCACCGCCCCGGTTGACATGCGCACAGCTTATTATCTAAAGATCGATGAAGTTCCGTATGACGTTTTTTACCAAAGGGATCATCCCATTGAAATACAAAATGCAATCGTTCTGGTTCGCAAAACGGAGCGCCAGAATACCCCACAAAAGGTTCTGCGTTTCTTTCACCTGACACAGCGACCTAAACATGACTTTAGCGAAGGTTGTGTTCGAATATGGACCGCTGCAAGTCTATTCCATTCCGGCAAAGTAAATAAGACAAGCGGTAGAATAGCCCTGTGTTCCCCAAATCCATACAACGCATATTAATAGTTTCCATACTGGCGCTCGCCGGATGCAGTTTTCAGGTGACCAATGAGAGCGCGGGGACAGCCACTCCGTTTGTCATCACCGCCACACTACCACCGACTCTGACGCCGCGTGCATCCGACACTCCGCCCCCGCCTCCATCAACGCCGACGGTTGCTCCCGTCCAAGGAACCTCGTCTACGCAGGTCAATGTTCGCGCCGAGCCATCCACCGCAAGCGAAGTCGCTGGGGGTCATCCCTGCGAACACGATTGTGGAAATCATCGGGCAAAGACGCCGCTGGAAATTGGTGGCAGATCCTCTATCCTACAGGGGTGGAGGGGAAAGGCTGGGTGACCGCGCAATATATCACAACGGCGAGCCAGCCTGAGGTGCCGGTGATTGGAGGCGATGCATCTGATCCGATTTCAGGAAACAGCGCGGTCGTTATCCAGCAGATAAATATTCGCAGTGGACCTGGTACGAACTTCAATTCGCTCGGCATTCTTAATGCAAATGACGTGGTCAGCTTGACCGGCAAAAACAGCGGCGGTACATGGTTGCAGATCGAATTCGCCGAGGGTCCCGACGGCAAGGGCTGGGTCAACGCTGGATTTGTGAAGGCGGAGGGTGTAGATGAGCTTCCTGTTGTTTCGGATGTTGGCGAGGTGATCGGAACCGGGACACCTGTGGATAGCCCGCCGCCTCCCGCGCCGACAGTTGTCCCTGCGGGGATGGATTTTGACTCGGCTAAAGCGCCGATAAAAACAGTCATTTTGGAGGATGCGGGTACGCACACAGTGCTATACAATGGGGACGTTTCCGCTCCCGATGGAGATGTGGAGGATTGGGTCGCGGTCACCCCTTATACTGATGTTTTGTTCATGGGCATCCAATGCTTTGGGAGCGCTTCGATCAATACCGAAATCGTCGGGACGGAGGTTAAGTTGACCTGCAACGACGCGCTCAAGGCAGTCTCTGTTCAAAATAATAGGAGCGTCCTGATCCATATCAAGGCAACTGCCTCCCCAAGCCGGTTACAATATACAAATTACATACTGACAATAAAAGCGAGCCCCTAACAATGAAATTGCAAAGCATCAATCTGAACACGGAGCGACCCGAAATCCTGCGCGCAAGGCGTAATTATGGTTTTTGGTTTGGCATTGCCGTTGGTCTTGGATTTTCTATTTTCACGTGGGGAACGGACGCGTATACATTGAGCAGGTACCACGGCCTGCTGCCGTGGATAAAGTTCATTGTAGGAAGCATCTTATGCACAGGCATCGGGGGGATCACAGGCTGGCTCTCGGCGAGGGTGAACAAATCGATATACTCGTTGATTTTCTGGCTGGTAGCGGCGTATCTGTTTGCGCGGTTGACCATTAACGTGCCGCTCAAGTTCGTCCCACAGATACTCTCCACACTGGAACCTGCGACCCGTGGATTACTCCATTATGTGTATTACGCGGAGTTGGGGGCGCGCTTCGTCGTTGCGTATACATGGATCGGGATATTCGTTGCGATAGCGGGATTGTTGCAAATCCCCATGAGCGATTCGGCTGTATTCTCCAACTCGCTGGCGGCCAAGATCGTCCCGATAGCCACCTCTTTGATCCTGATGAGCATCTGCGGCATGATCGTGGATAATGGCTTGATCAACGAGCCTCTGCGTTCGGCAATTGAAGCAACGGATAATACCGTTCAGTATGTGATCGACAATCGAGGCAGGGAGGTTGACCCGGCTGAAGCAAGACAAATGCACGCGGGAGCATTTCGGACCATGCAGGAGGTGCTCACACAGGAACGGAGAATGATCGTGAGCGGTTACGATAAAACGCTGGGCGATGTGGACATCCTGATCCAATTTAAATCGAGTTGGGTGGAATGCCAGGTTTTGTATAACCAACCGGTATCCTGCAAGGTGGTCGATGGGATTAAAGTAACTCGAGTTGCCACCTTGTGTGGTTGTGCTTTCCCTCACCCTGTTTGAGAAGAATTTTGGTCAGGACGACTTCCCCCTCTCCCGCTGGGAGAGGGTAGGGTGAGGGTTTCGGACGGAAAATCGTGAGAATCTATAAAAAGGTAGCAACTTGGGTTAAGTAGGATAAACTCGAGGGAAGATAAAGTTTTGGGGGAAGGTTCAGGTTCCCACTGAGATAAAGAGGCGGGGTCATATCATCGCTTGTGCCGATTTGTACAAAAAAATCCTTTTATGGTAGAGTTAATGTAATATTTCACGCTTGCGAGGGTAGCTCTGAATGAACGCTGAAAAAATTCCTGATATTATCATTGGAAGGCTGCCAATTTATTTGCGTGCGCTTCAATACCTGGCTGATAAGGGCGTGCAGACGACTTCTTCGCAGGAGCTTGGCGAGATCATTGGTATTTCTGCGGCGCAGATCCGCAAGGATATTTCGCAGTTCGGGGAGTTTGGCAAGCAGGGAACGGGGTATTCGATCCCGTTTTTGATCGAGCGCTTACGTGACATTTTGAAGGTGAACCGGGTTTGGGATGTGGTCATCGTGGGTATGGGCGATATGGGACATGCGCTGGCGCGTTATAACGGTTATGCCGACCGCGGTTTTCAAATTGTGATGGCGTTCGATAACGACCCGGATAAGATCGGGCAAAAGGCTGGCGGGCTTGAAATCTTAAGCGCCAGCACGATGATGGAGAAGATCAAACAAAACAAGATCAAGATCGCCATTATCGCCACCCCGGCCTCCACCGCGCAGGCAGCGACAGAGCAATTGGTGAAGGCGGGAATCAAGTCCATTTTGAATTATGCGCCGATCAGTTTGAACGTGCCGAAGGATGTGCACGTTCAATATATTGACCCGGTGGCTCATTTGCAGAGGATGACGTATTATTTGTAGGGGGTAAAAGTATCAGGTCTCAAGTGTCAGGTTTCAGGTGTTGAGTGGGGATTTGACGGCGAGTCCGCTGCGTACTTACAAGGAATGGAGAATGACAGGCTATTGATTATTGATGGAGAGGCTTCTATAATGTTGGCATGGTGTTAACGGAGCGGTCAGGAGTTCAGCTATGTCTCATAAAACGTTCGCGGAAGCCAGACAGATATTTCTTGAGTACCTTGCAGTCCATCATTACGCGGACAGCACGCAGGAGAATTACCCTGCATGTGTGAATTCCTTTGAGAGGTACTTGAGAAGCCATACCGATACCGCCGATTTCCCGCCCGCCAAAAAGATCGAAAGTTACCTGACCTATCGCGTTATGGAGGATGATGTAAAGCCCTCCACTCAGAACGTGGAGTTTAATGCGCTTGTTTTGTTTTACAAAGCCAACGGGGTCAAAGTGGAGGGGATCAACGCCTTACGCGCACGGCGGAGAGACTACATCCCGCCAATTCTGACAGCCGAGCAGGTGCGCACGTTGATCAGGAATTTCCCACCTTTAATGGCGAATCCAGTCTTTGTATGTTTTTTCGGTACGCGGGGAGATTGTTTGAGGCGCAGTATGTCACGGACTTGATCGAGGAGTTTTTTACCCTGCGGGTACGGTATGTTTTGCGGGGGAGTGGGTGGTTTTTGTGGGTGCATTGTGTCTCTGGGTATGTGTGTGCTAAAATAGTGGTCGAAATTAATTCTATTTTAACCTAATGCAGTCTAAATTTCTATTTTCTCGGTTGCGTTGGGGGTTTAGGCTGTATGTAATAGATAAGCTGTTATATGACATGCAGCTAAACACCTAGTTGGGCGGCAGAGCAAAACATAATTCAATCAAGTAATTGCTCTTGAATTAAACGAATTTTATAAGTCAGGTGACACATGGTTCTCGACATCGGGTTAAAAATTATTGGGCAAGCAATGAAACCATTCCATTAAGGAAGCGCAGACAAGAAGTCCTGCTTTAAAAATTATGTTCAACTCAATTTAAATGAAAAGATTAAAATTGCAGATAAAAACTATAAAATGGCGTCTTTCAAGAAATGATCAAATCTTTGATGCTCTAGACATCGATGATAACCAACTTGCCGCTTCGATAACACAAGTACGGATTAATCATGTAGGTAAGTCTGTTCCTTAAGGGTTAGCAAATGCCTTACCGTTCTTTGATGTTTTCAGGACACCCCCAAACCAGGCTCTGTTAAAAAACCCCATTATCAACGAGTTAACTTATAAATGTTCGATATCTAAATCTTAAATTGCTTCAACCGATAATGCTTGCCCGCCATTATTTATTCGAAATTTCTCCGCCAGAAGTCACATTTACATCTTTCACTTCACTTATTAAAAATATTGGATGATTATTCGCAAATTACGCCTTCTGATATGGGAACCGTGTGGTCGCGATGAACATTATTTGCGTGCCAAGCAAGGTGCAACCACCAATTGGCTTATGAACTCTGTTGCACATTCTAAGGATTAAGTGCACTTTACACCCTTTAAAGGGTCGTGTTTGTAAAATCACTATTGGATTAAGAGCTGCCCAACACTGCGTACCGAAAGAGCATCGGGATAATGCAGTGGACGGTGGGGATTTGCGGCATTTTCGAGCATTTTCTTCGCCCGAACAAATCCTGCTCTCGAAGTTTTATCCACGTCCGCCCACCCGCAAGTAACGCAAACCGTTGAAACTGTCGAAAAAGTCCCTTTTCAAAAACTGATTTTTGAAAAGTGGGACAGAAACGCTGAAAAGCACCTTGTTTTTTGTGTTCCGCACAACATTTTGGTAACATTTTGGCAATTTTTTAGCCTGTTGTGGGAGATTTTTATGAACACTTTTCGAACCAAGGGTTTTTCGACAGTCTCGTTGGGCGCTCTCTTGCGCAATCAAATCAAAAGGAGATAAGGTCATGAAAAAATCAATTGGGTCAATTTTCCTTGTATTTGTATTTCTAACAGTTTTGTTGAGTGGGTGCGCTCCCGCTTCTACACCTGCTCCACCTACAATTACACCTAAACCTACTTCAACGGCTACACCTTTGCCAAGTGCGACGCCAACCAGTGTTCCTACCGACACACCAACCACCACTCCAGATCCAAGCCACCCTTCGGTCGCCAATATACAAACGGTTGAATTCATTGGCAAAAAATTTGAACTTATATTTAAAGCTACGGATCAACCAGTCCAAATTTATGAATACTACCTTCCGAGTGAAAACCCTTCTGACTGGATTGAGTTAGTTGAGATTTAAATCTACCCTGTAAATCCAGATGGCAATGAGCCAATAGATTTCGGCAATCGGATTGCTACGGCATTTATACAACAGTACCCAGATATGCGGTATGCACTTCTCTCCGACAACAACTCAGACGCAGTCATACTTGATTTCTTTTATCCTACTTCTACTCGTAAGGAAGTAGGGAAGGAGTTTCTCGAATGGGATGCGTTTAAGTTTTTCGCGATGTTGACAGTGAACAAGTTATAGGTTTTCATTATGCAAAGAATATCGAATCCATCAACTCGTCCCGTTCCTTCGATGACGTTCTTAGCGATATAAATAAAACACGCGAAACAATAGAGGCTGCTATGGCAGAATTCTCCCTTTTAATCCGTGACCGAGTGGGGCGCGAAGAGCTGAATATTCAATTTGGAATTGAACAAGGAACTGCGCCTAACACAGCGTGCAGCTTGAGAAGATTTAAGCAGGTATTATCATTTTATGACTATGACAAAAAATAAATTATTACGAATGGACAACGTTCTCATCGTTGTCGACGACCTCGAGGCTGCCAAAGCGTTCTTTGCTGAACTCGGTATGGAGCTGGAAGGCGAGACGACCGTCGAGGGACCCTCGGTAGATCGTCTCATTGGCCTTCAGAACGTCCGTGCCACCCTCGCGCTGATGCGCACTCCGGACGGTCACGGACGGATCGAGCTGGACAAGTTCCACACGCCGGAAGCGATCAGAACTGGGCCCGAGAAGGCACCGGTGAACGAACTCGGGATGCGCCGCATTATGTTCGCCGTCGATGACATCGATGACGTGGTCGCGCGCCTGCTTGCCTACGGCGCCGAACTGGTGGGCGAAGTGGTGCAATATGAAGATATGTATCGTCTCGCTTACATCCGCGGTCCCGAGGGCATCATTGTCGGATTGAGCGAACAGCTCAAGTAATAAATCGATCACGGATGTTTTGGGGAATCCGTGACAAAAGAATTTACCGCCAAAGAATTTAAATAGAACATTTGATAAAATAAGAACCATGAAAAAGAAAATCACCATCACGCCAGTCCGCGTTGCCGACCTGCTCGCCGAGGGCGAGCAGATGCCGGTCTATGTGCACGTCATCGACCATCCCGATGCGCGTGTGCTGGTCGACACCGGCATGACGGAGCTGCACCCGGCGGTGGCCGACCTTGATCCCCGCCTCCTTCCACTGAGCAAGCAGGACTTCGACCTCGCCGGCATTGACATCGTCGTCAACACACACCTGCACTTCGACCACTGTGGTGGCAACCACCTCTTCGCTGGCAGGCCGATCTACGTCCAGCGTCTGGAGCTCGACGACGCGCGCAGCCAGGACGATTACACTATTCGCGAGTGGGTCGATGCGCCCGGCGTGCAGTACGTGCCGGTCGATGGCGAGTTCGAACTGCTACCCGGGCTGCGGCTCGTCCCGGCGCCGGGCCACACACGCGGGTCGCAGATGGTCGTCATCGAGACTGGCGGGCGTCCGGTCGTTGTCGGCGGCGACGTGGCGGTTTGGTTCGGCGAGCTCGACGATCCGCACACCGAAGGCCAGCTGCGGGTGCGCGCGCTCGACCCCGAGCTGGTCTGGCTCGCGCACGAGCACGAGCCGTGGCGACCTCGTCATGAGGCTTAATGCTTTTTTAGCCGGGGCAGGGGTGGTAGCCGGCGTGGAAGTTCCATTAATAACTCACCTTACGCATGCTATTCGATAAGGAGACTGTGAAGCGTTCACATTTATGTAGCTCTTACGCAGAAGCACCGAAAAGCGAGATAAATCTCGCATTACAACTAATCAGTAGCGTAAGGTGAGTTAATAACCACTTCGCTTGCGGGGTGGTTATTAAATTTTTCCATCTTCATGACAAAATAAAATTGATAGCAGAATTTGCCGCCAAAGAAAACTTGAAATCGTCCTTTCCGCTCCCGTTCAAGGCAAGGCGGGCGGAAGGGGGTGTGGATATTCGTGTCGAATGTGTAACCCCTGATGGCCTCTCTGGCAAGAAAAGAGTTTGGTTTCGTGGTATTTTTCATTTGATTGGCATTCTTGGAGAAGTCCGTTTGTGAGTAAATTGCGAAAGGCAGAAAGCGCCAAACACATCATGCAATGGACAGGTGGGTATGCTCCGCGTTTTTTGAGCATTTGTCTGGCTTGGAGTTTTGTCCGTTTCGACGGCGAGTCCTAGCCCGCCCACCTGCCGCTGGGCAACCACTACATAAACCTCAAGGGTTATAATCTTGTTATGGCAGTACTCGTTTCGCTTCGTGATTTGGTTGATGAGTTACAAACTCTCTCGCATGAGAGCCATGTCTACCTGAAGAAAACCACAGGCAAAGTTATCTCAATTAGGGATGATGATTGTGAAATGGTCAGGAACATGGAAGAATTTGACGAAATCGAAGAAGGCAAAGACGCCGAGATTATCAATGACCTTGACGAATACTCCGATTTAGAGATTGAGTTTTTTCAAGACGTAAAGAATGTTTTACTGCTGGACAATGAGTATCTGAACCTGCCGAGCAAGTTCGATATTGACGAGTACGAGATTATGGAAAGGTTTTGTCTTTCAGTTTCAGATGAAAAAATCAGCGCTGTCCTTCTGGGTAAAATTCGCGGCTCTGGGGCATTTCGCAGATTCAAAGATACGATCTATCGTTATCGAATTGAAGAAGATTGGTTCAGGTTTCGAGATGAAGCCTACAAAGAAATTGCTGTTTCATGGCTTGAAAGTCACGGCTTTGCTTATTCTGACGATATGAATAAACGAGAGTAAAGTAATTGAGAAAATTTCATCACAGGCAAGTTACATTTAATAAAACGGCTTCCTTCATTGGAAGCCGTTTTGTTTCTTATACCTGCGGCAGGTTACGCCGCAAAATGTTGTACATGGGCAGCGCCTTCACGGCGCCTTCCACCACACAGGTCATGGGGTTATCCACAAGGTAGGCGGGGATGCCCAGCGATTTCGTCAGCAATTTATCGACGCCGCGCAGTAACGCCCCCCCGCCGCACAATGCCACACCGCGATCAATGATATCCGCAACCAATTCAGGCGGCGTTTTTTCCAGCACACGACGTCCTGTTTCAATGACCGCCTTCAACGGCTCCTGCAACGCCTCGACGATTTCACCCGTCGTCAATGTAACCGGGCGCGGCAAACCGGTGACCTGATCCTGCCCCTGCACTTCCATACTGTTTTCAGTATCCTGCGGAACGGCAGCTCCAACCTTCAACTTGAGTTGTTCCGCCGTTACCTGCCCGATCACCACTCCATACTTTCTGCGAACATAACTGATGATGGCTTCATCCAAGTCGGTACCCCCTGAACGCAGTGTCTCTGCCGAGACGATACCATACATCGCCATGACTGCCGCTTCGGTACACCCACCGCCGAGACAGATGACCATGTTCCCAGACGGCGAACCAATCGGCAGGTCCACGCCCAGAGCGGCGGCGAGCGGCTGTTGGATCAGGGACGCTTCGCGGCTGCCCGCCTCCAAAACTGCCTCGTAGACCGCGCGTCGCTCCACGCTGGTAACGCCATACGGCACCGAGATCATGACGCGCGGACGAAAGATGCGCATCGAACCGCTGACGCGTTGAAGCAAGTAGGAGAGCAGGGTCTCTGTGATCTCGTAATCAGCGATGACCCCATTCTTTAACGGACGGGCGACTTCGATACTTTCAGGGACGCGCCCATACATATCCAACGCCTCACGACCCACAGCCACCATCTTTTGATCGTACACTTCAATGGCAACAATGGTCGGCTCTTCCAACAGCACCTGTGTGCCGTCAGCAAGGCGCGTAAAAATCGTGCCTAGATCAATGCCTAAATCTTTGGAAAATACAGCCACGGTACCTGCAATTCAGTAGTGAAAATCAATTTGATTTTAGAGTGATTCGTCTTGCTCGGTTAGAGATGCGGATGATCTTCGATAACGGCGAACCACACTCAGGCGCAGGGTTGAGCGGCGCAATGCGGCTTCCATAACCAGGCGCGAGTTTTGATCGGTATCGGGTGAAAGATTTGCAAGGGCATCCTCTGCGCGTTTTTTGGCGGCTTTTGCGCGAATAACATCGATCTCCTCAACGTTTTCAGCCGCGTCTGCCAATACGGTAATAATCGTTGGCTGAACCTCTGCCACGCCGCCAGCCACCGCAAAAAGTTCCTCCTTGCCGCCGCGGCGAACCTTGATCACACCGTATTTAAGGGTCGTCAATACAGGGGCGTGATGAGGAAGAATACCCATTTCACCCGCTGATCCCGGAAGAATGACCGAATCAACATCATCCTGAAATACGGTTCGGTCTTGTGAGACGATTTCACATCTAATGGTCATAGATCCTATCCACGCAACTATGCTCCTGTTGCCAGCTTCTCCGCCTTCGCGCGGACATCCTCTATTGTACCTGCCATCATAAAGGCTTGCTCGGGGAGGTCATCACATTTACCGTCGAGAATTTCACGGAAGCCGCTGACCGTATCTTTGAGCTGCACATAGCGTCCGTCGATGCCTGTGAAACGTTCCGCTACAAAGAATGGTTGCGAGAAGAAACGTTCGATCTTGCGGGCGCGCGCCACGATGAGTTTATCGTCTTCGCTTAACTCATCGATACCCAGGATGGCAATAATGTCCTGAAGGTCCTTATAGCGCTGGAGAATACGCTGGACTTCACGCGCCGTCCGGTAGTGTTCCTCTCCAACAACATTTGGGTCAAGAATTCGGGAGGTGGAAGCGAGCGGATCCACTGCGGGGTAAATGCCCTTTTCCACGATCGAGCGTTCGAGGGCAATGGTCGCATCGAGATGGGTAAATGTCGCAACGGGTGCAGGATCAGAATAATCATCCGCCGGGACATAAATTGCCTGCATGGAGGTGATCGAACCGGTGCGGGTGGATGTAATCCGTTCCTGCAATTCGCCCATCTCTGTGGCCAGGGTAGGCTGGTAGCCCACAGCGGAGGGCATACGTCCAAGCAAAGCAGATACTTCGGAGCCGGACATGGTAAAGCGGAAAATATTGTCAATAAAGAGGAGTACATCCCGACCCTGATCACGGAAGTATTCTGCCATGGAAAGTGCGGTAAGCGCGACACGCAAACGCACGCCAGGCGGTTCATTCATTTGTCCATATACCATTACAGTATCTTTCATAACGCCCGATTCGAGCATTTCGCGATAGAGCTGTGTACCTTCACGAGTACGTTCGCCTACACCAGCGAATACAGAATTGCCTTCATGCTCGGTTGCCACAGAACGAATGAGTTCCATGATGATGACAGTTTTCCCTGTCCCTGCGCCGCCAAAAATTCCGGTCTTACCGCCCTTTGTAAAAGGCGCTATCAAGTCGATTACTTTAATACCGGTTTCAAACACTTCCACACGTGTGGATTGTTCAGCGAACGTAGGCGCCAAACGATGAATAGGGTAATGAACCACGGAATCCACAGGGCCTTTTTCATCGACCGGATTTCCCAAAACGTTAAAAATCCGGCCAAGAGTGGAGGTGCCCACCGGCACCATAATGGGAGCGCCTGTGGCTACCGCCGGTATTCCACGTTGCAAGCCATCCGTGGAATCCATTGCCACCGTGCGAACCCAGTTATCACCGATGTGTTTTTGCACCTCAAGAACAAGATTGCTCTGCCCCGGGCGTTCCACATTAATTGCTTCGTAAAGATCAGGAACATTTCCCTCGGAAAATTCCACATCCACCACACCACCCAAAACCTGTACTACATGACCATTTGCGTTTGCCATGATTTACATACCTCCGATTTATTTCTCGGCGAGCGCTTCTGCGCCCCCCACAATATCCAAAATATCGTTCGTAATGCCCTGCTGACGAACCTTGTTATAAGCCAGTTGCAACCCGCCGACGAGTTCCCTGGCATTGTCTGTTGCGTTACGCATGGCGATCATGCGGGCGGCATGTTCACTGGCTTGTGATTCGAGCACTGCCTGATACACCTGCAGAGCCGTAAACCGCGGGATCATTTCGTCCAATATCTCATGCTGACCGGGTTCATATTCATATGCCGCCGCAGTAGTTGGACGATCATTCTGGGGTTCCTGATCCACAACCAGGCCTTCGCTGGATGCTTCTATCGAAAATGGAAGGAGCTTTTTTACGGTCGTTACCTGGCGGCCCATGCTGACAAAATCGGTATAGATCAAATAGACTTCATCCACACTGCCTTTTAGGAATTCATCCACTGCCAGACGGCCAATTGTAGAGATGGAACCAAATTTTGGATTGGCAGGCAGGTTGCTGAAATCTGCAAGGATCGATTTTCGGAGACGCAGCAAAAGATCACGTCCCTTACGCCCTACAGTAATGTATTTGACAGGGATGGGGGAATCACCGAAACGATTTAATACGTAACGAATAACATTCGTATTGTACGCGCCCGCCAGGCCGCGATCGGCTGTCATTACGATCACGAGTGAATTCTTCGGGTTGGGACGATCCGTTAACAACGGATGCAGTTTGCTATGTCCGGGTTGACCTGTTACGTGAGACAAAACCTGCCATGCCTTGGCGGCATAGGAACGGGTGGCGGTCAAAGCCTGTATCGCCTTACGGACTTTCGCTGCACTGACCGCTTCCAAGCGCGCGTGTGACCTGCGAGATGTTTTTCACGCTCCGAATACGGAGCTTCATTTCACGTGAGGAAGCCATTAATTATCTCGTACCTTTTCCCGATCAAGCCTGCCATGAATTCCGGAATGCATCCAACGCCTTCAAAAGATTCGCTCGGATATCGTCCGTTATTGCCTTTTTCTCAACTATCCCTTTGACCACTTCAGGGTAGGATGCATCCATGTAATTAAGCAAATCCGTCTGCCACTGGGCAATCTTGGCAACTGGAACTTTATCAGCAAAGCCATTGGTTGCGGCAAAAATCGCAATTACCTGATGTTCAAGCGACATGGGTTGATACTGGGGCTGTTTCAGGATTTCCTGCATGCGCTGACCGCGTCCCAGTTGTTGTTGCGTTGCCTTGTCCAGGTCGGAAGCCATGAGTGCAAATGCCGCCAATTCACGATAGGCCGCCATATCCAAACGCAAGCGCCCCGCCACTTGCTTCATGGCTTTGGTCTGAGCATCACCACCCACACGTGAGACGGACACACCCACATTCACCGCAGGGCGGATACCCGCATTGAACAGGTTGCTTTCAAGAAATATCTGTCCATCTGTAATGGAAATAACGTTCGTGGGAATATATGCAGAAATATCACCCAACAAGGTTTCAATGATCGGCAAAGAAGTGAGTGAACCGCCTGTGCCTTCCACTTTTAATGATCTTATGGCTGTCGGCATCTTTCAGTAGCTTACGAGCCTCTTCAGCTTCATCCTTAGAAATCGGGCCGGTGTAAACTTTCCCATCCACGCCGTCTTTCTCAGAAGCCATAACGCCATTGAAATCATTTTTAACGATAACGTATTTATTCGCAAGGCGTGCAGATCGTTCCAACAGGCGGGAATGTAAGTAGAACACATCACCAGGATAAGCTTCACGTCCGGGCGGGCGGCGCAATAGCAGGGACACCTGGCGATACGCCCAGGCATGCTTGGAAAGATCATCATAAATGATCAAAGCATCGCGCCCGGTTTCCATAAATTCTTCACCCAGCGCCGTCCCCGAATAGGGAGCGATATATTGCAAGGCGGCAAATTCATCCGCCGCGGCAACAACGATGATCGTATGCTCCATTGCACCCGCACGTTCAAGAATACCCAGTGTCCGGGCAACTGCGGCTTTCTTCTGACCGATCGCCACATAAATACAAATTAAGTTTTTACCTTTTTGGTTGATGATCGTATCGATTGCAATGGCCGACTTGCCAGTCTGGCGGTCGCCAATAATCAACTGACGTTGACCGCGCCCCACAGGGATCATCGCGTCGATGGATTTGATGCCCGTCTGCACAGGCGTATCCACATCCTGACGATAGACCACGCCGGGAGCAATACGCTCAATGGGGCGAAAACCTGTTGTCGCAATGGGACCTTTATCATCAATGGGCTCGCCCAGTGCATTGACCACACGACCGATCATGGCATCGCCTACCGGAACAGAGGCAATACGCCCGGTACCGTGTACCAACATGCCCTGAGCAATCTCGTTATACTCCCCCATAATAATCACGCCCACACTGTCTTCTTCAAGGTTGAACGCCGTCCCCATCACACCGTTCGCAAATTGTACAAGTTCCTGGGCTTTGACATTGGCAAGCCCTTGCACACGGGCAATGCCGTCCCCCGCTTCGAGTTACCGTCCCAATATCGCTTACACCCACTTGCGGCTGAAAGCTCTCGATCTGTTTCTGCAAATCACCGGCGATTTGCTTAATGAGATCCGTCATGTATTTCGCCTCCACGATCAATTGTCAAGAATACAGGCTGAAAGTTCAGCCGATGCGTTTTAGGGTAGAACAACCCGGATAAGGATTTATCCGGGTATTGTCCACACTATCTCGCTTATCTACTTCGTGATGAGTAGTACAAGTGAAGTAATGATACCTGAAAGGATGACACTTGTCCAGTTACAAATATCATAAGCACAAAAATAGTGAAAAACCTTGTCAATTGAACGGCTTGTAATATACTATTTACGCAATAATTTTTACTAAAAGGAGAAAAAATGCCTGAACAGAATGCGCATGGAGAAGAAAAACCTCCCGGTCGTCGTATGAAGCGCTACTGGAAAATCGCTGTATTAGCCAACATCAAGGATGAGATCGAAGCCCAAGCCCGAAGGCGTCCCCCCGGATGCTTTTGCCGATTTCGACCATATTGAGACGATACAATCGCTTCGCGCCGCGCTTGAAACTGATGGCCATCAAACAGTCTTTATCCAGGCTGACACGGACCTCCCCTACGCGCTCAAGGAAGTAAAACCCGATATATGTTTCAACATCGCCGAAGGGCTTGGCGGCGATGCACGCGAAGCACAGGTGCCAGCCCTGCTCGAGATGTTAAAGATTCCCTACACGGGATCACGTGTCCTCACCAATGGTATTTCACTCGATAAAACTCTCACCAAACGCATCTGGCGTGACCGGCGTCTGCCTGTTGCCCCATTTCAAGAATTTACTACCAGTGACGATTCGTTACGACCCGAATTAAAATATCCGCTTTTTGTAAAGCCAGCCCGTGAGGGCACGGGCATGGGTGTGGATATGAAAGCCATTGTCAAGAATGAGAAGGAACTGCGCGAACGAGTCTCCTACATTGTCAACACATATCAACAGCCCGCGCTGGTGGAGACCTTCCTGCCAGGACGCGAGTTTACCGTGGGGATTATGGGGCGTTCAGATGCAAAGTTATATTCACGACATCCTGAATGGTACGAGAAGGATGGCTTTCACCGCTTTCCCATTCTTGAACTCGATATGACGCGTTCCGTCACACCGCAGGTTTACAGCCAGGCATCGAAATCCAAAGATGTTGGGGAAGAAGGAGCGCCCGGCTACATCTGCCCAGCCAGCATCGAGCCGGAGCTTGAAAAGAAACTTAAATATTTTGCCCTGCGCGCCCATCAGTTGCTTTATGCGCTTGATGTTTCCCGCACCGATATACGATTGGATGATGAAGGCAATCCGCGCCTGCTTGAGATCAACACCCTGCCGGGACTCACCCAAAATTACAGCGACCTATGCCTCCAGTCACAAGCGGAAGGAATCAAATATGAAGATTTGATTTTGGACATTCTATACTTGGGCGCCTCACGCTGGGGAATGGTCGAACCGCGTGAGTTTGTCAATGGTTCTGACAAAAGAAAATAAAAACATCAAACTCAGATCAAAAGACCGTTCGGAGAAACGCTCAATCTCCAAACGGTCTTTTTTATCCTATCCAAAAGGTATCTTAGGCTGTCACAATCTTAATATTAAATCTCTGAGAGGAAATCGCCGTTCGCAAATTATGCCAAAGTGGAACATACATTTCAACACTTCGTGCGGTAGTGATATTCCCCAAGTCAATGATCTCCCGCCAACCAAACCAATCCCGGAGGATCATTACCACAGTTGCCTTGGCTTCAATATCATTTCCACTCACGAACACATCTGTCTTTTCGATCAATTTTGAAGGATCGACCATTACGTTGGCATTTACCGTATTCAAGGTTTTTACAACCTTGGTGTCGGGGAACATTCGCTGAATTTGTTCTCCCAACAAATCAGTGTTGCAAACGGTCAACGTCCAAGTATCTGTTGAACGATCCAGGGGATTCGAGGTGTCGATCAATATCTTGCCCTTCAAGCTTGCGGCTCCCGCTTGTTTCAAAGCCTCCACAGAAGCGGACCCCAACGTGCAGTTGAAAACAATTTCCCCGAACTCCGCTGCGTTCATGAAAGTTCCGTAGAGAGCATTATGCCCCTGGTCTTTTGCCCATGCAATCGCACTCGGATTTGCTTCATCTCGCGATCCCATCATCACATCGTGGCCGAGTTCGACCAGCTTGGAACCAATTGTTTGTCCTGTCACCCCCGTACCCAAAACTCCTATCTTCATAATATAAACTCCTTTTTAGAGCTTTTACATTCCCTGAAAACCTAACCCATTCTAGTCTTAAGCAGTTTTAAACGGAAGGTTTCTTCACGTTCGCGCTCTTCCAATGAACTGACAATGAAGGTAACTGTTTCTTCATATTGCGGAATGAAGATATGCTGAAGCGCGTTCACCCGTCTCTGCGTTTTACGCAACTCGCCAGCCAGACGCCAGACAGTCGTGGTCAACATGGAGAGCTGGGGGATTTTGATCAACACCTCACGAAACGCGGCGCTGGCTTCGTCCAATGCTGCGGCGGTATCACCCGGGCTATAAGGTATTCTTTGCGGCTCGCCACTCGCTTCGATCATGGGAATGGTCACCCCCATGATGCCGCGTAGTTTGAGGCGCACATCTACAGTCTCGCTTGCCGCGAGAGCCGCCCACTCGACGTGGTCGCTACCCATCACCAGACGGGCTTTTTCCATCGCATCATAGGCGGTTTCCAGTTGTTTCCAAACCTCCTTTTGGAGAAGGTCGGCCTCCTTCGCCACACGGACCAGCTCCGTTGTCAACACTTCGCGTTTACGGTCAAGGATCTCGTATCCTTCACGCGCGAAGCGTAACTCCTTTTTGATGCGTATCAGATTACTTCGGGTGGGCGCAACGTTAATTTTCGCCATCGTCACCTTGATAATATTTCTCGATTTCGTCCAGCGAGACGCGGGTAAGCTCCTTCTTTGGCAGCATGGACAGAAGTTTCCATCCAATCTCAAGTGTTCGCTCGATCGTTCGATTCTCCGTGAGGCTTTGGTTGACGAATTCCTGTTCGAAGGCCCGTCCGAATTTCAGGTACTTCTGATCCACATCACTCAATTCTTCCTCACCGATCACGGATGCCAGTGAGCGGACATCCTGCATATGAGCATACGCCGCATAGATCTGTGCGCCCATGTGCGGGTGGTCTTCACGGGTACGTCCCTTACCGATACCATCCTTCATCAAACGGGAAAGGCTGGGCAATACAGTCACCGGAGGATACACGCCAGCAAAGGATAGCTCGCGCCCTAATACGATCTGCCCTTCCGTAATGTAACCGGTCAGGTCTGGTACGGGATGGGTAATATCATCGTTGGGCATGGTCAGGATCGGGATCTGTGTGATCGAACCTTCGCTGGTGCGAATACGTCCTGTGCGTTCGTAAAGTGACGCCAGGTCGCTATAAAGATAACCAGGGTAACCCTTACGACTTGGAACCTCACCGCGAATATTTGAGATCTGACGCAATGCTTCACAATAATTGGTCATGTCGGTCAGGACGACCAACACGTGCATGCCGCGCTCATATGCCAGATACTCAGCCAAGTGTCAATGCGGCGCGCGGCGCGATCAGACGTTCGACTGGAGGATCATCCGCCAGGTTGAGGAACATCGCTACACGCGTGAGCGCCCCACTTTCTGTGAAGGAACGGCGGAAGTAATCTGCCACATCGTTCTTGACACCCATGGCGGCAAACACAATAGCAAATTGTTCATTATCCGTATCGGTTGCGCCAGCCACTTTACCCAATGTAGCCTGACGGACAATTTGTGCCGCAAGCTGATCGTGCGGCAGACCGGCTCCAGAAAATAGAGGCAGCTTCTGGCCGCGTAAGAGCGTGTTCATCCCGTCCATGGACGAGATGCCGGTTTGGATATAGTCACGCGGGTAGATACGGGCTGTCGGGTTGATCGGCAGTCCGTTGACATCGGCATAATGTTCGGTAAGCGGTTCGGGACCACCATCAATTGGTTTGCCCAAACCATCAAATACGCGTCCGAGCATTTCTTCAGCAACCGGAATTTTTAAAGTCTCACCGAGAAAGCGGATGCTTGTCCCATCAATGGATAAACCTGTGGAGCCAGAGAAGATCAGCACAACGGCCATTCCCTCACCCACTTCAAGGACGCGACCAAGACGAAGCTGTCCCTTTGCGTCTTTGATCTCTACAACTTCATCATAGCTGACGTTCACCCCGCCCTCGACGACCAAAATTGGGCCGTCAATGCGCCCTACGCCAAGGACTTCCTGCCCACCGCGTACTGTTACGTCGCTCATCGGTACTCCACATCTAATTGACTCATTTCCGTGTCAATTTGTTTTTGGATATCTTCGAGTTTATTCAATTCTTCATTTGGCACCGCGGACTTCATGCGGATCAATACATCCACCACAGGCAGATCATGAATAACCGAAATTGGCGCACCGCGCTTGATGATGTTCAAACCGCGATCATGGAAATGCAAAACCAATTCCAGCATTCGAATTTGTTTTTCGAGCGATGAATAGGCATCCACCGGGTCCATGGCGTTCTGTTGCAGAATGCCCTCGCGCAGAAGGCGGGCAGTCTCAAGGATCATGCGCTCACCATCCGGCAGGGCATCGGGACCTACAAGTTTTACGATCTGCGACAACCGGTTTTCCTCGCTCAAAATTTCCATGGCTTTATTGCGCATCCCCAGCCAGTCTTTGCCAACTTTCTCCTGCCACCAATCCGCAACATCTTCAATATATTCGCTGTAACTGTCCAGCCAGTTAATGGCTGGGAAGTGTCGAGCGGAAGCCAGCGATTTATCCAAAGCCCAGAAAACACGGATGTAACGTTTTGTGTGTTGGGTGACCGGTTCAGAGAAATCGCCCCCTGGAGGGGATACCGCGCCCACAATACTCACCGAACCCTGGTGACCATTCAGTGTATCCACAAAACCTGCGCGTTCGTAAAACTCCGCCAGACGTCCAGCCAGATAAGCGGGGTAGCCTTCTTCTGCGGGCATCTCTTCCAAACGGCCTGAAACTTCACGCAACGCTTCCGCCCAACGAGAGGTTGAATTTGCCATCAAAGCAACGTGGTAGCCCATATCGCGGTAATACTCAGCGATGGTAATACCTGTGTAGATGCTGGCTTCACGCGCCGCAACGGGCATGTTCGACGTATTCGCGATCAGGACGGTGCGTTCCATTAATGGGCGGCCCGTTCTCGGGTCAACAAGATGCGGGAATTCCTGTAGCACTTCCGTCATTTCATTACCGCGTTCGCCGCATCCAATGTAGACGATGACTTCCGCGTCTGCCCACTTCGCAATGCTGTGCTGGGTAACCGTCTTCCCGGACCCAAACGGACCTGGAATACCGCCAGCGCCTCCCTTTGCAATCGGGAAGAAAGTATCGAGTACCCGCTGACCGGTGATCAATGGTGTGGTTTGCCCGAGGCGCCTTTTAAATGGACGCGGTTGGCGAACAGGCCAGCGCTGCAACATGGTCAAATCTTTTTCTTCGCCGTTTGCAAGTCGTATACGTGCTATGGTATCTTCAATGGTATATTCACCTGCCGCGGCGACCAGGGTTATCGTTCCTGAAACGTCCGGTGGAACCATGACACGATGCTCGAATGTGTCCGTTTCCATTGCAACACCCAGGATTGTGCCGCCTGACACTTCATCGCCTACTTTTATAGAGGGAGTATATCGCCAGCGGTCTTTTCGATACAGTGGATCCAAACGCATACCGCGACCGATGAACGAACCTGTCTCCATTTCAATCAATGGCAGGGGACGCTGCACACCGTCGAAAATACTTTTGATCAGCCCAGGTCCGAGTTCAACAGATAAGGGTAAACCGGTGCCATAAATAGGCGCACCCGGTCTCATGCCGGATGTTTCTTCATACACCTGTACGGTAATGTCATCTCCATTCAAACCAATGACTTCGCCCACGAGTCGATCATCGCCCACTTCCACAAGTTCCAACATGCCCACATAACGCGAACCACGAGCGCGAACAACGGGCCCGTTGATCCAGGTAACTGTCCCGACTTTCTCACTCATAGTTTTTCTCCATTCAACACGTGATACACCGCGGAACGAAGCGCACTTTGCAATCGGTTCAAGCGGGTTTCTAAAGTGTTGTCATAATGCAGTCTTCCATCCACAGCATCCACAATCACGCCAGTACCCTCTGTCAGCGCGCTGCCCATGGTGATCTGCGTACTGAGTTCCTTGGATATTTCATCCAAGTGACTTTTTAATGCCTTTTGAACTGCTTCATCTGCGTGCAATTCAGCCGTCTCGAGGTGTAATTCTGTCAACGCTTCCCGAAGTAGCTGAACTGAAATCTTATCGAAATCCGATCTTTGCTTCACAGTCGATAATTTTTGTTTCGCTGCATCGAATACTTTATTCAGCAATTTTTCACGATGCTCCAGCTGCAAGGTGCGGGCTTTCAATTGAGCGGAAGCAACTGCCTGACTGCGCAGGCGATCCTCATCCTGACGGGCACGATCCAGGATCACTTTCCGTTCAGACTCAGCCTGTTGCTGGGCACGTTTACGAATTTCATCTGCCTTTGCCTGAGCATCTGCCTTCACATTCCCCGCCTCCTCACGCGCTTCCTGAAGGATTGCACGCGAGAGCCGTTCGATGTTTTCTTCTTCAGGTTTCATAATTTGTTACCTATCTGTTTTCTATAAATATGTCACTGTGAGCGTTCACTGCGAAGCAATCTCCAGAAAATATACGGAGATTGCTTATTCGGGAAGAACACCCTGCTCGCACTGACATCATAATTTGATGCCTATCGCCCGAAGTACAACATCACCCAGAGACGGCTGGTCAGCAGGGACACCCGCAGGCGATGGAATTTCCACAACAAGGGGAACTGTGCTGTGTAACTTAAGCTCATCCATCCGGGGCTGGATCATTCCAGCAATATCCTGGGTGACCAAAACAATTCCGGTCTCTTTGGATGCCAGCGCATCATCAAGAGCCTTGTTGGCTTCTTCCACGGTCGAGGCTGCCTGGCCATGAACTCCCGCCAGGGAGAATCCCAGCACCGCTTCGGGATGACCAATCACCAGCACTTTCATTTTGGTCCTCTACCGACCCAGAATAATGAAAGAGATCATGAGACCGTAAATCGCAATACCTTCAGAGAGACCTACGAAGATCAGAGCACGGCCAAATGATTCAGGCTTCTCAGCAGTTGCACCCACAGCCGCCGCGCCAGAACCACCCACCGCAATACCAGCGCCAATGGACGCCAAACCTGTGGAAAGCGCAGCTGCCAAGGTTACATATTGATCCACGTTTCCACCTTCCTGTGCCGCACCAGCAGCAAGCACAGAGGAAGGTGAGGCAAACCATACCATGGCAAGACCAGCCGCCATCATACCTACCAAAAAGTTGAAGGCATTGAACCCAGTCACCAGACGGGACAAGGCTTTTGCAGGCTCAGCCTTTCCGTTCTGAATCACATAAGCAACAGCAGGAATGACGGGGATTAAACCAACGAGTACAGCGAAAACAACGAACATTGTATATCTCCTTGTGTGTCAAATTTTATCGATCGTGGACAGATCAGTCTCTTTCAAATGTTCAATCCAATTTATTACTTTCTGGCTACCCCTCCTCTTTCGCAGAAGATAAAGTAAGCGGATCGAAACGCATTCCACCGCCAGTAAAGAATTTGCCCAGAAACTCATAGTAGTTTAGACGCATCGTCTGGATACCCACGATCAGACCCTCAAAACCGATGATGAATATATTTCCAAGAAGGACAGTGATCCAGAACTTCACATTCAAGTCCTCGCCCGCCAAGGCAAAGATAGCCATGCTTATACCGCCATGCGCCACCGCAAACGCGCCCACACGCACAAACGAAAGCGTGTTGCTTAACTGGCTGATCAGGGTCTCGAACAAGTCCATGAAAGCCTGAATAAGGTACATTATGAAACCGCCAACGCCGTGAGCCTCGATTATCGGGCGGTGGCCTTCCATCAGGTTGATGAACGCTTCTGAGAACATGATACCCAGCCCAAAGATCAAAGTCAGGGTTGGGAACGGGAGTGGCAAATTGCTAATGGCAACCGCTATTTTTGGAACAATTGGCAAACGTAAACTTGCAACGGCCATACCCAACAGGCCAAGGAAGGATAAATAAAGGAAAAAGCCCACAACTCCCTTATGCCCAAAGACCAGATGCGCCCATTCACGCGAACGTACCTGATTGAAGATCGCCAACACATATCCTACAAGCAAAAGGACGATGCCCGCGTCAATGGCAACACCAAGGACCTGCAAAGTATCGTGGATTGGACTGAGCCAAACCGGATGAAACTCAAATCCAAATGTGCGAGTGAATTCTTCTCCTTCAAATCCGAAAAAACTTCCGTATAGAACGCCGAATACTGCGGCAGATGCGCCGCAGTACGCGATCAGCAATCCAAGACTCTGCATCCCCTTCATGAATATTTTGTTATGAATTAACAAGCCAAGGACGAACAACACCAGTCCTTGACCGAGATCACCGAACATGGCGCCATATAGAAATGGGAAGGTAAACGCCATCAAAATGGTCGGATCCAATTCACCATAGCGGGGACGTGCGTAGGTATTGACCAGCATTTGAAAAGGCTTAAGAAATTTGTTATTCAACAGCGCTACAGGAACATGCAAATTATGGCCCGAGCGTGATGTGGGTAACGTCTGGATAAGCGCCTCTTTCGATGCGCTCTTAATCCGCTGGACCAAAACCTCCAAATCATCCACGGGCACCCATCCCACAATGACGTAAGTGTGCTTCAGTTGCCCGAACCGAACGATGGAATCCGCAATCACACGGCTTGAATGAATATCCCACAATAATTTCTGCAACTGATCTTTATGGGCAACTGCCAGCTTTGCCAATTCGTCATTCAATTCAGAAATTTTTCTTTTAATATCTTCAATGGAGGCACGGATTGATTTTATGATTTCGGCGGGTGTCCCCGTATACTCTTCCGGCAGCGTAAGCGGATTCAAGTAGGCGCTGCGTGCCGCCCGATCGAGAACGTCGGAATTATTTCGCGAGCCGGTCAGCCACACAACAGATTTCTGCGAATCGGACTTCAATGTCAAAAAAACGTGTGGAATCCGAGTAAGGCTTGTTTGCAAGCGGTCCACGTTGGCAGTGGGGATTAATCCAAGTGTTGAAAAGAGATAACCAGAGCCGCGCAGCGAAGTCAAGATCGGTATCAATATCAGCAATAGGCTCAAGTTGCCCAAGGTCGTTTTCAAGTCCATCCAGGCGTTTTTTATTATCAGCAAGCTGGTCACTGACCTTTTTGACTTCCTCTTCGCTTTGGTCCACCACAGGGCGGATTGTTTCCAACTCAATCGTCGCATCATACTCAGCCGATGGTTGACCCTCTTCGATATCCAATGTCTGCATCATTGTCTGGATACGTCTCTCCAATGCGGCATAGGCGGCGGCGCTTTCCTGCCAACTGCTGGCAGAGCCTGAATTAACGCCAGGGTAATTGCTGTCAGTCTGGTGAAACACACCGTGACGACTTAAGATTTTCGTCACCGCAAGAAGATCTTTGGAAGGAACAACCAGTTCGATCTCCGTCATCTCTTTCGGAAAGAACATGTAATCTCCTGGATTTGAACACCTTTGGAATTAACGCTCCAGTCAGGAGCGTTGAAGGCGTTCTCTTACGCTGCAGCGGCCGTTCGCAATAAATAAGGACGGAATTTTTCGTCGGGCAATTGGGAGGAGCGTGCCTCGATCAAAATCGTTAGATCCTCAATTTCGAGGTTGACCAAAATAAGGAAAGCCAATGGAATGCCAATATGGAAAGGGTTGCCCGTAAAAGCAGCCAGGCACTGTTTGATAAGATACCGGTTAAGCTGTGCTTCCAATAATGGCAAACCGCTATGCGGGTCTTCAAGCAAGGCGTCGACATCGGGAATGTCCGGATAGATACGCTTCACAACGGAGGAAATATCCGCTCCTGCAGCAATGGCTCGAATATCATCATCATGAACATGATACCCAAAAGGCAATGTATAGTTAATTAATTCTTCTTCTGAAAGTTTATGATAAACCCGATAACGAATTGCCCACAGCAGGTTGTTCATATCCAGCAGTGACCCCACAATACGAGTTGCATAATCCTTATCAACACCGGAAAGGCGTTTTGCTTCCTGCCATAACTGACGCCAATATGCCAGGTCCAGCGCCACTTCGAGAGGAAAAAGATTTTGTTCGGCGCCATAGCGTTTCATGGCAAAGGAAAGCGTTTCTTCATACCGTGTCCCATTCAGGAGGTCAATGGCAGCAGGCACACTTCCCGCTTCCACCATGGCGCGTGCGGGCAGGACCGAGAATGACCCCATGGGGAATAATACATCGCTCACCTGATCCCAAAGGGACGATTCTGCATCAGATGCTGGACCCGTTACAATTCCGCGCAGGATCGCTTTCAAATTTCCCACCTCAAAATATCGATATAACTGGGTCAATAAAGGGCGGGCCTGCTCCGGGCGCCATGTGAATGACGCTATAGTAGGCATCTGCCAGCCTGCCCCGTAATTTTGAAATGATGTAACGGGGGGTGAGTTCCTTTTCCTTTAAATTTTCAAGATACGGACCATATACCGTGGGTTTAAGCAGCCCAATCAGGGCTGGAAGATCAGCCGCGTCACTCAGGCGCAACATATCCTGCGGGCTAAGCAGGGACGAATACATTGCGCGCACTCGTGCATTGAGAGCCGCATACCCGGAAACGCCGCCAGACATGGGTTACTCCCTGCCAATCACACGTTCAATTACATAGGCGACCGCGCGATCAAAATTGCTCATTGCAAGAGCCTCAAATTGACGATTCTTTTCCTCAGCCTGGGACAAAATACGGGCGCCTTCCTCATCTGCCTGTACATTGGATACCATCTGGCGGGCTTCCTTCTGGGCATCTGCCTTGGCTTTCTCCACCAAAGCCTGGGAGTCCTGCTCCGCCAAAATCGGTAATTGTTGTGCTTCCCTCACCGCTGCTTCCTGAATTTCCTGCGCTTGCTTCTCTATCTCAAGTACTTGCTGGATGTGCTTCTCATTCATGCGGGTTTCACCTCACTCAGTACCTTCGTATCATTTTGCACAATTGTAAAGGATAAATACCCGACAATCAAGGTCTGATTTAAAAGTGGGGAATTCCTAATGAACCATATGGGTAATATCTTCCCAAATACTAATTTGCCCCTGTAGAAACCCACACAATGTCTTCACAGTTCCCCAACCTTATCTTTACATTCCTTAACTATACTCATGCGATGAGTGAAACAATCATTGACGCAAAGGTCTATCTCAATTGACATCTAAATCAGGAAACCTTTTTTCAACGACAAACCGGAAAATACTCTGGGGCATTGCCGCGCTGGCTATCCTTGGGATGGCAGGATGGTATTACTACACCAAAGTAGCCGCTCCACAAACCATAAGCAGATTTGGTGACGGACAAACAGCGGTCGTACAACGGGGAAATCTGATTCTGTCAACAACCGGCTCAGCCACGCTGACAGCACAAACCGACGCCGCTTTCGGCTTTGACACCAGCGGACAGGTTACGCAAGTCAATGTGAAGATCGATGACCACGTCGAAGCCGGGCAGGTACTGGCACAGCTTGATGACACCCTCGTCCAAATGAAATTGGTGGAAGCACAACAAGCCCTGCAGGAACTTTATTCCGCATCTTCAATTGCCGCCGTCGAAAATGAAATTGCAACTGCAAAAGATACCAAATCCTCCGCACGCGCCTGGCTCGGATATTTGCTCAGCCCGCAGGTATTGGATGCAGAAGAAAATCTGGCAACTGCCGAACAGGAGTTGGCACAGGCACAAGCGAATGCAAAGGCAAGCCCATCAGATCAAGCAAATCAAGATGTGAAAGCTCATGAACAAACCGTAGCCTACCTTCAAGGATAAGCTGACACAAGCTCAAGCCTATTATCAGGATTTCTACCTTCCCGAGAATTTCGCTCAATACGAAAGAAAGGGTCGTAAACGGGTGGTAGTGACCTATACCGATCCCGTCACAGGAAAGGAACTCCCACAAATTGACGCACCCTCAGTTGCTGATATTGCAACGGCTCGAAGCAATTATGCTCAAGCGCAACAAGCGATCAAGGATGGAGAAGCCTATCTTGAAGTACTGAAGTCAGGCGCCATTTCTGATGACGCAACAGGCGCTCAAATAAACACTCTTAAAGATGCCCAGCTTGCAGTGGACAACGCCCAGGCCGCTCTTGACGAGACAAAGCTGATCGCCCCCATCAGCGGGATAGTCACAGCCCTCGATATCAATGTCGGCGAACAGGGAAACACATCATCAGCCATCACCATATCCCAGTTGCAACAGCCCTATCAATTGGATGCTTATATCGATGGAAATGATTGGAGCATGGCAAAGAATGGGAACAAGGTAAAGGTCACTTTCGATCTTCTTCCCGATGAAACTTTCACCGGCACGGTGACATTGGCTTACCCAGTATTGGATTCGTCATCCGATGCGCCGCTCGCACATATTCTGGTTCAACTGGATAACAGCATCAGCCAGAATCTGCCCACGGGTACGGCAGCAACCGTCGAGGTCATAGGAGGCGAGGCGAATAACACCATGTTGGTTCCAACAAACGCCATCCACAAAACCAGTGATGGTGGGTACGCCGTTACTACAATCCAAAATGGAAAACAAACTGAACAGCCGGTCGAGATTGGATTAAAAGGCGACGCTTACGTCGAGATCAAATCCGGGGTCCAGGCGGGTACGGCTGTTGTAACGAAATAATTCTTAACAAGGAACATGTAGTGAGAAAACGCTCATCGAAAAAAAATAGATGGATGATCTGGTCTGTGCTTGCTTTGCTGGTAATAGCAGGCGGAGCTGGATATACCTACTACAACAAACTGCAAGCCAGTCGGAATAGCGCCACGCCTGTTGCCACAACGACCGTCAGCACAGGCGATATTGTTCTGATCGCAACGGGACCCGGTACGCTCGTTCCCAGCGAAGAAGTCTCATTTGGGTTCAAGAACAGCGGACAGGTAAGCGAAGTACTTTCCAAGCTGGGCGATAAAGTGGACGCCGGGCAGGTTTTGGCGCGGCTTGAAAACAACACCATCGAGTTGCAATATAAACAGGCGGAAGCAAATCTGGCGGCATTGTCATCTCCATCTGGGATCGCTGTTGCCGAGCAGGCGGTACAGGATGCAATGCTAAATCTTGCTACCGCCAAAGACGCCTTACAGCTCCTGATCGGACCCGACGTGTTGAACGCAGAAGATAAGGTAGCCAATGCACAACAAACATTGCAACTGACAAAAGCCTTAGCAGAGAAAGATGCGACGGAAGAAAACAAACAAAAAGTTGCCGATGCGAACGCGGCGCTTGCACAAGCCGAAGAAATTCTAACCTCGGCAAAGTACAACTATTCCAGCAACTACACCTTACAAACATTTACATATCCCATCCGCAACGACCAGGGTGTCACCACCAGTAAACAACTTTTTGCACCTACCGATGTTGAGATCTCAGCCGCCCGCGCCGCGTATGAACTGGCAAAGGCAAACTTAAGCGATGCACAAAACTACCTGGAAGTATTGAACGGTACGAAAACAGTAGACCAGGTACCCACCAGCAGTGTTACACAAATCACAGAAGCTCAAACGGCGCTCGATCAGGCAAAGGCAAATCTCGATGCCACAGAACTGACTGCTCCGATCAGCGGGGTCATAACGTCCATTAGCCTGAATGTTGGTGACAATGTAGGAACATCGGCAGTGATCACCATTTCAAATACGAACCAGCCATATACCATCGATGTAAATCTCGATGAAACGGATTGGGATAAAGCAGTTATTGGATATGACGCCACAGTCGCGTTTGATATGCTTCCCAACAAAACCTTTAACGGGAAAGTGGTGGAAGTCTACCCTACTCTTGACATTTCATCAGGCATATCGCTAGTCCACATCCTTGTGCAATTAAATTCCAACTTAAATACTGATCTACCAGATGGCGCAACTGCCAGCGTGGATGTAACCGGTGGTAAAGCCTTGGGAGTAGTCCTTGTTCCAATATCCGCATTGAATGAAGTACAACCCGGGAAATACGTTGTTTACCTCATGAAGAATGGCAAACCTGTTGAACAGGAAGTTGAGATCGGATTACAGAGCATCGTAAACGCCGAGATCAAATCGGGTTTAAAACCGGGCGATGTAGTACTGACGAACGCGATACCCAACAATTAGTGGATGCATTCTATGACAACAATCCAAAAATCAAAACCTTCATCAAATACATCCATCAGGCGAGTTGCAATTATTGTGGTATTGGTGATCCTGCTCGGTGGCGGTGGATATTTTTACCTGCGGACTTCTTCGCCAAAACCAACAGTTACAACGAATGGAAGCTCGCTTCAAACTGCCAAAGCGACGGTTGGTAACCTGGTTCTATTTGCCGCTGGCACAGGGACGGTGAGTCCTGTCGCCGAATCGAGTGTCGGCTTCAACGCCAACGGACACGTTACCGAAATTGACGTTCACATTGGCGACCATGTGGAAGCGGGTCAGATGCTGGCACAACTGGATGACACCTATGCAAAGATCGATCTTGCACAGGCGCAGGATGCCATGAACAAACTAACCTCCGCCGCCGCGATCGCCACTGCAAAACAATCACTAGCTGACGCACAAGCTAATTTTGTAACGGCAAAAAAGTCGCTTGAATATCTGATCAGCCCGGAAGTTTTGTATTGGGAAGAAAAGGTTGCAGAACGTGAACAAATTCTTGCCGATGCAAAAGCCGCAAATCAGACAGACACATCCGATGCCGCAAAACAAAAAGTGACGGATGCGGAAACGTCCTTGAAATACGCACAGGATTCATTGACCCATTTTCAACAGGTTTATACATATACGTATCTTCCAGAGACATTCACACAAACTCACACAGTTAGGGTAGTACAGACCAATCAAGCAGTTCATCATCTTGTCTACAAAAACGAGCCAGTACAAGTCACAGACCCGTTGACAGGAGAACTTGTCAATGCCTATTACCCCCCCACGGAAGGCGAGATTGGCCTGGCGCGTTCCACATATGATCTGGCGAAAGCATCAATTGCGGAGGCGCAAAATTATCTCGATGTGTTGAACGGCGCAGACATTCCCGATGGAGCCACCGGAGCTAACCTGGTCACTTATATACACACAAAACACGCCCTTGAAACAGCTCAATACAACCTGAATGCCACGAAACTCGTTGCACCGATCACTGGGACTATTTCAGCGCTTGATATCAATGTAGGTGATGCAGTGACAAGCGGAAGTTCCGTAGTCACCATATCAAACATCGATCAACCGTACGCCATTGATGCTTATCTCCAGGCAAAGGATTGGGGAGAAATCAAGGTTGGATATGATGTGAATGTTTCCTTTGATATTGTTCCTGACCAGGTGTTCAAAGGAACGGTGACTGCGGTTTACCCTACACTCGATACCTCTTCATCGAATTCAGCCCTCATACACTTCACCGCCCGGTTGAACTCTTCCATTCCATATAATCTTCCCTCTGGTGCAGCTGCATCCGTTCAAGTCGTTGGTGGGAACGCGCAAAACGCGGTGCTTGTACCCATCGAAGCATTACATGAATTTGGCGATGGAAACTATGCTCTTTTCGTTATGACAAATGGAAAGCTGCAATTACGCGTGGTTGAGGTTGGTGTAATCAATTTGACGAAGGCAGAAATTATTTCCGGTTTGAATGCAGGCGATATTGTTACAACCGGTGTAACGAAGACAAAGTAATTATCAACAGGCAAAAAGGATACACTATGAAGAGAAAAATGCTTATTTCCGGGAAAGCCCGCTGGATCATTGTGGGCGTTCTCATTCTGGCAGTTGCAGGAGGTGGATATTATTATTATTCATCCACGCGTTCCAGGCGAACCAACACAACTACCGTGGCACCCGTGCAAACTGCAACCGCCTTTCGAGGTAACATCGTATTACAAGCCAGTGGCGCCGGGACACTTGTGCCCGCGAACCAGGTCAGCTTCGGATTTGGTACAAGCGGACAGATTATCGAGTTGAACGTCAAGATCGGCGACCAAGTACAGGCAGGTCAACTCCTTGGCAAGATCGATGATTCAGCCGTTCAGGCAGCGTACGATCAGGCAAAACGCAATTTGGCGGATCTGACCACACCCGCGGCTATTGCCCAGGCAGAACAAGCCGTAGCCCAGGCAGAGGTGGATATTCGAAATGCCCACACAAGCCTTCAACGTCTCATCAGTCCTGATGTTATGTACTGGGAGGAACATCTGGCAACCGCCCAGGATGACTTGAAAGCAGCACAAGCCGCGGGAGGCGCGAACCCAACAGCCGACCAACAAACCAAAATCGATCAAGCCAATGCGGCGCTGACTCGTGCCCAGAACAATCTTCAAGCTGCAAAGATAGCCTATATCAACGTATATGTACCGGACACTTTTACCTACCAGGTTACACAATCAAGTTGTCGTAAACGATAAAGTGACCACCGTGACAACCAATGAGACGGTACCGCCCTCAGATGCGGAGATCGCCGCTGCGCGTGCAACTTATCAGCTTGCGATCGAAAGTCAAAAGGAGGCGCAGGCATACCTCGATCTGCTCAATGGCAAGGCTCTCCCACAAGATGTTCCCGGTAGCAGTCTAACGTCACTGGTCGCGGCACAAACAGCTTTACAAACAGCGCAGGATAATCTGAGTGCAACCCAACTGATCTCCCCCATCACCGGGACAGTGACCGACCTGACCGCAAACGTTGGCGATAATGTTGGCGCAACTGCGATCATTACAGTGGCAGACATCAGCCAGCCATACACCATTGATTCATACTTCGATTCGGAAGATTGGTTAAATGTACAGGTTGGCTACCCGGCAAATATCACTTTCGATGCCCTGCCCGATCAAAGCTTTACCGGCAAAGTGACAGTGGTATACCCAACACTTGATACATCATCAAATTCACCACTCGTTCATGTTACTGTCAAATTGACCGAAGTCGTTTCATCTGACCTTCCAGTCGGCGCTACTGCCGCAGTGGATGTGATCAGTGGACAGGCGAACGATGCGGTCCTTATCCCCGTGGAGGCGTTACACCAGGCAAGCCCTGGGAAGTATGGAGTCTTTGTCAGAACGAATGGTCAACTCCGGTTAAGAATGATCGATGTCGGTCTCCAGGATCCTTCATATGCGGAGGTTACATCCGGATTGCAAGTGGGTGATGTTGTCACCACGGGTATTACGGCGGTGCAACAATGAGCAACGACAAAAAGAAGATCATCGAAACCATTGACATCACAAAGGTCTTTGGCATGGGCGATGCCACTGTGACAGCCTTGAAGGGAGTTTCCATTGAAATCAATGCTGGCGAGTTCGTTGCCATAATGGGACCCTCAGGCTCCGGTAAAAGCACGTTCATGCATATCCTCGGCTGTCTTTCACAACCCACCAGCGGGCAATATATTCTCGATGGCGAGGATGTAAGCGGTCTTGATAAAGTGGAACTGGCACATATTCGTAACAGAAAGCTTGGCTTTGTCTTTCAAGCCTATAACCTGCTTGCGCGCACAACGGCGCTAAAAAATGTGGAACTCCCCCTGCTCTACAACCACGAAAACCCCATAGATATTGAGGATGGTGAGGAAAAGGCAAAAGCAATGCTGGAGCTTGTTGGGCTGTCTGACCGCATGGACCACCAGCCTCATGAACTTTCCGGCGGGCAGCAACAACGGGTGGCAATCGCACGCGCATTGATCAATGATCCTGTATTAGTGATCGCAGACGAACCGACGGGCAATCTCGATACACATTCAGGCGTTGAAATCATGAACCTATTGCATAAACTACATGAACAGGGCGCAACAATCGTGATCGTTACACACGACCCAAGTATTGCCGAACATACCCAACGAACAATTCACTTGATCGATGGATTGGTTGATAACATTATTCATAATGGAAGGAAGGTGACAGCATGAAACTTTCTGAAGTCATGCGCGTGGCATGGGATGCGATCCTTAAGAACAAGATCCGCGCATTCCTGACCATGCTGGGAATTATCATCGGTGTGGCGGCAGTCATCATCATGGTTGCCATCAGTACCGGAACAGAAGCCACGATTCAGGAGCAGATCACCAGCCTTGGCTCAAATCTTTTATTTGTTCAGAGCAGCTTCGGGCGAGGTGGACCCGGGGGCGGCGAGGGAGGCAGGCAAAGTACCGGTTTGATCTACGATGATGCCACCGCCATTCAGGATCAAGTCAGCGGAGTTGCCGCGGTTGTGGTGGAGCAAAACTCATCTCAGACCGTAAAGTTTGACAGTGTGCAACTTACCAGTGTTTCGATAGACGGCTCCTCGCCAGGGCTTCCCACCGTGCGCGGTATGAAAGTTGCCAATGGACGCTATTTCAACGATACGGACGTAACACGCAAACAAAAAGTGGCGGTGTTGGGTTACAAGATCGCACAGGAACTTTTTGGCAGTACAAATCCAATCGGTCAATATGTGCAAGTAGGCACCACCAAACTGGCTGTTATCGGCGTAATGGCTGAAAAAGGATCGGTTGGCGGTACGGATTTTGATTCTCGAATCTATACGCCCATCACAGTTGTATTCGAAAAATTCACACCATCCCGGTTTGCGCGCATTGTCGGTAACCGCGTGTTCGCGATCACGGTTGCGGCTGACCCCAATGCAAACATGGATGATATCATCACACAGATCAACCTCCTGCTTGTCAAACGCCACGGTCTGACACTTGCGACCGCAGATTTTGCCATCACAACCCAGAGTGACATCATCAGCACACGCGAGTCCACCACTGCTGCATTCCGAAATCTGCTCGCCTGGGTGGCGGGTGTCTCGCTCATCGTTGGCGGTATCGGCATCATGAACATCATGCTGGTCAGTGTCACAGAGCGGACACGCGAGATCGGCATCCGCCAATCCATTGGTGCAACGCCCAACGACATCCGTTTACAATTTCTGATTGAGGCGCTCCTGTTGAGCATTGTTGGAGGCTTGATCGGTGTCCTTGTCGGTGTGGGCGGCTCGTATTTGTTTGGCACACTTAGCGATATGCGTACGGTTGTATCCGTCAGTTCCATCTTGCTTGCCTTCGGTTCTGCCGCAGTGGTAGGCGCGTTCTTCGGGTTTTACCCAGCCAATCAAGCTGCAAAATTAGATCCCATTGAAGCACTTCGATACGAATAGTATATACAGAAGGAATAAAATGAAAAATAAAATTGTTCTACCTCTATTGCTCATCCCGATCCTGTTACTGTCTGCATGTGGCAGCACAGCAACTCGCACATCGTCTCGTACATCATCGAGCACACAAGGAAGTGCGAACCTGCAAGGATTACCGCTCTCCGAAAAACTGGCTATCGGAACACTGAAACTGGAAGGGACTGCGAATGCAGTTACCGCGAAACAGGCAGCGGATCTGTTACCATTATGGCAGGTCTACAGTTCACTCATTACGAGCGATACTGCCGCACAAGAGGAAAAGGATGCTCTGGCTCAACAAATTCAGGAAACAATGACCAGTGAGCAAATCAAAGCGATCGATGATTTAAATCTCACCCAACAGGATGTTTTTGCCTCCATGCAACAGCTGGGCATATCAACCACATCACAAGTCAACGTAAACGGGACGCCGCAACCAGGGGGTGGAGGTTTTCCCCCCGATGGTGGGGTATTCTTTGGTGGTGGAGGTGGTTTCGGGGGAGGGGGCGGCGGGAATGGCGGCACGCAATTAAATCCCAGCCAAATTGCCACTGCACAAGCCCGGCGTTCGGCGAATGGCGGCGGCAATGGATTTAATTCCAGTCGTCTTCTGACCCCATTGGTTGAAGCCGTCGTAAAACTACTGGAATCCAAATCGTAAGGATATTCGATACTTGATAGGTGTACTATGACAAAAACCATCATGGTCGTGGACGATGAAAAGCGTCTGGTCTCACTGGTCGAAAGTTATTTGACTCAGGAAGGGTACCGCGTGGTAACTGCACACAATGGAAAGGAAGCATTGACCGTTGCCCGCCGCGAAAAACCGGACCTCATCGTCCTCGATGTGATGATGCCAGAAATGGATGGCTATGAGTTCATGCGCAAACACCGCGCCGAGAACAATACACCGATCATTCTGCTCACCGCCCGCGTGGACGATGAAGAAAAAGTGATCGGTCTGGAGGTTGGCGCGGATGATTATATGACCAAGCCATTCCGCCCACGAGAGTTAGTGGCGCGCGTGCGTGCAGTGATGCGCCGCGCAGGAGAATCAGAGACCTCCAGGCAAAGTGGTAAAAGCCGCAGATATTGTTCTAGATCGCGATAGCCGCACTGTCCAAGTGGCAGATAATTTCGTAGACCTTACGCCGTCCGAGTTCGATATCCTGACCTCCATTATGTCGTCCCCCGGGCGGGTTTACTCAAGACTCGACCTCCTGGATATTATTCAAGGCGTGCGTTATGAAGGTTACGAACGCACCATTGATACCCACATCAAAAACCTGCGAAGCAAAATAGAAAAAGACCCGCGTTCACCGAAATATATCGAAACCGTGTATGGTGTAGGCTACCGCTTTAAGAGAGAATGATCTTATGCGTTCCATTTCCACCAAACTAATTCTTGCGTTCCTGAGTATTGGCATTGTCAGTGTTGCCGTTATTTTCATGACCGCGCGCTGGAATACAAGAACAGAGTTTATCAAATTCCTATCCGATCAAAATCAGAGCAACATTGTTTCGGAGCTCTCAAACTATTACACCCAAAACGGTTCATGGGATGGAGCCAACCTCATCTTTATTCAAGGCTCACCAGCCCAGCAACCCGGATTTGGACCTGGCGGACCCAATCGCAGAATACCCTTTACATTGACAGATGAAAATGGAAATGTCATCATGTCCAATGAAAAATACAAGGCTGGTGACAAGATTCCCAAGGCAGATCTCGAACTTGGCATTTCGATCACAGACAACGGAAAAGTTGTTGGTGTTCTTGTGCCCACACGGGCTCCTTTTCAGGGAAACCAACGGGAGGTGGAGTTCATAGACAGGATCAATCTCACATTGTTATATGGTGCATTGATCGGCGCGGTCATCGCCCTGCTTTTGGGAATATTCCTCTCACGGACGATCACCCGTCCCATTCGCGAACTCACAAATGCCACTCATGCCGTCTCGGAAGGCGACCTATCACAACAAGTCCCCATCCGTTCGAAGGACGAATTGGGCGAACTTGCCAAGGCATTCAACAAAATGAGCACGGAACTTGCCCGTTCGGTGAACTCTCGCAAACAAATGACCGCTGATATCGCGCACGAACTTCGCACACCATTAAGCCTGATCCTCGGACACGCGGAAGCCGTGCATGATGGCGTCCTGCCGCCTACACCTGAAAACTTTGAGATCATCCGCGAAGAAGCCACACGCCTTGAACATCTCGTCAATGACCTGCGCACACTCTCTCTCGCAGATGCAGGCGAATTGACCATCAGCCTGCAGACCATCGAACCACAAAGACTTCTTCAGGAAGTGGCGTCAGTATATCAATATCAAATGCAAAAGAAAAACATCAAACTGGAGTTGGACATCGCTTCGCCTCTTTCCACCATTCAAGTTGATCCTGGACGAATGACCCAGGTCCTCACGAATATTTTGGACAACGCCACCCGTCACACCCCTGACGGTGGAACGATCATCCTCTCTGCAAAACAAACAGGAGAACAGGTTGAACTCTCTGTGCAGGATAGCGGACCCGGTCTGCCACCCAAAGATATTGACCGCATTTTCGAGCGTTTCTATCGCGCCGACTCATCCCGTCAGCGTGAAGACGGCGGCTCCGGGTTGGGACTGGCTATCGCAAGATCCATCGTCCAGGCACACAATGGGCAGCTATCAGCTGAGAGCGACGCGGGAAAAGGTTTGAAGATCACGATTGCGTTGCCATCCAAATCCCTATAATTTCCACATACTTTTCACACCGAATATTTATTTCATCATGTTAAATTTATGAACACGTGAAAGGAAATCCAGAAATGAAAAAAATTCTTCTAACTCTTCTTGCGGTTGTCGTCATCTTGGGTGTATTGGGCGGGGTTGGCTTTGCCGGTTATCGCATCGGTTACCGGCAGGGCATGCGGGTGAACACAAACGCAGTCGCTCCGCACTTTGACCGTCTTCCGCCATCATTCAACCGGGATAATATGCCGCAATCCCATCCGGGCATGAACAACCGCAACTTCAATCGCGGCGCTGCCCCCAACCATTTCTTCATGATGCAACGCGGCGGGCGTATGGGTTTCTTCTCCCTATTCCGATGGCTGGGGATTCTTGCGTTATTCGGTCTTATCATTTGGCTGGGCTACCTGTTGTTCAGGGGCAATGGCTGGCGTTTATCGCTTACGCGTCATCAAGCCGCAGAACCTGTTGAGAATATCGAAGTCGATTCACCAAAAGGAAAATCCGCCGAATCAAACGAGTAGCCTGGGCACAATCTCTTCGTCTAGATAGCGAACAAAAATTTAAGACCCTGGGAAATTTCTCCAGGGTCTTATCATAAAAACATTGGGGAGCGTTATACTACACGGTTTCAAGGAGAAATTAAGATCAATATGAAAATCTTGAAAACACAGGGACTGATCCTCATCCTGTTCATCGGAGTTTTATCTGCCTGTGCAAGCCAGCCAGTAAAAATTCCGGCTTCACCGACCCAGGAGATTGTTGTTCCTGCCACAGACACCCCGACCCCACCTCCGCCCCCTACAAATACCGCCATCCCAACAGCCACACTTCAACCAACAGAGATTCCAACCGAAGAACCCACCCCTGAAATGGTCCCCGAATTCACGGGCGTTAGTTTTGCAAATGATGTATTCCCCATTCTAAAAAGCCATTGTTTGGACTGTCATGGCGGAGACAAGCTCGAAGAAGGATTAAGCCTGAAAACATACGATGACTTGATGGCTGGCTCGGATAACGGAATGGTGGTCATCGCAGGCGATGCCGATAATAGTTTGTTGGTTGAGTTGATCTCCACCCAGAAAATGCCCAAGCAAGGACCCAAATTAATCCCCGATCAAATACGCATGATTATTGACTGGGTCAATGAGGGTGCACTTAATAACTAGAAGTTGCACGCGTCTGCTTTAAGCGTGTCATGAGAAGATGGGTCGCGCTTTAATTTCTGGTATAATCCCCGTCGCCCAAATTGGAGAGGTCGCGTAGTCTGGCTTAGCGCGCACGCTTGGAAAGCGTGTAACCCACAAAGGTTCGCGGGTTCGAATCCCGCCCTCTCCGCCAGGACAAAAACACTTCCGTGATGGAAGTGTTTTTTTTACAGACTCTGGCTACTCAGTTCTTCAGATTGAGATTGCCTTAAATAATAACTGACGGGTTCGTTTGACCCCGTCAGTTATTGTCATTCTTGTTTTATGGTGCTGGTGTCGCCTGTTCTTCAGTAACCTGTACGCCTGCAAACAGGATCGGATTGTTTACCGGGGCATCGGCCGAATGTCCTGCCGGGACCGACCCCTGATTGACCAAAACGTCATGTAACAGTGATGTTTCCCAATCGCCACCGCCCAAAATATCATTGCCTTTTGAGCTTGAACCGGCAACACGGCGGGAACCTAATAACACGGCATCGTAAGTGGACAAGTCCAGGCCACCGCTTCGCTCGGTCAGGTCAGCGTTATGACAGGAAACACATCCCAACGAGCTGGAATACCACAAACTATTCTCGACGAAGAGGTGTTGTATATCTTCCGTATAAGTGCCCTGACATGAGTGACCTTTTACATCGGTAAATGGAAAGGCCTCCATTTCCGAAGCGCCCGCAGAAACCCAGGCGCCGATCAGGTCACTAGCAGCAACTTCACATTTATTGAAATCCGTCATGCCCATTTCTTGAACTTGTGATTGAGGCTGTGAAGGAATCAGTGTGGGAATGGGTGTGCGTTCCACCTTGAGCGCAGCTTGATGACATGTAAATGTTAAGCCGCAGGAGGAAACATAGGCAATGCTGAGCATCAGCCCAATAAACATAAAGAGCCCAAGGATGGCTCCAAAGATCACTTTGCGAACATCATTCATAATCCTGGTTCCTCCCTACTTTAATACTTTCAAAGTACGGATAAAGTTGACCACGTCCCAGCGCTCGGAGACCGTCAGGTTTTCGTTGAGCGCCGGCATACGACCATCCAGTCCATTGGAAATAGTCAGGAAGATCGACCCGTCACTCTTGGACTGCACTACATCAGACGTCAGATTCGCAGGTTTGAAGTTTACGAGAAAAGGCGCAATGGGACCATTGCCCTCTGCCGTTGCTCCGTGGCACATCTGGCAATTGATCTGGAACAGTTCCCTGCCGCGGGCAATGGAATCATTGTCGGATATGGTCGGGTTTTCAGGCGCGCCCATGCCGGGGATGGAAATAGCTCCCTGGATGGGGATCGAGTTTTCGGGAGGAGGCAGCGGGTTTTCCATCGGTCGAAAGGATGGCTGAATCTCCATAAAGGAGGGCCAGTCGATCTTGATTACATCGTAGGAAAAGATCATCATGATCCCAAACAGAACACCTGCTGCGACGAAGATCAACGCCAAGCGTTTAAGGATGACACTTAAACTTGTGCTCATAGCTGACGTGCCTCCGCAGGTAAAACCGATTCAGCGCCTGCCTTTGTCAAGGTGTCCACAAACTTCTTTTGTTCATCGGCTGGACAACCAAACAATACAGCGATCTTTCCGTCACTGATCTCTGGTATATATTCTTTTGGCGTATAAGAGGGAAAACCACTATCCACGAACATTCCAATAAAGGCAAATCCCATCAGACCCAACATGGTCATTTCGAAAGTAATAATGAAACCTTGAGGCACCGGAAAGATTGCCTGTCCGCCTACAAGCAGGGGATAGAGATAAGGGATGCCATAGATGAGAAATATTCCAAGTGACATACCTAATAAAGCGCCAAACATGGCGATCCGGGAAACATAGGTGATGGCAGAAGGCCTGCCTAAAATGGTTCCCTTGACCGGGATCCCCGAAATCACGTTCATCTCGTCATCGTTCAGGCCAAGAGTATGCAGTTTCTCGATACCTTCTGCGGCAGGCTCCATGCCTTCAAATACCGCGAGTAATGTAATTGAATCAGACATATCCTACTCTCTCCTTACTCAAGATCGCTCAAGGTTGGAATTTCGGCTTTACCGATCTTTCGAAGTATATGAGCCTCCTGCCCTTCCTGAACCTCCCAAACGGGAATCAACGGAATAATTCGTGATGCTAACATATACAACAGGAAGAACAAGGCAAACAATCCAATCGTTAGCGATACCTCAACACCTGGAAAATAAAGTCGCCATGTAAAGGGCATACGGTTGATCGTGAGACCTTCAGGAATAATGATATAACGCTCAAGCCACATGCCAACATTGATCAAAAGGCCGGCAGACGCAAGTAACCATGGAATCCTGCGCCATTTTTTGTTCCATAGGATTGCCCACGGTACAACAATATTACAGAACAGCATGATGTACCATAACGGAGCCAGTGGTCCCTTTTCTGCGAACTCCTGGACGATCTTGTCCCATTTGTTACCGCCATACCATGGGACCAGATAGTCATTGAAGTAGAAGTATGCCCATGCCATCGAGACTAAAAGCATCAACATACCAATCGTCTCGAAATGTTCGGGGCGGATGAAGTATTTATAATTCTTCATCGTAGAGCGGAGGAGGAATAACACAATAGCCACCGCCGCCATACCGGAGTGCAGAGCGCCGATTACGAAATAAGGTCCGAACACAGTAGATGCCCAACCGGGACGAGAAGCCATAGCGAAGTCCCAGGATACGATCGTGTGGACGGAGAACATGACCGGGATGATCGCGAATGCGAACAAGTTCATCGCAGTCGTTAAGTTCTTCCATTCACCTTCTGTACCGCGGAAACCAAGCGCAAGGACTTTGTAGAAAGTCTTGAGCCAGCCTTCCTGGGTACGATCACGCGCCATTGCCATATCCGGTATGAGCGGCAGGAAGAGGTACATACTACTGCACAATAGATAAGTGGTAATCGCCATGAAATCCCACATAAGTGGAGAGTGGAAATTGGGCCAAATCGTGCGCTCGTTTGGGATGGGGATCATCCAATAAGACAGCCAGACACGTCCCATGTGCATAAAGACACTGAAACCTGCCTGCACCAGACCAAAAGTTGTCATCAACTCCGCCGCACGCGTAAACGGACGACGCGATTTAACCTTCAACACGCGCAAGATGGCTGAAATGAACGTTCCAGCATGGCTGATACCGATCCAGAAAACTACATTGACGAGGAAAATGCCCCAAAATACTGGACGATTGACTCCGGCAACTCCCAAACCTTCTATGATCATATAGTACCACGCATAGAACAAACAACCGAGAACTACAAGCGTCAGAAAGCCGGTTATCACCCAGAATTTCCAACTGGTCACATGCATCGACTCCATGACCATATCATTCATTTGACCGCGCGGAAGCGGGTCGTGCATCAAATTTCACGGGGGTCTTCATGCTCCTCACCGTGAGGGTCGGGTAAGCGGTTTTGCAATTGCTGTCATGAAACGCCTCCTGCCAGATATGTGACACGCGGCAGAGTTCCAAGTTCTTCAAGCAAATGGTGTCCACGACTGGCAACCGCGGCTCTGACTCACTCGCGTCTCTGGATCGTCGATGCGACCAAAGGTGATCGCGTTCGCCGGGCAAGCCTGTGCGCAGGCAGTTGTAAACTCTCCGTCACGGACTTCGCGCCCTTCGGACTTGGCTTTATCCTCAGCGCCATGAATACGCTGAATACAGAATGTACACTTCTCCATCACACCGCGTCGTCGGACGGTCACATCAGGATTGAGTTGGTTTTGCAGAACGGTCAACTCAGGGCGAATGCGGGCATCTGTATAATCACGCCAGTTGAATGTACGTACCTGATACGGACAGTTATTCGCACAATAGCGGGTACCCACACAACGGTTATAAACCTGTAAATTGAGATCCTCAGACATACTATGAACCGATGCATAAACCGGGCAAACCGGTTCACAAGGTGCATTATGACATTGCTGGCACATCGTGGGTTGATAGGAGGTCATCTTGACTTCGGGATATGACGTTTTTTCCCATAAACGCTCGATGCGTATCCATTGCAGGGAACGTCCGTAACCCGCATCCTCTTCACCTACAAAGGGAACATTGTTTTCCATCGAGCAGGCGGCGACACAGGCCTGGCAGCCCGTGCAGATGTCCTGATCGATGACCATACCCCAACGCCCGCCTAATTCCTCTTCCGATGTATTCGTAAAAACAGGTACTTCAAGGTTAGTTGTCATGAACTCTCCTATTCCTCTTTGGTAAATCCGTACACGCCCAACTTGCCTTCAAGGCGGGATAATGGTTGCTTTCTACCTGTCTTTTCAACTTTGACTTTCATTCCGGCAAAAGCCAGATCGCCCGCCTCATTGAAGTGAACTCCCAGGAGGTCCGCGGGATTCGCGCCGCGCCCAGCCGCAAATTGACCGTAAGCAGTATGACCCTGCCCGAAAGGCATGGCGATCGTATCTGGACGGATGGCCGGATACCGATAAACCGGCGCTTCCACCGCCCCAGTCTCGCTCACGATACGCACAACATCATCATCTTCGATCCCCAGTTCGTTCGCGGTTTCGGGATTCATCTCAATCCACGTATTCCACATAACCGTTGTAGTGGGATCGGGTAATTCCTGCAACCAGGGTTTATTTGCGCCCGCTTCAGCCAATGTTGGTGAAACAAATGGCAGGAAGAAAAATTCACCCTCGCCTGCAAATTTGGCAGACTCAATACTCATATTCCTGCCCAACGTATTGGATGAAGAAGGAGCCGCAAGCTCACCTGCATTTTTCCACCAGCCGCCATGCTGTTGGAAGTAGGAACTAAACGTATTGATCTCAGGCGCAGAGAACGAACCATCCGCTTCACCGACGAGATTGGCGAGTTTGCTTTCAACGAATTCGACTTCATCGTCAAACGGCAACGCTTCGACAAATTTTCCACCTGCCTGTTGAGCCGCGGCGATCAAAACATCAGCTGTTGCGCGGGTGTTGTAGTAAGGCGATACAACAGGCTGGGCACCCGAAAGCACGGATTGCGCCACACCGGTTGTTACCCGTTGATAGCCCCATGATTTAAGTCCGTGATGATCGGGGAATATGTAATCGGAAGACACTGCTGTCTCATCAGGAAAGGTTGCAAAGGAAATCACTTGTGGAACAGATTCAAGTGCTTTTGCAAAACCAAGAGAAATGGGAAGTTCGAATACAGGGTTAAAGCCATGCACAAACAGTACTTTGATACCCCCACTCTTCATCTTATCGATGAGCTCGGTCATTTCCTGCGGACTGGCGGGACGATGATACTCGTCCACATTTGGTGAAAGTGGTGAGATAGATACACCGCCGGATTTTCCATAGTTACCCATAAGAGCATTGAATGCAAGAATGGCTTCGGCTGTTTGCAAACCATTGCTTTGTCCCAATGCAGAGCCGCCGGGGATGGCAAGCGGACTTTTCGCTTCCGCGACCAAGCGGGCAATGAGTTCGAGTGTCTCCAAATCCACACCGGCTTCAGACGCTATCTGATTAACATCTACAGAAGAAAACGTTCTGGAAGTGGGGCTGTCCTTTGCTTCAGCGACGAGTTTGCCAATTGCAAGCGCGACCAAGCCTTCGGTCCCGGGGCGAATCGGAATCCATTTATCCGCTTTGGCCGCAGTTTGCGACATCCGCGCTTCAAATTGGATAAAATATCCACGCTTGAGAGGATTTCCGCGCCGCATTCTGGCAAAGCTACGCGTAAATGCAACCGGTGAAAGCCACGTCTCAAGGAAGTTTGCTCCAAACGAAAGGACGACATCAGAACTACCCAAATCAAAGAACGGCATGGCAGATTGTCCGAAAAGATTTTCTGCCGCCTTGCTCAAAGTGGCACGCGCTTCGAACATGCTCAACGCGCCGAAACGGACAGGAGCGGGCGCGCCGATGGCACTTGCAAGGTCAGACACAAGGTCAAAGAGATGATCGGGAGCCATGCCCATCAAGAAGGCAATTTCGGAAGGATCATTGTTCTTTAACGCATCAGAAACAACTTGAATGGCAGCGTCCCAATCCAGCGAGTCTTTCGACAAATCGGAGTCCCGATTTTGTTTGGTTGGGTTTTCAACTCGATCAGGATTATATAAACCGTGCAAAGTAGCCTGCCCGCGTGCACAAGTCTTTCCAAGATTGACGGGGTTATCTGGATTGCCCTCTACTTTGATCGCGCGTCCCTGCATCGTGCGGACAATAAGTCCGCAAGCCGCCGCGCATTCGCGGCAGGTAGTGGCGTAATAGGTGCTCAAGCCATTGTAGGTATATTCCGGCATCTTCATATAAGGTTCGCGCTTCACATATCGCGAAGCCGGACCGCAACCGGTCAGGACCGCAGTGGTTGCCGCGCCAGCAGTGGCTAATTTTAGAAAATCACGCCGGGAAATTTTTTCACTCATGGTCTATTATTCCTTTTCGCCCGGTTTAGTAGTGACAAGTACCGCAATCGGTAAGTTTGATTCGTTTCTGTTCCAACGCGGCAGAGATTTCAGGGTCGTGAGTTCGGATTGTTTTGAACATTATCCTCAGTACGGGAACGATGGCATTCCAAACACCAACCCATATTCAACACTTGTGGGTTTTCATAGATCTCCACCTTGGACAAGTCACCATGACAATTCTCACAATTCAGTCCTGCCGCGATGTGTGGGCGATGTGTGAAATGAACAAAGTCCGGCACTTGCGCCACCGGAACCCACTCAATCGGCTTATTGTTCTCCACATAACTGACCAATACAGCCAGCCTCTCGCTGGTTTGCGTCTTGGCGATCTGCTGATGGCATCCCCAACATTTGCTTTGTGTTGGCAAGCCGGGGGAAGGTCCACGCAATGCGCCGGGATGGCAATACAAACACTGGACACCCAAATTTACGTGTATATCATGCCTGAACGCGATCGGCTGTGCAGGCGGCTGTTGAGTTGTATAGATCCCATATGCCGCAAGGCTGAAAAATAATAATGCCGCAATAAGCACCCCGATCCGCCCCATCGGACTGATCAGCCATTCAAATGATTTCTTGATCATGCATGCTCCTGTGACGAAGTTTGTTCGTGAAATACAGCACGATATTTTACTAAATCACATCGAAAAAGTAAACATTGGGATTGATAAAAAACTGTCGTGAGAACTACAAATAAATTCATGGAAATAAATCAGGAGGGAAACATAAACTCGTCCCAATCATCATCAGGAACGATCGGGACGAGTTAAATCACCATAATACCTACACACATATCAACTCACGCTCCTCCGAGTCTGCTGAAGCCCGCCAGCAACGGGGCGATTATACTGCAAAAGCACAGTCAGGTACATATTAGGGTTGAGTCGGCGCATGTTATACTTCAAGTGCATCCATGAAAAAATTATTTCGTCCACTCGTACTTTTGGGGATCAGCGCCGTGCTGGTACTTTCGTATGCAGGGTTAACGTACTCGTTTCGATCATTGTCCCTGACGAACACCTCCAGCGCGGCTTTATTCTTTCAAATTACGCCTACACCCCAAGTCAAAGAGGACAAATCTGTTGTGGGTTCCACAGATGGGATCGTCGTCATGGGCGGCGTCATCACATTGATCGTGATCATCCCCATCCTGGCGCGGCGCAAAGCTTGGATGCAGGACTTCATAGGTTTATATCGACTTCCAATCGTTTGCCTTTGCAATGCGCTCACCCAGCGGGGGATGTGAATAAAATAGGAAGACCACCCAACTTTCAGGATCGACTTCACCAAGGTTTTGATTCGCCAGCCGCGTAAATGCGGATGCAAACGCTACGCGCTTACCCGTGGATTGCAACGCATAATCGTCAGCCATATTCTCCCTCCAGCGTGATATGGCATTGTCAATTGGCATGGTGACCAACCCATATGCGCCCAGGATGAGACCCAACGCGGGGAATGCGGCAACATCTGCAACAGACGTTGAATCCGAAATATCCGATCGCCCAATTCAGAGCCAATGATGCAAGAAAGAGACTCAGCGTGGTGCTGAGCGCTCCAAATGTAATGAACAATGCAATGTCATGATGAACATGATGTCCCAATTCGTGAGCCAGCACGGTCTCGATCTCGTCTGTGGAAAACTCATCAATGAGCGTATCCCCTAACACAATACGGCGCGTATTACCGATACCCGTCAACGCGGCGTTGGCAGATTTTGTCCGCTTGGACATATCGAATTTGAAGACCCCTTTTACTTTTGTATTAGCCCGTTTGGCGAGTTCAAGCAAGCGATCTGCAAGTTCCTGATGTTCATCTCCCAACGGAACATATCTGTTGAATAATGGCATGATGAGGATTGGCGCAAGATTGGAAAGTAAAACGCTGAAGACCAGCATTCCACCTGCCGCCCACAGCCACCATAAGTCACCGGTCGCCCGCAGGGCAAGATAAAGCAATTCGAGCAGAAGCAGACCGATGGGCGCGCCGACCGCAAGTCCCTTGATCTGGTCAATGATCCAATCCTTGAGCGTCTGATTGGATTGATCAAAACGGTGGGGCAGGACAAATCCGCTGTAATAACCGAGCGGAATGTTGACGACAGAATAAATGCCGCCAAAGACAAAGACGAACGCGGGAATGAGAAGCCAGGGATTAGTGAACAGTGACAAGTTCGTAGTAAGCCATTCACGCAATGCAATCGCCCAGCCAAAAAATAACCAGGCAAGGGCGTATAGCGCGCTAAAAGTGGTATCCACCAGCCATAAACGGCGGCGGACGCGTGCATATTGTTTGGCTTGTTTTTGTTTTTCGGGGTCGATTGTTGTTTGCATGGAAAAATTATAGCATGCTGACACATGTCCATCACTCTTCAAGCGGGAGAACGCCGCTAAAATTGTGTTGAACACAAAATGGTCAAAGTGGAATCTTGTCCAGGTTCCACTTTGACCATTTGGTTTTTATCTTTCGATTTTCTTGAAAACTATTTCACCGTGAACGAAACATACATACCATGTTGATAGTGCTGTTCATTATTATCATTGATATTGCAGATGAGCACATAGTTGCCAGCTTCGAGGTTAACTGGCAGGTCGGCTTCTTCACCCGGTTCCACTTCCACTTCATCAATGTGAGTGATGCCCGCGCCATTTTCATCCACAGCGCCTTCTGAGTTCAAAGGCAATTGATCGGCTGGCAAATCAGTTTTGAATATGACGAACTCGTGTTTCAGATCGGTCGCATCGTTGTGAACATGAAAGACAATATCGCCGGCGTTTGCGGTATTCTTGGATAGCGTGATCTTATAGGTTGTCAACGCCGCATCGATTTTCTGTGGACCACATGCGGCCAACAGGGGAACAAGCAAAACCATAAGGGCAAAATAGGTAACGATTCTTCGGGTTTTCATTTTTCTCTCCTTGTAATATTTTTGGGTCTTGAAACCTTTCAAGCCTCCTTATTTTGACAAAAAGAAACTCAAAAATCCTTATACTTGGCATCGACTGACCTAATCCCAACTTAAGCATCCTTTAGTTCAGGATAAAGGACGAAGTTACAGGGCAATCGGCCCACCATGAACGCATTCGAAGCGGATATAAAAAGCAAGCCAGCGTTAAGATGCCGAAGTACAGCAGTGACATCTGCAAGAGAAAGTGTGGGAAGTAATACCCAGGTAAGAGACGATGTTTCACTTTTAGGGGTCGGGTTATTTCCGCTTCCTTCGATAAACACTTTAAGGGATTGTTGAAAACGATGAGCCAGGGTCTTTGTGTACGAGATCAGTTGGTCGTCTCTAATGGGGTCGTTCACCAGAACAGCCATCTCTCGAATCTCTGGCTCCTGTGAGGTGATCCACAAAGGGCAGGAACATGCTTCTAAAAACAGCGCGGCAGACACCTCGTTCGGTACGAGACGGTGGGGGACAAAAAGGCCATCGATGACAGTTGGTTGTCCCTTCAGGAAGTCCACGGAAAAATCCGTTAACAGGCGGGTCTCGATGGCTACTCCCGCAGCGCGCCCTCCTATCTCAATATGGGCAGCTCTTTGCTCCAGGGTTTCTTCATCATTGTTTGAATCGATGAGCAATGCCTGCAAAGGGGCTCCCAATTGGGCCGCAACATGGAATGCTAAATAAGTTGCCCGCCACCCCTGGACACTGCCGTCATTTAAAAGGGTGAATTTCTGCATTTCCTATACCAACTGTAAAAAGTCTTTTTAAAGTATATAAGATGGAGCATAGGTTCCACCTTAATCAGGCTTACTGGGTACCTTTGGATGAATTAAGTGTTTGTTACGGGCAGGGTAAGGATGGCAAGGGCGCCGCCCTCAGGATGGTTTCTTAATTCCAGATGTCCACCATGCGCCTGTGTCAATTGTTGGGCAATTGCCAGCCCCAACCCCATCCCTTGTTTGACGCGCCGTCCAATATCCCCCTGATAAAACGGTTCAAACAGATGGGCAGCTTCTTCCGGCGATATGCCTTTACCCCCATCATGCACCAGGATACGGACAGTATCTTGATCGGCATGTTCAGCGGAAATGTGGATCACCCGGTCCGTGTAATGTAAATTTTATGGCATTATCCAATAGATTGCCGACAATCTGGTTTATACGTTTTTCGTCGGCATACAGGGGCGGGAGATCAGCGTCCAACCGGACCTCAAGCTTGATCCCGCGCGATTCAGCTACAGGCCCAGCAGCGAGCAGCAATGCCTTTCAGAAACGGTTCAATCGCAAGCTCTGTGCAGTGGAGTTCGACGGGCCGGGTCTCTGGCTGGGCGGCCAGAGTGACATCATCTATCAAGCCTCCAAGTCGTCGAATGGATTGTCTCATATTGACCAAAAGATCGTCAGCCAGGTCGGGGTCCTGGATGGCTCCCTTCCGAAGGCTCTCGATGCCCAATTGCACTCCCGCCAGAGGGCGTGCCAACTCGTGAGCTACGTTAGCCAAGAGAGTTCTGGCGCATTTTCAATTGGTTTTGAAGTTTCTCCGCCATCTGATTTAAATAACGGGATAAATCGCGCAGTTCGGTGGGACCCTCCTCAGGGATACGCAGATGATAGTCACCCTCTGCAACGGTGGCCGCCAGCGCCTGCACACGTGAAAACTGGCGCGCGAAGTAATTCGTAAGCAGGGTACTTCCTCCTGCACCCATCAGGATAACAACCAGAGTGGCGGCCAGCAATATCCAGCGCAAACGTGAAATATAGCTGTCCAAATATCCAATCGGCATAAGGAGACAAACCATGCCGATGCGCTGGTTTTGGGAATTAAGCACAGGCGCTGCAGCATATATGCTGGTTGTTTTGGAGGCTGAGGCAACCAACGTGGTAAAGCTGTCACTGATTTTGTAATATTCAGAACCGAGTTGGAGGAATAGATCAGCCTCTTTAGAGTTCACTGTACCCGGAACCAACTCATGCAGTCCCCCCGCATTATCAATATAAACGGCATGTATATTTTCTTCGAGATGGACTTGCGGGAATTCCATTTTTTCCAGCTGTACACTATCGTGCTCTGCAAGCTCATGACTGATAATGTTCGAAAGCAAATCAACACGTTCGCCCATTAATTTTTGGATCTCCTGCGTTATGACCTGATATTCATTACGGGACCAGACAAACCCAATCGCCCCTAAAGACGTAGCCAGCAGAATTGCGTGACTTAGAAAAAGATACGAGCGAATACTAATGCTCTTTTTCATGGCACGAACTTGTAACCCACACCCCGAAGAGTGAGAATGTGCCGGGGGGTGGATGGGTCTTCTTCGATTTTCATACGCAGGCTGCGCACTTGCACATACAGCACCTGCGGCTCACCAACAAATTCCACACCCCATACACCTTCCACCAATTCTTCGCTGGCGAAGGCCCGTTCAGGATAGGACATGAACATACGTAATAATTCGAATTCACGCGGGGCCAGCTCAAGGCTTATCCCATCTTTCTGAGCGTTGTGTGTCACTGGATTCAGACGGAAGGGTCCTGCTTTGAGAACATTATCAGTGGCAGAAAGAGGTTGTGTAATATGCCTGGAGACACGCCGCAAGATCGCGCGTAGATGAGCCAGCACAATATCCACGTTAAAAGGCTTTGTAATGTAGTCGTCCGCGCCGATCTCCAGCCCTATAATCTCATCCAGTTCGCGGCGACGAGCCGTCAGAAAGATAACCGGAAGCTCATGCTGTGCTTTTAATCTTTTGCAAAGGTCAAGGCCGTTATCATCGGGCAGGCCGATATCAAGAATAGCCGCGTCGAAGGCATTACGGGCTGAAAGTTCAAGAGCAGTATGGGCTGTGCTGGCTGTTGATACTTTATATCCCGCCTGTTCCAAATTAAACTTCAACCCCTTGCAAACCAGCGGGTCATCATCCACAACTAATACATGAAAACTTGGCATGTCAATTGAGTTTACCCCCTTTATGCCCAAACATGCAAACCCGCTGTCTCAATGCCACATCGAATTTGCATGGCAGTCCTGTTTTTACAAGATCAATGGCATCACCAAGACTAACACAAGAATAAGCGGAATGGATAACACGCACCCGGCGATAAAAAGGTAACTGAATACTTTCGAGTCAGATTTCAAATGCATAAAATATAACAACACCAATATCACCTTGACCACGGATAATACCACCAGGGTGGGGAATTTGATCGACTCCTGCTGAATGTAACTCACCAGTGTCTCGATCAGAGTAAAGACCGTCAGGGCAATGAACACAAATAAATAATTGGGACGTTTTTCAGTTTCCATGCCGACTCCTAGATCAGATAGATCACTGTGAACAATATGATCCAGACAATGTCCACGAAGTGCCAATACAAGCCAAAGTTTTCAATGCCAAGATGGTTTTCCTTCGTAAAAGGCATGCGCCGATGACCGAACAACAGATAAAGCGCCCACAAGATCCCGATGAAAACATGGGTCCCATGAATGCCGGTCACGGTGAAAAATGGCGGACCGTAGGTATCTGCCAGATTCACCCCTTCACCAAACAGGGTGCTCCACTCAAAAGCTTGTCCTCCAAGAAAAAGTAATCCCAACACGATCACCATGATTAGGTTGTTTCGTAAAGCTTTTTGATCCCCTTTGAAAGCAATGGCTTCCAGCGCGCGTACCACAAAATAACTACTGGTCACCAACACAAAAGTATTCAACGCAATAATGGGGATGCTCAAGTGGGAACGGAATTGCGCATCATATCCGCTATTGGTTAAGCGTGTAAAAATGATCAGCAGGATGAGCGAGACAAAGAAAACAACCTCGCCTCCCAAAAAGACCCACATCCCCAGCTTGGTATTGTCATGCTGGGCAACCGGCGCCGTTTCCTGAAATTGTGCTTCACTCATGATGTTCCTCCTGTCCTGCAGCTCTGTTTTCCAGCGTCCAGCCTGCGATGGCAACCAACATCACAATGATTCCCACAATGCTGACAATAAAACTCGAAACGACACCGATGGCAATCAACACCAACCCAAACGCCAATACAATGGGCCAGTAACTCGGTGAGGGCAGATGAATATCCGGTCTATCTTCCATGATGAACTCCTTAAGATAATGACTTCACAAAATTTTGTTCAGTCTGACGGTCGGAATTTTTGAACCACTTGAGAAAGGTAACGCCCAACGCCAGCAAAAGGAACATATGTGTGGGCAGCCACATCAATAGTCCGCCCAATTGTTGGTCCTGCAGGGCATTCAAGCCAAACGGATGCGGAGCCGTTTCATAAAAAACATACAGCGGCGCGTGTGAAAAAGTCAATATGGAGGCCAACGCGGTGCATGGCACAGCTAGAAGAAATAAATACAACATCTGTACAGGCGGTGCAGGTTTCGGGATGCGGGATGTCTCCGCGCCCATAACGGGCCACCAGCCGATCAACGCCAAACCGATATAGGTCAAATGCTCGATAATATGGATGGCTTCACTCTCCTGCGCCAGTTCATACATGGCTGGAATATGCCAGAAAAACATTACGCTGACAAACGCCACATACGCGGACATTGAGGCTGTGAACCGCTCAACGAAATGAGTTCAACCCTCTCGGTATGATCCTGTCAACCAACCAACCCGGCGTACCCATCAGCCACAACGGGGCAGTTCCAAACATCAAAAGCAAATGCTGGACCATGTGGGCGCTGAATAAATACTCATCACCCAGCTCATCCAATGGGGAGACCAACGCGATCAACCCTATCAGTGTTCCAGCGTGAAAAGCTGCCTGTTGAAACAAGGGTGTTTTTTCGCCTCGTTGGATCGCAAGTATATAAAGGAAGGTCCACAAACTGAAACCGATCACGACGCTTGGATACCAGGTCCAACCGATTTTCCAGATGTCGTTCATACGAGATATAACGCCCCAAACAATACCAGCCAGACCGCTGTCACGTAATACCAAAACCAGGCGCCCAATTCCACAACTTCATGCCTTTCAGCAGAGAAATCGCCCAGGCTGGATCGCAGGTAGTTGAGGATCAGGAAGACGACACCAGCCAGTACATGCACAGCGTGAAATCCCATCAGCGTGAAGAATACTCCGCCAAATGCTTGATCGTCTATGTGCAGACCTGCGTGGCTGAATTCATAGATCTGTCCAGCCACAAACAGCAATCCCAATAATATGGCAATCAATAAACCGTTTCGTAACGCAATCTGTTTGCCCTGACGAATAGCATTATTTGACCGCCACATTATCCCTGCGCTCACCAATAAAATGGCGGTGTTGACCAGCGGAATGGCCAGGCGCGAAAATGTGTGCGGAACATTCCAACTTGTCTCATCGCGCAGGGCGGCATATGCGACCAACAACGTAAGAAAGAAGACCGATTCAGTCCCCAGGGTAACGAGCAACGCGATACGCCCGGTGCTGACCCTGCTCATTGGGTGAGTAGATGTCATCGTATTCATTCTTCTTCCTTATGCCAATCCCGCCTGTGCCAATCGGCCTTCTCTGGATGTTTCTGATCCCAGAGCGGGCGGCTGCTGCGAACTGAAGGAATTTCGGCAAAGTTGTACGCGGGCGGCGGTGAACTGGTTGTCCACTCGAGCGTGAAGCCATCCCACGGGTCAACTTCGTTTGTAGGCGCTTTACTCATCGTAATTATGTAATTGACCACAAAAATAAAAATACTCACGGCAATGAGAAACGCGCCAATCGTCTCAACGTAGTTCCACAACTCCCAGCCGCGTCCGGGTCCGTAGGTATAGATGCGACGCGGCATCCCCTGTAGTCCAAGGAAGTGCATGGGCATAAAAACAACGTTCATGCCAATGAACATCAACCAGTAGTGCCATTTCCCCATCGTTTCATTCAATAACCTGCCGGTCATTTTGGGGAACCAGAAATAGAGTCCTGAAAAGATACCAAAAATGGCGCCGCCAAACAACACATAATGGATATGTGACACCACGTAGTAACTATCCGTAAGCTGCCAATCGACCGGGACAACTGCCAGGTGAATGCCGTCCAAGCCTCCAATGAGGAAGAGCGCCACAAATCCGATGGCAAACAACATGGGGGAAGTGAAGCGGAGTTTTCCCTTCCACATGGTCGCCAGCCAGGCAAATATCTTTACACCTGTTGGCACGCCGATCAGGAAACTATCTGCTGCAAAAAACAGGAGCGATACTTTTGGCAGGCCTGTAGCAAACATATGATGCGCCCAAACCGTAAAACCCAAAAATCCAATGGCAACCGTTGCAAAGACCACGGCGGCATAACCAAAGAGTGGTTTGCCCGAAAACACCGGGATAACCATGGAAACAATCCCCATGGCGGGCAGGATCAAAATATAGACTTCCGGATGGCCAAAAAACCAGAAGAGATGCTGCCATAATAGGGCACTGCCGCCCTCTGTCGGGTTGTAAAAATGTGCCCCAAGTTGTCGATCCAACAATAGAAGCAGGACAGCAGTGGTCAGGGAGGGTATTGAAAAAACAGCCAGAAAAGAAGTTACAAATGTGGTCCACACGAAGAGCGGCATATCGGTCAGGGTCATGCCCGGGGCGCGCAGTTGTATGATTGTGACAATAAAGTTGATCGAGCCAAGGGTGGTCGCCAGCCCCAACATCAAAATACCCATTACCCAGAAATCCATCCCGTGGGTGGGAGAGAACATTTTCTCGGTCAGCGGGGCATAGCTAAACCAACCGTCATTGGGAGCGCCGCCAAAAATGAAACTGCTGTACATAAAGACGCCGCCAAAAAGAAAAACCCAGTAACTCAAAGCGTTGAGTTTGGGAAACGCCATATCGCGTGCCCCGATCATCAGCGGAACCAGATAGTTGCCGAACCCGGCTGCCAGCGGCATGACCACAAGAAAGATCATGGTGGTGCCATGCATGGTAAAGATCTGATTGTAGGCATCCGGGCTGAGAAACTTGTTATCAGGCTGGGCAAGTTGGATGCGCATGAGAAGCGCCTCAGTTCCTCCGATCAGGAAGAAGATGAAAGCGCTGAAAATATACAGGATGCCGATACGCTTGTGGTCAACGGTCATGATCCACGAAAGCAGTCCGCTTGTGCCTTTTTCGCGTTTGTGAGGGATGCCCTGTGCTTGGATAGACATAATTTCCTTTCCTGCTATTTAAGGTGCATGAGATAGGCGACGATTTGTTCAAATTTCTGGGATGGAATGGTGATATCCATATCGTTACCTGGTTTCATCGCCTGAGTATTCTTAAGCCAGCTGCGCAGGTTCTCTTCATTTAGATCAAAGGAACCTCCGGCAAAAGTCGTGCGCGAGAACAGGTGAGCCAGGTTAGGCCCGACCTTGTCAGTATTCATCTCGGATGGATCAAGAGAGTGACAGGCTGCGCACGTACTGGTCAATTCCTCATAGGCGGTTTGCTCATCGGACGTTTGGGGCTGGTAGGCAGGTTTCTGCTGATTTGCCACCCAGGCATTGAAATCATCCCGCGATTCGACAATGACTTTGAAGCGCATCAGCGCATGTTCTGTACCGCAAAATTCAGCGCACTGGCCTAGAAACTCCCCGGCTTGATCGCTGACGAGCCACATGGTATTGTGCTGACCGGGAATGACATCTGTTTTACCGGAAAGTTGAGGCACCCAAAAACTATGAATGACATCCACAGATTCGAGAGCAACCTGCACCGTTGTATCGACAGGGATATGCAATTCATTAGCGGTGGCAATTCCGAGATCGGTGTAATCGAATTCCCACCACCAGCGGTGACCGACCACGCGGATGTTCAAGTCGCTTTTTAATTGAGCCGGAGCAGCGACTGCGTTCATTGTTTGAACGGTCATAATAAACAACACGATCACCAGGAAAACCGGGATAACCGTCCAAATTACTTCAAGACGATTATTCCCATAAATTTGCATTGGCAGTTCCTGGTCAGCGGCTCGTTTCCGATCACGGATCAGGATCCATACCAGCACACCTTCCACCAAAACGAAAACCACGAGCGCCAGGTTCAATATGAAATGAAACAGGTCTGCTTCGTGGCTTGCAATGGAGGAGGCGGGATTAAGAAAAGTGGGGGATGGCTGACAGGCAGTCAACAAAACTGCCGTGCCCACCAAAATGCCATATTTGCGTAACATTCCCATGCAGCTCCTTGTTGATTTTATAGTTGACCAACCCTTATTGTAGAAAACTTGTACGGAATCATCCTTAATGATGATTACTTTCCAATTAAGCGTCAGTTAAGTGAAAGTTGTAAGGTTACAAATACATACTGAAAATCCGCTTTTAAAGCGGCGGCGGATGCATGCATATTGCCTGGCTTGTTTTTCAGGGTCAAGTGAATACGTAGCATACTCGATGCAAAGTTATGTCACCCTCTCTCCCGCGAGCAATGCAATAATCTCTTCCGATTTCATCACCCTGCCATAGGACTTCAACGCAGCGAGAAAAGATTTGTGAACCAGTTCAGCAGGGATGGTTGTATCGCCATATTTCAAATCACGCGTGGCGCAGGCATCTTCCGCAATGATAACTTCAAAACCAAAGTCAGAGGCGGCGCGCGCAGTGGCATCCACGCACATGTGGGTCATCATGCCCGTGATAACCACACGCTCGATCTCCCAGCTTTTCAAAAGCTCAAGCAGGTTTGTATTCAAGAACGAATTGGGTTCATGCTTGTAAACGATGGGTTCGCCTTCAAAATGTGCGACCAGATCGTGAATGTCCGAGCCGCTGTCACCTTTGATAAAGAAGGTCGCATCCGGTTTCACCGAAATATGCTGAATGTGGACATGCTGTCCACTGTGCTCGCGGAAACATTGAAGCAGCATATACGCTTTTTTCGCGGCTTCCTCCGGGTTCACAAGTGGAAACTTGCCGCCGGGGAAATAATCTTTTTGAATGTCAATAACAAGTAAAGCTGTTTTCATAAATTTCCTTTTAATTTACTTTGTGTACTTTGTGTCCTTTGTGTTTAAAAATTACTTCCTTCCAAAATCCGCGGGGTTCTCGCCCCACAAACTTGTATTCCATTTCAAGACCGCCTCATCGAGCAATTCGTTTTCAGCCAGCCAATTCTCAGCGCTTTTGATCAACATAAAGATCGGCATGTTACGCCCGGTATGTTTGAGATTGGTCCTGCACTTCCCCGTATATACCCAGGAGATCGCATTTTGAGAATCAGAGTAAACAGGCATTTGCTTTTCGTGTTTTATCAGCCACGTCAACGCGTGTACGATCCCCAGAAATTCGCCTACATTATTTGTGCCATCCGGGAAGGGTCCGATATGAAAGAACTCCTTGCCCGATCCTAAATGAACGCCGCGATATTCCATCTTCCCCGGTGAACCACTGCAAGCCGCATCCACACAAATGGATGGAAGGATGGGCGGCGACTCGGACTCTTTCCACTTCCCCAAAGAGGAAGGCTTCCCTTTAAACGCCTCATACCCGGACCCGTAAGCTGCCTCTGCCTCTTTGCGCGTGCCAAACGCCTTATATTCCGCCGCGACAAATCCCTTCACCTGCTTTTCACAGTCCGCCCATGACGTGAAGATACCGGTCTTTCGTCCTTTCCATACGACATAATATTTTTGTTTTGGCATGATGATCACTGTAGGGGCGAGGTCTTCTCGCCCCACATGGTTTACAGAACAAATCTGGGCGGGGAAACCCCGCCCCTACATATCTATTTTTCCTTCCAACCAATCTCCTCCACTGCCATGAAAATATCTGTTGCCGAGATCAAACCGATCAATGTCCCATTTTCATCGGCGACGGGCAGATGATGCACGCCACGCTCCTGCATAATACGGGAACATTCCTTCAACGTCCATTCCGCCTTTGCCGTGGAGATGGGACCCGACATAATCTCGCGCACAATCGTCTCGGCGGGGTTACGATCCTGTGCAACGATCTTGTCGCGGATGTCGGTTGTCGTCAGAATGCCGTAATATTGATTTTTATCCGACATAGCCACAATCAAGCTGTGGATCTTATGGCGGCGCATCAATGTAAGCGCGTAGGAAACTTTTGACTCTGGGTCAACAAAAACAACTGGGCTGGACATCCAATCACGAACAGTATTAGTCATATTTTCCTCCGGGTCTCGCGTTGACATTGTGCCCTTGTGGCAGCGGAGTGAGCCGCCAGACGAGCGCAGTCGAAACGCAGGTTTTCATGCAACTCATCCTTCGTGTATGGGACTTCGACTTGCACTCAGCCATCCGCTCAGGACGAATGTAACTTTATTTTACAACCAATTCGACCGAATCCATCGCTAATAATGAACCATCTTCCGCGCTGACATCCTGCACTTCAATCCGTATCACCGCGCCGGACAAAATGCTGCCAAGTGAAATCACCTCATCGAATGTGCCGGGTGCGCCGGGGTTGGGTGCATCCACTGTGATCGCACCGACTGCAAGTTCCACACCCCCAACGTCAAAGATCCGATACGTCAAATTATTTTCGAAAGGCGCAATATTCACCTTCCCCTTGACCTGCAGTGACTTGAATACTGCGGTGCCATTGTCAGGAGATTCAATCGTGATCGTGCGCGCTTTGTCATCCGGCGTGAATGTTGTGTAATCGATCATATCCAATTGACCATTTTGGGTCAATAGGTAGTGTCTTGTTGTCCGTAGCGTTGGACAACACATCGGTTCATCACTCTTGTGCGTTGTGGCATCCAAAAAGATCTCGCCGTTTTCAATCGAAAGTTCATTCAACTGCGGCCGATCATCCACCAGGATGGAGCTTTGGAATTTAAGTGTTCCATTCACATCTGCATATACAGCCAGAAATACAAAGACACCCGAGCCCCCATAATTCTCTGCCACCAACGCGGCAATCTCATTTACCCCGTCACCGTTCAAATCGCCGGATGCGATGAAGTCGGTCATGGTGATGCTGGTGTAATCTGTACCTGAGGCAGTACCCTGTTCAAATTTTCCATCCACCAATTGCACCACCCGCAAAGCATCTGTCAGTCCGAGTTGATATTCCGCATTGCGTATGCGCCTGGCGTAATCAGGCGCGGGTGTTGGAGTGTCGGGGAGTGGAGGCGTTTCGGTAACAGGGACAGGTGTCGGGGAGAGAGAAGCGGGGGCACATCCAAATAGGAAGACAGCGAATATAAGCAACATGCGCTTCGTCTTCGTTCCGCTCCGCTGCCACAAGGGCACAATGTCAGCGCGAGCATCTATTCGATAACAGGAAACCATGTCGCGCCTCCGTCGCTGGTTCGATATAGCGAGCGATGATTCGTTGTTGGGTCAATTGTGATGACCCAGCCCGCATTCGGGTTGACAAAGTCCATGGCGGCAAATGTATCGCCAAAGTTCACATCCGGCGGGATGATGCTCCACGTGTGCGCCGCATCACGCGTGACGTAGAACTGCTGACCGTTATACACAACCGCCTCCTCCGCTGACAGGAAATCCGCCGAGCCGCCAATGGGAATCAGCGTGGGCGTGAGAGTCCATGTAGCGCCCGCATCACTGGAGGTATAGATCGCAAGGTTAGTGGTATCGGAGGTCATACGCATTGTGAGAAAAGCATCGGTAGGTGAAACAAACTGTATTTGTTCAAACCCAAGCTCGGCATTCTCTGCGCCCTGCGGTAACGGCAATGAAACTTGTGACCAGCTTACACCACCGTCATCCGTGCGATATACATAAACCGTTCCGGATGAATAGACCGTGCCGTATATCCATGCGGTTTGCATGTTGAGCGGCGTAAGCCCAAACTTAAGCCCGCCTAACGGAAGTGAATTACTGGCATTCGCATTATTGGGATCGTTGATAAATTTTTGATCCCAGGTTGAACCGCCATCCGTGGTTTGGTATACGGCAACCGCATTCGAACCTGCGCCAACACCGAGATCGGCAAGCGCCCAGCCGTTGCGCGTATCGAGAAAATGGATATTGGCGCCGCTGAAGGGAGTCGTGGTAGACGCCCATGTCAGTCCACCATCCGTTGTGTGATAGAGTGTTCCGCCGTTCGGATAATTGTTGTAATCAGGCAGTTGTGCCCAGATATTGTTATTATCCATAACAACCAGCCGAACGGAATAACCTGCCTCTGTAATATCTGATGGTGTGACGTTGTACCACGTGATACCGCCGTCATTCGTGCGGACGATCTGGGTCTCGGTCATACCCCAGCCATTGAGTTCGGTAAGAAATTGAATGGAGGTCAGGGCGGGTGCATCCACCAAGGGCGCGTCTATTTTCGGCGGCGAAGGTGTATCAGGAAATGGAGCCGGAGTATCTTCGACAGGCTGTGTACCAGGCGATGAATTAGAAAGAGGGGACGATGTCGTGGAGGGCGCGCCACAAGCCGTTAATAACAACAATAAAACAATAAGTGCAAATCTCAACTTCATTTTTTCTCCTTGAAATTATCCGAGATATTCAACTATCGTTGCTTCCCCTTGACCAACACCAACGCATAATGTGGCGAGTCCGTATTTTATATTTCCACGCAATCGCATTTCATGGACGAGGGTCGTCATCAGCCGCGCACCTGAACAACCCAGCGGATGTCCGATGGCAATCGCGCCACCGTTGACGTTGACGATCTCAGGGTAAATTTCCAAATCTTCCATCACAGCCAATGACTGAACAGCAAAGGCTTCGTTCAACTCCACGAGACCAATATCCTGCATTTGCAAGCCAGCACGTTGCAAGGCTTTCTTCGTCGCGGGAACGGGACCATATCCCATCACACGCGGCGGCACTCCTGCCGAGGCTGATGCTACGACGCGCACGAGGGGTTTGAGATTTAACGATTTAGCTTTTTCAGCGCTCATGACAAGCAATGCCGCCGCGCCATCATTCAAACCGGATGAGTTGCCTGCTGTCACTGTGCCGCCTTCTTTGGTAAAGGCGGGCTTAAGTTTGGCAAGCGATTCCATTGATGTATCTCGTCGCGGACGTTCATCCGTATCAACGATTTTCGGATCGCCTTTCCGTTGTGGAATGAGAACTGGGAGAATTTCTTCCTTAAATCTGCCGAGTCAATTGCGGCGATGGCGCGTTGATGGCACCGCAATGCGAACGCATCCTGTTTCTCACGTGTGATATGCGGACGTTCTTTGGCAATGTTTTCCGCGGTTTCGCCCATGGATTCCGTGCCATACATTTCTTTCATCACTGGGATTTGGATAACGCCAACCCAATGCCGTATCCTAGGCAGTTAAGATTTCCAAACGAATATCCCGCTTCAGATTTTGGTAATGAATACGGTGCACGGCTCATGGATTCGACTCCGCCCGCGATGTACACATCTCCCTCCCCTGCTTTGATCGCACGCGCGGCTTGGTTGATCGGCGTTCAAGCCCGAAGCACACAGACGATTCACGGTCACACCTGCCACTTCCACAGGGAGACCCGCGAGCAATGCTGCCATGCGCGCCACGTTGCGATTATCTTCACCCGCTTGATTTGCACAGCCAAAGAAAACTTCTTCCATAAGTGCAGGATCAAGCTGATTGCGTTGAACAATTTCTTTGATAACGAGAGCAGCCATATCGTCGGGACGAACCGAAGCAAGAGTCCCACCCAACGCGCCAACCGGTGTGCGGATGGCGTCCACGATCACTACATCTGTCATTTTATTCTCCATCGTTAGTTCTTCTATTCATATATCAATTCTACCATTTACGAAGGGATGATATTTGTACATCCTTCACATGACGCTTGTTACTACCCACAATGAGGTAACAAGACGATAATAACAGTGCGGTAATCCCGCTAAATAATATCTAACTACTCAATAATCTTATCCCCTCATTGCGAGGGCGGTTCGCGCAAAGTGAAGTGCAGCGAAGACGAAGCAATGACGGAGACGAAAAGGAGTGCCAATGCCTGCAAAAGGTTGGATCGAAGTCAGCGATACCTACTGCAAAGGTTGCGAATTATGCCTCAGTGCATGTCCACAGGAGGTGATGGAACTGGACATGTCGAGGCTTACCCCCAAAGGCTACCACCCCGCGCACACGTTCAAGGACGGATGCACGGGGTGTGCTATTTGTGCGCTGGTCTGCCCGGATGCCGCAATCACGGTCTATCGCGAAGTTACAAAGGCCGCCGCACCTGCCGCGGCGTAGATAAAGGTTATTGTAGAGGCACAGCGGGACGGTCTTTCGTCATAACAATAAAAGTTCCGCTGTGCCCTACGGGAGAAATTTGAATGCCAAAAGAATTATGGAAAGGCAATGAAGCCATAGCCGAAGCCTCGGTCCGTGCAGGACTCGAAGCCTATTTCGGTTACCCAATCACCCCGCAAACAGAAATCCTTGAATATCTCGCGCGCCGCATGCCCGAACTCGGTCGCACCTTCGTACAAGCGGAGTCGGAACTCGGCGCCATCAACATGGTATACGGCGCGGCATGTGCGGGCGTGCGCGTCATGTCCACATCCTCCAGCCCGGGTATGAGCTTAATGATGGAAGGTATATCGTACATCGCAGGGACGGAAGTTCCGGCAGTACTCGTCAATGTGATGCGCGGTGGACCCGGTCTCGGCAACATCGCCCCCGCGCAGGGTGACTACAATCAGGCTGTGCACGGCGGCGGACACGGTGACTATCAGCCCATCGTGCTCGCGCCCGCCTCGGTGCAGGAAGCCATTGACCTTATGGGTACATCTTTTGATCTCGCCGAAAAATATCGCGCGATCTGTATGGTCATTCTGGATGGTTCCATCGGTCAGATGATGGAGCCTGCGCAGATGCCGGAGATGCGACCGGTCCAACGTGAAAATTGGAATTGGGCGACCGACGGACGCATGGGAAAGCGCGAGCGCCGCATCTTGACTTCCATTTATCTGGATCCTGTCCAGGAAGAGAAGATGAATCTGAGACTTTTAAAACGCTGGCAGACTCATCCAGCACGACGAAGTCCGTTACAAGGAATACTATCTCGACGACGCGGAGTTTGTCATCATCGGCTTCGGGACTGCGGGACGCGTAGCGTTATCCGCAGTGCGGCAGGCGCGGCAAAAAGGAATCAAGGTGGGGCTGTTGAGACCGATCACCGTCAGCCCGTTTCCGCTTGAGGCGATTGAACAACTTCTCGGGCGCGTGAGCGGCTTCCTGGTCACAGAGATGAACTCAGGGCAAATGCTGGAGGATGTCCGCCTGGCGGTGAAGGGACGCGTTCCGGTCGAGTTTTATGGGCGCATGGGCGGTATGGTCCCGCTACCGGATGAAATCCTGCACGAGATCGAACGAATGACTTCGAGCAAATTGAGCGTGGAAAACAATCCGCGTGAAGAATGGTTCGAACGCATGATTGGTGTGAGGTAGGTGAAGCATGGCTATGACAACCCCGAATAATTTGGTTTACGAACGACCCGAAGGTTTTACCGAAACACCCACCCACTATTGCCCGGGATGCACACACGGCGTGGCGCATCGTTTGGTGGCGGAAGTTCTCGAAGAGATGGGCGTAATTGACAAAACGATTGGCGTTGCGCCGGTGGGATGTGCGGTATTCGCTTATAACTATTTCGATACCGATTTCGTCGAAGCGCCGCACGGACGTGCGCCCGCCATGGCAACCGGCATCAAGCGCGTATTGCCGGATCGAATCGTATTCACCTATCAAGGCGATGGCGACCTGGCTTCGATTGGCATGGGAGAGATCGTCCATGCCGCAGCGCGCGGCGAAAACCTGACCGTGATCTTCATCAACAACGCCAACTACGGCATGACCGGCGGACAGATGGCTCCAACCACTTTGCCCGGCATGAAGACAACTTCCTCGCCCAATGGGCGTGACGTGGAAACCCAGGGTTATCCTATTCGCATGGCAGAGATGCTCTCCACACTGGACGGCGCGGGATATATCGTGCGCAGGTCACTACATGACCCGAAGAATATTCGTCTGGCGAAGAAAGCCATCCGCATGGCGTTTGAAACCCAGGTGCGTGGACTTGGCTTCTCGTTGGTCGAGTTGCTTTCCACCTGCCCAACGAATTGGGGCATGACCCCGGTTGAGTCGTTGAAATTTGTGGAAGAGCACATGGTGCCCGCTTTCCCGCTTGGCGATTACAAGGTAAGCGAGGCGATCAAGCAGGTGAAAATTTGATGTCATTGCGAGCGGTTCTTGCGAAGAAGCAATCCCCAACTCAATGAGGAGATTGCTTACTCTAAAGAGTACGAGGTCGTCGCAACAAACGCTCCTCGCAGTGACATGGAGGTAACATGCAAAAAGAAATCATCATCGCAGGGTTTGGTGGACAAGGTGTTTTGTTTAGTGGACAGGTATTAGCTTACGCCGCCATGGACTCAGGCAAGGAAGTGACATGGATTCCCTCCTACGGTCCTGAAATGCGCGGCGGGACGGCGAACTGCACGGTCGTCATCGCGGACGACGAGATCGGCTCGCCGCTGGTAAGGAATCCGCAGTTGGCGATTGCGTTGAATTTGCCGTCTTTCGATAAATACGAAGAGACATTGGCAAGCGGCGGAACATTGGTTGTTAATCAATCCATGGTGGACCGCGGCGCCAAGCGGGATGACATCAACGTCATTTTTGTGCCATGCAACGAGATCGCCGAAGAGATCGGTGACAAGAAGTTAATGAACATGGTTGCAATAGGAGCGTTGTTGACGGCGTTACCTGAAATTTCAATTCAGGATGTGGAAAAAGCTTTGGAAGGTCATTTGCCCACGCGGCACAAACATCTCCTGCCGAAGAATTATGAGGCGTTGAGGAGAGGGTTTGAGGCGGGGCAGAGGGTGTTGGCGTAGTTTGGTAAGTAGTAATTGGTAATTCGTGGTGGTCGAGTAGGGCTGAGCGTTCTTTGCGAGGCCCGTATCGAGACCAGACCCGTCTCGCGCGAGGCGGGTTTTTGTTTTGGGCTGATTTAATGTTATAGTTTCCGCAACATCATTACTTCTTCACAGCAGTATTTTATAAAAGGAGTAGAAAATGTCAAACAAAAAGATCAAAATTAACCGAGCGCCAGTGTTGACCCTTTGGGGAGTGGTCGTTGCAGAAAGGCTGGGATATAAAAAGGACGAGGCGCTGACCTTCGGCAAAGCGGTGGCGGGACTCAATGCCCAATCCAAGGGGCGCAGGTTGGGAATCTATGAGGAGAAAAAGGAGGAAGAGGGAAAGAAAGAAGCAAGGAAGAAAGAGAAGCCTGTGGAGTTCATCGAGTTGATGGGGAGAGGCATCCCTGCCGTGAAGACAAAAGACGGTTTGCGCGCCGCGATCAAAGGGGAAGAGATCAAACCCGAAAGCGTGGAAAAATATTTACAGGGCAAATTCGGCGATGATTACGATGAAGCGCGTTCAGCGATGGAAGAACTGGCGAAGACTTTTACGCCCAAACAACTCGAAAGCAAAGCCTATGATTTGTACGAGAAGTTCCGCCCCGAGATTCCCGAAGGGAAGAAAGGCTGGGGTGCCAAAGGCGAACTGGATTTGGATTATGTCCGTTCGCTGGGAGAGTGATATTTTTGAATTGTGTCACTCTGAGGGAGCGACCTTACGCGACCGAAAAGTCTTATACTTTCGGTGTTAGTGATCCTTCACTTCGTTCAGGATGACAAAAAGAAATCATTCACCCCAAAGTGTTCTTCAAAAAAGCTCAATAACGCCTTTGCCTTCGCCTGAATATTCATATCAGCCTTTTCATCTTCAAGATAGCCAACCAACCGTTCCCGAAAATTCTCTTTCGGTGAAACACGCAAAAGGGATTCCAGTTCGTGGATCATTTCCATTGCCCATTGAACGACTGTCAACGATTCGGATAGGGGAATATTTTCTTCGAGAAGTTCTTTCAACAATTTACACTTATAGGTATGGCAAAAACGCGGATAATGCGGAGAAGTATAGACCGTACAAACACCATCCCACAATGGACAAGGCTGGTTAAATCCACGTTGGTGTGGTTCACGAAATACTTTCAAACCAAGTGATTGAATGGAATCCAATTCGGTAGAACGAAGTTTTGTCCACGTAAATAAATGCCCTGTGCAACACAGTCCGCAGGATTTGCATAAGGTGGTGGCGGGGAATTCGGACCTCGGTCATGGCGGCATCATATCACAAGAGATGTAGCCCAACGACAAGCTCAGGATAAACTTCGCGCAGGGTCTCTGGGATTATCGTAGAACTGCTGCGCGGTGGCGAGTCTCAATCCCGTTTTACGTGTAGCGCGGGCGGAACGGAATTTTTTCTTTACGCAACAAACAGCCGCAGATAGAAACCCGAATCAGGCTCTGGTCACGCGCTAGGCGTTTTTTTGAGATGCTATAATATATTCATCGGATGATAATGGAGCATTAGCGTTAGGAGGTCATAATGGCAGAATATGATTACGAACTTCTGGTGATTGGTTCGGGTCCAGCCGGGCAACGGGCGGCGATCCAGGCCGCGAAACTCAACAAACGAGTGGCGATCGTCGAACGAAAGACAATTCTTGGAGGGGTATGCATCAACACCGGCACCATTCCCAGTAAAACGTTGCGTGAAGCGGTCATGCATCTTTCGGGATATCGCGAGCGCAGCCTGTATGGCGCTTCGTACACGGTGAAGGAAAACATCACCATGTCTGATCTGATGTATCGCACCGATCACGTCATCCAACACGAACTCGATATTGTCCGTCACCAGCTTCTGCGCAATCGCGTCGAACTCATCTCTGCCGAAGCCTCTTTCGTGGACAGGAACACGGTCCGCTTGAAATTCGTGGATGGGCGCGGCTGGCGTGATGTGACTGCTGAATATATCATCATCGCCACGGGGACCAGCGCCACAAAAACAGACCGCGTCCCTCTGGACGGACAGCGCATCTTCGTCAGCGACGATTTACTCAAGCTCGATCATTTGCCGCGCACGATCACGGTCGTCGGTGCAGGCGTGATCGGGCTCGAATACGCTGCCATCTTCGCCGCGCTGGGAGTGCGCGTGACGATCATCGACAAACGCCGCCGCCTGCTTCCTTTCGTAGATGAAGAAATTATCGATACGCTCATCTATCATTTCAACCAGAACCGCGCCATCCTGCGGCTGGGTGAAGAGGTGGAAACGATCGAGCCGATCACCGACGAACATGGAGACCGCGTCAAGATCCATCTCGCCAGCGGCAAACAGATCATCACCGAAATGGCGCTTTACAGCATCGGGCGCACGGGCGCAACCCAGCCGCTTCATGTGGATGCTGTAGATCTTGAAACAGACGAGCGCGGGCTGATGAAGGTAAACGAAAACCTGCAAACCAGCGCACCCAACATCTACGCTGTCGGAGATGTGATCGGCTTTCCATCCCTCGCATCCACATCAATGGAACAGGGACGGCTGGCGGCCTGTCATGCCTTTGGCATCCCCACGCAACACGCGCCTGAGCTCTTTCCTTATGGCATTTACACGATCCCCGAAATTTCAACCGTTGGACGCAACGAAGGCGAGTTGACAGAAGCAGGCATTCCCTATGAAGTGGGCAAAGCGCAATATCGCGAGATCGCCCGCGGACAGATCATCGGCGATCAAACAGGGTTATTAAAATTGATCTTCCACCTCGACACGCACGAATTGCTGGGAGTCCATATCATCGGCGAAGGCGCCAGTGAACTTGTCCATATCGGGCAGGCGGTCATGGCCTTCAATGGCAAGGTCGAATACTTCATTAACAACGTCTTCAACTACCCCACGCTGGCAGAATGCTACAAAACCGCCGCCTTTGATGGCATCAATCGTCTCGGCTTATGAACTAAAATAGAGCCATGAAATACGAAAAGCTCCCCACTGTTACTCTCCCAAAAATTGGATTCGGCACCTGGAAACTCGGCGGCGGCTCTCATGCGGACCCGAAACTTGATTCTGTTTCGATGACCGCCCTCCACTCCGCCCTGGAGACTGGCTATACCCACTTCGATACTGCAGAGGTTTATGCCTCGGGTCATTGCGAAGAACTGGTCGGTCGCGCCATCCGCGAGACAAGTACCGAGCGTGAGACTGTATTCATTACAACAAAAGTATCCCCTGAACATCTTGCTTATGAGGCTGTACTTCGTTCATGCGAAAACAGCCTGCGCCGACTTAATATGGACTATATCGATCTATACTTGATCCACTGGCCCGGTACAGGTGTGAAATACGAAGAGACCTTCCGCGCGCTCAATAAACTCGTGCGCGATGGCAAGGTCAAACATCTGGGGGTCAGCAACTTCAATCTCAAATTACTCAAACAGGCAAAAGAACTCTCCGAAACGCCGCCCGTTACCGATCAGGTTCCCTATAGCCTGCCAGATAAAACCTACGTGAAAAATGGTGTTCTCGAATATTGCCAACATAATGACATCTTGTTAACGGCTTATTCGCCTATCAAATTCCGAAGCATGAACACAGACAAGACTTTGGGGAAAATTGCCGAAGCTCATTCTGCCACACCCCATCAGATCGCATTGGCATGGCTCATCAACCAATCCCGCGTCATCACCATACCCATGTCATTCAACCCGGCACATATCCAGGAGAATTTCGACGCGGCAAACATTGAATTAAGCGATCAAGAAATAAGACAACTCAACGATTTTAAAAAATAATTCATCAGCAGGAAACCGTGTAAGCCGTGGCTAAAACATCATCCCAAGTCATCCCTGAAATCCACATTATCGAAGAGACCGAAACAGAGCTCGAAGTCCTCTACCGGGTCATTATCCACAACGACCCGGTCACACCGATGGATTTTGTAGTACACATACTGAAGACCATCTTTTATCTTTCCAACCCCAAAGCGGCAGATATCATGTTCACAGCACATGTCTTCGGAACAGCCTACGTGCAAACCCTCCCAAAATCCGAAGCAGAGAAACGCATCAAAAGGGCGCATTTTGAAGCAGGCAATGCAGGCTACCCATTACACTTCTCAACGGAACCTGAATGACATATTCCCAGTTGGAGGCTCTCACAAAGATCAATATCGAGGATCTCGTCTCATCCTTCGGGTGGGAAAAGTATCCACCGCTTGCATCCATGCTACGCGTTATCTTTGCAAAGGCGGCGCGCAAATTTGCCCAACAAATGGTGGAGTTCGATAACGCGGTTGGTCGCCCGGGATTAAGCGAAGGCTCCCGACAGACCCTGCAAAAATATTATGTACAGGATGTAAAAGTTCACGGCATTGAACACATTCCCAAAAGCGGACCTGCACTGTTTCTTTCCAACCACCCGGGCATGGCAGATACACTCAGCCTTTTCGCCGCCATCAACAGAGCCGACCTTAATGTCATCGCCTTGCATCGTCCCTTTTTAGTTTCGCTCATCAATGTGGCGCGCAATCTTTTTTATATCAGCGATGACGCATCAGAACGGATGCGCACGGTGCGGCAGGTCTCGTCACATTTACGCAAGGGTGGCGCGGCGCTGACCTTCCCCGCGGGCGAGATCGAACCCGACCCATGTGTTTATCCCGGCGCGCTTGACTCGTTAAATAACTGGACAGACTCAGCCGGAGTCTTCATCCGCCTCGCACGGGATACGAGGATTGTTCCCGTTTTAGTAAGCGGAGTCGTCTGGGAGAAAACCGCGCGTCACTGGTTAACGCGTCTCAAGCGTACGCGCTATGAGCAGGAGAAACTCGCTGCGGCGTTGCAACTGCTTGCCATGGTCACACGCGACGCCCGCCCAACAACTGTCCACGTGCGATTTGCAAAACCGATCACGCTGGATGAAGTGGGCTCAACGGATTCACAAGCCATTCACCAGGTTGTAATTGCAAGGATGGAGGGCTTGATCGAAAGCCCGTTGGAAGATGATGGAGTTTCCGCGCTTTGAATGACGCGCCTTCCCCTCTCCTGCCTCTCCCGCTCAGAGAGGGAGATTTTGCAGCACAGAGTCCCCTTTCGCTTTGGGAGAGGGCTGGCGCGAGTGCGAAACGACTGTCAATCAAACTCTTATGGTTATTTGCCCTCGCCACCCTGCTCTATTTTGCTCTCCGCAACGCGCCATTGGCCGAAATTTGGAACGCGCTCAAACAGCTTCAACTCTGGCAGTTTGGTATTTTATTGTTGATCAATACGCTCGTCATCCTGCTGATGACCGCACGTTGGTGGATCATCGTGCATGCGGAAAATAAGTCTGTGCCGTTTCTCCCGCTGATCGGGTACCGTTTGTCGGTGTTTGGGTTGAGCTACTTTACGCCAGGACCCCAAGTGGGAGGCGAGCCGTTACAGGTCTTATATCTGCAACGCAATCACGGACTGACTTTTGCAAGGTCAACATCGGCTGTCATCATGGATAAGCTGTTGGAGTTCCTCGTCAATTTTATTCTGTTAGGAGTCGGCGCATGGGCAATTATCAGAGTTGGACTCGTTCCAGAAAACGGAGGCAGATTTATTCTGAGTTTGATCGGGCTGGCGGTTTTGTTGATGTGGATCCCAATCCATATCAGTCTGCTTTACAACGGAAGGTATCCCTTAACCGCAATTCTGCGCCGCCAGTCCCTCAGCCCGCAAAAAAATAATTTCGTTCGCCTGATCATTGTCGCAGAAAGAATGGCGTCGTCGTTTTGTCGCAGGCATTCGCGTGCGTTGATCGCAGCGGTGACCGTTTCCATTTTATCCGTCGTTGGCATCGTGGTTGAGTATTATTTGATGGTGCATTTTCTTGGCATCCAGATCAACGCGGTGCAAATTTTTGCGGCGCTCACTTTCATGCAAATCGCGTTCCTGATGCCTCTGCCCGGCGGCTTGGGCGCGCTGGAAGCCAGTCAGGTGTTTGCGCTCGGCGCGTTCGGACAACCCGCTTCGATTGCGATCAGTTTGACATTGTTGATACGCGCCCGCGATATTTTGAATGGAGGCATCGGCTTGCTTCTCGCGGGGCGCGGGATCGAGAAGTAAAATTCAATCCAACCGTTTCGTCTAGAGACAAAACCAATCGCCAAAGGAGTCCAAAATGAAACTAACCGGTAAACAGTATGGGATCCTCTTAAGCGGACTTGCAACCGCTCTTTTACATCTTTTTCTCTTCACCAGGCTGGGACCCGACCCAATTGCATTAAATGGGGTGGGATATCTTGCCTTGTTGGGCGCTTACTTTTTACCCATAGCCGTCTTTCAGCAAAACCATAAATTGGTGTGGTGGGTGCTGGCAGGCTACACGGTGCTAACATTCATTTTATGGGTGATCCTGGGCGACAAATCGTTCACCTTCGATTTCAGCAATGCTGCCATCGGTTACTATGCCAAGACCGCTGAAATCCTTTTGCTCATATTCCTTTGGGCAGATAAACCCAAATCTTAATGCAAGGTAAAATGGGGGAGTGAATCGCAAAACTGTTTACTTCACCGCGCCGCGTCAAGTGGAACTCCGTGAGGAGTCTTTACCTGCTCTCGGCGCGCAGGAAGTTTTAGTAGAGACGATTTGCTCCAGCATCAGCGCCGGGACAGAGATGCTCATCTATTGCGGGGAATTTCCTCATCTCAAAGATTCGCACGACAACTTAAGTAGTGATTTGAATTATCCGCTCGCCTATGGGTATGCGTGCGTGGGCGTAATTCGAGAAATGGGGGAACAAGTAGACAAGTCGTTATTGAATAAACTTGTTTTTGGATTTCAACCCCACACCTCAGCATTTATCTGCCATCCTTCATCATTGATCCTGGCTCCCGCTTCCCTCTCAGCCGAAGCCTGTTCCTTCCTCCCAACCATGGAAACCGCTGTGAATTTGATCCAGGACGCCGCGCCCATATTGGGTGAACGTGTTTTGGTCTTAGGACAGGGTGTTGTCGGTTTGCTGGTTGCATCGTTGCTCAAGGAGTTTCCAGTAGAGTCACTGATTACTTCCGATTGTTATGAGTTGCGACGCAAGTCGTCGCTGGACATTGGTGTTCATAAATCTTTTGATCCTGGCAATAAAGATCAGTCTGCCTACGCGCAAAACTTCGATTTGGTTTTTGAGTTGAGCGGCTCCCCTTCTGCTTTGAACGATGCCGTTGCAATGACGGCCTTCAGCGGACGCGTCGTTATCGGCTCGTGGTATGGAGAAAAGAAAGCGCCGATTGAATTGGGCGGCGCATTTCATCGTTCACGCATCAAGTTGATCTCATCGCAGGTCAGCACCGTAGCTCCGGAGTTGAGCGGGCGTTGGGACAAGGCGCGCAGGTTCGGGGTCGCGTGGGAGGCGTTGAAACGAATCCAGCCTCAGAAGTGGATCACGCATCGCTTCCCCATCGAAGAGGCGGATAAGGTATATCAACTTCTGGATGAAAATCCGCAAGAGACGATACAAGTTTTATTCAGGTACCAGTAATGAAAAATGATATAAAAACATACGCAGGATTTTGGCAAAGAACAAAAGCGTTTGTGTTTGATTATCTGGTTATCGCAGTTTATTTGATTGCTCTGACGCTCCTGTTCCTGCTCATTAACTCATTATTCAATATCAGCAGCTGGCTGCTCGCAGATCGAGTGCGGGCACAAGTTTCTGCTTTTCTGATTCTGACACTTCCTGTCACGTTGTATTTCGCAATCAGTGAATCTTCCATCAAACAAGCCACATGGGGAAAACAAAAAGTGGGACTTGTCGTAACTGACCATAACAGAGACCGCATCAGTTTCTTGAGATCGTTGGCGCGAACTGCCCTGAAATTTATTCCGTGGGAAATTTCGCACACTCTGATTTGGCAGTTATCTTTTTACCCTCAAGCAGATACGATTTGGATCAACTTTGGCTTCATGTTAGTATATGTTTTAATTGGGTTAAATATCGCAAGTCTTGTCATCGCAAAGACAAATCAAACCATCTACGATTTTCTTTCTGGAACTTATGTAATAAACCGGGCACATGAAACTCCACCACACCAACCTTGAAACCTGCCATGAGGCAGCCGGCGTTCTTATTGTCATTGATGTTTTGCGTGCCTTCTCGAATGCGGCTTACGTTTTTTCACGCGGAGCAAAGGCGATCTATCCCGTCAGCAAAGTGGAAGATGCATTACAGATCAAGACAGAAATTCCCGATACACTAGCGGCTGGCGAAGTGGGCGGACTTCCGCCTGAGGGCTTCGATTTTGGCAACTCACCCACGCAAACACAGGAACTGGACTTGACTGGAAAGGTCATTGCACAGCGCACAGGCGCAGGCACCCAGGGCATCGTGCGATGTGTGAAAGCAGACCTTATTCTAGCGGCAAGTTTTGTTGTCGCAAATGCAACAACAACGTACATCCGTAAACGAGCGCCTGAAAATGTGACCTTTGTGATCACAGGTCAGTATGCACCCGGGCATGGCGACGAGGATATGGCTTGCGCGGAATATCTCGCATTGCTGCTTCAAGACCAACAGCCCGATCCTGCCCCATATATTGAGCGCGTGTTCAAGTCACATGATGCGATCAAACATCTTGACCCAAAACAGCCAGACTTCCCGCCCTCAGACCTGGATCTCTGCACAGCCATCGACTCGTTCGATTTCGCAATGCTTGTGACGAAAGAGGACGGCCGCCCTGTGATGCGTGCCATTAAAGATTAACTGGGAGAATACATTGAGCCTATCCATCGAGTTGATCCTTGTCAGCGTTGCAGGACTATTGCTGTTGAGTGTGCTTGCCAGCAAGGTTTCAGATCGCTTTGGCATTCCCGCGTTATTGGTGTTCCTTGCGTTGGGGATGCTGGCTGGGTCAGATGGACCCGGCGGGCTATACTTCGATGACGCAGCGCTTTCACAATTCATCGGAATCATTGCCTTGAACTTGATCTTGTTCGCAGGCGGCTTGGAAACTGCCTGGGACGATATCCGCCCTGTATTGAAACAGGGAACAATACTCTCCACGTTGGGCGTCCTGTTGACCGCGCTGGTCGTTGGCTTGATTGCGGAAGCCCTGCTTGGTTTCTCCCTCCTAGAGGGACTATTGCTGGGAGCCATCGTTTCATCAACCGATGCGGCGGCAGTGTTTTCAATTTTGCGCTCACAGAGCTTGGGACTGAAAGGGAAGTTACGTCCCCTGCTCGAACTCGAGTCTGGAAGCAATGACCCGATGGCGGTCTTTCTTACGATCGGCTTGATCCAATTACTTACCAAGCCAGGCTTTCAACTCTCCGATCTTTTGGTTTCATTTATCCTTCAAATCGTTGTGGGCATTGCCTTGGGCTTCCTTTTCGGCAAGGCAATCGTATTTCTTGCCAACCGCCTTCATCTTGGTTTTGAAGGGTTGTATCCTGTTCTCACACTATCCGTAGTGTTCCTTACCTACAGCGTCACCAGCACGGCATACGGGAACGGCTTCCTCGCAGTATATCTGGCTGGCATTGTGGCAGGGCACCAGGACTTCGTACATCGCCGCAGCCTGGTCCGCTTTCATAATGGGATGGCATGGCTGATGCAGATCGCCATGTTCCTGACTCTCGGCTTGCTGGTATTCCCGACCCGCATCATCCCCGTTATCGGCACGGGACTGCTGATCGCCACTGCCCTGATCTTCCTTGCCAGACCCATCAGCATCTTTCTTAGCCTTGCGTTCTCTAAATTTGACCTGCGGGACAAAGCCTTCCTCTCCTGGGTTGGATTGCGCGGTGCGGTACCGATCATCCTTGCAACCTATCCGCTTCTCGCGGGACTACCCGAGGCTGATTCGATTTTCAATATCGTTTTTTTCGTCGTTTTGACCTCCGCCCTCCTTCAGGGGGCTTCCATCCCCATTGTTGCAAAATGGCTAAAGGTGGATGAACCCATCAAGAATAAGCCGATCTACCCGATCGAATTCACGCCCGTTAGTGGGTTCAAGAACGAACTTAAGGAACTCCACATTCCCGCCAATTCGATATTTGCAGGCAAAACCATTGTTGAGTTAAGTCTGCCGCAGGAATTTCTGATCATATTGATCGCCCGCGACAAGGAATTCATCATGCCCAGCGGCGGCATCGAACTTTTGGAGGGTGATACACTGGTCATCCTTGCTGACAAAAAAACCTTCGTACAAGTCGAGACCAATGCAAATCTTAATAGGCTGGAAGTCACACACGAATAACGGAGAGTACATGTATACACTTGGAGTAAAAAGAGACTTCATCGCAACGCATTTTCTGATCGGCGGAGACTGGGGAGCGGAGAATTTCCCCAATTCGCATCATTACATCCTTGAGTTGCAACTCGAAGGGACAGAACTCAACCAGCATGGCTATCTCGTGGACATCATGGATGTGGAAAAACATCTCGATGAGATCGTGAGTTATTACAAAGATCAAATGCTGAACGATAAACCTGAATTCAAGGATTTGAATCCGTCCATTGAGCATTTCGCGCGGATACTGGCAACTTCGTTGAGCGAACGCGTCAAAGCTAAGAATATCTCTGCCCTAAAAGTTATATTGTGGGAGAATAAGTCGGCATGGGCCGCATATAAGGTTGACAGGTTGGCAAGTTAACAGGGTTGAACATTCAAACTTTGAAACTCAGTGAATGAAAATCGGATTTGTCATTTACGGTTCATTGGATACGGTCAGCGGCGGATATTTGTATGACCGTAAATTGGTGGAATATTTACGTGCACAGGGAGATACGGTTGAGATTATCTCCCTGCCGTGGCGGAATTACGCTGCGCATTTGACCGATAATTTCCATTTTCGGCTTCCAGCTAATTTGGATATTTTGATTCAAGACGAACTCAACCACCCATCCTTGATTTGGGCAAACAAGGGAAAGCATCCATATCCGGTTATCAGCCTTGTTCATCACTTGCGTTGTTCAGAATTAAGACCAAAATGGCAAAATGTTTTTTATCAAGCGCTAGAAAAGAGATACCTTCAAAGCGTGGATGGGTTTATCTTTAATTCAAAGACTACAAAGAGCGTAGTGGCTGGATTAGTAGAGAGCAGTAAACCCTCCGTTGTTGCTTATCCGCCAACGGATAGGTTTAATGACAAAACATTTTCAGAGGAAAAAATCAAGGAACGAGCAGAAAGTAGTGAACTGCGCATTTTATTTTTGGGAAATGTGATTTACAGAAAAGGTCTACATACCCTGCTGGAAGTTGTCAAAAGACTAAAGTCGAAAGTCAGGGTAGATGTGGTTGGGGGATTAACCGTTGAACCAGCCTATACAAGACAAATACAAAATTTCATTTCGGCAAATGGTCTTTCTTCTTTCGTCTTTCTTCACGGCGCGTTGGATCATGAACCCTTGATCGAAATGTACAAGCAATCGCATATCATGGTCGTGCCATCAAGTCTATGAAGGATTTGGCATTGTCTATGTGGAAGGGATGGGATTTGGATTGCCCGCCATCGGGACGACAGCAGGCGCGGCGGGCGAGATCATCACACACGGTAAAGATGGGTATTTGATCGAGCCGGGCGATACAGAGACACTTGCAAAATATATTAATAAACTTGCAAGCAACCAGGAGTTACTGCTGGGGTTATCGTTGAATGCATTGAAACGCTATCAGTCCCAACCCAAATGGGATGAGACAGCGAAGAGTGTCAGAGAATTTTTATGTGGAATGGTCATACGAGAGGAGTCATAACTCCTCATTGTCTGATGGTATAAACCGCACGGGGAGACCCGGCCCCACAAGAAGAATTATGGATGATCGTATCCGATGGATTTTCTGTTAGAAGGTACAAAGAAACAATGAAGTCCTCCGAAATAAGGATCTTCCACTTATTGACTTCGCTTGAAACGATACCCAAAAATTGGTTGACCTTCATTGCCATTGGCGCTGTATTCATTATTGGTTATATTGATTATCGAACAGGGTTTGAACTGTCGATTTCCTTTTTTTATCTTATTCCCATTGCGTGGGTGGCGTGGATATTCGGCAGGAGTCCTGGGTTGGCTATTTCTGTTTTAGGTGCAACGGTCTGGCTTGTTTCCAATTCGCTTTCGGGCCAGGAATTTTCCAGTCCCTTTATCGGGGTTTGGAATACAATAATTCGTTACGGATTTTATGCCGTCGTTACAATACTGCTGACGGACTTACGGAACGCATTGGAGGAAGAACATCTGCTCGCGAATACGGACCCGCTTACCGGGGCATTGAACAGGCGTTCATTCAATGAGATCGCTGAAAAAAAGATGATCGTTTCTGAAGTGAACCGGCGTCCATATACAATGGTTTATATTGATCTGGATAATTTCAAGGAAATTAATGACATCCTTGGACATGCGACCGGCGATCTGGTCTTAAAGACTGTCGTGGATACAACTCAAAAACAGATCCGCAATACCGACTTTTTAGCGCGTTTGGGTGGAGATGAGTTTGCGATCCTTCTGACTGAGATCGATCAGGAACAGGCACAAGCCATCGTTCATCGATTGCACTCCGCTCTGCTTGAGAAGATGAAATTCAATGACTGGAGAATCACATTCAGCATCGGTGTATTGACCGTTTTAAGTATGCCCGAATCGGTCGACAAGCTGGTCAGCTTAACCGATGCACTGATGTACGAAGTCAAACGCAAAGGCAAGAACGCCGTTCAATATTCGATATTCGAATCATGAAACGAATCAGGGAAAAATCCGTATAATGGATACGGATGTAAACACAAATGATCCACACCTATCAGATCGAAGGGGTTACCCTGCAAACAGGCGATGTCATCTGCACGATGAACGGCAAGCCCGATATTTTACCCGGCGAATTCTGGCGACTCATTGGTCGGCTGGTGCCGGGGGATGTTGACCACGTTGCCATTTATCTGGGTCCCAATGGAAGATGCGTGGAAGCGGGCGCGCGCGGCGTGATCACATTTGACGTTCCACATGGGCATTGGGATACCGAAAACATGGCGCTTCAACGCGGGCTTTTGTTTGATACCCTCTATGGAGTTTCCTCTCCGCTCGACGGACTCCAAATCTCAGAGAACGAAGAACAGGAAATGCGACAGCTCGTTGCTTCCTATTCTCTCGCACAACTTGGCAAACCCTATAACCTGAACTTCTTAAACTCAGAAACGGATGAAGCGTTCTATTGCAGTCAACTGGCGTATAAGGCGTATCAACAAATTGGCATTGACCTGAACACCGGCCTTGCCATGGAACAAATCCCTGGGACGAATGCCATCATTTATCCGCAGGAGATTTGGGATGGGTTTAGTCACAGAAAAGCAGAAGGCAGATCCCAGAATGCGGGAGGCAGTGGGCGGTTAGTCACGAACCCGTCTCTTTGAGACAGCTTTCAATTGAAGGAAGTATAATCTTCATACTCACCTGTTTAGTTTCCAAATGGAGGAAAAATGAATTCAAATCAAAGTTCAAGTCCGAGTCAGAACGACAAAATCATGGCGGCATTGGCGCATGTATCTGCGATCCTGCCGTTTATGGGGGTAATTGCACCGATCATTATTTGGGCTACCCAAAAGGACAAATCTGAGTTTGTAGCATTTCAAGCCTTGCAGGCTGTTGCATATCAACTTTTGATGATACTTGCATGGTTCGTAGGCATGGGTTGTTACATGCTTTCATTCTTTGGAACATTCTTTTCCATTCCATTAGCACAAGGGAACGGTAATGAGCCTAGTCCTTTATTCTTCCTTGGATTTATGATCCCATTTATCGTTATGGGCGCCATGTTTCTTGGCAGTGCAATCTTTATTGTATATGGCTTGATCGGAGCGATTCAGGTTTTTCAGGGCAAAAATTTTCGATATATCATCATTGGTGACCGTCTTATTAAGTATCTGAATAAGGAAGCTCAGCAACCATCTCAATAGAAGACAGCTTTTCGTTTTCAAGTATATTCTGGTGGTTGAGTAGCCCTGAGCCGCCGCATTGAGCCTGTCGAAATGGCTCGTTGCGAAGGGCATATCGAAACCACCACTAACCAAAGCACTCTTGCCTACTTGGTGGTTTCGATACGGGCTACCGCCCTACACAACCACTGGGGTTGGGACGATTAGTAGTGTATAATCTTCCCATTACATTTTATCGAGTCCCATTTAAGGCTCACATATCAGCAGTCCATCGCTGTTTTCGTTTTTTGAGCAAGCAACTCAATTCCCCTGAAAAACAAACAATTGACTTCTGAGGAACAGGAATAAGTTTTGAACTTCGAACAATTTAATTTGGATTCCCGCTTAATGCAGGGAATCAAGTACGCGGGTTATGAGACCGCGACTCCCATTCAGGAAGCGGCGATCCCCGCCGCCGTGCGCGGACGAGACATCATCGGCACCGCGCAGACCGGCACAGGCAAGACCGCCGCGTTCGTCCTCCCCATTTTGAATAGACTACTGCAAGGTCCACGCGGGATGCCGCGCGCGCTCATCGTCACACCGACGCGCGAACTCGCCGAGCAGATCAATCAGGTTGTACACGCGCTCGCAGTGGGGACAAAGCTGAGGAGCGCAACCATCTACGGCGGTGTCGGAGCCGGGAACCAGATCAAGGCTTTGCGCGCCGGCGCAGAGATCCTGGTCGCATGTCCGGGTCGCCTGCTGGACCTCATCCAACAGCGTCAGGCAAAAATGGAACATATCGAAGTGCTGGTGCTCGATGAAGCCGACCGCATGTTCGACATGGGTTTTCTGCCGGATGTGAAACGCATCATCAAAGCGGTGCCCGTGCGCAGACAGACCATGTTGTTCTCGGCAACCTTCCCCGCTGAGGTGGAGCAACTCGCCGCGCAGTCGCTGACCGAGCCGCAAAAGATCGCCATGGGCATCAGCAAACCTGCGGTCACGGTGGCGCACGCCTTGTATCCCGTGCCGCAACATTTGAAATCCGGGTTGTTGTTGCAACTGCTCAAGCAGACCGATACTGAATCAGTGTTGATCTTCACCCGCACCAAACATCGCGCCGATAAGATCGCGCGCCAGATCGCACACGCCGGGCATAAAGTCACGAGCCTGCACAGCAACCGCACACAGGGACAGCGCCAGATGGCGCTCAGCGGTTTCAAGAACGGACATTTCCGCATCATGGTCGCCACCGATATCGCGGCGCGTGGGCTTGATATTGAGAGCATCTCGCACGTCATCAACTTCGACATGCCCGATACCGCCGATGCCTACATCCATCGCATCGGTCGCACGGGGCGCGCCGAACGCACTGGCGACGCGTTCACACTCGTCACGCCCGACGATAACGACCTGATCCGGCAACTTGAACGCATCATGGGCAAGCCTCTCGAACGGAGGACTCTCGAAGACTTCGACTACTCGCCTCCCGCGCCGCCGAGGTCTGCCAATGACCGTGGACGTGGAGCACAGCGCCCCCCGCGCCCCGCTCCCACGCCGAATCGGTTTTCAAAGAATCGGTTGGCGCCGAGGAGAAGGAAGTAAGGCAGTTGGCAGTTAGCAGTAAACAGTTGGTAGCCGAGTAGTCCCGCACGATTTTCGCGGGACGTACACTTGCACCAGCACGCAAGTGCAGGTGTCGAGACCCGAAATCAACCCGTCTCGATGAGAGGCGGGTTTTTGATTTCTTGGGGTGTATAATTTTGGAACTTCAACAAAGCTAAACAGGGTAACCAATAAAAACATGACCGATTTGCGCTCAATACTCTCTCTTGGCTATTTTCCAGCAAAACTGCCTGCGCCCTTTACAACTGCAAAATTTGCAGAAGTAATGGTTAATAATGCTGGAGCCATTCCGAATAGTTTTGCAAACCCAAATCAATCGAAGCCCTTACGACATAGCGTTGCCAGAGTTGGACTCAATCGAAGGTTACTATCAATTCCAAATCCAACATCCCAATATAATCTATGCTCTGATATAGCAAACAATTGGGGAATACTCAATCATGCAGCGAGCCTATCCAATATTTCATGTAGTAAACCCACAATAAAGCAAAACGCATATCGTTCTCGTGAGCCCGTAAAGGTATTTGACGACATACCAGCTATCAGGCTCCAAACCAGAGCTACTGCAAAATTCATACTTAAAGCAGACATCGCTCAATGTTATCCATCCATATATACTCATAGCATCCCTTGGGCAATTCACGGAAAAGTTTTTGCAAAAAACAAAGCTAATCGGGGTTATCAACACATTGGGAACTCGATAGACAGATGGATAAGAAAAGGTCAAGACGATCAAACCATTGGAATTCCAATAGGTCCTGACAGCTCCTTCTTGATTAGCGAAATAATATTAAGCGCAATTGACGATGAACTAGAAAAGACACTCGGAAACATTAGAGGGTTCAGATATGTGGATGAGTACGAAAGAGGCTTTCGTACACGGGGTGAGGCTGAGTTAACTCTTTCAATACTTCGCACAATACTAAGAGATTATGAACTTGGGCTCAATGCAGACAAAACAGAAATTATTGAATTACCTGTTCGAATTGAATCAAAATGGGTGCCAAAATTGAGATCGTTTCCGTTTAGAGACACGCTGCAAGCTCAAGCAACTGACTTAATGACGTATTTCGACTTAGCTTTTGAACTCGCTCGTGAACATCCAAAAGACCATATCCTCAAATATTCAATTGCACGCCTTTCGCCTCGTGATGATATAAAAAATGCTGTTGACAGTTCAAATTGGCAATTACTCCAAAATTTCTTATTCCAATGTTTAATGGTCGAAACGGGAACATTCCTTCCAATACTAGAAATACTTATTCAATATCATAAACTGGGATACAACATTGACATAAATTCCATTAGCGAAGTAATAAACACTCAACTTGTTCATCAATGCTCATCAAATTACGGAAGTGAAGCTGCCTGGTCAGTATGGACAGCTATATTTTTTGGCATCCCGATTGGCGCAAATGCGGCATAAGAGCTTTCAAAAATGCTTGACCCAATCGTGGTTTTACTTACCCTAGACGCAAGGCAGCGCGGGCTGATTCCTATAGGATTAGATACATCACTATGGGAATCGCATATGGATGAAGCAAATTTATACGAACCGTATTGGTTACTTACATATGAGGCAAACGTAAAGAATTGGCTACCTTCAAAATCAGGCGATCACGTTTCAAACGACCCAAATTTCAACTTCCTAAAGACTAATGGTGTTGAGTTTTATGATATGAGCAAGTTGCCATCAGCAGTTCCCGCTGGCGAAGATATTGACGAAGATATCTTTGCCCCATTATTTGAGGAAGTTTTCTACTAGGACTTCACCATCCAAAAAGACAATTGATAGACAATTGATAGACAATCCGCTCTCGCCCATTTCCATTGCAAACAACCAGAGAATTAAAAAGGAGCCTAAAGCTTTCGCATCAGGCTCCTTCATTTACCAGACTTCGGAAGTCTGCGAGACTTCCGAAGTCTATGTATTGTATAATTAAACCATGAGCAACCTACTCCTCGCAACTGAACAAGGAATTGTGATTTGCGAACGTGACGGTGACGACTGGCGCGAATCTATGCACGGATTGAAAGAGCATAATGTTACGAGCGTGATCGCACGCGAGGGCGTAATCCTTGCGGGCACTACTGATGGCGTCCATCGCTCCGACGATTTGGGCGAAACATGGGTTGAGGCGTCGGATGGCTTGAGTAAACGGCACGTCCGCTGGCTGGCGTATCATCCCGATGTTTCCGATCTGGAGTTTGCAGGCACCGAGCCTGCGAACATCTTCGTTTCACACAATGGTGGCGGGTCATGGCGCGCTTGTCCTGAGGTCGCTAAACTGCGCGATAAGAACAAGTGGTTCCTGCCCTATTCGCCCGAAGCGGGTTGTGTGCGCGGCTTTGCCTTTCATGGCTCACGCGTCTATGCCGCTGTTGAAGTCGGCGGTGTTCTGCGCTCGGACGATCGGGGTGAAACATGGCGTCTCGCCGAGGGCAGTGATGGCAACCCTTCTCTTCAAGGTCCGCCTGAACCTTTTGTCTATCCCGATATCCATTCGCTGGTCGTTCATCCATCCTCGCCCAATCTTGTCTATGCACCCACGGGCGGCGGTTTCTATCGCTCGAATGACGGCGGCAAAACCTGGAAGCTCTTCTATGATTGTTACTGCCGCGCGGCCTGGGTCGATCCGCTTGATGCGGATCACTTGATATTGGGTCCCGCAGACAATGTGGCTTCCAATGGTCGCATCGAAGAGACTCGGGATGGCGGCGAATCGTGGTCACTTGCCTCGAACGGACTCAAAGTCCCGTGGCGACGCGGCATGGTCGAACGCTTCGTTCAAGCGGACGATGAGCTATTCGCTGTCCTATCGAACGGTCAACTGCTGAAAGCTTCGCTCGCCTCCCTCGAATGGAGTCGTATCCTGCCAAACATCACCGGCGTGAATGCAGTTATTTTTATCTAAATCTCTTTACGAACAATTATAGAGAATCAAAAAGGAGCCTGATGCTTTCGCATCAGGCTCCTTTTTTGTCAACTAGTTACTCATTGTGACGTTGCTGGCCTGGGGTCCTTTGGGTCCTTGTTCAACTGCGAACTCGACCTTTCATTTCTTTTTCTTACTCGTTTTATATTGTGTTTTTTTCTCACTAACCAATTTGGCAATATCGTCTACGGTATATTGGTCCAACCATTCGTGGCGATCCTTGGAATAGTCGCCTTGTCCTATTTCGAATTGTTGCATAAAGCGGATCATCCCAACCAAGCCAAGCTCACGGGAAAGCGCCGCCAATCCAGCAACACGAATTGGCTGAGGGGTCATTGCTTTTTTGTTCACAACAATCACGCTTTACTACTCACCACCCACCAACCGCAGAAACATCGAAACTGAGACAATCGTTGTATTGATGATCCTATGAGCCTCTTCAAAATCTCCGTCGCCCGTGATGAAAAAGTCAACTTTGTTTATAATCGCACAAGCTAGGAATTTGGCATCCTTCTGGTCACGTGGAAATTCCAATTCTGCGCTCGCTGGGGAGAGATGAGTGTCCCTATCTAAAATCGCTTCCCATTTAAGCAAAGTCTCTGCGGGAAATGAAAATTTTTTGCGATGTAAAACTTCCTTGTATTCCTGCATGATTTCATCTGAAACCACCCACTCCCAATCGGGATGACCAATAACCACAAAATGACATCCTCAGGTGTCCTATCACGCCAAACTGCCGAGATCAAGATATTTGTATCAATGAGAACTTTCATACCTTCTTCTCAGCGCGGTAGGTGGCAATTTCAGCGGCAATCTCCTCTTCTGTAATAGTCTGCGCCTGTGGTAAAGATTGAGTTTCCTTGAACAACGCCTTCCACTCACGCATGCGCGCTTGTATCGCTTCCGCATTTTCAGATTCACCTTCCACCAGCACAATCACCTCTGCTTGTGTACCAGGCTTCAAAATCGGATCGGTAATCTCAATCCGCCCATCAGGGCGAACTATCACCTTTTTTCGGTAGGCAGTAATCATGTCCTTGCTCCTCTTATAAAACAAACACCAATGAGTGTGTATCCAAAATAAATTATACACCGTGAGATAATCGATTGTCATCCTGCTTATATCCATGCTATTGCACTCTTGCGTGATTACCGTAGAATCAAAAAGGAGCCTGACGCTTTCGCATCAGGCTCCTTTTTTCCCTCACCCCGATAGCAACGAATTTTCGTTGGGACGAATTCCCCCTCTCCCGCTGGGAGAGGGCAGGCGCCGCATTGAGCGTGTCGAAATGGTGAGGGGTTTTTACTAGACTTCGGAAGTCCAGCCTTTGCAAAGTCGTGTAAAATCAAAGCATGATATTTATCATTCGCGAACAAGCGACTAAAGAACAATTACATGAAATGATGGAAATGCTTGAAACCTACGTCAAACTCGCTGTGGATGTCGAACGAGGTATTTTGGCAGGCGGCGGAGCGATGCACGCAGATTGTGAAGCGGTTTTATTGGAAGATGGTAGTCAACAGGAATTCATTTGGGGTGCAGATTGGAACCCAGACACACAAGAAGTGACCTTTGAGTCGCTTATCAATATTCGCCCGCGTCAAAATAATCGTTCACTGGAATTGCAAGACCCTGAACTACGCGCCAAGGTTGAACAAGTTACACGGAAATTATTGGGTAACATATGAAAAAAGATTGGACAACAATTCGGGAAAGATTTTTGAAAGACGATATATCTGTCCGCCTAGGCGGTTTGGCGGCAAACTTGAGCCGTATCAAGTCATTTGCAAACAATGAAAAAAACAAAGCTGTTGTTGAAAGCTTAATTGACGAAAGTAAACATTTTATTGAATGGACAGCCCACGAAACCGAAATTGATACTGCAGCTAAACTGGTTGAATTGCAAATCATACTTGCCCTGTGGCAGATCAAGTTAGATCAAGTATGGCTCGACACAAATCAACGCAAGCAAATTTCTGACGAGTCAAATATATGGTCGCAACAAGTTTTGGTCGCATCCGGTTTATTGGGCTAATCGACCTTGATGAATTAAAAAGGAGCCTGACGCTTTCGCATCAGGCTCCTTTTTTTGTCAAACTAGTTACTCATGGTGACGTTGCTAGCCTGCGGTCCTTTGGGTCCTTGTTCGACTGTGAACTCGACCTTCTGACCTTCCTGCAGGTTGCGGAAACCATCGCCTTGAATGGCGGAGAAATGGACGAAAACGTCCTTTCCACCTTCGCGTTCGATGAAGCCGAAGCCCTTGTCACCGTTGAACCACTTCACTGTACCTGTTATTCTGTCAGACATTTTTTGCCTCCTATGGCAATTTAAAGATTTTTTAGGCGTCTTGTTCGTTCCATCGGAGGGTAAAACAAAACAACCCACGGATCATACCGTGAGCTGTGGCTTGTTCTTCTAACCAACGTAACTACCGTTATCCTACTGCATCAATAATAACAGGGTAATGAGGATAAGTCAATGAAAATTACTCCGTCTTTGCGAGATATTCGCGCTGAGCGGAGCGAGCGATAGCGAACGTAGATGAAGCGAGGGCGACGAAGCACCCCCCAACCCTTTAGCTTTCATACTGTGGCGGAGATTGCTTCGCGTCGCTCCGCTCGTCCTCGCAATGACGGCCAAGGTTCAGAGTGCTATAATCCCATCCACTTATGAACTTTCTTATCACCGGAGCCGCGGGATTCCTCGGCTCTTCTCTTGCCAACCAACTCGCCCGCGAGGGACACCAGGTGCGCGGGCTGGACGATCTCTCCACAGGCGATCCGCAGGCGCTGGCGCCCGATGTCCATTTTACACGCGGCGATGTCAGCGACCGTCCCAAGTTGTGGACTCTCCTTCAAGAAGTGGATGTTGTCTATCATCTCGCAGCGCGCGTCTCGGTACCTGAGTCCGTTTTGTATCCGCGGGATTACAACACCGTCAACGTAGGCGGGACGGTCGCCCTGATGGAAGCCATGCGGGATGTCGGCGTTCGCCGCGTCGTTCTGGCGTCGTCCGGGGCTGTTTACGGCGACTTGGGCGATCAAACACTGACAGAGTCCATCACGCCTAATCCGCGTTCACCCTATGCCGTATCCAAGTTAGCGGCGGAATACTACGTCCGCACCATCGGCGGACTGTGGGGAATCGAAACCGTCAGCCTGAGAATTTTCAACGCCTATGGACCCGGTCAACACCTGCCCGCGTCACATCCGCCCGTTGTGCCGCATTACCTAAAACAAGCCCTGCGCGGCGGGACGTTGGTCGCACACGGAGACGGAAACCAAACTCGTGATTACGTCTACGTGGATGATGTGGTCAGCGCCCTGGTCGCCGCGGCAACCGCGCCGCACATCAACGGACTGGTCATCAACGTGGGTTCTGGTATAGAGACGAGCATCCGCGATCTGATCAAATGCGTTCTTGAAGTGACAAGTAGCAGTGCGGAAGTCATTTACAACGCTACAACATCCGGCGGCGTCTCACGCATGCGCGCAGACCTGTCCCTGGCGAAGGAGAAACTGGGGTATCGTCCATCCATCAAGTTGGAGGAGGGATTGAGGTTGACAGTAAAGAGAGATGCACGTTTTAAGTAATCACCACGGAGAGCACAGAGCGCACGGAGATTTAAGAATGTCGGAGAGAGAAGAGCTTAATAAAATCACCGAGGGAATTATTGGTGCAGCGATTGAAGTACATCGGCACCTTGGTCCAGGTTTACTAAAATCCGCATATCAGGCAGCATTGGCTTATGAACTCAAACAACGCGGCTATAAAGTTGAGCAACAAAAACCTTTACCCATGACCTACAAAGAAATCAAGTTGGATGCAGGGTATCGTCTGGACTTTCTTGTAAACGATAAAGTCATTATCGAAATTAAATCTTCTGAAGCGATTATTCCAATCCATGATGCACAAATCCTTTCGTACCTGAAACTCTCTGGTTGTAAAGTCGGCTTATTAATCAATTTCAATGTGAAGTTGGTTAAAAACGGCATCAAGCGTTTCGTTAATGGTTCTCTCGATTAAATCCTCTCTGTGATCTCCGTGAACTCTGTGGTGAAACAACCCCAACCGCTCCTCCGCTCTTTTTATAACCGCCCCACATTGACCGTTGCACGCGAACTGATCGGTGCGCGGCTGGTTCGGATTTTGGATGGCGTGAAACTCGTCGGCCTCATCACCGAGACCGAAGCCTACATCAGCCAAAAGGATTTGGCTTGTCATGCCAAAGCTGGACTTACTCCACGCACAAAAGTGATGTTTGGAGAACCGGGACATGCCTATGTCTATTTCACATATGGGAATCATTGGATGTTGAATGTGGTGACGGAGAAGGAAGGATTCCCTGCGGCGGTGTTGATACGGGCGATCCAACCTATCGAGGGCGTGGATGTTATGATGGAGAGACGTTCGGGACGCGATACGTTTGGTCCCGGCAAATTGACTCAGGCAATGGGGATCACTAAAAGCGAGAATACTGTCGATCTGACGGAAACAGCCTCCGGCTTATGGATCGAAGCGGGAGTCAAAGTTCCAAATTCGCTCGTGACGAAAGGTCCGCGTGTGGGTTTAAATAATACACCGGAACCGTGGCTATCCAAACCGTGGCGGTTTTTAGTTAAAGATCATGTCATTGCGAGCCGTTTTTTGGCGAAGCAATCTCCTAATCAATCTGGGATTGCTTCGTCGGGACGAACATCCTCCTCGCAATGACGGAGTAAACAAGGAGAAAATATGGGATTACTTGAAGGTAAGAATGCGTTAGTGTTTGGTCTGGCGAACGATAAATCCATTGCGTGGGGCATTACGCAGGCGTTTCATCGCGAAGGCGCAAATTTGGGGATCAGCTACGCGGGCGCGATGCTTGAGAAACGCGTGATGCCGCTGGCTGAAAAAGTGGGGTGTAAATGGGTCGAAGAATGTGATGTGACAAATGACGACCAGATTGCCGCGACAGCCGAGAAAGCCGCAAAACATTTTGGCAAGATCGATGTACTGGTTCATTCGATTGCGTTCGCCGGCAAAGATGAATTAAGCAGACCCTATTATCAAACCAGCCGCGAAGGCTTCAAGAACGCGATGGATATTTCTGTCTTTTCACTCGTAGCGTTGACGAATGCGTTTTTGCCGATCCTGAACCCCGGCGCTTCGATCTTATGTTTGACATACTACGGCTCGGTGAAAGTTGCGCCGAACTATAACGTGATGGGCGTGGCAAAAGCCGCGCTGGAATCATCCACTCGCTATCTGGCAAATGATCTGGGACCGCAGGGAATCCGTGTGAATGCGATCTCAGCGGGACCGATCCGCACGTTGGCGGCGGCAGGCGTGGGCGGCTTCCGTGACATGTACAAGCACTTTGCCGATGCCGCACCCATGCGCGAGAATGTGACGATTGAAGACGTTGGTAACTCGGCTGTGTTTCTTGCTTCGAATATGTCCGCAAAGATCACTGGCGAAGTGTTGTATGTGGACTCTGGTTTCAATATCATGGGTGTGCAGATGCCGTCGAAGGAAGAGAAGAGCGAGTAGAGAGTCATTCGGCGGTTGAGCGCAAGCAGTCGAAACCACCACTTAGCAGAAAACTCCTGTAACAAAATTACTTTGCTTCCCCGCTGGTTTCGATACACCCTTCGCAACAACCGCTCAGGGCTACTCAACCGGCGGGTTTGTTTTAACGGTAAAATCAACTCATGTTCAAACGCAATACAACTCCCACTGAAACACAACAACCCGTCCAAGCCGTGGAGCGCATTACGTCCGTGCTTGGGTCGGGTGTCATTTGGCATGGCTCAATCACAGGCTCGGGCGGCGTTCGTATTGAAGGCGCATTCGAGGGCGAGATCGCCTTGCGCGGGATGCTCGTCATCGGCGAGACAGGACGCGTCACCTGCCAGAATGTACGCGCCAACACCGTCATTGTGGCGGGCGCAGTGCGCGGCAATATCACAACTCAAAAACTGGAAATTCGCGGTTCAGGTCGTGTGTGGGGTGACGTGGTCACCACTGCCTTTGTAACAGAGGAAGGCGCCTTCCTTCGCGGACAAATTCGGATGGAAGAAACGGTCGAGCTGGACCTTGGTCCTGTCACTGAAACGACGCACTCTGAGGCGGCTCAAGCCGAGTCCATTGCGTCGACGCCGATCGTTGTGCCTCCCAACCCCGAAAAGACACAAAAACTCCCAAGGAAGAAAAAGGCGGAATAACTTGTAGGGGCGACCCTGCGGTCGCCTTTTTTGATTTCTGCAAACATTGGATAGGGGCAAGCCCTATCCATACGAGAATTTCCCATGAAATATCGCGACCTGCAAATCCAAACACAACGTGAAGCGCCAAACAATGCACGCACGGAGGGATTCTCCTTCCTTGTCCGCGCGGGGTATTTGACTCGAGAGAACCTCCCAACAAAGTTGGGCGAACACACGCTCGACTATTTACGGGAGTTATCTGATAAGTCGTTACTCTCTTTATCAACCATTGGGAACGAGAACGAAACTTTCTTCCCCATTGCATCGGGCGATATTGAAGTTGCACATTGTCCCTCTTGCAAATATACAGAACGATTAGAGTTCGCACGCTTCGTCAAGACAGCCCTTCCACGAGAGGAACAACTACCTGTTGAAAGAATCGCCACCCCAGATTGCAATACAATCGAATCGCTTGCAAACCTCCTCAACATTTCCAAAGAGAAAACTGCTAAGGCGTTGATGTACACGCGCGTGAGCGATGGCAAATTTGTCTTTATCGTCCTGCGCGGGGATATGCAATTGAGTGAAGCGAAACTCAAGCAACACGTTGGCGATGTCCGTGCGGCTACGGCGGAGGAAATTGTCAGCGCGGGAGCGGCGGCGGGGTACGCGTCAGCCATTGGGTTGAAAGAGGCGTTGATCGTCGTGGACGATCTGATCCCAGAGTCGCAAAATCTCGTTGCGGGGGCAAATGAGGCGGGTTGGCATTTGAAGAACACCAATTATGGATAGCGATTATTTAGCAGAGATCATCGCGGATCTGGTTCAAGCAAAAGAAGGCGACGCTTGTATCCATTGCGGCAATCCGCTTTCAGTTTTGAGTACGATCTGTTTGAACGATGATTTTGAGAATATCCTGCTGGCGCTCGCCGAGACTTATCATGACGACAAAGGCTTGACTCTTCCACATCCCGCCGCGCCGTTTGATGTGTATCTCATGCATCTCACCGGAAAGGAGATGGACACACGCGCCAAAGCTGAAGAGATTTATATCATCTTTGCAGGAGGCGGGCATCTCTGTTTTGTTCGATGATCGCGATGAACGCGCGGGCGTTAAATTCAATGACGCGGATTTGATCGGCTGTCCCATCCGTGTGACGGTGGGAGAAAAAGGTTTGAAAGAGGGAATGGTAGAATTGAAATTGCGCAAGACGAAAGAGAATCAACTTGTGCCAATTGATGAAATTGTTGAAAAGATAAAATCCCTTTTGAAATAAACGTAATAGGGACAAGTCTAAGACTGCCCCTACACAAACAATCATGAACAATCCCAAGACTGGACATTTTCCTCCTGCAAAACAAACTGGCATTATTTTGCATGTGAGCGTTATCATCGCGCTTGCAGTCGCATCCGCATGGGGATTTTGAAATCTCTCTCAGGCACAGGTGGGTCCTTCATTCGTGAGCTATCTCCTGGTGGCGTTTCTTGCTTTTGCACCCCTCCCTGTATTCACCTATCGCGCCTACGCCCTCCAGCGGGCGGACTATTACATTGACCGCGATAGTCTCGCCATATTATGGGGATTACGCGTCGAAGATATTCCCCTGACCGATATCGAATGGATGCGTCCGGCCACCGACCTGACCCGCCCTCTACCCCTCCCCGTCTTCCGCTTGCCGGGAGCTGTTCTCGGCACGCGCCGCCATCCGGATGTGGGATTGGTCGAATTCATTGCGTCCAGTTCAAGAAACCTGATCCTGATCGCTACCTCAAAACGTGTCTTTGCGATTTCTCCCAAGAACGCCGCCGCGCTCGTTCAAACATTCGCGCGTGCAACAGAATTAGGAAGCCTGGTCCCTGCCGCGCCGGTATCGGTTTACCCATCCTTTATCATCACCCAGGCATGGGAACGTCCCGCAGCGCGCTTTTTATGGATGAGCGGATCTTTCTTAACCTCGGTCTCATGATATGGGTCGGGATTTTAATCCCATCGTTGTCACAAATCCCGTTTGGGTTCAACGAGTTCGGTGTTGCCAACGAAACAGCGCCGTCCACGCAATTGATCTTATTGCCCCTCATCAGCACAGCCATGTTCATTATCGGTCTCGTAGCGGGTCTGTATTTCTACCGTTGGGAGAAGCAACGTCCGCTGGCGTTTATCGTTTGGGTTTCGAACGCCATTTCTGCCGTGTTGTTCCTCGTGGCGGTATTGTTTTTAGTGACAACGCCGGTGTAAAAAACACTCCGATGGTTGAGTAGGGCGGACGCTTTTCCTGCCCGTATCGAAACCATCAATATCATGCAAAATTGAAATTTGTGGTTTTGATGCGTGATGCCAGCGAACGGCGTTACTACTCAACCACCATCATTGCCTAAAACCATGCAACTCATTATTGGCTTTCTCCTCGCAATCATCATTGCAACTCTTGCTTACAGCGCGCACAGTCTCACTAAAAGCGGAGCAGTTGCCGCCGCCCTTGTCGGTGCAGTCGTTTTTGGTTTGGGCGGATGGCAATGGGCGGTTCTTCTTCTGATTTTTTTCATCACATCATCAGCTTTAAGTCGTTTGTTCAAAAATCATAAAAAGGGATTGGATGAAAAGTTTTCAAAGGGACATGAACGCGACGCAGGACAAGTCTTTGGCAACGGCGGGCTGGCAACAGTCTTCGTGTTCATCCATGCCCTTTATCCCGAATCGAACTATCGCGTGGATCGGATTCGCCGCCGCTTTGGCGGCGGTCAATGCGGATACGTGGGGGACAGAATTGGGGGTCCTGAATCCAACTCCACCGCGCATGATCACGGATTTGAGAAAGCGCGTCGAAAAAGGGACCTCGGGTGGAGTCTCCCTCTTTGGAACGTTCGCGTCGCTGTTGGGCGCTTCTGCCATCGCATTGCCCGCAGCTTGGTTCACAAACAACTGGTCGCTATTTCCTACTGATCACTCTCGCCGGACTCGCCGGTTCCATCTTCGACTCGTTCCTCGGCGCGACCGTGCAAGCCATGTACTACTGCCCCACCGATAAAAAAGAGACCGAGAAACATCCGCTGCATACCTGTGGCACAGAGACAGTTCACGTCCGCGGCTGGAGGTGGCTCAATAATGATTGGGTCAATTTTGCGTGCGGCGCGTTTGGGGTAATGATTGCATTATTACTATGATGAATAATGAATGATACAACTTTTGTTAAAGCCAGAGAAATCGTGTCACAAATACAAAGTCTATTAGCAGGAAAACAGCGTCCCGTTGTAGTTGCCCTGGATGGTGGAAGTGGTGCAGGAAAATCCACACTTGCCTCAATCATCAAAGATGAACTGGATATTTCATTGATTCCCCTTGACGATTTTTTCTCTGCCAATATACCCGATCATAAATGGGATGATTTCACCGTAGATGAAAAGTTGAAGTATGTGTTCGATTGGAACAGGTTACGTAAAGATGTAATCGAGCCTCTCCTAAAAAGTCAAAATGCGAGTTGGTATGCATTCGATTTTCAATCGGGTTTGCAACCTGATGGTACATATAAGACGGAAAAACATCCGAAAGAGCTAAAACCCGCCCATATAATTTTGATTGAAGGCGCTTATTCAGCAAGCCCTGAGCTTGCCGATATAGTGGATTTCGCTATTTTGGTGGATGTGCCAATTGAGGAACGCCATGCAAGACTCGCGGCTCGAGATGATCCGGAGTTTTCGAAGAACTGGCATCTGTGCTGGGACGAAGTCGAAGAGTATTATTTCAATCAAGTGAGACCGAAAAGTTCTTTTGATTTTGTTGTGGATGAAAAGTAGTGGATATCTCATTGGCTAGACAACGACTGGGTCAATTTTGCGTGCGGCGCGTTTGGGGTGGTGGTGGCAGTGACGACCATTTTAATTACTTGATAAACATGGTATATTCAAAAAAGAAAAAATGAATGGTATTCTATTGCGAGTTGGTTGTGATAAAACCCAATCAGGTGGGCTCTGGAATGCACCTATAAACACGATATCCTTGCAATATGCATATGTGCCTATTCCTGGTGACGAGGCTTATCACAACCATATTAGCACCTGCCCAACTTATGCAACGTTTGAGTTTTCTGTGAAAAACCTGGGGAAATCTTTACCACCTCATTTATCATCTCAAGTCAAAGTTCACCTCGACCCGGATTTTAAGTCATTGACCTTCGGTGAACCTTTTAAAGCTACTAGTGGCAAATTGTCATCACGTGGTCAAATTATCAACCAGCTTTCAGTTGGTGATTTCATCGCATTCTATGCAGCATTTCGCCCAATTCAAACAGGATATGAGTTTCCATTGGTCTACTGTCTCTTTGGCATTTTCTATATTCATCGTAAGACTTATGTCAAAGATCTTTCGTATGAAGAGAGAAGCCAATGCGCCCATGGACGACGCGTAGAAGGCTGAAAACGATCTTGTGATTTGGGCGAATCCTAGAAACTCAGGAAGATTCTAAACAAGCCATCATAATTGGGGAATATAGAGACCGAGCTTATCGAGTAACTAAAGATTTGCAGAATACTTGGGGGGGACTTGGGGTACATAACGGTTATATTCAAAGAAGCGTTCGCCCGCCTTTTTTTAATAACCCTGAAAAATTTCTTAGTTGGCTCAACCAGCAGAATGAAAGTATGCATCTACTTCATCAAAATATAGACTCGTAAAGCAGGGACAGCGCTCATGCGCTGTCCCTGCTTTCAATTACTGATTACTCATCACTACTCACTGATTACTTCTCTCCTCCACTCGGCTTATTCGGCTTTCGATTCAACAACTTCCACAAAGCCCAAAGGATGAGTGCAGGCGGCAGGATAACGGGTAATATCACCACAACCAACCAGATCAGGAAGTTGAAGATTCCACGATAAGCAACTGTGACGGTATTCTTCGCATCGCCGAAGGTTTCGCCGGGTTTCCACGGGGCAAGCGTCGCGGTGGGACGAGGCGTATTGGTCGGGGCAATGGTCGGGGTTGGGGTAGGTGTCAGGATGGGCAACTCAGGCTCAAAGTTGACAGTGATCGTTGAAAAAGCGGAACGGTCAGAGATGTAGTTCATGCGTCCCTTGATCTGCTCGATCTGTGATTCAATATCAGAGAGTTGCTGGTTGATGCGCAAGGCTTCGTCCACCGACTTGGCATCCTCCAAGAACGACTTCACCCGGTCTCGCGTCGCTTCGAGATTCGTCAGCTGTGATTGCAAATCCACATACTGATCGGTGACATCCTCACCCGTGGCATTCTCATCCAATACGCGAATGGACAGGTCACGCAGGCGGTTGAGCGCGTGCTCAAATTCATCCACAGGAACGCCGATGGTGATCGTGGCATACATCAGGTTGTTGCCAAAATAATCCTGATACCAAATGCGCGAACTGACGATATATCCGCCCAGGTCGGAAACAATCTGCGTGGAACGGCTCACGGCAGTATTCGTATCTTTCACCAGCAGGCGCACATCCGCATTTTTAATGATCTTGCGATTGGTATTCTGCACGACCACATTTTCGCCCGATGGATTGCTGATCTCGAATGCCGCCATCGTGGGAGCAGGCAAAGCGGCGACATCCCCGGATTCGGGAGCAGCCGCTCCTTCGTCAGCCTTTAACTCAGACTCTTGAATGGCAAATTCTTCATTCGTAACCGGCGCTTCGTTTAGGGCGGGGGCAAAATCACGCACAGGCGCTTGCGTCGCAGCGGCCCCACATGCGGCAAGCAACAATGCCGCGATAACGAACAACATGGGCAAACTGGATCGAGTTTTCATCTTATCCTCCGTGAAAAAGATTTGTGTTTCGGCGTTACACCTTTGACGTATTCACGTAGGGAAAGTTCCCCCAACCTCCAAAATCTTCACAGTGTACTTTTGCATTTTCGCCAGAAATGATACACGATGAAATTCAAACTACTCATTCACTTCCCATACTTCGATGGATTTGTCTGGCCACCCGTTTGCTTCTGCTTTTACAACAAGTTTTGACACGTCAACGGGAAACACATCCGCATGTTGTGGTAACTCGTCAACCGGCATCCAAAGAGGAATGTATATTCCCGATTGAGGATCATCTGGATTTGCATGGGCGAACTCTTCACCTGTCCCCGTTCCGAACTCGCCGCTGACTCTTTTCACCAGAAAATAAACTTGGATGCTTTGGTCGAAGTGAATGACCGCTACCTTTTGTTTGATGGCAACTTCGAGTCCCAATTCTTCCATCGTCTCGCGGATGGCGGCTCGCTCTGGTGTCTCACCTTCATCCACGCCGCCGCCGGGGAAAACGAAATAATCCAACCCCGCGCGATGACGTTCGATCAATGCAACTTTGTCATCTTCGATTAGGACAATTCCAGCACGAGTTCGCATATTTCTCCTTTTATACAGTGACAGTCACTTAGATAAGCATATGGACAGAAGATCGCAGTCAAGCCCGCGGATGGTGGAGACGGAAAATTGATGTATAAGAACTTCTATTCAACCTCAATGTTTTGCGGAAACAACATCAACGCGTCCTTTGTCATCCACAACCCACCCAAACCACCAGCAATGCTGGCAAGAAGTACAGTGCTTATATAAATCAGGTCATCCCCTACTTGATTCGCGAAAATAGATATGCCAAAAATACTCGTAATCATACCGATCAGAAAACCAGCAACGAAAGATCTTTTACATGAAATTCGGTTTTTCGTTTTATCGATTCTCAGGAAAATAGTTAAGAGAATGTCGACTAATAAAGAAACAGGGATTGAAAAAATAGTTGTCAAAACCAAAGCAAACATGAAGAATTCTGAAGCTGTGCCTAAGAAATGATATTCGGTATCAAAAGCTGGTCCATAAAGCTGGTAGTCCACAAAGCCTGCTAACAGCAAACTTGCTATAAAAGCAACAATCAAGGCCTTCACAGCACCACGCAAAGCCAAACGAACGACGGGATAACGAAATATTTTTCGTGTTGTGTTCATAATAAAATTGATTTTCAATTTACAAACTCCACCATACTTAAGTTTAGGTATCCACTCGGTCACTTTTCTGCAATCACCCACGCGGTATTTTCTTCAGTCTCAACCCTGACCTTTGCCCCAGACGGAAAGAGATTTGCAATCTGGGTCGGTGCAAGGAAGTGACTACGCATGAGCACTAGCTTCTCGGCAACCGCGATCAACTTGACGGCAAAGGTGCGGAAGTCCGGCTCTTCGATCACCAGCCTGCCCCCCACTTTCAACACTCTGTATAACTCACGAATTGTCTCAGCCTGATTAAGAACGTGATGCAAAGCATCCACCATGAGAACGCGGTCAAAGGTGCCATCGGGAAAGGGTAAACGCTCAGTCTCCGTTGATGTTGCCGACAGGTCTTTTTGGTGCGCCTTCGCAAGCATCCCGCGCGAAACATCCGCGACAACGATCCAACTCACATGTGGACGAAGCGCTTCAGCCACGCGTCCTGTCCCACCACCTGCATCAAGAAGATTGCCTGCATGAGGCAGATCCAACACTTTGAGCATTTGTTCGAGTCGCACAAACGGAATGGCACGGTCATAGAACCGAGCGAGCAGGTTGAAATGAGAGTTCATGAAATGGATTATCTATACGTGCTCAAAAGGATTCTACCGCCGTGAATATGACAATATCATACTTTCAAACCAACAAGAAGCGGTTGATAAAAACGATCTTTCAGTGTAACAACAGTTTTAAAGCCAGCCTCCTTCATCAAATTTTCCAACTTTGAAATGGGTACACAATAATAGCGACCGCCACGAATCACATGCGTATTCACCATCGACTGACCTGTGTCTTCCACAATGTACATGGTGATATCGTAATACTCCCCATCGAAATCCCAACGATCAAAAATAACAATTTTTCCGTCAGGAACGTTGTGTACCTGACGCGGATACAGTTTCACACCATTTCGCTCCATCCCTTCATAATCACGCACGCTGATAATACATCCATCCCTGTCAGCACTTATCCGATAAAATTGTTCAAAAACCATGCGAATTTCATCGTCACTCAACAGATGAGGCACAGCGTTATCGCATGCAATGACCAAATCAAATTGTTCCTGAAATGTTCCCTGAAGATTCCGCATATCAGTAACACGAAAGTCGATATTCAAATCCCGCCTTGAGGCTTCCAACCGAGCCTTTTCGATTTCGCCAGATGAAATATCAGATGCTGTAAGTTTATATCCCTTTTGTGCCAAACCAAAAGTCTGCGTGCCTATTCCACATGCCGCATCCAAAATGGAGTGAACATTTCCGCTGAAATATTCTCGAATCACCTCATCCAGGGTACTTGCCTGCCGGTCAACACTCGCAGTCCAATCTTGGAAGATATATTTATAGTAAGGAGAAAGTTGGTTGTAAAAATGCTCAATCATCGCAACCCATTAAATTAGGACCTTGGCCGGCCTTTATGGATTTGACTGCTGCAAACGTGGCTTGGGCCACACCGATCAACTGCTCATACGGAATTGGCGGCTCGCCGCCTTCACGGATGGATCTGGCGAAGGCTTTCCATTCGTTCACCCAACCTTTATCCTGCGCGGATTTCGCCACGTTCTTTCTTCCATCACGAACTGTTTCCAACGAAATAAAATCATCCAACACGGACACCTGTCCCCCGCAAAACACTTCAATGCGTTCCTTGGGAAAGGATTTGTCACCGTTGGCAAGGTAATCGACAATGCCAATCGAACCATCAGGAAAAGTAAAAGTCATTGAGACATTGTCTTCACGATATTTGCCACCATCGGGCAAGGCGTGCGCGGTCACTGAGATGGGAGGTGCTCCAACGAGGAAGGTGATGAAGTCAATAAAGTGACAAGCCTCGCCGATGATCCGTCCACCGCCGATAGCAGGGTCTTGAGTCCAGTGGTTGAGGGGAATAGTGCCCGCGTTGATTCGGTAATGGGCGTGGAGAGGTTCGTTTCGAGTGATGAGTGAAGCGTGAAGTTTTTCAGCGAGAGGAGCAAAGCGGCGGTTGAAACCAGTCATTAGTAAACAGTTATCAGTTTTTTGTAATTGCTTACTGATGACTGATAACTGTTCACTATTGATTGCCAGCGGTTTTTCAACAAAGACGTGTTTGCCAGCTTTCAAAGCTTTGACGACCAAACCAGCATGGGAATCATGACGAGTGAGAATAGCAACAGTATTGACCTTCGGGTCGTTGATGATCTCGTCATCGTTCGAGGTGGCGTATTGAAAGCCGAATTTTTTGCCGGAGTGTTGGGCGTGGAGTCCGCCGGAGGAGGCGATGCCGATAAATTCAATGTTACCTGCTTTTTTGATAGATGGCAGGAGGACGGAGTTGGCGAAGAGACCAGCACCGAGAACACCGAGCGTTATAGATGAAGTTTTTGAAGTATTGGAAAGTGGAAAGGGGATCGCACTACTTTCTACTTTCAAGCCACTATCAGGATATATAAGCAATACGCCAAGAAATTTTTCTTTCTTCTTTCCGGTAATGACGTCATAGGCTTTGATGCCTTGCTCGATGGGAAAGCGATGTGTGATCAGAGGTTCGACTTTGAGCTTGTCTTTCGACATCAAGTCCACGACGGCTTCGAAGTTGCGTCCTTCTGTCCAGCGGATGTAGCCGAGAGGGTAGTCCTGTCCATTCTCTTCATAGTTGCTATCGTAACGACCGGGTCCGTAGGAACGGGAGTTGATGAAGGAAATTTCTTTTTCGTAATAGACCTTGCGAGGAATGGATAATCCAACTGCACCCGTTGCAACAACACGGGCGCGGTCACGGGCGATAATTCCGGCAAGTTCAACGGGGTCATTGGAGGAGTGTGTCGGCGCAGATGAGGATGACGTCGAAGCCGCGGTTGGAGGTGAAGGCTTGGGCTGAGTCCACGGCTTGGTCACGGGAGACAGCTTGAATTCCAAGTGAAGAAGCGAGGGCGAGGCGGGCGGGAGTCAATGTCAATGCCGAGGACGTTGCATCCAGCGGCGGAAGCGATCTGGGCGGCGAGGAGTCCCAGAAGCCCTAATCCAATCACCGCAACATTTTCGCCGATCTGCGGTTCTGCCAGACGAAACCCATGCATGGCAATCGCGCCGAGGGTGGTGAAGGCGGCGGATTCGAAATCCACATTTTTGGGGAGGGGCGTGAGCAGGTTGCGAGGAACGGCGTTGTATTCGGCATGGACAGCGAAACCGCCGCCCGCACAAGCCACACGTTGACCAACTTTGAAACCCTGCATGTTTTTGCCAAGCGCAACGATGGTTCCGGCGGATGAATAGCCGAGCGCCATCGGCTGGTCGAGACGATTGAAGGCGGCTTGTGCGGTATTGACGAGACCTTCACGCCGAGCTTTATCAATAACCTGCTTGACGAGGTCGGGACGTGAACGCGCTTTGCCAACGAGACTCTTTTCGGCAAATTCGACGACCATGCGCTCGGTCCCCGCGGAGACGAGACTGGCTGACACTTTGACAAGCGCCTGTCCCTCACGCGGCGTTGGAACGGGCACGTCTTCGATGGTAGATTTTCCGGTTTTTATGTTTTGTAATAACTGCTTCATTGTATGAAATATAACCTATGTTGCTCTTGTTATGATGAGACTGCTTATTAATTGCGCTTCGTCTACCTGCTTCGCACTCCGCTCAGCGCGAGCCTACTGCTTATCCAAAAATTCCTGCATGAGTCCATGAAAATGATAAACGCCGTTCTCACGTTTTACAGAGTATCGCCCCTGTTTATACACATCTGCTTCAAGATTGCGCTGGACATCTTCGCAGAGTTCCATATCTTCTTTTTGCACATTATCGCTGAAGGCAATGCCGTCCTGTAAATTATTCCACGCTTCGGGTGTGCCGGGATCGGCGAAATACCACTCGAAGATCACATTGGTTTTATCATGGCTGATCGGAACGACAATATTGATCTGCACATTGCCGGGGTACGTGTTCACCATGAAGTTCGGGAAGATCCAATAATAGAAAGCCTGCTCATCGCCTTTGAGCTCTGTGAACACACGCCCTGCAGAATCTTCGGCGCGGACAGGGCGAATGGGCGCGTACTGCGACGAATAATATCGGAAGGTATCCACTCGGTACTTTTCGTAGTCCACTTCTTTGAACAAGCCGGGATGAGCGATCGGGATGTGATAGCCCTCAAGATAGTTATCAATATACACTTTCCAATTTGCGTTGACGATGTACTCGCGTCTTTCGACCTTCCGGAGGGCACTGAAATCGAGTTGGCTCGTCTCCTCTGGAATTTTTCCAAGCACATCCATCAGCGGCGGCGCGGAGGGACCCATGTTGACGAAGGCGAAGAGTCCCCAGGTTTCGACACGGATCGGGATGAGACCGAAATCATCTTTGTTGAAGTTTTCGACCTCCTCGAATTCGGGCGCGTTGCGAAGTTTCCCATCGAGTCCATAGAGCCAGCCGTGATACTGGCATTGCAAAGACTTGCGATTCCCGCATCCACGCGCCACCACACCTGCGCGGTGGCGGCAAACGTTATAGAAGGCGCGTAGCTCGTTATCCTGTCCACGCGTGAGGACAACGGGAATCCCGTTAACATCCACTGCGGCGTAGTTGCCGGGAAAACGTAAAAGGTCGAGAGAGGCAGCGTATTGCCATGTACGGCGAAACACTTTCTCGCGTTCGAGGGTCAGCATGGCGGGATCCGTGTACCAGTTGGCTGGCGGCGTCGAGGCAGAGGCAAGCTTGGGGTCAAGGATGAAGCGTGTGTCCGTCATAGGTATTCACTCCTACTGTAATTTTAGCCGAGAAAGCAATGATATAATTTTCGAGTTCAAATCTCACACAGGAGAAATACCTTGTCTGACCCAAGAGTTCAAAAGTTCGCAAAGGTTTTGGTTGAACATTCAGCGCGTATCGTCCCAGGAGATCGGGTTCTCATCGAAGCGACAACTGCCGCCGAACCGTTGATACGAGAGTTATATGTTCAAATTCTGGAGAAGGGCGGTCATCCACACCCGCTGATCGGATTTCCGGGTATGGTTCCGTTCGTTCAAGAGGATGTGTATCTGACCTATGCAAACGACAGGCAGCTCGATTTTGTGCCCACTTTTCATAAACTTGCCTATGACCAATTCGAGAGCCGCATTCGCATTCACTCTGCAACAAATACACGTGCAACCTCCAGCATCGACCCGCTCAAGGCACAACGGCACAGCAAGGCGATCAGCGCAATTACCAAATCACAAATGCGACGCGGCGCAGAAGGAAAGTTCAAGTGGGTCACCACCCTCTACCCCACCGACGGCTATGCACAGGATGCAGGGATGAGCCTGAAAGATTATGAGGATTTCGTTTTCAACGCTGTGCATGCCAACGAAGAGGAGCCCATTGCTTATTGGAACAGCACCGCGGCGGGTCAACAAAAAGCGATCGATTTTCTCGAGGGCAAGGATGTGGTCACATTACGCGGACCAAATGTTGACCTCACGCTTTCCATCAAAGGTCGCAAATTTATGAACTCGACTGGCATGTACAACATGCCTGACGGCGAAGTCTATACAGGACCCGTCGAAGACTCGCTCAATGGCTGGGTAAGGTATACCTATCCCGCGATCTATGGCGGTGTGGCTGTGGAAGGCGCCGAACTCACATTCAACCGCGGTCGCGTCGAACGGGCGGAAGCACAAAAGAATCAGGAGTATCTGCTCAAGATGCTTGAGTCGGATGAAGGCGCTCGTCGTGTTGGGGAATTCGCCATCGGCACAAACTATGATATCAACAAATTCACAGGGAACATCCTCTTCGATGAAAAGATCGGCGGCACGTTCCATATGGCGCTCGGCGCGGGCTACCCAGAAACTGGTTCGAAAAACAAGAGCTCGATTCATTGGGATATGATCTGCGACCTGCGCACAGATTCTGAGATTACAGTGGATGGTGAGTTGTTTTATAAGGATGGGAAGTTCGTGTTTGCAGGGTAGTTTACAAGTTGTCAGGTTTAAATGTTTGAAGGTTGAGAACAGCTCTCAACCTTCTTTGTTCTTTAACCTTGAAACATTCGAACCAGTTAATAAAATCCCACCGATTGATCGATCTTCCGCGCGTACTCGGCAATTCCACCGTTCACACTAAATACATTTTTCCAGCCTTGTGCTGAAAGCCAACCCGTCACTTGCGCGCTGCGGACTCCGTGATGACACATGACATAGAGCGTCGCGTCCTGCGACTGTGCGGCTTCGGATAACGCATCCGTGCCCTCGCTCCCTAAGCGGCTCATGGGCGTGACCTCAAGCCTGCTGTCGGTTAATTTGGCGTACTCCAACTCCTGGAGCTCACGCACATCCAACAGGATGAATGAGTCTTCAGATTTTAATTTCTCGGAAAGTTCGGTCACTGTAATTTCAGGGATCATATTGCTCCGTAGGGGCGAGGTCTTCTCGCCCCGCACATGGGCGGGGAAACCCCGCCCCTACGAATTATTCCAAAGCCTTCGCGTACAAACGTTCGGCGTATTCCTTGACCATGCGCCGCGTGGAGAAATTCGGAGTCACTGTCTTGATGGATTCTTTCATGCGTTCGACCCATTCAGTCGGAACATTTTCAATATCACGACCATAGTACATGGGGATGATCTCATTCTCGAGTTTGTTGTACATGTCCTGCGCATCTGCAACATCCTGCTCGTCAGAAGATTCCCATTGTTTATCTTCTCCAATCGACCAGCCGTTCTTTCCGTTATAGGCCTCACGCCACCAGCCATCAAGAATGGAGAAGTTCAACGCGCCATTCAAGCCTGCCTTCATACCTGACGTGCCGCTCGCCTCCATCGGGCGGCGCGGCGTATTCAGCCACACGTCCACACCCTGGACGAGATAACGCGCCAGGTTCATATCGTAATCTTCCACGAAGACCAAACGTCCGCCCGTTTCAGCGCGCTTGACCGTCCGGTAGATCTCCTGGATCAAACGCTTGCCGGGGTCATCAGCCGGATGCGCCTTCCCTGCAAACACGATCTGCACAGGCATGTTCGGACGATTGATAACGTGCAATAAACGTTCCACATCCGAGAGGATCAAACTCGCACGTTTGTATGTTGCAAAACGACGCGCAAATCCGATTGTCAACACATAGGGATTAAGCAACACACCCGATGACACTACTTGAACCGGATGGAAGCCGCCTACTGTCCAGCGGTCACGGACGCGCTCACGCAGGTAGAAATTCATTTTGCGCTTGAGGTGCTGGCGTACTGCCCACAGTGCTTCATTGGGAAGAGTATCCAGCTTTTCCCATAATTGGGGGTCATCCAAGCGATCCATCCACCCCTCGCCAAAATGCAGATCCAGCAACATGCGCAAGCGACGCGCCATCCAATTTGCAGTATGGACGCCATTCGTCACATGGGTGATGGGCACATCTTCGACGCGTTCATCCTTCCATAGGAAATGCCACATCTCGCGTGAGACATGCCCATGCAGTTCAGAGACCGCGTTGCGGCCCTTCGAGAATTTCAAGGCGAGAACGCCCATGCTGAAGGTCTCGCCATGCGGTTGTTGATGGCGGGCAATATCGTAGAACTGTTCACGGTCAAGTCCGAGTTGGGGCCAGATCGCCGCCAGATATTTATCCATAAGCCAGAGAGGAAATTCATCGTTACCCGCAGGGACAGGCGTATGCGTGGTAAATATATTTTGTCCGCGGGTTTTGTCGATGGCTGTCTCGAACGTATCTCCATCTTCAACCAGCTCGCGTGCACGTTCAAGTGTGAGGAAGGCGGCATGACCCTCGTTCATATGCCAGACCGTTGGGTTGAGTTCCAGCGCGCGCAAGGCGCGTACACCGCCAATGCCCAGCAACACTTCCTGCATGATACGGCGATCCAGATCAGACCAATATAAACGTCCGGTCAACAGGCGGTCGTAATCCGAGTTGCTCTCCACGTTCGAATCCAGTAAATATAACGGGATACGACCGACGCGAACTTCCCAAATATGCGCGGCAAGTTTTCGGTCAGGGAATTCGATTTCAATTGTCACAGGTTCGCCATCTTTGAGAACCGGAAGCGCAGGCAGATCGGCAAATATCAATGGGTTGTTCAACGCCTCCTGCCAGCCATCTTCACCGATGCGCTGTGAAAAGTATCCCTGTGCGTACATGAAACCGACACCGGTCAATGGCAGACCAAGATCGCTTGCCTCTTTCAGGTGATCGCCAGCCAGCACGCCAAGTCCACCGGAATAGATCGGGAGGGTTTCGTGCAGACCAAACTCCATGGAAAAATAAGCAATGGGATTTTGAGCCAGCTTCGGCTGAGTCTGATGCGTCCATGTATCCGATTGCGCAAGATACAAATCAAATTCTGCAAAGACCTGCTTATATGAAACCATATAATCCTTGTCCTTGACGATCTCATTCAGGCGTGCGCGTTCGACCTCACGCAACATGCGGATGGGATTGTGATTCAATCGCTCCCACATGGCACGATCCAAACGCGCATACAGGTGGCCGGCTTCAGGTTGCCAGGTCCACCAAAGGTTGTAAGCCAGGTCACCCAGGCGCGCCAGCTTTTTAGGCAGTTGAAAAGAGGGAAGTTGTGTGTGAAAAGTTGTCATGGCGCACAATGATACCAGTAATTTTTGTCTGCATTGCAATGTGCCGCAGAATTACCCAAACGGGAAGGTTACACTTTTGATCTTCAAATTCCCCAAGGTATGTTTATTATAAGACAAGCGGTAGAATTGGATTTATGACAACTGTGCAGCTTTTTGTAACGTGTCTCGTTGATTCCTTCTACCCGAAAACTGGAGAGGCGATCGTGGACATTCTCCACCACCTCGGCATTGACGTGGAATTTGCTCGCGACCAAACCTGCTGCGGACAACCCAACTTCAACGCAGGCTTGCGCGCCGAAGCGCGTCCCATTGTGGAACATACAATTCAAGTGTTCGAGAAAACCACTGGTGATATTGTCATTCCATCGGGTTCCTGCGCGCACATGCTGAAACACGGATATGCCGAACTGTTTCGAGAAGACCCTGTCTGGTTACCGCGTGCACACGCATTGGCATCCCGAGTTTATGAATTCACAGAATATCTCGTTGACAAACTCGGCGTGACCGACCTCGGCGCGCACTGGGATGGGACACTCACCTATCACCCAGCCTGTCATACCCTGCGTGGTATGGGCATTGACAAACAGCCACGCGCATTGCTCGCCAACGTCAAAGGCGCAAACATCGTGGAATTGCCCGAAGCTGATTCGTGTTGCGGCTTTGGCGGGATATTCTCTGTAGAACACCCCGAACTTTCAGCGGAATGGTTGAAGCGAAAAATTGGGAATCTTGAAAAGACCGAATCCCCAACTCTGGTTGTGACCGAGTCGGGTTGTCTCATGCACATTGCGGGTGGATTGCATCGACAAAAGAAGAAACAAAGAGTAATTCACATCGCAGAAGTGCTTAATAGTCGCTAAACAGCGGAGGAAATCATGTTCTCAAAATCAGCGCAATATTACGATGAACTTTATGGCGAACTTGGCAAGGATTATTCTGCAGAAGCAGATAAAGCCCATAGGCTCATTCAGAAACTTAAGAAGTCAAAAGGAAAGCGTTTGCTCGATGTCGCCTGCGGGACGGGGATCCACGCGAGGCATCTCAACAAGTATTACAAAGTGGAAGGGCTTGACCTCGACGCAAAGATGTTAGCTGTCGCCCGCAGGAAACATCCCAAAATTCGTTTCACAAAAGGCAACATGATGGAGTTTAACCTGCGCCGTCAATTCGATGTGATCACCTGCCTTTTTAGTTCCATCGGTTACGCAAAGACAAAATCAAACCTTAATAAAGCAATAAAAACAATGAACGAACACCTGCTTCCCGGCGGCGTCTTACTTGTCGAACCCTGGTTCACACCCACACAATGGCATCCTGGGCGGGTATTCACACTTCAAGTTGACGAACCTGATCTGAAAATTGTGCGCATAAGTCACAGCAGGCAAAGAGGCAAAATAGCTGTCCTCGAATTTCAATATTTGATCGGCACACCCAAGGGAATTGAATACAGCAGCGAAATTCACGAACTGGGATTGTTCACACATAAAGAATATCTGGATGCTTTCAAAGCTACGGGACTAAAAGTCATCCATGATCCCAAAGGCTTGGATGGTCGCGGTTTGTATATTGGGACAAAGGCAATCTAAATAATGACCAACACAGAATTTCGACAACGCATCCGCAAATCGCTTGCCAACGAGAATCTTCAAGCTGCGCTGGACGCCAACGCCGAACGCCGCGTCAAAGGACGTGTCAACGCCTGGGAATCATTACCCAACTGGCGTGAACGTCGGCAGCAAGCGCACGCCATCCGTGCGGATGTGATCGAACATCTCGATGAATATCTCGACAAGTTCGTAGATAAGGCAACACAAAACGGGATCATCGTCCATCGCGTGAAAGATGCGAGTGATGCGATAAAAACAATTCTCGAAATCGCAAAAGATTCACCACAAAGGACACCAAGTCCACAAAGTGAAGAAAGTGAAGCAAAAGAATCCTTAGCGCCCCTGAGTGACACTTCGACTTCGCTCAGTACAAGCCCTCGTGGTAAAAAAATTCTGGTAGCCAAATCAAAATCCATGGTCACTGAGGAAGTCAATCTCAATCACGCACTCGAAGCGGAAGGCATGAAAGTGGTCGAGACCGATCTCGGCGAATACATCGTGCAACTCCGCAACGAGCGACCGTCGCACATCATCACGCCTGCTGTTCATCTGCGCCGCGATGATGTTGGCAAACTCTTCCACGAAAAACTTGGCATCCCCTACACGGAAGATATTCCCACGCTTACGAACACCGCTCGCAAGATTCTGCGTGACGTCTTTCTCACCGCCGACGTTGGTATCAGTGGCGTGAACTTTGGCATTGCAGAAGAGGGCGCCATTTGTATTGTCAGTAACGAGGGCAACGCGCGCATGGTCACCACCCTGCCACCCGTTCATATCGCGCTGATGGGCATGGAGCGCCTCGTTCGCAATCTGGATGATCTGGCGGTCATGCTCAGTCTCCTTGCCCGCTCCGCCACAGGGCAAAAACTTAGCGTCTATTCGCAAATTGTCCGTGCGCCGCTCCCCCACCAGCAACGTCACATCATCCTCATTGATAACGGACGCACGAAAATACGCAATTCACCAATCAAAGAATCCCTTTATTGCATCCGATGCGGTTCATGTCTCAACGCCTGTCCCGTTTTTCGCGAACTCGGCGGGCATGCCTATAACAGCGTTTACCCCGGTCCGATTGGCTCTATCATTTCAGCAGGATTCTTCGGAAGTGATTTTGTGCCTCTCGCACAGGCATCCTCCCTGTGTGGCGCGTGCAAGGACGCCTGCCCCGTTGATATCGATCTGCCAAAATTATTGGTGCGTGTGCGCGCAGGACAATCTCCAGTCCCTGGTCTCGAATCCTCCTCAACTGGACTCTCCTCTCTTTCCACCATCTTTCTGAAAATATACAGCCGCGTCGCGACTCATCCGAAGCTGTTTGCCCTCTCACAAAAATTCGCCTCGCTGGGAACTTATCTCCTCTCCCCCTTCAGCGGCTACATCCAGCTCCCCGCGATCACAGGCTGGGGGTATAGCAAGGATTTGCCGAGGTTCGCGGGAAAGTCATTCAGGGAAAAATGGCAGCAGATTCACGAGAGTCATATCACCCTCCCGAAAGAACATCGGGACGATGTGAGCGATAGCGAAGGGTCTCTATTACGATATCCCGAGACTCTTCGATCACAACAACTCCCTCGGAGTGACATTAACTTAGTTGAACAATTTGTCGAAGAACTCATCAAAGTAAGCGGACAAGTCACGAGAACAAATTCAAACGAATTGACAAATAAAATTATTGAGTTGTTGCATACAAAAGGAATTGATCACATTCACCTTGAACCAAATGTTTTGGATAAATCCGTTTTGGAACAGGCAGGCATCACCGTCAGCCACACGCCGGATGCCGCGCTACGCGCGGGCGTGACAAAGGCAGTTTGCGGACTGGCAGATACCGGGTCCGTTTTGATCGTGGATGGAGAAGGGTATCCGTTACAAGCGTCGCTGCTGCCCGAAATCCATATCGCTGTGTTGCACGCGTCCGACATCCTGCCAACATTGGATAATGCGATTCACTTGACTCACGGACCCAAAGCTGCGATCTTCATCACCGGTCCCTCACGGACAGGCGATATCGAAATGTCGCACACCATCGGCGTGCATGGACCGGGTGAAGTGCACGTCTTTCTCGTCCACCAGACTGCGAGTACGCTTGTCCATAGGACTGCGAGTACGCTTGTTGACGATTGAATATTGGAATGATACAATCTCGCCCGCTTGCCCCCATCGTCTAGCGGCCCAGGACGGAGCCCTCTCAAGGCTCAAACAGGAGTTCGAGTCTCCTTGGGGGCACAAAAAAAGTCATCGTAAGTGATAACTCTTTTTGTTTCAAACCGAAGCCCTCGCAGGGAGGATACTATTCGAGTCTCTGCGGAGGCACACAAGAGTTACCTTTGTTGGTGGCTTTTGTTTTTTAAAATACCCCCTTGACAAATGAGTAGAAGTTTCCTATACTATAAGTGACTGACCAGTCAGTTATTTACAAGGATAAAACATGTCCCCCCGCCCCAACGTTACCGACGAACGCAAATCGCAGATCATTAATGCCGCTGAAGATGTCTTCACCAAAAAAGGCTTTGACGAAGCGCGCATGGATGACATAGCAGAGGAGACGGGTTTAAGTAAAGGCACGTTATATAACTACTTTAAAAGCAAGGATGATCTCATCATTGCCATTCTCGACCGCATGTTCCAGCGCGAGTTCAAACAGTTGGAAACCATCAATCAGGAGGCAATGAGTGCCGCCGATGCAATCTGGAAAATCACAGACCTGCTGACCAAAGACATCCTCGGCATGATTCGTCTCATCCCCATTGTTTATCAATTCCTGGCGCTGGCGTTTCGCAACAAATACGTTCAAAAGGCTCTCAAGAAATATATTAATCGTTATCTGGATGTTCTGACTCCGATCATCCAGCGCGGAATTGATTCAGGTGAGTTCCGCAAGGTGGATGCGCGTGAAGTGGCAGTCGCCATGGGTGCAATCATCGAGGGAACGCTGTTGCTTTGGGTCTATGACAAATCCATCGTGGAGCCAGAGCATCACATCCATTCGGGAATGAAACTTTTACTGGAGGGCGTGCAGGCGTAAGCCTACGCTCTTTTTTACGTGAATAACTGACCGAATGGTCAGTATCAAACCAAAGGAGTGTGTACAATGCAAGTCGTGATTCTGGTTATTGCCATGATCGTTGTCGGTTTGATCGTCGGCTGGCTGGCAGGTCCCATTTGGAAGAACAAACGCCCCATCGGCGTGCGAGGTGATTACATCGCCGCGATCATCAGTGCCGTTGTCATCGGTTTGATGGACTGGTATGTGATTCCCGCCATGGGATTCAGCGATTCGCTCCGCAATTTGGGCGTTGCAACCGAACCTGCTTTGGGCGCGTTGCTTGTTCTGTGGATCATCCGACTCGCCAGGAAATAGGAAATTCCCCGTCATTGCGAGCGAAGCGAAGCAATCTCCTCCACGACGAGGGGATTGCTTCGTCGGGAAGAACACCCTCCTCGCAACACTTGCACCAGCACGCAAGAGCAGGTGTGACGAAAGGCATATAAATGACTTCAATCATTGAAACAGATCGCCTCACGCGTGACTTCAAGTCTGTGCGCGCCGTAAATGAGTTGACTCTCGCTATAGCCTCTGGCGAATTATTCGGACTCGTCGGTCCCGATGGCGCAGGCAAGACAACAACTCTGCGCCTGCTGGCAGGGCTGCTCGACATTACTGAAGGCGAAGCGACCATTCTCGGATTCGATCTCAAATCCAAAGCGGAAGATATCAAGCCGCATGTTGGTTATATGGCACAGCAATTTAGCTTGTATGGCGAGTTATCCGTGGTGGAAAATTTGCAGTTCTTCGCTGAGTTGTTTGATGTCACATCCAAAGATCAACGCGAGCGGACAGAACGTCTGCTTTCGTTTGCAGGGTTGACCGAGTTCAGGGATCGGCGTGCGGCAAATCTATCAGGCGGGATGCAGAAGAAACTGGCTTTGGCATGTACCTTGATCCATGAGCCAGAGATCCTTTTGCTGGACGAACCCACTACAGGCGTTGACCCCGTCTCACGGCGCGAGTTTTGGAATATTCTGACGGAGTTGCACTTACAGGGCACGACCATCATTGTCAGCACGCCTTACATGGACGAAGCTGATCGTTGTTCACGTGTGGGATTGATGTATGCAGGGCAAACTTGTCGAGTGTGATACGCCGTTGAATATCAGGAACAAGGTCGAAGGCGAGATGATCGAGTTGCAGGCTGAAGATTGGCAAAAAGCTCTCGAAACCGTAGCAGGCTTATCGGGAGTCCATGAAGCGCAGACGTATGGAGAGTCGATCCATTTGCTGGTCGATTCTGGGAAACGTCGTCTGCCCGAGATCGAGAAAGTCCTGAAAAACTCAAGGCTTGGTTATCGAAGTATCCGCATCGCACCCATGCAGATGGAAGAAGCGTTTATTTCGTTGATCCGAAAGATGGAGGCGTAATGTCATTGCGACACATCTGGGCAGTGACCCGCAAGGAATTCAATCACATCCTGCGCGACCGCAGCACATTGTTTTTGGTGTTGTTCACGCCGACGTTCTTGTTGCTGTTGATGGCATACGCATTGACCGTGGACATCGTGCACGTGCCAGTGGCAGTGTTGGACTACGATCAAAGCAAAATATCACGCGCATTCGTGCAACAGATCACGGCTGGGGAGGATTTGGATATTTATGCATACGCCACGGACATGGACGAAATCGAATCACTGTTGATGCAGGGCAAGGTCAAAGCCGCGGTAGTGATATCAAAAGGATTTGCAAGCGATCTGCTGGCGCTCAAAGGAATGCCGATGCAAGTCATCATTGATGGCACTGAACCCGAAAGCGGAAGTTTTGCTGTGGAACACATTCAACAGCGCGCAGAGGAATTTATCAACAATGCGTTATCGAGTCAGTTGCAAGCGGCTGGCATCACAGTGGCATCGTTCAACCTATCGACCTGCGTGTGACAGACCTGGTACAACCCTGATCTCAAATCGCGCAACTCCGTCATCCCTGGTTTGATCTCGATGGTGTTGGGAGTACCTGCACTATCTGTCGCGTTGGCGCTCGCACGTGAACGCGAACATGGCACGCTCGAACAATTACTGGCAACACCCATCGCGCGCGGTGAATTGCTGTTAGGGAAAATCTTTCCGTATGTCATTGTGGGATTGATCAATGTGATCATCATTCCACTATTGGCAATATGGTGGTTCGGGATTTCGTTCAACGGAAATTTTCTTTTATTCTTTGGGTTATCCGCATTATTCATGTTCGCTGTCTTGAGCATGGGAATGATCGTCGGTGTGTTTATGCGGACACAAGCCGCGGCGTTGGCGCTTTCATTTTTGGTGGTGTTCTTCCCAGGCTTTTTTCTGACGGGCATTTTCTTTCCGTTGGCATCCATGCCTGAAGAAGCACGGATGGAATCACTGTTTCTGCCAGGCACACATTACGCGGTGATCACACGTAGTATCTTTTTGCAGGACGTCGGCATAAAAGTGTTATGGCCCTATGCGGTGATGTTGGTGATCTTGGGTGTTGTGTTTACATTGGTCGCCGCGTTGTTCTTTAGAAAGAAGTTAGGATAAGAAAAATCAACCGCGAAGCACGCAAAGGTCGTGAAGAAAATCTTTTAAGTTCCGCGCTCTTGGCGGTTCAAAAGGTAATTATGTTTAGAAGAATCTGGTCTCTCGCTATCAAGGAATTCATTCACCTGCGCAATGACTGGTGGCTGCCCGCTTTCATGTTGATCGGCGGCGCATCGGAACTGCTGCTTGTCGGTTGGGCGACATCCCGCCCCATTACCAACCTGCCAATGATGGTGCTTGACCATGATCGCAGTGCCGCCAGCCGCGCGCTTGTTATTTCCATTGAAAACACAGGCACATTTCAACAGGCGCAATATGTGGATGACATGGCGACCATCGAAGACAACCTCCAGCGCGGAAAGATCAATGCCGCGGTTATCATCCCGCCCGATTACAGTGACCAACTCAACTCCCCCACTGGGACCCCAACTGTGATGGTCATTTTGAATGGCGCAGAGAACACACCTGCGACAGCATCCTTGCGTGCCCTACAAGGCGTGGCGCAGGATCTAGGTCAACGCCTCACGATCCAACGCCTGAATCTGAATCCGGACGAATTTGCAGGATTCGACCCGAGTCTGCGCGTCTGGTTCAACGAATCCCTTAGTGAAGCGCTGTATACAACTCCCGCCGAACTGGGATTGATGTTGGAATTCACCGTCCTGCTCTTTGCGGCATTGGCATTTTCACGTGAACGGGAATTGGGCACGCTCGAACAATTGCTCGTTATGCCATTCTCGTCATTAGAGATCATCATCGGCAAGTCCATTCCCGTCATCACCGTCGGGTTCGCGGACTTTTTGTTGATGCTCACGATGGTTCACTTTGCGTTTGGCGTACCGATCCGTGGTTCGCTTGCATTGCTTCTCATACTTGCACTTGGTTATTTGCTAGTTGAACTCGGCAAAGGATTGGTTATTTCCGTAATTTCACGCACACAACATCAGGCGTTTCTCTTGGTTCTACTCATCGGCATGGTGGACTTTATGTTCACAGGCTACGCCGCTCCTGTGGAAGGGATGCCGCAAGCCTTGCAGTGGTTCGCAAACTTTATCCCTGCACATCACTGGCTGACCATTCTACGCGGCATCCTATTGAAAGGCGCAGGCTTGGATGTTTTATATCCCCACGTGCTTATCCTCGCTGGACTCGGTGTTGTGATCGGAACCTTCTCACTTCTCTTCGTGAGGAGAGCATTGGATTAGTCGTTGGTTGAGTAGGCGGCGATGCTCTTCCGCCGCTGTATCGAAACCAACAGTTAGCAGGATTTATTTTGTAACAAGAATTGCTTTGCTTACTGGTGGTTTCGATACTGCTTGCGTCTCAACCACCGAGTTGAAAACAAACTGGAAAAATATATGAATGATACAAAAGCAGTTATCGCACAAGGATTGACCAAACGTTTCGGTGACTTCACCGCAGTCAACAACATTGACTTTGAAGTCCAGCGCGGCGAGATCTTCGGTTTCCTTGGACCGAATGGTTCAGGCAAGACGACCACCATCCGCATGATGCTGGGATTGATGAAACCGACTTCGGGTTCCATCGAAGTGCTCGGTATGCGTGTGGATGGCAACGCATCCAAAATTCTTCCGCATGTTGGATACATGTCGCAGCGCTTTAGTCTTGTATAACGATCTGACCGTTCTCCAAAATCTCAACTTCTACGGCGCGGCGTATGGCATATCCAATTCGAAATTGAAAGAACGCATCAAGGACGCCTTGCAAATGGCAGGATTGGAAGGACGCGAGAACGCCAAGACCAAAGAACTCTCTGGCGGCTGGCGTCAACGGCTCGCACTGGGCGCGGCGATCCTTCATCGCCCTGATGTGCTCTTCCTCGATGAACCCACCGCAGGCGTTGACCCTCTATCCCGCCGCGCGTTTTGGGATTTGCTTTACAAATTTGTCGCGGAAGGCGTCACCGTATTTGTAACAACACACTACATGGATGAAGCCGAACATTGTCACAGGCTGGCATTCGTTCAACACGGAAACATCATCGCCTACGGCTCCCCCTCTGAGATCAAAGCGCAAAAGATGCGCGGGCAGGTATTGGAAATCTCTGCATCCGATGCGACGAATACAGTCAAGGTTTTACGCGCCGCGCAAGAGGCAAATCAAATTCCCATCGAAGAAGTCGAGTTGTACGGATCACTCGTCCATGTGGTTGCGCCTGATATCAAAACAACATCAACGCGCCATCGAGCATGAACTGCGCAACGCAAACATTCGCATCAATCAACTGTCCATCATCGAGCCATCTTTGGAAGATGTCTTTATCTCAAGCATGAAATCGTAAATCCCTCACCCTAGCCCCTCCCGATGGGAGAGGGAAATAAGGAGAACGTCATGAAAAACACAAAAATATTTTTACTCGTCATTGCGCTGCTGCTTACAATTGTCAGTTGCGCACCAGCTCAATCGTCAGCGTTGCAGGCGTCGGGTCAGATCGAAGCGACAGAGATCGCCATCGCGCCCGAATTAAGTGGACGCGTCACAGAGGTCTACGTCGCTGAAGGCGACTCGGTCAAGATGGGCGATCCGCTTCTCAAATTGGACGACAGCCTGCTTCAGTCCGAAAAGCAGAGCGCCCAAGCCGCGCTGGATTCTGCCAACGCAAACGTGCGTGCTGCGCAAGTCGCATTGGACGCCGCGCAACTGCAATACAACTTGACATTGGATGACGCACTGGCTCAGGAAGCCTCAACCCGCATTTCGATCTGGGATGAAACCAAACCTTCCGAATTCGATCAACCCGTCTGGTACTTCTCGAAAGCCGAGCGCATCCAAGCCACGCAAGCCGAAGTGGATTCTGCAAAACAGGCGCTTGACGAGGCGATGACCAAACTTTCCGACACCGAAAAGAAAGCGGGCAGCGCGCAATTCCTTGAAGTGGAAGCGGCGCTGGCACAGGCACGTGTAGCGTTCCAAAATGCGAAGGATGTTTTGGATAGCACAAATGGAACATCGGATAGTCAGACATTAAGAGAACTCGGCGCAAGTCAATTACGATGAAAAGAAGATCGATCTTAACGATGCACAAAAAGATTACGATGACGCGTTGACGACTGATGGCGCAAAAGACGTAATGGAAGCGCGCGCGGATGCTGTCATTGCACAGGAAACTTATAACAGCGCGCTCGATAAATTACGCGCCCTGCAAACAGGGTCCAGACTCGCCAATGGTGCAAACTGCTGCCAAAGCCGTCGACCAGGCACAGGCACAACTCGATCTCGCACAATCCAGCGTTGCCGCTGCACAGGCAAATCTGGATATGATCAGCACGCAAATGGATAAGCTTACGATTTATGCCCCGATGGACGGCGTGATCTTGACTCGTAGCATCCACGTTGGTGAAGTTGCCCAGGCTGGCGCCACATCCCTGACCATCGCTGACTTGAGCAAACTGACCATTACTGTGTATCTCTCCGAAGACCGCTATGGCGAAGTCAATGTTGGCGACGAAGTTTCATTCATGGCTGACTCCTTCCCCAATGAAACATTCACTGCAACTGTCACTCGCATTGCCGATCAAGCCGAGTTCACCCCGCGCAACGTCCAAACCAAAGAGGAACGACAGACAACTGTTTACGCAATCGAACTCGAAGTGAACAACACCGATGGCAAACTCAAACCTGGCATGCCTGTGGATGTGACTTTCAAATAACAAATTGACGTTCCAAAACGCTCTGCACATTAAGTGCGGAGCGTTCTTCGCTTAACAACAACGTCAATTCTTTTTGACATGCTGGTGATATACTTCGCCCCGTTTGCCACCATGTCCAAAACATTAAACCGAGATCTGTTCTTTTCCAGAGCCTATTACTTCGCCTTCATGGGCGGATGGGGATTTATTCTGCCGTTCCTAAACCTGTTCTATGTCAGCCTGGGGTTAAGTGGGACACAGATCGGGACGATCACATCCACAAGTTCCATTGTTGGATTGTTGTTCGCTCCCATCATTGTCAACGAGATCAAGAAACGACCGCAGGCACGGGGACTTGTACAGATAGCGTTACTTCTCGGAGCATTAGGGTATTTTCTACTTGGACAACAAACCGTTTATCTCCTCATCCTTATCTTTGTCTTCTTTCAGGCATTGGCAGGGTCAGGCGTCATGCCAGTATCCGATTCGATGGCAGTGGCAGTTTCAAAGGAGTCAGGAAGCGGATACGGCGGCATCCGCGTGTTTGCCTCCGTCGGGTGGATCGTCACAGTCCTTGCATCGGGTTGGCTGATCGAGCGCTTTGGATTCATCGCAGGCTTCATCGGTGTAAGCGGGATGTGGTCGCTGGGCGCGTTGATGATCCTGTTCATTCAGCCACGCTTCTTTGTGACACATCACAACGTTGGATTACCCAAATCCAATTTACTGACAACCGCCAAACGCGTTGTCAGTGACCGAACTTTGCTTGGCTTTGCCGTTGCATTGGTCTTTATCGGATTTATGAACAGTGGGGTCTTACAATTTGAGAACGTATTTCTGTCAGAGTTGGGCGCCTCAAAAAGATTGATCTCGGTCGCGGGGATTTTAAGTGCGGTGGTGGAATTGCCCTTTATGCTCTATGCGGATCGTTATGTACGCCGCCACGGTGCTAGCCGCATTCTGCTGATTGCGATCATCATGACCATGCTTCAGCGCGGGACGGTATTCATCTTCCCATCCATTGCTACGATCATGATCCTGCGTTTCATCGGTGGAACTGCATTCAGCCTTTACACCGTTTCCTACATCGGATTGATCAGCAGTCGTACAGATGGAAGTGAAACCGGCACTGTACTCGCTTTGTACACCGTTACCCTGGCAAGCCTTGTGAACATTCTCGCCGCCCCCGTAGCCGGGACAATATTCGATGTGATCGGGGCAAGATGGCTGTACGCTCTATCGGCAATCGGATATGCTCTCGGTGCAGTATGCGTTTGGCTGACAAGACCGTCGGCAGTTTTGAATAGCGGTCCTGAACCTACGCTTCAGCCTGAATAAGCTTGGTTTCAGGGAACACCCGTTTAAGTCCTTCGATCAAAACCAATCCCACAAGGATAACGATCCCGAATACGAAAAACATGCCGCGCCCACCGATGCTTTCAAGAAGAACCCCGCCGACGAATCCGCTAAATGCAGAGCCAAATCCAAAGGTCATCGCGCCAAACAATCCCTGCGCCGTGGACTTTAATTCTGCAGGCGCATTCTCGTCCGCGTATGCCACTCCTGCCAACCACATGGCAGGGAAGATTGCTCCGCCAAAACCCTGTACTGTAATAGCTAGAAACACACTATTTGCCAAGCCAAAGAGCAGAGCGCGAACGCCGATCAAGACCAAAGCAAGCATAAATAACCCGTAGGATGTAAATCTTTTGACAAGAAGATTGCCAAAGAAAAAAATGAGCAATTCAGGAATTGTCGCTATAAGAAATGCAAAACCGATCTGGTTTCCATCTGCGCCCAGTTCCTGCAAGTACGGGGATAAATAAGATGCAACAGAAAACGTACCGATGCCTGCCAGGAATGCATACCCAAGAAAAACAACCCAGCGGCGTTTCTTCAACAACCTCCATATGGTGTCTGATGCGGAATTGCGTTCCTGATGTTCACCGAATGAAAATTTCTGCGAGACAAAAAGATTGACCAGCATGATTCCCGCGAAAACATAGAATAGGATATGCAAACCATACAAAGCCAGCAACACCCCGGCGATCTGGGCAAAGATACCCCAACCGATCGTCCCACCCAAACGGACGCGCCCGTACATGGAACGCTCCTCCCCCAACATCGTCATCGTTGCACTATCACTCAGCGAACCCACAGGAGACATAAATATATTGAACGAAATGACCAGCATAAAGACCAACCCAAAGCTCGAAAGACTGGGAAGCAAGATCGCAACAACGATCGCCGCACCCAGCCCCAAGCCCATGATCAATTTATGATGCCGTGTACTGTCCGCCAGCCCCGCCCCGAACGGCGCGCCAACCAGCGTGATGAGAGGCGGTATTCCGGTCAACAAACCGATCTGCGCCCCGCTAAAACCAAGCGATTGATAGAACAAAACAAAATACGGCAGTAATGAAGAAAACGCCGCAAAATACAAAAAGTAAAAACTGAAAGGCACTATCTTTTTCATTTCATTCTCCAATCACCCATTATATGTCGGATAATTCAAATGGAGTAAAATCTATACATGTCCAATATTCTTGTCATTGGCTCACTCAATGCCGATCTGGTCGTTCGCTCACCGCACTTTCCTCAACCTGGCGAAACCATCAGTGGCGAAGACCTGCAAGTCATCCCCGGCGGCAAGGGAGCCAATCAAGCTGTCGCCGCCGCCCGCCTCGGTGCGAACGTTTCCATGCTGGGGCGCGTGGGCAAAGACAACTTCGGCGATTTCCTCCTCGACAACCTCAAAACCAATCATGTGGATACAACTCTCATCCAACGCGATGACGCATCCACCGGAACCGCAACCATCATCGTGGATTCAAACGGGCAGAACTCCATTGTTTTATCAGCGGGAGCAAATGGCAAAGTTTCCACTACAGACATAGAGAAGATTCCCTTCGAACTTTACAAAATCGTTCTATTTCAACTTGAGATACCTGTAGAAACTGTTTTTCGTGCAGCACAACTCGCAAGGATGGATGATATTCCGATTGTGATCGTCAATCCCGCTCCCGCCACTACTTTACCTGATGGCTTGTTGAACTGCGCTGATTATCTCATTCCAAACGAGACTGAACTCGGTCTGCTCACGGGCATCGAAGTCAGGGATATCCCTACAGCGACCAACGCGGCAAAATCACTCATCGCCCGTGGAGCACTTTCAGTACTCGTCACTCTTGGAAAAGATGGAGCAATCTATTTGGATAACATGGGCGAGTATTTTCACGTGCCTGCTTTTCACGTGGATGTAGTAGACACCACTGCAGCAGGAGATGCTTTCATCGGGGGATTTTCCGCCGCCCTGCTTCAAGAAAAATCAATTGAAGAAGCAGTCCGTTATGGCTGCGCCTGCGGTGCGTTGGCAACCACTAAATTCGGCGCGCAACCATCCCTGCCAACAAAAGAAGAAGTGGAAAGGTTTATGTCGTTGCGAGAAGAAGGGTAACTACGACGAAGCAATCTCCACTAACAACGAGGAGATTGCTTCGGGCAACAAACGCCCTCGCAATGACGGAATAGAATATGAGCAAACAAATCCTTATTGATACAGACCCTGGCATTGACGACGCACTCGCCATCCTGCTCGCGCTTGCCTCTCCCGAACTTTCACTTGAAGGCTTGAGCGTTGTGCATGGCAATTGCTCTCTCGAACAAGCCACAACTAACGGTCTATCCATTTTGGAGCTGGCGAAGGCAAGTCACATTCCACTTGCGAAGGGCTGTGAACTTCCGCTTGTACAACCGTCCCTGCTCGCGCCGGAAACGCATGGCAACACAGGCTTGGGCTACGCAAAGCTTCCAGAACCGCGGATCAAGCCTACGGTCCAGCATGGATGCGATTTTCTCATCGAGCAGGTGATGTCCAGCCCGGGAGAGATCACGTTGGTGGCAATCGGTCCACTGACAAATGTCGCCATGGCAATACGAAAAGAGCCGAAGTTCGCGAAGTCGCTGAAGGAATTGGTCATCATGGGCGGCGCGATCCGGCACGAGGGCAACACCACCGCACTGGGTGAATTCAATGTGTATGTTGATCCGCACGCCGCGCATATCGTTTTCCACGCAGGGGTGCCGACCACGCTTGTGCCGCTGGATGTGACGTATCAGTGTATTTTGACCGTACAGGACGTGGAACGGTTATTGAAGATCGATTCACCCATTCCAAAGTTCATCAAAGCCACGACCGATTTTTACATGGAGTATCACGACAATTATCAGGGTATCAAGGGTTGCATCATCAACGATCCGCTGGCGCTGGCATTGACCTTTGCACCTGAGTTGTGTGATTATGAGGAACTACCCGTGGACGTGGATATTTCTGGCGGCGTTTCAATGGGCAAGACGCTGGCTGATTTTTACAACTACAAGAAAAAGCCTGCCAACATGAAAGTGGCGTTGGGTGTGCGGGCTCGCGACTTCATCGAGCTGTTTTTGGAGAGGATGGAGAGGCTGAGCAGTAAAATATAGTGAACCAAAACCGCAAAAACGGTGTTGTATGAATCAAACTTCAAAAAGGAGAATGCTATGTTAGACAAGATCAAGAAAGATTTCACTACCATGACGTGGGTGCTCATCCCGGTAGCAATTGCCATCAATATTGCCATTGGGCAAATCGTTGTTCTGCTGAAATTGCCTGTTTTCCTTGATTCGATCGGTACTGTGCTTGTGGGCATTATTTGCGGTCCATGGGCAGGTGCTCTGACGGGCGCTCTTTCCAATACCATTTGGGGACTATTTAATCCTGATTCCCTGCCCTGGTGGCCCGTGGCGTTTTTCATCGGTTTGGTGGCAGGTTTTTGCGCCAATGCAGGTTTATTCAAGAACTGGTGGAAAGTGATCCTATCAGGTTTTCTCATTGCACTGACCGCAGCGATTGTCTCAACCCCGATTTCCGTTTACCTATATGGCGGCATCACCGCCAGCGGTTCTTCGTTTATAACCGCCTATCTACTCCAGACCGGTCACGATGTGCTATCGGCTGTCTTAAGCACCGGCTTTCTTGTTGAACCCGTGGATAAGATCACGACAGCCATGCTGGCATTTGTCATTGTCCAGGGTCTTTCCAAGCGTTTGATTGCCCGCTTCCCGCGGCCCGAGAATGCAGAATTGGAAGAAGGGAACAACACAACGCAGTTAATTATCGCGCTGGTCGTGGTTGTCGTTGTAATTATTCTGGGCTTCTTCGTGCGTAACATGCTTGGAGGCTAAACGTAATATGGTTTTGATAAAATCAGGCTTCCTCCCGAAGCCTGATTTTATTTCGCTTATAATTCAAACCACCTCCTGTTTTGTTTTTCAATAGAAACTAACAAATATCCATTCTTATGCACGAACGCCTTTCCTATTACGTTACCGCGCGATAGCCCTCTCCATCGCCTCAACCCCTTAACCAAAATCGTTTTGGCATTAAGCATTATTCTGATCACATTTATCAGTCCCTGGTATTGGACAGCCATCAGTTTGTTATTCCTGGGCATTGTACCTCTATGTTTCGTTGGCAAAGTCTCCAGAGAATATTTCACGAGCGCGTTCCGGCTGATCATCCCCGCATCGGGATTTATTTTTATCATGCAGGCATTTTTTCAACCTGTTGGGCATACGATTATCTTCAAATTCCTGTTTCTGGATATAACACAGGAAAGCCTTTCCTTTGGGTTTCGCATCGCCACGCGAATTGCGGTGATGATCTCCGCTTTTACACTATTTTTACTCACAACCCATCCCAGTCAACTAATGTCAGACCTGACACGCCGGGGATTACCGGGACAGTTTGCTTACGTGATCATTTCCACGCTTCAAATTCTGCCCCAAATGCAAGCTAAGGCACAGACAATCATATCCGCGCAACACTCACGTGGGCTGGATACAGAAAGCACTTTTCTTAAACGTGCAGGCTCTCTGCTCCCGCTTGTGGGGCCGTTGGTATTTGGCTCTCTCGTTGAAGTGGAGGAACGCGCCATCGCCATTGAGGCGCGCGGGTTTACTTCAACCCGTGTCAAAACTTCATTGCATGATGTTCTCGATACCCTTTTGGATAAAGTGATTCGCTGGCTCCTTGTTGCGCTGGTCATCATCACAGTGATACTGAAATTATGGCAATCATAAGTCTGCAAAACGTCACCTATAAATATCCGCTGACCGATGCGCCTGTTTTGCAGAATATCAATCTGCAAGCAAATGAAGGCGAATTTGTCGCAGTGGTGGGACCCAACGGCGCGGGCAAGTCTACGTTGTGTTATACAATCTCCGGGTTTATTCCGCATTTTTTCAAGGGTCAGTTGACCGGCACTGTAGAAGTTGCTGGCATTGAGACGCACAATTCATCACTCAGCGAATGGGTAATGAATGTGGGGCTGGCTTTTCAAAATCCATTCAACCAGATCAGCGGCGCAAAATACACGGTTTTTGAAGAGGTTGCTTTTGGGTTGGAGAATACCGGCGTGCCGCGCGAATGAAATGAGACAACGGGTGGAAGACGCCCTCAAACTAACAGGCATCAGCGATCTGGCAGACCGCTCTCCCTATTCGCTCTCTGGCGGACAACAACAACGCGTCGCGCTCGACCTCGATCCTGGTCATGCAGCCGAAGGTGCTTGTCCTCGATGAGCCAACTTCGCAGATGGACCCGATCGGCACGCGTGAAGTCTTTGGTGTCATCCGCACGATGGCTGAACAAGGAATGACGGTTATCCTTGTCGAACACAAAGTGGAATGGATCGCAAACTTTGCTGACCGCGTCATTGCCCTGCACGAGGGACAGATCATTTTGGATGGCAAGCCCGGCAATGTGCTGACCTCTGACCTGTTGGCAGAAAAGGGTTTCGGTATCTCGCGCTATACATCTGTAGCAAGAAAGGCGAAAGAGCTGGGGCTGTGGAAAAGGAATGGCTTGCCTATCACATTGGATGAGGCAGTGGAAGGGTTTTCCCTCACCCCCAGCCCCTCTCCCACAGGAAGAGGGGAGACATGATGAAAATCGAAATCTCCAATCTCCACTTCTCTTATCCAACAGGCTTACAGGCGCTCATTGGCATTTCGCTCACTGTCGAATCGGGCGAACAGGTCGCTATCGTCGGACAAAACGGCGCAGGGAAAACAACCCTCGTGAAGCATTTGAACGGGTTGTTGCAACCCACTTCCGGCTATGTGCGAATCGGGGATTGGGATACGAAGGAACATTCTGTGGCGAAGCTGGCAAAACGAGTTGGGTACGTATTTCAGAATCCCGATGAGCAATTGTTCTCGAAGAATGTCGGCACAGAGGTCGCTTTCGGGCCGCGCAATCTCGGGTTTAGCGCGGAGCAGGTCGAGGGTCAGGTAAAAGACGCACTGGCAATGACAGAATTATCGGATAAAACAGAAACGAATCCGTATGATCTCTCTCCCACCTGGCGCAAGATGGTTGCCATTGCATCCATCCTGTCGATGGATACCGACATTGTCATTTTCGATGAGCCTACCACCGGGCAGGACGCGTCAAATATTGCGCGCATCGCAAATGTGGTCAAGGCGCTCCGCGAACGCGGCAAGACGGTCATCACCATCACGCACGATATCGATTTTTGCGCGGAGAACTTCGAGCGCGTGATCGCCATGTCGCAGGGAAAAGTTTTACTGGATGGAAAAGCAAATGAAGTGTTGGGACAGGAGGATGTCCTGGCAACAACCTACGTGGACCCGCCGCAACTGACAAGATTGGGAAAACGGTTGGGGTTTGAAAGAACGGTAAGAAATCAGGAAGAGTTTTTGGCTGAACTGAAAAAGTAGTTATTGGGCAGGGAGACCCCGTCCCTGCTTTTTATTAATTACCAATTCCTCATAACCAGAATCGTTTGCAAGACGTTCGCGCTTGTACACAACATCCTCAAAAATGGCAAACACGATCTCGGCTGTCGTATATATCCTGCACCCAGAAACGAGATGCCCGCCGACGGTCCTGCCGTGATCATCTGAAATTGAGATATGTAAATGGGAACCGTGGATGGAAATTGTCCCAGTGAGCGAAACGATCTCAAAGTGACCCTCATATTCTGAATAATCATTCTGGTTGGCAAGCCGTAGAGTTGCATGCGTCAGACTCCCGACACCGCTCAACACACAACCAGCCTCGATGTTCCTTTCCTTTACAACAGCTTCGATCGAGTCAAGCAAATCCTCTCCAGGGGGCAGACGGAAGGTATAATTTTCCATAGTAAAGTCTCCAACACTATTATACAATCAGGTGAATTTAGTTTTCAATTTTGCAAGGCACACCAGGAAAATGATAAGAATGATGATGCTAAAGTAAAATGGAAAAGTATGGGAGCCAGTATGAGCAAACTAGAGGTAAGGATACACAAAAGCATTGCGGAAATCGACCCCAAAATATGGGATCAGGTTGCCGCAGGTAGAGGTTTTCAAAGCCACAAATGGTACACCTTCGGCGAGCGAGCCATGGCAGATTGTCAGCCCACCTATTTACTTGCCATGGATGGCGATACACCCGTTGGAGGCGCGGCATTGTTCAAGGTACACAATGAACCACTGCCTTTACCGAGTGTGGCACGTGAATTTATGGCATCGGTGTTCAAGCGCAGGCCTCTGATGGTATGTCGTTCTCCTCTCGCCGATACCTCTGCCCTGCTTCTGCCCGGTGAACCGCAACGGGACGAGATACTCCCGATCCTCGCGAACGCCGCCTTGGAAGAATTCAAAAAGCAACGCTGTTCCTTTTTGATCTTCGATTACCTGCTTACGGAACAATTGAATTACCCATCCTGGCCAAATAAATTTGAACCTGTCACCGTTTCTGAACCCGGAACGTACATGCCCATTGAATGGGAAAGTTTCGAAGCTTACCTTGAAGCAGGTAACAAAAAGGATAGACAGCACTACAAACGCAGCCTGAAAGAAGCCCAGGAGAATGGGTTTGTGCTCTCCAGGCAAACAACCGTTCCCGATGTGGAAGCCGCTCTCAAACTCGTTGAAAATGTTTCCATCTGGCACGGCTCTGCACCCAACCCCTGGACACGCGGTATGTTGGAAAACTTCTCCATGATCGATGGAACCTGGCTCGAAATACGCAAGGAAGAAAAACTGGTCGGTTGCGGCGCAGTCGTACGCGACAACAGATTCCAACTTGCCACCGCGCTGGGGCTGGAAGACGATGTGCCCGGCGGGTATTTCTTCCTGCTCTACGCTGCGCTGGAGGAAGCCTTCAAACACAATATGAGGCTTGTCCGCTTTGGGAGCGGCGCCTACGATGTCAAACGCAGGCTGGGCTTCCACCTTGAAAATACAAACCATGCCATGATATCCATTGCTGGCATTTCAACAAGCGCGGCGAAGCGATTAAAATCCGTTATCAAATGAGGCTTTATGTATCTCGGGATTCCGCAGTCCATTGCAACACTTCTTACCATCATTCTATTCTACACAATGGACTTTATCCTTATCCGTCGTTATGATAAGCAACGCCAGGCGAGCGGTTCGGGGCGTTCATGGGATTTTACATACTTTATCTTCGCCATGGTGGCCATACTCGTCTTGCAGCCTGTCGTCCTCCCGTTCTTAAGTTATAGAACGAATGCAGGATGGGGTTTGATCGCTCAGGTCAGCGGGGGTTTATTGATTCTTGCATCCCTTGCCTTACATATCTGGTCACGTGCACATTTACAACACTACTACGCCGAACGCGTCGAGGTCCAGCCCGAACATAAAGTGATCGATACAGGTCCCTACAGAGTGATGCGTCACCCCGTTATCACATCTTTCTTTGGGATCGCCACCGGCTTGTTTCTCATCAACCCCGCGCTGACCACTCTGGCGGCTTTGATTTACACGATCTGGGATTTCACACGCGCCGCCCACCAGGAAGAAGACCTGCTCGCAAAATCGTTACCTGGATATAAAGACTACGCGCTTCGGACTCCCCGATTCCTGCCGCGCTTGTGGGGAAATCGATGATTCCCTTCGAGCATTTCCTGCAACTCCCCACCGACGAAGTTTCTGCGCTTGTCAAAGCGACGGGGCACAAAGTCTGCGTATTCCCAGTCAACGGCACGCGGCGCTGGTTTATGCTTGAACATGCCGACAGGATCGGTAATGATTTGATCGAAGCTTACATGGATGCCTCGATCAAAAACCATGTAGAGTTATGCGCCATGCTGTTTGATCACGGAATTGAAACCCTCCTCGCCCCGGTCTTCGGACGCGAACTGATGAAGCGTGGCGACGAATACACAAAACGCGTCGGCATCGATGGTTTGGTACGCACAGCCACCGATCAAAGCTACCGGGAATTCTTTGAACGCTACAATGTAAAGGTCAGTTTCTATGGCGACTATCGCGATGTTTTGACTGGTACCATGTATGAATACGCCCTGCCCGCCGTCTATGAAGTAACCGAAGCCACCAAAAACAATACCGGATTTCGCCTGTTCTTCGGCGTATTTGCCGATGAAGTCACCGAAACGGTGGCGCGCCTTTCCGTGGAACATTATCTCGCACAAGGCGCAGTACCAGACAAGCAGACATTGATCCGAAGATACTATGGGGAGGATGTCTCACCGGTGAGTATGTTCATCGGTTTCGATAAATTCAGCGTATTCGACATGCCCCTGCTGGGGACGGGTGAAGAAGATTTGTATTTTTCCATCAGTCCGTCACCTTATATGACGGAACGTCAACTACGGGCAATATTGTACGACCACATATACATCCGCCGTACGCCGGAACCCGATTACACAAAATTAGCGCGTGAAGAACTTGATTGGCTGAGAGAATATTATCGGAAGAATAAAGACCGCGCCTTTGGCGTGGGAAGGCTGAAATTCAATCTCTGGTTTCCTGAAATTGGAATGGAACATGACTGACCTCATCGAAAAACTCATCGAAGAAATCGGACCTGGTCATATGGCAAGCACTGCCTACGATACAGCCTGGGCGGCGCGTCTCGGCGAAATAGATTGGGAGATTAGCAGTCTGGCGCTCCAATGGCTGGCTGAAAATCAACTACCGGACGGCTCGTGGGGAGCCAAGGCGCCGCTGTATTATCACGACCGTGTACTTTGTACACTTGCCGCCATGATCGCCATCTCGTACCGCGGCCGCCGCGAAGAAGACAAGGAACAAATTGAGAGAGGCAAACTCGCGTTGGAACGGATTGTGGGAGATGCAACACAGGGGTTGCGAGCTGATCTGAACGGAGCAACAGTCGGCTTTGAAATGATCGCACCCATTTTGGCAGAAGAAGCGGAAAAATTAGGTCTCATCAAGAAGCAGGGGGACCGTATCCTCGGTCGTCTATCTAAACAGAGAGAGAAAAAACTTTCGTATCTTCACGGAAAGATGATCTCCCGGGGTGTGACAATGGCATTCTCTGCTGAATTGGCTGGCACAGACGGACAACATATGCTCGATATCAGAGAATCTTCAAGAAGCAAACGGTTCAGTGGGACTCAGCCCATCTGCTACCGCATACTATGCAACTTACATCAAAAAAGCCGATGAAGCCTCATTAAGTTACCTGCGCCAAACTGCTAAACCAGATGGAGGGCAACCCAACGTTTTTCCCTTCGATATATTCGAAGTTGCATGGTCACTATGGAATCTCAGCCTTATCCCAGACATAACACAGATGGAAAAGCTCAAACCACACATCCAATTCCTGTCAAATGCGTGGGAACCCAGGCGTGGTGTAGCCTTCTCCACAGCGTATTCTGTAAAGGACAGTGATGATACTGTAATCACGTATAACGCTTTGTTACGGTACGGCATCGAAAAAGATATTGGCAGCGTGCTAGCATACGAAGAGGATGAACATTTTCGATGCTTTGATCTTGAGGTTGACCCTTCCATCAGCGCCAATATCCATATCCTGGATGCGCTTTTACAAACTGGCTTGACCACGAGGAACAATTCCGTGATCAAAATATTGCATTTTTTGAAAAAAGTTAAAGGCAGCAACCCCTTCTGGGTGGATAAATGGCATTCTTCGCCGTACTACCCGACTGCCCATGCAATCATTGCATGCGCGGGCATCGCTAACGACCTCATTGCAGACTCTGTGGAATGGATCATCAAAACACAAAACCAGAATGGTTCCTGGGGAACCTATCTCCCCACAGCAGAGGAAACAGCCTATGCCATGCAGGCTTTGTGGGTTTGGAATGAGAAAGTCGCCAGAATACCGAATGCCGTATTGAGGAGAGGAGCAATGTGGCTGGAGGAACATATGGAGTTAACCTATCCACCTTTATGGATCGGTAAATGCTTATATAGTCCCCAATTGGTTGTTCGTTCTGCCGTAATAAGTGCGCTTATGCTGGCTTCATGAGAACTATGAGATTTCTGAATCGTATTCTAGTCGTGCCAACCACCGATCCTGATGACGCTCGCCGTAGGAGGTTGCTTAACATCCTTCTGCTTGGCAATGCTGTCGTCGCCTTAGTAGGATTGCTGGCAATCTTGATAAACAATTTTTCAGTGGAACAACTAAGCGGGCAGGAGGTGCGCATACTTTTAGGGGGTACTTTGATTGCCATTCTTGGGTTCGCGGGCATTTACTTGATTAACCGCCGCATCTCAGGAAGCCTGGCATCATTGTTATATCTCTTGCTCCTTACAATCATATTCACTTTTACCGATTCACCGGCAGAACTTGCCGGTGGACGATCGCTCTTCCTCTTTACGCTTCCCATTATCATGGCAAGTATTCTGCTATCACCGGGATCAAGTTTCATATTTGCCACGCTCAGTAGTGTTATCATTTCTGTCCTTGCATTGTCAATTGCAGTTTTCCCAAACATCCCGGGCATCCTCGGCTTTTTTATGCTGGCGTTAGTCTCTTGGATCTCAGCCCGCAGTTTGGAGTCAGCGCTCAAGGAATTACGAGTTACCAACGCCAATCTTGATAAGATCGTTGTGGAACGCACCCAAGCCCTGTCAGAATCGTTGGAGCGCGAACGTATTGAAGCCGGGCGTAACCAGGCCATACTCAACTCCATTGCAGATGGCGTGATCGTCTTTGACAGAAAGTGGAATGCCATCCTGGCAAACCCAGCCATGCGAGGCATGCTCGAAATTCCCATCGAATTGATCCTGAACAGAAACTTCAGCGAATTTATCGAACACCCCAACCTGTCACCACACAGCCGCCAGCTCTTGCGCTCCATGATCGAACACGATACACAACCCATAGGCTTTCGCATCGAATGGGCGGAAAAGACCTTATCCGTAAGCGCCGCACAGGTCTATGACAGACGCGAAGAAAATAAAAATATCGGTATGGTAACCGTATTTCGCGACTTCACCCGTGAAGCCGAAGTGGAAAGACTTAAAAGTACGTTTGTCGCCATTGTTTCGCATGAATTACGCACACCATTGAATGCCATCCTCGGTTATGCCGAAATGTTCAGGGAGACTGTCTATGGTCCCGTGAACGAAAAACAGGTCAACATGGCAGATCGTATCATCAAGAATACCCAACGATTGCTTGGCTTGATCAACGACCTGCTCGATCAGGCGCAAATGGAGGCGGGTAAACTGACGATCAAAATGGAATCTTTTAAACCAGCAGAGTTGCTTGAAACCCTGCACGGACTCATGGACAAAACCGCCTCAGACAAAAGCCTGAGGTTGACCAGCGAAATTGAAGATACCCTGCCTGAAACTTTAAATGGCGACCCCGCCCGTCTGCAACAGATACTGGTCAATTTTGTGACCAATGCCATCAAGTTTACAGAGCAGGGGGAAGTACGAGTAAAATTATTACACTTCAGTAGTACAAAATGGGGTATCGAGGTTTCCGATACGGGAGGCGGGATTCCGGAAGTCGGAACTGCCTCACATCTTCGATACCTTCCGCCAGGTGGATGGGACGGCAACTCGAACCCATGGCGGCTTTGGATTGGGGTTATCCATTGTGAAACAACTGGTGCAATTAATGGGTGGGGAAATCAGGGTGGCTAGTGAACTGGAACAAGGAACAACCTTCACCGTGATTTTGCCGCTGGTTGTTTCCTAGGCGGCAAAAATCGATTGGAGAACAAAAATGAACAAATTGGCTTTAATAATTGAAGACGACGAAGACCTTGCGAACATTTTCGCGGAAGCTTTGCGGGGGGTCGGTTTTGAAGCGGAGATCATCGCCGATGGCAAAATTGCGCAGGAACGATTAAACGATCCTGGAGCTATTCCATTTTTAATTCTTCTGGATATGCACCTCCCACATGTTTCTGGTGCAACTCTGCTGGTCGATATGAAAAAGGATGCGCGTTTCAACCAAACAACGATCATTATCACCACTGCCGATGCCCGCATGGGCGAAACATACGGAGACAAGGTGGACTTCGTGTTGATCAAACCAATCTCATTCGTTCAATTGCGAGACCTGACCAGCCGCTTAATACCGAAGGAGTAGCAAAACCCATGAAGAGCATAAAGGAATGTTGGCAGGCATCAAAAACATACCGCATATTACTAATTGCATCAATCGTTTACGCGGTGTTTCGGCTCGCGGTACAAATTTACCTCTTCTCAGATGCTCTACAGCCCGAGGCAATTGCACAAGGGGAACAGGTAGGAACAGACCTAGAACGATCCTACATTCCAGCGACACAGCACTTTCGAGCGCATGAAGACATATACCTTAAGGGATCACTCGCAATTATTGAACTCTATTTCCAATATGCTCCTGCATTCGCCTTCTTTTTTGGCCCGCTCCTGCTTCTACCGTTAACAATACTGATTCCTCTCCTGGTAATCTTGCATATAGCGGCTTATTGGCTTTTCTATGTTTGGTGGGACCGCATCTTCCAGAAGAATAGCCTTGAAAATATAGCAAAGATGTGGGCATGGATATTGCCGTTATTTCTCGTCTTCTCGGTTTTCTGGGATGATCTCGCATACCTCAACATTTACCTCATCGTTGCGCTATTCGCCACCTTCTTGATTGACGCGATCATACAGGAAAATCTGGGGTGGTCGATCTTCTGGCTTGCAGTAATCCTTCCCATCAAACCTCATTGGGCATTTGCGGCCGCCCTGCCCTTATTGTTGGGAAGATATCGTTTCTTCATCAAGCTAATGGTGGGAACGATCATCGCCTACATTCTGATCGCGGGTGCGACAATTCTGGCGGGAGGCGTAGAGTATGGTATTCAACAATACAAGGATTATTTCGGGTTTCTTGGCCGCCTCTCGCGTGACTTTCCCTGGCGCGGACCCGATCAACCTTTCCTTGGTTACAACCACTCTGTAATGCAGACTATTCTCTATTACTTTGGTGTATCCCCCACAAACATGCGCATCGCCACGATCCTTAAGCTGGTTCTGCTTGCTCCACTGGGATGGGTTGGATTAAAATTCCTGCGCTCCCCGCAGGGGAAGCCGCAAAATGAAATTCCAGAAACTGCATTGGCGCTTGCCTTTGCTGTCTACCTGGGGGCATTCATCTGGTTGGATATGGTCTGGGAGTTATCCCTTGGCATGGTTATCTTCGCCTACCTGGTGGCAACTACAAAAGAAAAATGGATCAAAAACTTATTGTGGATCGTATTCGCTCCCTATGCGCTCCTGGATATTTGGCGTCTTACCAGCTATATTGTTTTTGGCGATAGAATTCTCGATCAGGGAGCCTATATCCTTACCGACCCACTTATTTATGTTCCATGGATCATGGTGGTATTACTTGTGTTTTATACACTGCTTCTGCAAAAGCTGATGATTGGATTGGAAACCAAACCCGTATAGCAGAGATGGACAAAAGAGCCAGACACAATGCGCCTGGCTCTTTTTGTTTCCTAATCGTAATAATATTGCCAACAGGAAAACTCTTCTTTCCCTGGCGTTTTTACTTTTATGGGCCAATCAGTATCAATGATCTTATAAACATCTAAATCTTTGTTGACCTTCTCAAAAGCGAGGTTGGCGTTCCAGCGCGAAAAATGAAAAGATTGCCAGGGGAGATTACTCTGGCTCAGTCGGTCATAGCGTTTGCATGCAAGCGCCGCGCCCACTTTATCATGGACAATATCGGGCAGTGACTTATTCATAAACGCATCCACCAGTGCGGGAACAGCGTCGTCTGAAAGCCCTAGAAAGTATTGGGCATCGAGTTCGGAGTTTTCTGGTGTAACGATTTGTCCCGGCACACCGCGAATTTCACGCTGAATATTTTGTTTAACAATGAAAGCATCCACATTCAAGAGGCTGAGTGAGAGTACAAATCCAAGGGAAGCCAGCACCATGGTTAACCCTGCCCTGCGCTCACGACGAAGCGCCTCAAGAACAACAACGGTCACCAATAACAATCCAAGCCAGATCATAAAGACATGTGTATATGTACGCAAACGCGAGAACCCATACGCCTCTTCATAAAGCATCAGTCGTTGGAATGCCGAAACCAGCATGACGATCACCAGTCCAACCAGACCCACACCCAGGCTGGAAAATGCCCGTCGCTGCATTTCATGTTCACGCCGCGTGATTGCGCCCAATCCGAGTAGCAGGAGCAGACTAAAGAATGCAACCACGACCAATTCGCCAAAGCCTTTACGCGCATATTCAGAATAGGTGTATCCATCGAGGTGAATATTAACCTGCCCGCCAAAAAAGTATTGAAATTGGATCACCACAAACGCAACGAACAGTATTACCACGCTACCCAACACAATAGTTGACTCTGTGAAACCAAGGAATGGCGGGATGAGGGTTTTCTCATCCACCGTTTCAGCAGACTTTTGCGCGGCATGCAGGTATATGCCTGCGATACCATAGGCAAGGACAAGGATATAGGCCAGTCTGAAGATATATTCGGGTAGGTTCTCGATATTGAACAAGTCAACCACATCTTTAAAACGTTTTGCAAAAATGGGATCAGCAGAGGAAAGCAGAGATGCAAAGATGGCAACGATCGGCAGCGCGATGGCAACGCCCCGCAGGATGGGCCACACATGACTGCTGCGCTTCTCACCGAGGGACGGCTGTTCTTTTCGCATTTCTGTGCCGAATCCAAGCGGACGCGTGATTATGCTTCCGAATAGGTTCAGGTATCCAAGGATGTAATCGAGCAGTCCATAATGGATCCATTGTCCTCCCAGGAAAGTTAAGGCAAAGACTCCCATAAGGAAGATGGTCATTGAGACGGAGAGAAAGACCGTCATAGGCTCGAGGCGAAAAAAGGGTGTTGCGGCAAGAAAGGCAATGGGAAGGAGGAGCAGCCCCGAGCGCCGCGAGAGGCGAAGCCCATCTGCTCGAAGAAGGAAGATGCCGCTTACGAGACAAAGTATTACGTAGATGGCAAGGTTAATACCGACGGGCTTTTTCCAGAAGAGAAAATCAAACACCCAACCGAGCAATAGGACAATGAACCAGAAGCGATTTGGATTGGCTTTCAATGGAACCTCCACGGGATTTTTCTAAAGGATAACTGCATTGGGCTTGCGGAGACTCTCAAAAGGTATCATTTTTTCACAAATTCACGTTTTTGACATTACAATTTAGTGAGAACAGAAAGGAGGCTATTGACATTCATATTGAAATATGACATACTGCAACCATTCATCCAGGGGAACACACAATCGATTGCCATCCTAATGAAAGGAGGAGGTGATGTCTAACATGGATAGTAGCAACAAACCCAGCGCTGTGGCATCCCTCCTCAAGCAGTAAAAAGGAAGCCACAGCGCCCCACCAATGCCGTCCGAAAGGGCGGCATTGTGGCTTTAAAACCTATTTCTTTCAAAGGAATTTTTAGCCGCGGGTTGTACAAATTCTCACGGATTGTTTTTTTTAAATTCGTGTGCATCAGTGCAATCTGTGGCTGAAGTTTTTTACTTCTTCCGGGCCGTAGTTCTATTATTAGGAAGTTATTGATATGAGTTACTCGTCCCCAAATGAAATTCCAAGGTTGCGCGCAGTGATGACGGCATCGTCATTCACATCTACGCGCTTTTGTCGTGAAGTCGCTTCTTCAAGGGAAATATCTATCACTTTGCCCGCATGTAATGCAACCATGCGGTCAAAACGGCCACCAGCTGCCAAACGGACCGCCGCAGCTCCGTAGCGTGTCGCAAGCCAGCGATCATAAGGCGACGGTGTGCCGCCACGCTGGACATGACCCAACACAGTTACACGTGTTTCAAATCCGTTTTTCTCAATGAGTTCTCCAACGGCATGACCAATGCCTCCAAGACGCGGAACGTACATCTCATCGCCACTACGTGAAAAGACCTGACTCCCTCCTACTGGCACTGCACCTTCTGAAACAACGATGATACTGAAGTGAATATCCCGCTCCACGCGTTGACGAACCTTTGCCAGCACAGACTCAAACTTGAACGGTATTTCCGGGATCAGAATCACGTCCGATCCGCCTGATATACCTGCATGAAGCGCAATAAATCCCACGTCACGTCCCATTACTTCAAGCACCATTACACGATGATGCGCTTCAGCGGTGGAATGTAACCGGTCCAGGGCTTCCGTGGCAACACCGACAGCCGTATCAAATCCGAAGGTGGCTTCTGTTCCATAGATGTCGTTATCAATCGTTTTAGGAACGCCAATGACTGGCGCGCCTCTCAAATACAGCTCGTGCGCAGTACGCAATGTACCGTCACCTCCCAAGACCAGCAGAGCATCCAATTCAAGCCGCTTAATACCTTTGACAATTTCGTCCGAGACGTTAATAGTCACTTCCTTGCCATCACGAATCACCTTGCGGGCATACGGATTTCCTCGATTTGCCGTACCCAGGATCGTGCCGCCGCGCGGCAATATTCCTCGCACGTCAGCGGTGGTCAATGGGACGACCCCATCTTCATCCAGGAAACCATCCCAACCATCACGGATGCCAAAGACTTCACAACCATATGTAAAGATTGCCGTTTTTACTGCGGCTCGAATAACTGCGTTGAGACCCGGTGCATCACCACCGCTCGTTAAAATTCCAATTCTCTTCATTGCGTTCTCCTTAGCGGGGTATTTTACCCTAATCAGGATATTTCTTGCGTTTCATTGTATATCCCCATATAATGAACAGAATGGAACAGAAACCCTCACAGCCCAGGTTTTACAATTTATCTCGGTGGCTGGTTCCACTAGCCGCGCTCGTCGTTTTCGGGATATGGTTTTCCGTCACACCGCCGGGTTTGCTGGGCAAGGCAGACGCCATCGGATATGCCATCTGCCATCGGATTGACGAACGTTCGTTTCATATTGGCGACCGTCAGATCCCATTATGTGCGCGTTGCACAGGCGAGTTCAATGCGGCTGGAATTACATTGCTCTTCTTCGCAATCGTTAGTGGGAAGAAAAGCGGGATGCCCGGTTGGAAGCTCGGCGCGCCGTTGATCGTCTTCTTTCTTGCTTTTGGAATTGATGGTTCCAACTCTTATCTTTATTTACTCAAACAGACGTCGCAGGGCGCACTGGATAATATTCCCAATCTTTATATCCCCAACAACACACTTCGTCTCTTCACTGGCAGCGGCATGGGCATTGCGCTGGCTTCGATTCTTTTTCCGGCGTTCAACCAAACCACGTGGAAGGACGTTGACCCCAGCCCCGCACTGGATTGGAAGAAATTGGGCATACTCATCGGCGCTATTTTTCTGATCGACCTGCTGGTTCTTACCGAAAGCCCCATTATTCTGTATCCGATTGCGATCATCAGTGTAGTGGGTGTTCTGTCTTTACTTATTATCGTTTTCAGCATGGTATGGCTGCTCATCATGCGGCAGGAAAATGGTTTTGACTCGTTAAAACAGATGTGGCTGCCCTTTCTTGCCGGGACAACTCTTGCGTTTTTGATGATTACCGTCATTGATTTACTTCGCTTCAAACTCACCGGAACCTGGGGAGGTTTTCCCCTGGGTTGAGTCTCACTTTGAGCTTTTGGAATCAGGGAGCTTGCTCCCGTGATACGCCAGCAAGCTGGCTGACTCCAAAGATCAAAAGAAAATAGGAAATAATTATGGAATTACTCACTGGCATCTTCACAGCATTCGGTCTTTCAGCCAGCGCCGGGTTGAACGCATACATCCCCCTGCTGGTCGTCGGACTTCTCGGACATTATACAAACTTGATCCATCTCAACAGCCCGTGGGATACGCTGGCGAATCCCTGGATCATTCTCTTGTTATGTATTCTTGTCATCATCGAAATGCTGGCGGACAAAGTTCCCGCCGTGAACCACGTTAATGACCTGATACAAACCGTTATCCGTCCCGCGGCTGGAGCGATTGCCTTTGCCGCCAGCGCAAATGTAATCACGGATGTTCATCCAGTCCTGGCGCTGGCAAGCGGTCTTTTCATCGCAGGGACGGTGCACATTGCCAAAGCGGGCGCGCTTCGTCCGGTGGTGACAGCCACCACCGGCGGCGCGGGAAATGTCCCCGTATCCATCGCAGAAGATGTAATCTCTACGGTCTTATCTATCGTCGCGGTGGTTCTGCCCGTGCTCATCGGAACACTGCTCGTCGTGCTGGCTTCTTTTATTATTTACGGTCTTTACAAACGAGCCAGCAGGGAAACAACCTGATATAATGCTGGAAATTATTCATCCCGCCCCGCGGGCAATCTCACCCCTAGAGGAGAAGTAATTATGAACGATCAAATGCCCCCCGCTACTGAAGAAATGCCCAAGAAGAATAACACCACCTTGATCATTGTTGTTGTAGTGGTTGTGTTATTATGCTGTTGCTGTATTGCTGGAATTGCCTTATGGCAATATGGCGATCAGATCATGAACGCTCTGCAATAAAAAACTTCGGACAGGCAACAAACCTCCGAGTCATCTCGGGGGTTTGTTTTTTTTAAAAGAGCGCCTTAGCTCTTCCAGCCCGCTTAATGCCCTGCGGGTCAATTCTTCATCCAAACTCAGCGCTTCGAACTCGTCTTCATCCAAAACTATTTGCTCTCCACTTACAGAAACCCATAAATCGAGAGCCAGATCAACATACGATACCTTGTCATTCTCGATCACAGCTGGTTTGCCGATGTTGCAATACCAACCCTTTACTTTCCCATCATCCTTGTCATGAACTGCAAAAATGTTATACCAACGGTCGCTATAATAATATTCCACAAAGCGGTCGCCTGTTTTGAAAACTACATCCTGAAAAGGCATATCGGGGCGGTCAAATAAAGCTTCGAGAATCACTGAATTCTCATCACGGCTCAATAGAACGCCTTCATACTCGTAGGTCACTTCACCTGCGGGATTTTTTTTCTGCACAACGATTCTCATCCGAGACATTCTACCTTAACCTGTACGGAGATCTTTTTGCCAATCTTTGGGGGAGCATCAAGGTAGACATAAAAACCAGAAGTAGCCCTGTCATTCTGAGGGAGCGTTCGTTGCGAACGAAGAGTCTCGCTCTTTCCAGGTAGAGACCCTTTGCTATCGCTCAGAGTGACATTATCGATTGTGACTTTATAGCGATCTTGCTGGAAAATGACATCGGTGACAATTCCTGAAACAGTGTTCGCCTCATTCCTGACCTCAAACGGTCTCACCAACAAATTGATTTTTTCTCCGTCTGGAAACTTGTGAACACACTTCACTTCAAACAAACCGTGTATGGTTTTGACATTCAGCCTTCTGCCTTCTGCATTCATCATTTCTCCAATCACTTCCCCATCAAGAACATTCCCCAACCCCAGGAAATCCGCCACAAATGCGGACCCCGGGTTCGCCCATACATCCGCAGGCGTCCCTTCCCGGACAATTTTCCCGTCATGTAATATCAGTACGCGGTCTGCAATCGTAAAGGCTTCCTCCTGATCGTGAGTGACGTAGATCGCAGGGATTTTTGTTTGATTCAGTATCGTCCGCAATTCGTTAAGCAATTCTTCGCGCAAAGCGCGATCCAATGCACCGAGAGGTTCATCGAACATCAGCAGGCGCGGACGCGTTGCCAGCGCGCGTGCGAGTGCGACGCGTTGCTGTTCACCGCCTGATAAGGCTATTACCTGTCGCTTACCAAATCCGCTCAGATTAACGAGTGCCAATGAACTCGCTACACGCTGGTCGGTTTCATCCTTCCCCATACGGCGCATCTTCAATCCAAAAGCGACATTATCGTTGACGTTTAGGTGAGGGAAAAGTGCATAGTCTTGAAAGACCAACCCAAAGTCACGGAGATGAGGCGGTGTATTCGTAAGATCAAGCTGATTGAACAAGATAATGCCTTCATCCGCATCTTCCAATCCAGCAATGATCCGCAATAAAGTGGACTTGCCACTGCCCGATGCGCCCAATAAACAAATCGTCTCATCCTCTGCCACATCGAATGAAATATCGTTGAGCAAGAGTTTACCCTCGTAGGTCTTGAAGATGTTTTGGACTTGAAGCATTAGAATTCTCCCGCACCGGGCAGACGGAATTTTTCGAGCAACAAAATACTTGCAGTTGTAAGAAGCATGAGAATGGATGCCATTGCCATCGCCTGACCATAGTTGAGACCCCCGGGCTGGGAAAGGAAGCGTTCAATGGCAACGGGAATGGTGGGGTATTCGGGGCGGGAAATGAGAAGAGTTGCGCCAAACTCACCCAGCGAAATGGTAAATGCAAAAGTAGCGGCGGCAAGTGTGGCACGGCGGAGAATGGGAAGATCGATCGTCTTCCAAACTTCGAGAGGCGAGGCGCCCAGAGAGGCGGCGGCTTGACGCAGTCTTTCGGGGATGGACGCAATGGAAGGTTGCAGTGCGCGAATGACAAACGGCAGCGCGACGAGCGTATGTGCAAACGGAACAAGCAGGGGTGAGGTCAGCCATTTTCCGTAGGCAAGGATAAAGCCCAAACCCAACATCACTGCTGATGAACCGAGTGGAAGCATGACAAGAGGGTCAAGAATCCTTTCGAGGCGGGTTGGTTTTGCCAATGCAAACGCGGCAGGAAAGCCAAGAAGAAGCGAGAGCGCGACGGTTGCGCCAGCGTAGCTGAGTGAATTGGCTGTGGCTTGAATGGGTGGAACATAAAAGACCGAGCCGCGGCGGTTGACAAAGAGTTCGGTATAGTAATCGGTTGTGAATCCGTATTGAACTGCGCCGCGTTGACCACGATCGGCTTCGAGGTCGGAAGAGGGAACGGAGAGGCAGAGAGGCAAGGGGAGAAATGAAGAACGCAGAAAGCAGAATACAGAATAGCGTAACGAAGATTTTTCGCGAAGAGTTTTTGCTTTGCGGAGATTGGATGATTTAGAACGCGGTGCAGTTTGGGCTGTAGAGCGAGTTGCCATGCGGGTGTAGAGAATGGAAACAAGGATTGTACAAATCAGTTGAATGACCGAGAGCAAAGCGGCAAGAGAAAGATTGGGGAGTTTCAGGACACGCAAATAAATTTCCACTTCGAGGGTGGAGAACTGTGAGCCGCCAAGTAAAAGGATAACGCCGAAGGATGTGAAATCAAAAAGGAAGACAAGCAATGAGGAGGCAAGGATGGATGGTTGAATAATGGGAAGGATGACATTCCACCAAACGTGGAGCGAATCTGCGCCCAGGGATCGGGCGGTTTGCTCAAGTTTCGGGTCGAGGCTGGAGAGGGCGTTCCCTACAACGCGGATAATAATGGTGGTGTTGTAAAAGACATGGGCGAGGAGGATGGCAAGGAAAGGACGAAGGATAAAGGATGAGGGATAAATAAAATTGTTGATCAAACCGCGTTGACCGAGCAGGGCGTTGAAAGATACGGCAACAACAACAGTGGGGAGCATAAAGGGAACGGCGGTCAATGTACGCAGGAGAACTTTGCCGCGAAAATTGAAACGGGCAAAAAGGTAGGCAGAAGGAAGCCCAAGCAGGAGCGTGAGGAAAGTAGAGAGACTGGCTTGATAAAGGGTAAAACCTAATACGTGAAATGTAATTCGTAAATTTTCGGCGGTTAGAGATTCGAGATCGAAAGTGAGGGCGAGGATTTTGGAAAGAGGAAAAAAGAAAAAAATGGCAAGAAAGAGAAGAGGCGAGAACCACAGGAACGCCCTTCTTAACCACGGAGACGCGAAGGGTGCAAGGAAATTAAATCCTCCTGGAGACTTCGTGCCTTCGTGGTTAATTAATTTAGTCATAATCACTGATCGTTGCGACTGCGTGGGGTGAAAATCACAAACCATTCCGCTCGGCGCGATGAACGTTATTTCATCACCACATCTGTCCACTCTTGAATCCATTGATCGCGGTTGGAAGCGATTTCATCCGGCAAAAGAGTAGCGGGCTGTTCAGGGGCTTGAGCATATTTGATAAATTCCTCGGGCAATTTGGCATCTGGATTCACAGGATAAACGAACATCTGCATCGGCATGTCTTCCTGAAATTGCGAACTCAACATGAAGTCCACAAATTTTTCGGCGAGGGCGCGGTGTTGAGTCCCTTTGAGGATGCCGACAAATTCAATTTGACGGAAGCAGGTATCAGGTCCAAGAATGGACGCGGTGGGCGCGTCATCGAGTGGAGTCTCAGCAAAGATCACCTCCGCCGCGGGAGAGGTCCCATAGGAAACGACCATCGGCTGAGGGCCGCTGCCCTGATGATGCGCTAAAGTTGGTGTAGTAGGCGGTTTCCCAACCATCCACAACTGCAATGCCGTTATCTTTAAGCCCGCTCCAGTAATCGAGATAGCCATCACCAAAATGCGCAATGGTTGCCATCAGAAAAGCAAGCCCCGTGGAGGAGGTGGCGGGGTTTTCGACAACGAGCAGGTTTGCATATTCGGGTTTGATCAGGTCTTCGAGGGATTGCGGAACGGGAAGTGAATTATCAGCAAAATATGCCTTGTCGTAATTGATACATACATCGCCATAATCAACAGGCAATGCACGATTCGACGAATCGAGTTTGAACTGATTGGGAATGTTTTGCAATGCAGGCGAAGCATACGTTTCGTAAATTTCGCCTTCCAGCGCACGCGAAAGGAAAGTGTTATCTACCCCAAAAAGCAGGTCAGCGAGAGGCGCATCCTTGGTGAGAATGGCTTTGTTCAAGACCGCGCCCGCGTCGCCGCTTTGAATGAAAACAACTTTTGCGTTGTTTGCCTCTTCAAACGACTGAACAACATCTTCGCTCACAGCAAAAGAATCATGCGTCAGAATGGTAAGCGTTTGAGGTTCGGCGGATGATAAAGGTGTGGCTTGCGGCGTACATGCGGCAAAAAGAAAAAGAGAAGAAGAAAGCAGGGTGATTATTTTTTTCATGCGAACCTTTCAATTTATACAATTGTTCATGGTTGACGGCGATGGATGACAAGCAATCTGCCCGACGATATTTCAATGCGGGCTGTTGCATTCATCATCTCATTACTGATGCCGCGTGTCTTTTCAGGATAAAGTGTTTCATTGTGGAGAGCCCACTTCAACCCCTGTGTGTGGATGTGGTGGGCAGGCGCTCCCCACGGAATTAATGAGACAATATCCCCGCTTCTTCCGCGGATTTCGACCTGGTCCCGGCAAAAGAGGATCTCCTCCACTCCATCCTCAAAGCGAACGTCAAATGGCACGAGACGATCATCTGTGAGCAGCGCAATGTTACCGAGCGTTTGATCCAGTCTGCCACCGAGCGCGGCGACCACGACAATCTCTTTGGGTTCAAGCTCAACGGCTCGAAGAATGGCAAGTTCAAGATCAGTCTCGTTTTTATCGCGGGGGAACATTTCAATGGGCACGCGAGCCTGTTCCAATGCGTGCCATTGATCCTTGTCGATGGAATCCATATCGCCGATGACAAGATTGGGCGTCAATCCCAATGCAAGCGCATGACGCGTCCCCCCATCTGCACAGACAATGTGGTCATCGAGACGCAAAAGCGACTGGGTTTTATTGATATCAGACAGTTCGCCGTTGGCGAAGATAACGATGCGTTGCAAAATAAAAAACATCCTCACTGCGGAGGATGTTTGGGTGATGATGAATCAATGTTCCCTCCGCCAGTATGATCTGGATCAGGTATTGCGGGTCGAGCGTTTTACGCTCCTCTCAGCCTGTTCGTTCACAGGCACCCCGTTCAGTTGTGATAGGTATCGTAATACCAATTGATTTTATTGTCAATTAAAAAATGAGGCGTTGACTACCACCGCCGCTTCGTCTGCACTCGACAAGCGCTCGCTCCGCTCAGCCGAGCTATCGAACCCTGCGTTTCCACTCTTCCTTCATTTGCAACTCAGTGGGGCTTACACCCGAATCGAGCGCGAGAAAATCTGTGAGTAAACGATTGAATTTGATCGTCTCGTCGATCATCGGGAAATGACCAGAGCCTTCCAATAAAACATTGTGAGACATGGATGAAAAAGAGAAATTTTCATTTGGAGAAGAGATTGCCTGGTCTTTCTCTCCATGTACAAACAAACAGGGAATATTCAAATTACGGAAATTCCCATAAAGATTATCCCCTTGCAATCCAGCCATCGAAGCGACAATCGCCTGGGAATCTGCCTTGGACGAATCAGATAAGGCAGTGGTGGATTCCGGGGTACGGCTGGACAGCCATTCGGTCAGGTCGACCGGTGAGGGTGAATCCGCTTTCAGACGGGAGTTGACCGCATCGACACTTAAGGGACAACTGATTGCCATCAAACGATCCACACTCTGCTGATAGCGATTCGCAAATGCCATCCCCACCAGCGCGCCCAATCCATGTCCAACAAGGGCGATCTTACCAATCCCCATTTCATTCATGAAATCATCGATGAGTTTTACCTGCTCCTCAAGCGAATATTTCAACGCGTTATGAGCGCTATCTCCAAAGCCCCACATATCGAGCGCATAGGCGCGATAGGAGGTCGAGGTGACCTGCATGGAAGTAATCCAATATTTCCATGAGCCAACCCAACCGTGCAGAAAGATGACAGGACGTCCGCGTCCCAACACCTCGTAATGCACAATGGAGCCTTCGAGAAGAATAGCGCTCAATAGTTATTTTCCAAATTTCGCAAGAATGCTCTTTACGTGAGCCGTCAATTGGTCTGGAGCAAATGGCTTGAGCAGATACTCCTCCGCGCCAGCATCCATACCTTGTTGGATTTCGTTCTCCTGTCCTTTTGCAGAAAGAAATACAACCGGGATATCCTTCAAGTCAGGGTTTTCTTTCATAGCTCTACAGGCCTCATAACCGGTCATACGCGGCATGCGCACATCCATCAGAATCAGGTCAGGGTTGACCTTCGGCGCCATCTCAACAGCCTCCTCTCCGTTGGTAGCCGCGAAGACTTCATGTCCGGCAAAGCGCAGGGTGAAAGCCACCAAATCTCGAATATCCCGTTCGTCTTCTGCAATCAATATCTTAGCCATAAATGCCTCATTTATTTTCATAGACCGGCAGTGTAAAAGAGAACACACTGCCCTCCCCTGGCACGCCGCTGCTCTTCATCCAAATATGCCCGTTGTGCATTTCCACAATTTGTTTAACGATGGAAAGTCCCAGTCCTGTTCCGGGAGTTGCCAAAACCAATGGATGTTCACCACGATAGAAGCGCTCAAATACGCGTTCCTGATCTTCCAATGCAATGCCAACACCATTATCCTCTATGTCCACCTGAACCTCATCTCCTCCGTTTAAGGGATGGATATTCACCGTGATTGTGCCGTTCTCAGGCGTGTAATGGTATGAGTTGTAAACAAGATTACCGACAACCTGACGAATCCGCTCCATGTCCCCGAATACGCGCGGCAGTTTCTTCGGCGCATTCAGAGAAAGAGCCATGGGTTTATTCTCCTCCTGCGAGCGGCGCAACACATCCTCGATCACATCTTCAGCCACCTCGTGCAGATCGAGCGCCTGGGGTGAAAGAGTAACACGTCCCGATTCGATGCGGGAAACGTCCAATAGATCATTGACAAGAATGTTGAGACGTTCCGTATTGTTTTTCACGATATTGAGGAAGTGTGTCTGATTTTCATTCATCGCACCTGCCGCACCCATAAGAAGGACATCGGTATATCCACGGATGGAGGTCATGGGTGTACGAAGTTCGTGACTCACCGTCGCAACAAACTCGGACTTAAGCCTGTCCACTTCGACCTCATGCGTAATGTCACGAAAGATGGACACTGTTCCCAAAAAGTCATTCTGTAAAATCACCGGCGCAAGGTGGACTAAAACGATACGTCCATTTTGGAGATCCAGTTGCTCGGCAAATGTTTCTCCATGTTGATATTCAGCAGGCGCTTCAGACCAATTCCGGATGGTTTGCATCCAGGAGCCAGCCGCCTTGCCGAATAATCCGCCAAACACATCAAGCGATTGACCCACTACCCGACCTGACTCTAAATCGAGAATATCTTCTGCAGAGCTATTCACGAAGGATATGCGATTATTGGCTCCGGTGACCAAAACGCCGTCTGCCACTGCCTCAAGAATGGCTTGTGAACGACTAGCATCCTCTTGTTCACGACGGAGCATGCTCCCTAAACGTTCCGCCTGATCACGGATCAGCTCATAAAGGTGCGCATTGTTAATGGCAACTGCCACCTGCCCGGCAATGGCTTTGACCATGTTCAGGAGTTCGGAACTAAAGTAATCGGCTTTACGATGGAAAACCATCAGCACGCCGATCACATCTTCCGCCACCAGCAAAGGCATGGCAATGGCGCTCCGATGTTCTAATGAAGAGGAAGGTGATCTCACCCAGCGCGGGTCTTCCGTCAGGTCGTTGATCAAAGCCGCTTCACGGTTTTCCACAACCCAACCTGCCAAACCTTCGCCGATCTTAAGTTTAAAGCCCCGCCCCTCCCCGGATATTTTGTCTGAAAGATAGCCATACCCAGCGCGGTAGTGCAGCATGTTATCGTCTGCGCCGCGTAACATGATCGTGCCCTGTTCCGCGCCAATGGCATCGTTTAGCAGAGCAAGGGTACGATTCAAAGCGCGGTCAAGGTCAAGACTGGCGGAGACCTCGGTCAAAATGCGCAGAAGCGTTTCCGTATTCTGTTGCTCGCGTTGCAGTTGGGCAGTACGTTCCGCAACGCGCTGTTCGAGTTGTTCCGCTAGCCGCTGCGTCTCGTTGAATAGGCGTCCGTTTTGAATGGCTACAATAGCCTGGTTGGCAAGCGTACTCAGGAGCTGGAGTTCGTCTTCGAAATATACATCCGGTTGGTAACTCTGTACTGAGAGCATGCCTATCGTCCTGCCGCCCAGTATCATCGGGACAGCCAGGATGGATTTCGGTGTATCAGGTTTGCCAAAGGGAATACCACCTGCTTCGTCCACGATTTCGGCGCCGTGTAATAACAGAGGTTCGCCCGAGGCAATTATGCGGCCGGTCAAGCCCTGGTCACGCGGGATGCGGGTGGCGGGAGAACGTTTCTCGTCATCCATAAGGTAAACGCCCTCGATCTCATCCGTTTCTTCATCGAGCAAACTGATCACGAATAACTCGACCGGCATCAGTTTTTTTGCAGCAGTGTGAACTGCAACATAGATCTGTTCAGGGTCAAGGTTGGCGCCCACCTGATAACTTGCTTCATTGAGAACAGAAAAACGCGCCGCAGTTAACAAGGTGGATTGATACAGGCGGGCATTCTCATAAGCGATGGAAGCCTGATTGCTTAATGTGCGAGCCAACTCGATCTCTGGGAGACTAAAACGCATTGATTCATTCTGATGGACAAAGGCCAACGCCTGCAAATTTGTCCCGCTCACGAGCGGTAGAATGAGAAGCGATTGCGTGTCATCATCCAAAAGTCTGCTCAAAGGGGCAAGTTCTGGTTCAGTATCTACAGAATCAGTTGTGAACACACCCAAAGATTCACGCAAGCGATGAAAGATTGGTGCATCCGGCAGGTTTTGAGGGAGCTGGATCTTTGGTTTTGGGCTGGAATGTCTCCACACCGCGCTTGTTCGTTCGAATGTGACTACCGAAACTCGCGCGGCGTGCATGGCGTCCTGCAGCTCTTGCGCTGTCAGTTGTAATATCTTATTTTCCTCCAATAAACCACTGAGGGCGGAGGAGAAACGATTGATAAGCGCCAACCTTTGGGAGCGCTCATCCAGTTCGGTCGCACGGTTTATACTGTCTTCGAACAAGCGTGCATTTTCAAGAGAGACAGCCGCCTGACTTGCAAAGGTGGTTCCCACTTGTACGTGTTCACGGGTAAAGAAATATGCCTGCCATTTTTCGAGAGCCAGTACACCAATTACTTCATTTTTGTATACAAGAGGCAGACCCAGCCAGGATAGCCGTGGAGCTTCCACAGCCGGGAAGCGTGGATCCTGCCGCACATCACCCACCAAAACGCCCTGCCCGGTACGAATCATTTCTTTAACAGAGCGCTGTCTTCTACGGTGCTGGTTAAGCCAAGTCGTCGGTCTGTATCGGGAAAGCCGCGTGCCGCGGCAACGGTCAAACGATCTTTCTCACGAAGCCATAGCGTGGCTGTATCATAAGGAATTACGGGTTCAAGTTGGTCGAGAAGAGAACTTATCAATTCATTACTTTGCAGGCTGGAAGTAAGTATAGAAGCCGCACCTGTAAGCGCCTCCAATTGTGTGGCGCGTTCCTGCGTGGATTGCACTAAAAGCACATTTTGTAGTGATAAACCAACCTGCTGGGAAAGTGAAAGAAGCAATACTTCATCCTCCTCTCGAAAGGCGGAAGAGGTATTGAAGTTGTCCAATACGAGGACCCCGATGCTCTCATTGCCAGATTGGATGGGGATCAACAAACTGGAAACGGGCAGGCGTCCGCCAGTTGCCTGACGATAAAGTAATTGAGCCTCCGTAGAGAAGATATAGTCGCGGGTAAATTGAATCTCATCCACACGCATGGAGCGCTTCGACTCAAATGCCAGCCCCGGCAGTGATTCGCCAGGGTTATAGGCAATCTTTTTCATCGCCTCATTATCTGCATACCCGGAAACAGCCCGGGGTAATAACTGGTTTGCATGTTCATCCCAAATAAGCACAACACCGGCATGAGCCGCGTTTAAAGCGCGCCGCGAACTTTCAAGCAACGATTTGACAATACGATCCGAATCCAATCCACGCAACTGGCGGCTGAAATCCAATAAAAGATTCACTTCCTGCAGGCGGCGGCGAGTTTCATTGAGCAGGGAAATATTTTGAAGGATCACAGATGTCTGTCGTGAAATCTGGTGATACACCTGAAGGTCTTCGTCCGTAAAGGAAGACATCGGTTCAGGGCTGACCGCCAACATCGCCGCAACGGTTCGTTTATCGATCCTAATGGGCAAACACACCAAAGATTTGGCTCTAAGAGCAGTCAACAACGGAGCATCACGCCATTCGAGATCCTCGTCCAAACTTGAGATTAGGATTGCTTCGCCGGTCTGCAAACACGCTCGAAGCGGATTCCGTTGACCGAACAATGCCTCAGGGTTGGTAACTCGCGGGATATTGCCCAGCACATGCGCCAAACGAGGACCTTCATTCGCCGCTTCTGCCACAATCGCCACCGACATGTTGAGTTGCGTCAGCGTTTCGCGTGCCAATGCCTGCAACGCGGAGGAGGCATCCAACTGACGGCTGACAGACTCGGTAATTGCCAGCCCGGCGCGTACCCGATGTGCGCGTTGGTCCAGATTCTGGATTGCGATGGTCTGGTCCAGATCTTTTCGCAGTAGGATAGGTAAATCATTTTGCGTGACAACCAGCAAGCGTTGTTGTCTTTCAATGCCTGATGAAAGCGTATCCACCTGCGCACGCAACTCAGTAAAGCGGGAGTTATTCATTATTGCCAATGAAGCTTGCGCGGCAAATATTTCAAGCGCCTCAATGGTTGCGCGATCTGGCCGTAGGCCGTCGCGAGGAGCATCCAGACTAATCAGTCCGAGTGAGTTTCCCCGGTTATCCTCGAGGGGAACAAGAAGAATATCATCAGGATCCCATGAGTTGGGGGACTTTTGCAAAGTACCATCCACCTCCAGGGTAAGCATATGCACATCGGCAGGGATGATAGGCGCTTGATCTACAGGGATGAAATAGGAGCGGCTGATACGATACTGAGACTTAAGCATTTGCTGGACGCTGGAAAACGGTTGTCGACGTGACATCAACTCAGCCAATGCGTCGGCGGAAAAACCCACACCAGTCACCCGCCTGAGTAGGCCGGTATCTGCCTCGTAAATACTGACAAGTACCGCTTCGAAGGGTGTGGTCTCGCGAATGCTGTTGGCGATTCCGCGAAGTAATTGATCGAGCGGTTGCTCGAAATTAAGCGTCTGACCGTTCTCGGTTAACTTTGTGAGGGTTTCTGCACGGCGGCGAAGAAGCTCAGTGTATCGACTTTGTTCCTGAAAACGCTGTACGTTGCTCAAAGCAACCGATGCTTGAGATGCAAGTGTTTGTGTTACTTCGAGAGATGCCTGATCGAAGAATCCGGCTTGCCCGGAGTGTAAATGGATCAATCCTGCTGTCTTTCCATGATTAATGATAGGCACGATCATAGTGGAATGGACACCCTCATGAAAAGGAAGGTATCCCGTTTGAGCCATGTCGACGATCAATTTAGGCTCACCGCTTTTAATCACTTCCAGTTCAAGCGGTGAGAGCGTATCAGGCAGGGGGCAGCCAAGGGAAAGTGAAACAGGCGGCGGGTCGGATGAGGCGTCCATGTCAAACAAAAGAATCGTTCCGCACTCTGCACGCGTGGTCCGCAGGCTCTCATCTCGCACCACCTCAAGCAGGGACTTTAGATCTGTGAGCGAATTAAGTTCACGGCTGACACGCGCGATGGAGGTAAGATGTTCAACACGGCGCTGCAATATTTCATCGGTCAGTAAAGCCCGGGATGCGCCTTCAATTGCGGAAGCCAGTTGACCTGCGGCAGTTGAGATGATCTGGAGATCGTAATCAGTAAAAAACTCGGATTTGCGACTGCCAAGAATGAGTTCGCCAAGACTCTTGTCGCGTATAAGTAGCGGCACAATCACTACAGATTCAATTTGGAGTTTTGTAACAAGGGGGCGATACCCAGGCAGTATTTGGCGTTCGACGCCCAGATGTCCTGAAAGGAATGGTTGTTGATTTCCTGAAACTGTATGCCTGTACTGGGTGTCACCCATGTGAAGTCGGGTAAGGATACTTATGACATCCGAGCTTGCTCCCATTACAGATCCCTCATGCAAGTGAAGCTCGCCAACCTGTTCGTTATATAAAAAGATGGCAGCAATATCGCCTTGAAAGAGGGTCGTCAGTTCCCGTATAGAGAAGCGTAGAATTTCATCCAGAGTGGTTGTAGAGGCTGCCAGGCTGGCAATGCGGCGCAATGCGTCAGAACGTAGTATTCGTTGACGGGTATGCTCAACTGCGACAGAATTATCAATGATACCGGCAGCTTGTTTTGCCACCGTCTCCATCAAACGCAATTCTGCTTCAGAGAATTCCACCGAAGCCCGTTTATGGTTCGAAACTTGAAAATATCCAATAACACGATCGCCGGAAACCAGCGGTACAAGAACAGATTCCCGCAAACTTGCTGCTTGTGCAAGGTTTTGCAAACCAAGGTCAAGCCATAGCTGATCAGTCCCTGCGTTACGCGTAATGATCGGTTTTTGTTCAAGAACGATGTTTTCTGCCTTGGTATCCGGCTGAATCACTGTGCGGTAAATATCGACAATATGAGGCGGCAACCCCTGAAATGGAGCCTGTGCCTGGAGTGTCTTTTTATCCGCATCAAAAAGAAGGAATCCCAGAACATCTACTGGGAAGAGCGGGGAAACGCTTTCGATCAAACGTTTGAGCAATCCGGCATGATCTTGTGAAGAACCAAATGCTTGTGAAAGATTGGCAAGTCCGCTTAGTTCTGCCAAATGATCCTGTTCAGCTTCGTAACGCAGGGAATTACGAATGCTGTAAGCGGCTTGACCGGCAACAAGTTGAATCATGTCAAGATCGTGTTGTCCGAGGACTCCCGGAGATAAATGCCCAATTTCCAACGCGCCGATCAATTCGTTATCCGCGATCAGCGGGAAACCAAGATAGGATTGAATCGAGGAGCTTCCATTCAATTGAGGAAGCGGAATATCAGGTGAGTGGGTATCTGGCACTAAGAGAGGCTTACGCTGGGCCATCAAAGTACTCGTCAATGCACCAAACTGTGAATGCTCTATCCGTCGAACGCTAGTAGAGTCGGAAGACTCCAGGGTAAAGGTCATAAAGTTCTGATGAGAAGAATCCCATGTTTTCATTTCCATCAAATCGGCCGGAACGATGTGAGATATATTCAATAATATGGCATGAAGCGTCTCGTCCAGATCAAGACTGGCTGTGATATTCGTTCCAAAATCGGTAATTGTTTTTAAAACAGAAGAATCTGTATCAGTCTCTCCAATACCTTTGGATAGGTCAACATTACGCATGATAACAAGCATTAACAAGTAGGGTCCAGGCACTTGATAGGATGTAACATCAGCCAAATGTCCCCCGACTGAGATTCGTTTCTGTCCCTGGTGTGCACAAAGTTCAAGGAATTCGTCCACCGGGCGCACGCGACGAAGAAGACGTTCAAGGTCTGATGGTTCATCCGGGCGCAATCCAAACCATTCACGCGCTACTTCATTAACGTATTCAACCCGTCCTCCCGATTGGACGAGTAATATCGCTTCCTGTGTATGTTGTGACCCTTGGGGAATAAAAGATGCGTCAGTCTGCGGGGTGAGCAATACGTTACGCGGCACACGCCGAAAAGCGACAATGGTCAGCACAGATACGAATAGTATCGCTGCCATTATCAACAACCCGAGGCCCACTTCCTGCCCGGCAAACATCCTTGAATATCACCTTATCCGCCAGTCGCGGAATCCTGCCGGCGGGCTTCAGCCGCCATTTCAGTGATCTCGCGAATATCGGCAAATGATTGTTCGTTGGGCGAAACCACACCCACCGACATTGTCATAAAAGGCACTTTAATGGTTGTCCCATCAGGGGCAGGAGCCTGGACAAATCCCTGCTGGCGGTCAATAAAGTTATAGTGGGTTTGAACTTCCTGATCGAATCGTTGTTTGAGGCGCTCTTTCATCGAAGCAGCTTTTTCATTCCTGGTAATAATAATGAAATTGTCGCCGCCTGCGTGACCAATAAAATCAGTATTGGCGCCCAGTTCATCCACCACTTCACCGATCATCATGGCGGTAAACCGCAAGACATCGTCACTGGCGACAAAACCATATACATCTTTAAAGGTCTCAAAATTATTAATACGCGCATCCAGCAAAGCCCAGTCTTTTTCCCGAATGATGCGGCGTAGCTGTTCCTCGATCAGACGCCCGGCGGGCAACCCGGAGCGGGGATCCGTCAGGCTCTCCCGTTCAGAACGTTTGATTGCTCCCTGCACGCGCAATTTTAGTTCTTCGATATCGAAAGGTTTGGTGATGTAATCGTCTGCACCTAATTCCAACCCTTGCAACTTGTCGCCGCGCTCATCCTTTTGAGTAAGGAAGATCACAGGGATGTGACTGGTACGCATGCTTGTGCGCAAATTACGGCATACCTCATATCCATCAATATCAGGCAACATAATATCGAGCACGATGAGATGAGGAAGAACCTGTTTGGTTTTCTCCAACGCATCTGAGCCGCGCACAGCAACGTCAACATCGAAATCCATGCCGCTGAAATAAATCTTCAGCATATTGCCAATGTCAATATCATCTTCCACAACTAACAGTCGCGATTTTCCCATAAACTGCCTCCAGTATTACGTATGCAACTTACGCACCCGGTGCGCGTTTCTCGCATTCCGGCGCACTTCTTCAATATGATCGGGTGTTATTTCATGCTCGAATGAACGAAATCCGCTCACGCGAAAACCATGTTTCTTTGCCAGCGCTCCAATTTCTTCTACACGTTCCCGTGTCAGATGTTTGCCAAGTGTATAGTCTTCGAAGCGACCTTCCAGGGTCAGCGCCATCGTTTCCGCCATACAGGCATATACTTTGCCCGGCGGAAAGCCAAAGTTAAAATGGAAATCAACGGATCCTGGCACGTCGACCATTCCACCGTCAATCACTAATATATCATCTCTCGCGGCTGCCACCATTGCAGAAACATCACGAGGGCGGGCAACGTCACAGATGACACTACCCGGCTGTAAATGTTCAGGCTGAACTACATCATGGATGGCGCTTGTCACGGCCAGAATCAACTGAGCCTGCGCCAAAACATTCATATTCGTACTGATGACCAGCTCGGCTCTAGACCGGACCTTGAGCCTGTCGCGCAGTTCTTCAAGCGCTGCCTGCCTGCGACCAATTAAGTATAACCGTTCCACATCGTCTGCCAATAACTCCGCGCAAACCTGCCCAATCGTGCCTGTTGCCCCCACCACTGCGGCAGTTGCGCTGCGAAGCGGAATATCCATGACACAGGCCGCCTCACGGATGGCATCCACAGCAACGGTCACAGTATATGAATCGCCTGTGGTCACCGGCACATCAAGCGCATTTGCAATTGTAATACCCGCATCACCCACCACCGATGTAAAAGCGCCCAGCCCCAGCATCTGTGCTCCCAATTTTTCAGCCAGATGACCCGTCTGAATGATCTTCCGGTAGACCACTCTGTTCAGGCAATTCCATCATTCGCCTGGGTGTATAAGGACAGGCGATAAACCACCCTGTTACCTCCTTACCCGTCGCTTCCGATTTTATTCCTTCGATTTCAGAAATGTATACGGGTGGAAAAAATGTGGAGAAGAAATCAATCTGCTTCTCATTGAGTACGCGTCCCAACAGTGGGAATTTACGACTAACATCCCGTTTCGGATCGATGGGATGAATAATGAATGCAAAAGTATCCACAAATTACCATGATTCCAGCGGCACGTCATCAGTTTTGGGTGGATATAACCTCTTGTGCAAACCAGAAAATTTGAACTTGTGATGGTCACTATCTTCATAATGAATATTTTTGTCAATGACGCGCCGTTCTTTTGATGCAACAAGTACCACATCTGATTCAATCGTCCGTGCAGGATACACGATCATTCCCGAACCCAAACGACAGTTGTGCCCTACTGCGCTTCCAATAACAGGACGGTTGGAATAGCTCAAATTACCATTCCCATCCATTGCACGAATTGGCGCAGGCACCAGGTTATAGTCAGTGAATGTGGACCCGGCGCCAATGAAGGTGTTACGACCCACTACACACATTTGCAGGCAGGTATTCTGCGCAATCATGCTATTTTCCATTACAGTTGTCATGAATAATGCCGAGCGGAAGGGTAAAAATGTCCCGTCCCCTACAACAGACAACATCAACTGGGCATCTTGCGAGATATTTACATTGCTTCCAATAATACAATTTTCGATCACAGCCCCGGCATTGATTGTCACGTTATCGCCAATGGTCGTCGGACCATGAATAATGGCATGGGGATCGATCACACAGTTTTTGCCAACTTTGACCAATTCCGAACTTTCAAGAATTTGGCAACCTTCATAAAGAGCTTTGCCTAATATCCGCAACTTAAATGCCAGATCTTCATTGAGGCGTTTTTCAAAGCGGGCGCCGCGTGAGAACAAACCAAATACCACATCAGCAATAAAGATATGGACCCACGAGTCGATGGCAATGAGTGTACGTAAAGGCACCTGGAAAGTCAGGTCGCCGCTCTGATCTGCCATATAGGTCGGGATGTGATAATAGCCAAGCTCACGCGGCTCAAGATCAATGACCAACGGATCAACATCGGCAACAGGACCGCGGGGGTAATACCACAAATCGGCCAAATATAAGCCTCCAGCCGGGGTATATGAAGCAGATAATGGAAGAGCATGTTCTTTGAAAGCAGGGTCATCTGCAGGAAAAGCGGCCCGGACAGCCCGACCCTTTTGACGGGCCGTTGTAATAAAAGCCCGAATGTACTCTTCATCAAAAAAAAGATTGTCCCTATAGACAATCGTCTCATCATGGACCTGAGGCAGACGTTCGCCTGCCTTTAGCTCCTGTTCACGCGTTGTATAAGGCGCAAGCACATTCCTTTGATGCAGCCACAAAGGATGGTTTTGAATACGAAGGTCACGCGCACGTTCATTGAACGGTGTAAGAACATGAGGGGCTTGGAGTATGACCTTTAACATATTAAATAACAATTATTCCACAAAATCAAAAAACAGGGGTTTTTAGCCTCGTTTTCTACTGCCTACAAAATTGTTGGGAAGGCAATTAACCTAAAAAATGGGAGATTGGTCGATCACGATTGTACAGGTCTGATCCCCGGCAGCGATACAGGTCTTCTCTTCTACATTAAAAACCTTTCCCCCACTGAGCCAGTACAAAGCCTCCTGCAATAACCCCACTGCCAGATGGCAGACCGGGTCCTGTGCGTGACGCTCCCAGCAGAGCGGACAGCGATCAATGTGCCAAAGCAGTTTTCCACCCTCTTCCTCCAATCGAACCTGTTGATCGGTAAAATTATTGAACAAACCTGCAAATGCCTTTGCACCAGCCTGAACTTTGGCAGGAAGCGGCAGTAGACGAAAAGCCATGTCGGTCAAACCCAGCTGGGTGCCATACTGGCGGACCCCATAATTGAAGCAGGCGCGCCCAATGCGTAACGAGAGCCCGCGTCCACCATGCGGGCCGTATGCTTGTTCAAGAACATTCGTGAGACTGCTTAGCGTATCGAATGAAAAAGTTCGTTCCGTGTTATCGGAAGGGTAGTTCTCAATAAGATGGGAAAGTGAGGCAAGTTTAAGAATGGCGTTGACGCCGTTCCTTCCCATGACCTCCTCCATGGACAGCAGGATGATCCTGCCCATACGATTGGGATAATAGTATGTTGTAATAGGCGTGATCATGGAGCCAGAGTTACCGAAGTTGCACGAAGTGGGGCTGATGGCACGGGAGAGGGCGGAGGTGTTTCCCCTACATCCAAAAAGGCTTTGAGTTTTTCCGCAAAAGATTGAGGTTCTTCTAACATGGGGAAATGTCCCGATAATGGAAACCGCTCGATATGTGCGTGACTAATTCCTTTTACCATCGGCTGCCATTGTTTTGGGTTGACAACTTTATCTCGGTCTCCATACATTCCCATTGCAGGGATCTTGATCTGATGAAGCATCGAGCGAAGATCGGTTCTTCGGAGCGAAGCAATTGAAAGGAGGAATGATTTCGAGCGTTGTTTTTGAAAGGTCGCGATCCATCATGTCAGGGAATCTTGGATCGGAACAAATCACCCGCGAGTAATAATACTTCATAAAAGCGCGGAAAGGCCCCATCATATTGAATAATACAAACGCACTTGGGCGATATCCAGCCATTTTGAGCAGCGGGGCCAGCGACGATCCAACAATGGGAGAGCCAACTACAACAACTTTACTGACACGCTCCGGGTAACGAATGGCAACCGAAAGACTAACTGTACCGCCCATGCTATGCCCCACCAGCGGGGCGTGCATAATTCCCAACTGTTCCATGAATTGATCGACAAGGCTTACAAAATCCTGGACGGCATAGGTTTCCCGTTTTTTTCCCGATTCACCGAAGCCCCAAAAATCCATGGCATAGGTACGATAATAACGTCCCAGAAATCCCATCGTCTCCTGCCACAAGCCCCATGATCCGAGCCAGCCATGCAACAAAATGACGGGCTTCCCGCGCCCATAAACTTCGTAATGAACGATTCCCTGATCAGTGGTTATGGATGACACGAGATTCCTTCAGAGGGGTTCCCCTTATTCACCCGACTCCATTTCAGCAAGGATACCATAAAGCAATTCGAGAAGAACAGACTTCACTGTGTTTTTATCATTGGCAACGCAAGGCAGGAATTTAACTTTACTTTCGAGCCGCAGAGCATGGCGCATATCTTCCAGGTCCCATGCATCTTCCATATCTTGTTTATTCGCCGCAACAACATAAGGAGTGGGCGCATACGCGCGGAAGGTTTCAAGAATGGAACGGGCTTCACGGAACGTTTCAGGGCGGGTACTATCCACCATCACAATAAAACCGAGCATTCCCTCTGAGAGGATCTCCCACATGAAATCGAAACGTTTCTGACCGGGTGTGCCGAATAGGTATAGGACAAGATCTTCATCCACGGTTATACGCCCAAAATCCATGGCAACCGTAGTGGCTTCCTTGATGGAGCGCTCCGCATTACTGGATATTTTTCGTTCGGTCGAAACCACATCAATTTCACTGACCGATTGAATGAATTCCGTCTTGCCTGCGCTAAAGGGACCTGTAACAACCATTTTAACTGTTTGCATAATTCCTCATCAATCCTTCCGCCTCAAAATTACAGCGTACGGATACGCCCAATCAATTTATTGACCAATGATTTCTGTTCTGCCTTATCCTGCGTCGGGAACGTACTTGGATGCGGTGGGATTACCATTCCTTCAGGACGAACGATTTCCACAAGACCTGCCTGCAATAATCCATAAACGATTCGGCGAATATCAAGATCGCTCATCTTGTTCGTTTGCGCGATCTGCTTCATTGTATTCTTCGGATTGATAAAGGAAACTACACGCCATTCTTCCACACTCAGGTTCACATTCTTAAGGGGACGATCTGTAAACTTCAACGCCATCTCAAGGCTGGGAATCTCATCCTTCAATTGTTCCCACTCATGCAACTGCCGTGAACCTTCGATAATAATGTTTTCAAGATCAAGCCGCACATTGATGCGATCATCTGGCGGCATCATCTCAGCTTCAAAGCGGAAGAAGCCCTCCACCCATGTGAACAAACGACGGACGACTTCTGTAAAATAACCCTGAAGAATGGCAAGGATATCTTCCTGAGAAAGATACCCGGCATTTATTAATAACAGACCCAATTCCTTATCGGTAATATTTCCCGCGCGCTCCACAATTGCACGATACTGATTTACCGTCAACTTGTTGGCTTTATGTAAAACCGTTGCAAGGCTGCCATCCTCCTGTCCTACACGCGCGTAGGACAGCTTGCCATCACGGAAAGAAATGTAAGCCTGCTCAGTGGGACCATCCACCACCAGGGTGCCAGTCTTTTGGGCAAGATTAATCAAGTTTAATAATTGTGTGACCGTAAAATCGCGTAGATTGCCGCGTAATGCCATATCACCTCATTAAAATCCCCCAATAATGGGAGAGTGAAAAGATTATACTTGCAAGGTATATACGCGTCAAACAAGGACTTAAGAGTTGCAAAGTGTCTGGAAGGTTGTTCATTCAACATGGTAAACTCGCTAAAAATTCTGACTGGAGATAATTAATGCGAAGGATTCAAATCCTGCTTACGTTCATACTCAGCCTAAACCTGCTCATTGTTCCCCCAGCCTTTGCCGCCCCCCAAGCAGAGGTTATAAACGATCAACCTGTTATAGACTTTCCAAATACGATCAGATTTAGTACAACGATCACTGGAGATACAAATATCACCTCCATTGTTCTGGAATACGGCACAGATCAGTTGACCTGTGGTGACGTGGTCGCGGAAGCCTTCCCACAATTCACCCCCGGCAAATCTGTAGATGTGCAATGGACATGGGATATGCGCCAAAGCGGCTCCCTGCCCCCCGGCGCAACCCTCTGGTGGCGCTGGCGCTATACAGAGGAAAGCGGTCACGAAACCGTAACAGATCAAAAGACGATCACCTGGCTCGACTCAGAACACAACTGGAAAACGGTCACAAAAAACAAACTTAACCTGCACTGGTACTCTGGCGATCAAACCTTTGCGCAGGACCTGCTCAACGCCGCGCAAGGCGGGCTTGACTTCAACCAAGCCAAATCGGGTCTCACCGCTGAATCACCCATTGACATTTATATTTATGCAAACACAAATGATATGAAAGACGCCATTCTTTATGAACCCTCATGGACCGGCGGACAAGCCTTTCCCGATCATGACATTGTCATCCTTGGCATATCCCAAGCTGACCTTGAATGGGGACGCGATGCCATCGTCCATGAACTTACCCATGTGCTTGTAGGGCATCTCACCTTTTCGTGCCTTGGCGGCGTGCCCACGTGGCTGAATGAAGGGCTGGCTGTTTATAGCGAAGGGGAGCTCGATCTCTCATCGCAGTCGCAATTAGATTCTGCCGTTCGGAATAATACACTATTAAGCGTCCGTTCTCTAAGTACGGGTTTCTCTGAGGTTTCGGATAAAGCCTATCTCTCTTACAGTCAATCTTTCAGCATCGTAAAATTTCTTATCGAAACCTACGGAGAGGACAAGATGACCGCCCTGCTTACTTCACTGCGGGATGGTTCCACAATTGACGACGCCCTCCAACAAACCTATGGATTCAGCGTGGATGGACTTGAAGACGAGTGGAGAAAAGCAATTCAAGCCCAGCCTAGGTCTGTCTCTGGTCAACCAACCATACAGCCAACCCCGACTTTTGTTCCCACCATTATTCCCATCTCTGGTGCGCCGGTGGCAAACCAGATCGGAACACCAACACCGATTCCAACATCATCACTCGGTGCACCACCAACAGATGAATCCACTGTCCGCGGCAAACCTCCCCTCTGGTTGACGCTTTTCCTGTTAGGGACATGTTGCATCATGATCGCGCTTGTCGGAATTGTTGTAGTTGGATTTATCACCCGCAGCCAAAATCGCAAAGGAGGAAATAATGGATAAGTTTGGAATGCGGAAGCTTGCTTCCGCCGTTATTCTAGTGATCATCATACTTATCACGTTCAGTATCGCCGCACCAAGACCCGTATCAGCGGGGCAAGCCCCGCTCATTTCAATTCACCCTCTCATGAAACAACCGGGACAAGCGGATATTCCGCTGAATCAGGCTCTGGTGTTGGAAGGAGGCGAGTCCACAAATCCGCGGGAATATGATCCAGCAACTACTCACGGCTCCGGTGACAAACGCGCCTTCAGCGGACTCGTCTCATTCGATCCGCAATTGAATCTAACGCCCGATCTCGCAGAAAGCTGGGATGTAAGCGACGATGGCATGACCTACACATTCCACTTGCGTACAAATGCAAAATTTCATGATGGACGTGCCGTCACTGCACCGGATTTTGTTTATTCGTTGGAACGCGCTCGTCAGCCCTGCGCTTAAATCAGACACCGCATTGACCTATCTCGGCGACATCGTTGGCGTACAAGAATTTGCGGCGGGACAGGCAGATCACGTTGAAGGGATCAAAGCTCTCGATGAGCACACACTACAGATCACGATAGACGCACCCAAACCATACTTCCTGTTGAAACTTACCTATCCCACAGCTTTTGTATTGGATAAGGAAAACGTGGAAAGCGGCGATGATTGGGTTCGTCATCCGAATGGCACGGGACCTTATCGCCTGACCGAATGGACATCCTTTGAGCGCATTGTCTACGAAGCCAATCAGGATTTTTATCTTGGCGCGCCATCCATTCCGTACATTGTTGTCAACTTATATTCCGGAGACAGTCAGCGATTATATGAAACAGGCGATGTGGATATTACAGGCGTGTATTCCGATTGACCGCTTCAACGACCCGACTGAACCGCTTCATAATGAATTACGCACGGGCGTATCGCTTTGTACGGGTTATGTCACTTTCGACACAACACAGCCACCGTTTGATGATGTCAATGTGCGCAAAGCATTTTCGATGGCATTCAATCGCCAGCAATATATCGATGTTGTATTAAGTGGTCATGCGTTGCCAGCTATCGGTGTCTATCCACCCGGCCTGCCCGGTTTCAACATTGCATTGCAAGGTTTGCCTTACGACCCGGCACAGGCGCGTGAGCTTTTGAAGGGTTCGAAATACGGAAATAACCTGCCCCCCATCGTCTTTACCAACGCGGGCATCGGAAGTTACATCGGCGCGGATGTTGCTGCGCTGGCAGATATGTGGAAAAAGAATCTCGGTGTGACGATCACAGTCGAAAATATAGAACCTAACTTTTATTATGACCATATCTATTCGAATGATCACGGTCAATTATTAAGCGGCGGCTGGTGTGCCGACTATCCCGACCCCGAAAACTTTGCGGATGTTTTATTCCATACGGGTTCACAACAAAATAACGGCGGGTATTCCAACCCGGAACTCGATACGTTGCTCGAAGCCGCCCGCACCGAACAGGATGTGACAAAACGTATTGAAATGTATCAACAGGCCGAACAGATCATCGTGAACGATGCCCCGGTTCTTTTCACGGCTCATTATCTTTCGTATGAATTGGTCAAGCCCTATGTGCAGGGATATGTGTTGACTCCAATTGATGTCCCTATTGAAAGATACATGTGGTTGGATGGAAAATGACCCCCACCCCAGCCTCCCCAAAATCCGACTGGGGTTCGTCGGATTTTGGGGGAGGTGCCCGAAGGGCGGAGGGGGTTACTAAGGACGTGCCTCCACTGCAAACTCCACCCGCGTCATTCTTCCGCCGAGGCTTGCTACGTTCATCTCGAAATTTAAACTCCCTCCAGGCTGGATACCGCCTCCTTCCCAGCGTCTGACTCCGACCACGAGTCCATTCTCATCGTAAGCTACCGCCGCAACCCAGGTTTGTGTCGCGGCTTTTGATTCGGCGGGCAAATAAACTTCCCCGCTGATTTGCGCATAATGCCCATCGGCATTGATTTCTACGAGTGTGTTGTTGATCGTGGCAGGCAAATATCTCGTAGTCGTTTGGCAGTAAACGGATGGCTGTCAAAATTTGGACTTGTGGTTTTGCGTCAACAGGAATGTCAGGAGGGAAGAATACAGCCAAGGGCAGGGACATATTTGGCGGAAGAATGTCCAATGGCAATAAAGCAGTTTGACTTGCAATAAATGTTTCCTCCGAGTCAACCAATGTAACTTGTGCGCTGACATTTTCCATAAAATCAGGGAAGTCATTGCGCACGAGGATGAAGCACCATGTACTTTTATCGGTGGTTGGATAACATTCGATCTGTTGAACAGTTAAAGGCGCAGGAGTGGGAGTCGCCTCACCAGATGGGTTATCGGGGTTACTTGGAATTTTCAGCATGGTCCCAACAGACATGCTGTTTGGCGAGACTTCAGGATTCACGGCGATCAATTCGTCAATGGCTACCCCGTACTTGAGCGCAATGCCGCTGATCGTATCCCCTTTTTGAACGGAGTAGGTAAAAGGCGTGGAGGTGGGAAGAGGTGTCTTAAGGGGGACCAAGCCTTCGGGAGTCGATTGAGGCGAGGCGTGGGTTTGAGTTAGATATGGGATGAGGTTCACCGGCTTGAGCGTGGATTGTATTTGTTGAGGGGCGCAAGCCGTCAAACTAATAAGACAAAATGCAGAAAGCAGAAAGGTACGTTGCATGGGGGGGATTATAATGGCGGGAAATAAATTTAACGGAGGATGGAATGAATTATCGTCATTTGGGTCGAACGGGGATACGGGTAAGCGAGCTTTCGCTGGGTTCGTGGGTCACATTTAAAAACCAGGTAGATGTGGATGCCGCGGTACAGATCATGGCGGCGGCGTATGATGCAGGTGTGAATTTTTTTGATAATGCTGAAGCCTATGCTGGTGGACAATCTGAAGTGGTAATGGGTGCGGCGCTCAAGAAGTTGGGCTGGCGGCGCGGTAGTTATCTCATAACTACCAAACTGTATTGGGGGCTTTATGAAGGCGTGAACGAAAAGAATACGCTGAACCGAAAACGTTTGATCGAGGGCTTAACGGTTCGCTCGAACGTTTCCAACTTGATTACGTGGATGTGGTCTATTGCCACCGTTCCGACAAGACCACACCAATCGAAGAGACGGTCTGGGCGTTTCACAATCTGATCGAATGGGGCAGGGCAATGTATTGGGGCACATCCGAGTGGGATGCGGACGAGATCGTACAGGCGCTGGAGATCGCGGAGAAACATCATTTGCATAAACCGATCACGGAACAACCTCAATACAATCTCCTCAATCGCAGACGCTTCGAGAAGGAATACGGGCGCGTCTTCAAGGACTATGGTTACGGCTCCACTACGTTCAGTCCGCTGGCTTCGGGAATACTTTCAGGTAAGTATTTGAATGGTATCCCAAGGGACAGTCGGGCAACATTGGAAGGTTATGACTGGGTTAAAGAGAACGCTATCCAGCAGACGGAAAAAGTCCGCGCGCTGGAGCCCATTGCAAAGGAACTGGGCTGTACACTGTCACAACTTTCCATTGCATGGATTCTCAAGAATCCCAACGTTAGTTCGATCATCACTGGCGCGACGCGTGTGGAACAACTGCAGGAGAACTTGAAAGCCATTGATGTGGCGCCAAAGATCACGAGCGAGGTCATGCAACGCATCGATAAAGCCATTGGATGGAACGATGAAGAAGAGGAAGAATAAGAATGATCGGTAGATGACGATCGGGAGTCTGTCAGTTTGTTGATGACAGGCGCCAAACCGCCTGATTCCAAAATTTTCACCCAGACCTCCGAGTTTTTAAGAACCTGGAGGTCTTTTCATCAAACAGGACAAATTCGGGAGTATTTTGTGACATTTATCTTGAGCCCTTCTCAGTAACAATTAATCTCTACATGTACAATAACTGTGTGATAACTCACATTTGATTTTTTATGCCATCTCGTACTGGAGGCAACTCATGCAACTCAACAAATTTGTCATTGGCGGCGTTCTTGTTTTGGGGGCAGTGGTGTTCCTGATCTGGTCATCCACCGCCGCAACATCGGAATATTTCCTGACCGTGGACGAACTCAATGCAAAAGGCGATAGCATTATTGATCGCAGTTTGCGCGTTTCCGGTGCGGTGCTCGGCGATACCATCCAATACGATGCCGAGAACCTGACCCTCACTTTTGAAGTGGCACAAGTGCCCGGAGACAATGCTCTTATCGAAAAGGTGGGCGGGCTTGCGGCTGCACTCCATCAAGCCGTCATGGACCCGGGCCGCGCACGCATGAAGATCGTTTACATAGGTCCCCTGCCCGATCTGCTCCGTAATGAGGCGCAGGCAATTGTGACAGGCAAACTGGAGGCGGACGGCGTCTTCCATGCCGATGAGCTCCTGCTCAAATGCCCAACCAAATATGAACAGGCTGTGCCTGAACAGGCGGCCAGCAAGTAAAGCAATCAACCCTAAAGGTCTCTTTGACCTTTAGGGTTTTAATTCGAAGGAGACTTCATGATCCCTGATTTTGGATATGGCGTTTTAGTCGTAACATTTTTGGTAGCACTGTATAGCGTCTTTGCCGCGATTTACGGCGATTTAAGAAAGATCCCTGCCCTGGTTGAAAGCGCGCGCCGCGCCATGTTGTTGACGTGGCCCCTGCTCACCCTGACAGCCGGCATTCTCATTTATCTTTTGATCAACAATCACTACGAAGTGCAATTCGTCTACGAAGTGACCAGCCGCTCGATGCCCACCTATTTAAAGGTAACTGCCTGGTGGGGCGGACAAGCCGGTTCGCTTCTCTTCTGGTCATGGCTGATGTCGGCGTTCGCATCACTGGTCACCCTCCGCAAATGGGATCGTGACCGTGAGTTCCTGCCGTGGGTCATCGTGGTTGCCAGCGTCACGATGGCATTCTTTATCGGCTTGAACGTCTTCTTCGAGAATCCGTTTGCGCAACTGTATCAGACCTTTGCCGGGATCAATCCTTCGACATTTAAGCCTGTGGATGGGGTCCTCTTCACCCCCACAGATGGACGTGGACTAAACCCGCTTCTTCGCCACCCGGGTATGATCATTCATCCCCCAATGCTTTATCTTGGCTTCGTCTCTTTTGTCATTCCGTTCGCGTTCGCCATCGCTGCATTGATCACGGGCCGCACAGACGACCGCTGGATACGTCTTACACGCCGCTGGGCGCTGTGGGCATGGCTCTTCCTCTCCTTTGGACTCGTTCTTGGAAGCCGCTGGGCGTATGATGTACTCGGCTGGGGTGGTTTCTGGGGCTGGGACCCGGTTGAGATCGCGGCATTCATGCCGTGGTTGACAGGTACAGCTTTTCTTCATTCTGTAATGATCCAGGAAAAACGCGGCATGTTGAAACACTGGAACATGTTGCTTATCATCCTGACCTACTGTCTCGTCATCTTCGGCACCTTCCTGACCCGTTCGGGCGTTCTTTCCTCGGTACATGCATTTGCACAGAGCGCCATCGGTCCGTTATTTTTTGCGTTCATCGGGATCACCTTCATCACATCGGTGGCATTGATCTTCTATCGCTGGGATGCGTTGAAGTCTGAGACCAAGATGACATCCCTGCTTTCACGCGAAGCGTTGTTCCTGCTCAACAATTTGTTGTTCATCAGTGTGCTGGTGGTTTGTTTCTGGGGCGTGATCTACCCGTTGATCTCGGAACTCTTTACCGGACAAAAGATAACGGTCGGTCCCCCATTCTATCAACGTGCAACAGGTCCATTGTTTGCGAGTTTGATGTTGCTGATGGGCATCGCTCCCCTTTCTGCATGGGGACATTCCACGATCAACACCATCGGACGCACGATCTGGAAACCCGCAGTCGGCGCAGTTGCCATCACGGTGTTCGCTTTTGCAACCTATACACATAATATCATCGCGTTGACGGGATTCTTCCTTGTCGCACTGGTCATTCTGGTAACTCTGTACGAATATTGGCGCGGCGCAAATGCACGCCAGAAGGCTCAGGGCGAAAATATATTCACTGCCTTCCTGAATTTGACCAACCGCAACCGCCGCCGTTATGGTGGCTACATCATCCACATCAGTATGATGTTGATGGCGATCGGCATTTTGGGTATCTCGCTTTTCCAGGTGGAAACGCAGGGTACCGTCGGTGTCGGACAGTCCATTGATCTTTCAGGATACACGGTTAAATATAAGGAACTGGCTTCATGGGATGACAAACCCAAAGGTGTAAACTTTACGCGCGCTGTGGTTGACGTATATAAAAATGGCGTCTATCTCGGCGAGTTGCACCCGCGCAAGGATTATTACTACGATTCACAACAAGCCATGACCATCCCTGGTCAGCGAGCCACCTTGAAAGACGATCTTTACATCCTGCTGATCAATTGGGAGCCTACGTCAACAGAGGGCACAACCTTCAAGATCTTTGTCAACCCACTGGTAAACTGGTTGTGGTTTGGCAGTTTGCTCTTCCTTGCAGGCATCGTCATCGCGGCCTGGCCCGATAAGGACCCGGAACGCGAAACGGTGCGCGTGGGTAGAAGCGCTCATCAACCGAGCGCGGCAGATTGAGGAAATAGACAAGCAATCAGGTATCCATGTCGAAAAACATTTTACGCAATGTACAATGTGCAATATTGACCGTCATTCTGCTCACTCTCTTCGGCAAAGTCAGCGTTCATGCACAAGGTCCCACACCTACTGATGATGAAGTAAACCAGATCGCAAAGCAGTTATATTGCCCGGTCTGTGAAAATACGCCCCTGGATGTTTGCCCAACGGAAGCGTGCCGTCAGTGGCGCGACCTGATCCGTGAGATGCTGGCAGATGGAAAAAACGAAGCAGATATCAAGCAATATTTCGTCGAGCATTTCGGTCCGCGGGTTTTAAATGAGCCGCCCAATCAATTTGCATCCTACATCGTTCCGGTGGCTGCCTTCCTGTTGGGCGCGCTCCTGCTCTTCCGCGGTTTTCAGATGTGGACCAAGCCCTCGAAGACAGAGGCAGATGTCCCTGTGAGTGAGGCGGAGCCGGTCCATCAGGATGAATATATCCAAAAGATGGAAGAAGAATTAAAGAAAAGAAAATAACGAAACTTCGGAAGTCTTCCTTTTCTAACTTAGTGGTTTTGAAGACTTCCAAATGACTTCCGAAGTTTTTGATTTTGGGAGAATGGTATGACAGAATCGGTAAATCCTGTCCCGCGACGCGGCGTGCCCATCTGGGTGCAAATCGTGGTCTGGATATTTTTAGTCGGCTTGCTTTTCATTGTTTTTCTTGGGCTTAAACAAGCCCAGAATAGAAAAGTAACAGTGCAGCCAGGCGTGACCATCGAAAACTTCACCGTGCCGATGTATGCTGAGTATCAATACAACGGCATGAGCGAAGTGAGTCTCGAAGACCTGCGCGGCAAGGTGGTGGTCATTAATTTTTGGGCTTCGTGGTGCAAACCCTGTGAACAGGAAGCCGCTGAACTTGAACAGGCGTGGACGGAATATGAGCCATCTGGTGAGGTGGTCTTCCTCGGCGTGGATTATGTAGATACGCCCACCAGCGCGTTCGTGTATCTCAAAAAGTTTGGCATCACCTACCCGAATGGCGAAGACCTGAATGTCAAGCTAAAAAGACCGATCTCACAATACTTCAGTATTCAGGGTGTGCCTGAAACCTATTTCATCGACAGGGACGGCGTTCTGCAATACGTACAGGTGGGACCGTTCTCATCCGTCCAGCAGATCAGAGCCATCCTTGATCCAATGCTCATCGTCGAATAGAGGGACTTATGGAAATTGCCGCATTACTACTTACCCTTGGGGTATTCATTATCGTTGGCTTATATTTATATACCCCGCTTCTGGAGCGACGCGCCCAACGCGTGACCGAGGAAGAGCATGAACTTTCCAGCCTGATGGCTGAACGCGACCGCGTGGTCAATTCGTTACAGGAACTCGATTTCGATTTTCAACTTGGAAAAGTGCCCGGAGAAGATTACCCAACCCAGCGCGCGAATCTTTTACAACAAGGCGCTGATATTCTAAGGAAGATCGATACCCTCACTCATACCCCCGCAACCCATGGAAAAAGGGAGAGTAGAGAACAGGATACCGAAGCGCGTCTGGAAAAAGCGATTGCCGAACGTCGTACAGACGGCTCCAAAGTAGAGACCGAGCTTACAGATGACGATCTCGAATCAATGATCGGTTCCCGTCGTAAGCGACACACGGAAAAATCTGCAGGCTTCTGCCCGAAATGTGGAAAGCCGGTATTCGTCTCGGATCGATTCTGCCCAGCGTGTGGAAAGGCTCTATAGCAATATCTGTCATGGCGAGGAGATTATCCCGCTCGCCATGATACAAAAGGTTCCTAATGAAATTTCGCATCTTTCTATTGATTACCCTGACCACACTTCTCTCAGCTTGTAACTTCACACTGGCTGAGGATGTTACCCCCCCTCCGGGATATATTCCGCCCACACCTTTGCCGACGCTGGTGTTGTATCCCGAACGCGCACCAAACATTGAAAATGGCGCGGCGATCTATGCCGTAAAATGCGCGCCATGTCACGGTGAAACCGGTTTGGGCGATGGACCGCAAGGCATTCAACTGGGTGTTACCGTCCCTGCTTTTGCGCTGCCAGAGGTTGCCCGTCCATTATCACCTGCGCAGATGTATACCACTGTGACGCGCGGCGTGATCGAACGTTTCATGCCGCCGTTTGCAAGCCTGAACGATCAGGAACGCTGGGATGTGGTTGCCTACGTCACGAGTTTGCACACAACAAAGGAAGAGATCGAAAAGGGCCGGGAACTGTTCGAAGCCAATTGCGCCGGTTGTTCTACCGACTACTATCAAAATCAAAACAACATGTCCGCGTTGAGCACAGTGGCATTGGCACGCATTGTCAGGCTTGGCAACGATGACATCCCAGCCTTCGGCGAGAATCTTTCGGATGCTGAAATGTGGGCGGTTGCCGAATATTTGCGCAGTCTCTCGTTTGACGCTTCGCCTCACGCGCAAGCGACAGTTGTTCCTGCCACCCAAACCCCCGTCACGGCTGACGCGGGGACGCCCATCGAAGGCACCCAGCAGTCCCAGGTCCAGGAAGGATTCGGAAGCGTGAGAGGATCTATCGATAATAAAACGGGTGAAGATCTTCCGGAAAATATGACTGTTACTTTGCATGGCTTTGACCATGACACGCAGAGTTCGTCATCCACGGGTCCTGTGGAAGTGTTGACACTAGAGGGCACGGTCAGCGCAGATGGAACATTCGTATTCGAAAATATTGAAATGCCGCCCAATCGTATCTTTACCGCAGAAGTGACTTATAACGGTGTGGGCATCCAATCGGAACTGGGTTTCGTTTCAGCCGGAGAAGCCGCCGTCAACCTGCCGGCGATCGTTCTATACAAAACCACGAATGATGCCTCTGCCCTGGGGGTTGAACAGTTACATATATTTCTTGATGCAAGCTCGGATACAACGTATGAGGTGCTGGCGCTTTATACATTCTATAATTCCACCGACTCGATCATCGCTGTTTCGATGGGCAACCAGCAGGAGATACCCTTCCTGAAATTTCCAACGGGTTCGCAGGCCATGGGATATCAAGCCATGCAGGATAGCGCCTCCTTCGTCAACACCAGTGACGGATTTGCCATTCCCCCCAGTGAACAGTCCTATGGGATCATTGCCCTTTCGTCTATTCCAAAGCAAAAAGAGACCTCCATTACACAACCGTTTGTTTTGCCGATTGCATCTGTGAACATTTTTGTCCCGGATGGGCTTGAATTGAAAAGCGATCGGTTGACAAAAGGCGAGCCACAGGATGTTCAAGGCAGCATCTATCAGTTATATACCGCTGAGAACTTGAATGCTGGCGATGAGTTGACATTCACAGTGTCAGGCTCGCCGAAGGACTCATCTTCGACAGCCTCGGATTCATCAAGCATCAATAGCAATCTATTGATTGGCGCGGGCGGATTGGGTATTGCCCTGATCCTGGTCGGCGCCTGGATGTTCCTGCGCGAGCGCAAGCCCATGCAGGCAGAGGGCGAAGAGGACGATGAAGACGAATTCGACTCATCCGAAGATGTAATGGACGCCATTATCGCATTGGATGACCTGCACCGCGCAAAGAAAATTTCTGACGAAGCATATCAGAAGAGGCGCGCAGAGTTGAAGGAAATTTTAAAGGAAATGGTGTAACAACTTTGGAATCGACAGCTTGCTGTCGAAAATCAAGGAGCAAGCTCCTTGATTCCAAATTAAACCTTATGATCACCGTAAAGAAACTTGTCAAACGCTTTGGTCTCAAGACCGTCTTGCGCGGCGTGGACTTTGAGGTTCAGCCGGGGGAGTTCGTCGCGTTATTGGGACCAAATGGTGCGGGTAAGACCACGTTTCTTCGCATCCTTGCTTCACTATCACGTCCATCGTTGGGAGATGTCAAAGTGGCGGGGTTTCGACTACCGAACGAAGCCGCGGCGGTACGCGCGCGGCTTGGCGTGGTATCACATCTCCCCCTTTTATACGGCGATCTAAGCGCGGAAGAGAATCTTCGTTTTTATGCACGCATGTACAACATTACGAATCACGAAGTACGCATTACGGAAGTTCTGGAAATGGTCGGACTTGAGAATCGCAGACGCGACCTTGTCCGCACGTTCTCGCGCGGCATGCAACAACGTCTTGCCATCGGGCGGGCTGTCCTGCATGATCCCGATGTAATGCTCTTCGATGAACCTTATACCGGACTGGATCAGGATGCGTCCTCCATGCTGGACGAGGTATTGAAGACAGTCGCCGCAAAGGGACGGACGGTTGTAATGACCTCCCATGATCTTGCCCGCGCGGAAGACCTGGCAACAAGGTTCGATATCCTCTCCCGCGGCGTGATCTCTGCATCGGCAAATCGAAGACAGTTGCGCAGGAGCAATTTACTTTCGTTCTACAAGGAAGCGCTGGCGGAATAACATGGCAAACAGACAATCCAATCCACAACCGCCGTCCGGCAGTTTCATCAAAGCGATCTCCGCCATTGTGTGGAAGGATATTCTGGCAGAGTACCGTTCACTGGAATTGGTCTCTGCCATGAGTGTTTTTTCACTGTTGGTCATTATTATTTTCAACTTCGCGCTTGACCTGGATATCAAGACACGCCAGACGGTAACTGCGGGAGTGTTATGGGCAACCTTCGCCTTCGCAGGGACATTGGGACTCAACCGTTCCATGTCCGTGGAAAAAGATCGCGGCTGTCTGGACGGTCTTTTGCTTGCGCCTGTTGACCGCTCCGCGATCTACTTCGGCAAGGCAATCAGTAACCTGATGTTCATGCTGATCGTGGAAGCGGTTGTGCTGCCGGTCTACAGCGTCCTTTACAATATCAACCTCTTTCAGCCCGGATTATTACTGGTCATCCTGCTTGGCTCGATCGGGTATGTAGGGGTAGGCACATTGCTGGCAACCATGTCCGTGCAAACCCGCACGCGGGATATCCTTCTCTCCATTCTGCTTTTCCCGGTGATTCTCCCGGTCTTGTTGCCAGCCATCATTGCAAGCAATGGCTTTCTTGCCAATCTTGAATTTTCAGAAATACTCTTTCCACTTAGCATCCTGATCACGTATGATGTCATTTTTATTGCTGTGGCATTCATGGTATTTGATAATGTAGTTGAGGAATAACCAGCTGTAAATCGAAAATTTTAAAGGAGTGTTTATGAAATCTAAACCTATTGCACTGACCATTCTCGATATTGTATCCCTCATCCTATTAGGCATCTCAACCTATCTTGCCCTCGTTTTCGCGCCGAAGGAACTCGTGATGGGAGATGTCCAACGCGTGTTCTATTTCCACATCGGCACCGCGTGGACAGCCCTGATCGGCTTTATCCTTGCGGCTGTTTTCAGCGTGGTCTACCTGATCAACAAGGATTTGAAATGGGATCGTCTTCAGGTTGCGGCGATCGAGGTCAGCCTGGTCTTCTTCCTGATCACCATCGTGCTTGGCTCCATCTGGGCACGCCCCGCCTGGAACACATGGTGGACGTGGGACCCGCGTCTCACCACCGCCGCAGTCACAGAGTTGATCTATGTTGCCTACTTCATGCTCCGTCAGGGGCTTGACGACCCGGACCGCCGCGCACGCTTTGGCGCAGTCTATGCGCTGGTTGGAGGCATCAGCGCACCCATTACCTTTTTTGCTATTCGGTTGTTTCGCTCCATCCACCCCGTCGTGATTGGCAGCGCCAATGCGAACCAGGATAAACTTCCCTTGACGGCGGATATGCGCGTTGCTTTTTTCTTTGCACTATTCACCTTTACGGTCATTTTCATTGACCTATTCTGGCATCGTATTCGCCTTGGTAATCTGGAAAACAAGGTCGAGCAACTCAAACTCAAAGTTACAATGTGAACGGAGTAAACATGTTCCTACAAGAAACCACACCCGATACTTCAGGTTATATGATCGCCGGTTACGCGATCGCTTTCATCGTGATGGCGTTATATGTAGCAAGTATCTACATCCGCACCCACAATCTGCACCAGGATATGACCATGCTTGAAGAAATGGATAAGACGGTCACACCGGTGGTTGAAAAATCAGCCAGGCCAAAAAAGAAACAATCAGCGAAAACTGTAACTAAAAAGGCTGGGGAAAAATAGCCATAATCAAAAAGAGTCCGCTATAATGTGAGCGGACTCTTTTCATGAGAAGCGACAACGGGATTCCAGTCCAGTGGAGGAACAGGCTCATAACGCTGAGCCTGCTTCTCGTCCTTGTGGGAAGCGCCTTCGCGTCCTCCTCACGAGGAGTTGCCGCGCCCGCTCAAGACCCTCCCGGCCCCGACAGATTTTCTGTCACCACCGTGGATTACACCAAATACTTCTGGTGGATGATTCGCTGGGGTGAACATGATGTGGAATGTAAGATCGAAATTGATCACGATGGTATGCCAACCCCAGGGGATATTTATGTGGATTGTGGACAGACCCTTTACGATAAGTGGGTAAACCAAAAACCCTGCAAGGATCGAGATGTAAACTTATGCAAAGGCTTTTACCTGGTTCTGGTGGACAGCCAGCCTGCGCAAAAGAAAATCTCCACCAAACTGCCCGCCCCCATCGTACAAGTCACATTGGAAAATTGCGATCCGGTTTTTTCGTCTTCAACCAACATATGTGAATTCGAACCTATTTTGGTATTAACTGGTCTTGAACCATTAAGTGAATACACGATTATCGGGATAGAAGGTCTATATGGTGGACAGCCCTTCAATTGCGGCACGGTCTGTCGTTTAAAGCTGCCTGTTACAAACGAGGATATTTTCACGCTCCAGTTCTGGGCAAATTCCAGTTATGGGGATAGCAGTGAGAAATTCGACGCGAAGATCCGCGTGGCAACAACAGACGAAGGCAACCCGGATCGTTCGTATTGGTATGTAGATGTGTTAAGCAGCCAATGGGCAGGCGTGCCTGTTGCCACCTGCGTTGAGGCGTGGGGTGTCTTCCCGCCCATTGGCGGTCCGCCGGAATGGTTAAGCACGCCTACACAAAGTGAAACCCTGGGCACGGAAGTATCATATAGTTATCTGTCTGCAAATCTGATTCAACAGGGTGTTGTAGATGCGAGTTCCTGCGTAGATAACGGTTTACTTCCGGATGGAGGCGCGAACGCCTGTGGTATCGAAGTGGCGCACACAGCCGTTAACGACTGGCAGAATCAATTCGATGAGCTCATCCTGCAGGTTGCAAAAGATACGGGCGTCCCTGCCCATTTGGTCAAAAACCTTTTCGCGGCCGAAAGCCAGTTCTGGCCCGGCAACAGTTTGAAGAACGATGTAGGGTTGGGTCAATTGACCGAACATGGTGCCGATACCACCTTCTTATGGAATCCCCCATTCTTTTATCAATTCTGCCCATTGGTGATGGATTCAGGACAATGCAGCAAGGGCTATCTGCATTTGGATGATGAGCAGCAGGAGTACCTGCGACAATCTTTGATCGGTGCAATGAATGCCACGTGTGTGAACTGTCCGCTGGGAATTAACCTGGAGCGCGCAAACTTCAGCATTGGAGTGTTTGCGCACACGTTGCTGGCAAATTGCGGACAGGCCGGGCAACTCATTGAAAACATCACCGACGATGCGGCGGGGGTTTCTGCCTCCTACGAAGACCTATGGAAGTTCACCCTCGTCAACTACAATGCGGGTCCCGGCTGCTTGGGTGACGCGCTGGATGTGACCTATGGGGAAGATCAGGAGCTGAATTGGGAGAATGTCTCCTCCCATCTTGCAGGGACGTGCGAGGGGGCAGTTGAGTACGTGAACAATATAAGCAGCTTAAAGTAATTGCATAAACCGGCAAGCAGGCGGCAGCCGTTTTTTTAGAAGCGGCTGCCGCCTTTAATTTTCTGTGCTAAACTAAATAAAAATTGTTGGAGGAATAATGCTCACACTTGTTGAAAAAATCCTCTTTGTATTCGCAACCCTTGCATCGCTCTACTTCACGTACAAAGGCGTTGTACGCATCATCGGTCATATTTCAAGTGGACATGGCAAGCCCAATTGGAATCTTCTTTGGAAAAGAATTGGTGATGTTATCGTCAAGGTGGGGCTGTTCAAACCTGTCTTTCGTTTTCGTTTAGGACCAAGCATTCTACATGCACTGATCGGTTGGGGATTTATCAGTTTCTTGCTCATCAACCTTGCAGACTTAATTTACGCGTACACAAATTTCAAACTCCTCGAGCATCTTGGATGGTTTGGAGATGCCTATCGCCTGCTCGCGGATGTGGCAAACGTTGCCATTCTCATTGGCATGCTCGCAATGGTCATCCGCCGCTTCATTCTTCGACCGACGAACCTGTCCACCCGTGAGACAACTTTGCTTCACCCTGACGCCCGAACCGGTATTCGCCGAGATTCGGCGATCGTGGCAGGATTTATCTTATTACACAACTCCATGCGTTTTTTAGGAGAAAGTGCATATCTTGCCTTACCACATGCTGGCACTTTCTCTTTTTTCGATCCAGTTCTTGACCCATGGCAACCATTCATAAGTAGATTCGCACTCTATCTAATTCATTTCTCTCCTGCTACTTTAGTGGCAATCGAACATATCACGTTCTGGTTGTCCATTGGTGCAGTGATCGCATTCCTGCCCTACTTCCCGTATTCAAAGCATATTCACTTGTTCTTTGCTCCGTTGAATTTTGGGTTGAAGCCTGAACGCAAGTCCATCGGGCAGTTGGATTACATCAATCTCGACGATCAGTCCATTGAACAGTTCGGCGCAGCGACCATGAAGGATTTAGGCTGGGAACAAATCATGGACAGTTACGCCTGCATTATGTGTATGCGTTGTCAGGAGGTTTGTCCCGCCTACAGTACGGGAAAGGTTTTGTCACCCGCTGCCTTGGAGATCAATAAACGCTATCACTTGAATCACGGCGGCGCAATGGATGTGCCGATGTTGAACTTGATCTCTGAAGAAGCAGTTTGGGCGTGTACATCGTGCGGCGCGTGCGTGGATATTTGCCCGGTGGGTAATGAACCGATGCGCGATATTCTCGATATTCGCCGTAACCTGACCTTAATGGAAAACAGTTTCCCGAAACAATTGGAAACCGCATTCAAAGGCATGGAACGCAACATGAATCCGTGGAACGTTTCACAAGCAGACCGCATGAAATGGGCGGAGGGCATGAACGTTCCAACGATTGAGCAAAACGCTGAGCCCGAAATTTTATGGTGGGTGGGTTGTGCTCCCGCAACGGATGCACGCGCCCAAAAAACCGCGCAAGCCTTTGCAAAGATTTTGAATGCGGCCGGAGTCAATTACGCAGTGTTGGGAAAGAACGAAGCCTGCACAGGTGACTCTGCCCGCCGGGCAGGACGTGAAGATATCTTCTTTGGGTTGGCTTCACAGAACGTGGAAATATTGAATGAAGTTGCGCCAAAGCGCATTGTGACAACCTGTCCGCATTGTTTGCATACGATCAAGAATGAATATCCCGCGTTTGGCGGAAACTATCAGGTTATCCATCACACCCAATTGATCAATGAACTTGTCGGCGCAGGAAAGATCAGTTTGGAAGTGAACAGTGATCAGTATAAAGTCACGTTCCACGATCCGTGCTATTTGGGCAGACACAACAAAATCTTCGATGCACCGCGCGAGGATTTGAAATCTGCCGGCGTGGAAATAATTGAGATGCCGCGTCATGGAGCCAAATCCTTCTGTTGCGGCGCGGGCGGCGCGCAGATGTGGAAGGAAGAGGAAGCAGGCTCAGGTCGAGTAAATGCAGCGAGATTGCAGGAAGCCAAAGCCACAGGTGCAGGTACGGTCGCGGTGGGATGTCCGTTTTGCCTGACGATGATGACGGATGCATCGAAAGCGGATGGCAATTCAATGGAGGTAAAGGACGTGGCCGAGTTGGTGGTCGAGAGAATGAAGCAGGAGAGATGACTCCCAAGGGAGTCGGCAACGACTATTCCACAGCCATTCGAATCAAGCCAGCAAAAGTATGCGGTTGGGAGTAAAATCCACCAACCCGTAAAGGAGGCGCAAATGAAGGACACTATTCGCACACTTCACCCACAGAAGAAACAGGGTGTGAACATCAACAGGGAAAAATATGAAATCATTCGCAAAACAATCTTATCGGTATTACGCACACAAAAGGAAATGCCTTTTATGAAATTATCCCGTGCCGTGGAAAAGGAAGTGAACGGAAATTTCGAAGGATCGGTCATGTGGTATGTAACTACGGTAAAACTGGATATGGAAGCGCGCGGCGAGATCAAACGCGTCCCCAACTCAAGACCCCAGCTTGTTAAACTCAGCAAATCATAGCCCCTGGTGTGAGGCTGTTTCATCGTATATAACAGGCACATACGCGACGTATGCCAGCCTTCCGTTTGATTTTTCTATGATCAAAAATACATAACAAACAAAGGAATTATTCATGGCGGAGAAACCGCAACTTAATATTCAAGACGCCCACAAATATTTTTCAGCCGACTGTTTCAACAAAACATGGGATAACCTGGACAAAACCAGCGCTCGTTCCGCTGAAGAAAATATGGAAATGCTGCATACAGCCATTGCATCCCTGTGGCATTGGTCACAGCGTGAAGACGTAACACCCGAAAATCTGTCTGTTGGATATTGGCAGGTCTCGCGCGTCTATTGCTTGATCGGCCAGCCCAATAATGCACGCCGATACGGTTTTTTGTCCTTGACACACGCTAAAGAATTGTCACCATTTTACAGGGCATACTCCTACGAAACCCTCGCACGCGCGGAAATGATCAAGGGGAACCGCTTTATCATGATCACCCACCTGGAAAAAGCCCGTGAACTGGTGAAACAAGTGGAAGATGAGGAGAAGAGACAACTTCTTTTGAGAGATCTTGAAACCATAAAATAGTCAGGCGGGGTGTTCTGTACATCCAAATCTGCATACTGATCCTCAGGCAGGTTAATGTATAATTCGCCGACTTCCACTCAAGGATTTCGATTGCATGAACATCAAGATACTCGTACTTATTCTTATCACTATTTCGTTGGGGGCATGTTCCAGCGTCAAGCCGCAGCCCCTCCCTACGCTCGACCCGCTCCAAAAACAGGGACAAAGTGTTTTTAACCTGCGGTGCGCACAATGCCACGCAACTGTGCCAGATACCGTCGTGATCGGGCCGTCACTGGCAGGTATTGCCACACGGGCCGCGACCCGCATGGAAGGCTATGACGCCGAAGCCTATATCGAACATTCCATTTTGTTTCCGCGCGATTATATTGTGGATGGGTTTACAGATACCATGCCCACCAACTTCGGCAAAGAACTCACCAGCGAAGAACTCACGGGTGTTGTGGCCTATTTGATGACTTTGAAATAACCCTCGGAGGAGAAATGAAAATCTGGATCAAACGCATCTTACTAAGCTTGGGCCTGCTTGCCCTGCTCGGCATTTTCTATGCCGCGTTCGCGCCCCTGCCTTACGACCCGATCCTACCCAAAGAGAAATGGGGTGCGGGCGCGAGCAGTGTGCTCCCTGCATACAGCGGTCTGCAACGTGAATTTCCTGCACTCAACGGCGAGACGACTCCGGAAAAAGCGGAACTGGGCCGTATGTTATTTTTCGACCCAGTGTTATCCAAAAATCAGGATATGGCTTGCGCCACCTGCCATAATCCAAGTCTCGGATTCAGCAACGGCATGCAAGTCGCAACCGGCCTCCAGCGTAATGTCATGAGTCTTTGGAACGCAGGCTATGAAACAAACTTCTTTTGGGATGGACGTGAGTCTACGCTTGAATCTCAACTCCTGGTCCCGCTTCACGCCTCCAACGAGATGTCTGCTTCTGATGAAGAGACCGTATCGCGCCTGAAAGAGATTCCCGCCTACGTTGACCTGTTCAATAAGGCTTACAGTGGCGAAGCAGATTCGGTCACAATAGAAAACCTGCAAACCTCCATTGCAGCCTTCGAACGGACGCTCATTTCAAACAACAGTCCCTTCGATAAATATGCCGCAGGTCAATTCGATGCGCTCACCGGTCAACAACGCCGCGGCTTGGATCTGTTCCGTTCGGCATCCACACGCTGTTTTGAATGTCACGCCGCGCCGACATTTGGCAATGACAATTTCTTCGTTACAGGTGTCCCTGACCTTGATGGACAGGAACATGATGCGGGACGCGCGGGCGTCTCTAACGATGGTCTCGATGGAGCGTTCAAGGCGCCATCCCTGCGCAATGTTGCATTATCTGCTCCCTACATGCACAACGGTGCATTTGCTACTCTCGAGGCAGTAGTTGACTTCTACGCGAAAGGCGGTGGTACAGAGCAAGGCATCAAGGTGGATCGTCAAATCGGCAAGATCGAGTTGAGTGCGCAGGAAAAGGAAGACCTGGTCGCGTTCCTATACGCGTTGACCGATGAAAGCGCCATGCCTGAGATTCCAACTTCCGTGCCTTCGGGGCTGCCTGTGGTGGAACAATACCCGAACGCGGCGCGGGAAGTTGTCAGCGTGGCAAATGTCGAGGTGACCGGATCAGGTGTCCCCGCGCATGAACCGGCTGTCGTCCGTATGGGACCGAATGAGACGATCCAACAGGCAGTTGATCGGTCTGGTCCGGGCGACACGATCGAAGTCCCGTATGGCATCTATCACGAAGCGGTGGTGCTCGATTGGAGCGATGTCAAGCTGGTTGGTATCCCGAACGATAAGGGCGAGTGGCCCATCATCGATGGCGAGGGGACGCGCTCGGATGGCGTGATCGCGTCGGGCAATAATTTCGAGATGGCATATTTTTCGGTGAAGAATTACACATCGAATGGCGTGCTGGTGGAAGGCGCGACGGGCGTATATCTGCATGATATGTATATTGAAAACACAGGCGTATACGGTGTTTACCCCGTGCGTTGCACGGATGTATTGATCGAACATATTGAAGCAACGCTGATGAACGATGCAGCCATCTATGCGGGCAAATCACAGAATGTAGTCATTCGCGATACATTGACGTATGGAAATGTGATCGGTGTGGAATTGGAGAATACGGTCAACGGCGAAGTGTACAACAATTACGCACACGATAACACCGTTGGCATCTTTGTTGACCTATTGCCGCAATTACCATCGAAGGTTTCGCTAAATACAAAAGTTCACGACAATGTCAGTGAAAACAATAATGGCAAAAACTTTGGCAAGGAAGGAACCGCTGTTGCGCTCGTCCCACCGGGAACGGGCATGTTGATCCTTGCCGCGGATGAAGTTGAGATCTACAACAACACGATCAAAGGAAACAAGACCGGCGGGTTGGCAGTTTTCAACCTGACAATTGGTTTTGCTGAAAATGAGATTGACGTGGGTCCCAATCCTGAACATGTGTATGCACACGATAACATATACGAAAATAATGGATATGATGCCGACCCATTCGTGCAGAAGATGCTCGGCAGGGGCTTCGACATTATTTGGGATGCGAACGGCGCGGACAATCATTTCGATGAGAAAGTGTCTTCGTCCTTCCCGCCCGTCCTGCCGAAGACAAGTTGGCCCCAACCGTTGTATAACTTGTACTGGCGGTTGATGAATTTTGTGGTTGGGTTGGCGAGTTGATCTAAGGTGAGGGATACAAGCGACCAGACTTCAACTCTCTGGTCTCTTGTTGTTCAATCCTCTTGAAAGGAATTTGTGTTATACTTTTTGAAAGAAAGGTATAACACAAATGGTTGTTACAATTTCAAACAAAGGCTGGGTGGTCATCCCTGCCGACCTACGAAAAAAATACGCCCTCAAGCCTGGTTCAGAAGTAACGTTGGTGGATTACGGCGGCGTGCTTGCCATCATCCCAGCAATGAAGAACCCAATTGAACAAGCCGCTGGAATGCTCAAAGGCGGCGAATCACTGACACAAACCCTGCTTGCTGAACATCACCACGAGCTTCAGCGTGGCAAATAAGGTCACTTATATTTTGGATAGTTTTGCCCTGCTGGCTTACCTTCAAGGCGAGGCAGGTATGGAGCGCGTTCAAGCTATATTAAAAGACGCCGGGAAAGACCGTTGCTCGGCTCAAATTTGTATCATCAATCTGGGAGAAGTCCTCTATATCATCGAGCGTGAGCAGGGACTGGTCAAAGCGCATGAAGCCTTGGCTGCCATTCAACAATTGCCCATTGAAGTTTTACAAGTAGACAACCAGACTGTTCTGAGTGCGGCGCATATCAAGGCAACCCATGCCCTCTCTTATGCCGACGCGTTCGCAGAGGTATGCGCCCAAAACGTGAACGGTGTACTTCTAACAGGCGATAGAGAGTTTGAATCTGTCGAACAGATCATCAACCTGGAATGGTTATCGAACCCTTAATCAGGGAAGTCATCTAATCCTATTTATGAATCGCTTATCCCCCATAATAACAAGAGAAGATATCTTTCTCGAATATCGCGACACGCCCGTTGGACTTTTATTGGAATATCACAACCTTCATCGTGAATATGAAACTTACACCCAAGCCCAACTACTTGTCGGCATGTGCATGGACAATCGCAAGCACCTGCATATGCCCGATAACTTTGCCTACATCATCCGTGCAGGCGGTGCGAATTTGCGTTATAGCGAGTTCAAGGTTTCTTATGCGATCGCAGTGGGGGGCGTGAAGAGTATCGCCCTGATCGGTCATAATCAATGCGGGATGGTCAATCTCGTGGCACGCAAAGACATCTTCATTAATGGCTTGGTGGAAAACGCAGGCTGGGATCGGGAAACAGCGGAACAACATTTCATGAACTATGCACCCATGTTTGAGATCGGCAACGAAATAGACTTTGTCCTCAGCGAAACCCAACGCCTGCGAATGCGCTACCCCAAGATCCAAATCGCTCCGCTTTTGTATAAGGTGGAGGATAACTTGCTCTACCAAATCCAGGAAGGGTAATAGAAACAAAAGAGCGCAAGTCAAATGATTTGCGCTCTCAACTCATCACAGCTACTCTACTCTCTAATTCTCTGTTCTCTATTTTATCAGTCCCAACTTCTTCCCCGCTTCGCCAATGACATCCATCGCACGTTCGATCTCACTGGGATCATGCCCCGCAGTGACTGTCGCGCGCAGGCGGGCAAGTCCTTCCGGCACAGCGGGGGAAACCACCGGCAAAACAAAGACATCGTTGTGCTGCGCTTCGCGTGTCATCGCAAAAGCTGTTTCATCATCACCGCACAATACCGGGACAATGGCCGTCTCGGTCAGCATGGTATCGAAGCCCATGCTCTTAAGCCCATTGATGAACTGTTTTGTATTGAGGTTCAGTTTTTCGATGCGTTCGGGTTCGTCCAGGATAACCTTGAAGGATTCATTGGCAGCCGCGGCTTGGGCGGGCGGTAACGCGGCAGAGAAAATGTAGGCGCGGCTGGCATGTCGCAGGTAGGTGATGATATCCTTCTTTCCGGCGACGTACCCCCCTACCGAGGGAATGGTCTTGCTCAACGTGCCCATTTTGATATCGATCGCTCCATACAGGTTAAAGTGTTCTTCGATGCCCGTGCCTTTTTCGCCAAGCACGCCCAATGAATGCGCTTCATCGATCATCAACCAGGCGTTATATTTTTTGCACAACTCCGCCATTTTGGGCAGGTCAATAATATCGCCATCCATGCTAAAGACAGAATCGGCGATCACCAGTTTGGCAACATCCGCGGGTGCATTCTTCAGCAACCCTTCGAGGTGCTCCATATCGTTATGACGGAAGCGGCGAAACTCTGCGCCAGACATCAAACATCCATCCACAATGGAGGCGTGGTTCAACTTGTCGGAAAAAACATAATCACCGCGTCCCATCAACGTGGAGACGACACTTAAATTGGTTGCATAACCGGACGAATAGGTGATGGCTGATTCGGCGTGTTTGAAATTTGAAATGGTCTCCTCAAGCTCACTATGTATCGTAAGCGTCCCAGCCAGTGAGCGCACCCCATGTGTGCCCGTGCCAAACTTATCCACTGCCTTCCTCGCCGCCTCATTAATTCGCGGATGATTGACCAACCCCAGGTAACTATACGACGCATACATCCCCATCTCACGCCCATTCACACGCACCTTCATCCCAGGCAGGATTTCTGCGATAGGCTGGTTATAAAAATAGAGATCATTATCTTTCGCCAATGAAACACGATCCAGGATCGCCTTGATGCGGCGGGTGACTGAATCGTCCGTATTATGTAAATCCATACAATGCCTCCGAAAAAAGATTGGCGAAAGTGTAGCAGAGGGATGATGTTCTGTCCACTATAAACTTACGGGCTTTCCAGTACGCGCAGATTCAAGCAACGCCAATATCACAGCGATGTTGACGCGGCTGTCATCCAGCGAAATATGCGGATTCTTGCCGAGCAGGATCGCATCTGCCATATCCTCCACTTCACCAATGTACAGCTCCTGTCCTTTTACGATGATCGTTTCTGTCTGATCGCCGCGGGTCAGGAAAAGTTTCTCGTTGACTTCCGGTTTGAATGGGCTGGGAATCCTCAGGGATGCCTCACTGCCCAAAATTTCAACACCCCAATACAACGGGATGTCGAAACTGCAATCGATTTGCGCAAGGACATCGTTCGCAAATTTCATCTGACCGGCGAATGTGAGATCGACTCCGGTCGGACCCGTAACCTGCTCGCCAAAAACTTCAAGCGGAGCATCGCCGACAATGGTCCGCGCGTAGCTGATGGGATAACAGCCCACATCCCAGATGCTCCCGCCGCCCATCTCAGGGTTGACGCGGATATCATCTTCACGGTCGAGAAAAAAGCCGAAGGATGCCCGGATCAATTTCAAAGCGCCGAGAGAGCCGCTCTTCACCAGCTCCTGCACTTGCAACGTTTGCGGATGATGACGATACATGAACGCCTCCGCGACGACGCGTCCATGTTTATGCGCGGCGGCTTTGATGGCATCCACTTCGTCCAAAGTCAAAGCGAGCGGCTTTTCGCACAGGACATGCTTGCCCGCCTCGACAGCCTTGATCGTCCATTCAGCATGGAGATGATTGGGAAGGGAGTTATAGATTACGTCAATATCGGGGTCGGCAAGCAGCGCCTCATACGAACCGTGCGCACGCTCGATCATTTTATCTTTGGCATACGCATCAGCATTTTCCTGTGAGCGCGAAGCAACCGCCAGAAGATGGTTGCGTTTGGAAACCTGCAAGGGCGGGATGAGGGCACGGTTGATGTTCGCCGTGGAAAGCAATCCCCAATTGAGTATTTTGTTCGTCATGATGATTTCCTTTCGTCATTGCTTCGGGATCGAGGCTACGCACGCCCTCGCAATGACATTTGGTTATTTTGTGCTTGCAAAGACATTATATTCGGTGAATTTAACTGGCGCGACGAGATTGGGATAAAGAACACTCGTAAAGCGATTCACAGCCTCTGAAGAGGAGATTATACGCCTGCAAGCGATAGTTCATATCCCCAAGGCGTCTTTTGTGTCAGTGGCGGGGTTTTATCATAAGCTTGTTATTTTGAAATTGGTTGCGCTTATATTTGTTATGGTCTAGAATAGGGAGCAGGCAATAAAGGCAACAATTCTTTGTAGATGTGGGAGTGATCTATGCTACGTGTTGAAAAAACCGTATTCATCAGTTACCGACGCACGAATAAACCGTGGGCGTTATTTGTTTATCAAAACCTGACAATGTACGGCTATGATGTATTTATTGATTTTCAAAACATAAACAGTGGGAATTTTGAAAAAGCGATTCTTGATAACATTAGAACACGAGCTCACTTCATTATTATTCTGACGCCATCCGCATTGGAGCGTTGCAAAAATCCTGGGGACTGGCTTCGCCGCGAGATCGAAACAGCGTTGGATGAAAAACGGAATATCGTTCCATTGATGGTGGAAGAGTTTGATTTTGGAAGTCCATTGGTACGAGAAGCGCTTACCGGGAAAATTTCAATACTAAATGAAATCAACGGCTTGCGCATACCTGACGACTATCCCCTGGAAGCCATGGAACGTTTGCGCGAACGTTATTTGAATGTGGCTCTCAGCGATATTGCCCTACCCGTATTACATGATGAAGCACAGGAAATCACCAACGCAGAGAAAACAGCCGCCAACGAAGCCGCACCTGTTGAAGAAGAACAACTTACAGCACAAACATGGTTCGAAAAAGGATATGTATTTCAAGAAGCGAAGAATTTGGATGAAGCAGTTCGCTGTTATTCGGAAGCCCTTCAACTCGATCCTAACTTAGATGCTGCCCTTAATAATCTTGGGGTTATGTTTGATGATCTGAAACGCTACGAAGAAGCCGAAGCCAGTTATCGCAAAGCCATCGAACTCAATCCGTCCTACGCCAAAGCCTACTCCAACTTGGGTAATCTACTTCAGCGATGAAAACCTGAAACGCTACGAAGAAGCCGAAGCCGCTTATCGCAAAGCCATCGAACTCAATCCGTCCGACAGCCGACTGCCTACTCCAACTTGGGTATCTTATTGATGAAACCTGAAACGCTACGAAGAAGCCGAAGCCGCTTATCGCAAAGCCATCGAACTCAATCCGTCCTACGACAAAGCCTACTCCAACTTGGGTTTACTTCTGCATGAAAACCTGAAACGCTACGAAGAAGCCGAAGCCGCTTATCGCAAAGCCATCGAACTCAATCCGTCCCTCACCGAAGCCTACTCCAACTTGGGTATCTACTTCAGCGATGAAAACCTGAAACGCTACGAAGAAGCCGAAGCCGCTTATCGCAAAGCCATCGAACTCAATCCGTCCGACAGCCACTGCCTACTCCAACTTGGGTAATCTACTCAGCGATGAAAACCTGAAACGCTACGAAGAAGCCGAAGCCGCTTATCGCAAAGCCATCGAACTCAATCCGTCCGACGCCACTGCCTACTCCAACTTGGGTATCTTATTGAGTGAACCTGAAACGCTACGAAGAAGCCGAAGCCGCTTATCGCAAAGCCATCGAACTCAATCCGTCCTACGCCAACGCCTACTCCAACTTGGGTTTACTTCTGCATGAAAACCTGAAACGCTACGAAGAAGCCGAAGCCGCTTATCGCAAAGCCATCGAACTCAATCCGTCGCGCACCGACCGCCTACTCCAACTTGGGTATCTTGTTGCGAAACCTGAAACGGTACGAAGAAGCGGAAGCCAGTTATCGCAAAGCCATCGAACTCAATCCGTCCTACGACAAAGCCTACTCCAACTTGGGTATCTTATTGAGAGTAATGAATAAGGAAAAGGATGCTCTGCCTATTTTGGAGAAAATAATTGAAGTCAATCCAGTAGATTTCAATTCATATCTTGGCATTGCATCCATAAAGAAGATGCTTGGCGAATCAATCGAGCCATCATTTATCGAAAAAGCCCGCCAATATATTCCCGAAAACGATTTTTATAATAAGGCATGTTTGGAAAGCGTTTGTGATGACTTTGATCTGGCATTTGAATATCTTGGAAAAGGCGTACAGAAAGAATATTTCAATCCTGCATGGGCATGGGAAGACCCCGATCTGCAATGGATACGAGACGATCCACGCTTTATAGAGATTGTTGGTCCTAAGCCTGAAAAGCAGAACTCGGAGATTTGAGAAATCTCCGAGTTCTTTATTATTCAACCAGAATATAGTGAAAGACTTGTTTGACTACACGCCTCGAAACATAACAACAAAAATCAAAGCAGTACAATTTTAGTTAGATTGCGATTGCCTGTTCCTTTATGATCTGTTCCCAAAAGGGCATAACTTTTTTTGTTCTGATTTCAGTTGGTGTAAATCCCTGCGCTTGAACGGGTTCCAAAATCCTTGCGGAAGCGATACCAAGTAATTCCAAACGCTCACGATGGTTGTACTTCTTCCAATCGCCGGATATGACGATCAAATCAATATCGCTTCCTTCACGCGCCGTGCCAGCAGCTTGTGAGCCATAAAGCAGAATACGCGTTGGATGAATCCCCATCTTTTTGAGTTGAGCGCGATATCGCCTGACTATTCGGTTAAGTTCGGGTGTTCTTTTAGCCATTTGATGATCTCTTGAGTCTGAGTCAAATAATCTTTTGCGACCGATTTCGGGTACTCTTTCAAAGAGCGTTGTAAATCATCTGGATAGCGAGTGGGTATACTCGCCGTGTTGATTTTGCCGATGAAATCCAGATATGTTTCAGGAAGTTCCAATTCACATTTCTTGATCAGATAGATCAAGTCGTGCGTCTTGATGGGTAAAGTCTGAGTCACTTCGGCAACATGTGCCTTTAGCATTTTCTCCAAAGAGAGGTGACAAAGAAAGATCACGTATAGATACCGCCCCGTTTCCAGCATGTGGCGGGCGGTCTCGATATCATAATCTGCGAGTGCAACCCAATTTGCGGAATCCTTGCGCATGTTGAAGTAATTATACCCTCTAGCTAATCTCCTTTTACAAATCAATCACTTCAAACACCACAACCGGAATGTGACGGGAGGTCATCTTCTGATAATCCAAATAAGGTGGGTTTCGTTCGGTGGCAAATTTCCACAGGCGGGCGTACTCGTCTCCCTGCGCATCGCGGGCCTCGACTTGAATCGTTTGTCCATTCACGGTCAACTTCGCACGCGGGTTCTTGAGGAGGTTCAGATACCAGTCCGCGTTCTTCTCTTTGCCCCAATTCGATGCGACGATCAGATACTTCCCTTCGTGGAAGAAATAGGCAATGGGAATCTCACGCGGCTGTCCCGTTTTGCGCCCAGTCGTTTCGAGCAGGAGAATGGTCTGTGTGCCAAGCCGGGAACCGATCCATCCGCGTGAAATGCGAATGAGGAAGGCATTGAAGTCCGTGAAGAGTTTGATAAGAAAGTTTTTCATTTGTCCATATATCGAACCTGTTTAGTCTATTTGTCCGTAAGAGATTTCAAGTATACTCGCCGCAATATATCTTCTGAGGAGAAATTATGTTCAACCTGTTCAAGAAAAAGCAAACGCCAGCGCCCCAACAAGTTCAGAGAACGCCGCGAGATTTGTTACTGGGCGACCTTACCGTCAATGAATGGCTCGGAAACGGAAGCGCCGAAATTCCCTGGTCGCTTTTTGCCGAGGCGTACGATCAATTCATGGTCAAAAGCGATCTGAAATCGGCTGTGAAAACATACAAAAAGATACTTGAAACCGATGGGCTTGAGTCGCGTCACTATTTGCAAGCCTGGCATTTTCTGCGCAGGTTGGGCACAAATCCGCCGCCTGATATTGCCAATCAAGTATATGGCATGGTTGTGGATGTGGTGATTGAGTCCGGCGTGGAGACGGTCGCCGGTTATGCCGACTATCATGCCCGTTATTTCCACAGTTCGGGAGGCGCCACCATCTGGGAGGCTCCAAATGACTCGTTGAACGGCGTCATTGGCGCGCTATTAAAGACAGGCGAGGCTCCTGCAAAGAGCTTGAAACCTTTAGATAAGCATCCGCTCGCACCGGGCAATCTTAATCAAGTACAGATATGCGTATTAACACCCGGCGGAATCCGCCACGGAGCAGGCGCCTTTGAGGGTTGGTCAAAAGACCCCATGGGCGGTCCAATTCTGACGGCGGCTACCAACCTCATGCAGGCGCTGGTTGATCTATCGCTTGTCTCATAATTAAGTAAACTTTTCGTTGAAAATTAGGAAAGGAAATCAAAGTTTTTGTTTACCAAATTATGCGATACTCTGTAAATAAGTCGAAATAAAACAGAACCCGGAGACGTTGTCTCCGAGTTCTTTATTTGACAAACCGCTTCAAGCCCGACCCTTTGCCTGCCCGCCATAAATCAGTCCATCCACTCGAAAACATATTTCACATCATGCTCGATCCCGAACTTCTTGAGAAAATCCATATATTCGTCTTTGAAAGTTTGTTTGGCGTGATGTTCTTCCTGATTCAAAATATAGTTGTACACACTCTCGATCTGTGAATGACCATATGAGAATGCTCCATAACCCTCCTGCCAACTGAACTTGCCTCTGATCCATGCATGATCGTTGATGAAATTGGATGAATTATTTTTGATATCCCTCACCAAATCAGATAACGCCATCGCAGGTTTCAATCCAATAAACACATGCACATGCTCTTCCACGCCGTTGACGATGATTGGTTTCTGTCCCTTATTCTTGATAATCCCCGCCATATATCTGAACACTTCATCCCGCCATTCTTTTTGGAGGAGGTTCTGGCGTCCCTGCACGGCGAAAACAATTTGGATATAAATTTGGGAATATGTGCCTGCCATGCTTTCACTTCCTCAACAAAAATCATGCCATCCCTTCGGGATTTATTTTTTCTTGCGTTCCATTCTACAATCCTATCACCCCTTCGGGGTTGTTTTTTTTCAAAGAAACATCATCTCCTGGATTCCTATCTGCTTCCGACCAATCCCAAAGGAGCATTTTTATAGAGTCAGATTTGCTAATCATCGAAACATCGAAGGCGTCATAGATTTTGCAAAAACCATTCATCCTTTCGGAATTTATTTTATCTTTGCTTCCGAGTTTAGACTGCTACCGTCTCTTCGAGATTACGAACTGCCCTCAACGAATACAAAGATACCAAAGTTTGAGTTTGAGTTCATCGTTCCTTGGGTTACTCCAACCAATCCCGAAGGGATGAAATTATTATAGTATTAGAATTTCAATAATCCGAACCCCGAAGGGGTGTCATAGATTTTGAAAACTCATGCCATCCCTTCGGGATTTGAAATTATGCCGAATCACGATCTATAATCATCACACCCTCTTCGAGGTTTACCCTGCCAATCTCTTCAACTCTTCTTCGCCGATGATCTTCACCCCCAACGACTTCGCCTTCTCGAATTTCGATCCGGGCGCTTCGCCCAACACTAAATAACTTGTCTTCTTACTGATGCTATCCGTCACCTTGCCGCCATGCAATTCGATGAAGGCTTTCGCATCGTCACGCGAGAAGGTGGGCAATGTCCCTGTCACAACAAACGTCAATCCCGCAAATTCATCAGACTGGTTACTGCTCACGTCCTGCCCGCCTTTGGGCCACACTCCCACGGCTTTCAACTTCTTCAATACCTGCCTATTGAACGGAAGCGAGAACCAATCCACGATGGCTTCGGCGGTGTTGGGTCCCAAGCCTTCGATCTGAACCAGATCATCGGCTTTGGCTTTGGCGAGCGCGTCGAGATCATCGAAATTGCGTGAGAGGTCACCCGCCATCACCTCCCCAACTCCGTGGATTCCCAGCGCCGTAATCAAGCGGCTCAACGGTTGTTCGCGCGAAGTGTTGATGGCAGTCAACAAGTTATCTGCGATCTTCCCCGGCGGATCCTTTTCCGTTTTACGGTCTTTCTTCGTGACGGCATCCAGGATATTCGCCCGAGTCAACGTATAAATATCCGCAACGTCCTTCACCGCGCCCGTCTCGATCAACTTCTCAACGATACGTGAGCCAAGCCCAACAATATCCATCGCGCCGCGCGAGACGAAGTGCTCGATATTCCTCAATAACTGTGCGGGACACGCCGCATTGACGCAATACCACGCCACTTCACCTTCGAAATGCTCAACGGGCTGTCCACACGCAGGGCAAACCGACGGCGGCTTGTATTTCTTCTCCTTGCCCGTACGCGCATCCACCACCGGACCAATCACATACGGGATCACTTCCCCGGCCCGCTTGATTAAGACGCGGTCACCCACGCGAATATCTTTCTCCGCGATGTAATCAAAATTATGCAACGTGGCGCGCTCGACTACTACGCCGCCGATCTCCACGGGTTCAAGCATGGCATTGGGGATCAGCACACCTGTCCGCCCAACGGTTACGTGAATATCGTTCAGCTTCGTCGTCACTTCACGTGCAGGGAATTTGAACGCGATCGCGCCGCGCGGATCCTTGCCCACGAAACCCAATTCCGCCGCGAGAGTCAAATCATCGATCTTGATCACCATGCCATCTGCGTCATAAGAGAGCGCATCGCGCCCTTCATTCCACGTCTCGGTGTAGGTAATCGCATCTTCCAGATTATTGAAACGTTTGGCAACATCTGTCACTGGGAAACCAAGCGCCTCGAGATATTCCAAAATCTCCCATTGCGACGTGGGAACCTTCCCGCCTTCCGAATGGACAATTTGATACACCAATAAAGTGATTGGACGCGAGGCAGTCAACTTTGGGTCAAGCTGACGCAACGCGCCCGCCGCCGTATTGCGTGGATTCTGATACGTAGCCTCGCCTGCTTCTTCGCGCATGCGATTCAGTTCTTCAAATTCCTTATTCGGGATAAAAGCTTCGCCTCTCACAACCAGATAGCTGGGTAATGACAATTTAGCCTTTGCCTCCACTGGTATTTTGAGTGGAATCGCCCGTACCGTTCTCAAGTTACTGGTAATATCCTCCCCCACCTCTCCATTCCCGCGCGTCGCGCCCTGCACGAAGAGACCATCACGATAATGAAGGACAACCGATAGTCCATCGATCTTCGGCTCGACAACGAACTTTGCTTTTTCCACGCGATCATCAATTCTCGAAATACGCTCAAACCAGGCACGCGTATCGTCTGCGCCAAAGGCGTTCGCCAGCGAGAGAATGGGAGCGGGGTGACGAACCTTCTCGAAACGGTCAGCAGGCTTGGATCCCGCGCGCTGCGTGGGCGAATCCGCCGTCACCCAATCGGGATGCTCTGCTTCGATCTGTTTCAGTTGATTGAGCAGCTTGTCAAATTCCAAGTCGCTGATGACGGGCGCATCCAAAACGTGATACCGATAATTATGCGCGTGAATTTCCGATTTAAGTTTTTCGTATTGAGATTTTGTAGTCATGGGCAAATTATAGTCCAGATGAAAAATTGTGTCATTGCGAGTGGCAACTTAGCCCACAGCCCCACAATCATCCCGTCATTGCGAGGGCATTCGCCCGAAGCAATCTCCAACATGGTGGCGGGATTGCTTGCCACAGGCACGCTTCGCAGTCGTCGGGAAGAGCGACCTCTTCGCAATGACGAAAAGACATCAGAATTGGGGTGAGGGAATTTCTCACCCAAATCCGACCTTGACGCAAATCGAAACCTCACCTGAATTTTGATTGTCGTATTTGGGGGAGACGTGTGCCCTTTAGGGTAGATGTCCGAAGGACAAGGGGGGTACCACCCTTCAACCACAGTTCCGTTTATGTTTTATATCAGCGCAATCAATTCGCTTGGCTGTATGACAGTCAGCATCGGTGGCTGAAAATCTTTGGGGTTGCGCGTGACAAAATAATCTGCTTTACATTGCACTGCCGCGATCATCTGTACTGCATCTTCAAAATCGCTATAGGCGAGACTCATTGCTTGCTCAATCGTGGACTGGTCAATTTTGGCAACAGAAAGAAATTGCAAAAGATTGGTGATCGTAGCACGCGCTTTGGCGGAGGATTGATCTTTTGAAACCAGATAGAAAAGAGTCGTCAATGAGTGTGGCGCAATAAAGCCTTGGATTTTTCCAGTCTCGGCATAGGCCAGCAATTGAGCCGACGCTTCATAAAACGGCTCACGGTTTTGCAGAACGTCCAGAATGATGTTGAGGTCGAAGAAAGCTTTAGTTTTTGCCGCCATACTTGGCATCCAGGTGTTTTTTGTAATCCGTTACGGAAATATTTTTGGAGAGCGTACCTGAAAGCCTGCGCACAATTGGCGCATCTTGCAATATCTCCATGGACGCGGGCATACGGCGCAGATATTCACTGATCAGATTTGTGACGGTCGTATTTTGCTTGCGTGCGTAACGTTTTGCATTTTCCAGGAGTTCACGCGGCAGGCGGACAGTTAATTTTGTCTCTTGCATGGCTACCTCTTCTGCCGTACACAATAACAGGGTTTTGTACGGCTGTCAAGCGAGCGCAAGACACCCCTCACCCTGCCCTTCGCGAAGCATCCCTGAAGGGGACTCCCAGCGGGACGTGTGCCCTTTAGGGTAGAGGAAAAACCGTCCCGACGAAAAACTGTCAGAATCAGGGTGAGGGAGAAAACCGCAAACCCCTCTCCCGTCTACCGCTCGCTATCGCTCGGGTACACGTCCCCCAAGGGGGAGAAGCCAATACTTCCTCAAACAAACATTGACTTGGAGACTCATCAAAATCATCAACCAATTAAGCTCCCTTCCCATTTGGGAAGGGCGGGGGGATAGGTCCAACCGACACGCCGATCATTCACGTTCATCTGGGTGAGGTCCCACCACCGCCTTTTACCCATACTCCCGTTTTCGGATTTGCATCAATGATTATCTGACAGCAGTCAATTCTTCGCGAACTACTCGCCGAAGAACTACCTCAATAGGTTCCTGTTGACGAGTAATGTGCTCACGCAAAGCGTTATTGATCAATGTTTGATAATTCCCACCGCCAGCCGCGTCGACTTCACCGCGAAACCATTCCAAAATATCATCATCAACGCGAATGGTGATGCGTGTTTTTCCTTTCGGCGCAGGGACAACCGCTCCGCGTTTACCTTTACTAAAGTTATATTCTTTCTTCATCTTGTTCATCATACATCTTTCTCTCAAGCGCGGTAGCTTTTCGCGCAGAGATGATTCGAATAACAATATCACGAAAGGTGTAAACCACAACCAGAATACGGCTCAGAAAATCCATACCAATGGTGATAAAGCGATCTTCTTTTTCATGATCGTCCTCAATCGTAATGGCTTTTTCATCTTCAAAGACGCCCACAGCATCAGCGAATTTGACACGATGCTTTTTGAAGTTTGATTTTGCCTTCTTGGGATCCCATTCGTAACCCATTAAATTTCATTATATGCACAATTGTACACAGGCGCAAGAGGAAAATTCACATCATTAAGTCCCCCAAATCCGATGTTGACACAAACCGACTCCGCGTAAATAATTTTCGTTGTCGAGCAAATCAACCCTCACCCTGCCATCTCCCGGCGGGAGAGGGGGAAACCGTCCCGACGAAAAGCCGTCAGAATCGGGGTGAGGGAGAAACTCAACAACCCCATCACATAGAAAGAAGTCAACACAATGCCCTCTCCCTTTAGGAGAGGGGCAAACCGACACGCCGATCAATCACATTCATCTGGGTGAGGTCAAACCACCACCGCCCTTCACCCACACTCCCGTTTTGTGTTTTACGACAAGAGCCATTCAATTGCATCTTTCGATAATCCATCATACCAATATTTGGTTCGTTTGCCATCTAGGAATTTATATCTCTTTCTTAAATTTACTTTTGCTTTATTATCTGTCTTATAGTCCAAGACTCGGAAAGGTTGTTTTCGTCGCCCGCCTATCTCAAAATTCGGGTCAAATTCTCGATAATTTTTACTCATTTCATAAAAGGCTTGACGAGCATAATCGTCATAATTAGGTAATGAGTAACCAATGACACTAAAGCTCAAATTAAGCCCGCCACTATTAGCCATGCCCCGCCAAAATTCAGTTAATGGTTTTGTGTAAAGCAATTTACTGTGTGATGGTGAAAGTAAAAAAGGAGAACATTCCCAAGATGGGACATTGTAGGCTGGAGCAGGGTTTTCTGCTCGATAGACACGAACAAGCGGGTCATTCTCAAATCTTGGACCATCGACAATAGGTTTTGCTTTAACTGTTTTTGAGTTACCAAATATCGGATGATTTATTGCCCCAATTTTTGATGTTTCATCATAACTGGTCCTGTCGAACCAATCAATCGAGCCGTGCATTTTGAGGATTTCTACTTCTTGTCCTGAGCTATCCACAACCCCCATACTATTAATGATGTTTGAATATCTTCTAGGGAATAGCCGATATGATATTCCCACTGAATCTAATGCTTGTTCTACTAAAGTATCATAGTTGAAGGTTATTATCCAATCTGGAGGATTTATTTTACTAGCGAAAAGTTTGTATAGATCTGGAATCTTGCTTGGCATGCGGTCAAGTAAAATATATCCTATGGTGTGTCGAATCAACAATTGAATCACATTCCCCTCAGAACTCCAGGTATTGCTTCCTTGAAATTCCAAATAATGTTCAATGTCAAGAAAAGACAAGAAGCGTTCGACTTCAATGTCGTCTACAGACCCTTTAAATCCTTCTGTCTTGCGTAAATAGTTAAGATCAGTAATTTAAACTACCTTCAAGTGAGTTGTCTGCACCATGTAATTTCTTAACACGTATGCGTACTTCACGAAAAAGCTCAGTTGCTAATGGCAGTCCTGCTGGCTTAGAAAAACCAGCTCCTAGGATAATTAGCCGATATGTTCTCATTGAGTCTTTGGTGACTAGTCTGGGATTCCGTAAAACTCTCTAGCCCAGTTACAATTACCAGAGATGATTTTCGTGAGCGCGTCTAAATACTGTGGGGAAAGAGGTGTTCTTTTCTGTTCTGTAAGCCAGGTGTCTTCTTGCCATTGTCCACCCTTCTTTTCCATTGCGTAACTTATTGATTGATCTTCCCATATGCCCTGATCATTTCTTTCGATGTAGGATAAAGTAATGCAAACGCGTTGCTCAATACCATTTGCAGTGTCTGCATCACTAAGTCGAAGTTCAACAAAATCTGATATTGTTTGTTTATCCTATCCTATTTCACTGCCATTCCCGCCATTGTATACTGAAATCATAGTGTCAACTGCTACTTGCTCTGGTTGAGCACTTGCTGTTGAACAACTGGTAATCAAGATAGCCAAAAAGATTAGGGTAAGTTTTTGTAACTACACAGTGAATTTTACATGAAGGGTTGCCAAAAACAAGAAAGGCAGAGACAATCAAGGTCATGGAACCAATTCGACTGCCGAATGAAAAAGAAATCAAGGCTGCGTATGAAGAGGGAAAAGAAGCAGTCTTGAAATTGTTTCAAGACACGATCGGTGCTCTGGCAGAGCGGATACAAAAGTTGGAAGATCAACTTGCGAAAAACAGCCGTAATAGCGGGAAACCGCCATCCAGTGATGGGTTTGATAAACCTGCGCCGCAGAGTTTGCGAAAACGAAGCCGCAAAAGGAGCGGCGGACAAAAAGGACACGTTGGCTATAAGTTGGAGATGGTCAAAAAGCCCGACCATATCAAGAAATATAAGGTTGCTCACTGCGCCCATTGCCAGAAATCGTTGAAGCGGCAAAAAGTAGAGTGGGTTGAAAAGCGGCAAGTATTTGACTTGCCGAAGGTCCAGATGGAAGTGACTGAACATCAAGCGCAGGTCAAGCGTTGTTCTTGCTGCGGGAAAGAGACGCGTGCGGAGTTTCCGAAGGAAGTGAAGCAGGCGGTGCAATATGGAGCAGAAGCAAAGTCGCAGATGGTCTACTTGAACCATGAGCAACACATTCCCTTGAAACGGACCTGTGATGTGTTTGAAGAATTCTATGGTCATCGTCCAGCCGAAGGGACGATCTATGCAGCGGGGGCAGAAGCGGCAGAACTCGTAACGCCTGTGACCGAGGCAATTAAGGAACACCTGAGCCTACTTGAGGAAGTCATCGGTAATGACGAAACGGGCGTGCGCATTGGCGGAAAACTATACTGGCTGCAAACCACAGGCACAACTTTTCTGACACATTATGCCTATCATCAAAAACGCGGAAAAATCGCAATGGATGCAATGAATATCTTGCCGCGTTTCAAAGGACGAGTGGTGCATGACGATTTACCCTCGTACTTTCAGTATGATTTTCAGCACGCCTTGTGCAATGCTCATCATTTGAGAGTGTTGCTTTTCTTACAGGAACGGTATCCGCAAAAATGGATTGAGCCTTTAGTTGCCTTGTTATTGAAGATCAAGAAAAAAGTAGAGACCGTTCAAAGAGATCAGCAAACAGAGTTAAGCGAAAGACAGAAGGCCATCTATTTCGCCCAATATGACAAGTTGATCCAACAAGGTTTACGAGCCAATCCTCCGCCAAATGCAACCCGTCGAAAGCCTGGACAACGAGGCCGATTGAAACAAAGTCCAGCGCGCAATCTCTTGCTGCGACTCAAAGAACATAAAGCGGCTGTGCTGGCTTTTATGACCGATTTTAAGGTGCCGTTTGATAATAATCAATCCGAGCGCGACTTGCGCATGATGAAAGTCAAGCAAAAAGTCTCGGGTTGCTTTCGATCCGAAGACGGCGCTGGTATCTTTTGCCGCATCCGCACTTATCTTTCCACGGCTCGCAAGAACGGACAGATGGCTCTCTCGGCTTTGCGCCTTGCTTTCATGGGCACTCCTTACTTACCCAGTTTTGTCTCACCTTTAGGCTGAGTAGTTACAAGTTTTTTCATATTTTTCTCGTTGTATGGATGTTGATGAACTCTTCTGGAGATTGAATATTGAGTTCAACTATATCTTAACAGAATTAGTCCATATCTGACGTCTATCAAATGTCGAAAATATTGACAGAGGAGAAACACTTCTCGAAGCCGAATCAACCCTCGGATGAGTTCGAAGCGTGCAGTTATCTACTTCCAAATATTTCCATACCCATATTCCCCTTCCAGCAACTTCCCTTCGGCAAAGCGACTAAATCGAAACGGCGTGATGTCCACGGTTTTGGGCGCGCCATCCAAAATCAACTCGACCAGACTTGCGCCCGCGGCGGGGGAGGTCTTGAAGCCCGTGCCGCTCAGCCCGCAGGCGAGATAGAAACCGTCGGGACCCGCCGCGCTGTAGATGGCGCGCTGGTCGGGGGTGATGCCGTCGCGCCCCACGTGGATGCTGTGCAAGCCGCTCTCCTCGATCTTCGGGATGCGCCGCACCATGCTATCGATCAGTTTCTCAACGAACGTGGGCGTGGGCGTTTGGTCTTCGGCATCGGGCGCTTCGCCGCGCAGGCTTTCATCTTCGCCCGCGGCAAGGACCAGCGCGCTGCCCTCGGGGCGGAAATAACAGTTGATGGTATCGTCGATCACCGCGGGGATTTTCCCAAGCGACGGCGGGCGATGCAGGAACGCCACATCGTGAGTCCACGTCTCAAGCGGGATATCGACATCGGCGAGTTTTGCGACATGCTTCGCCCACGCTCCTGCCGCGCTGATAACTGTCGGCGCCGCAAATTCGCCTTTGGTGGTGCTGACGCCTTTTACCGCTCCGCCACTCGTGCGGATGGCGGTCACCTCGCAATTTTGAATCAACATCGCGCCGTTGCGTTTGGCGGCTTCGATGAACGAGTTGGTAGTGAGGGTCGCATCGGCGTACCCTGAATCAGGTTCGTACGCGGCGAAGTCGAACTGGTCAGTGACGAAATCAGGGACAAGTTTCTTCACATCGTCCGCCGAGATGACAGACGTGTTGATACCGATGCGTTGTTGGTTGGCGACGTTGCCACGCAGTTTGTCTTCATGCTCGCGCTTGGCGATTTGCATAAAGCCTGTTTTTATAAACCCGCAGCTTGCACTGAGCGGAGACGAAGTGCCCCCCACCCTTTCTTTCCAATTACTAAAATAATTTTTATAACTGGCGAATGTCAACTCCGATTCAGCCGCGAGGTCATAATGCATACGGACGAGTCCGCTCGAGTGACCCGTCGCACCCGAAGCCGTGACCTTCCGCTCAAGAATGGCGACTTTGAGTCCGCGCTCGGCGAGATGAAACGCAATGCTTGCGCCCATCACGCCCGCGCCGATCACGATGGCATCGTAGGTTGAATTCATTCTGTCACCTGACATACTGAGATACGGCGAGTATACCATTTGGGAAAATCACGTAACGCGACATTCATGTCGCCAGCCACATTTGCGAGATAAATCTCGCGTTACGGATATAAGCTCAAGCCACCGTCCACGGCACAGGGAGCAAGACGTAAGAATGGGATATACTCTCAACATGTCCCGTGAACAGATCGGTCTCTTTGGCGGCACGTTCGACCCGCCGCATCTCGGTCATCTTATCCTTGCTTCGGAGGCATATTCGCAACTGGAACTCAATCGCCTATTGTGGATACTCACTCCCGAACCTCCCCACAAGCAAGACCAAGCAATCACACCTATCGAACATCGGCTTCAGATGGTGAAACTCGCTATTCAAGATAATCCAGATTTTGAACTCTCACGTATTGAAATGGATAGACCCGGTCCACACTACACATTGGATACGGTTGAGTTGATCGCAAAGCAATATCCTGATGCAGATATTAATCCCATCCTCGGCGGCGACTCTCTGCGCGACCTGCCAACATGGCACCGCCCAAAGGAATTGCTCCAGGCTTGTCACTGGGTGGGCGTAATGCAACGCCCCGGCGAGCAGGAAAACCTTGAAGCGTTGGAACGCTCGTTGCCGGGCATCAGTTCCAAGGTTCACTATGTGGATGCGCCGCTGCTTGAAATTGCCTCACGCGAAATAAGAAACCGCATCACACATGGACAGCCCTATCGTTATTATCTCCCCCCGCCTGTCTATCATTACATACAACAAAATCATCTGTATCAGCAGGTTGCTCCAGACGGCGTCCCTGCCGCCGAGGACAGCGGCGAGAGCACCACAGTCTAAACCCAATGCCCTTACTTTTTGATGCACTCTTCTCATCCGTGGCAATGAGTCATTTCATGGTGGACGTATTTAATTCAAGCCGCCCCGTTTTATTGACGTATCTCGGTCTGACCGAAACGCAGATCGCGCTCTATTCAACCCTGTACCTTTGGGTTTCTGCGCTGACCCAACCCTTCTTCGGCTGGCTCTCAGACCGCGTGGGACCGCGCTGGCTCGCGGCAGGCGGCGTGTTCTGGATGACGATCTTCTATTCAGGCGCGGTCTTTATACCGGGGATGTGGGGACTCGTTTGTCTGATCGTCGCGGCGCTCGGCTCTTCCTCCTTTCATCCTGTTGGCACAGCCCAAGCCACCCTGCAGGGCCGGCATCGCATGGCGGGGCGTGAAACCACCGCGGCATCGTTATTTTTTATGTCGGGTCAATTGGGGCATTTCATCGGTCCCATGATCACCGGCTTGATCCTGGCAAAAAAGGGATTGCCCGCCATGTTCATTTTGCCGATCGTTTCGTTGCCGGTTGGTTTTTCATTGATGTACCAGTTGCGGGCAAATCATCCGCACCCCAAGCCTGAAGGTGATGATGGAAAAATTCGCATACAAGCCAGCGTTATATTTATCGTATTGCTCGCCATCGTCGCGACACTGCAATCGTGGTCGCAGGCAAACATGATCAACTTCTTTCCAAAATATCTAAAGGATTTGGGTTTGGGAGCAGCAACGTACGGGAACATGGCAGGGTTGTTCATGGGCGGCTCGGCATTAGGCAATGTCGTGGGCGGATATTTCGGAGATCGGTTTGCCAAGCGCAAAGTCGCGGCGACGGCATTGTTATTTGCGGCGGTGCCGATCTTTATCATCAGCCGCGTTGGGTGGTCACCGTGGTTATATGTTTTGGTTCCGCTTGCGGGCGCGTGTACCGGATCGGTACACAGCATCATGGTTGTGCTTGCGCAACGGATCGTCTCAGGCGGGATGGCATTGGCATCAGGGCTAATCCTTGGCTTTATTTTTTCAGCGGGCGCCCTTGGGATGTTACTGACAGGTCCGTTGGCTGAAAGTCAAGGCTTCCCCACTGTGTTGATGATGACAACAGGATTGGTTCTCCTTGCTTCGCCACTGGCGCTACTGTTGAAGGAACAGATTGGAAGCAGATAAACGGTATGGTTGTCTGCTCACTATGCTAAAGATTATATATAATTTATAATCACGGACATCCCCTGAGAAAAAGGATGTCCGTGATTTCATTAATGAACGCAGAAGCCAATTCCAAGCGACCGCTCAAAGAAGATGTCTTTGACACGTTGGTCGAGAAGATCATTTCGGGGCAATACAAACCCGGCAAATGGCTTCGGCAGGAGGAGATCGCATCACAACTGGACGTGAGCATGACTCCCGTCCGAGAGGCTTTGGATTTGCTGGCGGCGGCGGGGCTGGCAGAACGTGTCCCCTATCGAGGTGTAAGAGTCCCTCAACCAACACATGAAGAGATCGCTGAGTCGTATGCCATGCGTTTATCCCTGGAAAAAGTTGTCAGCCGCGCCGCGGCGCTTAACCGGGAGCAGGCTCAAGTCGACGCGTTGAAGCGGATCGTCAGTCAGGAAAAGAAGTTGATACGGCTAGATGAAATGTCCGCGTCGCGAACACTCAGCGGGGACTTCCATCTGACCGTTGCAGAGGCGGCAAACAATTCGATGTTGGCGCGGGTGTATAAGATGGTGATGAATTCGTTCCCGGATTGGATGTTGTATCAGGCGATGTTCGAGCACCCGAAGGAATTGGAGAAAAGCGTGAAAGAGGAGTATCAGGAACATCTTGGCATTGCGGAAGCGATCGAGGCGCGTGACGCAGACCTGGTCGAAGAGCGTGCGATGGAGCACATCCTTGATATTGGTAAACAGATCGTTTTGTATCTGGGCGTGCCGCAGGAATTATTGGATGCAAAGACAAAGCAATTGGGGTTGTAAATATGGACTCAGCCAGCTTGCTGGCGTCCTTACGGGAGCAAGCTCCCTGAGTCCATATAAATTTTAGAGGAGCAATTATGTCGGAAGAACTTTTTAAGCAAATGGCACAGAGCATCATTGAGGGCGAAAAGGAAATTGCTGTAGAGCTTGCGCAGAAATCCATCGAGCTAAACATGCATCCATTGGATACGATCACAAAAGGATTTGTGGTGGGCGTAAATTACATAGGTGACCAGTTTGGGAAGGGCGATGCTTTTTTGCCTGAATTGGTCATGGCGGGTGAAGCGATGAAAGCCGCGGTCGCAGTGCTGGAACCGGAATTATTGAAACTTGGCGAAGCGCGTGAATTGATGGGGCGTGTTGTGTTGGCAACTGTTGAAGGTGATATTCACGAGATCGGCAAGACACTTGTTGGCACAATGTTAAGCGCATCTGGTTTTGAAGTTGTTGATTTGGGTGTAGATCAGCCTGCGGAAAAGATCATCGGCAAGGCGCTTGAGATCGACGCGCAGATTATCGGCTTAAGTGCGTTGCTCACAACAACGATGGTTCGGCAACGCGAATTGATCGAAGAATTGGACAAGGAAGGTTTACGTCCAAGAATAAAGGTAATGGTTGGCGGCGCTCCCATCACAAAAGACTGGGCGGCAAAGATCAATGCAGATGGCACATCGGAAGATGCCGTCGGCGCGGTGCAGTTGGCAAAGAAGCTGGTCGGCAAAGAGTAGAACCCTCACCCTAGCCCTCTCCCACAGGAGAGGGGATTAACCATGTTAGATCTCACCCAACTCATCCGCGTTCCACAAGTAGATGCGTTGTTTGACATCTCGCCTGATGATTCCAAACTTGCCTTTGCGTGGAACAAGACCGGGGAATGGCAGATTTATGAGATGGCGCTACTCCCTTCTCCCTTAGGGAGAAGGGTTGGGGATGAGGGAGTAATCAAACCCATCACCACCAACGGTGGCGGGAAATTCAACCCGCGCTACTCCCCCGACGGCTCGCGCCTCGCATATGTGCTGGATGCGGACGGCAGTGAAAGTTATCATCTCATCGTTTATGATTTCGCTAACAATACACATACAGACTTAACTCCCAACACTTCCCATGCCCTGCAACCTAACTTTTGCTGGTCGCCTGATGGAAGCCAGATTGCATTTCTCAGCGATAAGCAGGGACATTTCAGCGCATACATCATGTCTGCAAACGGCAGAGATGCAAAGCTCGATATTGGATACCGGTCATCCCGCCTGGCAGGTGGAATGGTCACCGGATGGGAAACATCTCGCTGTTTGTTGTGAAATGCATGGGCAGGATTATGGGATGTTTATTGTGGAAGTTGAAACAAAAAAAGTTACAGAGTTATGCCACCCGGTGAAGAGCGACACCGCGAAGCGTGTCGCGTTACGACCTCTTAATGCGTACGCTCCTAATTGGTCGGCTGATGGAAGTCAGCTTGCATTTCATTCCGATGTGCATGGATGGTTTGATAGTGGAGTATATGATCTGGGGACAAAAGAAATTGCTTGGGCGACAAGAAGTGAAGGTGATTCTCAATCGCCAATCTTTATGAACTCAAACAGCTTGCTGTTTGATATCCAGAAGCAAGCCGCTGGACTCCATATTGCCTATACTCAGAGTAAAGGTATCGTCAATTGGATCGAGATCGATGACGGAAAAAAGATTCAGATTGGAAAAGGCATCCACAATGGAATCAGGTTCACGTCCGATATGAAGCGGATGGTAACGATATTCAATAGTCCCAGCCAGCCGCTCGATCTGTGGATGATCGATGTCGAGTCAGGTGAGTCCATTCAGTTGACACGTTCGATGCCAGAAGAATTATCAAGCGAAGGGTTTGTTATGCCAGAGGAAATCATTTACACAGGCATGGATGGCGTGGAAGTCCCGGCATTGTTATTCCGTCCGAAGCAAACACCCGCACCTGCGGTGGTGGTGATCCATGGAGGACCGAACTGGCATTATTCGATGGACTGGAATCCGATGATGGCGCATTTTGCAAGCCGAGGATATGTTGTGTTATGCCCCAACTATCGCGGCTCAACCGGTTACGGACGTGATTGGCAATATGCAGCGCGTTTCGATATGGGCGGCGTGGACACGCGTGACGTCGCAGCGGGCGCAAAGTATTTGCTCGAGAGTGGCTTGGCGGTTGAAAATAAAATTGCAGTGACAGGACGAAGTCATGGCGGTTATTTGACAATAACCTGCCTGACTGAATTCCCTGAATTGTGGTGTGCAGGTTCGGCGGTTGTGCCGTTCATGAATTGGATCAAGTCGCATAAGGAGTCTCGCGAGGACTTGCAACATTGGAATATCGAGAACATGGGCGACCCGAAAGAGAATTACGAGCGCTGGTATAACGCTTCACCCTATTTCTTTTTAGATCGGGTCAATGCGCCCGTGCAGTTGATCTGCGGAGGCAAGGACCCGCGTTGCCCGGCAAGCGACTCGATTGATGCACGTGATAAACTTGTCGAACTAGGGAAGGAAGTGGAGTTGCTATTGTATGAAGACGAAGGTCATGCTTTTTTGAAGATCGAGAATGTGATCGATTCGGAAGTACGATGCGTTGAATTTTTGGCGAAGGTGTTGGATTCGTAATCCGGTGGTCGAGTAGCCCCGAATGCTTTTTGAGGGGCGTATCGAGACTACCGCGTAAGCAAAATAGTTTTGGTTACGTGGTGGTTTCGATATGGGACAGAAGAACACTGTCCCTACTCAACCACCGAGTATGGATGGCAATAGGAGAATCATGGAACCCTTAAAGTTTTTATCGGACGAAGACATAAAAGCGATGCACGAAGCCACGCTTCAGGTGATGAGCGAAATTGGAATTATCTGGACGCACAAACCCAGCCTGGATATTTTGACAGAGGCGGGGTGCACGATCAAAGAAAATCGCGTGTATTTTCCTCCCGATCTTGTTATGGACTGTATTGCCACAGCCAACAAACGCCCTGTCATTCGCGGGCGCAATGGACAGGTCAATGAGTTGGGTGCAGGTAATTTGTATTTCCATAATCTCGGCGGGGCGCGGGATGTATTCGATGCAAGAACGGGAACGCGGCGTATTGCCACCGATCAGGATGTGATCGACGCGGCGCGTCTGCTGGATGCGCTTCCGAACGCACATACGGTCACGCCATTTTTTACGCCGCGTGATGTGCCAGGCGAACTGATGTCGCTGTTCATGTATCGTCACACACTGCCGTATACAACCAAGCCTGTGCAGGGTCCCGGTATCCAATTTGCGGAGGAAGTGAAATACGCGGTCGAAATGGCGCAAGTGGTTGGCACACCCGCCAATGAACTTACGCTATCCCTCTCCCCCGTCAGCCCGCTCACCATCCACGAACCTGCCGCGGCGGCGATCGTTGAGATGGCAAAAGCCGGCGTGGTCTGCGCCAATCTCCCAGCGCCTACGGGCGGCGCCACCTCCCCGATGACAATCACAGGCAGTCTCGTACAACAAAGCGCAGAGACACTTGCATTGCTTGTGTTGGCTCAAATTGTCAATCCTGGATGCGGCGTTGTGTATTGTGGAAGACTCGGCATGTTGGAGCCGCGCACTGGCTTGATCTGGGGAGGCGTTGAATTGGGCTTATCCTCTGCAGGCACCGTTCAACTCGGACATTATTACGGGTTCTCCGTCAACGTGTATGGATTCTCGACCAATGCTCACACCCTCGACGCGCAGAACGCCTTCGAGCGCGGACTCAACGCCACGATCCCTGCCCTCGCTGGTGCGGACGAACTTTCCGGCATCGGCGAAATGGAAGCGGGTGTCATGGGTTCGTATGCTCAAATGGTTTTGGATAACGAACTCGTAGGAAGCGTGATGCGTCTACGCAAAGGTTTGTCCGCTGATGCAGAACACCTGGCTGTCAATATCATTCAAGATGTTATGAATGGCACACGCAATTTTCTCGGTCAGAAACATACCTTGAAGCATCTACGCGCTGGCGAATTGGCGCTCACAAAACTTGCCGAACGTAACTCATGGGATACCTGGGAAGAAAAACTCGAAGGCAAGCAGATGGCAGATCATGCCATTGATGAGGCAGAAAGGATTCTTCGTGAACACGAGGTCCCGCCATTGGAGCCACAGCAGGAAAAAGAACTGGACCAAATCATGGCGGCGGCTGAGAAGGAAATGATCAAGCCAAAGAAGAAGTAACAACTAAATTCTGGTGGTTGAGTAGTTCCGAGAGTAGCGAGGAACGTATCGAAACCACCATGTAAGCAAAATAGTTTTGGTTATCGCTGGTTTCGATACGCCTTTCGCAACAAACGCTCAAGGCTACTCAACCAGCAGAACTGGAGAACAACATGCTCAAACAGGCACATGCAATATCAGAAGAACTGATCGAGTGGCGGCGCGACTTTCATATGCACCCCGAGATCGGATTTGAAGTCCATCGCACATCGAAGATTGTAGCAGATGAGTTGGAGAAAATGGGATACAGAGTCAAGCGCGGCGTTGGAAAGACCGGGGTCGTCGCAGAGATCGGTGACGGCGGCAAGTTGGTCGCCATCCGCGCCGATATGGACGCACTTCCCATCTTTGAACAAAATGAAACTGAGTATGTCTCGCAGAATATAGGAGCCATGCACGCCTGCGGACATGATTCGCATACAGCCATGGCGCTTGGCGCGGCGTTATTATTATCCAAAGAAAAATTACCCGGGCGTGTGCGTTTTCTTTTTCAGCCTTGCGAAGAGACAGCGGATGAGAGAAGGCAAAAGCGGCGCACAACGCATGTTTGCCGAAGGCGCGGTGGACGGCGTAGATTATGTCATCGCACAGCATGTCGACCCGTTAAGTCCGGTTGGAACAATTGCTATTAACGAAGGCGCAAGCGGCGGCGGCGTGGATACGCTGACAGCCACGCTCTATGGCAAGGGCGGACATGGCGCATACCCGCATAAAACAGTTGACCCGTTCTTTCTGCTGGCCCAGATTATCAACGCATTGAACGGCATCGTTTCGCGCAGGCTTGATCCATTTGAACCGGCCGCGGTTAGCATTGGCGCGGTACATGGCGGAGATGCGGAAAATGTTATTCCTGAGAAGGTCACGTTGAAGGGCACAATCCGATTCACATCATTGGATATTCAAAAGCAAATCCGGGAGGAAGTCAGGCGGGCATTTGACATTGCGAAGGCACTGGGTGGTGACTATGAATTGAAATTCGAGTTTGGCGGGATGCCGTTGATTAACGACAAACATGTTGCCGAGGTGATCGGGCAGGTCGGCGCTGTTATGCTTGGCAACGACAACATCCATGAATTGCACAAAACATTGGGCGCAGAGGATTTCCCCGAATTTCTCAAGAACGCCCCGGGCGCCATGTATACGCTTGGCACAAAGATCGAAGGGCGTGAAGTATATGAATTACATCATCCCAAATTCGATATTGACGAACGCGCCCTGCCCATCGGCACTGCCATGCTTGTAGAGACCGCGAAAAGATTTTTGACAGAATAAAGCAAATCCAAAAAATCAAAGTTGTTACACAAACGTCCCGTGTCACATAGATTCGGGATGTTTGTTACTTATATACAGGATATGAAAATTGATATAAAATAAGCGCAGGGAGATCAATGCTAGGGTGAGGTATGTTATTTTACTACTTCAACTATGTATGTTGCGGAATCATTCTGCTCATGTTGTTCACCATGGCATGTGCAGGATATGCTTATCGCGTCAACGTAAAACGTGCAACCGAAGACCCGAAAAAAAGGATTTTTCACCCTGCGGCGATATTCCTGGCGCCAGTGACTCTACCATTATTTTTTCTTGCATGGGTATCTCTCTTTGCAATAAAAGCGCTATTGTATGGGGTTTTCCTGCTGCTATTCACGGTGGGGCTTGTGGTGATCAGAAAACCATTCCTCTTCATCTGGTTGGATAAAATAGCCACAAAGGTGGGTACCAAGTTATTGGAGGCAAATACTCTTTTGATAAAGCTATTTCTTCCCCCTTTAACAAGAGGGTATCATTCCGATTGAGTATTCCTGAAATGCATGTGATAGGGAATCATCATCAGGAAGCCAATGGCGATCACGATCTGCCCGATCAATACACCCGTTGATTGCCAGGGACCAAAATACGGCACATTCGGCAAGGGCTGTGAACCCATGCCGAATACATCTGCCATGCCGGTAAATACAGCAATGACATAGCCCGTACCGATCAAACGCATTCCAATATCTGCAATAATGCTTCGCTGTTCCTTCCCCCATAACGCGACCAGCCCCACATAACCGCCGATGCAGATCAATGCCAGCCCGATCAGGAAGACGGCAATCTGCACGAATCCAACTACGGGACTTCTGTCCCAGCCAAACCAGCCGGGTTTTACACCGACGACGAACACGAACAAACCCAACGCAACAGTGATCAGGCAGAACCTTATACGAACGTAAGATAATCGGATGGCGGGTTCCAAACTCATGAGGGTAAATTCTTTCGGAGAAATCTCAACCAATTGCCGCCCAGAACATTTGCCGCGTCGATTTCGCTATATCCACGCTCAATTAACTTCGACCCGATCATTTGCAAGTCGGCAACCGAATCAAGTTCAGGAGGAATGGATTGCAACCCAAAGCCGCCATCGAAATCGGAGCCAATGCCCGCGTGCAATGAATTGCCCGCCAATTGGCAGATGTGGTCAATGTGCGCGATCAACACATCCAGGGGCACTTCTTCGCGGCGACTATCATTCTTGCGCAACCAGCCTACCTTGAGAAAGGTATTGAACGGAATAACGCCAATCACACCCTCGCGCTCGATCAACCCGTGAATTACGTGGTCAGGTAAATGACGGTTTGACTCCGAACCTTTCATCAGCGCGGCGCAGTTGGCATGGCTTGCCATGACAGGCCCCTCATAACGATCAAGAGACTCAAGCGCTGAAGCGACATCCATGTGGCTGAGGTCGAGGATAAAGTTGTAGTCAGCCATGGCAGAGATCAGTGCGCGCCCCTCATCGGTCAAGGGACCGGGGTTGCCCGTACCGCCGCTGTAACGCGTCCCAGCCCAGGCGAGACCGATCATGCGCAAACCAAGTTCCCACCACTCGCGTAACTCATGCGGCGAGCGGATGCCATCCGCGCCTTCCATAAGATAGAGCAAGCCAACGGGGTGACCTTCATCATCAGTTGAGGGCTTGGACCAATGTTCGATAACAGAATCAAGTTCAGGCGTCGAGGAGACGAGGCGGAATTTGTCCGGGTGAGAATCGGCTAATTTGCGGTAAACGTCTATCTGATTACGATAGAGGCGGTGTGCAGTGTTATAGTCCGCATAGACATTGACATCCCCAAGCTCCTTGTTCTTGGCAGGCGTTGCATATAAGGTGGAGAAAACAACAGCCACCTGACCGCGTTGATATTCGGGCCAACCGACAACGGCATCTCCGTTGCGTTCGGGAGCAATGCCGCCCGCCTCAAGCCGGCGCGTTTCAACCACCGAACGCGTATAGTCACGCCCGTAGGTAAGCATATTCCATGCAATGTCTTGATGTGAATCGATGATCAGGGGCATAGTCGTGAAAGAGCGCACCCTCGGTGCGCTCTTTATTCCTGTCTAGGCTTCCTGATTATCCTCAGTTGTTTCCCCCGGAGAATCATCAGAAGTATCATCCTGGTATTCGGGAGTTTCGGGTTCATCGTCCGCATTGAATTCGGCGGTCAGGGCTTTGAAGTCCTTATCGGCAAACGCGGCAGAATCCACTTTGCGAAGACTTAAGCCAATGCGATGCTGTTCCGCATCAATACGGATCACCCGCAGGCTCTTGACTTCACCTTCCTTGAGCGCCTCCTTTGGGTGTTCGATACGATGTTCCGCAATTTCAGAAATATGAATTAAACCTTCGATATCGCCTTCCAGGCGGGCGAATGCCCCAAATTTGGTCAGGCGGGTAATGACGCCTTCCACCAGTTGACCAACGCTATATTTTTCAACTCGTGATTTCCATGGGTCTTCCTGTAGAGCGCGGACGGAAAGACCAATGCGTTTCTTTTCGCGATCCACGTTGATGACTTTAACTTTGACTTCCTGTCCCACTTCCAACACTTCCCGTGGATGTTCGATATGATCCCAGGAAAGTTCGGAAAGATGGACAAGCCCGTCAGCGCCGTTGATGTTAATGAATGCGCCGAAATTCGCAAGGCTGGTAACGCGTCCCGTGTAAACCTTGCCTTCTTCAAGTTCCTCAAGCACACGCTCCTTGATGGACTGGCGGGATTCAGTACTGGCGGCGCGCTCTGAAACGATCAGGCGGCGGCGTTCGCGATCCACCTCAATCACGCGGACGGAGATGGGTTCCCCAACCATTTTCTGCCAGCGCTGTTCGGGTGTATCGCCTGTGGATTGTGTGCGGCGCATGGCGCTAACCTGGGAGGCAGGTACGAAACCGCGTAATCCTTCGACCGCAACAATCAAGTCCGCCTTTGTTGAAACCAATGATCTTGCTGTCCACAATACCGCTCTCTTCAAGCAGTTTATCCACGTTGTCCCATGAGCGTTGTTCCTGGGCGCGTTTCAGCGAAAGCACAACGTTTCCATTAGAGTCTTCGGGATTGATCACAAATACATATACTTCCTGACCAACCTGAAGCGCTTCGCGCTCCTCAGCCGATAGCTGATCCAATTCACGACCAGAAACAACGCCCTCAGATTTTGCGCCAATACTTACAAGGATCTGCGACTGGCCCACACTTGCAATCACACCCGTGCGAATCTCACCCGCTTGAGGCAGGTCAATATTCAGTTCCTGCTCGTTCAATAGCGATTCCATGGTTTGATTGTTATTATTGTGCTGTTCTCCCTGCTTATTTATGTCGCTCCCTTGGGAAGGCAGGGCTTGATTCTGATCTGTCACTTGATGCTCCAATTAAGAAAAATGTAAGGGAGATTATACAGGTGAAACAGGAAGTTTGCAACCCTGATAATAGAAACATTGCAATTTATGGGTTTTTAAGAATATTTTCAAACTAGAGTTGACCATCACAGTAATTTAATCAGGATTTCGATTCACGCGTTATAATCACCAACCGGAGTCGAATAATAATGCCATCCATATTTCCTTTTACAGCCATCGTAGGACAAGAGCGCATGAGACGTGCGCTCATTTTGAACGCCGTTGACACACGCATCGGCGGAGTGTTAATTCGCGGCGAACGCGGCACTGCAAAATCTACCGCCTCGCGCGCGCTGGCCGCCTTGCTTCCCAAGGTCAACGTTGTGGATGACTGCCGTTTCGGTTGTGATCCTGATAAACCCAATACATGGTGCACAGAATGTAAAGAACGATTTTCTGATAACAAGAAAATTCCAACACATATCCGAACTACATCGTTTGTGAACCTGCCCGTTTCCGCAACGGAAGACCGCGTGGTTGGAACGCTTGATATTGAGCAAGCCATCCAAAAAGGCGAGCGCCATTTTGAGCCGGGTATCCTTGCCGGAGCCAACCGTGGACTTCTCTACATCGACGAAGTCAACCTGCTCGACGATCACGTAGTGGATGTTTTATTGGACTCTGCAGCAATGGGCGTGAATATGGTTGAGCGCGAAGGCATTTCCTTCGTCCATCCCGCCCGCTTCATTCTTGTGGGGACGATGAATCCTGAAGAAGGAGAGCTGCGCCCCCAATTGCTTGATCGCTTCGCCCTGTCCGTGGACATTGTGGGCATCCGCGAAGCGCGTGAACGTGTCATGATCATGGAGCGCAATCTCGCTTACGAGCAGGACGCAGACGCCTTCCGCCAACAGTGGTTGACAAAAGAGGAAGAACTCTCACACCAGATCGAGCGTGGACGCGAACTCGTGGGTCAGGTCACGCACACCAGCCGCGATTTGCTTTCCATCGCGGCGCTGACTGCTTCCCTGAATGTGGATGGTCACCGCGCAGACCTGGTAATCCTCAAAGCCGCGCGTGCGCAAGCCGCGTTCGAAGGTCGGACGAAGATCAACGACCACGACATCGCTCTTGCGGCAGAGTTGGCGCTCCCTCACCGCATCAAACGGACTCCCTTCCAGCAGGCTGAGATGACAACCGAGCAATTGCAAGAGCGCATCGAGCAGCTGGCAGGCCAATCGGTCCCGAGCGAAGCGGAAGCGGAAGAGTCCGAATCCCAGCAAGGTAAATCCGAGGAAAAAAAACTTAAAGCTCGAAGATGAGCGCGAAGAAGGTCCACAGGAGGGCAAGCCGGAACCCATGCAGCCACAGGATGTGTTTGCGGACACATCGGCGAATTGGTGGGAAGGCGGACAGAAGGTCAAGGCGGGCGAGAAGTTCCAGCCGCGCAAGTTGAACACGCCGCTCGATAAGCTGGCGCGCAAACATGCGGGCAGACGTTCACTCACCAAGACCGAGCGCAAACACGGACGTTATATCAAGGCGCGCCCCGCCGGTGAAAAGAGAGACGACATCGCTTTCGATGCCACGTTCAGAGCTGCGGCGCCTTTCCAAAAATCACGCACAGAAAAACGCAAACGTTTAGCCTTTGCCATCGAGTCATCTGACTTGCAACGCAAGATACGCGTAAAACGTGTTGCCAATCTCGTTTTGTTTTTGGTGGATGCTTCCTGGTCGATGGCAGTGGCAGAACGCATGAACGCAACGAAAGGCGCGATCCTTTCCTTGCTCACGGATGCCTATCAACGCCGTGACCGTGTGGGATTGATCGTCTTCCAAAAAGACCGCGCAACGCTTGTATTACCCCCAACCAATTCCGTACAACTCGCGCAACGCGCGCTGATGGACATTCCCGTTGGCGGCAAGACCCCGCTCTCGGCAGGCTTGTTCCTCGCGGCAGATGTATTGCGGCAGGAGAAAGTCCATCACCCCGATGTAGAACCGTTGTTGATCGTGTTGACCGACGGCGCAGGGAATGTTTCCATCGGCGCGTTGCCCCCGCAGGAAGAATCCTATAAGTTTGCCGAATTGATCGCGCACGAAAAGATCAAAAGCGTGGTCATCAACATGGAACACGCCGCCTTCGACCAGGGACTGGCGCAACAACTGGCAAATCACCTCAAAGCGCCGTGCTATGCTCTCAGCGAGTTGAAGGCAGAGAGTTTGTATCACACCGTGAAGGATGAGATGGCAAGACCGATGAAGAAGTAGATCAAACAAGAACTCCGAGATTTTGAAAAACTCGGATTTCTCAAATGATATTATGGGGATTTGGATCATTGCACATCGAAAGTACGATTCCCGATATCCGGAAGGTTTGCCTGCATCACGATAACGAAACCAACAGTAGAACTGTCAGAAGTATGATCGAGGAGCGAACGCATGAGCCACTCATAATCACACGAGCCACCAGTAGCATCAGAAGTCTTCAGTCCAGTAGGGTTGAACACTGGAGAACTGTCGATACAATCCGTACAGAATTCGCTATACCAATCTTCTACCCACTCTAGACATTGCCTGCCATATCCAACGCTCCATAAGGGCTGGCGCCATTTGGATATTTACCAACTTCGGTTGTATTCCCCACTATAAGTATTGATAATTCAACAAGTTACCATTCGGGACATCATTACCCCAAGGATAATACGCACATCTGTACCACGCGCAGCTTTCTCCCATTCGGCCTCAGTAGGCAAACGGCGAGCCTGCCCATGTGCAATAAGTCCTTGCCATGATACCAATCAACATAAATCACAGGATAATTATCAAATTCACTGATTTCCATAATAACTAGAAATGATGTCTGCGCTCTTATCATATGGTTGTTTACATACATCCAGCTTGCACACACATAGTGCATACATTGTATTGGTCACTTCTGTCTGATCAATCCAGAAAGCATCTAAATTAACTGTGTGAGATGGCTGTTCATCTGTATCGCCATTATCACTTCCCATTATAAATTCACCTGCAGGCACGTAGAGGCAGCGATCATGCCATCTTGAATTGCCAGTCATGAACGATGCAAGCAGGATACCAGGCATTGGAGTTTGTAGTTGAACCAAGTCGAATTTGAGTTGGTGAAGGCGTACAGAGTTCTGTAGTTGGCTAGGATGTGTTTTGTTGCAACAAGAGTTGCAGACGTTTGCGATGCAATGAGTTTCGGGTTGATGTAGATCGGAAACCTGTAGGATGTTGTTAGATAATTATTCCCCAAACAAATAAGCAAGGACAAGCAAGCAGTATAATCCAACGACAATACCACCAAGTTATGCGTGGATTCAACACTGGATTGCCCTCGTTTTCTCTTCCGTTGCATCTTCGATTGATTTAACAGGTTTACTTGAGTGGAAATTGACCTCACTCTCGGTTTCACTGGACTTTTCTTCGGCTTGCTTGACGAGTTCTTTGACATCTTCGCTTTGCTTCTAACGCCTTATCCGCAGCAATCTGTTCCTCTCTTGACCACCTTCCGCACTTCGGTGGAAACCGGATGCAGGACGGTATCCAAAGGTATATTCAAAAACTGTGTGCGCACTCGTTGCATGGCTTCATCAAAATAATCTTCATGCACATTCAGTCCGTTATAGCGGCTGAGATTTTTCAATTTGCCTGTTAATTTCTCTGAGACTGAAGGAGTTCCAAACCGAAATCCTTTGAAAAACAATGGGACGATATTGCGTTTTTCATCAATGGCAATCTCGATCTCGCGCCTCAGCCAATCTCCCGGTTCGTTGCAACGATCCAAGCCGTTGGCGTAAGTATCAATAAAAAATGGGCACGCGCTTTGATATTGCTGGTAATGATCTGCTCGAAATCCCCGCTGGAAATACTGCTGTAATCAAAGAAAACATCATATCCCTGATTCTTCAGGTTTTCATAGACCGCCAAGGCAGTATAAACATCCGTACGGCGATAACTGATGAAGACTGTCTTCTCAATGCGTGCCATGTAATATTCCCATAATTTTCACGATTATACGTCAAAAAGTTTGGCTCAATCAAAAATCGGACGGCAAGCCGTCGATAACAAAGACCTCCGAGTTCTTGAAGAACTCGGAAGTCTACTATTTTTACGACCTATCCCTATACAAAGCGGACAGCGCCGCGCCGATGGCTTGTGAGAGATCTCCCAGCGCGGCAGGGACGATGGTGATCGTATCGCGTTGATAGGGCCACAGATATTCGCGGGCAGTGGAACGCACGATATTCAGGTAACGTTCACGGAAGGCAGGCATGGTCGCTTCGGGGTCCATCAATCCGCCGCCGATGACAACGAATTTGGGATCAAGCGCCATGGCTAAATTGGCAACATGCAAACCCAATGCGCTTTGCTTGGAAGTCGAATATCTCTTCCGCGAGCGGGTCGCCTTTTTGCGCCAGTCCACGCAGGGAGAAGGCGCGCTCCTTCATGCTGAGGGTTGACTTCGCCAGATCGTGGTCGGGGTATTTCTCCAATTTATCGGCGAGCAGATAGGGAAGCCCGGCGAGACACGTGTACATTTCGATACAACCCCATGTACGCCCGCATCCGCAGGGATAGGGTTTGGCGTCCAGCAGATGTAAAAGCGCGGGCATGTGACCGGCTTCCATCCCGGCAAACGTATCGCCGCTGAGCGCAAATCCATTTTTATCAATGTAGGCGCATCCCAACCCGGAGCCGGGAGCCAGCATCAAAACCGTCCCATCGCTATTGCCGCGCGCGTGTTGCGCTTCTGCCACGCCGCCCATATCGCCGTCATTGCCAACGGTCAATGGGATGGCGCGTCCGGCGCGTTCGGAGAGCGCGTTACTATAAACCGTATGCACATCGAAACCGGTAAAGCTATCGGGCAGGTTCGCAGAATGATCGAAGACGCCATAACGCTGAAACGGACCCGGAACCGCCAACCCTACCCCCCCAACCTGATCCCAGGTTAATGAGTTTATGGACAAGATAATTATTGATCGCTTCGACCCAACTGCGCACAACGGACTTCGGGTCCGAGTGCCGAATTTGTGGAAGACTGTAACAACTTTGTCGAAATGGTCGAGCCGTCATTCCACACGCCTCCCACCTTGGATGTAGTCGCGCCGCCATCGGTGCCAATATAGATGGTTTTGCTCATGTTTTCTTTTCCACTTTCATAAATGATTTTTCTCTGCCTTGCAAAGCGACAGACATTCTACTTCTCTTTCAGCAACTCATCCAGCATGGATTCGGGTACCTGCACCGCGATCAACTCGCCGCGCACGGTAATAACTCCGTTTGCCATGATCCATTCTTCGATCATGACTTTGCGTCCCTTTCGCTCTTTGACTTTGGCTCGGACTTCTAATTCAACATTCAATGGAGTCGGTTTCAGATAATCAACATGCAGGGATGCGGTGAGCGTACGCGTATTCGGCTCGGCATTGGGGTCTTGTGCTTTTGCGGCATTGAATAACGCCGCGGCGGCTGTGCCTGTGCCATGACAATCTATCAGCGAGGCAAGCAGTCCGCCGTAAACGTATCCCGGCACGGAGATGTGATACGGCTTCGGCATAAAGTGACAGACCGATTCGTCACCATCCCAATAACTTTTGATCTGGTGTCCATGTTCGTTGAGTTTGCCGCATCCATAACAATGGGCGAGTTCATCGGGGTAATAGTCCTGGAAAGATTTTTGAGTCATGGTGCTTTCCTCATTTGGAGTTCGACAGCAATGCTGTCGAATAAATACGGGAGCCAGCTCCCGACTCCAGAATAACAGAATCGGCCGTCCCTTAGTTGGGAAGCGGGGTCTCCGTCGGAGATGGAGTCACAGAAGGAGTCACGGTGGGGGTCGGACTCAATGTCGGCACACCGGTTGGCGCGTCACCTTGTAATATAAATTGCCCAACCACTTTCCAATCCAGCCCGACAAAGATCTGCACCTCATAGGTGCCGGGCAGCCACTCTTCAGCGGGCGCTTCCCATTCGGTAAAGCCGTAACCACCCACTTCGCCATCCCACGGGATGGTTTCGTAATGAACCAGTTTCCCATCACGATACCAAAGCGCGGTCCACTGCGCGTTGGGTGTCATCTGGTCGTACGTGAACACAGCGCACATGTAAGTGATCGGGTTTTGAAAAACGGTTGCAGTTGTAAACTCATTGAAGTTGGAACAGTTAAGTGTAAATTGAAGCGGGCTGAACACCGCATCCGGGTTGGGCGTGACTTCACTGGAAAAAATGGCTTCAATGGCAAGCGGGATGAAGGGCGTGGGCGTGATGGTGGGCGTATCCGTAACAGACGGCGTATCCGTAATGGTCGGCGAGAGCGTGATGGTCGGTGAAAGCGTAATGGTCGGAGATAATGTGATCGTAGGAGAAAGTGTGATCGTGGGGGACGGGGGAAAATATTGATAGGCAACGGGCTCACCGTATCAGTACAGGATGACAGCAAATGCGAACATAATGAGTGCGATCAGGATGGTGAAAAGCCCGCCTCTTTCGCGCTGACGTTTGATCCTGTAAAAGGTCAGTCTCCTCGCTGAAAGCCAGGCGCGGTACCCCGCCCGAAAAATGAACACTGCACCGATCACAGTCAACACGATCGCAGCAATGATGCCTGCGCGAATATCCATGGTGAGGGATTATAACCTCGCGCGTCATTGCGAGCCGAAGTGTAACGAAGGCGTGGCAATCTCCCAATACACAGGGGAGTGCTTCGGGCATCCTTCGATTGCGCTCCGCTTCGCCCAGACTCGCCCTCGCAACGACGAGCTATTTTATGGAGTAGGTCGTTACCAGCGGAACAGTCCGCACGATGCGCGGCTCGACCCATAAAGCGCGGTCCCCGGATGCTGAACCCAACGAGAGCACCGACAACACGAACTTAACATCCTGCCCCGCCAACGGACTCAGGTCAAGGTCCACACTGAACGTATTCCCTTCATATCGTTCGCCGAACGCCCAGAAGTCGCGCACCAATCCACTTGTCGCAAATTGATAGTCCACCCGGAAAAGCACGCCGCAGGAAGTTGCACCGCGTTCACAGTTGACAATTCCCTGGAAGTGATCGCCGCTCTGCACTTTGAAGGATGGATAGACACCACGAATATATCCGTTGAATATGTTCTGCGGCGCGGTCAGGAGACTGGGTCGCAAAGTGATCGTTCCATTTTCAAGCCTTGAAAGACTCTGTTTCAAAACAAAGCCATTAACGTCATTGTTCGTCCCCGGGCAGTCCAGGACTCCGGCGCCGCTTGTCCATTGGGCGGAGCAGACGTTGGCAGTAAAGTCATAGATTGTGCCGATGAGCGCGGGCGCCTTCACCTGTATATCCACCCAGAAGGGACGATTGGCAGTGGGATTCGTTCCGAAGATTTCGCCCTTGTCGTTTCTGATCTGCCAGTTGCCGCGGTAACTGCCCTCAATGATCGGCGCAACAAAGTTCATGGACAGGTCAATTGTTTGCCCTGGCACAACTTCTGTCGGGAGTGACAGGAGGTTTTGTCCGCGCATCAGATCGCCGCTGACCAGAATCAGGCGATAAGACCTTGTCCATGTGCAGGTTCCGTTGTTCTTCAAGCGCCAGACTTTCGTGAATGAACTGCCCGGCGTAAATGTGGAGCCATCCGGGACGGTCACATCGCCAATGAACTCGATGCGATCACAACCCAGGTTGGGAGTCGGCGTGGACGATTGGAACGGCGTCCTTGTGGGTGTGAACGTTCTCGTCGGCGTGGACGTTGGCGTGAAGGTGGGTGTGAACGTAGGTGTATTCGTTGGTGTATTTGACGGTGTAAACGTCAACGTGTTGGTGGGTGTCCGCGTGGGGGTATTGGAGGGTGTGAACGTATAGGTCGGCGTAAACGTCGGCGTAAGTGAGGGTGTGAATGTCTTCGTCGCTGTATTGCTCGGTGTGCGCGTGGGCGTAAATGTCGCAGTTGGTGTGTTCGATGGGGTCTGAGTAGATGTATTAGTCGGTGTCAACGTTGACGTTGGAGTCAATGATGGTGTTCGAGTAGGCGTGAAAGTCTTGGTGGGAATCGAGGTTCTGGTTGGCGTATTTGTCGGTGTCAGCGACGGCGTAAACGTCGCGGTAGGCGTATTCGAGGGCGTCTGTGTTGGCGTGTTGCTTGGTGTAAAGGTTAACGTCGGAGTCAACGACGGCGTTTGTGTTGGAGTGAAGGTTTTAGTCGGCGTGTTGCTAGGTGTGCGGGTGGGAGTGAATGTCGCTGTCGGCGTATTGGACGGTGTCTGTGTTGGGGTATCCGTTGGCGTGAAGGTCAACGTCGGGGTCAGCGATGGGGTTTGGGTTGGCGTAAAGTCTTGGTCGGGATTGGCGTTCTGGTTGGCGTGTTGGTACGGTGTATCGCACGGAGTGAACGTCATGGTGGGAGTATTAGAAGGAGTTTGAGTTGGAGTATCAGTTGGCGTGAAGGTAAGAGTCGGGGTCAACGATGGAGTTTGAGTTGGCGTGAATGTTTGTCGGTTGGTGTATTGCTCGGTGTACGTGTTGGTGTAAATGTCGCGGTGGGTGTATTCGATGGAGTTTGGGTTGGGGTATTGGTTGGCGTGAAGGTAAGAGTCGGCGTCAGTGACGGGGTTTGAGTTGGTGTAAAGGTTTTGGTGGGGATTGGCGTTTTGGTTGGCGTATTTGTCGGTGTAGACGATGGCGTAAACGTCAGCGTTGGCGTGTTCGATGGAGTTTGAGTTGAGTGTTTGTAGGCGTGAAGGTCAACGTTGGAGTTAACGATGGGGTTTGTGTTGGTGTGTTGGTCGGCGTATGCGTTGGGGTAAACGTCACTGTTGGAGTGTTCGATGGAGTTGGGTTGGAGTATCTGTTGGAGTGAAGGTAAGAGTCGGAGTCAACGATGGCGTTTGAGTCGGAGTGAAGGTCTTGGTTGGGATCGGCGTTCTGGTTGGCGTATTCGTTGGTGTTCGTGTCGGAGTAAATGTTGAGGTGGGTGTATTCGATGGAGTTTGAGTTGGCGTATTTGTTGGCGTGAAGGTCAGAGTCGAGTGTCGACGACGGCGTTTGAGTTGGAGTGAAGGTCTTGGTTGGGATCGGCGTTCTGGTTGGCATGTTTGTCGGTGTGCGCGTCGGAGTGAACGTCAATGTGGGCGTATTGCTCGGAGTTTGAGTTGGTGTGTTCGTAGGCGTGAAGGTCAACGTTGGAGTCAAGGATGGAGTTTGAGTTGGGGTGAAGGTCGGCGTATGCGTTGGGGTAAACGTCACTGTTGGAGTGTTCGATGGAGTTTGTGTTGGAGTATCAGTTGGCGTGAAGGTAAGAGTCGGCGTCAGCGACGGCGTTTGAGTTGGAGTGAAGGTCTTGGTTGGGATCGGTGTTCTGGTTGGCGTATTGGTTGGTGTATTCGACGGAGTGAACGTCATCGTTGGGGTGTTGGATGGAGTTTGTGTTGGCGTATTGGTTGGCGTGAAGGTCAACGTCGGAGTCAACGATGGGGTTTGAGTTGGGGTGAAAGTCTTGGTCGGGATCGGTGTTCTTGTTGGCGTGTTTGTCGGTGTGCGCGTCGGAGTGAACGTCAGTGTTGGAGTGTTGGATGGAGTTTGGGTTGGAGTATCGGTTGGCGTGAAGGTCAACGTCGGAGTCAACGATGGTGTTTGAGTTGGAGTGAAAGTCTTGGTTGGGATTGGGGTTCGGGTTGGCGTGTTTGTCGGTGTGCGCGTCGGAGTGAACGTCAGTGTTGGAGTGTTGGATGGAGTTTGGGTTGGAGTATTGGTTGGCGTGAAGGTCAACGTTGGAGTCAACGATGGTGTTTGAGTTGGGGTGAAGGTCTTGGTCGGGATCGGTGTTCGGGTTGGCGTGTTTGTCGGTGTGCGCGTCGGAGTGAACGTCATCGTTGGAGTGTTGCGATGGAGTTTGTGTTGGCGTATCGGTTGGCGTAAAGGTCAACGTTGGAGTTAACGATGGTGTTTGAGTTGGGGTGAAAGTCTTGGTCGGGATCGGTGTTCTTGTTGGCGTGTTTGTCGGTGTGTCCGTTGGAGTGAACGTCAAGGTAGGTGTGTTGCTTGGCGTTTGGGTTGGCGTATTGGTTGGCGTGAAGGTCAGAGTTGGCGTCAGCGACGGCGTTTGAGTTGGGGTGAAAGTCTTGGTTGGTGTGCTACTCGGCGTCTGCGTTGGAGTAAACGTTGCAGTTGGAGTGAACGTCGCGGTGGGCGTTTTGCTCGGAGTTTGAGTTGGTGTATTGGTAGGTGTGAAGGTCAATGTTGGAGTCAACGACGGGGTTTGGGTTGGGGTAAAGGTCTTCGTCGGGGTGCTGGACGGAGTCAAGGTTGGGGTGAGGCTCGCAGTTTGTGTAGGCGTGGAAGTTTCGGTCGGAGTTTGAGTCGGGGTCAAAGTCGCAGAAGGGGTTTGTGTTGGGGTAAATGTCGGCGTAAAGGAAGGCGTTGAGGTAAACGTCGGTGTGAAGGTCAAGGTGTTGGTTGACGTGCTGGAAGGAGTCGCGCTGGGTGTGAAGAGCGGATCGAGACAGACGGGAATTGAATCGCCGCGTGCGGCTGGTTCGCGCGTTTCACCATATTGATCGTAGATCTTAACAAACTGGATCTCGGGGAATTGCTTGAGATTTTTGACAAGAGGTTGGGCAATGGAATAGAGCGTACCGTTCGATTGGCAGCTACCCGTGAGGTAGACGTGCGCAACACCATCGGCAAAGGAAAGTTTGCTGTAGCCTGTAAACCCATTGAGCACAAGCGCCAGGCCTTCGTTGCGCTCGACATCGCCGGGTCCTTTGAAGAATTCATCCAGCACCGCGCCGACAAGGTTTTGCGAAGATGAAATAAACCTTGTAACCGGGACTTCATAGGGAAGGTTACCAGCGATCAAACGATTGTTATCGGTAAAGTACACATCTATCTTTACGAACAACGGTGTACGCGTGGGGGTTGGTGTGCGGGTTGGCGTGGGAGTGAGACTCGGCGTGAACGTCGGCGTGATCGTGGGAGTACGGGAAGGCGTTTGTGTTTTTGTAGGTGTGAATGTTTTTGTCGCAGTTGCAGATGGTGTAAACGTGGAAGTAAAGGTTGCGGTGGGGGTGCGCGTTGGGGTAAAGGTCGCAGTCGGTGTGTTGGATGGAGTTTGTGTGGATGTGTTCGTTGAAGTTAGCGAAGGTGTCACTGTCGCTGTACGGGAAGCTGTGGCTGTCAATGTTGTAGTCACCGATGGGGTCTGCGTTGGGGTGAAGGTTTTTGTTGGTGTGTTGGATGGCGTAAAAGTCAACGTTGGCGTTAACGACGGGGGTTGCGTTGGCGTGAAGGTTTTGGTCGGCGTATTACTTGGGGTGCGTGTCGGGGTAAATGTCGCGGTGGGTGTGTTGGATGGAGTTTGTGTGGATGTGCTTGTCGGCATGAACGTCAATGTCGGGGTTGGCGTGTCGGATGGCGTGAATGTGATCGTAGGAGTTGACGTTGCCGTATGGGTTGGCTGACGCGTGGATGTCGGGCGCGGCGTTCTCGACGGGCGAACTGTTGACGTGGGAAGCGGCGTTTTCGTCGGGGTGGGTGTATTGGATGGAGTGTATGTTGATGTTGGTGTAAACGTTGTCGTTGAGGTGCGCGAGGGAGTCTGGGTGTTGGAGTGTTGGTAGGCGTAAAGGTGGGAGTCGATGTCAGGGATGCGGTTTGAGTTGGGGTAATGGTTTTGGTCGGTGTAGTAGAGGGAGTCCGCGTTAGAGTGAACGTCGCAGTGGGGGTGTTACTCGGGGTTGGAGTGGAAGTATTAGTTGGCGTGAACAGCGTCGGAGTTAGCGAAGGTGTTTGCGTTGGGGTGTCGGTTGGTGTGAAGGTAAATGTGGGTGTCAACGATGGAGTTCGCGTTGGAGTGAAGGTTTTGGTCGGTGTATTGCTCGGGGTACGGGTCGGAGTAAATGTCGCAGTTGGGGTGTTCGATGGAGTTGAAGTCGAAGTATCTGGTGGCGTGAAGGTTAGCGTCGGAGTTAACGATGGGGTTTGAGTTGGAGTAAAGGTCTTCGTCGGTTTGTTACTCGGCGTGCGCGTGGGAGTGAACGTCGCAGTTGGGGTCAGCGTATCCGTTGGCGTAAAGGTCAACGTTGGAGTCAGCGATGGGGTTTGAGTTGGTGTGAATGTTTTCGTTGGCGTGTTGCTCGGAGTGCGCGTGGGCGTATTAGATGGAGTCTGGGTGGGCGTATTGGGAGGCGTGAAGGTCAGCGTAAACGTCAACGACGGAGTTTGAGTCGATGTATTCGTTGGTGTAAACGTAAAGGTAGAGGTCGGGCGCGGTGTATTGGTTGGACGGACGGTTGAGGTTGGCAGCGGTGTCTTCGTAGAGGTGGGCGTGTTGGAAGGAGTGTACGTTTTTGTTGGAGTGGCTGTTGCAGAAGGAGGCAATGTAGCCGTTGACGTGGATGTATTTGTGGGGGTGGACGAAGGTGTACGCGATGGAGTTTGAGTATGGGTGGGGAGTCGAGGAGGGTGTGAAGGTCACCGTTGGCGTAAATGTATTCGTGGGTGTAAACGTGATGGTATTGGTTGGCTGATGGGTGGCAGTCGGGCGCGGCGTATTGGATGGGCGAACTGTCGAGGTCGGCAGCGGCGTTTTCGTTGGAGTGGACGTCTTGGAAGGTGTGTATGTGAATGTCGGGGTGAACGTTGAAGACGGCGTAAACGTAGGTGTACTTGACGGGGTGAATGTTTGTGAAGGGGTAACTGTAGCCGTTGCCGTAAACGTCGGCGTAAAGGTGTTTGTTTGTGAGGGCGTGATCGAGGGAGTGGGCGTAAAGGATAACGCCTCGATCACAAGTCGCGCTTGCGCTGTCCGTGCGCCGGAGGTGGTTGTCGCTCTGGCGTTCAACAGCGGCGATGAAGTCTCACTCGGGGAAGGGGTTTGGGTATAGGTTAATGTTTGGATGACCGTGACAGGCTCGGTTGGGATTTGAAGCGCTGGCAGTGTCGCAAGAGGAGTCGCGGCTGATTCGGGAGTCTGTGTTGGGATGGGAATGACTGTCCGAGTCGACAACACAGTTTGGCTCGCGGGTGGATTGGGCGTCCACGTGGAAGTGATGGATAAGATCAGAGGCGGAGAGAAGAGCCGATTCGCAACCGGTTGACCAAACATGGCTGATGCAACCGTAAAGGAAAGCAGGACAATTGAAACACCCAGCCATTGCCAGCCTGCCCGCATGCGCGCGCGGCGTGTACGATAAAAAACAACGGTACGGGATGATTGAATTGAGCGTATACCTGCCCGCGCAGCCAGCACTGCACCCAATGCAAAGAGAACGACAAGCAGAGTTATCACCGCGCCCATACTCATAAACGTCGAGATTATACTGCCTATTAAACAGACTTCGGAAGTTTTTGAAGCGATTTTATGGTTAAATAGAACAATGAAGGAACTCGTCTTTCTCAAACTCGGTGGATCGTTGATCACAGACAAGACCCAACCCTACACACCCCTGCTGAATGTAATGGATGATATTGCCGTACAGATCAGAACCGCGCTTCTCAGTCAGCCAGGCTTGCGCCTGGTACTCGGGCACGGCGCCGGTTCCTTCGGGCATGTACCAGCCAGTGAGTATCGTACACGCGATGGACTGCCGCCAAAAGCCACCCCGCTGCTGCACCGGGAGCGCGACAAGAGTGAGGACAATTACTGGAAGGGTTTTTCTGAGGTATGGTATCAGGCTTCAGCTTTAAACAGACATCTCATGCAGGCATTGCATAAGATGGATGTGCGCGTCGTCGCTCTCCCACCTTCCTCCAGTGTGATCGCAAGCAGTGGGCAGGTTTCAGTTTGGGAAACGACCCCCATCCGCATGGCTTTGTCGTCGGGTATTGTTCCCGTCATCTTTGGGGATGTCGTCTTTGATGAAGTGCGCGGTGGCACGATTCTTTCGACCGAGGACCTGTTCACACATCTTGCGCGTGCACTCAACCCGGAACGAATCCTGCTCGCGGGATTGGAAGCCGCCGTGTGGTCAGACTTCCCTGCACGCACAAAAAAGATCGAGAAGATAACACCTTCGTCGTTTGCAGAGGTCAGCGCGGAGATTGGAAAATCCGAGGGCGCAGATGTGACTGGCGGTATGAAATCAAAAGTAAGGCAGATGCTTGATCTCGTAGAGGATACGCCGGAATTATCTGTTCAAATATTCTCCGGACGAGAATTGGGGAATATCGTGCGGGCGTTATCGGGGGAAGCGTTGGGGACGCTGATCACAGAATAAGTGCGGTAAATTACTCTCATTCAAATATGACAAAGACGTGACGGAAGTCCATTGCTTTTTTTGCAAAACCTTTCGATAATTAAGGGCGTGCGTTTTTACACGTTAATTCCATTCCTATCACGCATACAAGGAGAAGATATGGCAGACAATAAGGCAACAACCAGGAAAAAAGTTGGGGTAAAAAAGACGGTAACATCCTCCTCGAAGAGGAAGAAAGTCAAATTCGCCTTTGCTCCCACAAAGATCAAATTACGCAAACCCGTGCCATCCGATATTGAGATCGCACAGGCTGGGAAACTAAAGCCCATTTTGCAGATCGCAAAAGAACTGGGAATTAAGGAGAGCGAACTTGAACTATTTGGTCCCTACAAGGCAAAAGTCAAACTCGAGATACTCGATCGTCTCGCCAGCCGCCCGAACGGAAAATACATCGATGTGACCGCCATCACTCCCACCCCACTCGGTGAAGGCAAGACTACAACCACCGTTGGTGTGAGTCAGGCGCTCGGCGCACATCTGGGCAAGAAAGTCATCACTGTCATCCGCCAGCCATCACAGGGACCCACTTTCGGCATCAAAGGCGGTGCAGCAGGCGGCGGTTACTCTCAGATCATCCCAATGGAAGATTTCAATCTGCACCTGACCGGCGACATCCATGCCATCACGGCCGCGCACAACCTGTGCTCTGCCGCGCTGGATGCGCGCATGATGCACGAAGCCAAACAGGATGACACGAAACTCTTCAATGCTTTATGTCCGCCTGACAAAAAGGGCAAACGGAAATTCTCCCCCAGCATGTTGCGCCGACTCAAGAAACTGGGCATCGATAAAAAAAATCCCGATGATCTCACCCCTGAAGAACGCAGTCGCTTTGCACGTCTCGATATTGACCCGGATGGCATCCAATGGCGGCGCGTGATCGATGTCAATGACCGTTTCCTGCGCGAAATCCAGGTTGGGTTGGGGAAAGAGGAAGCAGGCTTCGAACACCGTTCCGGCTATGACATCACGGTTGCCTCTGAGATCATGGCGATCCTCGCGTTGACAACGAGTCTCAAGGATATGCGCGAACAACTCGGTCAGATGGTGGTCGCGGTCAATAAACGCGGCGAGGCGGTCACAGCGGAGGACCTTGGCGTCGCCGGCGCGTTAACCGTCCTGATGAAGGATGCGATCAAACCGAACCTGATGCAAACTCTTGAAGGGACTCCTGCTTTCGTCCACGCGGGACCGTTCGCCAATATCGCACATGGAAACAGTTCCATCATTGCCGATAAGATCGCCCTCAAGATGGCTGATTATGTGATCACAGAATCAGGCTTCGGCGCAGATATCGGCATGGAAAAATTCTTCGATATCAAATGCCGCTACTCCGGTTTGATCCCGCAAGTGGTGGTGTTGGTTGCCACCGTCCGCGCGCTCAAAATGCACGGCGGCGGACCGAAGGTCGTTGCAGGTAAACCACTTGCACCCGAATACACCGAAGAGAGCCTTGACCTGCTCCGCGCCGGTATGCCCAACATGGTTCAGCATATCGAGAACGCGCTCAAGTACGGCGTGAACGTGGTTGTGGCGGTCAACGCGTTTACCAACGACACACCCGCCGAAGTGGAACTTGTCCGTCAAGCCGCGCTCGAAGCGGGCGCGATGGACGCGGTCGTTTCACGTCACTGGATGGAAGGCGGCAAAGGCGCGGTCGCGTTGGCTGAAGCAGTTGTCAAAGCCTGTGAGCAACCCAGTAAATTCAAATTCCTCTATCCACTCGAACTTTCCATCAAGGAAAAGATCGAGATCATCTGCCGCGAGATCTATCGCGCCGAGGGTGTGGATTACTCCCCCGAAGCCGAAGCCAAGATCGAACAATTCACGCGCCTGGGTTTTGGCGGTCTTCCTTTATGTATGGCGAAGACACATCTTTCCTTCAGTACCGATGCCAATCTCAAAGGTGCGCCGCGCGGCTTCCGCGTGACGATCAGCGATATACGCGCCAGCGTGGGCGCAGGCTTCCTCTATCCACTTCTTGGAACCATGCGTACGATGCCTGGCTTGCCAACCCGTCCCGTCTTCTATGATGTAGACCTCGACCTCAAAACAGGAAAGGTCGTTGGCTTGTTCTAGTCACAGAGAACCCCAAAGGCACATCAAACCTTTGGGGTTCTTCTTTAATTTTGCATAATTCAGGATGGGACTTATAATCTCAAGATGAACACACAAACACTGACGATCACAGAAGCCCTCGACACTTTTGAAGGTGGAGACGTCACGCCTCAGGATTTAGCCGAAGCCTGCTTCCACCAAATCGAGCGGCTCAACCCGACACTGAACGCCTACATCACCGCCATCCCGCCACAGGATTCGCTCAATGCGCAACAGCCGCAAATGAACACATCCCCTCTCAGCAGGGCATTCCGCGGCGTTCCGATCGCAGTAAAAGATATCATCAACACGGCAGAGATACGAACCACGATCGGGTCAACGTTCTTTGCACAAAATATCCCCGACAGTGATGCCTTTGTTGTGGAAAAGATCAAGGAAGCGGGCGCGCTCATCAACGGCAAAACGAACACTCATGAAATCGCATTAGGCATTACAGGGGACAATCCACATTATGGCACAGCGCGCAACCCGTGGAATATTGAGCGCATTCCCGGCGGCTCCTCCAGCGGGTCAGCCATCGCCGTGGCAACCGGTATGGCGTTGGGCGCGCTGGGCACAGATACCGGCGGCTCGATCCGCATCCCAGCTTCGTTGTGCGGGGTCGTCGGCTTCAAACCCACACGTGGACGCGTCAGCACACGCGGCGTATTCCCCCTCTCATGGAATCTCGATCACGTCGGTCCGCTCACCAAATGTGTAAAAGATGCCGCGATCATGTTGCAGGTTATCTCCATTTATGATGCCATTGATCCATCTTCCATTCGGATGTTGACAGGCGATTACCTGGGTCACCTGATAGATGATATGGAAGGTCGCAAGATCGCCATTGGATCCGGCGATTTCATCGAAGCATCCGATTCCGAAGTGTTGCACACGGTGCGTGAAACGACAAAGGTATTCGAGGCAATGGGGTGCAAAATACATAAGGTAAATATAGAGTGGATGCGTGATGCCGCGCTCGCCAACAAGACAATGACCCAGGCCGATGGAGCCGCAGTTCATCGGGATCGTTTGAAAGAACATCCTGAAATGTTTGGTGACGATATCCGCCGCAGGTTGGAGGATGGCGCGAAAACCACTTCAACCGAATATATTTTCGCAAGGCGCGCCCAGGCTGAGGTCCAGAAGAGATGCGAGCTTTTCTTTGAATCCACTGATTTTTTGATCGTCCCCACCACACCCATCGCCGCGCCGACCATCGAAGGGCACGATGCGGTCGAACAGGCGGGTCGACTCACACGCTTCACCGCGCCATTCAACCTGGCGGGTTTGCCTGCCATCTCGATCCCCTGCGGATTTACAAAAGAGGGCTTGCCCGTTGGCTTGCAGATCATCTCACGCGCCTGGGGCGATGCAAAAGTATTGAACGCCGCGTATGCTTATGAACAGGCAACTGAATGGCATAAGAAATTTCCGATGATTTAATTTGGATTGCAGAGGCTTGCTGCTGTGCTTTGGAGGAGCAAGCTATGTCACTCCAAATCATCTCCTTTGATACAGCGCCATTTCCCACACAAATAATCGCTTTACTGAAACCTTCTTCAAGCCCTCGCCGTTCAACAAAGATTCCATTTCCTGCACTGGATGAACAAACACACGAAACGGATCGTTCCGCAATCTTTGCAGGAAATTCAAGACCGCGATTCCCATGCGTAGGTACCACGTCTCGCGTGGGTAGGTCATCGCGATGGCTTTACGACTCCTGCTCGCCGCGGACTTCAACAATCTTCGAAAATCGGGGTAACAACAAACGACACGATCCAGTGTCACAATATCAGCTTCCTTTAAATCTGCCGCGACATCCGTGAAATCTGCATGAATGAATTTGACCTTCTCATCGTGCCCCATTCGCTTTGCCTCTTCTATGGCGACTTTCAAATATGCGGACGAGGCATCTATATGGGTGGCTTCGCGCGCAACATCTTTCAACAACTCGTGATGGATCGTGCCAACTCCGCCGCCAATATCCAACAACTCCACATCTTTTAGATTCAATGAACGTACCGCTTCAAGGATCAACTTCGTCTGCTTCGCGGGTCCGCGTTTATGGTATTGTTTCAAATCGTCTTTCGCTTCATCTTCAGTGAACGCGTTATCCGTCACTTCACAACAATTGCAGGGCATCAGGATTTCCTTTCAGTTCAATTCGGTGGTTGAGTAGCCCCGCATGTTCTTCGCGGGGTGTATCGAAACCACAGGTGCGCACAAAACTCTTATAACAAGAACTGCTCCGCTTACCTGGTGGTTTCGATACGTGGCGCTGCGGCGCCACTACTCAACCACCGAGTTGGTTTATCACTTTCTCATAAAACTCCAACGACTCTGGATTAATCAACGCGTCCCTATTACTCACCGCCCGCCCATTGATGATATTTGTTACAGCGCTTTCCACTTTTTTCATATTCAACGTGTAGGGAATATCTGGCGCTTCAAGGATCACCGCAGGCACATGACGCGGTGAGGCGTTCTCGCGCAGAGTCTTTTTTATCTTATCCTTCAATTCATCGGTCAGTTTATATCCATCTGCAAGTTTGACAAATAGAATCACACGTTGGTCTTCCTGATAATTCTGCCCGATGGCGAGGCTGTCGGCGACCTCTTCCAAATTCTCCATTTGAGCATAGATCTCCGCTGTGCCTATCCGCACGCCTGATGGTTTGAGAACCGCATCCGAGCGACCGTAGAATGTCACGCCGCCCGTATCGCCATGGATCAAAATATAGTCACCGTGCCGCCAAACGTTTGGATACACATCGAAATATGCGTTGTGATATTTCGAGCCGTCGGAGTCATCCCAAAAATATAACGGCATCGAAGGCGCGGGCGCTTCACACACCAACTCGCCTTGTTCGTCATAAATCGAATTGCCTTTTTCATCGTAAGACTTAACCTTCATTCCCAGTGCCGCGCTTTGCAGTTCGCCCGCATACACAGGCAGGATGGGACTCCCCGCCGCGAAACAGCCGTTGATGTCCGTGCCGCCCGCGATGGAGTTAAAGTGCAGGTCGGGTTTGATGTCGCTGTACACATATTCAAATCCGTCGGAAGAAAGAGGCGAACCTGTCTGCGAGATTTCGCGCAACGAAGAAAGGTCATACTCTTTACGCGGCGAAACACCTTCCTTTTTCAGGAAGTGGATATAGCTCGCGCTGCAACCAAAGATGGTTATCTTTTCATCCTGGATCAACTTCCACATCGCGCCCGTATCAGGAAAATTGGGATTGCCGTCATACAAGACAATTGTCGCGCCCACTGCAAGTGACGTGAGCAGCCAGTTCCACATCATCCAACTGCAGGAGGTGATGTAGAAGATACGGTCGCTTCGTTTGAGGTCGGTGTGCAATAACAATTCCTTGAGGTGATTGATCAGCACGCCACCCGCGCCCTGCACCAGACACTTCGGCTTGCCCGTCGTCCCCGATGAGAACATGATGTACAGCGGATGATCGAACGGCAGTTGCTCAAACTCAATTTCAAGATTTTTTTCTTTGGAAAGAAAATCATCATAATGAACAGAATTAGGAATTTGGGATATATCTGGTTTTTTCTGCGTATAAGAAACAACGATCACTTTTTGCAGCGACGGGATTCCCCGCGCGACTTCCGCGGCGTGACCCAATGTGTCGAATGTTTTACCTTTGTAGAAATATCCATCGGCAGTAATCATCGCTTTCGGTTCGACCTGTCCCAGTCGTTCGATCGCTGCGGCGGGACCGATGTCTGTTGCGCAGGAGGACCACATCGCACCCAGGCTGGTCGCCGCCAACATGCAGACGGCTGTCTCGATCAGATTTGGCATGTACCCGACCACCCGATCCCCCACCCCGACGCCTGATTCTTTCAACGAATGAGCCAGCCGCGCCACTTCATCATACAACTGCGCATACGTCATCCGCTTTGACACTTGTGTTTCACCCTTAAAGATGAAAGCGAGTTGGTCGTCGCGGTAGCGCAGAAGATTTTCTGCAAAGTTCAAGCGCGCGCCAGGGAACCATTTTGCGCCAGGGAAGACGGATAAATCCGTCACGACGGCATCGTAACTTTTTGAGGCTTTGATCTCGGCGAAGTCCCAAACCTCCAGCCAGAAATCAGGGATGTTGTTCACCGACCAGTTATAGAGGTCCGAATAAGAGGCGAGTTTTAATTCATGCCGCGCGTTGACGGCATCCATAAAGCGTGTGATGTTGGCGTCCCCTTTTCGTTCCTCCGAAGGTGTCCATAATGGAGTTCTCATAACTTGCATCTCCTTGGCGATTGTTTTAGTCCCCCTATTATACAATCTCCATTATGAATCATCCCATCAAGCGGTCTTGTCCATAAAACTTTGCAACTGCTGACGGTATTGTGCCACCGCCTTGTTTCCCGCCGCAGTCAACTTGCAAACGGTCAATGGCAGTTTGCCTTTGAACGTCTTTTGAATTTTTACATAGCCAGCATCTTCGAGTTTGCTGAGGTGCGCGGAGAGATTGCCTTTGGTCAAACCTGTTTCGCGCTGCAGGAAGAGGAAGTCTGCGCTTTCGACGGCAGACAGGATCGTAACGATCAGCAAACGCGCAGGCTCGTGGATCAAACGATCCAGTTCGGTCACACGGCGCAGGTCGTCACTCATTATCATGCTCCTCGTTCGCAGGCGTGGGATTGTTGCGCAGATAATTGCGAAGAACAATTAAGCCAGTGACTATCATCATGCTTCCCAATAAGCTGAATAACAGCCCAAGGCTATAAACCCGGGACAGACTACTTAACGATAATCCAACACCAAGCAATAACGAGAACCCGCCCAAAATATAGAACCGAATCAAACCAGCGGAGGATTTTCCACGCACCACTATAAACGCCACGCCCAGCATCATACCCGTTGCAAGAACCATTGAATCCAACCCGCGGAGATGAGAGGGAATAACTATCAATGCGATCGTACACACCAATACAAGTGTTATAACAAAATAGCGGTGCTCGTTTCCGCCTTTATCTCCTGCCCGATATTCCACATAACCAGTACGCGGATACGTAAAGCGAGACTTCAATGTATTGACCAGCCACCGAATGCCGAAGATTCCGCCCATCATCGCCAGCACCATGCTCACCGCCAAGGCTATGCCTGCCGCAGAGTCTTCGCCAAAATAACCCTGCAAACCAAAGAACAACCCAAGCACGGTAAACATTCCGCCTATTGCAATCTCTACGATTCCGTCTTCGTACCAATAACGCCTCACACGCTTCTCGACATCCAACATTTTGTTTTCCATGATTTTCTCCATACGCAAACTAATTTTCATTGCACGCTGGCGTACGCACCCCTTACACCCGCATCAACTGGTCTTATCCATTTTGCTCACGCGGCGCAGGTCGTCACTCATTGTCGCGCTCCGCGTCCGTGGGCATGGGGTTTTGAAGAATGTAGCGGCGCAATGTCATACTACCTGAAATCAGGTAAGCAATGCCCACCAATCCGTAAAAGAGACCGAGGCTGTAACTCAGGTCCAATCCGCTGAACGACAAGATCAAACCCGCCGCAACGGAAAAAATCGCCAGGATGTAAAACCGCACGGGCCCGCCTTTTTTTCTCATCACCAACAACAATACAAACCCGAACAGCACGCCAGTGAAGGCTGGAACCCAATCGTATGTTCCAACCCGCCTGCCGATTGCGATCAACATGGTGGACACCCCGACTGCGATTCCAATCGTGAGAATCCTTCGCAAGGCTGTCCCTTTTTGCGAAGGATAATCGACGTATCCCGTGCGCGGGTAGGTGATGCGTGTTTTCAAGTTGTTCACCAGCGAGCGCGTGATGAAATAGCCGCTGACAAGCAACAACACGAATGCGCCTCCCAACACTGTATGCCAGGCAGATCCTTCCGCCAGCATTTCCTGGGCGATGAAATACGTCCCGAACAGGAAACTTAATCCGCCGCCGACGATCTCGACAATTCCATCCGTGAACCAATAACGCTTGACGCGCCTTTCGACATCTGAAACATCGTTTTTCATTTCTGCTCCTTTTGCAAACTAGTTTGTATTACAAACCAGTTTGCATAATATCCCCATTATCTGGGTTTGTCAAGAGGAACAGGTGGGCAATGTTATTTCTGCAAGCAGCCGATCAGTTGGTTGACCGCCCCCTGCGGTTCATTTTGCGTGATCGCCAACACTGGGACTTGTCGCAACAGAATACACTTCACGCATATCCCCCGCTTTCCAATGCCGCGGCAGTATTCCGACGGCGTTGACTTCACTATTCATCGCATCGGACATTTGCTGTGGACTAACTGCCACCATCGCAGAAGAAGAGACGCTTCTTCCCTTCATCACGAACTGGCCGAACGCCCCATACACATCCTCCTCTGACGCATACACCCACACCTGCACGGACGGGTCGCCGAGTCCCATGAACAATGCCTGCGCTTCAGCGAGAGTCAAATTTTGGACGGGACTTTGACGATTGGTCACGATCAATATTTCTTCTTCGTCGATCTGATACGCAAACGACGAAAGATATTTCGGCTCGCCGACTCGCAAGAGGATGTCGGCGGTGGACGGATCGTCCACACGGGAGATGACGGCGAACGATTCGGCGCAGGCGTACACGTCCGCAAGCCAGGGGGTGGCGGTAGAGGTCGAATAGACAGTGACAACTTGAGGCGGAGTCTGAGGCGTTTGGCCGAGCAGGAGGAAAGTATCAGCGCGAGAAAAATCAACAAAATTCCGTCATTGCGAGGGCGATGAAATTTCGCCCGAAGCAATCTCCTAATTTTGTTGGGGATTGCTTTGTCGCAAAGAACGCTCCTCGCAATGACGGAGTTGATTTTCATTCCTACCAACTTTGCAACAACGCAGACATCAACTTCACACGTTGATCCAAACTATCGGCAAAAATGAATTCGCGTTCGGAATGATAGCCTTCGCCGACCGCACCGAGACCGTCCAGCACAGGGATGCCGAGCGGCGCGACAAAGTTCGCATCCGAGCCGCCGCCCGTGCCGCCCGCTTTGAGTTCGATGCCAATCGTTGATGCAATGCTTTGCGCTTTCTCGAACGTGATTTTCATCGTATCGTCGAACGGCATGGGCGGACAATTCAATCCGCCAGTGATCTCGATAGACGTGCCATCGAGAACGGGCTTGAGTTTTTGCATTTCAGATTCAATCCGCTCCCATTCGCCAGATTGCATCACACGCACATCCACCTGGATATTCGCCTCTTCAGGGACAACGTTCGAGACCGTGCCGCCATGAATGACGCCGACGTTAAGCGTGGTTTGTTTGGAATAATCTGTCAACTTTTAAATCGCAATGACTTGATGCGCCATCTCTTCGATGGCATTACGACCGTCCTGATGCGCGCCGCCCGCATGAGCGGCGCGTCCTTTGGTTTTGACGTAGAACTCCCCCACTCCCTTGCGCCAGGTTTTCAGCGAACCATCGAGCAACGCCGACTCAATCACCAGCACCAACGCAGATTCTTTTGCAAGACGTTCAATGTGTTGGCGCGAAGTGGGACTGCCGATCTCTTCATCGGAGGTGCAGAGCAATGTGACGGGGCGATTCAATCCCTGCTTTTGCGAGCGTCTTCGATGGCGGCAAGTGAGATGACGATGCCTGCTTTCATATCCAGCACGCCTGGACCGAATATCTTTCCATCCGCTTCGCGATACGGCATCTTGGGGAGTGTGCCGAGAGGAAAGACGGTATCCATGTGGCAGAGGAGGAGAATGGATTTTTCTCCCTCACCCCTAGCCCCTCTCCCGCTGGGAGAGGGGAATCGTGCAAGAATGTGATCACCCGTTTCAGCATTCGCAATGATTTCAATTTGTGCGCCAAGTTTGCGCGCTTGTTCTGCGACGATGGCACCGACGCGATCAACGGCGGATTTATCGTGTGAAGGTGATTCGGTTTCGACGAGGAGTTTGAGTAGGTGCTTAGTATCCATAGCTTATGTATTAATCATACTTCGGTGGTTGAGTAGCCCGTAGCGATAGCGGAGGGCGTATCGAAACCACCAATAACAAAAACACTTAGCTTACATGATGGTCTCGATACGGGCTTCGCCCTACTTGACCACCGGAGTATTTATCTAAGAAAGAAAACTATCGTTCCAACTACTGCGCAATATGCCGCGAAGACATATAGCGAATGTTTGCTCAGATAATTGATCAGCCACTTGATGGCGAACCAACCCACGATCGCGGCAGTCACAAATCCAACTGCAAGCATAGGCAGGAACTGACCAAGATTTGGCATCTTGATCACATCCAGCGATTGATACCCGCCTGCGGCAAGCATCACCGGCACGGACATGAGAAACGCAAACCGCGCCGCGGATGGACGGTCAAAACCGCGGAACATGCCGCCGCTGATGGTCGATCCGCTGCGGGAGGCGCCGGGGAAGACGGCGATGATCTGGAACAAACCGATAACCAACGCATCCAGCCAGGTCATTGAGGATAAGTCCCGACTCTTTTTCGTAAGCCACTCGGCGAGGGTAAGCAACACTGCCGCAGTGAACAAGCGAATGGAGGCTTCGAGCATGGGCTGTTTGAACAAGGTTTCCACCACATCTTTGAGGAGGTAACCAGCAATCAAGGCAGGAATGGTGGCAATGATGATATACCATGCCAACTTATTTTCCTGCGTTGAAAAGGGTTTGGCAAAAAACGCCTTCACCAAACTTAGTAAATCTTTCCAATAGAAAATGATCAATGAAACGATGGTTCCCAATTGGACGATGACAAGAAATGAGAACATCTCGTCATCGGCAGGAAGCTTGAGGATGGACTGGCTGATTAAAAGATGAGCCGTACTTGATACGGGAATGAATTCGGTAAGTCCTTGCACAATTCCTAGAATGAAAGCGTGGATGAGTATCATCATTATCCTTTTATATTGTAGGGATATAGCGAAACGATCTCAGGATTTTGACACTTAAATGTCACGCTGTGTCCCTACGGTTTCTTGTTTACGTTTTGCATTATTCGCCCATTGACCTAACAACTCCGGCACTCTTGATCCAAAAGAGCCATCAGCAATATAGACTCTCATCTGTTCCATCAGTCGTATAAGCGCACGCAAATTATGAATAGATAGCAGTGTTCCCGCCAATAATTCTTTAGCAATAATCAAGTGACGGATATAAGCTCTTGTAAATGTCTTACAGGCGTAACAATCACACGTCTCATCAATGGGACGTTCATCGCGGGCGAAGGTGGCGTTCATCATATTCAATCGTCCTTCAGGGGCAAAGGCGGAGTGGTGGCGGGCTAAGCGGGTTGGCAACACGCAATCAAAAATATCGATACCGCGCGCGACACCATTGATCAAATCTTCGGGCGTGCCAACTCCCATCAGGTAACGTGGTTTGGTTTCGGGCAATAGCGGAGTGACAACGTCGAGCATATCGTGCATCTCTTGTTTGGTCTCGCCCACGGAGAGTCCGCCGATGGCGATGCCAGGCATATCGAGAGAAGCGATAAATCGGGCAGAGTCAGCTCGAAGGTCCACTTGAACGCCGCCTTGGACGATCCCAAATAAAGCTTGGTCATATCGCGTCTGCGCCTTGACGGAACGCTCAGCCCAGCGATGAGTCCGCACCATAGCGAGTTTGCTGTAGTGGTGGTCGTTGGGGTCGGAACATTCGTCGAACGCCATGATGATGTCTGCGCCGAGATTCTCTTGAATGGCGATGGATTTTTCAGGCGTGAAGCGATGCGTCGAGCCGTCGATGTGACTCTTGAAGGTCACGCCATCGTCGTCGATCACCCGTGTTTGCGCGAGCGAGAAAACCTGGAAGCCGCCCGAGTCGGTCAGCATGGGACGATGCCAACCCATGAACTTGTGCAAGCCGCCCATGTCGCGCACGAGTTCGTCGCCGGGACGCAGGTAGAGATGATAGGTGTTGCTCAAGACAAGCGAGGCGTTGATGTCCTTGAGATGCTCAGGCGTGAGGGTCTTGACCGTCGCCTGCGTGCCAACAGGCGCGAAGACTGGTGTGATGAGGTCACCGTGCGGGGTGGAGAAAATCCCCGTGCGGGCGCGGTTGTTTTTAGAGGTGATTTGGAATTCAAACATCGGACTGATTGTAAACGGGAACTCGGAGATTTTTAAAATCTCCGAGTTTCCGTTTACAAAATAGAAGAAAATCTTCTTGTAATTCTATCAATTGTATAACGCACGTCAAACAAGGCATCCGTAGCTTCAATTTTTTCCCCTGCGCTAATTCTTTCAAATGGAATTGCTACCGCGTATTCTACTGTAGCTACCTCATATACTATCGCCCGAAAGTGGGAAGAATCTTGCCCGCCGCCTCCTTCTTTAAGAGCATGAGCTATTTGAGGATGATCTAAATTTATTAATATTTTATGATCCAACTTCTTATATGCAGATCTATCTTCGTCAGGCGTAGAATTCACGAACTCTATACTGAATAATCCCGACCTTCGTTTATTACCTAAGTCCATCCCTTCCCTAGGGGAACCTTGAGATTCTCCAGATATTAGGCTTGGTCCATCCCTCAATAAATCACCGTCTCCTGGAGGGGTTTTTCCTTTATGGCCATCACCATGTGGTTGCCCAGATTTTTGCCACTCGGAAATTTGGTTACCCTCTCCAGGCAATATATTCCCTTGCTTAGCAATAGAATCATTAGTCATACTTTTAGATTTTCCAGAAATACGACGTGAAGCCTCAAGCTCAATCATGAGATCCTTGAAATCATCATTAGGTGCAATACTTGAATAAAAGCGGTTTGCATATCTTCTAAGCCCATCATAAAAGATATCTAAATTAATATCAGGCTTTACAGCTAGCATTTTCATTCCAGCTGTCCACAAAGGGATTTTCGAAGTATCATTCTCGGCATTGTATGCTTTAAGGCTATACCAGTATTCGTCGATCTTCTTCAGATCAAATTTTTTCAACAACAACTCGGTTGTATGTTCATTCTCTGTCAAGATTTTTGAAGCTTCTTTTATGTTTATTCCACCGGTGAAATGTACTTTCCGCTTTATTTTTCTTCTCGCTTTTGGTGTGATATTTTGGAGTTTTTTAGAATTTTTGATTGTGATGGACTCTGAATTGATCAGTGTCTTTATGTCAACAGGGAATATTACAGGTGGTTGAGAATACCGCGAATCTGATAATAAATTAAGCCAGCAAATCAAAGTTTCAAACAGGTTAATTTTTGAAATTCGCTCAGGCAATAAAGTTGGCGAGAATTTTCCGATAAGATTTTCTTTCTTTAGTTTTTGTTTAAATATTTTCAACGACAAGTCTTCACCATGGTCAGACATAATTTCATGTAATTTCATAAGCAATTGCGCACCCCCAGCAAACTTCATATACTTCAAAAAGCGAACCGTCACGGCTACTTGAATTTGTTGCGCCCTCGCACGAGTAACACCCATTTCCTTGGCAATTTCTTCAAATTTTTTAGGTCGAAATCCAAATCTTGACAACAAAACATACGTATATTTTTCTTTTTCGCCCTCAAAATAACTTTGTGTAATTTCTGCCCAAGTTGCAATTGGTTTATTGACTTGAGTTGGTATGTGTTTATCTTCAACAGTCTTTTTAGGAATATATTTGTCTGGTTCGTCGATTACAAATTTAAGGGCTTGTCTAATTTCAATCAAAACCTTTGGTCCAATACGATTAAGGTTTAAAAGCATTTCATCTGTCGTGAGTTTCAATTCCCCAATGGTCTTTATGCCATTCTTGATAAGTGCCCCTCTGGTAGAAGCATGAAGATTAAGAATTTCTATTGACATAAAATCAATATCATTTTGAGCGATTTTTTCCAATAAAGGTAGAGCGCTTTTTGAAGTTTTTTCATTGTTCACAGGGTTAGATGCTTCTTTATAAAATTCATTTAATGCGGTGGAAACTTCATCTATGCTCTTTTGTCCAATAAAATGTATATTTTCCAGCTTGTTGTTATGAAAGAGCTCATTGAGTTTCCCCACTGTAAATACGCCTCTACGGCGTAACGCATTAAACGTGCGTTTTGATAAGCGCAAATCTTTAATAAAGGTCTGGTCTAAATCTTGCTGACTATCCACAAGGAATCCCTTCATTGTGTAAATCTATACCCATTGAATCTTAATTTGATCCTCAACTGCCTTGAATTCTTTATCCCCTGTCACTAAATCCGCCTTATATGATTTTGCCAAAGCCGCCGCGTAACAATCGGCATAAGACATTTTATTTTGAGACTTGAAACGTGCGGCTTCCTGGGTGAGATCCCAATCTGCATCCACAAACTGAATACGCAGGTCGCGTAATTCCTTGACGCTTCCATTGGCATCATCTTCCGACACTTCACGCGCAATCGTGTACCAAACCTCACCAACATTTACAACCGTCATATAAACAGGGATTGCCTCTTCATGGGCAGTGGCGATCAAATCCGCGATTTGCTGGGCGGATGGTTCATCCTCCAAATACGCGATGATCGCCCAACTATCCAAAACATAGGATTTTGGTTTCCTTGCCATTTATAGCTCCCTTTCCCGCTTCTTATCAGCCATCAATGCTTTCATCAACCCTTTGCCTTTGTATTTTCCACGCAGGGAATTAACATACTCACGTGTAACAGGGGTCAGAATAATGCGTTTATTAACGTTGTCCACGTCAATTTGAAAATACGTTCCCTCTTTGATGCCTAGTTGTCGGCGAATTTTTGAAGGGATAACAACTTGTCCTTTTGAGGTAGCAACCGTCTCCATAATTTTATCCTTTCTTACGTTTCCAAGATTGTACCAAACACATAAAAGTAAGTCAATAGTAAAATTTATTACAAAAATAAGTTAGTGGAAAAAAATTTAAGGGGTTATCGTGAACAAAAATTTCAGACACGCCCCTTCTTTAAGCCCAATGAGGCAATCGAGTGTGTCACCCGTCCATTCGAGCTCTGTCAACGTCCGCCCCGCTTCTTTGGCGGTTTGGTGAAGTTATATGATCTTCACTACCTGTTGTTCTGATTACATCTTCCATCTTTAGGCACACATTTCACTGGGAAAAAAGTCCCCTCAGCAGTAATAAAAGAAACCGCAGGCTCATCACCTGCGGTTTCTCATTACGCTTCCACAACTTCGCCTTGCACGGCGGTTGTGAACTCCAAGCCCTCATCGCCGCGCTCCACGCGAATGATATCTCCTTCGTGGAAGTCGCCAGCCAAAATTTTCAACGCCAGCGGGTCTTGCAATTCGCGTTGGATGGCACGCTTCAACGGACGAGCGCCAAAGTCAGCATCGTAGCCAACTTCCGCCAGATACTCGCGCGCCGCTTCGCTGACTTCCAGACGGTAGCCTCGATCTGCCAGCAAGCGACTAACGTGCCGCAGTTGGATGTTCACGATGCCGGCCAGATGTTCCCTGCGCAGCGGATGGAAGATGACCATCTCATCAATACGGTTCAGGAACTCAGGGCGGAAATGTGCCTGCAACACACGTGTGATCTCACCCCGCGTGACGTCGCGTCCACCCTCCCAAAGTTGGTTGCCCAGGTTGGAGGTCATGATCACAACCGTATTGCGGAAGTCCACAGTGCGTCCCTGTCCGTCCGTTAAACGACCATCATCGAGCAATTGCAGCAACACGTTGAACACTTCGCTGTGCGCCTTCTCGATCTCATCGAATAACACCACACTATAGGGTCGGCGTCGCACCGCTTCGGTCAACTGTCCGCCTTCATCATAGCCAACGTATCCGGGCGGCGCACCGATCAAACGCGAGACCGTGTGTTTCTCCTGATATTCGCTCATGTCAATGCGGATCATGGCATGGTCATCATCGAACATGAATTCTGCCAGCGCGCGGGCAAGCTCCGTTTTACCCACGCCGGTAGGTCCCAAAAAGATGAACGAACCAATCGGACGGTTCGGGTCCTGCAACCCGGCGCGCGAGCGTCGGACTGCCTTCGACACCACGCTCACGGCTTCATCCTGCCCAACAACACGTTGATGCAGCCGCTCCTCCATATGGATCAACTTTTGCGTCTCGCCTTCGAGCAAGCGGGAGACAGGGATACCCGTCCAGCGCGCCACAATCGCCGCGATCTCTTCTGCATCCACTTCCTCTTTGAGCAACGACCCTTCGCTCTGCATGGACTTGAGATGGGCTTCGGCTTCCTGAATCTTTTTCTCCAGCTCGCGCATTTCGCCATACTTCAAGCGCGCGGCTTTTTCGAGATCCGATTCGCGTTCAGCGCGTTCCATTTCAAGACGGGTTTGTTCCAGTTTTTCTTTTGAACTGCGCAGTTCAGTGATGGCTTGTTTCTCAGTCTGCCAGCGCGCCGACAAAGCTTTGGAAGTCTCGCGCAGATCGGCAAGTTCCTTCTCAATATTTCCGAGCCGCTCCTTCGAAGCTTTATCCTTTTCCTTTTTCAGGGCTTCACGTTCGATCTCGAACTGCATGATCTGGCGATCCACTTCGTCCAGCTCCTGCGGTTTGGAATCGATCTCCGTGCGCAGGCGCGCCGCCGCTTCATCGATCAGGTCAATGGCTTTATCAGGCAAGTGACGATCCGCGATGTAACGATGTGACAGAGTCGCGGCGGCGATCACCGCCGGGTCTGTAATCCGCACGCCATGATGGACTTCATAACGTTCTTTGAGTCCGCGCAAGATGGAGATCGTATCCTCCACACTCGGCTCTTCCACCAACACAGGCTGGAAGCGTCGTTCCAGCGCCGGATCTTTCTCGATGTATTTGCGATATTCATTCAACGTTGTCGCGCCAATCATGTGCAACTCGCCGCGCGCCAGCATCGGCTTGAGCATGTTGCCTGCATCCATGGCGCCTTCCGCCGCGCCCGCACCGACGACCGTGTGCATCTCGTCAATGAACAGAATGATCTCGCCTTCCGCTTCGGTCACTTCTTTGAGAACCGCTTTGAGACGTTCCTCAAATTCACCGCGATATTTTGCACCCGCGATCAACGCACCCATGTCCAACTGGACCAGGCGCTTCTTTTTCAGACCTTCAGGTACGTCTCCATTTACGATGCGTTGCGCCAGTCCTTCAGCGATTGCCGTCTTGCCGACACCGGGTTCGCCAATCAGCGCGGGGTTATTCTTTGTGCGACGCGTCAGAATCTGGACCAGACGGCGGATCTCTTCATCACGTCCGATCACAGGGTCGAGCTTGCCCTGGCGCGCATAAGCCGTCAGGTCACGACCATACCGTTCGAGCGATTGATAGGTGGATTCAGGATTTTGTGAGGTAACTCTTTGAGAGCCGCGCACAGATTTGAGGGCAGAGAGAATCGCATCCTTGGTCAAGCCAAAAGATGCCAGCCTCTTTCCCTCAGTGGATTCGGTCAATCCCAGCAGAATGTGTTCCGCTGAAACGTAGTCATCTTGCATTCCTTTGGCGTAACGCTCCGCAGTTTTCAAGACGTCGGAGGTGTGTTGAGACAACCCAACCTCCGCATTGGAACCCTGGATCCTGGGTCGCTTTTCAAGGTCATGCACGACCTCGGCGCGCAACGCCTGCGCGCTGCCCGCCACCTGATTGACAATGGCAGGCACCACGCCTTCTTCCTGTTTTAATAATGCCAATAACAAATGAGCAGGCTCAATGACCTGATGGTTATAATCTTGCGCGATCTGTTGTGCCTGCAAAATCGCTTCCTGCGATTTCTGGGTGTACTTATTGAGGTCCATACTTCCTCCAATCATGGCTTCAATTTATAAATAAATTGTAATAACACTCTGTTTGATAAGCGTTAGTGCAATGTGAGAGGAAAATTAGAAGCAAGATGAATGGATTTATAGTAAGCGGATACTGCCAGCGCGGCTTGCTTTTCAAATAATAATGCCTATAATGAAATAAGCGCGCTCAATTCATGCGAGCTTTTCCCACTTAAGGAGGAAGCCAATGAAAACCGTATTTTCTTCCCTCGGGCGGTTGTTCTTCATCGCCGTTTTATCGTTCACTTCCATCTCCGCTACAAACTACACAAAGCCTCTCAGAGAGCCTACAGAAAGCCGGCTCGATAGTCTGGGTGGATCCGAGTGCTTCGAGGGCAGTATATTCACGTGCGTCAGCATCGAAGTACCGCTCGATCATTTCGACGCCAGTGACCCGCGCACGATCTCGGTGGTATTCGGAGTTCATCTCGCCACGGGCGCGCGTAAGGGAATGTTTGTCACTGCCACCGGCGGACCGGGGACATCCGGAATCCTTTCTGCAGACCCTTATTTCTACGGTTTCGATCCATCCATAGCAGAAGTTTTCGACATTGTTTTCTTCGACCAGCGCGGTATGGGCCTCTCTGGCGGGTTGACCTGTCCCTTCGCCGCGACGGAATATTATCTGCAAGATTTCAGGGGTATAACACATCAACAAGAAGCCGCGCTCAAACAGACAGCCAGCACCTTCAGCGCCAACTGCGACGATGAAATGGGAAATCCGGATATACTGCCGTTCCTCGGCACAAAACAAGCGGCGGAAGATCTCGAATCCTTTCGCCAATTTATTGGCGACGATAAGTTCTGGCTTTATGGCGAGAGTTATGGCACCCAGTACGCGCAGACCTACGCCGCCGCGCATAGTGACCATCTGGCAGGTCTCTTGCTGGATGGCACGGTCGACCTGACCCTCGAGGGTACTGCTTTTTATCCACAACAGGCGCAGGCTTTCAACGATACGCTCGTTGCATCTCTCTCCTCTTGCAACAAAGATCCGATCTGTCGAAATGATATGTCTGGGAACGCCATCAAGGCATACGATCATCTGGTTGCGAGGCTGAGCGATCACTCGATCTCTTTCAACTTTCCTCTCCCCGAAAGGGGTTCAGCAAAACGAAAATTCACGCTATCCAATCTTGAATTTGTCGCCGCCAGCCAGATGTATGGTGAAGGCGATCGTATGATGTTCACGCGCGCGCTTGCAGCCTATAAATCGAGACGGGATCTTGTTCCGCTTGCCCGTCTCTTCTACATTGACATGGCGCTTGATCCTCAAACCCTGGACGTGATCCCCGACCCATCCTGGTCGGATGCAATCTTCTTCGGTGTTGAATGTCAGGATTACGGCTATCCGGGCAACTCTCCCAATCAAAAAGCGAATCAATATCTGGATGCGGTAAACCTTTTTGAATTCTCCATCCCGCGCCTCGCCTCCATCATCTATGGCGACCTGCCCTGTCCTTATTGGCGTTCTGCCACCTCCGATCTGACGCGTCCGAACTACCTGCAAGCACAAGGCGTTCCCACGATCGTGCTTGGAGCTGTCGCCGACCCAGCCACTCCTATAAAGAACGGTATCCATGTTTATCAGCATCTTTCTGATGGCTACCTGATCACGCAAAAGGGCGGACCGCATGTGATCTACGGGCGCGGCAATGAATGTCCCGATGCGCTGGTAACTGATTTCCTGGTCAATGATACTGTGCCATCCAAACGTAAGACTGTTTGCAAAGGCTACGTCGCAGACGAACACGTACAACTTGCGCCGCGTCATGCGTCCGCCTTCAATAGTCCACGTAAAGCGCTCTCCTCAATGGAAACCGAGATTTATTATGTACCCGAGTTCTATTATTGGGATGGCGTCACACCCACCTCAACCGCCTGCGGACGCAAAGGCTTGCTTGGTTTCGACTCTAATGATGCGGGAACGGTATATAACTTCACGCTCGAGCATTGCGCCTTCACCAAAAACTTCACCGTAACCGGGACAGGCTCATACGACACGGACAATGACATCTTCATCCTCGATGTCGTCACCAGCGGCAAATGGAAATGCGACCTGAAATACGTTCGCACTGGAAATAAGACCAAGGTTACTGGAACATGTGACAGCAAAACCCTGGTTGAGGACAGCGCTGATGTCGATAGCGCCACTCACCTAATGCCGCATCTGGAGATAAAGCACAATCGCTGATAAAGGAAATAACAGTAGATTGACAAATCTGAATTACAAGCATGAACCGCAGGTGATGAGCCTGCGGTTCATGCTTAACATACTGCCCAGGGGAAACTTAATACGCCCTCGCAAACAAACATTTCAGATATGCCCCTTCTTTAAACCCAATCGGATGATCGAGCGCGTGACCTGTCCGTTCGAGTTCTGTCAACGTCCGCCCCGCGTCTTTTGCGGACCTGTGAACCGATTCGAAAAAAAATCAGCATCCACCCGGCTGGAACAGGAGGCTTGCACGAGCGTGCCGCCTTTTTGCAAGACGCCCAAGCCGAGACGGGTCAATTTGCGATAGGCAGATAAGGCGGCTTCAATTTGCTTTTCACTTTGGGCAAACATGGGTGGGTCAATGATGACCATATCAAATAATCGTTTTTGTGACGCCATGCGGGCAAGGACTTCAAAGGCATCCTCGGCTATCGTCTCGTGAGGGACGGTCAACTTGTTGTGTGCCATATTGCGGAGGGCGGCTTCGAGGGCGGGCGCGCTGATGTCCACGCTGACGACTTCCTTCGCTCCCCCACGCGCGGCGTAGACGGAGAATCCGCCAGTGTAGGCGAATACGTTTAGCACGGATTTCCCTTTGGATAGTTTTTCAACGCGTGCACGGTTATCACGTTGGTCGAGAAAAAAGCCGGTCTTTTGTCCGTTGATGGGATCAGACTCGAAGATGAGTCCATTTTCTTTGAAGAGGATCACGCTCGGCGGAGTCAGAACCGAGAGCGTCATCCCATCAGTGAGTCCGTGCAGGAGGTTGGTCTGCTTTTGGAGGGAACGGTTGAGTCTCAAAATCAAATGCTTCGCATCGCTGACTTGCGCCAGCGCGTTGCAAAAATCTTTGAGGTGCGGAATCCATGCGGGGGTATAGAGTTTGAGGACAAGCGTATCGGCGTAGCGGTCAATGACCAAGCCGGGCAAACCGTCATTCTCGCCGTGGACGAGACGATAGCCATTTGTATTTTGTTTTTCCAATGGCGCACGCAGGCGGGACGCAATGGTGAGTTTGCTTTGAAACCAATCTGTGCTGATGGCGGCGGGTTCGCGAGATTGCAGAATACGCACACGGATGGATGAGGTGGGGTCGTATAAGCCGATCCCTTGAAAGCGGCGTTTGTCATCAAAGATCACAGCCAGGTCACCGGGCGCACCCTTGTGACTTTGTTCGGTAATGGAACCATCAAACACCCAGGGATGTCCCTGTCGCAATGCGCGTTGTGCAGGCGGATTGACGCGCAAAGCAATTCGTTTTTCAGATGGGAGGGGAAGTTGAGACAGGGACGCGTTAAATTCCATGACTGATCGGATCTTCCACCATCATCCCGGCGATCAATCGAAAATCCTGTTCGGGGATTTGGAGAGTCCCGAACCGAAACGGCGCACCCCAATGAGTTTTATCCTTGATGAAAGTCAGGTCATTGATCAGCGGAAGGATCGAAACATCCTTTGCCGGAAGAAATGTCACGTTTCGGCGAAAAGGGACAAACCCGTCACCCATATCCTGTTGATAAATGTTCTCATCCACAAGCTTGCATATGGCAGTGAAGCATTGAAGTTTTTCGGATTTGTTATATTCGGATTTTGGGGAATAGAAGAGTACCCAATCGCCCACATGCATCCGCTTCAAGGGCGCGGCTTTGCCGTGGTTGGCTTGAATGAATCCGCCCGCCAGTCCGCGTTGCAGATGGTCTTTGGATGCGACGATGATCCAGTATTTCACACTATCCCCTCTTCTCGTGCTCTTCCAAATCTGTCAGCAACAAATCCAACGCGCCAACAGAGATCATCAACTCACGCAGGGATATTCCCAATGAAACGATCATCAAGATCAACGCAATGGTAAAGCTCCATTGACCGCCAACGATCCAGCCTGCGAATAAGGCAAACATACTTGCTACGCAAAACAACAAACTCATGACGCCAAAGATTTGCATATTGCGGATCAAATAAACCCGATAACGCAAATTTGCAATCTGACTGAGCAGGTTTTCATTTTTATCGGCGCTATATCGATCATATAAATTACGAATAATGGTGGCAATCGTCAAAAATCGGTTGGTGTATGCCAGCATCAACAGTGATATCGTTGGGAATAAAAGAGCGGGGGTGGTCAGGTTGATTTCCATGCAGGGATTATATCGCCAACACAAAGCCGTGAACCCATCACTTGCGTTATACTCCGTCATCATGAACAACACAGATATCGCCCATCTGCGTCTTCGCAATCAGGGACTTTCCAAAATACAATTTAAAGATGCGCATGATGCAGTGTCACGCTTGGGCGCGGTGCAGGCACAGGATTACGCGGGAGCGAAATGGGCTGTGGGACAACGCCTAAAGGATTCCACCGATGCCGCGCTCGAACAGGCTTTTGCAGACGGCTCGATCCTACGCACACACCTGATGCGCCCCACCTGGCATCTGGTCGCACCTGAGGATATCCGCTGGCTGCTCAAACTGACTGCGCCGCGCGTCCATGCGCTCGGCGCGTTCATGTACCGTCAGCTGGAATTGAATAAAGCGATCATCAAGAAAAGTTATAAACTGCTTGAAAAAACTTTGAGAGAAAATAGATACTTAACGCGCACAGAATTGGGATCGGTTTTTGAAAAGGCAGGCATACCTGCAACAGGCGTGCGGCTCGCCCACATTATGATGTCCGCCGAATTGGACGGCGTCATTTGCAGTGGTCCACGCAAGGGGAAACAGTTCACTTATGCTTTGTTGGAGGAACGCGTGCCGCCAGCCAAGGTGATCAGCCGCGGGGAAGCATTGGCTGAACTCGTCAGGCGCTATTTTTCAACACGCGGTCCCGCAACTTTGCAGGATTTCGTGTGGTGGTCTGGCTTGACAACAACGGATGCCGGGAACGGTATCGAAATGCTGAAGTCAAAGTTACAGAGCGAAGAGATTGATGGTCGTGTATATTGGTTCGCCGAGAGTAAGCCATCACAAAAAGAGAAAACAAGGATCGCGTATTTATTGCCCAATTATGATGAATATATCGTGGGCTACACAGACCGAAGCCAGATCCACAACTCGTCACATAACAAAAAATTGGATGCGAGAGGAAATGTTCTCTTTCAAAACACCCTTGTGATCAATGGACAGGTCACCGGCACCTGGAAACGCACACTGAAGAAAAATGAGGTCGTTCTCGAATTAACATCTTTTACCAAACTGATGAAAGTGGAAAATCTTGCAGTTACCGACGCGATACAACGATACGGAAAATTTCTTGAACTCCCCGTTACAATTATCTACTCAAGAGGAGAGCTTGAATGAGCAAAGGAAGACTCGAAGCGTTTAGCGACGGCGTGCTTGCCATCATTATCACGATCATGGTACTTGAATTGGTTCCGCCCCACGAAAGTGATCTTGCGGCGTTAAGTCCGTTGATACCCAAGTTCTTGAGTTATGTATTAAGCTTTATCTTTATCGCCATTTATTGGAACAACCACCATCATCTATGGCAGGTTGTGGAGAGGGTCAACGGTTCCATCTTGTGGGCAAACATGCATCTTCTTTTCTGGCTGTCGTTAATTCCTTTTGCCACAGGCTGGATGGGCGAGAACCATTTTTCCACGATTCCGGTCGCCCTCTATGGGACGATCCTCTGGCTCTCGGGGCTTGCCTACTACATGATGGTGTTGGCGCTGACCAAGTACCACAGCAGGAGATTCTGTGCTTGCAGCGGCAGTCAGCAATAACACAAAGGAGCGCTGGTCGCTTTATATTTATACAGCCGCCGTCCCGCTTGCCTTCGTGTCGGCGTGGATCGCCATGACGCTTTATGTGATCGTCGCCGTGATGTGGCTGGTCCCTGACCGTCGTATCGAGAGTAAAATAGCAAAATAGGAAATCATGGACAAATGTACGTCACTCCAGCACGAAATCATTACAACTTTTTGCTTATGCTAAAATGAGGACGGAGAAACAGATCATTCATGGAGATTCGCCATACTGAACTTGAGAACGGCATTCGCCTGATCCAATTGGACGGCGCGTTGGATATAAGCGGGACGTACAGCATTGAGGTCCGGTTTGTGCGTGCCTGCGAGGGGCAGCAGGTCAACGTGATCGTGGATCTGGCAAAGGTAAGCTATCTCTCCTCGGTGGGGATTCCCATGCTGGTCAATACAGCCAAATCGGTAACAGCACACGGTGGAAAGATGGTTCTGCTTAACCCGCAAAAGGCGGTGGCAGAGGTGCTGGAGTTGACAGGCATTTCAGAGGTCATTCCAATTTATAAGGACCTGGAGTCTGCCAAAGCAGGAATAACGGCAGCATAAAACCGAGCGCTGAAAACAAAAGAATCAGCAAACAAAATCAATTACACCAGAGCAATGGCTCTTGCGTTTCTCCTATGGCTGTTTCCGGATTCATCAAACCAGTGCTCATCATATAGGCAGTGGAGAAGGCGCCGGGGTAACCACCAGATACGCTTTTGAGGACCAACCGATCAAGCCGTCGGAGTAGCGTTTGATCTTTACCCATCCCCCATTTGCAGAGACATCCAATTCCTCCACAACTTCATAACGCTTCAACGTACCGAGCGATTTATAGCTCGTGCTGGGACCTTCGCGCACATTCAATGCAGAAGCGTTCACTTTGTACCATTTGGTTGTTGATGGAGGAGGATCGTCCGGTGGCGGCGGATCAGTTGGCAGTGGAGAAGGCGCCGGGGTAACCACCAGATACGCTTTTGAGGACCAGCCGATCAAGCCATCGGAGTAGCGCTTGATCTTTACCCATCCACCATCCGCAGAGACATCCAATTCCTCCACAACTTCATAACGCTTCAGCGTACCAAGTGATTTGTAACTCGTACTGGGACCTTCGCGCACGTTCAATGCAGCGGCATTCACTTTATACCAGGTGGTCGAGGAGGAGGATCGTCCGGTGGCGGCGGATCAGTCGGCAGTGGAGAAGGCGGGATGGTAATGATCAAATATGTTCTCGACGACCAACCTATCAGTCCATCAGAGTACCGTTTGATCTTTATCCATGCGCCATCTGCAGAGTGTCAATTCCCTCCACCACTTCATTACGATACAGAGTACCCACGGCTCTTTTCCTTTGTACTGGGTCCTTCACGCACATACAACGCAGCGGCAGTCACTTTATACCAAGTGTTTGATGGGTCCTCCACCTCCCGGCGTTGATCCATCCAACTTGAAGCGGGCTTTTAACGCTCGTCATATCCCCGTGAAAATAATTCAAGTCAATATTGAGACTTTCCACGCCATATAAACCGCCATCACCCTTATCGGTAAATTGCCAGAACGACCATTCATTCGGACCCCAGGGAGCCGGCACACTGGGAGATGTCACACCATAATTTGCGATCCATAATGGATATTGATGGAAATATTCCAGTTCGACAGGTTCGTTTTGTTTGTTCGGTGCATTTTGAATCCAATAATAGTAGCCGGTATAAATTCCGATCTCCTGTCTTTTACCGATCAAAGCCTGCAGCCGTTCTATAAACGTATACCAATGTCTCCATCCCTTATATTGCCCTCCATACTCCTCCTCCAGGTCTGCAAATAAAGGCAATTCTCCAATATCATTGCTGATTTGCGAATACCACAGTTCAGCTTGTTGCCCGGGTTCTGCGCGGCTGTCGTAGAACCAATAAGAGCCGCGCGGAATTCCAGCCGTTTTGGCGTTGGACCAGTTGTACCCGAAGTCTAAATCGATCCATAGATTTTGTCCGGCACGGATGATGACGTATCCGGCATGTTCCTTCATTTTAGTAAAGTCTATCTGACGGGTGGTTCCTGGGTTATCCTGGTAAAAACTAACATCGGGACCTATAACGTTAGCCATAATGCTCTCCTTCAGTGTGAACAAATTAAGAAAATTGTACCATTTAAAGGTTTAAGGAATTAATCAAGCGGATGCTTTGACAACGTATCCTTATTACCAAAAAGCGGCTGAACCTAAAAAGCCCAGCCGCCAGCTCTACAGAGATTTACCCTAAGGTATGTAATATACGACAGTCAATTGCGGGCGATTGGCATCTATCGAATTGCCCGAAAAGAACTTCATGTAGTCCGCACTCATGTCATCGTTATCATCCCTGCTAAATCGAAGGCGGAATTGTGTCACACCCAATTTGTTGATAAAACCAAGATTCGTGTTGCTGAGCATGGCTGCATACCAACTGGAGGTCAATGCGGTGATTTGATCCTTCGTTGCACCCGCACCAGCCGCCGCAGAAAAATCACCCGCCTCTAATGCAATGTTGTTGCTGAATGCACCACTGGTCATTTCCAATAATAACAGCCCGTGCGTAACGAACGGATCCGTTCCAACCACGCCCTGTCGTTTTATCTTCAACTGCGCAGAAATAATAATGGCATTATCAGGAAGCGAATCGGTATTAAAGGAGAGCACACTTCGATACTGCTTATCCTTGACGTGATCGCCCAATTGTATAACTGTTGAAGACTTATCAATTTTCCCGCCTGCGCTGGTGTTCTCGCCCAATTCCAATATCCAACCATCATAGGACGCGATGGATTTAAATACCGCGGTCACCGATGTAGTGACGGTCTTGCTTATCGTATATATTTCGCCCGTTGTGAAATTTCCATTACCGGCTCCCACACCGCCCAGCGGGATGCCTCTCGAATCGACGATATTATCGTTATCGATCACATCCAATCGGAGAGTCCCATCGCCAGTACCCGTATTAACACCCACCGTATACACCGCTCCCGAGAGCGGGGTTACATTGGTAACGGAAGCGCCCGTGATGCCCGAACTTGTCGTAAGCCGAAAGGAATTGAACGGCGCGCCAAGTTCCACGCCGGTGACGGCTTCTGAGAATGTCACTGTAAAATTTACACTGGCGGCGTTGGTGGGACTTGTGTTTGCACGAGTGATCGACAAGACCCTGGGAAAGGGATCACTGGCGAACTCGTAAGCGCCAATATCCGGCGCGGAGCCTTTGAAATTATCGTTAATGCCGGGGATGAGAATCCCCCGGTCTATATTTGGACTCGAGGACAGCAATGTAAAATCGCCGCTGGCTGGTTTTGTCAACCCGGGAGCATCCTCATATCCATTACATTCAAGGCCCGTCGCTGAACACAGATTTTTGATGGTGTTGTAATCCTTGTTTTCCCATTTGAAATGCGGATTGCCCGCCGGGCGCGTTGTATACCAGTTGTCATGGTTCCAGTCGTTGCCCGTTGAGCCTGTGAAAGATTCTTCAAAGGCATACCGATTACCCTGAAAAATATTATTGCGCATGACCGTGTTTTTGATCGGGGTGATCATGCTCATGGCGTTCAGGTTGGTTGCGTTGGTCCAGCTGGTATTGTGATAAAAGAACACGGTACCATCCGGCTTCGAAGCCCATTTAATGGGACTGCTCGTATAGTTGGTAAACACCGAGCGCAACACCCAGGTAGGACCCTGTGTGATCGGAGCGAGGGAAATACCGATCAACATCGAATCAACGGTGTTGTTACGGAAGCGTTGATTGATGCAAGTCCCCTCAGGCTCAAGTCCGTCATCGGTGATGTGATCAATGGAATTATTATAAATATCAGCGTCGAAGGCAATTCCGGGATTCTCCAAAGCGGCAGACGAGCCTGTATAAATGCCATTGAAATAATCATGGATCTTGTTATCGCGCACGATCGCGCCGATATGTCCCCGGAGCACGATCCCTGTATTTTCCATCGTACTGCTTTTGACTGCCAGCCAGGGCCAGTCGCGATCGGTTGGATCAAATATCTCGTTCGATTCGATGCGGGTGTCGTTGCCGCCCGTCTCGACTCCGGTCCAATTGATAAAGACTCCCAACTGCAAATTATGAATCTTGTTCTTGCGGATCACAATATGCGAAGCGTTCAAAGTACATACGCCGCAGCCATTGGTCGTCGTACCGTAAAACTGCATTTGAAACCCTTCGATCCAAATCCAATCCTGACCGTTCACATCGAACGCATGATTTAGCACAGGCACCTGCCAACTATGATTGGAGGGATCATCTGCACTGCGTACGTAGAGCTTTAAAGTACTTTGGCTCAAAATACCAACCCTCTGTCATGGTCACACCGCCATGTCCGCGAGTCTGGTTCAAACCGGAAAGATCATCATATTTGTAAAAGCGCTTTTGATCACGCGCCAGGTATTCGATGGCGGACCCGATCTTCGTGAACCATACATGCGACTTCGAACCCGCTGTCCAGATTTTCCCGGTAAGGTTATTCGAACCGTCCAGGGTTGCGCCGCTTCCCTCCGCCTTGACCTGAATCCATTGATTGAGGTTTCCCGAAGCTGGAAATGTGACCGCCTCATGATAGACGCCATCTGCAACCAACACTTGCGTGCCGGGGCTTGCGTGATTCACGCCTTCCTGTATGGTGCGATACGGTGAAGCAGCCGAACCATTCCCGCCTGCTGGCGCGTTGGCTTTCACGTGGATAACCGCCTTTGGCGTAAATGGAAGTTCTACGGGTTGCGTCGCGGAGGATGACGTGACTTCTTCCGATCCAATCACCACTTTTACCGTGTACGATGTGGACGGCGACAACTCGAACAAACTACCCACCAGCCGACCGTCATCGATGCGCACCAGCGGATGCCCCGTGCGCCAGGCAGATTCACTGCTTAGGCGGTACATCAATTGCGCAGATTGAGGCAAACCAACGCCGCTCACGACAACCCCCATCGTCTCGATATTCGGGTATAGACTTAAGACCGCGCCGCTCGAAGCAGGAATCCAATTTCCAGAACCCGCCGCGACAGGCACATTTATTGACACCAGCAAAGCTGCGAACAGCACCAATGTGAAGAATATCTTTTTGAAGGGAAATTTGGGGAACATATCGACTCTTTAGCTCCATGAACATTGTCCAACTTTTCGGCTTATTTTGCAAGAGGGAGAATCGGTCTGTACATCGTAGATAACCCTATTGAGAGTGGTAACTGGAAAACTGCAATTTATCACGGTAGAAGGGATTTGATACAATTGCCCCATGATCAATCTAGAATCGATCCTCCCCGAACCTCAAAACGAAACAATCGCCGTAGCCTTCTACGACCTTCATACAGGGCAGGAGTTTTTCATCAACGCGGATGAGTCCTTTTATCCCGCCAGCACCATTAAGGTGGCGGTGATGATGGAAGTCTTCAATCAGGCGGAGAAGGATCTTTTCCTGCTCGACGATGAAATCCCCCTCATCAATTTGTTCGAGAGCATTGCCGATGGAAGCATGTTCTCGGTTAATTCACAGGATGATGCGGACACATCTCTTTATGACAAAATAGGTTCCACCGTCACTATCAGGGAACTTACGCGGTTGATGATCGTACGCAGCAGCAACCTCGCCACGGACCTGCTCATTCAAAAGGTCAGCGCGGTCTGTGTCAACGCCCTGCTCAAGGAATTGGGAGTGAAAGGTGTGCAGGTGATACGCGGGGTGGAAGACAATAAAGCCTTTGCACACGGCTTGAACAACAGCGCCACGGCACGCGGACTGATGCAAATTGCAAAACTCCTGATCGAAGGAAAGGTCGTCTCCTCCGATGCATCCGAGGATATGATCAGCATCATGCGCGGGCAGGAATTCAATGAAGGCATTCCCGCCGGACTTCCCAAAGAATATAAGGTGGCACATAAGACAGGCTGGAATGACAAGATCTATCACGATTTTGGCGTGGTCTTCCCCGATAGGCGCGAGCCCTACGTATTGTCGATCATGACCAGCGGGTTTGAAAAATATGAGGACGCACACAAAGCCGTGGCTGCAATCTCAAAGTCCATTCAGGAAAAAGCGCTTGCCTGAGGGAACGATTCGGCAAGGAAGCCCGTTAAATAGTTTTACAGCAAAGGCTTTTCTTCTTCTGGGAGCAGAATAAGCAAAGTCATTGACACCCCCATTCCTATCCATTATAAGATTTATATGAATTCAACAAAAAGATTGATCGTCTTGTGGGTCATTCTCGCGCTGTCCGCATGTCAGGCGCTTCCTGCGTCCGCGCCCACACCCACCTCAACCATCACGCCGGGCGGTCCCAGCCCAACGCCTCCACCGCCCCCCACTTCAACGCCGTTTCCCACGCCTGTCCCGGTTGCACGAATTGATTCGGGCGACCAGTCCCTTTTCTATGGCGATTACGATTCAGCACGCGAGCAATATCTCGCGGCGTTCAACGATTCCACCGACCGCGCCCTGCAAGCCGCCGCGCTCTGGGGACTCGGTCGCACCGAACTGGCAGACGGCAATTATCAACTGGTCATCGAGACACTCACAACGCTGACCACCGATTATCCCGAATCGACTTATGCTGCGCGCGCCTATTTCCTGATGGGTCAGGCATACGAGGGTCTCGGTCAATATGGACAATCGGCCGACGCCTACAACACCTACATGACGCGCGTGCCCGGTGTTCTGGATGCGTATGCACAGGAATATCGCGGCGATGCCCTCACTGAAGCACAGGATTATTCGGACGCACTGAACGCCTACACCGCCGCCCTCAACGCCTCCCATCTGGACGATGGCTTGACTCTGCAAATCAAAATTGCCCAAACCCGAGCCTCCTTCGGCGACTACGCTGGAGCCTTGACCCTCTACGACCAGATCTCTGCCGCGACGACGAACGGTTACCTCAATGCGCAAATGGATTATCTGGCGGGCAACGCATACAAGGAACTTGGTCAAACCGATGAAGCCTATACACGTTACTTACACGCTGTTGAGAATTATCCGCTTTCGTATTATTCATATCTCTCGCTTGTCGAACTCGTGGATGCGAACATCACCGTCAGCGACCTTGACCGCGGACTGGTGGATTACTACGCCGAGCAGTATGATGTCGCGCTCGCGGCATTGGATAGATATATCAAGGACAATTCGGTCAATGACGGCACCGCCCATTATTACCGGGCGTTGACCCTGCGCGAAATCCAACGCACACAGGAAGCCATAGACGAATTCGACCTGTTCATCAAAGGCTACCCCGAGCACGAACATTGGACAGAGGCATGGGAAGACAAGGCTTTTCTCGAATGGGCAGTGCAGGGCGATTACGCGGCGGGGCAAAAGACCCTGCTCGATTTTGTCACAACCGTCCCTACATCTTCATCGGCTGCGGATTTTTTGATGAGCGCCGCGCGCGTTGTCGAGCGCGATAACCGGCTGGAGGAAGCCGCACAGATCTGGGAACGCGTTGCAAATGAATATCCCGCCAGTGACCAGGTTCCCACGGCGTTGTTTCTGGCAGGCATTGCCCGCTACCGCCTGGACGATCTTTCCGGCGCGCTGACAACATTTCAACGCGACTTACTGTTCACAACCGCAAATGAAGACCGTGCCCGTGCATTACTTTGGATAGGCATCACACAGCAAAAACTGGGTGAAAACACTGCGGCTGAAGAATCCTGGCAACAGGGGCAGGCTGTTGATCCAACAGGTTATTACAGCGTGCGCGCACGTGACCTGATTATTAAACGCGATCCCTTTGAGTCGCCGCCCTCGACCAATTTAAATCCAGACCTTGCACAGGAACGAAAAGATGCGGAAGCCTGGATGCGCATCAAGTTCAACCTGCCGTCAGATACAGACCTGAGCGGTCCCGGCACGCTCGCGCAGGATCCGCGCTTCATTCGCGGCACTGAATTATGGGAACTTGGCATGTACGATGAAGCGCGGCTTGAATTTGAATCGCTCAGAGAGTCGGTCAGTTCAAATGCGATCGACAGCTTTCGGCTCGCCAACCACCTATTGGGAATCGGCTTGTATCGTTCGGCGATCTTTGCCGCGCGGGACGTGTTGACTTTGGCAGGCTTGGAAAGCCAGTCTGATTCCCTCACTGCGCCCGCTTATTTCAATCACATTCGCTACGGGTTGTATTATCACGACCTGATCATCGCGGAAGAGGAAAAATACGGGCTTGATCCATTATTCATGTTCAGCGTCATACGACAGGAAAGTTTATTTGAAGGGTTCGTACGTTCCACCGCGGGCGCGCACGGTTTGATGCAGATCATCCCCGATACAGGCGCGCAGATCGCCAGGGAACTTAACTGGCCCCCCGCCTATGATGCGGATGATTTATATCGCCCCAATGTAAGCGTCCGCTTTGGCGCATATTATATGGATAAAAATCGAAAACTGCTCGATAACAATATTTATGCCAGTCTCGCCGCCTACAACGCAGGACCCGGAAACGCCATCGTCTGGAACGAACTCGCCAACAACGACCCCGACCTTCTGCTCGAAGTGATCCGCTTTCAGGAAACACGCGACTACATTCGATACATTTACGAAATATTCAGTACCTATCGCAGTTTGTATAGCCCGAACAATTAACCCATTTTACTCAGTCACCTTACGCAGGAATAGTCGTAATGCGAGACTGCGGAGCGTCTCGCTTTTCAGGCGCTTCTTGCATAAGAGCGACATGAATGTCGCGTTACAGCCCCTTTATCGTATATGGTGCGTAAGGTGACTTACTCAGTCAACCCCGAAGGGGTGGAACGATTATAGATTTTGGAATATTTTTTATCAATCCCGAAGGGATGTCATTTCATTATTTGAAAGTATAATCCCTTCAGGATTTACAATTGCCCAAAATGAGTAAACAAAAAAATCCCAGCTCCAACGAGCTGGGATTTTTATACAATCAATGCACTATCCCAAATGGGCAAGGATGCGCTGGTGGACTGTCTCCACGTCCATATCGACCACCGAGATCAACTTATCGCGCCCGGCTGCGCCCGCCACAATATCCAACTTTGATTTGGGTACGCCCAATATCTCGGAAAGATATTCGATCAACGTTTCGTTGGCTTCATTATCGGCAGGCGGAGCGGCAATGCGCACCTTGATCGTTCCATCGTCAAGCACTTCCACGATTTCATTGCGGGTGGCGCGCGGCGTTATCCGCACGGCCAGCGCAGAACCTTTTTGACCGTTGTGCATTTTGAATTTTCGATCAGACATGGTTTCACCTCAAACGATCAGACGAATGATAAGGTTGGAAATGATTTGAATTAAAACGATCAGAACAAAGGGGCTGAAATCCAACCCTCCCACGGGGGGAACAAAGCGACGGATTGGGTTTAGCATGGGCTGGACAATGTTATCAAGGCCCCGCCGCAGGGGATGATACGGATCCATAAAATAGGACAGGATCACGGAAACAAACACCAGCAGTACAAGGACCTGGGATAACGATCTGATGATCTGTGCAAGAATAATCACTGCGCTTCATTCTCCAATTTGTATCTGCGTGCGCCTACGATGGCTGTCCCTACTCTGACGAGGGTCGCGCCCTCCTCCACTGCGACAGTGTAATCTGCGCTGGTGCCCATGGATAGCTCATGCCAATCCGTCCGGGGAAATTGAACAGCCAGTTGTTCACGTAACCGCCTCAGGCGCAGGAAGAAGCGACGCGATTCCTCAGGGTCAGTTCCCAGCGGGGGCATGGTCATTAATCCGTGAATGCTCAGGTTGGGCAAATCCAAAAGTGAATTCATTTCGGGAAGGAGTTGCTTCCATTGGGATTCGTCCGATACATCCCAACCAGATTTGCTCTTTTCGCCGCCAACATTGAACTCGAGCAAAACAGATAAGATGCGGTTCTGTTCCGCCGCAAAACGATCCAGGCGTTGAGCAAGTTTAAGACTGTCGAGGGAATGTAAAAGTTCAAAGTGTTCAACCACCAGACGGGCTTTGCGACTCTGTACATGACCGATCATGTGCCATTCTACCCCACTTTGCAATGTGATTGATCGAATTTTCGTAACACCTTCTTCAGGATAATTCTCGCCGAGCACATGCGCGCCCGCTTCGATGGCGGCTTGAACGATCTCGATGGGTTGTGATTTGGTGACCACCACCAGACGAATCTCCTCCGGTTTTCGGCTGCTTTTGCGCGCGGCACTGGCGATTTGATCGAGTGTGTGAAGATAATTTTCGCGAATGGATTTTACGATTTCGGACATGCGGTTATTATAATCTTTTTGATTTCCTCCCTCACCCCAGCCCTCTCCCAGTGGGAGAGGGAGCATTACTGCAAAGAAATCAACGCGCCAAAGCGGCCTGTTTTGCCTTTTTCAGCGCGGTGAGAGAACCAATCATTTGTGTTGCACGCTGTACAAACTTCTGCGACTTCAATTTGATTCACGCCTGCACGGTGCAGTAAAAATTGATTCGCTTTCCACAAATTAAAATGAATCTTTCCGTTGTGCGATTCCAGCAGCTGTTCCGCATCATCACCAAACTTTTGCATGACTTGCAGGATCACATCTGCTCCAACCTCGTAATGGTCAGGTCCGATGGAGGGACCGATGCAGGCAATAATATCAGCAGGATCAGAACCATATTCCTTGCACATCGAGCGGATGGTGGCGGTTGCCACATCACGCACGGTTCCCAGCCAGCCTGCATGGGCAACACCGATCACGTTTTTACGCGGGTCGTGCACCAGAATGGGAACACAATCGGCAAAACGCATAAAGAGGGTCACTTCAGGACGATCCGTCAATAGGATATCCGCCTGACGGTAGGATTCAGATTCCGGGCGCGGCGCACGAACGCAGACTACATCCGCACTGTGTACCTGCCACACATCAAAAATAGATTTGGGGTCACGATCCATGGCTTTGAACAATATATGACGATTCTCACGAACCCGCGCCAGGTCATCTCCTACCGTGCCGCCAACGTTGAGCGAACCCCATGGGGAAGGACTCACCCCGCCGTGACGCGTAAAAACACCATGACGGGTGTGCAGGGTGTCAAATTGAAAACATTGGAGGTGGTTATATGGAGTAAGAGGCATCGAATGGACTCTCGATAAGAAATTCCCTTGAGTATACCCTGCCCATCAAGAAGTTAAAGAGCCCCGTCACAGGGAGTGTGCAAATCCGAAGACATGCCTCCACTCAACGCGACGGGCTTGCCTCTTGATTTTGTTTAATGGCCGCAAACTTCTTTACAAAGAACTGCCGCGTCTCAGCCATGGATTCTTCAATGGCGGGATAAGCGAACCAGGCAGTTGCAAAACCAAAGATCGCGCCGGTCAATACGCGCAGAAAGGGGATGCTTTCACGATACGGAAGAATGGGTGTCAGCCACGACCATTCCATTTGGCTGAATAGTTGCGAGAAACCATCCAAGCCGATGGGACCCATCCCCACCACGATCCATAACATCCAGTGCAATGGTTTGATACGGCGACCTGTCAGCGAGTAAAGGATGCCAAACAAAAACATTGCAGAATAGATCGCTATATCCCGTTCACATAACGCCATTTTATATCCCACCACTTCATTACCAGTGAACGCTCGTGCATCCAGACGCCCATATCCGACCGGGCTATGAAGATCGGTGATGCCTGTCGCTTCATCGAAGAAGATGACTCCACTCATATGCGTTTCTTCGAGTGGATAATAGGGCTGCTCGCCAAAGAGAAAAAATGACCGGAACCCAAATTGATGACAAAGCGGCTTGTAGAGGGTGTAAATAACATTGGCAGGGGTCGTTGCCCCCGCTTTCATCAATACCGGCGCGAGAATGGGCAATCCGAAATAGAACAGCATCAACGTATTAAGAATCGCCAGATAATGCCTTGAGATCCAGTACATGAGGCGGTCGCCGCCGCTGACATTTGCCCCGCGCTCGACGCGGTCATGATGATCGACGCGTCCAAGTTTATCCAACTGGCCCCGGCGATCCGTTGCCGCGCCGATGGTCATTGATCAATTTTTGTTTATCGAATGGAGCAGAAAGACTATAGGGCCCCACTTCCACAACGGGGACTTTCTCAGCATACTTTTTCTTTAGCGCGGGGTCAAAATCAATATCCACTTCCACAAGGCGATGCGGATATTTTTCCTGTAGCGAAACCAAATCCGCTTTTGCCTGGTCACATAATTTACATTCTTTTCGGGTATAGAGCGTGATGGTTATCATTAAATTCCAAAATCGATCCAAAAAAATTGACCTGCCTGTGCGATACGTTCAAAGATACCACTGAAAAGCATGAAACCAACGATCACAAGAATAACGCCCATGGCGATCTCCACATAATGCATTATCTTGCCATATTTTCGCAGAGTGGCTGAAACCCAACCCACGCCCAAAGCGGCGATAAGGAATGGGATGGCGAGCCCGGCTGAATAGGAGGAGAGAAGCGCGACTCCCGTTGAGACAGAGCCTCCGTTCAGAGAAAGGGTCAGGATCGCGCCGAGGACAGGTCCTACACAGGGAGCCCATCCTGCTGAAAAGAAGACTCCCATCAGTGCAGAGGAGAGATAGCCCCATTTGCGGTCGGGAAGGGTTTGAACGCGTGTATCGTATTCCAAAAAGGGAATACGGAAGATACCGATCATGTGCAAGCCAAAAATGATAACGACAACCCCGCCAACTTTTTCAAGTAAAAAACGAAGGTCGAACAACAAGCGCCCAAGTGTGGCAGAGGCAACACCCAGCGTAACAAAGACTACACTAAAGCCCAGCACAAATGCCAGCCCATGTGTGAACGTGATGAAGCGATTGTTTTCAGATGCCTCGCCGCCCGCCGCCCGCCCGCCCAGATAACCGACATACGCTGGAACCAGTGAAAAAACACAAGGTGAAAGGAAGGATGCCAGGCCTGCCAGGAATGCAAGACCAATCGTAATCTGGGAAAAGTCCATTCAACTCCTTCTACTTATCGCAAGGGTGACTCGCCGGGATCGTCGAGTAATTTGTTTGCGCTGGGCGGTCGCTCCCACGCCTAACACAAAACACAGCGCAAATGGCAAGCTAATAACAAACTCTTATTACAGTTTGATCTCGGATGTGGTCACGATGGTGCCGTGGTCGGGGAGAGACACACGGATCTCACTTTGAGCGAGGGAGACATAAGGCGTTGTCCAGCGGAAGATCCATTTTGCATCTTCAGGTGTGACGTTAATACAACCATGCGAACGCTTCTCGCCAAAAGCATTATGCCAGAAAGCGCCGTGAATGGCGATGCCCTCGCCACTGATCATCGTCGACCAGGGTACTGCCGGCGTGGAATATCCCGATTGAAAAGTACCTGCCGTCATATTGATCGAGAATATCTTCCAATGGGTTAGCAAATTTCCCAACCGGGGTTGCCAGTTCAGTAACTGATCTGTCCGTTCGCATCGTATTTGAGACCACTGGAAATGCGACAGAAGTAAACTTCCGTATTCCCTTCATAGCAGGATAGGGTTTGAAAATCCAGGTCGGCTTCGATGCGTTTATCGTTCGGATCAACATCCGGGCTGATAGGCGCTACATCTTCATCGGTAAGCACCTTGAGACCAGCGCCATCTGCCCAGTAAAGCTCACCATACGCGCCATAGCCATAGCCATGCCCGGCATCCTCATTCCAGCGATATTCCACAAAGCCATTGCTGGTGCGGATCTGATCGATCCAGACCACCTGTCCGTAATATAAACGCGGCGGGAAATTGTAGGTCAATATGATCCTGCAACCACGGCGAATGCCACCGCGCCTTCATGCGCCAGTTCAACGTACGGCACAGTCACTTCAGCCCAAAACCCGGGCTGACCGGCGGGCATTTCTGTAATGGGCGTATTGGGAAGGTTGCGTGTGGGTTGAACAACGGAAGCGTATATATAGCCCTGGGGAGTTTCCACATAACGCTGGTTATTCAACCCGAACAGCACATTCCCAACCACCTGACGATTCCATTCAACGAGTGTGTCAGCAGAAAGTTTAGCAAGGGACGTATTCAGATTTGGATCGTTGGTTGGTTGACTGCGAAGATCAATATCCCCATCAACAACACGTCCAATAATTTCGCTGGTGGGGAATTGAGGGAGGCGTTTGGGGCTGGAAAAGATTCCGTAATCGGGTAAGCGGTAAGGTTTGAATGCCAGCGTGCTTAAGCCCGCCAAACCCACACCGGATAATTTGAGAAAATCACGACGAGATATATTTCGATTCATTTATTCACCAATCAGACCCTAAAGGTTTCCTGCGCAATCCAAATCCAAATTTCAGCGGGACTTCCCTGTAAATCCAACATCTCATTTGCCAAAAAAACCTTTAGGGTCTCTATAATTTTCAATAAGGATACCTGTAAACAAAAGGCAAGTCAACGTTCGGGTTAGAAATTATTAATCCAAAAGAAAATCTTTCAATGCCCGCAGGCAGGTGACGCCGACTTTGTGTCCGACCTGGTCTTCGCAATAGGTTACATTTGCGCCGGCTTGTTCGAGCAAGACCATCGAAGCGCGTGCACGCTCTATCGGCACCATCTCATCTTTCGTACCATGCGTGACAAAAAAAGGCTTGCCTTCCAATGGACGCTTTGGGACGAGTTCTTCCAACCCGCTGGGAACAAAACCTGCCAGGATTCCCGTTTTGCGGATGCGCTGCGGATATAAAAATGCCAGCACATTAGACATCGCCGCGCCCTGACTGAATCCCATCAGATCGATCCTTCGTCTTCGCTCAGGACTCGCTTCGATCTTAGCCGATGCCTGATACTCGTCGATGAGGCGCATCAATACCTCAGCCGCCGGTAAAAGCTGATCGAGGCTGGGATTACCGAAGGTCCCAGGAAGAGGCGGGCGCCACGAGTAGCCGAATGGTTCGGCAGGGTGAGGCGCGCGCGGGGCGACCATCCAGTAGTGCGACGGCAGGTTTCGTGCGAAGACCCACATGGAGTTTTCATCGCCGGTGAGTCCGTGAAGCAGAAGCAGGAGGCGGGGAGATGGATGCGAAGACTCTCGTATCCGCAGAGTCCAGTTATTGAATGTGATGAGGGATGTGTTACTTGGGTCTGGCACGTTTCAGAATCCATTCGATGGCAACAAAAACAAAAAGGATGAGAATAATAGGGAACAACGCCGCAAGCAGACAAATGAATCCCATGCCTGCCGCGTTGCCTCCATAAATGAGCCAGATCAAGCCAACTCCCACAATGAAAAGTAATACGAATGCGCCCAGCGCCAGCCGGACGTTCGATTGTTTTGCATATTCGCGTAAATCTCTCATAATCAAACTCCGATCACACGGCGGAAACGTTTCTGCCATGCAAACAATTTTTTCAATTCGGGCAGGACGGCTTCGACCGCTGCTTCCCCTTTTTGTATTACTTCATGAACATCGACATGATCCAGTATATTAACTTCATTTACTTGCGGACGAATGATGATATCCGGCTGGTCTACTTTAAGACGATATTCGGTGACAGCGCGGGCGCCCATATCCAGTGAACGCAGGAATACATCCAACGCCTGAGTGTAGCGCAGGCTGCTGAGTCGTTTGAGTAGATTTTGAGGAAAGTACTCAGGCAATGGGATACTCCATGCATGCGCAGGCACTCCCAGCGGCTCGCTCAATACGACGGCTACCACCGGTAGTTTGGGGGCCAGGGAGCGTGCCGGCATCACAGGTACCGGGTTCAGCGTACCGCCATCCACCAGTTCGAGGTCACCAACCTGGCGGGCGGGGAAAATTCCAGGGATGGCAATGGTCGCAAGAACGGCATCCACCAAGGGTCCCTCTGAAAGGAGGATCTCACGTCCACTCTTCAAATCGGCTGAAGTGAGAATGCAGGGAATTTTCAGGTCGGCAAATGTACGTGTTCCGATCACTTCGTTCAACCAGGTTGTTGCACCCGCCAGCCCCAGAAGCGACGGTCCTTCATCCGGAGAGTATCCATACAATTGGGTCTGGTCGAAGGCGGAGAATATTTCTTCGATCTGATCGGCGGTATAACCTAATGCGTAAAAGACTGCCACGATGCCCCCGAAACTCGTGCCTGCAACTGCGTCGATCTTGTACCCTTCTCTTTCCAGACGACGGATAACGCCAATATGTGAATTGCCTTTTGCGCCTCCACCACCGAGGGCGAGTGTGATATTCATAAATTATTCCCTGGCACTCTGATTTTCATCATGGTCAACGGGCTGGAGTATAACATCGGAAGGGTAAGTAGAATTTTCCGTCATTGCGCAGACATAGATGAAGAATAACGGATTCTCCACGGCTGTGTTACACAGCCGTGGAGAATCCGTTCATGCAAATTGCTGGGGTACGATCAAACTAGCAATGGCACCGTTAGATATACAGATAACCAAGTGAACACATTTGTAAAAGCAACAATCAAGGACCAGTAGCAGCAGCCGTAGCAGTATCAGAAATAGCAGTAGCCGCAGCTGATGTAGCAGCAGCCGCATCAGCAGTTTGCGTCAGGTTTGGAGTATTGGGAACTACGGTTGCGGGCACGGGCGTCTTTGTCGGAGAAGTGACTACAATGGAAACTCCCAGGGTTGCCCCAAACACATTGCCAGATTGATCGCCAAACCGCCAATATCCAGTATATGTCCCGGAATCGGATGGCGCTCTCATTTCTACAGATAACTGAATCCACTCTTGAGGCTCTATTACCTTTCCAAGGTTGGGTGGGCTCCCGCCCATTCTATCTCCACTTACGTGGACGAGGTGATACAGATAGACCCAATTACAGGTCCCCGTATTCGCGATCTGCCAGGTCTTGGTAAATTTTTCGCCTGGTTTCAATACCGTACCCGCGGGAATGGTTACATCCCTGATTAAAGCCGAGTTATTACATCCGTAGGATAACGTAGATGGGTTGGGTGTCGGGGTATATTGAGTTCCGGTTGGCGTTGGGGAACCAAGGATTACCACCTGCGTGCTTATGAGACCCAGTGTGGAGGTTGATAAGGGAGGCAGAGTGATGGCAGAAACAGGTGTATGGGTCGAGGTAGTCGTAGAGGTGGGGGTCTCAGTGGCTGTGGGGGCTAAAGCGGTCTGTGTTTGAAAGATGGATGCTGCGATGGTCCCCACCCCGGCCGTCAAAACTGCATCCAGATCGGACATGGGCGTTTCTGTTGTTTCCTGACCTCCACAAGATGTCAGTAACAATCCGACTGATATCATGATGGTGAGTAACTTTCTTAAGTACATTTTGACCTCATTTTTTGATTTGTAGAGAGACAATAAACTTTGCGCACGGCTGGCGTTCCATCTCTGAACGGAAGCACGGGGCGGTTTGTTCCCATTCATTTCCATCCGGAAGAATTCGTATCGAAATACAGGGGAATTGTTTCTTGACCCTATGAGCATCCGCATCCGTTAACAACAGGGGAAAATGATTATTTGACGGAGTCAACTTCCAGCTTGGGAAGAGGCGGGCAAAACGGACATCGCGTTGGTTTTCGTCTGCGACACTGCCAAAGCGTGGATCCTATCCCCGTGGTGGATACGCACGTTTCACCCGCGGTCAAGTTTTTTTACATCACGCCAAAAGCCACGTGTTCAGGATTCACCAATACCATGGGGATGAACATGGGCGGCATCTGCGGCAGGTATGGATTCATAATGTTGACATCATAGAGCGACATCCAGGCAAGGCGCGCCACTTCAAGACTCTGGGAAAGCTCTGTCTGTGTGGAGATGCGAACATTCCCCTTCATGATAAAACCACCTGCCAACACATCCACAGCCTGCATCATACGGTTGGCTTCATCTGCCTCGTAATCCAGCGGTTCCTGGGTGGGGGGCAGTGTATGAAAAGCGATCAATTGCGAAGTAGGAAAATACAATTCCGAATAACTCAGCGGTTTTACCGGAGTGCCGCCAAACACGATCACCTGTGGTTTAAGAATGTGCATATATTTCGGCGCGCCATCCGTACGCAGCCAGATGTTGACGCGCAAAATATTCTGCTTGGTCACCACTTCCCCACGCACGAGGGTATCCTGAGTATAGATCATCACGGGGGTCGTCTTTTCATCGGGTCGCAATACGTACATGGTTCCTCCGGTATGGCTATATTATACACTTGCCCACCCATCGATTCACAGTTTATACTGTTAAGCAGGATTCAACTTTGAATCCAATTTTTAAGTCAATGGATTACTAAATCATGCATAATAAACGCTGGGTGGTTCAACCCCCGATCACAACACAAGCGGATGAAGCGCTTGCAAAATTTCCTCCCGTCCTCAAACAGATCCTTTTTAACCGCGGCATGGGAACGGACGCCGAGGCGCGTGCCTTTCTCAAAGCCGAGCCAAACTCGAATACCGATCCCTTCCAACTGATTGGCATGCAAGATGCGGTTGACCGTATTCAACATGCGTTGGATCACAACGAACCCATTGCCGTCTATGGCGATTATGATGTGGACGGGGTTACAGCCACCGCTTTGCTGGTCGAAGCGCTTCAAGGATTCGGAGCGGACGTACGCGGCTATATCCCAAATCGCTTCGATGAGGGCTACGGGCTTAACCCTGAGGCGTTGGATCATCTTAAGGCGGACGGAGTCAAACTGGTCATCACCGTGGATTGCGGCATCCGCTCGCCAGACGAAGCGCTTCACGCGCGGACTATCGGGCTGGATCTCATCGTCAGCGACCACCACCACCCTGACGGCCTGAACCTGCCCCCCGCTTTCGCGGTCATCAACCCCAAACAACATGGCGACCCCTATCCCGATAAAGATCTGGCAGGCGTGGGGATTGCCTATAAGATCGCCGAAGCTCTGATGAGCACCCGTCAGTCAGCAGCCAGCCTTCAGTTAAATGACTTGCTTGATTTAGTAGCTTTGGGAACTGTCGCAGATCTGGCTCCGCTCGTCGGCGAAAATCGTGTGCTCGTCCGCAAGGGACTCAGACAGATCCACGAAACAAAAAGACAAGGTCTCTTCTCGCTGGCGGGTGTCGCCGAAATCAAACTGGATAAGATCACTGCAGGAAATATCGGCTTTATGTTGGGACCGCGTCTCAACGCCTCCGGCCGGCTCGAATCCGCGTTGGCATCTTTTGAACTGCTCACCACCACAGACTTCATGCGCGCCGGTCAACTTGCACAACAACTGGATGTCCAAAATAGACAAAGACAATCCATCACCAGGTCCATGCAGCGGCAGGCGGAAGAGATCGCCATGAGCGACGACCCCGACGCCTTCCTGCTCTTCGCCGCACATGAGGATTTCAACTCCGGCGTTGTGGGGCTGGCGGCCTCACGGTTGACAGAGACCTATTATCGCCCCGCGGTCGTCGCTGCAAAGGGAGCCGAGGAGACGCGCGGCTCATGCCGCTCCATCCCTGAATTTCACATTACTGACGCGCTCGACCTGTGCAAGGACCTGCTCGTCCGCCACGGAGGTCACGCCGCCGCGGCGGGTTTCACCGTAAAGAATGAAAATCTCACTGAATTCGTAACCCGCTTAAAAGAGATCGCTAAAGAACAACTCGAAGGTAAAGACCTGCGTCAAACGTTATCCGCCGATATGGAAGTCTCGCTTGCAGAATTAAATTTTGAAGTGTTGAAACATCTTGAGTATCTTGAACCCACCGGTTATGGGAATCCAGATGCGGTCTTCGTCTCGCGGGATGTCAAGGTTAGATCCTCGCGCACAGTCGGCGCGGATGCCAAACATTTGAAACTGACCCTTGAAGACGAACGCGGCGCGACGTTTGATTCCATCGGCTTTCGCATCGGTCATCTGAGGGATACCCTGCCCGCACGCGTAGATGTTCTGTATCACTTTGAAGCCAACGAATGGAACGGCAAGCGGTCTCTACAATTAAATTTGAAGGATGTAAAAGCCGCGGGAATACCTGATCAATAAGTGCGACACACCCTCATCCCTGCAACCAATCTCGAATAAGGGCGTATATGGAAGTGAAATCAATTTACAAAGCGCCGCATCATCATCCAAGCCAGAATTCTGAATTCAGTTCGTCCTTTACGACAAGAGCTGGGTGATTTATAAAACAGCGGCAGGAGAAATATATAATGAACGTACAATTCAATCAACAAAAACCCGCCCTCGTCAGCGCAATCGCGTGGATGACTCTTACCAGCGGTATCGTCAACTTATTTTGGGGATTCGCTTTATCAGGTACAGCACTTGTAAGCATTATCGGTATCATCTGTGTCCCCTTGGCGATCCTGCCCAGCGTGCTGGGAGTATTTGAAATCATCTATGCCGCAAAATTATTCAGCAATCCTCCACAAGCCGTAAAACCCTCCACCAATATTGCCGTTCTGGAGATCGCCAACATCCTGGCATTAAACTTGTTCTCGATGGTGGTCGGTATCCTTTCATTGGTCTTCTATAATGACCCTCTCGTCAAGGACTATTTCCTACGCTTGAACGGGACTCTCCCACCTCAGCCTCCGCCCGCTCCTGAAGCGCCCGCCTCATTACCGCACCCCGAGCCTGTCTCAGATACCCCTCAGGGTGCTCCCGTTATCGAGGAACCGGTCATTGACCCCGAGACAACTCCCGAAACAGACACACCCACTCCTGAACCCGAAGTGCCGCCTGTCAAACCCAAGCGGACTCCACGCAAAGTGGCGAAGAAATAACATAGAAGTAGAACTCCGAGTTTTTTGAAAACTCGGAGTTCTTTGAATCAATGAGTTTCGTCCTCTTGACTTTGCTTCCTCTAAACCGTAGAATCAAAACATAATTAAACGGGTAACAGGGAAGAGACCCAAAGCGTAAAACGGGAATCGTGAATCGGAAGTTATTTGTAAGAAAACCCGATCACTGATATCGAATAACAAATCCCGAATTACGAATTTGAGCGCCGAAGGTGCAAGTCTGGGATTTGGCGAAACCAGATGAAACTCTCAGGCAAAAGGACCCTGTCCCCGAATCAACTCTGGAAAATTCCGTGAGGAATACCGACGGTGTAACGCCCGCTGGTCGAGTAGCTCTGAGCGCGACGTGCTGAGTTTATCGAAGCATTTGTTGCGAAGAGCATATCGAGACCACAAGGGCGAATCTCTCAGGTCCACTTACAGAGGCGCACGAACTATTCCGTGCGCCTTTTTGATTCGCCAAACCTTATGGAATCAGCCAGCTCGTGTGCCCGAAAGGGTATCCTGGCGAATACGGGAGCAAGCTCCCTGATTCCAAAACACATCCAAAGGAGAAACATAAACATGAACGCTCCCGCAAATCTGAAATACACCAAGTCCGACGAGTGGTTCGACCCTGATAGCGGCAAGGCTGGTCTCTCTGACTACGCCCAGAACCAACTCTCCGATATCGTGTTCGTCGAGATCCTCGTGGACGAAGGCGACACCATCGAAGCAGGCAAGGCAATTGCTTCAGTCGAGTTGGTCAAAGCCTCCGCAGAGATCTATTCCCCTGCAGGTGGAAAAGTCGTTGCCGTCAACAAGGACCTCGCCGACAAGCCCGAATCCATCAACAGCGATCCCTATGGCGAAGCGTGGATGATCCAACTTGAAGGCGGCTCCGCTGGTGACGTGATGGATGCCGCCGCGTACGAGAAGTATTGCGAAGAACGCGAGCATTAACAACTATCCCGTCATTGCGAGGGAGCGATAGCGACCGAAGCAATCTCCAACACGACACAGAGATTGCTTCGTCGGGCTAAAGCCCTCCTCGTATTGACGGAAGAGAGTAAATATGACCTACATCCCCATCTCCCCCAAAGAAAAGGATGCGATGCTGGAGACCATCGGCGTCAAGTCGCTCGATGACTTGTTCGACGCCATCCCCGCCAAACATCGCTTTCCCAAACTGGACCTGCCCGCCGCGCTGACCGAAATGGAAGCGATGGACGAACTCTCAGGTCTCGCAAACGCCAACGAAAACGTGCGCAGTGACCTAATCTCCTTCCTCGGCGCGGGCATGTACAACCACTACATCCCCTCAGTTGTGGATCACATGCTGCGTCGCGGCGAATTCTATACTGCATACACTCCCTACCAGCCAGAGATCTCACAAGGCACATTGCAAGGCATCTTTGAATATCAATCATTGATGTCTGCGCTGACTGGCATGGATGTATCCAACGCCTCGCATTATGATGGCGCGACTGCCACAGCCGAAGCCGTCAACCTTGCGTATGCACAATTCCGCGGCAAACGCAAGAAGGTGATCGTCTCCCCCACTTTGCATCCGCAGTATCGCGCGGTCATCCGCACATATACGCAGGGCATGGAACTCGAAGTCGCGGGCGATGACGCCAATGCCGACCTCGATTTAAATCCCAACGACCTCATCAACCTCGTTGACGACAACACTTGTATCGTCATCGTGCAGTATCCTGATTTCTTCGGGCGCGTGTACGATTACACAAAGCTCATCGAAGAGGTTCACGCCAAGGGCGCGCTGGTTTGTGTCGTCGCGAATCCCACAGCGCTGGCGATGTTCAAGACTCCAGGCGACATGGATGCCGACATTGTCGTGGGCGATGGCCAGCCGCTGGGCATCCCGATGTGGTACGGCGGACCAAGTGTCGGCTTTTTCACGACGCGAAAAAATATGGTTCACAAGATGGCTGGGCGTCTCGTCGGCGAAACGGTGGACAACAAAGGTCAACGCGCCTACGTCCTCACGCTCACCGCGCGCGAACAACATATCAAACGCGAACGCGCCACATCCAACATCTGCACCAATCAAGGTCTCATCGCGCTCGGCACGGCGGTCTATCTTTCATTGCTCGGTAAGAAAGGTCTGCGGCAGGTCGCCGAACTTTGCTATCAAAAGGCGCATTACGCCGCCGCGCAACTCAGCAAGATCGAAGGCATGGGTCTGTGTTTCACCGAGCCGTTCTTCCATGAGTTTGCGCTTGTGCGTCAATCGCCCTGTCGATGAAGTCAACGCGCACCTGCTTGAGCACGGCATCATCGGCGGATACGATCTCGGTCAGGATTATCCGTCGCTCAAGGATCACATGTTGATCGCGGTGACCGAGATGAACACGAAGGAAGAAATTGACACGCTTGTCGAAGCGCTGTCGGAGGTGAGCCATGATTGATGCTCCTGAAAAAACAATAACTGATGTCAAGATCGTCGAGCCGACCATCTTCGACTTATCCTCCCCAGGGCGGACTGGCGTGACGATGCCCGCTTCAGACGTGCCTGAAACTGCCCTGCCTCCCGAAGCGTTACTACGCCCTGACCTGCCCCTGCCCGAACTCGCCGAAGTGGACGTGGTGCGTCACTACACACATCTCTCCACCTTCAACTACAGCGTGGACAGTGGCTTCTATCCCTTGGGTTCATGCACAATGAAGTACAACCCGAAGATCAACGAAGACACTTGTCGTTTGCCTGGTTTCCTGTTCACACATCCATTGCAACCCATCGAAACTGTGCAAGGCAATCTCGCGTTGACCTATCAATTGCAGGAATGGTTGAAAGAGATCGCAGGTTTCGCGGCAGTGACGTTGCAACCTGCCGCAGGCGCACACGGAGAATTCACCGGCGTGCTCATCATGCGTGCCTATCACAAATCACGCGGCGATGACAAACGGGTGAAGATGCTCATCCCCGATGCCGCACATGGGACCAACCCCGCCTCGGTCGGCATGATGGGCATGACCGTTGTCACCATCCCATCCGATGAACGCGGCAACGTTGACCTGAAAGCGCTCGAAGCCGCCTGTGACGATACCGTCGTCGGCATGATGCTCACCAACCCGAACACACTCGGTCTGTTCGACGAACACATCGAGAAAGTGATCGAACTCGTTCATGGCTGCGGCGGCTTGATGTACGGCGACGGCGCGAACTTGAACGCCCTGCTTGGCATCGTCCGCCCTGGCGACTTGGGCTTCGACCTGATGCACTTCAACCTGCACAAGACGTTTGCTGTCCCGCACGGGGGCGGCGGACCAGGCGTCGGTCCAGTAGGAGTCGCCGCTCATCTGGCAGATTTCCTGCCCGCGCCATTGGTCGGTATCGTCGAAGAAGCGGAAGACGATCTGCCTCCGTTGTATGGATTTGTTAATCCCGAAAAATCCATCGGTCGCATGAAAGCCTTCCACGGACATTTCGGCGGCGGCTTCGTCCGCTCCTTCACCTACATCGCCATGCACGGACCTGACGGTCTCAAGGATATTTCGCAGTACGCCGTGTTGAACGCGAACTATTTGCAGGCACGCCTGCGCGATACGTATAAGGTTCCCTTCGACCGCATCTGCATGCACGAGTTCGTCGCAGAGGGACGCTTCGAAGGCAGTGACGTGCGCGCGCTGGATATCGCCAAGCGCCTGATGGATTACAACTTCCACCCGCCCACAAACTACTTCCCGCTGATCGTGCACGAAGCGCTGATGATCGAACCGACCGAAACCGAAAACAAGGACACGCTGGATGCCTTCGCCGAGGCGCTGATCAAGATCGCCGAGGAAGCCAAGACCCAACCCGAGTTGTTGCACAATGCGCCAAGCACCACGAAGTTCGGTCGCATGGACGAGGTCAAGGCGGCGAGAGAGTTGGTGTTATGCTGCTGGTTGCCTGAAGGATATGATTTGGAAGCGTAACAAATTCATTGGACGGATGACCATTACAAAAAAACCAGAGAACTAGCTTTTCTGGTTTTTTTGTTTGCACAGATGTATAATTTTCAAATAGACAAATCTTAATCATGTATGCAAAAAAGTTTTCAATGAAAGATCAAGGAATATTATGGAGAATTATATAATTACTTTTTTGACAAATAATCCATGGCTTCCTTGGGCAATCCTTCTGCTGTTCGCAATATTGATATTTGTTGCAATCCTACAAGGACGTAAAATTAGCATAGCAGGTTTTGAATTTGGTCCAAAAGCAGCAAACTCTGTAGAGAGTTCACAACCTACCACTCCAATCTCATTAGTTAATAACATTTACCCTGATTTCGTCTAAAAAATTATCTTAGGAGGAATACGAAGAGATTTATCAAAGAGTAACAAAACGCTGGGAAAAGGAACACCTCAAAGAGACAGATGAAATACATTTTCAACCTGCACCATCAGAAGAAACTATTGAGATTTTCAAGATCCGCTATACAATAGAAAATAAAATTAAGGAACTTATAACGTCACGGGGAGATGGATGGGCAGGGATTTCCTTAACACCTGCCAGAAAGTTATTACAGCTGGGTGTTGCTCAAGGTATCATAAACGAAAAATTATCACAAGAGATTGAGGGCTTCTATTTAGAAATTTCTCCTGGAGCCGACCCAACGGGATCATTAAGTCGGATCCAAATTATTGCACTAGATATCATACGCCAATTAGAAGTTTCGGCAACTCACAATAAAACAAATCATAATAAGCTACCATCATAAAGTGTTGGTTAAAAGCGAAAACTTTTATCAATGTTTTCTTTCTATAGTTTATGATACAGCAACCAATTAAACTTTCACCCTCCTTGAAGACACACAGACAGGCGAGGGGTGTGGCGGGTATATCCCACGATTACGTCGTTCGACTACCGCGCAATCCTCAGCTTCATTCGCCGTCCCGTGTGGATTTAGAACAATGGTTTATAAATTTGATTAGCACCAATTGAAAGGAGCTGGAACTATGCAAAAAGAAAGTACTCAAATAAAAGTGATCTCGGTTGTAATAACAATCATGGCCCTTATTGCGATTATTGCGCACATAATGAAGCCTGACATGATGATTGACGACATCACTTTATGGTTAATTGCAATAGCAATTGTCCCTTGGATTGTCCCATTGATCAAAAGTATTGAATGGGGAGGAACAAAAATCGAGTTTCAAGAACGTCTAAAAACACTCGAAACAGACACGACTAATATACATACCGACATGGAAAATATGTCTCAGACTCTAAATGATATGATGGAAAATAAACAGACTGCAACTGGTACAGATTCATACACATCAGCTTTTGTCCATATCGCGACCAACCACAACACAAAATCGAATTACACAATCATCGACAATTCACTGACCAATAACAATCCAGATGCCATACTAATGGTTACTCAGAACTGGAATCCTCCTGCAGGCAAAGGCGGCATTTACAATTCTCAACCTATTGGCGTTTGGTATACCGATGAAGGCAGGTGGTCAATCTTCAATCAAGATAAACATGTGGGTATGCCAATTGGGGCAGCTTTTAATGTTCAGGTTCTAAGTTAAAGATCAATAGCCGCTCATACTTATGAAGCCATCAATTAAATTGTTATGGCAATACACTTCGGCTTCGTCGAAGCAGACAAGGTCTGCAACCACCACACGGTGTGAGTTTATGCTTGCGAAGTCTTTTGTTGTAAAACAAATCTATGAGAAACAACCCTACAACCAACCATCAACTCTTCACCCTCCTCGAAGTCACATGGAGGGGCGAAGGGTGCGGGTATTATCTAAGACCTCCGAGATACGCTTCGCGAAAATCTCGGAGGTCTCGTTTTACAACCCCAGCGTATGTTTGAGAGCCTTATCCACTTCCCTCATTGGGATTTTTCCAATGACACGGTCTACGGCAATCTCTGAGATGGTGGCAAGTTTATCGCTCATCACGACCGAGTCGGTTAGCAAGCCCGAATCTTTTCCAGTAAGTGAATCCAACTCGATCAATACACGGCTCGGGTGATTGGCGCGAAAAATACGACTTGTTATCATCGCGACAACCACCTGCGGCAGTCCGCTTTCAAGGTTATTTGTTTGAACAACCAGCGCAGGTCGAGGCTTGGCAGTTCTCAGGTCTGAATGCGGGAACAACACTAAAACAACGTCGCCGCGTTTAAACGTGCGCTTCGTAGTTGTCATAGATGCTCATCTCTGGGCTGTCCCACTCTTCGGCAAAAGACGCGAGTTGTGCATGTAATTCGCTGGCTTGTTCTTCGCCAATACCGCGCGCGCGCAGGTCAATCCCCTCCCCGCCTAGAAAGGTCACAATGACGGGAGTCTCATCGGGAATATTGGAGGGATTGTCCTTCAACACGATCTTTCCCTTGCGATAGATTCCTTGTAAAGTGGTTAACATGGTCACTCCTTGCTCTGCTGGGATTATAACTCACCTCTTCACCCTCCTCGAAGGCACATCGAGGGGCGAAGGGTGCGGCGGGTACTTCGCCAAGACTTCGGAAGTCTGTTCACACCAAATCTCCCCGCTTCGTAGAGTAAAATAACAACCTACGAAAGGAGCTTACCATTATGTCCAATCAACTTTCGCAAGTCAAATGGGTACGAGTGGTTATCACCACGATTATCGTTTTCGTTGTGGCGCTTCTTGCTGTCACCCTTATCGTCACCCTCTACGCAAGTTATCTTGCGTTCCAGGCTCGCGGCGCGCCCGATCAGGAAATGATCAACGCCTTTGCCGCCAAATACGCTCCCTGGCTCAGCTCGATATTTTTTATCCTGTTCACATTTCTCGGCGCGAGACATGCCGCATACCGTGTTGGGGACGCCGCGCAGGTCAACGCGCTGGCGGTCGGCGTGCTCAGCGGACTTGTCCACGCTGGCTCCAATTTCTCGGACCTGTTCGATCTCAACGCCCTGCCAGTAAGCATGCTGGCTATTGGAGCAGGCTGGCTCGCAGGTAGATCAATCCAAAAGTAATTAACTGCCGCAGAGTGGAAGGTACGCCATATAAATTTGTAAACCCACAGTAAAGGGAACGGTTTTATAATCCCATCAACAAACACAGAGGTCAAATATGAAACGATACGGCGACAATCTACCCTGCAGTTCCCTGGATGAATTCGAAGGCCAAAGTTGCAAAGACCAATACATGCTCACGGGATGCGCCGTCCGGCAGGACATGGTGGGATTCCTGATGCCTACTGCAGAAACCTCAAACAATCGCAAGACTTGGAATCTCTTATCCTTCTTCCAATTCGGACGCAAGAAGACCGGCAACAAGAGCGGGTAAGCCGGGCTCTCTGAAATTCAGATCGTTTTTTAAAGGGGAACTTCATTAACAGCGCTTCCGTTAAGTAAGCTTATGAAGAAACCTCACGGGAATAAAACACTCAGGTCAATTTTGTCTTTTACAGTCAAAGCAATTGTGATATTGGCTGTTTCCACAGTTCTCCTCGGCTTCGTCGAAGTCAACAATGCCTTGCATCCGCCGCGCATCGTCCCGCCGGGGAATACGCTTCGCAAATACAACATCCCCTATCAAGCTCTTGACCTCATCACCGAAGATGGAATTCGCCTTTCAGCGTGGTACACACCTCCCAAAAACGGCGTGGTGATTCTGCTTGCACATGGATACGGCGATAACCGTCCCGAATGGGTGCATGAGTTGCTGGCGAAGAAGGGCTACGGAGTCCTTGCCTGGGATGCACGCGCGCACGGCGAAAGTGACGGTGAGATTTCAACCGTCGGCTATCTCGAGGTCCTGGATGTAAAAGCTGCTTTGGATTATGTATTGGCACAACCCGATATAAAACGTATCGGCGCATGGGGCGGGTCAATGGGCGCGGCGACGTTGATCCTTGCAACCGCGCAGTTTCCACAGATCGAAGCCCTTTTTGTGGATAGTTCATTCTCTTCGCTCGATGACGAATTCAATTTCCTTGTGCCATACCCTGTCATCAATCCATTGGCAAAGGCGATAGCGCAAGTGGAAACAGGCATCGACCTTAAGGAAGTCAGCCCAGTGGATGTGATCGGTATGATCAGTCCGCGCCCGGTGTATATTGTCCAAGGTGGCGAAGATTCCGTTGCACCGCCGGATTCGGGCGAAAAGCTATTCAACGCCGCGCACGAACCGCGCTTTTTATGGGTGGATGAAAAAGCGCCGCATCTCGCGATCTATGTGGATAACCCGCGCCGCTATCAAAGAAGGCTGATCGATTTTTTTGACGAATGGCTACTGGGCAAATAAGCGGCAAATCATTTCATGGTATCCTCGCGGACGTGAACCCCATCGCCTCCATTCTGGACCATCAGCCTGCTCTCGTCATCGACGGCGCGCTCGCCACTGAATTAGAGCGCCGCGGCTACAACCTGAACGATGACTTGTGGTCGGCAAAGATTTTGCTCGAACAACCCCAAGCCATCAAAGGGCTCCATTACGATTACTTCAAATCCGGCGCCGACTGTGTCATCACAGCCAGTTACCAGGCTACCATCGAAGGCTTCATGAAACGCGGCTTGAACAAAGTGGAAGCCATTGACCTCATCAAAAAATCTGTGACGCTAGCCATTGAAGTGCGGGATGAATTCTGGGCAGAGAAAGCGAATCGCGTTGGAAGGTTAAAGCCTTTCGTCGCCGCGTCTGTTGGACCGTACGGCGCGTTCCTTGCCAATGGCGAGGAATACATTGGCAATTATGGACTCACCGAAAAAGAGTTGATGGATTTTCATCGTCCGCGTATGAAGGCATTGATCGAGGCGGGCGCAGACATGCTGGCATGTGAGACAATCCCCATCATTGATCGAAGCGCAGGCAATTGCAAAATTACTCAAAGAATTTCCAAATGTCACAGCATGGGTCAGTTTCTCTGCGCGCGATGAAAAACATATTTCAGAAGGACAGGTCTTCGCGGACTGCGTAAAACAACTTGAAGATAATCCACAGATCACAGCGGTTGGAATCAATTGCACCTCGCCGAAATATATTCCATCCCTGATTCATGCAGCGAAAAAAATGACCAACAAAGCATTACTCGCCTATCCCAACTCTGGCGAATCATTTGATGCGGTGAAAAAAGATTGGAACAATGATCCGATTTCCGAATCTTTCGGCGAAGAAGCGCGGAAATGGTACGATGCAGGCGCACGTCTGATCGGTGGTTGCTGCCGCAGTACGCCGGAGGATATCAGAGGTGATCGCGGGGTGGGCAAAAGCCCCGTCATTGCGAGGAGCATAGCCGACGAAGCAATCCCCTATTACCGCGTAGGAGATTGCCACGCCGCCTTCGCTTCGCTCAAAACGGCGGCTCGCAATGACGATAATTGGAGAGCATCAATGAAATCCATCCGCATGGTCGAAACAGGCAAGCCGCTACAATTACAGGAAATCCCCATTCCAAACATCGGCGAAAAAGATGTGCTTGTGCGCGTACGCGCTGCGGGCATCTGTCATTCCGACGCGCATTACCGTGCGGGGCGTTCGTCAATGGGCATGATGCCCATCACATTGGGACATGAGATTGCGGGCATTGTAGAAAAAGTCGGTTCGCAAGTGATGAATGTCAAAGTGGGAGATCGAGTCTGTTTGCATTACAACATCACCTGCGGTGATTGTACTTGGTGCAGTACCGGCAATGAACAATTTTGTGAATCAGTGAAGATGCTCGGTCACCACGTGGATGGCGGCTATGCGGAAACTATCGCTGTGCCAGCGCGCAACGCCATTCCATTGCCAGATGAGATCTCATTTGAAGAAGGCGCGACGTTGATGTGCGCCTCGGCGACGGCTTTCCACGCGCTGCATAAGGGACGCGTCAAAGCTGGGGAAAGGGTGGCAGTTTTCGGCGTGGGAGGACTCGGCATGTCCGCCATCCAACTGGCAAAGGCAATGGGCGCAGTCGAAGTCTACGCAGTGGATATCCAACAGGATAAACTCGAACTGGCATCCGAATATAACGCCATCCCAATTGATGCGAGCCGATGTGGATGCCGTCGAAGAAATCCGCAAGTTGACGAAAGGCAAGGGCGTGGATGTTGCGCTCGAAATGATCGGCACCCGTAAAACCATGGAGCAGGCGATTGACAGCCTTGGCAATTTGGGGCGCGCCGTGATGGTCGGGTTGAACCAGCAACCCATCGAGATCAACACCTACATGCAGGTGCTTGGCAAGGAGGCGGAGATCATCGGCTCGAACGATCATCTTTTGCAAGAGTTGCCATTGTTAGTGGATATGGCGCGCAGAAAGATACTGGACACATCACGCGTCGTTTCGAAAATCAATTCCTCTGGACGCAGATAAAATCAACCAACGACTCGACGACTTGGAACATTTCACCAGCGACGTGCGTGCAGTGATCGTGCCGTAAGGAGTAAAAATGATTGTCAGAATGTGGCATGGCAGAGTCCTAACGGAAAAGGCACAGGCATATCGCGAGTTCACCAACGCGCGCGCTATTCCCGATTATCGATCAGTAGCAGGCAACATCAGCGTCCATATCCTCGAACGGACTGAGGGCGACATCACCCATTTCATCACACTCACATTCTGGGAAGATCTGGAGTCCATCAAGAGCTTTGCAGGTGAAGATGTGGAAGTTGCCAAGTATTATCCCGAAGACAAGGATTATCTACTCGAATTTGAACCCAAGGTTGTACACTATGAAGTGGTGGGACAATCCTAGATGTGGCTTTATATCCTGCAAGGCGTCGGCTATGGATTCGCTGCCGCGGTTCAACCCGGACCTTTCCAAACGTACATCATCTCTCAATCTTTGACCCGCGGCTGGAAGCGGACTCTCCCTGCCGCGCTCGCACCATTGATCAGTGACGGACCGATCATCGTACTTTGTCTTTTGATCTTAAGTCAAATTCCAAACTGGTTTCAAAAATTTCTCTACATGGCAGGGGGATTATTTATTTTATATCTCGCCTACGGCGCGTACAAATCCTGGAAGGATTTTGACGCAAATATCCTCTTCGGAGAATCGGGAACCCAACAAAGCGTACTCAAAGCCGCGTTGATGAACCTGTTAAGCCCGGGTCCTTACCTCTACTGGAGTTTGGTCACAGGTCCTATTTTGCTGAGAGGCTGGCATGAAACACCCGCAAGCGGAATCAGCTTTCTCGTCGGTTTTTATATGACGATCATTCTGGGGTTGTGTGCGATCATTCTCGTTTTTGGAGTTGCGCGCCAGGCGGGACCAAAAGTCAATCGCACATTGCTGGGGGTCTCAGCCATTGCATTATTCTGTTTTGGACTTTATCAATTATGGTTGGGGATTTTCAACTGAATGGCAGGTATGGTTCATCCGAAATTCACGATGGAATGAACATTGCCCTTGATAGGCGCCGCTACCGGATTGTCATTCCGTTCATTGACGACCATCGGCAACCCATGTTTGGGTTTGATGGAATTCAATCCTTCACAATTCACAACCGCGCCCGGTCTGAGCGCAAGTGAATACCGTTGCAGGATGATGGACAATGCGATCTTCAATTGCATCATCGCCAGTGACTGACCGATGCAATAGCGTGGTCCCGCGGAGAAGGACATGAACTCGTAGGCAGAGGGATGAATGGAAAGCCAGCGTTCCGGCAAAAATTGATCGGGCTGCGGGAACACTTCAGGGATACGATGTGTAACATAGGCGCTCATCATCACCCACGTCCCTTTTTGCAATCGATAGTCACCCAGTTGAAATGGCTGCATGGCATAGCGCGCCGTCCAGATGCCGGCAGGGATGAGTCGCATGGTCTCTTTGAGAGCGGCATCAAGAAGCGGGAGCTGTTCCAACTGTTCTGGCAATGGATTCTTTCCGCCCAATACCTGCTCCAACTCAACCAAAACTTTCTTGAAAAACTCAGGGTGTTGGCTCAACAGGAAGATCGTCCAATAGAGCGCCATGCCATTCGGACTGTACCCGCCGCGGAACATGATCGTATGACCGATCAGATCGTTCTCACTCATCCGCGCCGGATCCTGCTCGTGGAGCCGTATCAACGCTGACAAAATATCGTCGCCCTCCAACCCTTTGGCTTTTCTCAACGCGATCACATTTTTGACCACACGCTCCAGATCATCCGCGCTTTTCAACAGGCGATGGAAGGGCAGCCCCGGAATGTTATAGGGAAACAAAATGGCAAACGGGGAGAACATCAACTTCAAGCTGTATTCAAGTTGACGCCCAACCGCTTCGCCCTCCAATTCAGGGTCGAGACCGAGGATGGGTTTCGTCGCCAGCCACATTGCCAGGCGTTCCATTTCTGAACGCAGGTCAATCTCCTGCCCCATCTTCCACGAAACCAGTTTCTTTTCCGTCACCGCGACGCAGGCATCATGATGACGAGCGATAAAATTACGATGGAAGTAAGGGAGCATATACGAGCGGTGGTCAGTATGTTTTGCTCCGTTTAAGAAAGGCATACTATTCATCACCCGCGAGACCGCATGGTCTCTTGGGAAAGGTATGGGAATAAAGTCGAGGTTATAGCTGTAGAAAACAGACGGGTCGCGCAGGATGACGCGGTTATATTCGGGACTAAAGACGATCACGCCCGGAGCCTGCCCATATCCCAGCCGGACAACATCTCCATATTTTTTTCGGAGATTCTCCAAGGCAAATACAGGGTTGAAGGCAAAGCGGGCGAGTTCAGGCAGCCAGCCCAACAAGGGCGCGGGAGCAGGTCCTGGGATTTCAGTTGCAGGAGAAATCAGAGTCAAGCTTTCCTCTTGAAAATAAAGGTGTAGTGCTGAGAGCGCACCTGAGTTCTAAATCAGATTTTCCGTCACACCTGCACCCACCGCAGGTCCGGTATTGCGAGGAGGGCTGGTGGTTGAGTAGGCGGTCTCGCGCTTTGTTCCGCTCAGCGTGATGGGCTCGCAATGACAAATGTTGTATCCTATAACACGAAAGAATTATAGGAGTTGTTTTAGGAAGCCGCCTGCAACATTTTCAGTTCATGCAGGGCGCCCATCTCTTCAAAGAGTGTGCGCGCTTGTGCAAGATGCTCCAGACGAGAGGGATCGTTTTCCGGCAGGCATGTTCCCAGACGGTAATGCGCCAGCGCCCCTTCATAAGGCATATTGAATTTCTTTGCAGCTTCCAAACCCTTATGCCAGGCTTTGATCGCCGCTTCCGGTTTACCAGTCAACCATTTGTACCAGCCCTGGTAATAAGGGGTAACCGGCTGACCAATGGGAAATACCTTCTCGAATGACTGCACCGTCTTAAATGCCTTCTCGGAGAGTAATTTATATTGTTCAGAATCAGCCTTTCGGTCCGGGTTTTGAAGCGATCTTTCCCACAGTGAAAAGCATACATCCGACACGGCAGCGAATCCAATATCCATCGAATAGACAGTGGGTGAGATCCCCTCCGCGAGAGCCAGCACTTTGTTTGCATACTCCAGCGCGGCTTGGTCGTTTCCGATCCGCAAATGAGCCACAGCCAGTTGCCCATTCGTTTCGATGGATGACGCAAGGTTGGGCGTTTCTGCCAGGATGCGGAGAGCTTCCTCCAGCATGGGAACGGTCATCGCTTCATTGCCCAGCCGGATGTTGTTCCGTGCCACGCCCAGCAATCCCCAACACTGATGCAGTGGACTGCGCCTGCGGCGCGCATCTTCGAGCAACGCATCTTGAACTTTGACCGCATACTGAACATCACCTGAGATCAACGCGCTTTCGCCCAGCATGGCGGCGCAGTCACCCCACTGGCGCGCATCACCAAGTTCTTCGCAGATGGCTTTTGCCTCTTCCACCCTTTCGCGGACTTCATCCCACTTACCCACAGTGATCTTGTAGGCGCTTGTCACCACGTCCACGGTGATCAGGTTCGAGGGCTGATTAAATTGCTTGGAGATGGTCACCGCCCTATCCACATAGGTCTCGGCAAGTTTATGAAGCTGCGCGATCCCCGCAAGCACCGACATACTCGAATAAGCAGACGCCAGTTCGGGAGAGGGACCCGCCTTTTCGGCAGAGTTCAGGAAACACAAACCCGTATAAATAATGGGCAGGGTCTCGTTCGAATAGAAATAGATCCTTCCCATCAATTCATAGAGGCGCGAGATCTCGATGGCAAGCGCGCGCTCCTGTTCACCGCGATAGACCCCGATAAACCGGGATGGGAAATTCCAATGAAACACCTGTCGAATCAACTGCGGGAATATTCCCAGCAGGAATTGAACATTTCCCTTCGGGAGAGGCTTTCCCAACAAACGCAAGGCCTCACGCATCTGATTCTCGCAATCAGGCAGGGAACCCAAACCATAATGAGCCAGCCCAATGCGGCTATGCCACGAGGCTCTGCGGAACTGACGTTCCTGCATCTCCTCTTTATTTTCAGGCTTCGGCAGTTTCTGCTCCCATTCAAGCGCCTGTGTAAAGAACTGGACAGCTTCCTTATTGGCATAATTCTGCATGGCCTGGTCGCCGGCTTTTTCGAGATAGCCCAATGCCTTCAGGAGCGAAAGCTCGTTCTTTTCCCGATCCGGCGCTTCGGCAGCTTGCGTCCAATGATAGGCAAGCAACATGTAATAGGGTTCAAGATTTTGCGCATTGCTCTTTTCGAGCCACTCCGCCACAGCCTGATGCAACTGCCTGCGTTGTGAATACAACATCAGGTTGTAAGCCACTTCCTGCGTAACAGCATGTTTGAAGATATAAGCCAGATCGGGCATCTCAGATTCGAGGATCGTCAGGCTAAGACGCGTCAGCGACTCCAGATAATCGTGGAGCATGGGTCGATCCGTCTCGATGGGATGCACCGCCTCCAGGATGCGAAAAGTAAAGATACGTCCGATTACACTGGCGACCTTAAGCGTCAATTGCTGGGAAGCTTCGAGGCTGTCGATGCGGTTCGTGATGGCGGCTTGAAGCGTGTCGGGCAGAGCCAGGTCTTCAAAATTGGTAAAGCGCGGATGCACCCTACATTCATCATTCTCAATGATCAGCACACCTGATTCGCGTAAAGCATAAGCGAGTTCCTCTGCAAAGAAGGGATGTCCCTCTGATTTTTCGCGGATCAACCTGCCGATCATCGCTGGTATGGATTTGACGCCCAGGCGCTGACACACCAGCGATTCAACGTCGTCCAACATCATGGCATCCAGTTTGACCAGGCGCGCCTCGAACGCATCCATGATCTGATTGAACTGCAAAGGCACAGGCTCGGATAATGGACGCGTATTCAATGCCAGCAGAATGGGTTTTACCTTTTGCTGCACATCCACCAACAGCGTCCATGAAGCAGAGTCGAACCAATGCAGGTCTTCCAACACGATCAAAAGCGGGGTCTGGGTAGCTTCGTGGGCAAGCACACGCGCCAATATCTCGCGAACGTTACCACCGCGTATCTCGCCGGTCATGGCAGAGGTCAATTCATTGTCAGGAATCTGGATCGGCAGAATGACATCCAGCAGGGGAAGATAACGCACCATATCCGGGTCGATCTCCTGAAGTTTTGAGGTCACCTTATTTTGTATGGTATTGCGGGCTTCATCCACAGTCCCCACTTTGCCAGCCAATTCGTCAATATCGAAAATCTGATAAAAGATCGTGCGCCACGCGTGATAGGGGTTTGACTTCTCGATGGCATCCCCGCCGCCGACAAACATTTTCACGTGCAGCATTTCAGCCTGCCGCACAAGATCTTCAAACAAACGCGACTTTCCGATGCCCGCCTCTCCCTGCAATACAATCGTCTGATGTGCCATGCCGCGTGATAATTCCTGCAAGGCGTTTGCCAGCAGAGTCTTTTCCTCCTGACGGCCGATCAACTCGGTCTTCGGGCGGATGACACTCTTCTTCACATCGATGGGATGGAAGACCTCCACCGCCTCACTGCGACCTTTGACCTGCTGCGGCGCAAGAGACTCGAACTCCACCACGTCTTTTGCCGCGTCGAACGTGGCGCGGTCACACAACATGGGGACGCTATATTGAGCCATTAACTCTTCCCGCTTCGCTGCCGCCTCCATCAAGCGTGCGGAAAGGTTGACCGCATTCCCGATGGTCGTATATTCACGCCGCGCTTCATTCCCGATCGATCCACAGAAAATGCGACCGGTTGCAACGCCAATGGTACTGCGGACGTTCAGCTTCGTCAGTTCCTTGCGGATCATCAATGCGGCTTGCACGCCGCGTGCGGGGTCATCTTCATGCGAGAATGGCGGCAAGCCCAGCGCGGCGACAACAGTGATGCCTTTATCATCCACATTGATCTTGTTGATACTTCCCTCATAGCGATAGACAGCCCGTTGTATCAAACGCGCCAGGTTCTGCGCGTCTGCCAGTTCCGTCGTTTGGTCAAGATCGGGAAGACCCACAAAAAGGATGGTGACGCGGCGCAGCTCGGCGATCCAACTACTTTGACCGGCAGTAAGACGATTAATGATCGCGCCGGGGATGTATGCCCGTAACGAACTTTCGGCCGCTTCCGGGATGGCAAGTTTCTCGTTCGATGTAACGATGGAGGACGGTTTGTTCAGGCCGGTCAACCTTCCACCCTGGGCGATGGCATCCTTGAGTTCGAACTCCATCGGTTCGGCGATGCTATCATTGCGGATCAGCTTCCACGCTGATGGGGTGATGAGTATCTCACCGGCCTGCGCGATGGTTATTGGCGATGCCCAATTCCACCAGAGGATTACCGGTCAGTAAAAATTCCCAGCGCTTGAACACACCGCCCACATGCGCGGTGGTGACATTCCCCATGCTGACCGCAAGTTTTAAGTACAGGCTTGCCTCCTCAGCTTTATAGTTGCTCAACCGCTGGCGGATCTCGATGGCACATTCGGCAGCGCGCATCGTCCATTGCCATTGGTCGGCTCTCGAAACCGGATCAGCCGTCCCTGAGGAAGAAGCGATGTTCCAGACTGCGATGACAGCATCTCCCGCAAATTTGACCACGTCGCCCCCATAAGCATGGATGATGTCGATCAGTTGACCAAAGTATTCGTTGAGGATACGTGCGATGACTTCCACCCCGGCGGGTCCCTTTTCAGCAAGGCGTTCCGTGAGCAGGGTAAAGCCGGAAATATCGGCAAAGAGGATGGCCACATGCACCTGCTCGGAAACCGGTGATTTGATGGGCGACGGATCAGCGATAATCCTGTTCTGTATCAACTTCGGGACATAGCTGGCAAGAACTTCCGTCAGCGCAGTGTTGGGCATGCAAGCGACTCCATATCAATGCTTAAAGGTATTCAATATGATACCCCTACTTTTCTTAAAGGAGGGAATTAATAAGCCTCCGCATTATGTGCGCGGAGGCTTCTGTAGATGCGATGCTGTTTCGTTATTAATTCGCGGTCCAAATATGGATATTGCTCATCTCACAGCGCGTGCCATAATCTTTGTTGGTTCCCGAAAGAACGGTCAAACCAACATCCCCTCTCAGGATTCTGCTCTGTGACAGGGTATATTCGCCAAAAAGTTCACCGTCCACAAGGATATAAGCATAAGCGCCTTTTACGATCAGTGTGAAATCTGCTTCAGCCGGGTTATCGAATTTCACATATCCCGACCCGCGTGTTCTCTTCACATTACGTGAATAGCTATAGCGATTATCGGCATCCAGGAAAATGACCTTGGTACGGTCAAGAAACACGGCATAGTGTTCATGGTCTGGCTGAATGGCGAAGGCAAAACCACATCCTGATTCATCGGCATTCTTATAGGCGCTGGACCAGTTGAAATGAGCAGTGATGTAAAAATCCGAAACGCTTTTGCCCAACGGGAACCATGAATACCAGCCCAATTGTGCCCATTCATAAGAGAAATCTTCCTCTTCTTTAATGACTCCGTTGTCTGTGGTTAGATAACCAAGATCAAAATAATTTTGGGCTTCGGCGTTGAAAACTTCATATTGCCGGGTTGCCGCCAGGTTGGGTGTCTTTGTAGGTCTGGGGGTGGGAGAGGGGCGCGGGGTGTTCGTGGGAGTCAACGTAATCGTAGCCGTTGGCATGGGCGTATGGGTCGGCACAGGCGTAGGTTCCGGAGTTGAAAAACTACATGCCGCTAGAACGAACACAAAGATCAATAGGAGCGATACATGGTGATTTGCTTTTTGAATTTTCATTTTTCCTCCATAGTGCAATGTAATGCTGATATATTACATCAGGTAGAGCGCAATCACAATGATTTTTATCCATGATTTTGTTACAGTTGTCATATAAATTTTCGGTTTAGAGGCGGGTCACGGTAACGTAACCGAACAGAAACAGGACGAATGAATACGGTATCCCTACAGCCTGTATCTGCAAAATGGCTTACAATACGGAAATCAAATTTTAGGAGAATAAAATGAAACTTGGTGAAGACATTCATAAAAAAGTGCTTCAGTTTCAGCAGACGGAGATCACGGAATTTCATATTTACTCGCGCCTGGCAAAAAAGATCAAATCACCGGAGAACGCGCAGATCCTGGAACGCATCGCGCAGGATGAACTGCGTCATTACAATGAGTGGAAGGGATATAGCGGGCAGGATGTGGAGCCTGCCTGGGCGAGAGTATGGTGGTACTACTTCATCAGCCGCATTTTTGGATATACCTTTGGCATTAAACTGATGGAGCACGGTGAAGAAGAAGCGCAAAAGAATTACTCAAGCGTGGCTTCGATCATTCCCGATGCGAACAGGCTGCAGCATGAAGAGGATGTGCATGAAGAGAAATTGATCGCAATGCTAAGCGAAGAAAGACTCGAATATGCGGGGTCGGTTGTGCTTGGACTTAACGATGCCCTTGTAGAACTCACCGGCGCGCTGGCAGGCCTTACGCTTGCCTTACAGGATGTGAAGTTGATCGCTCTTTCGGGGTTGATCACCGGCATTGCCGCGTCCATGTCGATGGCGGCGAGCGAGTATCTTTCCACGCGTTCGGAGAAGACAACCAAACAGCCTGTGCGCGCCGCCATCTATACGGGCATTGCCTACATTATTACAGTAACCCTGTTGGTGCTTCCCTATCTCTTGTTCAAAAATTATTATCTTGACCTTGCCATCACGCTAACGATTGCGATCATTATTATCGCGGTGTTCAATTACTACATCTCGGTTGCAAAAGAGGAATCATTCCGCGAGCGGTTCCTGGAGATGGCGGGTTTGAGTCTCAGTGTGGCGTTGTTCTCGTTTGTGATCGGTTATTTCATTCGCCAATGGTTGGGGATCGAGGTTTAGGTCTCGCCCTCACCCCCTGCCCCTCTCCCGCTGGGAGAGGGGGGAAATTATATGAAAATCCTAACTGTAGACATTGGCACAGGCACGCAGGATATTTTCCTGTACGATTCGAATCTCGATATCGAGAACGGATTCAAACTCGTCCTGCCTTCGCCTACCATGATGGTTCACCGCCGTCTCAAACAGTCGCTTCCTTCGCGGACCCCGATCCTGCTCACTGGGCATCAAATGGGTGGCGGACCCTCAGCCTGGGCGATAGAGGAATATGCTCGTGAGGGGATTCCCGTTTACATGACACCTGCCGCGGCAACGACATTGAATGATGAGTTGGAGAAAGTGGAGGCGTTGGGGATAAAGATCGTTTCGGAGGAAGAGAGCCGTCAGCTATCAGCAGTCAGCAAGATCGAGTTAAAAGATTTTGATTTTGAGTTAATCTCCAAAACGTTCAAGGATTATGGCGTTTCACTGGATGATCTATCGGCGATTGCAGTGGCTGTGTTCGATCATGGCAATGCACCGGCGGGAGTTTCAGATCGTCAATTCCGATTTGATTATCTTGATGAACGTATCCGCACTAAAAACTCCCTTTCCTCTTTTATCTTTCCTTCCAACGGAAATCCCAAAAATTATGTCGCGCTTGCAGGCGGTCGCAGATTCAGCAGGCAATCTTGATTGTCCATTGTTGGTGATGGATACGGCTCCGGCGGCGGTGTTGGGTGCAAACTTTGACACGCAAGTGGCTACGCGTAAGCAGAAGATCATTTGCAATGTGGGGAACTTCCATACGCTGGCGTTTCGTCTGGGAGAAAAAGGAATTGAGGGAGTCTTTGAACATCACACAGGTGAGATCGATCTGGCAAAGTTGGAAAGTTTGATCCGCAAATTGGCGGATGGCTCTTTGAAACATCAGGATGTGTTCGATGATATGGGTCACGGCGCATTGATGTACACGGATGAGGTTTTTGAATTTGGGAAAGATGATTTCGATGTGGTGGTGACGGGACCGAGGAGGTCGATGTTTATGGACTCAGCCAGCTCGCTGGCGAAGAGACGGGAGCAAGCTCCCTCAGTCCAAAATTTGCGCCCGTACTTCGCTGTCCCATTTGGGGATATGATGATCGCGGGGTGCTTTGGTCTGCTGGCGGCTACAGCGGAGGTGATGCCCGATTTGGCAGAATCAATTCACGGGTCGTTAAGAGGCGGGCATGGGCATGGAGGTCACGCCTTGGGATAATCCATCATAAAAGGAGTTGAGTATGAATCAACATCTTCATATCATTACGTTAGGTGTGCGGGATTTTAAGAAGTCGGTTAAGTTTTATTCGGAAACCCTGGGATGGAAACCATCCAGTAACAGCAATGATGATATTGCATTCTTTCAGGCGGGCGGAGTTGTGCTGGGACTTTACCCGCGTGAGAAACTGGCAGAGGACGCGCTGGTTTCGTCTGAAGGGAGTGGGTTTGCGGGGATTACGCTGGCATACAATGCGGGCAGTGAAGCGGAAGTGGACGAGATCGTCAGTGACTTGAAGGCGAAAGGCGTGAAGATCATCAAGGAACCACAAAAAGTGTTTTGGGGCGGATACAGTTCTTATTTTGCCGACCCCGATGATTACCGCTGGGAAGTGGCGTACAACCCGTTCTTCGAGTTTGATGAAAATGGCAATTTGAAATTGGGTTAGGTCTTGTTCTTCTGTTTCAATGCGATTTGATAGGAACGTTGGAACAGGTGGATCGCCTTTTGCGCATCGCCCTCTTCACGGATGTAAAAACTGACCCAGCCCGTCTCGGGCAAAATGTGATGCGGCTGCGCCTCCCCCGCCGCGACGATCTCATCGCGTATCTTCGTGGGGAAGGGAATATCCACCAGCGTATCGCCGTGAATGTGACCGATCTCACGCGTGCCGATCTTGAACTCCGTCCCGCCAAAACGATGCGGATGCGCTTCGACCCCATCCCAATTGGATACGGTTTTCTTGATTTGTTCTCCAGCACCGCGGATTGTCATGGAGGTGATTATAATGGAAGAGGGTTTTGTGAGGGATTTGTCCAAGACGTTGATGTTGGGTTGAGGGAAACCAATAAGTTGGTTGGTGATAAAATATCATTGTCGTTTAAGTGTGCTTTAAAAAGGAGAATCCATGCTGAAAACAGTTGAGGCTGTGATCGATGAACAGGGAAACGTGAGAATTCTTCAGCCTGTTTCACTGCAAGGCGCGAGGCGGGCGCTCGTTGTGGTTCTCGATGAACCCGCATTGCCTGTTACTGAAACGGTTTTGTTGAGCGAAGCCGCACTTGCTGAAGATTGGCTTAGACCGGAGGAGGAGGAAGCATGGTCATACCTAAAGCGGGCGACGTCGTAGTTCTGCCATTCCCCTTTTCCGATCTTTCAGAAAGCAAAGTGCGCCCCGCTGTGGTTTTGGCCCGTGCCAACAAGAGCGACTGGATTCTATGCCAAATTACCAGTAATCCGTATGGAGATGCGCAGGCAATTGTTATTGCGCAAACTGATTTCGAATCAGGGATGCTGCGGCTTCAAAGTTATGCACGTCCGTCAAAGTTGTTCACGGCAAACGAGGGTCTGATTATTTCGATTGAAGGGACACTAAAGCCGGAAAAGTTGAGCGAGATTCAAAAAGCAATCATTGCCATGTTGGAGAGATAGAATGGCAGAAAAGTTAACTTTCCAATATGACCGTCAGGCAGACATCTTGTATATCAATACGGTCACACCCTACGCGGAACAGGAATCCGAAGAGTTGGAGGATGAGATCATTGCGCGTCTCAATCCGAAAACAGGCAAGATCGAGAATTTTGAAGTGTTGTTCTTTACCAGCCGCCTCTTGAGAAAAGAATTGTTCTCTCTGCCTGTCATTGCTGACCTGCGTCAGTCTACTGCATAAAAAGTTTCAGTCAGAGGGCTGCAACAATTGCTTGCCGTCCTGATTTTTATTCATATGATGGGGAAGAATTTCAATTTATTTCATTTGATCCCGATTTCCCGAAAGCCTATCACCGTGCAAGTGACCGATCTCACGCTTCCCGATGCGGATGCGCTTCGACCCCGTCCCAGTTGGAGACGGTTTTCTTGATTTGTTCGCCTGCACCGTGAATGGTCATGGAGGTGATTATAATCTGAGCGGATTATGTGAGGGGGTTGTCCAAGACACTGATGGTGGATTAAAATTACATTTTAGTGATACTGAGTTATCTATATTTCTGCCACCATTTATAAAGCGTGTGTTTGCGGGGAGGCTCATATTTCCCCCTTACCCTAATATTTAATAAAGTTACCCGGATAAGTTCCTCATTACGCTTGTCAGTGTCAGCCCAATATTTTACTAAATCCAAAGTTGAAACTAAAGCAAGATGAGGTATGCTGCTTTGAAACAATTTCACAGATGCAGAATCGTCTGTAGCTATTGCCCAATTTCGACTGGATGCAATAGCGCCAGTAACAGCTTCACCATCATCAAGCCTTTCTGCAAAATTAACGTAGGCGTTTTGTTCATCTTCGGTTTCAATATCTACTAAAAGCAACAATTTATTATCTATAAAGGGTTGTAAGTCAATTGACTGGGAAGTCTCTTGCACATTATCAATTGGTCCAGAATATATATTGAGGACTTCATGATCCTTTACATAAGCGGCCACAGAAAGGTTTTTGGGGATCGTTTCCAAGATTGCTCTCATTTGCTGTGAAGCAAAGAGGTTTATGATACAACAGGCATCTAGGATGATGCAATCATGTGAAAAGGCTTTTTTGATAGACACATTCCCATCCTAAATAATAATTGATTCGGTTAGATCGAGTTCAATCTCTCCGCCAGTATCTGAATCTTGGTTGTCATGTCTACTAAGGTTATCCGCTATATTGCGCGCTGAAAGCCTGTCAACTCGTAAATAATGTGAAAATTGCCCCTCAGTAATCAAATCTTCCTCAAATGCAAGTACTGCTAGATTTTGATATCGAATTGGCAATTTACTATCCTGACTTGGTATTTCTCCAAGACCAAGCTGGGCTTGTGCCTCTCGAACTTTGAAGTTACCCTGTTGAAGTCTTTCCCATACCCCGGTAGGGATTAAATCTTAAATCCTCTAGGCGCAACGTCAGTGCTGCTACAGATACACCATAGTAATAAGCAAGCATACACAAATCTGCGACTACTATTTTCTCTTTAGTTTTACGAATGTCATTAAACCGCATCGTTAAACCACTAGTGGGCATAAGGAAACATGCTGCAAAATAATCAGCAAATTGTTCACTCTGAGGTATTCGTTGATAATTGTTGATGACAAACATCGTTGGCTTATATCTGTGTGCCAAAAAGTGTCCATAGTCGTGTGCTAGAGACCATCTTCGCCGTTCCTCTGGATGCAAAATATTTACACCAATACATCCTCCTAATTCGTGGTCATATAAGTACATTGCAGAGTATTTGGATGGTTTGATGGCTAGATAAAAAATGCGAAGACCAACATCTTGTTCCAACACATCTCTAAGAATTGGTATGGGGCCATTGCCCAAACCGAGGCGTTTTCTCTCTTGGTCGGCCACGTCCTCAGCTGCCATATCAACCCTAAGTCCATCAATAGTATATTCACTTGGGTATTTCTTAACCAGCGGGGAGTTCGTTATTTGTTCAAGTTCCAAATAATCTCTAGACAGCTCTTCTAGCTCGTCAATATATTTTGAAATTTCACTATTCTCATCTTCGTCTCGTAAAAAAGGTCCGCGGAATTGAACTTGAAATGGCTCAATTTGAGGTCGTTGTCTAATAAAATCATTTACTTGTCGTCCATAAGCTCGCGCCAGTTTAATTAATTCATCGGCTTTAATTCGCCGCTCCCCCTTTTCAATAGCAGTTATCGTCGTGCGAGCAACATTAAGAACTTGAGCAGCCTCAGCCTGTTTCAGCCCTCTTTTCGTTCGTGCTTGTTGTAATTCACGCCCCAATTTACGCATATCAAGTTTGTCAAGAATATTTTCTTCCATTGCGATCATCCTTCCAAAATCAAAAATTAGATGTACTTATGACGATGATGCTTAGGTAACCACACCACTTGAAGCGTCTTTTCGATATACTCTTCAAATATTTCCCATTCATCTACATATTTCGAATATAACTGAATAATTTGCATCCTCAACTCAGAGCTCTCCTGTTTAGTTTGTAATGAAATTTGGTCTACAATATCATCCAAGTCATGATATTCTCTTGACAAGCTCACCCATGGATGAGCTTGCTGTAACAACTTCCGAATTCTATTCGCTTGATGTAGCATAGCACTTAGATGCGAAACTTTTTCGTTTATAAATTTATTATCATAAAATGTTTGGTCATCAAAGCCTAAAGCGCTTAATGATTGTCGTCGCAGTAAACAAGAAGTACAAACACCGCATTGAGTAATGCCTTCTTCCAATCTGTGGGAACCATCAAAATATCCCTCGCAAACCTCTTTATATATTTTTGACCATCGACGTGAGAGTTTTCCGATTTTATCTGCATCAGGCATGGTTACTTACTCCATCAAAGTTACCTTTACGACACTAACAGTATACAGCCATGGTCTGACATTGTCAATGCTTAGAGAGATAAATTTTGAATAAATGTCAGGGGTATGGCGGGATGTACTTTGCACGACATCTCACCTTAATTGAGACGAATAATCGGCATGTGAAAAACCCCCTCCGCCCTACAGGCACCTCCCCCAATTCGACGATTTAAACTTTGAATCCGTATAGAGACTTTTTCTTGTCGTATTTTGGGGAGGCTGGGTGGGGGTCAGTTCTGATATACAATTAGCCCCTTATGGGCGAATACATTGATCTCTTAAAACGCAATTCAAACTTCCGCTATTTATGGTGGGGGAATGTCACCTCTTACAGGGGTAGGTTTTTGAGAAATAGCCTCTGAGAGTTCGGTAAAATAGTGTTGCCAAACACACCAAACAAACAGAGGCACACTATTAATACCACAAAACCATTTAACGATTGGCGTTCAATCATCGAGAAACACATGGGGCATCTAAAGGGAACACAAATCACAGTGGCAGCCCTGTGGAGTTACGGGATTGTATTAGCAAAAACCTGCGGGCTTTCCAGTGTCGCAATGGCACTGGCTAGTGATTTTGGTGAAAAGGAAAGCAATTTCAGACAACGATTGCGAGAGTGGTATTGGGATAAGGAAGACAAACAAGGGAAAAAACGCGTTGATTGGGAAGTCAGTCAAAGTTTTGTGCCCTTGCTAAAATGGATATTAGCACTCTGGTCATCCAATGAACAGAAATTGGTATTAGCAATCGATGCAACTTCACTAAAGCAACAATTTGTGGTTCTTTCAATCAGTGTGGTTTATCGTGGATGTGCGCTTCCAATCGCATGGACTATTTTGCGTGCAGGCCAGAAAGGTTCTTGGAAAGAGCCTTGGTTGAGGCTGTTCAAAGGTTTGCAGGGAAGCACTCCTGAAAATTGGCTGGTCATCGTTGCTGCTGATCGTGGTTTATACGCCCGTTGGCTCTTTGAAGCCATTCAGGGTTGTGGCTGGCATCCGTTATTACGCATTAACTTGCGTAGCAAGTACCGACCTAAAGGTGTAGCTGACTTCCGACTTATGTCTCAACTGCTTCCATGTCCGGGTTCTGTGTGGGCGGGAAAGGTAACTTGTTTTGCAGTCAACTCGGTGGAAGGAACTCTTTTGGCTTGCTGGGGAACAAAACATCTCGAACCTTGGATTATTCTGACTGACTTGCCTCCAGAAAAGACTTCGGCCGCATGGTATGGTATGCGTAGTTGGATCGAAGATAGTTTCAAGGACTTGAAAAGTGACGGATGGCAATGGCAAAACACACGGATGTCTGATCCAGATCGGGCCGCTCGCCTCTGGTTGGCTTTGGCTGTCTCTACCCTTTGGGTCGTCAGTGTTGGCGGCGAACTGGATGCTAAACTTCAAGAGTGCAGCTTGCCCCATTTGCCATTGACTTATATTGCTCGCAAAACAAAAACTCATTCATTCCAAGCACGAAAAATCAGTTGTTTTGCACGCGGGATTATGAACGTGCTGACTACTTTGATCAACCAACGCCCCATTTCTTTGGGCAAATTGATCCCCGAACCTTGGCCGCTAAAAACCTACCCCTGAAAGGAATGTCACCTCCCTGCTGGGTGACCGGTTCAACTTTGCCGTTGGACAATTCCAAGTCCATAGCCAAAGACCGCGACCTCGTCCAATAAGTAAACAATTGTGCCAAGGACTGACCCGAAAGTTCCCAAATTGAAGAGAAAAAGATACCCTGCCAGGTTGGCGATCCCTTGTAGAAGAAATGCCCAACCAATCCATGCGGGAAAAACATCTGTCCTTGTTGTCAGCCATCCGACGAGGATACGACCCAGCGCTCCGGCGAGGACACTTGTCAGGATAAGAGCCTCACTGACATCCGAGCCACCGAACAGGTTTATACCCAGTGCAATAACAGCCGCCAGTTCGATCACGATAATCCCTATAAGACCCGCGGTTCCCATCGGTTGAACCGACTGAATGGCTGGCACTGCCACGATAAACAGGATAGTGCCAATAACAGAGAGGGTTCCAAACCAGGGGGAATCTCCGGCTATGAAAGACAATAAAGCAATGGGGAGACCGACCATCAGTGCCCAACCTTGAAGACGTGTGATATTCATTTTTTTGCTCCTTTTTTTCTCCTATTAACCCAGGTGCAAATATTTCGTTTCTCTTTCGAGTCCCATCCATAAATACTAAGGCAAGGGATAAGGCATTGGCTTATAAGAAACTTGGGCGGGGTCAGTTCTGATTTACAATTAGCCCCTTATGGGCGAATACCTTGACCTACTAAAACGCAATTCAAACTTCCGCTATTTGTGGTGGGGGAATGTCATCTCCCTGTTGGGTGACTGGTTCAATCTAATTGCCTCCGCCGCGCTCGTCACAGAATTGACGAATTCAGGCGTGGCGATCAGTTACCTGTTCCTTGTCCGCTTTATCCCCCAGTTCCTATTCAGTCCCATCGCAGGCGTGGTCGCAGACCGTTATGACCGCAGGAAGGTCATGATCTTTGCAGACCTCTTGCGCGCCGTCATTGTGCTGGGCTTTTTATTGATCCATACAACGGGTCAATTATGGATGTTCTATGTGCTGACCATCCTGCAATTCATATTGAGCACGGTGTTCGTCCCTGCACGAGCGGCGGCGCTGGCAAATCTTGTCGACCCCAAAGACCTGGTCGTTGCCAACGCGCTCGATAGTTTCACCTGGAGCACCATGCTCGCTTTGGGATCCTTCCTCGGCGGAGTCACCGCCACATTGTTTGGCAACCAGACCGCTTTTGTGATGGACGCGTCCACTTTTTTGGTGTCCGCTTGGTTCATCAGTCGAATCATCATGCCAAAACGGGAAGGTCCCAGAGTCTCAGCGCAGGGAGGCTGGCTGGAGTTCGTTGACGGACTTCGCTACTTGTGGATGTTTCCATTGTTATTGATGATCAGTCTCTTGAAGGCGGCGGGGTCGTTCGTATGGGGCGGCATCAACGTTTTGGAAGTCTCCTTCGCCAACAATGTTTATCCTTTGTCAGTGACAGCGCTGCCTCAATGGCTGTCCATTGATAACGGCGGCACAGCCACATTGGGATTGATCTACGTCGCAGCCGGACTTGGCACTGGATTCGGTCCCTTGCTCATGCGCCGCTGGCTGGGCGACAGCAGGAAACGCCTCCTGACCGGTATCACGGCTGGATTCTCCTTATTAGCCATCGGCATCCTGATGCTTGGATTCGCCACCTCCCTGCCCGCATTTTTGGTCGCCACCTTTATCAGAACGTTCGGCACGGGAACCCTTTGGGTCTTCTCAGCGGTATTCCTTCAGATCATGGTGCCGGATAAAGTGAAAGGGCGCGTCTTCGCCTTTGAATTTGCCGCGCTCACATTGACCGAATCCATTTCCGTTCTGGCCGGCGGGATACTTTCAAGACACGTTCGCATGGTCCCTCACCAGGATCGCATTCATCTTTGGCTGGTTTGGCGTGGTCGTTTGCATCATCTGGTCCTTCTTCTATTTCTCCACCCGAAAAAGATTGGGGACTGATGAAGAAGTTCAACCAGAAACTGCTGGGACAATATGATCTCACCCAGATTGGCACGAGGAGGTACGTCGGGTTGACCTAACCACGGAGTCACTGAGTCACGGAGTTTTTAAAAGATTTTTCTCCGTGTCCCCGTGTCGTAGTGGTTCAAAACGGGTTGATTGGATCGCTCGACTTAATTCTTAATCTGCAAATGGGGGTTGGGAGATGTGTACCCAAGCATAGCGAGCGGTAGACGAGAGGGGTCGAAACACAGCAAGATTCGGGTGGAGTCCAATCGTCTTTCACTGTACACTACAAAAGTACGATCTTTCCAATGTAAGAAACGAGTACGACAAATATTCCATACTATCCATTAACCGTATTTTAGGAGTACATAATGAAAGCCAAACATTGGGTTATTTTTATTTTGCTGGGAGCCATCTGGAGCTCGTCCTTCATGTGGATCAAGATCGCCATGCAGGAGGTGGGTCCGGTCACGCTGGTGGCATTCCGTGCCGGATTCGGACTTTTGTTCGGCGTTGTGGTGATCCTCATCCAACGCGTGCCATTGCCGCGCACCCTTAAGGAATGGACTCCGCTTCTGATCGTCGGTCTTACCAATATTGCCATCCCCTTCTTCCTCATTTCATGGGGTGAACTGCACATCGACTCAGCGGTGGCGTCCATTCTGGATGCCACCGTGCCACTCTTCACCATCCTGATGGCGCACTTCCTGTTGAATGACGACAAGATCACGCTTCCCAAAACCCTGGGGCTGGTCGTCGGCTTCGTGGGCATCATCATCCTGATGAGCAAGGATGTTGGCGCATCGTCCAACTCCCTGCTTGGACAGGCTGCGGTCATCCTGGCTTCGATCTTTTATGCCGTCACCGCCATCTATATCCGCAAGACGACCATAGACACACCGGGAATCGTCCGCAGTGCCGGACCACTCGTCTCGGCTACCGCGACCATGTGGCTGGGCGTGCTGATCTTCGAAAGCCCGCTACAAATTCCGCAATTGGAACTTACCTGGGTTGCCTTGTTATTCATGGGCGTGCTCGGTTCGGGACTTGCCTTCGTGATGGCGTTTTACCTGATCCACGAGATCGGACCAACACGGACAACCATGGTCACGTACCTTTTCCCGTTGGGAGGCGTGATCCTGGGTGTCGCCTTCCTGCATGAACAACTGACCTGGCAGGTCATTGCAGGCGCCGCGCTGATCGTTTCCAGTCTCGCCATCGCAAATTGGGAGCCAAAGAATCAAAAGCTGAGCGCAGAACAGCCAGCGGTATCAGGCTGAATCAATCAAACAACGATTCAAAACCAGTAAAGGACAAGCCCGGCCATAAAGCAGGCTTGTCCTTTTTTTATTTCCGACCATGTATTTTTTAGTCATCCCCGGCAGCTCCCTACGGTGAATCATTCAGACTGGGCACGATTCTTCCACCAGGTGAAAAGATTAAGTCCAGATAATAACCCGACCAGGATAATGAAAGCCAATGATATTTTAGGAATATTGGAAGGTTCATTTTCATCCCCAGAGCCAGGTTTGGGAACATTGAAATCAAAAGCGACAACTGCATCAAACTTTCCCTCGCGCCGTACAGCCACTTCAACCAGCCAACGTCCCGAAAATCCAAGGTGCGATCCGCTGGCAGTGAATAATCCATTGCCCTGCCCGGTCAATTGGATTTCAGAAGGCGGCAGGTTCGCCACCACCGGCACAAAAGTTAACAGCACAGACTTCACCGATTGAATGGATCGATCCGGAGTTAACTGTACTGTAAAATCGTTTTGACCGACCAACCCGGGCGAGATGGATAACGCGATCTTGAGGTCATCCACTTTTGTCGTTCCAGTCAGAGTTGTTTTGGGAGGCAGGGTTCTGGCGGGAGGCAGATAGGTCAACACAGTAACAGAGGCTAATAGAAAGCAAGCCAGCACAACTTCGGTAAGAACGGTCTTTCCAAAGCGTTGAACAAACGACGAGTTCGGGACATCCTGTAGACTGTCTTGTTGGAGTCCGGGGGAGATAATCATGAAATTAACAGCTGCAATCACTAAAAGAGCAGCCACAAATCCCTGTTTGAAAAGCAGTGCATGACCATAACCTGTGTCAAAGAGCGCCGATAGGGTTCCTACGCGCAGACCGGCAGAATAAAGCCCGGTCAGACCCACCACAATAACAGATGGAATCGCCATCAATGAGAATCTTTCCGCTACTAATTGCGTTATGCCTGTTCGCGATCGTCCCTCCATTTTACGGAGGATCGCCAATCCGGTAATCAGATGAGCGAGTCCGCCAAACCAGAAAGACATCGCGACCAGGTGCAGCCAATCATCCGTGATAGGCAGCAACGGATGGATTTCGGTCGCGGCATGACTGGTGAGGCTGATCGTCAACAACAAAGCCAGACCCACTGCCCATCGAGATGGTTGTTTCCACCTGGCTGGACGGCTTTGTACCAACCAAAACCCGATCAAGGCAAACGCCATGCGTACAAGCCAGATCACGCCAAGGCGGGTCTCTGCCAAAACCTGACCTGCTTCTTTTGACCAGGGAAAAGCAAGCTCATGTCCTGTTGTTTGCCCTGCCTGCGCCAATACACCCAAGCCGAATGCCAGAAACACACCAAGCGAGCCCACCTTATAAATATTATCCCAAATGCGGGATAGACGATTGAATAATCCAGACGTTGCATGGCTTGATCGCAGAGCAGGATTCCAGACAAAAAACACGGATGTAAATTGACCGGCAAGGAGAGCAGCAGAAGCCAGCAGAAGCCATTTGGCGATCAACGCACCCATCGGCAGGCTGGTATTGGTGGTCTGTTCTTCGGCTGGCAGAGTGGACGCATCCACATTGCCTACTGCAAACGGGAAACTCCCTGCGGTTTGATGACCGTCTATTTGCGAAAGGACCTGCCATGAAACGGAATATACACCGTCAGCGAGCGGTGGCAGTGAGACGGTCATCCGCTCGGCGTTGGATGAATCAACTGCCGAATCTCCGGCGTCAATGATCACACCGTTCGAATCGTAGACTTTTATCGTGCTGAGCTTTGCTTCGACAGGTTCGCTAAATAAAAGCTCCACTTGTGGAGGTGATTGCGCGAGAACTGCATTCGCCTCCGGAATGGAGCGCAATATCTCAGCATGTGCAGATACGGGTACGACCGCCCACGCACAATAGAGCACAACTACAGCAATCAGCCGGAAGATCCGCTTTTGTATTTTCATCCTGGATCGAAGTTAATGGATAAGATTTTCCTAATGGTTCTTGCGAAGCGCCATAAAACTCATTCCAACGCCAGCCAAACCAAGTAGGACGCCCAGGATAGCCAACCAACCTGTAATATCCAACCCGGAGCTTTGCGATGAATCTACAAGGGGAAATTGAACCGTATCGGGAATTTCCACCGCTTCCGGTTGCACTTCAGCAGATACAACTGTATCTCCCAATTTGCCGCCCAGTTTGACAGTGTATTGTCCCGGAATGGTTGGAAGAATCGGAGCGACAAATTGACCCGGAGTATCCTCACCTAAAGGTTGTAGAGTGAGGGTTTTGCTTTGACCACCATATTCGACACTCACGATCAAATCTGAGACGCTCTCCACCGGTTCTTCGTCCCCTGTAAAAACGTTGACTACAACAGCATTCATCTGTCCCGCAATCGCCGGTTCGGTGACCCATCCGATCTCGATCTCATAATCGCCTACATTGATGGTCTCGTGCGCAAAAACGTTTTGGAAATTGAAAAGCAAGAGAAACGATACGATAAGACAGGCTGGTAATACGATCTTTTTGTTCAAATTATTTACTCCTTAAGGTTAAGAGTTTGGAGGCGATCATTTCGTGAATGAACATTTTTTGGGGTTGATGTACTTTTAAAGTATATCACCCTTGATCGACACTGATTCGCTTGTAAGATCTTGAGATCAGGGATATAGAATTAATCCTGTCCACCCATTGACAAGCGATATATTTTGAGTATCCTCTACTAAAACAACCATCAAAACCATGGAGAGCATATGATGAACACCAAGAAATTCGTTCCACTGATCGTCGTTACGGCGCTTCTTTTCACATCCTTTGCCTCCACAGGCAGGGCATTGGCATGGTCCAAGTGCCCCACTTACCTGACCGTGCAATGGGGCGATACGCTAAGCGGTGTCGCGACGCTCTGTGATACCACAGTGGATGCCATCCGCGCGGCAAACCCCGGGCTTGGCTGGTGGCTGTATGCAGGACAAGTGCTATACATCCCAACAGCCTCCACGCCTCCAGTGCCTCCACCGACATCTGGAACCTACACCGTGCAATGGGGCGATACACTTGGGAAAATTGCAGCGAGGGCGAACACCAGCGTCAGCGCCATTCTGGCTGTCAATCCGCAAATCTATAATGCGAGTTTGATCTATGTAGGACAGGTGATCAATGTGCCCGCGGGCATCAGCGTCCCGCCGCCCACGAATTATCCTCCCCCTCCCAACAATCCACCTCCTTCTGGTGATTCCTATTCCACCTTGGAAATTGCCTATAAATACGGGATGTACGTCCGCAGCGAGCCGGGCGGGACGATCATTGCATCCGCGCTCGATAATACAAAATGGCAGTATAAACCCGGTTCCATCTTCATCGACAAAAAGTGGAAGGTTTGGGTACAGGTCAAAATCAGCCCTCCCGCAAAAGGATATTCCACAGGCTGGCTCCTTGTTAAAGATCAGTTCGGAACCTACTTTACAGACCCACAAATTAGTCCGTAACCAAAACTGCAAAAGACAAACATAAGCCCCGCAATAAAACGGGGCTTATGTTTATTACACGCTTTCAAAGGAATTGGAATCAAAAGGATAAAAGCCCTTATAATCGAAGCAATAATCATCGGAGATTCCCATGGCAAAAAAAGAGAAAGCAAAAGAACTTGTGCAGGAGGAGGAAGCGGCGATCATCTCTGTTTCTGAGGAGGTCGACAACACGCCTGTTGAGGAACAGCCCGAGGAGGAGCCAAAGGATGAAAAGCCCCGGCAGACTTTCAGTCAGGGTGTGAGGCGAATATTTGTCTTCCTGTTGCGTTTGGTCATCGTTCTGGCAATCCTTGTTGGTGTCGGCGCGGCGGCATATTTTGGATTGCCTATCCTTTACGAACAATACGTCCGCCCGGTGGAACAAAACACTTCGCAATTGAGTGACCTCAAATTCAGACAGGACCAAAGCGATATTCAAATTGCGGATTTACAGACGCGTCTCGCGACGCTTGAGGCGGCTCAGACACCCCAAAACAACTCGCTCACCAATCTGGATGCCCGCGTCCAAACCCTCGAAGGCGCAGACGTTCAACGAAGTGAATCGCTCATCGAGTTGACCTATCAATCAGACCTGCTGCGAGCCATGGAATTGCTTTCGCGCGCAAGAACATTCCTGTATCAAAGCAACTTTGGGCTGGCGCGTTTGGATGTGCAAGCCGCGCGCAATGTTCTGGCAGAGATGCAACTCATAGCAGCGGAATCCAAACAAAAAGATTTGACCGAAGCAATCTTCCGCCTTGATCTTGTGTTGAAGAACCTGCCGGATTTTCCCGTTGCCGCCAGCGATGATCTTGACATCGCCTGGCAGGTCCTTTTGGATGGGTATCCTGTGCCATCCACGCAAACTCCAACGCCAGTGGCTACCTTGTCTCCTGAGGGGACTGCCACTCCTTTTGCTGAGTCAACAGCAACACCGACTGCCATTCCATAAAATAATGAATAAGGCCTGACAGGGTTATTGTGTCTACAAAACCCTTTCAGGCCTGTTTTTTTCTCTTGACAAATAGACAAACGTCTATATAATGAATGCAATATGAAGTTCGACCCTGTCCTCTTTGCCAAAGCCATCGCAGATGACACCCGCCAAAAGATCATGAGCGAGTGTTGTTGCTGTTGGCTTTCGGTCAACGAGATCGTCGAGAAGATCGGTTTCTCCCAACCCACCATCTCACATCATCTCGCCATTCTACGTGATGCAAATCTGGTAAACATTCGTGAAGAAGGCAAACAAACTTTTTACACACTCAACCAGGAACGCATCGCGGTTTGCTGCGGACAGGTCATGTTGAAATTTGCGCCCGAGGAGAAGGCAACAGAAGCGGTCCTTAAAATCGTCAATGCGTGACCGTCTCTTTTTTTGCCCTAATTCATAGACAAACGTCTATTTGAAAGGAGGTGAAGGCCATGAACGAACTGAACGTGCTTAATAACGATTGCGATTGTGAAGAATGCGAAAGCGGTTGCTGTGGCGGCGGTTGCTGCTAGTTATAGTCTCTGCTCATCTTTTGATGGGCAGAGAGAACTCATGCAAATTTTTTTATTCAAATCAATAGATAAGTATCTATACATGACGTCATTGCGAGGGCTGGTGGTTGAGTAGCTGCGCTCTTGTTCTTTGCGGCATATCGAAACCCAGCCCGAAGCAATCTCTCGTCACAATGATGAGATTGCTTCCTCGCAACGAACACTCCTCGCAATGACGAAAAGGAGAATATATGACCCAATCCCTCACCCCCATTCACGAAGTTGTGCGTGAGCATTATGCAGAACGGATTAAAGAACAACGCCTCCTGTTGCGGACACGATAGCTGTTGCTCCACCGAAAGCAATCTCTACCCCGAAGATTTACTTGCCACCCTCCCCGAAGGCGAATCCGCCATCAGCTACGGATGCGGCGACCCGATCACGCTCGCGTCCCTGCAACCGGGACAAACCGTCCTTGATCTCGGCTCGGGCGCAGGACTCGATTGCTTCTTCGCCGCGAAGAAAGTCGGCGAGACGGGACACGTTATCGGCGTGGATATGACTCCTGAGATGTTGGAGCGGGCTCGGGGTAGTGCGAAGCGGTTGAACATATCCAATGTGGAATTCCGTCAGGGATACATCGAGGAATTGCCCGTTGATTCCAACACTGTGGATGTCATCATCTCGAACTGTGTCATCAACCTCTCGCCGGAGAAATCACAGGTGTTTGCAGAAACGTTCCGTGTCTTGAAGCCCGGCGGCAAACTGGCTGTTTCGGATATTGTTACTGAAGGCGAGTTGCCCGAGTCGATCCGCAAAAGCCTCAGCGCATGGGCGGGATGCGTGGCTGGTGCAGTGGATGTAAAGGAATACATCGGCATGATGGAGGCAGTTGGCTTTACAAATGTTTCCGTTATGCCTGTGTTCTTCGACAAGGAAACCGTGGATTCTGCAATTGACGATATGAAAGACACGATTGAGCTGGAGACCATCTCAGGTGAAGATGTTTACAAAGCAGTTTATAGCGCAAAGATCACAGCGTATAAACCTGTATGATCTCAAAGGACAGTCACCTTCAGGGCGACTGTCCTTTTTTGCTTAAACATCCAAAACCTTCTGGTCTCGGATGTTTTGTTTTATGACAACCATCACTTGACAGCGCCATATTTCACAAGTACAACAGTTTTAACATAAAGGAGCAACATGAAAATCGTAACCGATTGCGCGGCGGATATGTCTGCCGAAGAACTTGCGAAGCTCGGAGTCGTGCAGGCGCCACTGTTCATTCAATTCCCGGAAGGCGAAGTCAATTCAACAGAAATATCTGCGGATGATTTCTATAACCGTCTTGAAGCCATGCGACCACAGATTCCCACCACGGCACAACCTTCCAGTGGAATTTTTGCCGAGATCTATCGTAAACTATCCGAGGAGGAAAAAAACATTCTATCCATTCACATTTCATCCGGCTTGAGCGGCACGATCAACTCGGCACGTGATGGCGGTGAACAAGTCAAAGGGGAGGCCGATGTAAACTTTTGGGATACGCTCACCCTCTCAGGGGGCGAGCGCTTTCAAGTGTTAGCCGCGGCATTTGCGGATAAAGCCGGCTGGGCAATGGACAAGATCCATGAGCGGCTGGAAAAAATCCGTGAGAAAACCGAGGTGATCTACACGCTTGATACGCTTGAGTATCTGGCGCGCGGCGGGCGCATTGGACGCGTAAAGGCAATGGCTGGCGCTTTGTTAAATCTCAAGCCCATCATCCGCGTGGATGCGGATGGCAAGTACAGCACAGTTTCAAATGGGCGCACATTGAACAAATCCATGACGGCGATTGCAGATTACCTGGTGGACAAGTATGGCAAAGCGCCCGTATGGGTCACAGTACTACATGGTCGCTTTGTCGAAAAAGCAGATATCCTTGCCAACCAGTTCAAACAAAAGTTGAATGTCGCAAAAATGGAAGTTCAGCGCATTTCTCCCGTGCTGGGCGTGCATACAGGTCCCGGGATTGTCGGCGCGGCAATTGTCCCCATGGAATGGATGAGCGACTTGGTGAAATGACAAATTCGACTGACGAATATCTCAATCAAAAAGCGCACAGCCCTCATTCGTGAGGGCTGTGCGACTTGCTACACGCCGGACTATGTGTTTGCTTGGTATTTACTCCACATAAATCTCTACGTGCTCCCCGTCCTCTTCATCGGTGACGTCAATGATCTTGCCCGTCATGCCGGAACGCACAGCATCCATCACATTGGACATATTCACGCCTTCCACCTCGGGGGCAAAGTGCGCGCCGATCTTCATACCAGCATCCACCAATGCGAGCGGGATCTGTACCGATGCCTTCGAGCGACCCGAGCGAACATCGGTTACGCGGATCCGTAACCAGCGCGGTGCGCCAGGCATCCCCGGCGCACGAGGCGGAGTAGGTCCGCGTCGCTCGGATAGAGCCGCCAGTAGTTTCGTTCCCTCCTCTGCACTAAGCTTCCCTTCTTCGATCATTTTCAAAATCTTCATTCGTTCTTCAGAGCTAGCCATAGCGCACCTCTTTATCCAATATAAACTTGCACGTGCTCGCCGTCTTCATCGTCATCTACATTGATAATAAACGGCTCACCAGATTTACCGGTTGAGTCCAGCACCTGAATAATATCATCCACACTCGTGTTTTTCATACCCCGTATCGTATGCCCAAAATTTCGCAGGAACCAGGCAGTCAAACCAAACGGCAGAGGAAAGCCAAACGTTATATTCCGTGGCCAATCATCAGCATCATGTCGATCCACATTTACATAAAGCCATTTTGAGCTTTGTCCGCCTGCACCCAGGGCGATCAACAACACACCCAACATCAACGGAAACAATAAACAAAAGAACCAAAAATTAACACCAGCGCTTTGCTGGATGGCATAAATACCCCACGCGCTCAGCACGGCAATGAAGACGCCCGTCCATAACGGGATCATCGCAAAGCGACGCGCACGCGCCTTGACACTATCAAACTCAGGAGCAAATGCCTCGCTTCCTTCAAAACCGAAACTTGCTTCGGTTTCAAAAACTTCCATCTCAGCCTCAGCCGAGTCGTCATCAAGCGCGCGCATCAGGTTTGCAGCTTCATTGGCAGAGATCTTTCCCTCCTCCACCATCTGCAAAATCTTTTTTCGTTCCTCAGAGGACATTACTTACCTCCTTCCAATGCAGAGAGTAATTCTTCCGCCTGCGCCGCAGTGATCTTCTTTTCCTGCAACATCTTCAAGATCGCCATGCGCTCTTCTTCAGCAACCGGCTCAGAAGGAGGTGATGGAGGGGTTGGCGGCGTGATCACACCATTGGGACCAATATCCCAATTCCAACGACCCACATTTACGTTTGCTTTCCACTTGCGCGCATGGCGTTCTGCATGGCGTTCCGCACGGCGTGCGGCTTCTTCCGCACGCTTTGCCGCGCGTGCCGTTGCCTGCTCCACCTGGCGGGAAATCCGTTCACCAAAACCAGACCAGTCAAAGTTCAAACCAGCAAAGTTACCAAACTCCTCTGCAAATTCACCCGCATCAGCACGGTCACTGACACGCACGTCGCCGCCCGCGTTTAACGCGATATTGGCAGAACCATCACCCAAGCACAACAACACGTTCTGTTGCATCTTCATCTGATTCGACACCGGGCCAATCAAAATCAATTTCATCCCCATGAATGGAAAGAGTCGCATTTGCATTTGGCGGAAGCACCAGCAAAATGTCATCACCTGCAACAATCGAATACGCACCGTCCGTTTGAGGGTCGAGATAAACGATTACATCCTCCCCAACATTGACCTTTATGTTGCCACGCGCACCACGCAGGGCAAGATCATTTGCCACCAAATCAAGCGATACATTACCATCCACATCGCGAATGGAAACATCGCCATGTGCATTTTTCACATAGAGATCTCCCTTTGCGCCGCGCAGGCTGAGGTCAGCATTGATCGTATCAATGGAAACCGAGCCTGCATCACGGATCGAAAGGTCACCACTGATCTCTTTCAATTCGATCCCACCCAATACACCACGAATAGAGGCGTCTCCGCCAATTGATTTGAATTCAAATGAAGATGCTTTTGGAACACGCAAAGAGAGATCACCACTACACGAGAGGGAGATTTCCTCTCCATTTTGTTCAAGGTGGAGTTCGTCATCATCACCTTTTACCAGAATATCAGCCCCATCCCATCCTACAACACTAAGATCGCCGCCAATGGCATCTACTTTGATCTTTGGAGATTTACCCGCAGAAATTGTTCTGGACATGAGTTACTCCTCCTCACCGCGTAAGATACGCATGGCTTCATCAGCTGAGAGTTTCCCAGCTTCCAATTCTTCCAACACTGAACTTCTCTTCTCCGCGCTGACATCGATTATTTCTTCTTTGCCAGGTTCAAATCCAAGTGCCCGGATCACTTCATGCAGGCGATTTCGAATCGTTGGATAGGAGAGTTCAAGTTCCTGTTCCATACGGTTGATCTTGCCTTCACAGCGGACAAAGGTCACAATGAAATCCAAATGTTCGGCGGTCAAATGGGCAAATGGTCCACCCGTGAAGCGTCCTTCAATGGAAGTGTCACAGGATGGGCAAACCAAACGGGCAACAGTCAATTCAGAACGACAAACAGGGCAACGAGTAGGTGCAGGATGCATATAATCCTCCAGATAGGGAAAGAAGTTACAAATTTAAACAGGTTAGCTTATATAGGGTAGAAAATATTTGATTTATAAATTATTATAAGCAAATATTCATAAATGTCAAGTTAAATTCAAATATTTTCATATTTTCCATAAACAAGTTTGTTTTTATACATAAATCTATTAAAATTAGCGAAATTGGGTTTTCGGACTTCTCTCACTCTCACACCTCACTCAACCTCCAAATCTTTGATTCCATTCTCTGAAGCATTATTTTTCCTCATTGCCCAACTATTACGATCAGTTACTCCTTATCTATATAACCGCCACAAAATCAGTTCCACTTACACTTGACACAGAACAAGCGTTCGAGTATTATTAATAGCACAAATGAGCGAAGAATGCTCTGGAGGTAGCTATAATGATGGTACGTAAAAGTAAAGGGATTACTGAAAAACATATCAAGGTACTTGAGTTCCTATCAAACTACCAGAATGACTATGGTCGTCCCCCTTCAATCCGTGAGATTGGCGAGAAGGTCAAAATTTCGTCGACATCCGTTGTCAATTACTATCTCGACCAACTCGAGAAGATGGGATATGTGGAACGCGATGACCGCGTCTCGCGCGGGGTGCGCCTCACTGACAAAGTCGGTGAAATTATTCAAGTTGCAAGCGACCTGCTCCATATCCCAATTCTCGGTCCCATTGCAGCGGGTCCTCTCATGCTGGTTCCAGAACCCGGTATCAATTATATGAATGATAAGGAATATGATGCGGTGGATATTGCCCGCAGCTTACTTCCTTCAAAAGAAAAAGGCAATGACCTGTATGCACTTGAAGTGAAAGGGGATTCAATGATTGACGCCATGATCAATGACGGGGATATTGTTGTAATGAAACCCGCTGTGGAAGCCAAGAATGGCGAAATGGTGGCTGTCCGTGTGAATGACGAGTACACCCTAAAATACTTCTTCAAGGAAAAAGAGCGCTATCGCCTCCAGCCTGCCAACCCGACCATGAAGCCAATTTTCCTAAAGAAGAATGAAACGGTGGAAATCAATGGCAAAGTGGTAATGGTCATCCGCAAAATGAACAGCCCGCTGGCAGCATAACAGGTAAAGACACAAGACGCAAAAGAGATGGCTTTCCAAGCCATCTCTTTTTGATTCCCATGCTTTTTTCCTATTTCAATTTAACGCGACCTTTTGCAGATGATTGATGTGATCTCCCAATGGGTGGCATGCCCGACCCACGCCTAATGCTCCCGAAAGCATGGGTGCCAAAATTGACTACCATGGGTACAAAAAGCAAGGCTAACAATCCCAATAGGATCGCAACAAACAAAGTCCATGAACTACTGGAGACCTCGGGCAACACGCCACCAGGATTATATGTGCTTTCCACAGCTGGGATTGTCCCCGTACTCAGCGAGACTGTCAAGTTACGGTTGACACCGTCTCGTAACGTAGAAGGGGAAATATAAGTGAATTGATACTCGCTTTGAAGAACTCGTCCCTGCTGTTCATATAGACTCTGTAACTCTGCCGGAGCAATGGCAAAACCATAGACTCCGCCAGTGCTTTCGGATAAAGATTTCAATGCGGCTTCGTCGAGCCCAAACTGTCCGGTTGCGGATGTGTCACCAAAGCCAATGGCGGAGATCGTGACACCACTTTCGCCAACTCCAGTGATTGCAGAATCCGCAGTATTCTGACTCCGGTTATCCAGCCCATCGGATAGCACAATGATTGCCTTACGTCCTGAGATATTTTCAAGTGCCGCCTCTGCTTGGACCAGGGCATCATACATGGCGGTGTCACTGCCCGTTTGCAAACCGTCAATTGCCGTAGTCAATGTTGCCACATCAGCCGTGATCGGTTGAACAACATAAACATGTGTGTCATAGGTAATCACCCCAGCCTGATCGCCAGGGCGCATCTGACTAACATATGCCTTGGCAGCATTCTTGGCAGCGCCAATCTTGTCGTTCTTTTCCATACTGCCAGAGATGTCAATCACCAGCATGGTCGTCACGGGGATGGGTTCGCCGCCCACTTGAGCACCGCCGCCTTTTACATCCACGGGCGACATCAATTCACCGTTCTCGTGAATCTGAATCGTATCGGGGTCAATACCAACAGGTTCACCAGCGGCATTGGTCGCTGAGATGTAAACAGTCACTTGTGGAAACCGGGAGTTATCCACCTGTGTGATGCGAACCTGAGTATCCTCTGCTTCCTGTGCGAAGGCACTCGGCACAGACCAAATTGCGAACAACGGAATCAAACTCAAGCTTAGAAGGACACGAAATATGGTGCGCATGAGTTACCTCCTTTCGTGGTAGACCAATTCGGTATTCCCCATTTTTATCCTTTGTCCATTGGCCAGCTGGGCACGCTCGATTTTTCTATTGTCAATGTAAGTACCAGCCATGCTCATATCCTTCATAGAAAAGTGCTTGCCGTCACCGGAAAGCATGGCATGCTGGGGAGCGATATCGGGGTCGGGCAGGACGATCTCGGACTTCAAAGGTGAACTTCCAATGGCAATAGAAGGGAAGCCCTTTGCCATAAATTTGTCGAGGATAAACTCCGTGCCTTTCAGCTTGCCCGATTTGACTTCAAGCCAGGCGCGGGAAAGCAAGACAACAATGAGCGAGATGAACGCGCCCACTGAAGAGCCAAGCAAAACCAAACCCGCAGCTTTACCGGTAAGCGGATTCTGAAGCGAGTTTTGAACCGACTCAAGCAGGAAGCCGCCCAACGCGCCTCCGATCAAACCGCCAAGCATGCCTTTCCATGCCTGTGATTTGCCAACAATCCCCTCTCCAAGCCCAAGCAACATGCCGAACACGCCCCAGCCAAGCGCGCGACCAACGATGCCCGCGCCAACGGATTGAAACAGGAACTCACTGAGAGGCAAGCCTATCCCACCAGCGATCAAGCCCAGAAGTCCGCCAAACAATCCAGCTCGGACTGCCTGAACGGGATTGCGCGTCATCAAACCTTCGGTCACGCCGATAAGCAAACCGATGCTCAATCCGACCAACCCCCCCACAATCAATTCACTTAGGTATAGGTTGGTAATAAATGAAAGACCAAGCAATCCGCTGATTTGCCAGCCGATCAACCCACCAATCGCCCCAAGCACTGCATAAAAGTATGTGCGCATACCTCTGTTCATAGGGAAGTACCTCCTTCCTTCTGTTGCACTTCATATTGTTGGTTAAGGTTTTTCCAGGAAACCATGCTGCGTCCGAAATTTCCATCCATCTCGTAGAAACCAAAGTAACGTCCGGGGTCGAGCATGCCCGCCCTCTGGCGAACGAAGAATCCACCAAGTGAGGTGTGAGGCTCAACCACAAGCGCCACCTGCCAGGGTTCAGGAAAGAAATTTTTGTGAAGCCAGGTATCATAATGCGAGAGAAAGATCCCCATGCGGGGGTGCGTGTGATACCAGCCGACTATCTTCTTACCTTTATGATGCGTATCGATCTGCTCATGGATATCCACCAGAACTCTCCTGTGTGAATGTCAGATAGATACTTCCCTGCCGTGTGTGACGAGCGGGCAGGGCATATTCGACAATGATAAATTGCTCGCCTTGCCGGGCATTCACACACCATTCACCCACCAGGATGCCGCCCACTTCATTCTGCATATCACTGGCAGAATGGACACAGATGCGGCTGTAGGCAGGCTGCGTCATAAAGACGGATACCAGCGGTTCCAATCCCTCCTCATCATAAGGGGAATTCCAGCGATTGGCTTTATCTGTGGGAAGCGGAGTGGTAATGGGTTGTGTCATTTCGGGAGGTGAAACACTAATACGAATTTTGGATGCCATAAAGACTCCCTGCTCCTCACCCCGCACGATCCCGAAGGAACACCGTTTCGGGACGATGCGCGCGGGGCGAGGAAGGGATCGTTGACTGACTTATCCAGCCGTAACGTCGGCTGTCATCATCAGTCGGTCGTTTTGCGGGATGCCGGCTTGTGAAAGCGTCTCTTCCTCTTTCAACTCACGGCCCAGCGCCTTGCTGTCCAGACGATAGGACATACCGCGTCCATCTGGACCTGTGACAGGTAATTCCAGCGACGTGGTCAACTCAGGGATAAGCTCCTTCACTGGCACATCGTCGGGGACCTCTGCATTGCGGGTACCTCCTGAGGGAAGCACGAGTGTGACTGGTACATCAGACATGTTAAACTCCTTTCTAATTTATGGAACGAACTGGACTTTTTGCATAACCGGTTTGCGCAACGCGGGAAAATAGCTATTTGATCTTGACCTTTGGTTTTGTGGCTGGCTTCATCAATGTGATCTTCGGCTTTGGTTTCTTCTCATCGCCGGCGCTCAATTTGATGCGTTCGGGGCGCATCAATTCACGCTGATCGACAGGGAAAGCGTTTGGATGGGTCTTGCGATATTCCCGGCTCCAGCGTGCGGCATCCGCATCCCACGGGAACGGAGGCTTGGTCGGGTCATCGTGGAAGTTCTTCCACTGCAACATTTCTCCAAGCATAATCACGAGACGATCCAGTGAACGGCTGGCTGTCCACCAGGCGGCATCGATACATACACTTCCATTGAGATGATTGATATTCGGATGCCAGATCGGCGTGAGCCACTTCATACCGGGCCATCTCTGCGGATATTGGTTATGAAGATAGATCTCAACCTGATGATGGGTACTAAATTTAGGGTCGCCTTTATTATCTACGCCCACAATGCTCTTACATTTGAAAGTCACGATATAACGTTCGGGAGGAAGATTCGGACGCGGGGATTGAGCCACCACCGAGATTAGGTCTGTGCGGGCAGAAAGTTCCTGCATAAGTTCATAATCTGCACGCAGGCGGCGCATACGCGGACTATCTGCGACCACATTCGTGCCTGCCCCAGCAGTAATATCAGCAGTCAAGACTAAACGGTCGCCATCAGGCACAACAGCCGATGCAAGAGTTTCGTCTTCTTTCAACTCGCGTCCCAGTGCCTTGCTGTCAAGACGATAAGACATTGGGCGTCCATCCGGTCCTACCGTGGGCAACTGTAGAAGCGATGTAAATTCAGAGAGCAGGTCGCGAACAATGACATCATCCGGAACTTCCGCAGAACGAGCGCCTCCGCTTGGCAAAACAATGGTGATATTCAGATCGGGCATGGCATTTTCCTCTTCAAAGTTACGTATTGAGATGGGGTACCTGACATGAGCCAGTGATATCCCAACAATCTTTATGATGCAGGGTGTGGCAGACTTTGCATTCCTTCACTCCCTGTGGATCAGAACGGCTGACAAGCTCCAGGCAATAGGGACAGCGATGCTCTTCTACCAAAGCCAACTGCACACGCGCCTTCCCGCGACGGCGACGGCGTTTGGGGGCAGCCATTGGTTTTACTCGCGAGGGCTGAATACTTCGCGAATTTCTGCCGTTTGAATGCTCTGGATGAGAAGCCGGCGGCGTAAAAATCCTGACCATGAGACTCTAGGGAATAAAACTCGCGGTGTTTGTGCAGGATTTAAAGGTTCAATTTGCACAGAGGCTATTTCTGGCTCTCTTCCCAAATGAGAAATCTTGTAAAGGCTCCGGAATGACAACCATCCTCGTCCTCCTGAAAAGGAGTGAAATAAAAAGTATGATGATGAAACCAATGCCAATAAGGTTTAAACCGTCATAATCAATGGCCTTTGGCAACCAGCCAAATTTGCTGATCCCATATTTGCCGTCCGAAACAAAGCCGAGCAGATAGATCCCTGTTACATCGCCAGCCATCGCAGAAACAAATCGGAAAAAGCCGTCCCGCTGGCTTAAGATCGAGTTGTGCGCCCAGACCTGCGATCAAAGCAATGCAAACACCTGCGCCGATCTCCTGCACCGATATGGTGGAGCCTAATCTATCCTCATCGAAAAGGATATACATCCATAGTGAGGCAGAAATAACCAGCAATAGCAATATTGCCAGCTTGCGAAGCAGGTGATATTGCTCGAGATCCCTGTTCTTCTGAAGGCTGATTCAGAGAATGGCATACTCATCGTAGCAGTTCGTAAAGCCATGCACTATCCTTATTTAGCCGCTTAGTTTCACACGGCCGCTCATAGAATGAACTGGCAAATTTTCCAGTTTTACCTGATCTTTAAGTCGTACCCGGGTGTTTGTCTTTTCAGTCGCAAGACTTATTTTTGTTTTTTCAAAATGACGGAAGTGCAGGGCATCCTGCAAGTCACCCGTCAATTCATAAAAACGATATTCAACGCCATTATGTGCGCGCAAAATGTGCAAAGCGGGTATTCCAACACTTGCAAGCGTCCGGTGCAGGAAATTCTCCTCGCCGGAAATAATGTGAGTCAGGGTCGTCTCACGTAGAACACCACACGTTGGACAATGTCCTGCTTCAAAACTAACCTCGCTCAAGGGTTTAAGTACTTGCTCAAGGGTATGACAATTGGGACATTCCAAAGAAGTGATCAGTTCCTGATCCAGTTCAATCATAGCGTCCGGTCCGAGGTCCGCGCGGGCGATGCGTAAGAGGTCAGCGAGGGTGGTATGTTCAGCACGGGCAGGTAGTTCAGTGATCTCTCCATATGTCCAATGACTTTGACAATCGTCGCGCGGCACATAGGCCGTGGTATGCATTTCATTGACCATGCCATTGAAATGAGTCACTTTGCCCGGCTGGATGGGCATTTCATTGATCACCTTGAGCGCTTCCTGTGATTGCATTGCCCCGATAATAGAGGCAATTGTCGGCGTAGTGGGAACCTTGCCCAACAAAATATTTTGCCGCGCTAACAACGGACACGAATACCGCAATGACAAGTCGCGTAATGCCTGTTCTGTCAAAGTACATTCGTAACAGGCGCCATCGCCAGGTTTGAAAACTCGCACCAACCCCAGCAGTTCCTGGATCGCGCCATCCACCCAGGGCTTGTTCACCCAATAACAAAAACGGTTGACAGCCAGTCGCGCCTCCCGATTATCGAGGCAGCCGATGACCACATCCATCCGGCGGATGATTCCCAAGCCAAGCTGTGTCGTCACATCGCCATTCATGTATTGGATGTGTACCTGTGGATTTACAGATTTTGCACGCGCTGCCGCTACCTCCGCCTTGCTTCGATTATTGTCGGTTTCACGAAACAGAACGGAACGGCTTAAGTTTGCCGCCTCGATCTTGTCGAAATCAATGATGAACAGGTTCCCAATGCCCATGAGTGAAAGGTTCTTGATCACTTCGTTTCCAAGCGCACCAGCGCCAACCACCAGGACTTTCGCGTTTTGAACTTTTTCACGATCCCACCAGGAAATAAATTCAAACGTACCAAGACGATCTTTTCGTAGATTTGGAATATGGACAGGTTTTTCGGGCGCGATGGGAACTCGAAGCGGAGCAGTATTCGGCTCCTTTGAAGCGGACCCTGAGGTTGATTCCGCCTCTTGGGCTAATTCCTTCGCCTGCGTCCAGTTCAATTCATCCAATTTTCGGACAAACCAACCCACTCCCCGCCGCGATTCGATGAGCTTGTTCTCCTCCAGTGATTTAAGCGCTTCGCGCAAGGTGGAGCGACTGATACCCAGCTGATTCATCAGTTCGCGTTCAGGAGGTAATTGCGAGCCCGTAGGCAGACTGCCGTCCAGTAGGGAACTGGCTAATTTTCCTGCGGCAGTTTCAGGAAGGGATTTATGTCGGAGGGGTTGGATTTTTATATTCATGATTTTACACTCTCATGTGGTATGGAAGTCAGACCAATGGTTTTCCCAAGTATAGGCGTTATCAATTTTGAGTCACTGGGATAAAAGTACTGAAAACCCTTAATTTTTCCTAAAGAATCAAAAAGACGGACTAAATTAGCCCGTCTTTTTGCATATATCAGAAGAATACCTACTCAAGCACTATGGTTGCGCCAGCTTCTTCAAGTCTCTTCTTGGCATCGTTGGCTGCATCCTTGCCCACACCGGTAAGAACCTTGGAACCGGCGGTCTCAGCAAGCGTCTTGGATTCGCCGAGACCGAGCTCGGTCAACTGGCGAATTACCTTGATGACATCGATCTTCTTGGCACCAGCATCCTTGATGACCACATCGAACTCAGTCTTTTCTTCAACGGGTTCAGCGGCAGTAGCACCGCCAGCAGGCATGGCAGCCATCGCGACAGGAGCGGCGGCAGAAACGCCCCACTTCTCTTCTAACATCTTTACCAATTCAGCCGCATCAAGGACTGAGAGTGTGGAAAGTTCCTCTACAATTTTATCGAGCTTTTCAGACATTGTTTATTACTCCATTACCACAAACGGTGGTTTATTTATTATTTTTTTGATTGCGTAATATCCGAGCCGATTACGCCGCGGCTGGGGCCTTCTCAGAGAAAGCCTTGATAACAGCTGCCAGACCACGCGCGGGTTCGGCAATCGTGCGGACCAGTTTCCCAGCCGGGGCTTGCAACACACCCAACAACTGAGCACGGACCACGGGCAACGGCGGCATATCAGACAGGGACTTCACTTGAGCGGCGCTTAAAACCTGCCCGCTCATGAAACCGCCTTTTACTTTAACAAACTCCTTGCCTTTAGACGCATCGGTCAATGCTTTTGCGGTAGAAGCGGGGTCGGTGAAAGCAAAAGATACAGCCGTACTTTTCACGAGAAAATCACCGGGGACACTCATGCCGCTATCTGCAAAAGCGCGGCGCGCCAGGGTGTTCTTTAAGATGTGGAACTCACCGCCTGTTTCACGAATTTTAGCGCGAATGCCATCCAGATCCTTCATCTTGGCGCCGGTATATTCCACTAGAATTACTGCCTGACTCTTCTTCAACCACTCGGCATAAGTCGCTAGTGTTTCCTCTTTACGTTCTTTTGAAACTGCCAAAGGGTACTCACCTCCTTTCAATAAAAAGTCTTTGCCACTTTACAGGCAAAGACTTTAGCAAGCCCCAAAGGAGGGGATGATTGCTTTCGTCTTCACCTAAGCAGGATATTAAGTCCCTTTTACAAAAAAGGAACACCCGCCTTCATCGGCGAAGTGGCTTACATAGGATTATCGAGTTATTTTACTCGGTTACCTCAAGTTTGAGGGTGTCGCTGGGATTGATCTTGATCCCGGGCCCCATCGTCGTTGTAAGGGTAATATGCTTAATATACTCACCCTTCGCCCCTGTAGGACGTGCCTTATGCACCGCATCCATCAACGCGGCAAAATTTTCATAAAGCTGATCGGCGCTAAATGAAACTTTGCCAACAGAAACATGGATGTTGGCAGTCTTATCCAAACGAAATTCAACACGACCGGCCTTTGCTTCCTTGATCGCGCGCGGCAGATCATCAGCATTTACAACGGTACCCGCCTTCGGGTTCGGCATAAGTCCACGTGGACCCAACACACGACCCAAACGACCCACCTTCCCCATCGCATCCGGCGTGGCGATGGCAACGTCAAAATCCAACGCGCCGCCTTCAATCTTCTTCAGAGACTCATCGTCGTCAGCAACCATGTCGGCGCCGGCAGAACGAGCCGCAGCTGCACCCTCTCCCTGTGCAAACACCAACACGCGCACAGTTTTACCCAAACCATGTGGTAGGACAACTACATCACGCACCTGCTGGTCAGCCTGACGAGGATCAAGCGCGGTACGCATGTGAACTTCCACCGTTGAATCGAACTTCGTGATACTGGTTTCCTTCGCGAGCGCAACTGCTTCCCGCGTGGAATATTCCTTATCCAAATCCACCTTTGCCAGAGCGGCGTTATATTTTTTTCCGTGTTTAGCCATTGTATCCTCCGTGGTGCAAGCGTGAAGCCGTTGGTTGAGTAGGTCAAGTGTTCTTCTTGACCATATCGAAACCTGGCATCACTCCCACAAATTTAGTCAGTCACATTAATGCCCATCGAACGGGCTGTGCCTTCGATTTGCTTCATCGCGCCATCGAGATCGATCGCATTCAAGTCCTTCATTTTCAACTCAGCGATCTCCTTCACTTGCGCACGCGTCACTTTACCGACCTTATCCTTGTTCGGCACGCCTGATCCTTTTTCCACCCTGGCGGCTTTACGCAACAAAACCGCCGCCGGTGAAGTCTTCAGCACAAACGTAAACGAACCATCGGTGTAAACGGTGATCTCTGCCGGAAGCACCTCGCCTTGACGATTTGATGTGCGGGCATTGTACTCCTTACAAAAAGCCATGATATTAATACCATGACCCGCCAAAGCCGGACCTACTGGGGGCGCCGGATTGGCTTTTCCAGCTTCAAGCTGGAGTCGAACAATTGCCTTAAACTTCTTTGCCATTTTTACTCCTTGGCCTGCACCTGCAACGCAGGAACAGGTGTGGTTTTAGCGGGCGATTTTTATGGGACGCCCTCCCACCGTTTCAGACCAGGATTTGAATACGCTTCCTTCCAAGCCTGGGCCTGTTACCGTTTAATTAAGCTTTTTCTACCTGCAAGAAATCCAACTCAACAGGTGTCTCGCGTCCAAAGAACGACACCATCACACGCACCTTGGTACGTTCCATATCGATCTCCGAAACAATACCACGGAAATCATTGAACGGTCCATCCACAATGCGGACGCGTTCGCCCACTTTATACGTGACTTTGACGGTTGGCGCATCAGCCTCCATGCGCTTGATGATCTGCGAAACTTCCTCGGGGCGCAGCGGAGTAGGATTATTTCCCATTCCAACGAACCCGGTTACGCCTGGTGTATTACGAACCACATACCAGGACTCTTCAGTCAATTGCAAGTTAACAAGGACATAGCCTGGAAATATGTGTCGCTCAACTGTGCGGCGCTTGCCATCTTTAACTTCGATCTCTTCCTGCGTAGGAATGACCACATCGAAGATCATGTCCTTCATACCCATCGTTTCAATGCGCTGCTCAAGGTTATGACGAACCTTATTTTCATAACCTGAATAACAATGGATCACATACCAGCCAGGTCCATCAGAAGGTTCGATATGAGATGACTCATCCGAAGACGGAGGCAGCTTTTCAGTGGAAGATGCGTGGACAGGCTCAAGCTTATCTACCGAATCAGAACTGTCCGAGGGTAAAGAATCTTCTGTTGCAGAAACGTTTACAGAGCCCGATTCGCCCGACGGCCCATGCGCATCCGAATCAGATAACGGTGATTCGGTTGACAAATCCTGAAATTCATCAATCGTATCCTCTGTTTCACGCTCAAACTGCTCTTGTGGTTCCTGCAAAGACATTAAGACCTCAAATCCGTTTGCTATGCACCTAATAACAAGTTTAATAGCTGGCGAGCACCCAAGTCGGTGACGCCAAGCAAAACTCCCATAAAGATCATTACTGCAAGCACAATGACAGTCAACTGACGAGCCTCAAGCCAGGTGGGCCAGGAAACTTTGCGAAGCTCGCCCGTTGTCTCTCGAAAAAATGACTGGATAGGGTTTTGTTTCTTGCTTTTTGCTTTCTCAGCCAAGATAAACTCCTTCTTAATTCTTACGACTCTACAACGCCGCCTTTTAGACAGCGGCGTTACGCTTAGGCAGGCCAGGCAGGACTTGAACCCACAACCGTTCGTTTTGGAGACGAATGCTCTACCAATTGAGCTACTGGCCTAAAAGGTAGTGACGCTATAACGCCGCTACCTTATCACATTATTTTGTTTCGCGATGCAGAGTGTGCTTCTTACAGCGCGAGCAAAACTTACTGAACTCAAGACGGTTCGGATCATTACGACGATTCTTTTCCGTAGTGTAATTGCGCTCTTTGCATTCATTACATTGAAGTGTAATGACCGGTCGAACATCTTTCTTCTTGGATGCCATTCTAACTTACCAGCTTTCTTCTATTCGATAATTTTGGTAACGACACCGGCGCCGACGGTCAGACCGCCTTCACGGATGGCGAACTTCGAACCCTGCTCCAATGCCACCGGCACGATCAACTCCACCGTCAGGTTCACATTGTCGCCCGGCATCACCATCTCCACGCCTTCCGGCAGGGCGATGTTGCCCGTCACATCCATCGTCCGAATGTAGAACTGCGGACGATAACCCGTGAAGAACGCCTTGTGCCGCCCACCCTCTTCCTTCTTCAGCACATACACTTCCGCCAAAAATTTCTTGTGCGGTGTCACACTCCCGGGCTTGGCTAATACCTGCCCGCGCTCCACATCTTCCCGCTCGATGCCGCGGAACAGAATGCCCGCATTGTCGCCTGCCACCACTTCGTCCAGTTCCTTGTGGAACATTTCCGTTCCCGTGATGACCGAAGATCTCGTTTCGCGCAGACCCACGATCTCGACCGCGTCACCCTTCTTGGCTGTGCCACGATCCACACGTCCCGTTACCACCGTGCCGCGTCCCTTGATCGAGAATACATCCTCCACCGCCATCATGAACGGTTTGTCCGTCTCACGCTTCGGGTCGGGAATGTATTCGTCCACCACACGCAACAGTTCCCAGATGCACTCGTATTCAGGTGCCTTCGGGTCTGTGCTGGTGCTGTCCAACGCCGCTTTGGCGCTGCCGCGCACGATCGGGGTCGTGTCGCCGGGAAAACCATAACTGCTCAACAATTCTCGCAGTTCCAGTTCCACCAGTTCCAGCAGTTCCGGATCGTTCATTTGATCCACTTTGTTCAAAAAAACCACGATGCTTGGCACTTCCACCTGGCGCGCCAGCAGAACGTGTTCACGCGTCTGCGGCATGGGTCCGTCCGGCGCTGCCACCACCAGGATGGCTCCATCCACCTGCGCCGCACCGGTGATCATGTTCTTGATGTAGTCGCGGTGCCCGGGCATATCCACGTGGGCATAGTGTCGCTTGTCCGTCTGGTATTCCACGTGCGCAATGTTGATCGTGATGCCGCGTGCTTTTTCTTCCGGCGCATTGTCGATCTGGTCGTAGGCTTTGAATTCACCCTTCCCCCCCAGTCCGGCCACCTTTGTGATCGCCGCTGTCAGGGTCGTCTTCCCATGATCGATGTGTCCCATCGTCCCTACATTCAGATGCGGCTTGCTCCTGTCAAATTTCGCCTTCGCCATGTCCTTTTCTCCTTTATAGTAGACATAGATCTTTTCAGCAACTGAGCCCTCAATGGGATTTGAACCCATGACCTCACCCTTACCAAGGGTGTGCTCTACCAGCTGAGCTATGAGGGCAGTACGTGCTGCCGAGAATATCTCGGTAGTACCGGAAATTCTCCGGCACGAGTGGGCGGTGAAGGATTCGAACCTCCGAAGTCTTCTGACAACTGATTTACAGTCAGTCCCCTTTGGCCGCTTGGGTAACCGCCCGCAGTAAATATTATTTTGTTAACTCAGCCGATGTTTCACAATCAACTTTGCTAGTAGAGCCGACGACGAGAATCGAACTCGTAACCTCCCGCTTACAAGGCGGGTGCTCTGCCGATTGAGCTACGTCGGCACACCCTTTTAAGCAGGACGATTATACCAAAGCCCATACGTAATCGGGAAGTACAACAGACAATTAAATTGCTCCCGCACAGAGGGAGCTGGGCGTTAGTTTAGCAGGATTTATCTTGATAGTCAAGAATGATAATTCAATTGCAGGTTTCATATCTGCCTCTTGACACAAATTTCAATCGGCTGTATATTTAGAACAGTTGTTCTAAAAGAGGATCAAATGACAGAGACCAATCGTTATGCCCTAATGTTGGAAGCGTATGCCGAACTTAAACCGGAAATAGAGTCAACGCCTCAACTTCAACCAGTACCTGCTCTGCCATCCCTGAGCGAGGTCCTCGCTGAATATGGACCGATGCCAAATGAAGCTTTATTCCTTGGCGTTGCATCAGATGGGCTCCCTGTGCTTCTAAATTTGCATGACCCAATTCCAGGTCCGCTGTTGATCGTTGGCGACCCCGGCTCTGGAAAAACGGCATTGCTTCAGACGATTGCCCACGCGGTTGAGAAAATGCACCAGCCAGATGAACTGCAATTCGGCGTATTGACCGGCCATCCCGATGAATGGAGCGGGCTGAAAGATATTCCGAATAACGTTGGCATATTCCCTCATTATGAAAAGTCGTCCGAAGATTTTATTCTTTCACTTGCATCCTGGGCACACGGCAACAAGACAAGTTCCCAATCCGTTCTACTTTTGTTGGACGACCTTGAAGCCATAACGAAACTCGACTTGGACGCCATACAAAACCTGCGCTGGCTTCTTCTACGTGGACCTGCCCGCCGCGTTTGGCCCATCATCACATTGAGTACACAATACGTAAAAGAGATGACGCCCTGGCTCGAAAGTTTTCGCACCCGCATTTTGGGAAAGGTGCAGAACGGTCAAAGCATCCAACGACTGGATGCGGAAAGCGCCGATTTGGATTCCTTGATGACGGCTTCGGAATTTGCCATGCGCGAAGGGAACGACTGGCTTCGCTTTTGGATACCGTCCGCTGATTAGGATTTGGAGGAAGATATGCACACCGGAATGTTATGGTTCGATAACTCACAGACAGAGTTAAATATCAAAATACAGAAAGCAGCGGATTACTACCATAAGAAATATGGGCAGGTTCCCGACCTATGTTTGGTTCACCCAAACATGTTGAAAGATGCAATATTAAAGAAGAAAAGATCACTGTTCGCCCCTACCGACCTGTACTTCCGGGTCACATTTGGATTGGCATAGAGGATAAGACCTAAGTCGAGTCCATATCCTTTGCACCTCCCGCGGAACTGGCCCGCGGGAGGATTTTTTAACCGATCATTACAACCAATGCCACGGAATGACTTTGGCTATGGCTGATGCTTACCGACCAATTTGTCAAGCCAATTTCTTTCGCCATTTTTTCAGCCGCGCCATGCAACGTCAACACAGGCGCATTTTGCTCATCCCCCAATACTTCGATCTCTTGCCATGTGATATCGCCAATTCCGCATCCCAGTGCTTTGGCAACGGCTTCCTTCGCTGCAAACCGCCCCGCAAGGGACTCTGTTCTTTTGCCACATTGTTCCAATTCAGCAGGTGTATAGATTCGTTCGAGATAGTGCTTGCCGTGGCGTGACACCACCTCTTCAATACGGGATATTTCGATCAGGTCAACGCCAGTTTTCAATATCATTATGGACCTGCAACCGCAATTGCCAGTTTATGGTTGTCAATAAACTTTCGCGCGGTGTTCAATACATCAACACGCGTGACTTCATTTACAAGGTCGGCATAGCGATGATAATAATCCAATCCCAGGTCATGTCGCTCGATATTTAACAAAGCGCCTGCCACGCCGCCATTCGACTCAAATGAAAGTGGGAGTCGCCCAATAAAGTTCGCCTTGCTATCAGTAAGTTCATCTTCCGTCACGCCATCCTGCACAAAGCGCTTCAACTCAGTCACGATCAAATCGGAAGCCTTCTTCACATTTTGTGGGCTTACACCCGCGCTTACTTCCCACGAGCCGGGACCGATCCCCGCGCTCAAACTCGAATACGCATAATATGCCAAGCCCGATTTCTCGCGCACCACATCGCCGATCCGCCCCATCATGCCAAATTGACCCAGCACATTATTTCCCAGCGTCGCAGACATAAATTCAGGATCGCGCCGCATCGGACCATTCGTACCGATCACAATATCCGACTGAGACTTGCCTGCAATCTTATGATGTTTACTGACTGTCTTCTTAAGCAACTTCAATTCAGGAAGCTCAAGCGCCTCTTTCTGACCTTTGACCTGCCAGCCACCTAACGCGCGTTTCACCTGCCGGACAACTTCCTCTGCCTCCACCGCGCCGACAATGGCGATCACCATCCCGCGTGGACCGTAATGCCCGCGATGGAATTTCACCAGGTCATCCTGCTTTATTCTTTTGATCGTTTCAGGATGTCCATCTTCGGGTCGGCTGTAGGGATGGTTTTTATACAAAATTTCATCGAACACCATCGAAGCCATGTCCGAGGTATCTTCCGCTTGAATGGCAAGCCCGGTCAGGATCTGGGCACGCAATTTTTCCATTTCTGTTTTTGGAAAGGCAGGTTGCGTCAACGCATCAGCGAGAAGACCCAATACCAGGGGCAGGTCTTCCACAAGTGCACGACCATGAAAGCCGGATTTATGTACGCCTGTGCTGAATCCCAAACTTGCGCCAACCGATTCCAGTTTATGATAGATCTCATCGAAACTATTCTTCTTTGTCCCACGCATCAGTGCGGAGGTGACAAAATCTGCGAGTCCCAGTTTCTCATCTGTATCAAATAACGCACCTGCATCGAAATATCCACGGATGACAACAGAGGGGCTGTTGAAGTTGGAACGCGTAAGGACTGTAATGCCGTTCGGCAAAACTTCGCGGTAAATATCCTTTGTACCCGGTAAGGCTGATTGATGATTTTTCATGATTAAGCCCTCCCATCCAACGGAATATACGTTCCCACAACACGGCTTTGGGGTTTGAAGTATTCATTCGCCACACGCTGGATATCTTTCGCGGTCACAGTCGAGAGTTTTTCGAGATACGTTTCGAACCAGCTATAGTCTGCAAACATCTCCGCATAACCCAGCCAGGATGCCTGATTGGTAATGTTCTCACTTCCATAGGCAAATATCGCTCGTGCCTGTTTCATTGCACGCTTGATCTCTTCTTTAGAAACTTTCTCGTCTTTGACTCGCTGAATTTCTTTATCCAAGGCGGCAAGAGCTTGTTCGGGCTTTCGCCTGGGGTGGATCGTCATTGTAAATGTATATAGGAAGGGATCAATCGTTGCTTGCGCCCCGCCGTGGATGCTGACAACAAATTCTTTATCTACAAGCGCGCGGTAGAGACGCGATGTTTTGTTCGAGATGCCGCCACTGAACATGTTGAGGTTGCTGGGTCCAGCCAACAAACTGTCGAGCACGGATAGCGGGAAAAAATCGGGGTGAGAAGCGGCTGGGAAACGGTAGCAGACCTGGACGTAGGATGTGGCGCCGGGTCCCTCTACAGAAAGTCTCACCTCCCCATTCTGCGCAGGCTCCTGACGTGCAAGCCGCGCCGGTTCACATCCGGCAGGGATCGGCTCAAATAGTTCTTTGATTCGGGCAAGCATTGTTTTTGTATCAAAATCTCCAGCCACTGCCATGACCGCGTTATTAGGAATATAGAACGAACGATAATGAGAATACAAGTCATCGCGCGTCATCGTGTGGAGGTCAGCCATATCACCGATGACTTCGTGATGATAGGGATGAACGCGAAATGCCGTTTGTTGTACCGCTTCACCCAAAGTGAAAAGGGGATCGTTCTCATGCCCTTCACGCTCAGAGACGATGACCGTGCGCTCAGATGCAACTTCCTTTTCGTCAAATTGACTGTTAACCATGCGATCGGACTCAAGACGTAACGCAAGGTCGATCTTATCCGCGGGCATGGTTTCGTAGTATGCCGTCCAATCGAGATAGGTCATGGCATTCCACGAGCCGCCTTCGCGCGAGATGGATTTATCAAGGATGTTCGCAGGGAATTGCGGCGTACCCTTGAATTGCATATGCTCGACCCAATGTGAAATGCCGGTTCGCCCCTGCACTTCGTCGCGCGAGCCGACACGATACCAAAGCCATGAAGAAATGATCGGCGCGGTGTGTATTTCTTTGAGTAAAACTTTGAGTCCGTTGGAGAGGGTTTTTAGGGTTAGAGAATTTTTCATGAAGAAGTAGGCTCTTTATTTTCTGATTTCATTTTTGACAAACGTAAATACCGTTTACCAAAGTGAGCGGTTCGAGCATGCAATAATAGGGTTCAACGACTTTCTGTAAACCAACGAAAGGTTCATGCAACTCGTGTTTGATTCAATGGAATGTCCACGGGGACGTCCAGCACTGCCAACACTTTTTGGTCCACCGGCACAACCAGATTTTGAATAGTGATCGGCAAAACTGTACCTGCGGGAAGGACGATGTTGGCGCGGGCATTATTGATATTCAAACCGCCGGTATTGACCGTGACCAAAGCTCCGCTGATCGCCACATCCCGACTCAAGGTCACATCGGTGGGACCGCTCACATTGAGACTAAATTGAACTGGGATTTCTTTCTCCACATGGATGGTGGTTTGGATGCTGGCCTGATCCATTTTGACGAAGTTGTTATAAAGCCCGCCTAACAGCCCTGAAGCCTGACCCTGGGCAAGTGAGAGCGTTGCTTTTGGACCGCCCAGTATCTGCATCACCACCAGCAAAGCGATCACCACGCCGATATTGACGGTCAACGATATGACGCTGGCAATTGTCCAAAAGGTCTCCAGAAATTTCCGGCGGAGCTTGGGCACAGGAGTTGAAGGTGAGGAAACAACAGGTGGTGTTGGAAGAGGCTTTGATCCCTGGGGAACGCCCAGACTACTGGCATGGGGTAAACGGGAGGTAACATTCTCTGCGTTACCGTTCAATAGCTTTTTCATCTTACTGGCTCCATTTTGGTTCAAATCAGGTTGTGACATACGACCTCCTGTAACAGATGTTTAATCTTAACATAGAGTAAACGATTTGGAAGCGGATTTTTCTTCAAGATCACTTGAGGCATCCAATCGTTCCAACATATGACTTCTCTCACTTGAAATATAAATCCGTTCTTGTAAAATGAAATCAAAACCGCGCATTAAAGATGGGCTTAAGGAAACGATTATTCGATCTTCACCGGAATGTAATCTTTTTTGCTTGTGAAGGTTTATCTTTGAGACTATAATCTGGCAGTTTTTGCCCGGAATTATTCGCCACATTTTCAAGGAGGCATTGTGACCAATCAATATTTTGTCGCCGTCATCGGCGCAGGACCGGCAGGACTGTTCGGCGCACGTGAACTTGCCAACCAGGGCGTGCGCGTCGCGCTGTTCAACCGTGATATCAAACCGGGCGGGCTTGCAGAATATGGAATATACCCGAACAAACATACAATGAAAAGCGGTTTGCGCAAGCAGTTCCGCCAGGTGATGGATATACCCAACCTTGATTATTACGGAAACGTGACCATCGGCGCCCAGGGCGACCTCACACTCGATGACCTGCGCGCGCTTGGCTTTCAAGCCATCCTTGTCACTGCCGGCGCGCAGGGAACCAAATGGTTGGGTTTACCCGGCGAAGATCTCAAAGGGGTTTATCATGCCAAAGATGTGGTCTATTTCTACAACAAACTTCCTCCCTACAGCCAGCAGGAATTTCGATTTGGGAAGCGTTGTGCGATAATCGGTGCGGGCAATGTAATGCTCGATATCACACACTTTCTTACTCGTGAAAAAAAAGTGGATGAGGTGATCGCCATCGTCCGCCGCGGACCTGCCGAAGTGAAGTTCGATAAAAAGGAAATGGAATACGTGATCGATAATCTCGACCAGGCCGCGCTGGATGCCGATATTCAGCGTGTGACGCCCATCATGCAGGCGGTCAATCAGGACCCGGTAGCTGCCCGCGCCATGATCATGGAAGCCCTCCCGAAGGCTTTGCCCAAAGTCTCCGAGACAAAGTTCCGCTTCGAGTTTCTTGCTTCTCCCGTTCAAATGATCGGAGACGAGAACGGCAATCTCACACAAGTCGAGATCGAAGATAACATTCTCGTCGAAAAAGACGGGGACACAAAGGCGAAGGGAACTGGGAACAAGCGTCGGCTGGATGTAGAAACGGTCATCTTCGCCATCGGCGATAAAGTGGATGAATCCTTTGGCTTGTCAGTGGAATGGAATGAGTTCGTCAAGAATCCAAATCCCAAATTCCCCATTGATGGCACATCCTTCGAATCACCCATCGAAGATATCTTCGTTGGAGGCTGGTCGCGCAAAGCAAGTTCGGGCTTGGTAGGCTATGCCCGCAAGGACGGCACGAACGCATCGAAAGCGGTCATGCAATATCTGCAAACCAAACAGCCGAGCGAACCAAATGTGGAGGCAGTTCTGGCGAAGCTAAAAGGACTCGGCAAACCCATCGTTCTGAAAGAAGACATCAAAAAACTGGAAGCCGCCGAGATCGCCGAAGCCCAAAAGCGCGGACTGGAAGAATTCAAGTACGACAACAACGATGAAATGCTGAGAATTATGGGATTGACGGAAACAGTGTAGTGAATTCAAACATCCCGAAGGCTCAAAGTCTTCGGGACGTTTTTTACAACGGGAGTAAAATTTCAGCATGAAACTTTCTGATAGCGAATTCCGTGCAATGAATGCTCTATGGCGCAGATGGGGACATCAATATTTTGAAATGCCACTCTTTCAACGGCTCGGCTTGGATGTAAAAGATAAAGACGTTTTGGAGATCGGCTGTGGCAACGGCTATGGCGGATATTTATTGAATCAAATCCAGCCAAAGAGTTACATCGGCTTGGATGTAATGGAGGAGCAAGTCGAAATTGCCCGCCGGAAATATCCTCAATATCAATACCTCATCCAAGATGGGACAGACTTAAGTCAATTCGCAAACAACAGCAAAGATGTGGTCATCATCTTCGGTGTCCTGCATCATATCCCCGAATGGCGCAAAACCATTGACGAGATCGCACGCGTCCTCAAGCCAAATGGCAGTCTCTTCCTCGAAGAACCACGCGGCGTAGACCTGAAACTCTTCGATTTCCTCTTCCGCTGGGGACATCCAGATTCTGATTTTGGGCTGAATGCATTGGAAGAACATCTCAAATCACATGGTTTCCAATTCAAGAAACAGTGGACGCCCTTGTTGACGATGTATAACATACAAAAAGCTTAGCCAAACAACTCCTTCACCACCTCCTCCGTATGCTCCCCCAACCTGGGTGGCGGGAGTTTGTATTCGACAGGCGTATCGCTGAATTTCAGCGGCGAGCCAACCACAGGCAAGTCTCCAATCTCTGAATGCTGCATATGGATCAAGCATCTCACGCTCTTCCACTTGCGGCATGGAGAAGGTTTGCTCAAGGTTGTTAATCGCTCCACAGGGAAATTCGTCTCCGATCAGGGAGAGCCATTCGTTCACAGTCTTTGTAAGGAATATAGGTTTGAGGAGGGAAATCAACTCGTCCCTGTTTTCCACACGGGCGGAGTTTGTCGCAAAGCGCACATCATTTACCAATTCCTGATTTGCCAATCACATCACACATCTTCGCAAACTGTTTGTCATTCCCAACAGCGACCACGAACCAACCGTCGCTGGCTTTGAAGCTTTGATACGGGACAATATTCGCATGAGCGTTACCGTATCGTTTAGGCAAGTTACCTGAAACCAGATAATTACTCGCAACATTGGCAAGCATACTCAATTGCGAATCGAACAATGAAATATCGAGATGTTGTCCTTTGCCTGTTTGCGTCCGCGCTTGCAGGGCGGCGAGGATGGCGATAACGGCGTTCTGCCCTGCGAACAAGTCCGCAACTGCCACGCCGACTTTCATCGGTTCGCCATCGGGTTCGCCGGTGATGCTCATCAGTCCGCCCATGGCTTGGATCATGAAGTCGTAACCGGGTTTGTCGCGCAGCGGTCCCGTTTGTCCGAAGCCGGTGATCGAGCAATAGATGAGATTCGGATTGAGAGCAGAAGCAGACTCAAAGTCCAGAGAGAAGCGGGCGAGGGAGCCAGGACGAAAGTTCTCGACCAGGATGTCGCTTTGGCGTATGAGTCGGCTCATGATGTCGCGTCCCTCCGCCGTTTTGAAATCCACCACAATACTGCGCTTGTTGCGATTGACGCACAGGTAATACGCGCTCTCCCCCTCCGCGAACGGCGGACCCCACGCACGCGTTTCATCACCCTCAGGCAATTCAACTTTTAGTACGTCGGCGCCAAGATCGCCGAGAACCATCGTACAATAGGGACCAGCGAGCACGCGACTGAGATCGAGCACACGAATTCCGTGTAACGGTTGCATATGCACTTCCTTATGAAACGTGACCTCTATTTTAGCAAACCACTCATGAACGCGGCGGGATCATTAGGATTCGCGCCCAATTCACGCACAGGAATATCTTTGAATTCATTCGGAGCCTTCGTGACGAATCCGTTCTCTCTACGCCCACGCCTGCCTACTTCCCAACCAGCCGTGATCGAATACCCGGGCGGATTCCTGCTACACACAGGCTTGCCGAATCCTGGATTGAAAGCGGGCTTGAAAAAATATTCCGCCAAATGGACTCGTTCCGAGTTGCCTGTCATCGTCCACCTCATGGCAGATCGCCCCGAAGAGACTCAAAACATGGTGCGCATGTTGGAAGAGATCGAGAACGTGATGGCAGTTGAACTCGGCTTCGCTCCGCTGTTGGCAAATGATATTTTGATGCTCACACTTGAAATGTGTATGGGTGAAATACCATTGATCTTTTCATTGCCTGTTGAACAGGTGTTGTCGTTGGGTCCACGCTTGGTGCAGGATGGCGCACAAGCGATCAGCATCGCCGCGCCGACGAGGCGCACTGAATCCCCTCTCCCGCGGAGCCCCCTTCGGGGATGATAAGGGGTTAGGGGTGAGGGAACTCGTCACGGGCAGAATTTATGGACCATCTCTTTTCCCACAAACATTGGACACCGTAAATAACGCCATCCAAACTCGGCATTCCCATCATAGGCTCAGGCGGGATCTGGACAAAAGAAAACGCCGACGCGATGCTCTCGGTCGGCGCACTGGCAGTGCAGGTGGATGCGGCGTTGTGGAATCCTGCAAATTCTTTTTACCACGAAGGACACGAAGTGCACCAAGGATAAAGAACAAAAGGTTTTCCTTCGTGACCTTGGTGTCCTTTGTGGTTAATTCATTTCTTCGGCTCCAACACCATAACAGGGATATGCCTGTGAGCGGCTCGTTCTTTGTATTTCTCATACCCTGCATAATACGCTAAAGCCATTTGCCAATATTTTTCATATTCATCCCCAACAGCTTCGTGTGCCATATATTTTCCTGATTTGCCTTTAAACAACACGTTACATTCAGGATGTGCCTTCAAGTTGTAATACCAGCCCGGGTTATGTGCACGCCCAAAACTGGACGCGATGACAACAATTTTTTCATTGTCCATAATTCCGATCAATGGCATTGTGCGCGGCTGATTTGACTTTGCGCCAATCGTTGTGACATTGAACGATCTGCCAGCCAAGGATTTGCGAAGCCGTATATCTTCCGTTTGTCAATCTTCAAGACAGCTTGATCCAAGCGATGTGTTCTTGGTGCGAAGAATGCAGTGACAGGACGTAACATCACAACTTGATGAATCAGCTTTTGAAAAGCGGTTGGCTTTTTCATTTCTCCAGCCATACCGTCACGGGTCCATCGTTATGGATTTCCACTTCCATGTGCGCGCCAAATTTACCGGTTTGTGTCGGAACGCCATATCCGCGTAGTAATTCAACGAAGCGATTCACCAACGGTTCAGCAACTTCAGGTAACGCCGCATCAATGAACGAGGGACGGCGTCCCTTTTGTGTATTTGCGTATAAAGTAAATTGCGAAACAACGATTGCCTCGCCTTTTACATCCAGGATGGATAAATTCATCTTGCCTTGTTCATCTTCAAAGATGCGCAAGTTAGCGGTCTTCTCGGCGAGAAACTTCGCCTGCTCATCCCCATCTCCGTGACCGATGCCCAATAGAATCAACAGACCTTTTCCAATACTGGAAATGGTCTGTTTTTCAACAACTACACTTGCTTTGGAAACTCGTTGAATTAGTACTCGCATAAAAATCTTTGACCCATTTACTCGATCTTATAACCGGTTACTCGCAGGAATTCTTCACGTTCATCTGGCGTCATGTGTTCATACGTAAGCCGGATGGTATAGCCGCCGATCAGGTTGCCATCCTCTTCCACGATCATCCAATCAAGGACTTTATCGAGTGGAGCCTGAATATAACTATTTGGATGTACGCCAATATTAATGGTTACGCCTTCTATCATTTGTATCGTAAAGGCACCGTTGTAATAATCCACGGGCTGGGTCCACATGTCCTCTATTGCATCCCGACCTATGAATCGAACTTTCAGACCAACAAATCGATAGGTATCCTTTGGAGCCAAAAGCGCCTGGCGGACAGTTTGCAATGTGCCATGCGCTTCCTCGACAGCCGCATCAAATTCTTCGTCGGTAAACGGAGTGCCTGCAACTGATGGGGTCGGCGTCCCTGATGAAAACGAGACCCCACACGACACCAAAAACAGACAATAAACAAGCAGGACAGACTTCAACTGGAGAGACTTGTACATATAAATTCTCCAATCGGTGGTCAAGCCACCATCATGCCCCTATGAATATCTAAGGCAACTGCATCGCTTCGCGTACTTCTTCCATGGTCTGTTGGGCAATCACGCGGGCACGCTTGCCGCCATCATTCAGCACATCGTTTACATAATCAGGCTTGGATTCAAGTTCGGCGCGCTTTTCGCGAAACGGCTCAAGATGTTTGTTCAGGTTTTTAGCGAAGAGCTTCTTACAATCCACACAGCCAATACCTGCGCGGCGGCACTCAACGTTAACCATCTCCACCTCTTCCTGAGAAGAAAATATCTTGTGCATCGTGAAGACATTGCAGATATCGGGGTTGCCCGGATCAGTGCGCTTCATACGCGCCGGGTCAGTGACCATATCCTTGACGCGGGCGGCGGTCTCTTCGGGTGTGGAGGCAAGCTCGATATGATTATTCAGGCTCTTGCTCATTTTGGCTTTGCCGTCAATGCCCAATACCTTGAGAATTTCAGTATGCTTCACCTGCGGCTCGATCAGGACCTTCGTGCCATAACGATAGTTGAACGAACGCACGATCTCGCGCGCAAACTCCAAATGTGGAGCCTGGTCAATGCCAACGGGCACCACATCCGTCTTATAGAGGACAATATCCGCCGTCATCAATATGGGATAGCCCAACAGACCATAGTTCACATTCTCAGGCTGTTGCGCTACTTTTTCCTTGAAGGTTGGTAAGTCGGTCAATTTACCGAGCGCGGTGACCATCGAAAGATAGGTATGAAGTTCCATCACTTCGGGCACGTGAGACTGCACGAACAAAATGGATTCATCAGGACGAATACCCGCCGCGAGCCAGTCGATCGCCATTTCGAAGGTGTTTTGCTTCAAATCCTGCGTTGTTTCAACCGTTGTCAACGCGTGGACATCCACGATGCAGTACACGCAGTCATAATCTGCCTGCAACGCGACATAATTCTGGATCGCGCCCAAATAGTTCCCCAAATGCTGACGTCCCGTTGGTCTGGCCCCTGAAAATACACGTCCTTTTTTCACCATTCAGTACCTCTATACCTCGGTGGTTGAGTAGCCGCGAAGCGGCGTATCGAAACCACCTGTTTTCAAGAAATATTTTATTTACTTGCTTCCTGCTGGTTTCGATACGGGCTTCGCAACAAACGCTCAGCCCTACTCAACCAGCGGGTTATTCTTTATTCTCCAACCAGCTTCCTCACCAACCCCAACACTTCCCCAGGCTCCGCATGACGATGCGTATTCAGTTTTGAATACAATAACTCCCCATTCACAGATACTTCAAAACGCCCGCCATCAGAAGGTATAAGAGTAACCGTTTCGATCACATGCTCATAATGCTTGAGCAATTCATCCATCAGGCTCACGGCCCGACCGGTGTAGTGTCAGACCGCGCAGTAAACGATCTCGATTTTCAGCATCCTTCCTCCTATGGAATCCACCAGCTTGCTGGTGAAAATTCCAGAAGCAAGCTTCTTGATTCCAAATTTTTGAAGATTATATCATTGGCTGTGCGGCAACTCTTGCAGGAATGCCTCGACCGCCTCATCCGCGGGATGCGCTTTGATCTCGCGCACTGTACCCACCTGACGCAACACGCCTCCCACCACCACCGCGATACGATGACTCAACTTCGCCGCCTCATTTAGATTATGTGTGACAAAAACCGCTGTGCGATGATCTTCTGCCAGCAAGGCGGATAGATCATCGAGCAGCTTTGTACGCGTCGGCGGATCGAGCGCCGCAAACGGCTCATCGAGCAGTAACAGTTCAGGTTCCAGTACGAATGCTCTCGCCAGACTGACCCTCTGCGCTTCTCCTCCTGACAATTCGCCTGCCCGTCGTTTCGACAGCGACTCCACGCCCATCGCCTTGATCCACTTCCAAACGTGTTCGCGAATCTCATCCTTCGGCACCGCGCGGAACTTCAAACCCAGCGCGACGTTTTGCTCCACAGTCATATCCATCAACAACGGAGCCTGAAACACGTACGATATTTTTCGACGATATTCAAGGTCATTCCATTGCGTCACAGACTTGCCGTCAAATTGAATATCGCCGCGCGTAGGCTTGAGCAAATGCGCCAACGCCAGCAACAGTGTGCTCTTCCCCGCGCCGTTTGGACCGACAACGGTCAATGTTTCGCCGCGTGCAATATCAAGCGTATCAATACGAAGCACGTCACGTTTATTACGTTGAATTAATAGATCACGAATCAGGATCATCATCGCCCCGCCAAACCCCGCAGGGGTGAAATTATTATAGCAACAGCCGCCAAATTTATGAACCCCGAAGGGGTGTTATAGATCCTGGTTAAATCATGCCATCCCTTCGGGATTAGGGTAATGGCGAACGTCCAATCTAAAATACTATCATCCCTTCGGGATTTTTTCCCGTTCATCGTCTTTGCCCCCGTTGTTGGATCAAGGTCAACGCAAGGTTGATGAGGTACGTTATCACCAATAATAAAGCGCTTAACGCCAATGCTTTACCGAACTCACCTTTACCCGTTTCAAGGACGATCGCTGTCGTCAACACACGCGTCTGCCCACGGATGTTCCCACCCACCATCATGGACGCGCCAACTTCGGAGATCACAGAACCGAAACCTGCCATGAGCGCGGCGAGGAGTGGCAATCGAGCTTCCCGCCACAAGTACCAGATCATTTGTCCGCGTGAAGCGCCGAGACCGAGTAATTGCTGTTGGAGACGCGGGTCCAACGCTTCGAGCGCGGCGGCAGTCAATCCAGTCACAACCGGTGCGGAGATAACTGTCTGCGCGATGATGATGGCGATGGGCGTATAAATGAGGTGAAAATCCCCAAGCGGACCGCTGCGCCAAAGCGTTATTGCCACAACAAGTCCCACTACAACAGGCGGCAGCGCCATGCCCGTGTTGATGATAGCTCAAAATCACAGAACGCCCGCGGAAGTTGCCAAGCGCAAGCCAGGTGCCAAAAGGCAAGCCGATCAGCAGGCTGACAACTGTGGCAATTGCAGAGACTTGTAAGGAGAGGGCAGTGATCTGCCAGACTTCAGGGTCGAATAACATATTATTCCAAATGTCGTTGCGAGGGTTGAGACGCGATAGCGTCGAAGTCACTTCGGGCACGATGTCGCTTCGCTCGCAATGACATTATTTTACGGCATCAGGGAAGAACAAAGGTTGACCATATTCTTTTACGCCAAATTCAGCGATGATCTTTTGACCTTCAGGCGAAGTGATGAAATCTTCAAAGGCTTTTGCGCCAGCCAGGTTTACGCTCGTCCATTTTTCGGGGTTGACGGTGAGGACGTGGTAGATATTTTTCAAGAACGGGTCGCCTTCGAAGAGAATTTTCAGATCAAGGTTGGATTTATAGGCGAGGAACGTTCCACGGTCAACGAGTGCGTAACCACCTTTTTCTGAGGCGATGGTGAGCGTGTTGCCCTGTCCTTGCCCGGTTTCGATATACCAGCTTTGACCCTGCGGATCGAGACCGGCATTCTTCCATATGGCGAGTTCTTTGACATGTGTCCCTGATCCATCGCCGCGGGAGACAAAGATTGATGCGGAGGAGAAGATCGATTCGAAAGCCGCATCAAGCGTCGGCTGGGTGCGAAGCGAGGCGGGGTCGGAGGGAGGTCCCACGATGACAAAGTCGTTGTGCATCACGAGTCGGCGGTCTATGCCAAATCCGTTTGCGATGAATTCTTCTTCGGCATCAGGCGAATGGAGAAGAATCACATCCGCATTCCCTTGTTCGCCGAGTTTGAGAGCCTGCCCTGAACCCGTGGCAACGAGGCGCACCTGATAGCCGCTTTGCGATTCAAAGGCGGGCAGGAGCACATCGAGCAAGCCTGAATCTTGCGTGGAGGTTGTGGAAACGAGCAGAAGGACTTTGTTTTGATTTGTGTTGCAAGCCGTAAGAACGAGGGATAAAACAATCAACAGTTTTTTCATTCAACTCCGAAAAGAAATGGGCGACCTTGCGAGCCGCCCCTGTTTCGAGTTGATTATAAGCCCAGGTCTGAATCCATTTTATCGGCATCGGGAAAGAATAACGGCTGTCCGAATTTATCCACGCCAAATTTACCGATCACATCCTGTGTATCTTTCGCGATCATAAAGTTGGCGAAAGCCAGCGCGCCCTCATAATTCGCCTTCTCCCATTTCTCGGGGTTGACCGTAATCACATGATAAACATTGAGCAAAGCGGGATCGCCTTCGACGAGAATATCGAGACTCAAGTTGGCTTTGTTCGCCAGATAGGTTGCGCGGTCTGTCAACGTGTAGGCGGTTTTTCTCAGAGGCAATCGTCAATGTGGCGCCCATGCCCTGCCCCGACTCGATATACCACACAGCGCCTTTCGGGTCATTGGCGGCTTTGTCCCACAAACTGATCTCCATTTTATTCGTACCTGAGTCATCGCCGCGCGAGACGAACGTTGAACCTGCGGCGAAAATCTTTTGGAACGCTTCGACAGCCGCAGGGGTGCCTTTAATTCCCGCCGGATCATCGGCGGGACCAACGATCACGAAGTCATTGTGCATGACGAGGAAACGATCCTTGCCCCAGCCCCCGTCCATCAATGCGACTTCGGATGTGGGCGCGTGGACCAGCAGGACATCGGCGTTGCCTTCTTCTGCCATTTTGAGCGCGGCGCCCGTCCCCACCGCTACGGTCTGGACCGTGTAGCCTGATTCCGTTTCGAAGAGCGGGACCAACACATCGAGCAAACCCGAGTCCTGTGTGGACGTGGTTGTGGCAAGGATGAGGTTTAGTTGGCGGGCGGGTGGAACTTCGGGTGTGGCCGGTGCGCAGGCAACAAGAACGAGGGATAGATAAAAAGAGAATTGAGAGAATTCGTTTCATGGGGAAGTTCCTTGAAAATTTTATGTTTCGGTGGTTGAGTAGCCCGAAGGGCGTATCGAAACCACCCGAAACCAATATTCCTTTGCTTAGTGGTGGTTTCGATACGGCGAACAACGCTTCGACTGCGGGCTTCGCAACAAACGCTCAGCCCTCCGCCACTGCGATGCCGCCTACTCAACCACCGAGTTGGATTGGGACTTGCTCACCGCTGTGAGCGGTGTTGTAACCAGATAACAAGTGCAAGTGAATTTCGGAAAGCGGACGTCTGCAAATAATCAAGCAATGGGGAAAGAGTCTGTTCATTCTCGCGCGGCAGGACAAGGTCGTAACGTTCTTCAAACAATGGGATGAAATCGAGAGCATATTGATGCGCCGCCGCTTGTAAGCCAAGAGCTGTATCCGCTTTGTTTGAGGAGATCAAGGCAGCGGCTTCGGTGTGCGTTTTCACTTCTTTGCCATAGCCATTGATTTTTTCAACTGGAATTTTGAGTCTTTTCAGTTCTGCGTCAAACCAAAGACGAGTGCCTGAGCCCGCATTACGATTCACAAAACGGACATTCGGCTTCGCAATGTCAGGGGTCTTCTTTATACCTTTGGGATTTCCACTTGCAAGCATCAGTCCCTGTGTGCGATAGGCAAGTGTGATGATTTCCACGTCGCGGTCGGGGAAGAGATGACGGACAAACGGTGTGTTGTATTCCCCCGTTACATCCAATAAGTGTGAACCCGAGATCTGACATAGTCCCTGGCGGAGATTGACCAGTCCATCGAGTGAGCCGACAGGCATGTTCAACAATGTGACGTGCTTTTCAAGATGCTCTGCAATCCCTTCCAGTGCAAGGTCGTGACTGCCTGAAAAAATGGCTGCGGGCTTTTTCGTTTTAGGGAGGATCACTTCCTGCAAGAGCAATGCGTCCGCTTTGGCACGATAGAATTTTTCGGTCACCTTGCCTGTCTTGCGGATCTCACTGACCTCGATCAAGCCCGCGGATTCAAGCGTCAGCGTATGATGACGAATCCACGCGGGAGACTGCTTCAAGGTCCGTGCGAGATGCGTGAGCGTGGCGGGAGATGCCATCAACAGGCGCAGAATGTCCATGCGGCGGGAATCCGCCAACAACTTGATCATCTCAAAGGAACGAATGGAGTCAACTTTTTTCATTTCGATTAAGTTTTTCCTTATTCGAGAGTCTACAATTGAAATTGGCAAATGTCAAGCGAATTTTTATTTGACACAAAGTCCCTCATCGTGTTATAAAGCGGCAACAATTTAGTGTGCTGTGCTCATCCAGAGAAGCTGAGGGACCGACCCTATGACGCTTCGGCAACCGTTCAAGCGGTGCCAATTTCGGCAGATTGTAGAGCGATGTATTTCGCCCAAAAGTCTGAGAGATGAGAGATGATATGCCTACTGCGTGTCGCCTCTCATTATGAGAGGCGATTTTGTTACATAAGCAACCCGGTGGTTGAGTAGGCGGCATCGCGCTGAGCGGAGCCGCCGTTCGTTGGCGGCGAAGTCGAAGCGTGGCCGCCGTATCGAAACCACACGTAACAAAAGCTGCTTGCTTATTGGTGGTTTCGATACGCCCTTCGCAACGAACGCTCAGGGCTACTCAACCACCGAGGTATAACTTTATGCAAATCGGAGAAACACTTTACGTAACGGCACAGCGATGACTTCCGCAAGTGGCTGATCGCAAATCACCAAACCAAAAAAGAGATTTGGTTGATTCGGTACAAGAAAGCCACCAAGAAACCGTCCATTGACTATGTGGAGGCGGTGGAGGAAGCCATCTGTTTCGGCTGGATTGACAATCTCGAAAAAGGCATGGACGTGGAACGCTACGCCCTGCGCTTCTCACCGCGCAAGCCAAAATCGAATTGGACGAACACGAACAAGGACCGTGCCCGCAAGATGATCGCCGAAGGCAGGATGTCCCCTGCTGGAAAGGCGACACTTCCGCCGGATGTGAAAGGTTGATCGATGAACTGTCCCGAATGCGGCGCAACCGACTCTTTATGCAAAGAACGTTTCGATGAATTTCTGGCTCTGGAATTCACCGATCTCGAATATGGCGCTGTCCATAACCTGACAGTGGCGACGTTCATGATCCAGCACTCCAGCAGAATGAGCAAGGAAGGCTGGCTTTATGAACGCGATTTATTGAGAGAATTTATTGTGGAAAAGAAATCGCCATCGTTAATTCGTCAACAGGTTAAGGATAGCGTTGACAGCGGCAAGCGTACTTTTAAATTCAAATCGAAAGATGGCGTACCGATCATCTCCAAAGCCACATGGACGAAAACAATTCTGGATGTCCGCACGGAGAATGCAGAAGTGTATTGTGAAGATGTGACAGCGTGGGCAAAGTCCGCGCTGGATGAAGCAGAAACGATCACGGTTGGATGAAAATGGAAATTGGCGAAACACTTTACGTAACCACCCGAGATGACTTTCGCAAATGGCTGGAGAAGAATCACAAGACCAAGAAATGAGATCTGGTTGATCCAGTACAAGAAAGCCACAAAGAAACCATCCATCAATTTTCACGACGCGGTCGAAGAAGCAATGTGCTTCGGCTGGACAGAATCCATCGGGTTCAAAGGCTTGGATGAGGAGCGTTACGTCACACGTTACACGCCACGTAAGCCAAAATCAAAATGGTCAGAGAAGAACAAGGAACGTGCAAGAAAATTGATCGCCGAAGGCAGGATGTCGCCGCTGGGAAGGCGACACTTCCGCCTGATGTGAAATGAGATTGCAATATGATATTCTCGACGCCCTCATCCCCGCACGGACGTAAACGTCCATGCTACACCTACAAAGTCCGCTAAAGCGGACTAGCCGACTTCAGTCGGCTTCGTACGAATAGCCCGACGGTTAATCCGTCGTGCGGGCACAACCCCACGCAACCACCCCGCGCTGGAAGATGTGCAAGGATTGGAAGTCTAAATTTTGATTATGAAACAAGATAGAATGTTGTAGAAAGGGAGAACAAATATGAACACGCCTAATCAACCGTTTTGGAAAGACGATTCTGAGACTTTATCTTTGCGTTATTTTTTATCAAAACAGACAGCCAAAACCTTATTTGGCTTACTTCACAACAGCTATTCGAGTTATTGTATTAATTGTTGTAGCTGTTCTACTTTACAAATCGCCAATAATCATGCTGGCATAGCTTCTGATCTTTTGTCTGCCATGATTGGAATATGGCGAATCTTTGTAGTATGAAGCATTATAGCAAACAAATATTTGCAAAACATCGACGATATCTCAAAAGCGTGCTCTGAAGAAATATCAGCGCATCACAAATGGGAAGTGCTATTCACGTTGCTGGTCATCCACTTATTACAACGGGAACAACAATCGTATTAGCTCTTGTTAGCGACGCAACTAAATATCTACAGTTATGAAAGATTCGATCCGATTGAACTACGATACCATTTGAAAAACACTATCAGGGATTTGTACAGTTTCTTATGCATGATGACCGCGTTCCACATATTGACGCCATTGACAGCGTAGCACAAGCACTCCAACTCACTTTTCTTTGGCATGAACAACCATGCACCTGTCTATTTTCGTAGAATGAAAAAAATCAAACCAATTGATTGGTATCACGCTATTCAACAGAACTTGTGCTTCAATCTGGTTTAGCAAAATAAACTCACTGATTTATCTCAGTGAATTAAACACTAGGAGCAATATGAAATCGCAAATACACCAACCGCCGTTACCTCGACGCCCTCGAAAAGAAAGTCCTTGTCTTCGATGGCGCGATGGGAACGAGCCTGCAAGTCCAAAACCTGACTGCCGAACATTTCGGCGGCGAACAATACAACGGATGCAACGACTACCTCGTCATCTCGTATCCCGAAGCCGTGGAAAAAGTCCATCGCTCGTTCCTCGAAGTCGGCGTGGACGTGCTCGAAACGGACACCTTCCGTTCCAATCGAATCACAATGGAAGGAATATGGACTGCAAGATCGAGTCATCGAAATCAATGAGACTGCCGCAAGACTAGCAAGAACTTGCCGACGAATATTCGCACGCTCATCGCAATTCTGCCTGAGAGAACGAATCTCCCGAAGGGTTAGCAGCCGCGTTTCGTCGCTGGCTCCATGGGACCTTCAGGCAAACTTCCCTCCGCCAATGACCCCGACCTCTCCAACGTCAGCTTCGATGAACTCTCCGAAACATTTCGCGAGCAGGCAGTCGGTCTGATTCGAGGCGGCGTTGACCTGCTCCTCATCGAAACCTCGCAGGACATTCTCGAAGTCAAAGCCGCCATCATCGGCATCCACAAAGCCTTCGACGAGACTCAAGTCTATTTGCCGATCCAGGCTCAGGTCACGCTCGATACGACCGGTCGCATGTTGCTCGGCACCGACATCAACGCCTCGCTCGCCATCCTTGAAGGCATGGGCATCGATGTCATCGGTCTCAACTGTTCCACGGGACCCGAGCACATGCGCGAGCCCATCCGCATCCTCGGCGAAAATTCCACGCTGCCCGTTTCGTGCATCCCCAACGCGGGACTGCCGCTCAACGTCGATGGTCAGGCCGTGTATCCGCTCGAGCCCGAACCGTATGCGAACGACATGTACGAGTTCGTGACCAAGCACAACGTTTCAATTGTGGGCGGATGTTGCGGCACGACGCCTGAACATCTTAAGTTGCTGATTCAAAAACTGGATGCGCATCCACATCCCAAGCAGGCGCTTCACTCTACGCCTCAGCTTGCCTCTGCCATGTCAGCGATTGCCATGCGACAGGACCCTCCGCCCACCCTGCTCGGCGAACGACTCAACGCCCAAGGCTCGCGCAAGTTCAAGCGACTCCTGCTCGAAGAAGATTACGACTCGATTCTCGAAATCGCCCGTGAACAAGTGGACTTCGGCGCGCACGCCCTCGACATCTCCTGCGCCGTCACCGAACGCGCCGACGAAGCCGAACTCATGCGCAAGGTCGTCAAGAAACTTGAAATGGGCGTGGATGTTCCGTTGGTGATCGACACCACCGAACTCGATGTTCTCGAAGTCGCGCTCCAAACCGCGCCTGGACGTTGTCTCATTAACTCAACCCATTTCGAAGCAGGTCGCACCAAAGCCGATAAAGTTTTTGCCTTGGCAAAAGCGCACAACGCCGCAGTCGTCATCATGACGATTGACGAGAACGGCATGGCAAAGACTCGTGAACGCAAACTCGAAGTCGCCAAACGCATCTACGATGTCGCCGTCAACGAATTTGGACTCAAGCCCGAAGACTTGGTCTACGACGCATTGACTTTCACCCTCGCCACAGGCGACCAGGAATTTGTCGACTCTGCCATCGAAACCATCGAAGGCATTCGCCTCATCAAACAAGAATTACCTGGCGTGATGGCTTCGCTTGGCGTAAGCAACTTATCCTTTGGCTTTGCTCCACAAGCCCGCCCTGCCTTGAACTCGATCATGTTGTATCACTGCGTCCAAGCTGGCTTGGATATGGCAATCGTAAATCCCGCGCACGTCACCGCCTATGCAGACATCCCCGCCGAAGAAAAAGAACTCTGCGAAGACCTCATCTTCAACCGCCGAGCAGATGCGCTTCAACGCTATATCGAACACTACGAAAACATCACCCCCACCACCGAATCAACTCTCGCCGATCCCACCGAAGGCATGACCCCCGAACAACGCCTGCACTGGAAAATCGTCCACCGCAAGAAAGAAGGCGTCGAAGCGGATATTGATGAGATTATCAATCGCAGTAGGGACGGGCAGCTGCCCGTCCCCACGACCCATGAGGTCGCCGTTCACACCCTCAACAACATCCTCCTCCCCGCCATGAAAGAAGTCGGCGACAAATTCGGCGCGGGTGAATTGATCCTGCCCTTCGTGCTCCAATCTGCCGAAGTGATGAAGAAGACCGTCTCACATCTTGAGAATTATCTTGAAAAAGTTGAAGGCGTTACAAAAGGTACAGTCGTCATCGCCACCGTCTATGGCGACGTGCATGACATCGGCAAGAACCTCGTCAAAACGATTCTCGCCAACAACGGCTACACCGTCATTGACCTCGGCAAGCAAGTCCCTGCTGAGACGATTATCACCAAAGCTGTCGAAGCTAACGCCACTGCGATTGGCTTGTCTGCGTTGTTGGTATCCACCTCCAAGCAAATGCCGCTCATCGTCAACGAACTCCAACGCCGTGGACACAAAATCCCTGTGCTGATCGGCGGCGCCGCCATCAACCGCCGCTTCGGACGCCGCATCCTCCAAACCGAAGATGGCGAGTTCTACGATCCTGGCGTCTTCTATTGTAAAGACGCCTTCGAAGGTCTCGAAACGATGGATCAACTGATTGACACAAAGCGCAAACCCGCGCTCCTTGAACAAGTCCGCAAAGAAGCGGATATGGAACTCGGTCGCGCCAGCGCCAAACCTGCCAACGTTCCAACTTTCGAACGTTCAAACATTGTCCCTGCGCCCTCTCACTCTCCCCCGTCCAAATTCGGTATGCGCGTCGTCAAGAACATGCCGCTTGAAATGGTCTTCACACATCTCAACATCAACGAACTCTATCGCCTTTCGTGGGGAGCGAAGAACACTCACGGAGAAGAATGGACGAAGCTCAAAGCCGAGTTCGATGCGCGCCTCGACAAGATGAAGCGCGAAGCTATGCGCGAGAAGTGGCTCAATCCACAAGGCGTCTACGGACTCTTCCCCTGCCAGGCTGAAGGTGACGATCTCATCGTCTACAATCCTGAGAATCTCGATGAAGTCTTACCCGCTTCAACTTCCCACGCCAACCTTACGATGAGCATCTTGCGTTATCTGATTACTACGCTCCTGTCTCATCAGGTCAAATGGATGTGGTCGCCTTCCAGGTTGTCACTGTCGGACAGGAAGCATCCGAACGTTTTGAGAAACTGCAAGCCGCCAACGATTACACCGAAGCCTACTTCACCCACGGACTTGGAGTCCAAACTGCCGAAGCGACTGCAAATTATCTCCACGAACACATCCGCCGCGAAATGGGCATCCCTGAAAATCAAGGCAAGCGTTACTCGTGGGGCTATCCCGCCATCCCTGAATTGGAAGACCATCAAAAAGTTTGGCAATTGCTGCCCGCCGTTGAAAAAGAACTCGGCATAACCTTGTCGCCTTCATATCAGTTGATCCCCGAACAATCCACCGCCGCGATCATTGTCCATCACCCACAGGCAAAATATTACAGCGTTGGCGAATCGCGTGTCGAACAGTTGATGAGATAGACTCTGGGGGCAGTGCACACAATGGGCTTTGTTGAATGTTTATTTTCTGTGTTCGGATTTTATGAGGAGAATATATGATCACCATCATACTGCCAGCATATAACGAAGCCGACAACATTGTCTTGTTAATTGAGCGGATTCAAAAAATTGCGAAAAGGCGATTGCTCGAAGGAACCAAAATCATTGTGGTGGATGACGGAAGTTCTGATGAAACTGTTACAAAAGTACAGGAAATCACTGATAAAAATGTACTTCTTGTTAAACATGAGAAAAACAAGGGATTGGGGGAAGCGATTAAACAGGTATTCTCACAGCACTCGTTGTGTCTGATAATGAGGATGTTATCGTTACCATGGACTCGGACAACACCCACTCGCCAGGACTGTTGATGCGTATGGTAATGGCAATAGATGAAGGCAGTGATGTTGTGATTGCATCCCGCTACCAGCCAGGAGCACGCGTCATTGGAGTAAGTTTGTTTCGCCAACACTCAGCCTGGGAATGAGTTGGATTTTTCGATTGATTGTGCCAATTGCCGGGGTAAAGGATTACAGTTGTGGATACCGTGCGTACCGAAGAAATATTAAAGAAGGCATTTCAATTTTGGGGGGAGCAGTTCATCAATCAATCGGGGTTCAGTTGCATGGTCGACATTTATTAAAATTTAAACCGCTTAAAATCCATTAT